>CAYPRW010000006.1:0-155456 GCA_964413495.1 uncultured Stakelama sp. | reverse complement strand
GCGCCCGATCTACAGCTATCGCCTGTCGATCATCCATTTCTGGTCGCTGATCTTCCTCTACATCTGGGCCGGTCCGCATCACCTCCACTACACCGCGCTGCCCGATTGGGCGCAGACGCTGGGCATGGTCTTCTCGATCATGCTGTGGATGCCGAGCTGGGGCGGGATGATCAACGGCCTGATGACGCTGAACGGCGCATGGGACAAGATCCGCACCGATCCGATCATCCGCATGATGGTCTTCGCGCTCGCCTTCTACGGCATGAGCACCTTCGAAGGCCCGATGATGTCGATCAAGAGCGTCAATTCGCTCAGCCATTACACCAACTGGACGATCGGCCATGTGCATTCGGGCGCGCTGGGCTGGAACGGCATGATTACGTTCGCGGCGGTCTATTACATGACGCCACGCCTGTGGGGACGCGAGCGGCTCTATTCGCGGCGCATGGTCAACTGGCACTTCTGGTGCGCGACGCTCGGCATCGTGCTCTACGCCGCCTCGATGTGGGTGGCGGGGATCACCCAGGGCCTGATGTGGCGCGAATATGGCGACGACGGCTACCTCGTCTATTCCTTCGCCGAGGTCGTCCAGGCGATGCACCCCTATTACGTGATCCGCGTGGCGGGCGGGGGGCTCTACTTCCTCGGCGCGGCCTTCTTCGCGTGGAATGTCTGGATGACCGTCGCCGGCCGGCTGCGCGCCGAAGCGCCGCTGCACGACGCGCCATTCGATCCGTCGCGAGACCGTCCGCTTTCCGCCCCCACGGCCCGTTGAGGAAATCGAACGATGGCAAGTCTTGCCCAGAGCCACAAGAAGATCGAGCGCAATGTGACGCTGCTCGGCGCGCTCGCGCTGGCGGTCGTCGCGATCGGCGGGATCGTCGAGATCGCGCCGCTGTTCTGGATCCAATCGACCGTCGCCAAGGTGGAGGGCGTGCGGCCCTATACCCCGCTAGAGCTGGCCGGGCGCAACATCTACGTCCGCGAGGGCTGCTACGGCTGCCACAGCCAGATGATCCGCCCGTTCCGTGACGAGACCGAGCGTTACGGGCATTACAGCCTGGCGGCCGAAAGCATGTACGATCACCCGTTCCAGTGGGGCTCGTCGCGCACCGGACCCGATCTTGCCCGCGTCGGCGACCGCTATTCCGACGAATGGCACGTCCAGCACCTCAAGGATCCGCGCGCGGTGGTGCCGGAATCGATCATGCCGGGCTACGCCTTCCTGGCCGATCGCGACCTGACGCCCGGCGACATGGCCGCGCACCTGCGCGCGCTGCGCGCCGAAGGCGTGCCCTATGGCGAGGGCGATATCGCCAAGGCGAACGAGGATCTGGCGACGCAGGCCGGGCAAGGCGGCGATACCGCCGATCTCGCGACGCGTTATCCCAACGCACGGTCGCGCGACTTTGACGGCCAGCCCGGCCGGGTGACCGAGATGGACGCGGTGGTCGCCTATCTCCAGGGCCTCGGCACACAGGTCGATTTCCGCGCCGCCGCGCCGCGGGAGCAGGTGAAATGAGCTACGACGCGCTGCGCCACTTCGCCGACAGCTGGGGGTTGCTGGCGATGGCCGCCACCTTCCTCTCGTTGATCGGCTGGACCTTCCTGCCGGCGGCCCGGCGCGGCGGCGCGCGCGCCGCCGCCAGCATTTTTGACGACGAGGATCCTATCGATGGCTGACGAAAAGCGCATCGACGAAAAGACCGGCACGCCGTTCGTCGGCCATGAATGGGACGGCATCGAGGAACTCGACACGCCGATGCCGCGCTGGTGGCTGTGGACCTTCTATGCCACCGTGATCTTCGCGATCGCCTATTGCATCGCCTATCCCGCGTGGCCGCGGGTCAGCGGCGCCACCAGGGGCATGCTCGGATGGACGTCGCACGGCCAGCTCGACCGCGAGCTTGCCGCCGAGCGCGAGCGACGCGCGCCGATCATCCGCGCGCTCGCCGCGACCCCGATCGAACAGTTGCAGGCGGATCCTAAGTTGTTCGCCGCCGCCGTCGAAGGGGGCCGGTCGGCGTTCAAGGTCCATTGCGCCGCCTGCCACGGCGCCGGCGCCGCGGGCAGCAAGGGCTATCCCAACCTCAACGACGACGACTGGCTGTGGGGCGGCGATCTGGCCGCGATCCGGAAAACACTCGAACATGGCATTCGCCAGCCCGGCGACGATGCGACGCGCCAGTCGATGATGCCGGCGTTCGGCCGCGACGGCATCCTGACGCCGGCGGAAGTCCAGGACGTCGTCGCTTATGTCCGCGTGATCTCGAAGCAGTCGCCTGCCGATGCCGCATCCAAGCGCGGTCAGGCGCTGTTCGCCAACAATTGCGCCGCGTGCCATGGCAATGACGGAAAGGGCAACCGCACGCTCGGCGCGCCCAACCTCGCGGATCCGATCTGGCTCTATGGCGGCGATCGGGCGGCGCTGACCGATACCATCACCAACGCGCATGGCGGCATCATGCCGGCCTGGACCAAGCAGCTCGACCCGGTCACGATCAAGATGCTGACCGCCTATGTCCACTCGCTCGGCGGCGGCGAAGCGGCCCGCAAACCCGCAATGGCTGTCGCGCCGGCCGGCGGGAATTGATCGAGCGATGAACGCGCCCGCCGGCCTTGGTCCTGCGTCAAGCCTGTTCGAGGCGCGGCGCAAGGTGCTGCCCAAGGCGGTGTACGGACCGTTCCGGCGTTTCAAATGGGCGGTGATGGCGGCAACGCTGCTGGTCTATTATGTGACGCCGTGGCTGCGTTGGGACCGGGGGCCGTATGCCCCGGACCAGGCGGTGCTGGTCGACCTGGCGCATCGCCGCTTCTACTTCTTCTCGATCGAGATCTGGCCGCACGAATTCTACTATGTCGCCGGCCTGCTGGTAATGGCGGCGATCGGCCTGTTCCTCGTCACCTCGGCTGTGGGCCGCGCCTGGTGCGGCTATGCCTGTCCGCAGACGGTGTGGACCGACTTGTTCCAGCATGTCGAACGGCTGATCGACGGCGACCGCAACGCGCAGCTCCGGCTCGCGGCGGCGCCGATGCGTGCCGGCAAGCTGGCAAGGCGGATCGTCAAGCACGCGGCGTGGATCGCGATCGGTGCGCTGACCGGCGGCGCGTGGATCTTCTATTTCTCGGATGCGCCCACGCTCGCGCGGGCGCTGTTCGCCGGCGACGCGCCCTGGATCGCCTATTCGACCATCGCGATCCTAACCGCCACCACTTATGTGCTCGGCGGGCTGCTGCGCGAGCAGGTGTGCCAGTTCATGTGCCCCTGGCCGCGCATCCAGGCGGCGATGATGGACGAGAAGTCGCTCACCATCACCTACAAGTTCTGGCGCGGCGAGCCACGCACACACGGCCTGAAGCGCGCCAAGGATACGCCGGCGATGCCGACTGGCGATTGTATCGATTGCGATGCCTGCGTTGCGGTCTGCCCGACCGGCATCGACATCCGCCAGGGACCGCAGATCGGCTGCATCACCTGCGGCCTGTGCATCGATGCGTGCGACCAGGTGATGACGAAGATCGGCCGCCCGACCAAGCTGATCGCCTATACGACTGAGCTCGACGCTCGCGCCGAACAGGCGGGGAATGCCGCGATGCCGCCGCTCTGGCGGCTGCTGCGCGCGCGGACGCTGGTCTATTTCGCCGCATGGTGCGCGGTCGGGCTGTTCATGCTCGCGACGCTGGAAGCGCGCACGCGGCTTGACCTCAGCGTGCTGCAGACGCGCAATCCGTTGTGGGTGCGGTTGTCCGATGGAACAATCCGCAACGTCTATCAGATCAAGATCCGCAATCTCGAAGCGCGGCCGCGCACGGTCGAACTCTCGATCGACGGGGCGGGCGTGCTGTGGCGCGAGGAGGGCGATCGCGCCGCCGCCGGCCGCAGCGTGCGCGTGCAACTCGAGGCGGACAAGGTCGCCAAGACACGCTTCTTCGTCGCCGCGCCCGCCGCAGGGCCGCGACGTGAAGACCTGCACTTCACCGTCCGAGCACTCGACAGCGAAGGCGAAAAGGCCAGGACGACCAGCTATTTCGAACGCCCGGGGGCACAGCCATGACCCGTCAATTCACCGGCCGGCACATGGCGGCGATCATGGTCGGCTTCTTCGCCGTCGTCATCACGGTCAACTTGATCATGGCGACCAATGCCATGCGCACCTTCGGCGGCGTGGTGGTGCAGAACAGCTATGTCGCCAGCCAGAAATTCAACGGCTGGATCGCCGAGGGCCGCGCGCAGGATCGGTTGGGCTGGCGCGTGCAGGCGACTGGCGCGGCGGACGGAACGCTGATCGTGTCGCTAGCCGGGTCGCAGGGGCCGCTTACCGGCGCGTGGGTCGCGGTCGATGCCGAGCACCCGGTCGGGCAGTTTCCGGGCCGCGCCTTCGTCATGAAGGACCTGGGCGACGGTCGTTATACCGCGACCCATGCACTGCCTGAAGGCCGCTGGAAGCTCAGGATTCAGGCACAGCTGAACGGCAAGGTCGCCAGGTTCGTCGAGGAGGTGCGGCTGTGAACGCCATTACGGTTGCGGCCCCCGCACGAGCGGTATCAACGACCGACCTGGTGGTCGATGGCCTGCACTGCGCCAGCTGCATCGCGAAAATCGAACGCGGACTGGCGGCGGTGCCGGGCATCGCCGCGGCACGGGTCAACTTCACGACTCGGCGGCTGCATGTCGCGCATGACTCTTCCATTGACGAAGACGTGTTGATCGCCAGCGTTCGGCGGATCGGGTTCGATGCGCATGCGTTGGCAGAAAGCGAGCGCGGACCCAGCGAGAGCACGCGCCTCGCCCGTGCGCTGGCGGTGGCGTTCTTTGCCTCGATGAACGTCATGCTGCTGTCGGTGTCGGTGTGGTCGGGTGCCGACGGTGCGACGCGATCGCTCTTCTACTGGCTGTCGGCACTGATCGCCTTGCCTGCCACCGCTTATGCCGGGCGGCCCTTCTTCGAAAGCGCCTGGCGCGCGCTGCGCGCCGGGCGAACCAATATGGACGTGCCGATCAGCATCGGCGTGCTGCTGACCTGCGCGATCAGCCTGTACGAAACCGCGACCGGCGGGCCGCACGCCTATTTCGACGGTGCGGTGATGCTGCTCACCTTCCTGCTTGCCGGGCGGCTGCTCGACAGCGTGATGCGCGAACGGGCGCGGGATTCGGTTACCGCGCTGTTGCGCAAGTTGCCCGCGACGGTGCGCGTGGTGGACGAGCAGGGAGCGATGCGCGCCATAGCCGTGGCGCTGGTCGAACCCGGCATGCGCGTGCTGGTGCCCGCCGGAGACCGCATCGGCATCGACGGCGTGGTCGAACAGGGCGTGAGCGATATCGATCGCAGCATCGTCACCGGCGAAAGCGCGCCCGAGCCGGTGGTGCCCGGTGGCGCCGTGCTCGCCGGCACGTTCAACCTCACCTCGCCACTGACCGTCCGCGCGACCGCGGCGGCGGCGGACACCGTCATTGCCGATATCGCCCGGCTGATGGCGGCGGCGAGCCAGCACAAGTCGCGCTACGTGCGGATCGCCGATCGCGCCGCGAGGCTCTACACGCCTGCGGTGCACTTGCTCGCTGCGCTGAGCTTCGCGGGCTGGATGCTGGCGGGCGCCGGCTGGCACCAGGCGCTGCTGATCGCGGTCGCGGTGCTCATCATCACCTGTCCCTGCGCCCTGGGGCTCGCCGTGCCGGTGGCGCAAGTGGTGGCATCCGGCGCGCTGATGCGGGGCGGCATCCTGGTGCGCGACGGCGCGGCGCTGGAAAGGCTGGCGGCGGTGGATTCGGTGTTGCTCGACAAGACCGGGACGGTGACGCTCGGCCGGCTCGTGCCCGTGTCCGGGATGCCGCGTGACGAGGCGTGTCGTCGCATGCTGCTTACCCTGGCGCTCGCCACGCGCCATCCCCACGCGCGGGCGATCGCCGATGCGCTGGCGCGCGAGGGCGTCACGCCGATGACCGCCTCGGCACTGCGCGAGGTGGTGGGCAGCGGCGTGGAGGCGAGGATCGACGGTTGCCGGGCCCGGCTGGGTCGGCACGACTGGGCCTCGCCCGCCGTCGACGGTGCCGCATCCGAGGGCGTCTCGACCCGCTTCGCGATCGAGCACGGACCGGCCTTTCGCATCCGGTTCGCCGATGCCTTGCGGCCCGATGCGGCGGACGCGATGGCGCGGCTCAAGCAACTGGTGCCGGCGGTGCAATTCGCCTCCGGCGATTCGTGGCAGGTGGTCGAGCCGCTGGCGCGCAAGCTCGGTATCTTCGCGCGCGCGCGGATGTCGCCGGCCGACAAGCACGACGCCGTCCGCCGGCTCGAGGGCTCGGGCAAGCATGTGCTGATGGTCGGTGACGGGGTGAATGACGCGCCGGCGCTCGGCTGCGCGTCGGTCGGCATGGCGCCGGCCGCGGCGAGCGATGTCGGGCGGCAGGCCGCCGACATCGTCTTCTTCGGCGATCGGCTGATGCCGGTGCCGGTCGCGATCGCGGCGGCGCGCCGGACGATGGCCGTCGTCCGGCAGAACTTCATCCTGGCGATCGGCTACAACATCGTCGCCGTGCCGCTGGCCATCGCCGGACAGGTCACGCCGCTGGTCGCCGCGATCGCCATGTCGGGGTCCTCGATCCTGGTGATCGCCAATGCGCTGCGCCTGAAAGGGGCGGCGCGATGAGCGTCGTCGCAGTCCTCATCCCGATCGCGCTGCTGCTGGGTCTGCTGGGTCTGGCCGCGTTCTTCTGGGCGTCGTCGAGCGGTCAGTTCGACGATCTGGACGGCGCGGCGCTGCGCATCCTGATCGAGGAAGAAAGCGGGCAGGACGCGGCATGATCGACGCCGCCTCCGCGCTGGCGCTCGCCGCCGCCCTGGCAATGGGCACGGCGCCCGTTCGCGCCGCCGTGCCGGACGGGATCCTGCGGGTCGCCATGTGCGGCGGCGGCTCGCGGCCGGTGCCGTTCCACCGGCGCGAACGCGAATGCCCAGGGGCCTGCCACGCGTCTTGCGCTCGAACATCGCGCGGCGAACAGGAGGAAGAGGCCGACTGAGGCCGCGCCATCCGCAATTTCCCGAAGGTGCATGTGATCGGCGGTTGTCGCATGGGCAGGGCATGTTCCGAACAGCGATCAGTGTGCCCGAAACCCGCCCGCCCGGCGACCGCATCTGGCCCTATCATCCCGAACTGCTAGCCATGCCGGTGCCGCGCTATACCAGCTATCCGACCGCGGCCGAATTTACCGGCGACTTCACGGGCGACATGCTGGCCGAGGCATTGGACGCGGTCCGCGAGCCCGAGCCGGTCTCGTTGTATCTTCATATCCCCTATTGCCGCGAGATCTGCTGGTATTGCGGCTGCAACACCGGCGCGGCCAACCGCGGCGCACGGCTTGCGGGTTACCTCGCCGCGCTGACCGGTGAGATCGAGCTGGCCGGCGCACGTCTTGGCAGGCGCGGCCGCGTGCGGCGCGTGGCGTTCGGCGGCGGCAGTCCCAACGCCATCGATCCCGGCCAGTTCACCGGCCTTGTCGATGCGGTGGCCAGGGCGTTCCGGCTTGACGATCCCGCGCTGTCCGTCGAGATCGATCCGCGTGGCTTCGACGCCGCATGGGCGCGGGCGCTTGGCGATGCCGCGGTCCGCCGCGTGAGCCTCGGCGTCCAGACGCTGGCGCCGCGCCTTCAGGCGGCGATCGGTCGGGTGCAGCCGTTCGAGGCGATCCGCGATGCCGTGACGCTGTTGCGGGGCGCCGGCGTGACGTCGATCAATTTCGACCTGATGTACGGTCTGCCCGGCCAGTCCGCCGCCGATCTGCGCGACACGCTCGAGCGCGCGGTCGAACTGGGGCCGGATCGCCTTGCGGTGTTCGGCTATGCGCATGTGCCGCACCTGATTCCGCGCCAGCGCCGCATCGACGCCGGCGCGCTGCCCGGCGGCGCCACCCGGTTCGACCAGGCCGAACGGGCGTATCGGTTCCTGACGGATGTAGGCTATGAACCGATCGGCTTCGACCATTTCGCCCGCCCTGGCGACGATCTCGCCGTCGCCGCCCGCCGCGGCGAACTGCATCGCAATTTCCAGGGCTTCACCGAAGATGGCGCGAAGGTGCTGATCGGGCTCGGCGCGTCGGCGATCAGCGCCTTTCCCGACCGGCTGTTGCAGAATGAGAAGAACGCCGGCCGCTATCGCGCGCGGATCGGCGGCGGCGCATTCGCGGTCGCTCGCGGCGTGTGGCGCGACATGGAAGACCGGCGGCGCGGTGCGATCATCGCCGATCTGCTGACCTGCGGCACCGCCTTGTTGCCCGACGATCTTGATCTTTCGGAGGAAATGGCTGCACTCCATCGGTTCGAGGCTGTCGGGCTGCTGGTGCGCGATGGCGGCGATCTGCGGCTGGAAGCCAGGGCACTGCCCTACGCCCGGACGATCGCCGCGGTTTTCGACCGGCATCGGCCAGCGAGCGGGGTTCGCTTCAGCGCGGCGGTCTGAAGCCGCCGCCCTTCGCCTTCACACCATTTCGGCCATCGCCGGCTCGGCAGCCTTGAGCCGCGCCGCGCGCCGCGCCACGGCGGCGGTCGCCGCGGCCGAATGGCGCGCCTGCGCGATCTCGCTGCACATGTATCGCGCGGCCATCGCAACGCGATCGAGCAGCTCGGCCAGATAGGTCTCCGAAACGCCCTGGGCAACCAGGTCGAGATGGATGTGCTCGGCGGCGCGAAAGCGGAACAATTCGGTGAGATAGCGGTCGAACGCCTGGCGCAGCGAATGCCATTGTCCGCGCTCGTTCAGCCAGGGCAGGCTGGTCGCCGACGTCGAGAGCGTCAGGAAGCGTTTGCCCGCCAGCGGCCCGCGCTCGCCCGACCTCAGCTGCGCGGGCTCGAATCCGGCGCCCAGGACGCGCTCGACATAGCCCTTGACGATCGCCGGCGGGGTGCCGAACCAGATCGGATAGACGAACACCAGGATGTCGCACGCGCGGACCCGTTCGATCTCGCGTTCCAGCTTGGCATCCGGCCGCCCGTCGGCGCGCAGCAGCGGATCGAATCCGAGCGCATAGAGGTCGCGCACCTCCGCGTCCTGCCAATATGTCTGGACCGCGCGGGCGTAGGTCGCGGCGACTTGATGGTTGAAGCTGCCGTCGCGCGGATGGCCGAGCACGATCAGGTGGCGCGGGGTGTCGTTCGAGCGGGTCATGGCCTTGGCTCCATGCGTCAATGGGCGAGGAACAGCGGCACCGGGCTTTCGCGCAGCATCCGCCGCGTGACGCCGCCCAGCATCGCTTCGGCCAGGCGGCTGTGGCCGAACCCGCCCATCACCACATAGGCCGCGCCCATCGCCTCGGCTTCGTTGAGGATGATCGTGCTCGGCATGCCGATCGCGGCGCTCAGCCGCAGGATGCGGGCCTTGACGCCGTGGCGCGAGAGATATTCCGCCGCGTCGAACGCCGCGACCCTGATCGAACCGTCGTCGATCTCCAGGATCGTGACGCGCTCGGCAAGCTGCAGCAGCGGCACCGCCGCGCGCAGCGCCGCCTCGGCCTCGCGCGATCCGTCCCAGGCGACCAGCGCCGGGCCGGAGGCATCGAACCGGTGCGCCGCCTGGGGCACGGCAAGCACGGGTTTGCCGGATTTGACGATCACCCCGGCGGCGGCGCCGAGCATGTCGGGATAATCGACGCTCTCAAGCCGGCGGTTGACCACGATGACGTCGATCAGCGCCGCCGCCTCACGCAGCGAACCCGCAAGATCGCCGGTCACATCGGTCCAGTCATACGGGATTTCCTCGCTGGCGATCCGCGCCTGCATGCGCGCCCGGTTCTTCGCTTCGCTGGCCTGTTCGTCGGCGATCAGCGTCGCGGTCGCGCCGAATACGCCATAGTCATCGACCATGACGGGCAGCATCGCCACGTCGAGACAGGTCAGGTGCCCCCCGATCGCGCGGGCCAGGTCGAGCGCGCACTGGAAACGGGCTTCCTGCCCGGCATCGTCGTGCATCAGGACGAGAATGTTCTTCATGACAGCGCCTCCATCGGATGTGGATCCAGGGCTAGCCGCCGATCCGGCCGGGCGAGACTGGTGATTATACCTAGGGGGATTCCCCGGCCCGCGCGTCAGGCCGGCGGCGCGGCGCCGGCAAGGGCGGCGACCAGCCGATGGTGCGGCACCGGCTTTTCCAGCACGGCGGCGAAACCGGCCTCGCGCGCCGCCTGGGCCAGGGCGGGGGAGGGAAATCCGGTGACCAGGATCGCGTGCCCGCTCCAGCCGCAGGTGCGCAGGGCCCGCAGCAAGGCGATGCCGTCCGAATCGGGCAGGCGATAGTCGGCGACCAGCAAGGCCGCCCGGTCGGCGCGCGCGTCGGCCAGCGCGTGCGCGCCGGACGGATAGGCGCGTACTTCATACCCCTGATCGCACAGCAGGAGCTGAAGTGCCCGGCGCAGCCCGTCGTCATCTTCCACCAAGAGCAATCGGGGCCGATCCGGCGCAGCGTGGAGGGACGAAGACAAGCGCGAGGCTCCTGGAGCGATGACCTTCCTGATCGCCCGCCGCGCGTCCTGCTGTCGCTAAGTAATCCTACGATGCCGCACCTTGCCCAAGACCGGCGGCGAAGGCGATCCTGAGCGCGTCCGGGAAGTTGTGGACGCCAAGCTTGGTCATCACGTTCGCGCGGTGCACCTCGACCGTGCGCGCCGAAATGCCCAGGTCATAGGCGATGGTCTTGTTGGGCAGGCCCTGTGCGAGACCATCGAGAACCTCCCGCTCGCGCGGGGTCAGCGCGGCGATGCGGAGCTTGGCCTCGGTCTGCGCGGCGGCGGCTTGGCCGGCATGCGCCAGCCGGTCGAACGCGCTGCCGATGGCGCGCAGCAGCACGTCCCTCTCCGACGGTTTTTCGAGGAAGTCGACGGCGCCCGCCTGCATCGCCTGCACGGCCGCCGCGACATCGCCATGGCCGGTGAGCATGACGACGGGCATGGCGACGCCGCGTGCGTTCAGTTCGCGCTGCACGTCCAGCCCGTCCATGTCGGGCATGCGGATGTCGAGCAGGATGCAGCCGGGCGCGGCGTGCCGCACCTCCCTCAGGAATTCGATGCCCGAAACATATTGCGCGACCTCGAAGCCCGAGGTCCTGAGCACGAAGCTCACCGCGCGCCGCACCGCGGGATCGTCGTCAACGAGATGAACCAGCCGCTTTTCCATCTTCCGCCTCGACCTCGGCACCCATCAGGGTGAAGTTGAAGACCGTGCCGCCCGCGCCGCGTGGTTCGGCCCAGATCCGGCCGCCATGCGCCTCCACGATCGTGCGGCAGATGGAAAGGCCCAGGCCCATTCCATTTTCCTTCGTCGTGGCGAACGCCTCGAACAATCTGGACAGCATGGCCTCCGGGATGCCGGCCCCGGTGTCGCTCACGCCCACGCGCACCATGCCGCCGGATTCGCGCGCGGTCGAGATGGTGAGATCGCAGGTCGCACGATCATTCATCGCCTCCATGGCGTTGCGCAGCAGATTGACCAGCACCTGCTGCACTTGCACGCGATCGGCCAGGACATGCCTGACGGCGGGGTCGAGCTCGAAAAAGGTGCGGATCCCGCGCTCGCGCGCGCCGATCAGGGCAAGGCGGCTGGCCTCGTCGATCAGATGGTCGAGATCCTCGACGCGCTTCTCGACCTCGCCGCGCGCCACGAACTCGCGCAGCCGGCGCACGATATTGCCGGCGCGCAGCGCCTCCTGCGCCGATTCGTCGAGCGCCTCGGTCAACATCGCGCGCGCGTCTTCCCCCGGATCGCCCACCAGGCCGCGCGCGCCCTGCATGTAATAGGTGATCGCGGCGAGCGGCTGATTGAGCTCGTGCGCCAGCGTGGAGGCCATCGTGCCCATCGCGCTCAGCCGAGAGACATGGATCAGCTCCGACTGCAATTCCTTGAGCCGCAGCTCGGCGCGCTGCTGCTCGGTCAGGTCGCGGATGAAGCCGGTGAAGATGCGATGGCCTTCGCTCGCGGCCTCGCCGACCGCCAGCTCCATCGGAAACACCGTGCCGTCGCGCCGCTGCCCGGAGACAATGCGCCCGATGCCGATGATCCGCCGTTCGCCGGTCGCGACATAGTGCGCGACATAGGCGTCGTGACGCTCGCGGTCGGGCGAGGGCATCAGGATATCGACATTCTTGCCCAGCACTTCCCCCTCGGTCCAGCCGAACAGCCGCTCGGCGGCCGCGCTGAACGACAGGATCGAGGCATGTTCGTCGATCACGATCATCGCATCGGGCACGGTGGCGAGGATCGAACGCAAGTGCAGCTCGCTGCGTGCCAGCGCGGTTTCCGCGGCCTTGCGCGCGGTGATGTCGTACAGCGTCTGGCCATAGGCCCGCAGCTCGCCGCCGGCGTCGCGCAGCGCGACCAGCGTCACATCGGCATAGAATTCGGATCCGTCGCGCCGTGCGCGCCAGCCATCTTCGCGAATCCGGGCCGCCGCCGCCCGTTCCAGATCGGCCGCCGGGACGGCGGAACGGCGCTGGTCGAGCGGGTAGAGCAGTTCGAAATGCCGCCCCACCACCGATGCCGCGTCCCATCCGGTCAACAGTTCCGCGCCGCGGTTCCACGACTTGATCCGCCCATCCGGGGCGATCAGGAACGAGGCGCGATCGACCACGCTTTCGACGAACAGCGCAAGCTCTTCAGGGTCGGGTGTGGCCACGCTGTCCATGGCGCCTCATCGCGTCAATCCGGGTTGTTTCCCATTGGGAACATTACGCAGCGCCGGCGCCCAAGGCCAGTTCTAGTCGAGCCTCCTCGAATGAGGAGAAACGGAATGCGAATTCAAGCCGCTCTCGCCGCTGCCGCGGCGGCACTGACCGTGGTGCCGGCCCGGGCCCAGACCGAGGCCGGCGACGTGCTCGTCCGCCTGCGCGGCATCGTCGTCTCGCCGACCGAGGCGTCGGGTCAGGTGCTGCCGGCCTTCCCGAACGCCAGGGTCGGCGTCGGCGACAGCGTCATGCCGGAAGTCGACTTCACCTACATGCTCGCCGACCATATCGGCGCCGAGCTGATCCTGGCGACCACCAAACATTCGGTGAGCGGGCGGGGCACGCTGTCGGGTCTCGGCAACGTGGCCCATGCCTGGGTGCTGCCGCCCACGCTGACGCTGCAATATCACCTCGCGCCCAAGGGCAAGGTGCGGCCCTATGTCGGCGCGGGCGTCAACTACACCTTCTTCTATTCGGAAGATGCGAGCGACAGCCTGGAGAATGCGATCGGATCGACCCGCGTCGATATGGACGACAGCTTCGGCTATGCGCTTCAGGCCGGCGTCGATATCGACCTCACCGATCGTGTGTTCCTGAACCTCGACGTCAAATATATCGACATCGACACGACGGCGCGGCTGCGCACCGGCGCGGCGATCAACCGCGTCGCCGTCAGCATTGATCCGATCGTCGCCGGTATCGGATTGGGCATGCGGTTCTGATGCGACCCGCGCGGCGGCCCCGCAATATTACGTATGGAGGGCCCCGGCACGGACCGGCACGGTTGCGGAATGAGCAGGAACATCCTCGTCATCGACGCCCATCCGGACGCCGACCGCGCCCGCTTTGTGCACGCCCTGGCCGATGCCTATGCCGCCGGAGCCCGCGAAGGCGGCCATGAAGTGCGGCGGATCGATCTTGCCACGCTCGATTTCCCGCTGCTGCGTTCGCGCGTGCAATGGACGGATGGCGCGCCGCCGCCGCCGATCGCGCGGACGCAGGACGCCGTCCGCTGGGCCAACCATCTCGTCTTTCTGTATCCATTGTGGCTGGGGGACATGCCGGCGCTGCTCAAGGGCTTTCTGGAACAGATCGCGCGTCCCGGATTCGCGCTGGCGGAAGGACCCATGCCAAAGCCGTTGCTTGGCGGCCGCTCGGCGCGGCTGGTCGTCACCATGGGCATGCCGGCCTTTTTCTACCGCTTCTATTTCGGCGCGCACAGCGTGAAGAGCTTTGAGCGCAACATCCTCAAGCTGGTCGGCATCGATCCGGTCGATCACTCGCTGGTGGGCAATGTCGAGGGCGGGCCGCAGGCGCGCGAGGACTGGCTCGATACGATGATGGAGCTGGGCATGGCGGCGGCCTAGATTGGGGACTCGATGAAACGAGGGCGAGACGGAGCCGCCAGATCCGTCCTGCCGCAGCCTGGGGTTGCTCCGCCCGCCGCGGGATCCTGGTTCAAATCGAGTTCCGACCTGGGACGGATCGGCGGGCAGCCCATGCCGGCCCGCACGGGGGGGAAGCGCCGGTTTGCGCGATGCCGCGTTCGCATCTATGCCCGCCGTCAAAAAGTTGCATATGCAACCAACTGGCGAAAGGAGCATGAGATGGCCCCCGGCTACATGTCCGGCTTCGGCAATGATTTCGAAAGCGAGGCGCTGCCCGGCGCGCTGCCCCAGGGGCAGAATTCGCCGCAACGCTGCCCCTACGGCCTTTATGCCGAACAGCTTTCGGGCACCGCCTTCACCGCGCCGCGCGGCCGCAACCAGCGCAGCTGGTGCTACCGCATCCGCCCCAGCGTGCGCCATGTCGGCCGATTTGCGGCGATCGACGTGCCGCACTGGAAATCGGCGCCCCACATCCTCCCCGGCGTCGCCAGCCTTGGCCAGTATCGCTGGGATCCGGTGCCGCATGACGGCGGCGACTTCAGCTGGATCACCGGCATGCGCACCGTCACCACCGCGGGCGACGTCAATATCCAGACCGGCATGGCGAGCCACGTCTATCTGGTCACCCGATCGATGACCGACGAATATTTCCACTCCGCCGATGGCGAGCTGCTGGTGGTGCCGCAGCAGGGCAGCCTGCGCTTCGTCACCGAACTCGGCGTGCTCGACGTCGCACCGGGCGAGATCGCGGTGCTGCCGCGCGGCCTGGTCTATCGGGTCGAGGTGGTCGCGGGCCCGTGCCGCGGCTTCGTCTGCGAGAATTACGGCCAGCCGTTCGATCTGCCCGATCGCGGCCCGATCGGCGCCAACTGCCTGGCCAATCCGCGCGATTTCAAGACGCCGGTGGCGGCATTCGAGGATCGCGACGCGCCGTCCACCGTCACGCTCAAATGGTGCGGCGGGTTCCACCGCACGGCGATTCCCCACAGCCCGCTCGACGTGGTCGCCTGGCACGGCAATTACGCGCCCTACAAATATGATCTCGCCACCTTCAGCCCGGTCGGCGCGATCCTGTTCGACCATCCCGATCCGTCGATCTTCACCGTGCTGACCGCGCGTTCGGAAATCGCGGGGACGGCGAACATCGATTTCGTGCTGTTCCGCGAACGCTGGCTGGTCGCCGAACACAGCTTCCGCCCGCCCTGGTATCACAAGAATGTGATGTCCGAACTGATGGGCAACATCCACGGCGAATATGATGCCAGGCCCGACGGTTTCGCGCCCGGCGCGATGAGCCTGCACAATTGCATGCTGCCGCACGGCCCCGATCGCGCCACGTTCGACCGGGCGAGCGGCGCGGACCTCAAGCCCGAAAAGCTCGACCGCACGATGAGCTTCATGTTCGAGACGCGCTTCCCCCAGCATCTCACGCAATGGGCGGCGGACGAGGCGCCGATGCAGACCGGTTACGCAGATTGCTGGAGCGGCATCGACCGGAAATTCGACGGCAGCATCGATCCCGGCTGAGCATCCCGGCGATCGGCTTGCGGCCGCGCGCGCCGATCCCTAGGTTTCGCGGATGATCCGCCGCCCGCCCGCACGATGACCAGGATGACGGCGCGGCGCGGCCTGCTGCGCGCCGGCGCGCTCGGCCTGGCCGGGCTGGGGCTGCACGCACGCTTTCCGGCCTGGGCGCGCACCGGCTCGCCCGGCCTGCGCCCCGAACGCCCCACGCTGACCGGCACGGACATCCGCCTGCGCATCGCGCACGACATGGTCAGGGTCGGCGGCCGCGCCGGCCATGCGATCACGATCAACGGCGTGCTGCCCGCCCCGTTGATCCGCCTGCGCGAAGGCCAGCACGTGCGCATCCATGTCGAGAATGCGCTGGACGAGGACAGCTCGATCCACTGGCACGGCCTGATCCTGCCGTTCCACATGGACGGCGTGCCCGGCATCAGCTTCCCCGGCATCAAGCCGGGCGCGACCTTCACCTATGAATTCCCGATCCGCCAAGCGGGCACCTATTGGTATCACTCGCATTCGGGGCTTCAGGAACAGATGGGCCATTACGGCCCGCTGGTGATCGACCCCGCCGGCGCCGAGCCCGCGCCGTACGATCGCGAACATGTGATCGTGCTGTCCGACTGGACGTTCCGCCATCCGCACCAGGTGATGGCCAGGCTCAAGGCGCAGGCCGGCTATTTCAACCGGCGCAAGCAGAGCCTGTCCGACGGCGCGATGTCCGCCGCCGACCGTGCGGCATGGGGCCGCATGCGCATGGACCCGACCGACATCGCCGACGTCACCGGCGCGACCTACACCTATCTCGTCAACGGCCACGGCCCGGACGCGAACTGGACCGGCCTGTTCGCACCGGGCGAGCGCGTCCGCCTGCGCATCGTCAACGCCTCGGCGATGACGATCTTCAACCTGCGCATCCCCGGCCTGGCGATGACGGTGGTGCAGGCCGACGGCATGCCGGTCCGCCCGGTCGAGACCGACGAATTCCAGATCTCGGTCGCCGAGACCTATGACGTGATCGTCACCCCCACCGCGCCCCAGGCCTATACGCTGGTCGCCGAGGCGATCGACCGTTCCGGCATGGCCCGCGCGACGCTCGCCCCCCGTCTCGGCATGACCGCGCCGATCCCCGCGCTACGTCCGCGCCCGACGCTGGCGATGCGCGATATGGGGATGGGCATGAGCGACAGCTGCACGCCCGAGCACGCCCAGATGGGCCATTGCACGCCGGGCGCTCCCGCTTCCGCGATGGACCACGGCATGCGCGACAAGTCGCTGGCGCCGCCCGCCGTCAAGCTCGGCCCCGGCGTCGACATGATCGCCCCGATGCCCGCCGACCGCACCGGCGACCGCCCGCTCGGCCTGGAGGACGCGCCACACCGCGTGCTCACCTATCACCAGCTCGCTCCACTGGCGCCCTTTCCCGACAAACGCCCGCCCGCGCGCAGCGTCGACATCCACCTCACCGGCAATATGGAACGCTTCATGTGGTCGCTCGACGGCCGCAAGCTGAACGAGGGCGCACAGCCGATCCGCTTGACCCTCAACGAGCGCGTCCGCGTCAACCTCATCAACGATTCGATGATGAACCACCCGATCCACCTCCACGGCCATTTCTTCGAACTGGTGACCGGCCAGGCGCACGGCCACCCGATCAAGCACACGGTCAACGTGATGCCCGGCGGCAAGGCGAGCTTCGACCTGACCGCCGACGCCCCCGGCGACTGGGCGTTCCACTGCCACCTGCTCTATCACATGCACGCCGGCATGATGAACGTGGTCAAGATCCGCCCGCTGGCGGACGCGACGTGACGCTCCTCCTCGCCGCGATGCTGACCGCCGCCGCACCGGGCCAATGCACGCCGGAACATGCGGCCATGGGGCATTGCAAGCTGGCCCCCGCCGCAAAGCCGAGGCCCAAGCCATTGGCCAAGCCCAGGCCGGCGGCGCGGCCCAGGCCAAGGCCGCAACCGGTCAAGGCGCCCCCGGCGCCGCCGCCGCCCGTCATGCCCAGGCCACCAGCGTCCCCTGCGCCCGGCGATGCGAACTGCCCGCCCGAGCATGCGGCGATGGGCCATTGCAAGCCCGCGCCGCCCACCCCTGGGGCACCCGCACCGCCCGCCGAGCCGCCCAAGGCGCCGCCCTCGACGGCAACCTCCAGCGGCCCCGAACACGCCGCCGACGCCATCTGGGGCCCGGCCGAAATGGCCCGCGCACGCCGCGCGACCTATGCCGAGCATGGCGGCTTCAACGGCAGCAGGATGTTGCTCGACCGGCTCGAATATCGCGCGGGCGACGGCCGCGACGGCTATGCCTGGGAAGGCGAGGCATGGTTCGGCGGCGACTACGACCGGCTATGGCTCAAGACCGAGGGCGAAGGCGCGTTCGGCGAAACGCCCGAGCACGCCGAGTTGCACGCCCGCTACAGCCGCGCGCTCGATCCCTGGTTCAACCTTCAGGCCGGCGTCCGCCAGGACATCGGCCGCGGCCCGAACCGCACGCACCTCGCGCTCGGCATCCGGGGCCTCGCGCCGTACTGGTTCGAGCTCGACGCCGCCGCCTTCCTCTCGACCCAAGGCGAGCTGACCGCGCGGATCGAGGCCGAATACGACCAGCGCCTCACCAGCCGCCTGATCCTGCAACCGCGCGTCGAACTCGGCCTCGCCGCGCAGGACATGCCCGACTTGCGCATCGGCGCGGGCCTGTCGTCGGTCGAAGCCGGCCTGCGGCTGCGCTACGAGATCGTCCCGGAATTCGCGCCGTATATCGGCATAGAATATGAACGCTCAGTCGGCCGCACCGCTCGACTCATGCAGCTCACGGGCGAAACCCCCGGCAGATGGGCGTTCGTCGCGGGCGTACGGGCATGGTTCTAACGATCACGCCGCTGGAAGATCAACAAGACCATTCCCCTGCGAAAGCAGGGGCCCAGGGCGACAAGCGGCGGCTCTCGAAACCCTGGCCCCCTGTTTTCGCAGGGGAACAGGATCTACATGCAACCGATCCGTATCAAGCCGCCGCCTTCACCCGCTCGACGCCCGCCAGCGAATTCGGCCCGGCCTGCACGATCTCCACCTCGACCAGCTCGCCGATCTTCGCATCGGTCATCAGGTGCACCGATTGCAGCCAGGGCGACTTGCCCAGCATCTGCCCCGCCAGCTTGCCCTGGCGCTCGATCAGCACGGTACAGCTCTTGCCCACGCTCGCCGCATTGAACGCCGCCTGATCGCGGTTCAGCGCCGCCTGCAGCCGCTGCAACCGCGCGTCCATCACCTCTGCCGGCACCTGTCCGTCCATCTCGGCGGCCGGCGTGCCGGGGCGCGGCGAATATTTGAAGCTGAAACACTGCGCATAGCCCACCGCGTCGACAAGGGCGAGCGTGTCGGCGAACTCGGCCTCGGTCTCGCCCGGAAAGCCGACGATGAAGTCGCCCGACAGCGCGATATCGGGCCGCGCCGCGCGCACCCGGTCGAGCACCCGCAGATAGGAATCCCGCCTATGCGACCGGTTCATCGCCTTGAGCACGCGGTCGTTGCCGGCCTGCACCGGCAGGTGCAGGAACGGCATCAGCTTCTCGACTTCGGCATGCGCGCGGATCAGCCCGTCGCGC
Source organism: uncultured Stakelama sp. (assembly GCA_964413495.1). Lineage (GTDB taxonomy): Bacteria > Pseudomonadota > Alphaproteobacteria > Sphingomonadales > Sphingomonadaceae > Sphingomonas. Next base: position 136,231 of record CAYPRW010000006.1, on the reverse strand, counting down.
ATGTCGTTGGGGTGGCTGGTGGTATAGCGGATCCGCGCCAGCCCCTCGATCCGGTCGAGCGCCGCGATCAGCCCATGCAGACCGGTCCCCCGGTCGTCGTCCCACGCATTGACGTTCTGCCCCAGCAGTGTGATCTCGCGCGCGCCGGCATCGACCAGCGCCTTCGCCTCGTCCACGATCGCGTCGAACGGCCGGCTCACCTCCGCCCCGCGCGTATAGGGCACCACGCAATAGGTGCAGAATTTGTCGCACCCTTCCTGCACCGTCAGGAACGCCGACGGCCCGGTCCGGCGCCGCGCCGGCAGCGCACCGAACTTGGCGATCGCCGGCATGTCGGTGTCGAGCGCGCTGGCCCCCGCCGCCGCCCGCGCCACCAGCTCGGGCAGATTGTGATAGGCCTGCGGGCCGACCACCACATCCACCTTGGCCCGCCGCACGATCTCCTCGCCCTCGGCCTGCGCGACGCAGCCGGCGACCGCGATCATCGGCGCCGCGCGCTCGGCCAGCCGCGCGTCCTTGCGCAGCCGCCCGATGTCGGAAAAGACCTTCTCGGTCGCCTTTTCGCGGATATGACAGGTGTTGAGCACGACCAGATCGGCGCTGCCGGCATCCGCCGCGGCGGTCATGCCCTGCGCCGCCATCAGCTCGGCCATCCGCTCGCCGTCATAGACGTTCATCTGGCAGCCGAACGACTTGACGTGAAAGGTGCGGGGATTGGCCCTGGGATTTGGGGGAGCGTTCATCGCGCGGGCCTATAGCGAACGCGGAGCGTAAAGTGGAGAGGTGGAGACATGTCGCCACCCAACCCCTGGTCATCCCGGCGAACGCCGGGATCTCGTGCGGCGCCTGTGGCGCGTTTGCCACATGAGATCCCGGCGTTCGCCGGGATGACGATATTCGCCATTTTCTCCTGTCCTACCCGCCGCGCCTCTGCCATCCTTGCCGCGCGACATGCGTAACGGAACCTCCGCGCTGCATCCCGGTTTGCCCCTGATGGCCGCCCGTCGCCCGCGATTTCGCCTCGCCGCCCTGCCGTCCTCCTCGCGCGATAGGCAGCGTGACATTTGTGACTTTTCACCAGAAAGGACCGCATGAGCCGCAAGCCCGTCCCCGCCCAGCATGGTGAACGCTCGCGTACCGAGGTCACCTTCGATCGGCCGCAACTGCTGCCGCAGTTGTTCGGGGAATATGACAGCAACATCCTCGCGCTCGAGGAACGGCTCGGCGTCTATATCCACGCGCGCGGCCAACGGGTGGTGATCGAGGGCAGCGCCGAAGCGGTGGCGCATGCGCGCGAAGTGCTGACCGAACTGCACAGCCGCGTGATCCGCGGCGAGCCGATCGACACCGGACTGATCGACGCGGTGATCGCGATGTCGAGCGAGCCGACCTTCACCGGCATCATCCGCGCCGAGAACGATCAGAACGCCGCGCCCCCGATCATGATCCGCACGCGCAACAAGACGATCGTGCCGCGCTCGCTGACGCAGACGGCGTACATGCGCGCGCTGGTCTCGCACGACATCATCTTCGCGCTCGGCCCGGCGGGCACCGGCAAGACCTATCTCGCCGTCGCGCAGGCGGTGGCGCAGCTCATCACCGGCTCGGTCAAGCGCCTCATTCTCTCGCGCCCCGCGGTCGAGGCGGGCGAGCGATTGGGCTTCCTGCCCGGCGACATGAAGGACAAGGTCGATCCGTACCTGCGCCCGCTCTACGACGCGCTCTACGATTGCCTGCCCGCCGAACAGGTCGAACGCCGCATCGCCTCGGGCGAGATCGAGATCGCCCCGATCGCCTTCATGCGCGGCCGCACGCTGGCCGATGCGTTCGTAATCCTGGACGAGGCGCAGAACACCACGCCGATGCAGATGAAGATGTTCCTGACCCGCTTCGGCCAGAACAGCCGCATGGTGGTGTGCGGCGATCCCAAACAGACCGACCTGCCCGGCGGCCCATCCGCCAGCGGCCTCAACGATGCGGTGAACAAGCTGGAGGGAATCGAGGGCATGGCCATGGTCCGCTTCGGCATCGGCGACGTCGTCCGCCACCCGACCGTCGGCCGCATCGTCGATGCCTATGAGGGCGGCGATGCTTGACGTCGCCGTCCAGCGCGAAGCCCCCTGGCCCGATCTCGACTGGGACGCGATCGGCATCCGCGCCGCCGTCGCCGCGGTCGAACAATCGCCCTATGGCGAGCTCGCCACCGCGACCGCGACGATCGAGATCGCAGTGCGGCTCACCTCGAACGATGAGGTGCATCAGCTCAACCGCCAGTACCGGCACAAGGACAAGCCGACCAACGTCCTCTCCTTCGCGATGATCGAGCCGGACCTGATCGGCGCGCTGACCCAGAACAGCGACGACGGCGAGGTGATCCTGGGCGACATCGTGCTCGCGCATGGCGTCTGCGCGGCCGAGGCGGCGGAGAAGGCGATCAGCGTCGAACAGCATGCCACGCACCTCATTGTCCATGGGGTGCTGCATTTGCTAGGCTATGACCATCAGGGGGATTCCGAAGCCGAGGCGATGGAATCGATGGAGCGCGCCGCGCTCGAGACATTGGGCATCCCCGACCCGTATCTGGTTCGAGAGGATTGAACCCCAAGATGGCAGACGGCCCCAGTAGCAGCGGGAACGGAGACAGTAGCGGCGAGGGCGGAATATGGCGCGGCCTGCGCGCGCTGCTGTTCGGCGAAGAGCATAACGAGACGCTGCGGGAGCGGATCGAGGACGCGATCGACAAGGTCGAGGGTGAGGATGGCGAGGCCGCGTCGAACGACGGCGATCTCTCCCCGCTCGAACGCAAGATGATCCGCAACCTCCTGCATTTCGGTGAGCGCGACGCGGGCGATGTCGGCGTGCCGCGCGCCGATATCATCGCGGTCGAGGAGAAGACCAGCTTCGCCGAACTGGTACAGCTGTTCGCCGAGGCCGGGCATAGCCGCCTGCCGGTCTATCGCGAAAAGCTCGACCATGTGATCGGCATGATCCACGTCAAGGACGTGTTCGGCGTCGTTGCCGCCGGCGCCGGCCCGCCCGCGCGGATCACCGACCTCATGCGCATGCCGCTCTACGTGCCGCAGGCGATGGGCACGCTCGACCTGCTGGCGCAGATGCAGGCCAGCCGCACGCATCTCGCCATCGTGCTCGACGAATATTCGGGCACCGAAGGGCTCATCACGATCGAGGATCTGGTCGAGGAGATCGTCGGCGAGATCGACGACGAGCATGACGATGCGCCCGCCGCGCTGTTCGTGCCGCTCGACGGCGGCGGTTGGGACGCCGATGCGCGGGCCGAGCTGGAGGATGTCGCCGCCGCGATCGATCCCCGGCTGGGCGAGGTGGAAGAGGATATCGAGACGCTGGGCGGCCTCGCCTTCGTCCTCGCCGGCCATGTGCCCGAGGCCGGCGAATGCCTGCCCCATCCCAGCGGCTGGACGCTCGAAGTGCTCGAGGCGGACGCGACGCGCGTGCGCCGGTTGCGGCTCCACCCGCCCAAGGAACTGGTCGAGGCCGAGGCATGACCCGTTTGCGCAGGATCCTGATCGCCCTGCTCATCCTCGCGCTGGCGGCGCTGGGCGCGTTCTGGTTGCTGAGCCGCCCCGATATGGCCCGGCTCGGCGGCGACGCGGTGGCGGGTCGCGTGCCCCGATTGTCTCCGCCCCGGCAGGAGACGATCCCGACGGTCAACGTCGCCAGGGCAGTGGGCTGGCCGGACGGCGCCGCGCCCCGCGCGGCGGCCGGCCTTACCGTCAACGCCTTTGCCGGGGATCTCGATCACCCGCGCTGGCTCCTGTCGCTGCCCAATGGCGACGTGCTGGTCGCGGAAAGCAATTCGCCGCCGCGCGAAGGCGGGGGGATCACCGGCTGGGTGATGAAGCTGCTGATGGGCCGCGCGGGCGCGGGTGTGCCATCGCCCGATCGCATCACGCTGCTGCGCGACGCCGATGGCGACGGCGTGGCGGAACGCCGCTCGGTGCTGCTCACCGCCGCCAACGGCCTCGATTCGCCGTTCGGCATGGTGCTGCTCGGCGACACGCTCTACGTCGCCAATCACGATGCCGTGATCGCCTTCCCGTTCAAGGTCGGGGAAACGAGGATCGCGGCAAAGGCGCGCAAGATCGCCGATCTGCCCGGCGGCGGCAATCACTGGACGCGCGACCTGATCCTCTCGCCCGGCGGCCAGACTTTCTATGTCAGCGTCGGCTCGGCCTCGAACATCGCCGAAAACGGCCTGGATGCCGAAAAGCGTCGCGCGGCGATCCTCGAGGTCGATCCGCGCAGCCGCCAGGTCCGCATCTTTGCCACCGGCCTCCGCAATCCGGTCGGCCTGGCGCTCAATCCCGCCACGCAACGGCTGTGGGCGGTGGTCAACGAACGCGACATGCTGGGGTCCGACATGCCGCCCGATTATCTGACGCAGGTCGATATCGGCGCCTTTTACGGCTGGCCGTGGAATTATTGGGGCGGCCATGTCGACAAGCGCGTGCGCCCCGAACGGCCCGACCTGCTCGAATATACCGCGCGCCCCGATTTCGCGCTGGGCGCGCATGTCGCCCCGCTCGGCCTCGCCTTCGCGCCGGGGGTCAAGTTGGGCGGCGATTACGCCAACGGCGCGTTCATCGGCCTGCACGGCTCATGGAACCGCGTGCCCGCGGCGGGCTACAAGGTCGTCTACGTCCCGTTCGACGCCCGCGGCCTGCCAGCCGAAGGCGCGAAGCCGCGCGACATCCTCACCGGCTTCCTCGACGGCGAAGGCAATGCGCGCGGCCGCCCCGCCGGAGTGGCGGCCGACCGCACCGGCGCGCTGCTGGTGGCGGACGATGTCGGCAACCGGATCTGGCGGGTCAGCGCGCGCGCCGCTCAATCGCCGCCCGCGCCGGAATAGAAATCGGGCGCCAGCGGCTCGGGGGGCGCCGGCGGCTCGGGCTCGGCTTGCGGTTCGTCCGGCGCGTCATACAGCGCGTCGAAATCGCGCGCCGCGTCGTCGGCCACCGCCGGGGTCGAGATCGCCGGATCGTCCGCGGGATAATAGCCGGCGAATTGCGGCGCCTGCGCCGTACGCACCCCCGCCGTGGCGGGTGGCAGCGCGGCCACCGCGCGATCGGTGCCCAGGCGCGGCACCTCCCACCCCGCGCCGGGCGACAAGCCGCCGGTCACCGCGAAATGCCCGGCTAGCGCGCCCGCACAGCCGCCCACCGCCAGCGATCCGGCGGCGATCAACCCGGCCAGCGGCCAGCGCGACAGCCCTTGCGGCGACATGAAACGGCGCGAACGGCGCATATCGGCCTCCTCAAAGGCGCATAACCGCAAGACCCGCGCCTGGGTTCCGTCATTCGAGCAGCCGGGGCGCTTCCTTCAACAGCGTCTCGCGGATCCTGCCCGCGAACAGCGCCAGCAGCGGCGGCAGGTCGACCTCGGCATGGACATGGGTGTCGTGCAGGTCGATCCGGCTCGCCACGCGCTGTCCCATGGCGGTGACGGTGAAATGCAGCGAATCGCCTTCCCACCGTTCCTGCACCGCCCCGCCGCCGGGGATCATGCCGCCGATCCGGCCGATCCCGCTCGCCAGCCGCGCCCGCGCGCCTTCCTTGCCCAGCTTGTGCGGGATATCGACGATGACGGGATCGGTGACGGGATCGGGCATGGCGGCATTCCTCCACTGTATTGCCGGCCTGATACGCCGCGCGCTTGTGTCTGTCACGTTGCGCGGCGATAGGATGCGGTGATGCTGTCCAACACCCTGCCGCGCCCCCGCCTGATCGCGCTCGTCGCGGGCGCCCTTTCCGCCACCGCCTTCGCCCCGCTCGATGCGTGGCTGGCGGGGCTGATCGGCTTTGCCGTCCTGCTGCGGCTGACGCACGAAGCGCCGACCCTGAAACAGGCGCTGCTGCGCGGCTGGCTGTTCGGGCTCGGCCATTTCACCGTCGGCAACAACTGGATCCAGCACGCCTTCGACTATCAGGACAAGATGCCGCCCGCGCTCGGCTACCTCGCGGTGGTGCTGCTTTCGCTCTACCTCGCGGTCTATCCGGCGCTGGCGATGGGCCTGGCGTGGCGGTTCGGCCATCGCCGCCGGGCGGACCTGCCGTTCGCGCTGGTCGCGGCGGCGGCATGGATCGTCACCGAATATCTGCGCGGGGTGATGTTCACCGGCTATCCGTGGAACCCGCTCGGCGTGATCTGGCTGCCGCTGCCCGGCGTCGCGCAGCTGGCGGCGTGGACCGGCACCTATGCGCTGTCGGGCCTGGCCGTGCTCGGCGCGGGCACGCTGCATCTCGCCAGCCTGCGCGACTGGCGCCCGCTTGCCGGTTTCGCCCTGGCGGCCGGCGCGGCGGCGCTGCTGCTGCATCCGGCGCCGGCACCGCCCGCGCCCGGCACGCCGCGGGTGCGCGTGGTCCAGCCGAATATCGGGCAGGAAGCCTCGCTCGACGGCACGCGCGCCGTCCGCTCGCTCGCCGAACTGGTCCGCCTGTCCAACGATCGCGGCAAGGTCCCGCCCGGCGGCCCGGTCCCGCGCCTCATCGTCTGGCCCGAAGGCGCGGTCGATTACTGGATCGAGGACGGTTATCCCGCCGCCTGGTACGAGGATGCCGATCCGCGCACCATCCGCCGCGCGATCGCGCGAACGCTGGGGCCGCGCGACAGGGCGCTGGTCGGCGGCAACGCGCTGATCTTCGGCGGCGACCGTCAGCTCGACGCCGCGGCAAATTCGGTGTTCGCGGTCGATCCGGCGGGCGCGCTGCGCGGCCGCTACGACAAGGCGCATCTGGTGCCCTATGGCGAATATCTGCCGATGCGCGCGATCCTCGCCCCGCTCGGCCTGTCGCGGCTGGTGGCGGGCGAGATCGATTTCGCGCCGGGCCCCGGCCCGCGCACGCTCGACGTCCCCGGCTTCGGCAAGGTCGGCGTCCAGATCTGTTACGAGATCATCTTTTCGGGCCACACGGTCGATCGCGCGAACCGCCCGGCGATCCTCTTCAACCCCTCGAACGATGCCTGGTTCGGCGCCTGGGGCCCGCCGCAGCATCTGGCGCAGGCGCGGATGCGCGCGATCGAGGAAGGGCTGCCGATCCTGCGCGCCACGCCCACCGGCATCTCGGCGATCCTCGACGCGCACGGCCGCATCGTCGCGGCGGCGGGGATGGGGGAAGCGCGCGCGATCGAGGCACCGATGCCCGCCGCGCTGCCGCCGACCCTGTTCGCGCGGGCCGGCAACGGGCTGGCGGCGCTCGCCGTCGCGCTGCTGGTGATCGCCGCGATTGCCATTCGCCGCTTCGCCCGCTAGGGGCGATATAACGAAAGCTTTATATCATCCAATCCCCCTCAGGCATGGCAACGGCCTGGATTCATTGAGGATAATTCATGCGTTCCAGCTATCTCTTCACGTCCGAATCGGTTTCCGAAGGCCATCCGGACAAGGTCGCCGATCAGATCAGCGACGCGATCGTCGACCTGTTCCTGTCCAAGGACCCCGAAGCGCGCATCGCGTGCGAAACGCTGACCACCACCCAGCTCGTCGTGCTGGCGGGCGAGATCCGCGGCAAGGGCATCATGGACGAAGCCGGCAACTGGGCGCCGGGCGTGCGCGAAGAGGTCGAGGCGACGGTGCGCGATACGGTAAAGCGCATCGGCTACGAGCAGGACGGCTTCCACTGGCGGACGCTGCGCTTCGAGAACAACCTGCACCCGCAATCGGCGCATATCGCGCAGGGCGTCGACGCTTCGGGCAACAAGGACGAGGGCGCGGGCGACCAGGGCATCATGTTCGGCTATGCCGCCGACGACACGCCCGATCTGATGCCCGCGACGCTCTATTACAGCCACCAGATCCTCGAGAAGATGGCGGCCGACCGCCATTCGAAGAAGGCCCCGTTCCTCGAACCCGATACCAAGAGCCAGGTGACGCTGCGCTATGAGGGCAGCCGGCCGGTGGCGTGCACCGCGGTCGTCGTCTCCACCCAGCATGCGCCGGGCTACGACCAGGGCGAAAAGGAAGCGCAGCTCCACGCCTATGTGAAATCGGTGGTCGCCGAGGTGATTCCGGCCGAGCTGCTGAGCGACGAGACCGTCTATCACATCAACCCGACCGGCAGCTTCGAGATCGGCGGGCCGGACGGCGACGCCGGCCTTACCGGGCGCAAGATCATCGTCGACACCTATGGCGGCGCGGCGCCGCATGGCGGCGGCGCATTCAGCGGCAAGGATCCGACCAAGGTCGATCGTTCGGCCGCCTACATCACCCGCTATCTCGCCAAGAACATCGTCGCGGCCGGCCTGGCGCAGCGCGTGACGATCCAGCTCGCCTATGCGATCGGCGTTTCCAAGCCGCTGTCGCTCTATGTCGATACGCACGGCACCGGCCCAGCACTGACCGGACTCGGCGACGACGCGATCGAGGCGGCGATCGGCCGGATCGAGAAGCTCGGCGGCCTCACCCCGCGCGGCATCCGCACGCATCTCGGCCTCAACAAGCCGATCTATGCCCGCACCGCTGCCTATGGCCATTTCGGGCGCAAGGCGGACGGCGATTTCTTCCCCTGGGAACGCACCGATCTGATCGACGATCTGAAAGCCGCATTGGCCTGACGTCGGCGCATCGAACCGCGAAGGGGCGGGGGCGTCCGTCTCCGGCCCCTTTTCGTTGCGCTAGGCTTTTGCGTCCGAAAGTGCGACGGGTCGCGGCGAAGCACGGAAGGACGATCGATGGGCGATGCCGATGTGGCGGGCAGGCTGAAGGCGGCGATGCGGCGCATGCCGGGTCCGGTGGCGATCGTCGCCACCACCGATCCGCGCGACGGCGGCCATGCCGGGCTCGCGGTATCGGCGGTGATCCCGGTGTCGATGGATCCGCCCTCGATGCTGGTCGCGGTCAACCAGGCGGCCAGCGCGCATGCCGCGCTCGACCGGGCCGGGCGGTTCTGCATCAACCTGCTGTGCAACAGCCAGGCCGAACTGGTGAGCATCTTCGCCAGTCCCGCGCGCCGCGCCGAGCGGTTCGCCGGCGACCGCTGGGCCGGGCGTGCCGGCCTGCCCTATCTGCCGGGCGCCTGTTTCAGCCTCTTCTGCCGGATCGAGCGGACCCACATGTTCGGCACGCATACGCTGTTCATCGGCGGGGTCGAGGATGTGGTGACCGGCACCGGCAGCGATCCGATGGGCTGGATCGAAGGCGGGTTCGCCCGGCTCCAGGCGCTCGAAGGGCTGGGCTGGTCGTAATGCCGCGCGCGGCGCCCCATATGCGGCGGATGCCGATCGATCGCCGCACCCTGATCGCCGCCGCCGCAAGCTGGATCGCCCTGTCGCGCACCGCCGCCGCGCAGCCGTTCGAAGTCACCCGCACCGACGCGCAATGGCGCAGCCGCCTCTCGCCAGAGGCCTATCGCGTGCTTCGCCGGCAGGGCACCGAACGCCCTGGATCCAGCCCGCTCGATCATGAAAAGCGCGCCGGGCTGTTCGGCTGCCTCGGCTGCGGCCTGCCGCTCTTCTCGTCGCGCGCCAAGTTCGACAGCGGCACCGGCTGGCCCAGCTTCTACGCGCCGCTTCGCAACGCGGTCCGCACGCGCGCCGACGACACGCTGGGGATGCGGCGGGTGGAGGTGGTGTGCCGCCGTTGCGGCGGGCATCTCGGCCATGTCTTCGACGACGGCCCGCCGCCGACGGGCAAGCGTTACTGCATGAACGGCGTGGCGATGATCTTCCGGCCCGGCCGCGCCTGACGCATCACTTCGACAGCGCCGCCGCGATCCCGAACTTCGCCGGATCGACCGAAGCGATCGTGAGCGGTGCCGGCATGTCGCGCCGCGGCGCTTCGCCGGCATAGATGAAGCCGTTGACCGGATAGGTCGAAGTGCCCAGCGCGCCATTGCCGGCGAACCACACCTTGACGCGGCTCCAGTCGCCGCGCTCGGACACGTCCACCGCGATCACGTCCTTCTCGATCCCGCCGCGGCGCGACCAGTTGGCATGGGTCAGCAACACCTCGCGCGCGCTGACGACCTTCGAAACCATCGCGACATGGCCCAGCCGCATGCGCGGCGTCGGCGCGAACGACATCACCGATCCCTCGACCGGCGCGGTGCCGCGTTCGTAGCGACCCTGTGCCTGATCCCACCAGCTGTGCGCATTGCCGAAGATCTGCACGCCCGAGATCATCCGGGCATAGGGCGCGCACTGCCAGAACTGGGCATTGGCCGGCGCGACCGTCGCCAGGCAAAGCGCCGCCACCAGCGCGAATCGCGCCGTCAAAGCACCGAATGTCATGGAAAATCCCCGACCCCGAATCTCGATGTCGCGGTGTTGGCATAACGGTTCCGTCCCTCCTAGCCCGCCGCCCGTCCGATCCGACGAACCGTTTCGGCAGGGCGATGACTGACATTTCGTTCAGCTTCGCACGGCGCCCCATGGCGCGATGTTGCGCGAAAACCTCGCTCCGCCGCCCAATCGATCGGCGCGCAACCGTTCGTCGCAAGCCATGTTGCAACGCAAAACCATATGTGATTCCATCCTGAACGGTGGCCAACGCGGAGTTAAGGGGCGCGTTAACCACCTGGGCGCATGATCGCTGCCACGGCGATCATGCCGGGCAAGACATGGGGTGGGAGTTTGGAGAATGAGCGCGAGGAGTAGACCGGCCGAAGGGGCCATGACGCTGGCCGAGATGAAGGAATTCGCGGGCTTCGCCGCGGCGACCCAGCGGTATATCCGCCGCTCGCTCGACGTGGGGCTTGAACGGACCGACGCGATGGAACGCTGGTCGCGCGACACGGTCGAAACCGCCAGCATCCGCGCCCAGGCGCATATGTACGATCGCATTCCCGAAATCCGCGCGCTCGTCCCGGACGACAGCGGGCTCGACGCGATGGAACCGTTCATGGCGCCGCTGGTCACCGTCTCGGCCTTCGATCTCGGCCAGGGCCGGCTCACCAGCTTCTCGGCCTATCGCTTCCTCTATGAACGGCTGATCGGCGCCGAGGTGCGGCCGTGGCTGCCCGCGGCGTTCTGCGCGGCGGCGGCGCTGCCGCATCTGCACCCGGACCTGCGGCGCAAGCTGCTGCAATCGATCAGCGAAGCGGCGGCGACCGCCTCGGGCTGGTCGAACCGCCAGCCGGCCTTCTTCCCGCAATGGGTGGAAAAGGTCGGCGCAGAGCCGATGCCGAGTTGAACTTGATGACCGGCGCGCCTGGAACGGCGCGTCGGAAATTTCTGGTTCACGCAAAGGCGCAAAGGCGCGAAGAAATTATCAGGCGCGATGCGCCCGCACATATCGTTGCGGAAGCCGGTCGAAAGACTCGATGCCGCTGCGCGGCGCGCAACATCTTCGCGCCTTCGCGCCTTCGCGTGAACCAACTTCTCATCACCGTCACCGGCACGTCCGCCAGCCCATTGCGCCCCGATCCGCCTGGTCCAGATGAAAATGGTCGTGATGCGCCGCGTTATAGTCCGGCGACAGCACCGTCGCGAACACCCCGCACGCCGTATCGCGCACCTCGCGCAGGAACCGCGCCCTCGATCCCATCCGCGTGCCCTTTGGCACCGCCCAGTCGCCCGCGACCGTGATCCGCGTCCCATCCGCCAGCCGGAAGGCGGAGATATCCACGGCATTCGCGGTGGCATGTTCGCTCCAGCTCGCGCCCTCGCGATTGTACATGCGGCGGCAATTATAGCTGCCGAAATGCTCGATCTCGGCCACGCGCTGGCCGAAATGGCGCCGCGCGGCGGGCTGCACCGCTTCCCATTCCCATACTGCCAGCGCCGCCGCGACCGGGCAGGCGACGCCCAGGTCGCGCGGCGCAAAGCCGATCCGCCGCGATCCGCCGGGGACGAACCGCACCGCATCGGCATAGCCGCACTGGTCGTCTTCGCGCCGCGGCGGCAGCGCGGTGAAGCGCACCCCCGCCTTGTCCAACGCCGCGCGGCAGGCGGGAAAGTCGTCGCCCAGCGCGGCCAGCTTGCGCCCGGTGAACAGCCCGACCGGCTGGCCCAGGTCGAGATCGGTCCAGGGCAGATCCTGCGGCCGGCGCTTGCCCAGCGCATGGATCGCCAGTGCGATCGTCAGCAGCAGCGCGGCGATCACCACCGCGCCGGTCACGTTGCGCACCGCCTTCATCCGCGTTCCGCGCTGCGGCTGGGTTGCGCGGTGACGGGGTAGCCCAGCCCCTCGGGAATGCACAGATGCGGCGCCCCGCCGCGCGCCTCCACCCAGGGCGTGATCGCGGTGACCGGATGCGCGCGGGCGTCGGCGACGATCGCGTCATGGCTGTCGAACTGCGCCAGCCGCTCCAGGTTGCGGCGCGTGGGAAAGATGATCCGCGCGCGCCCGGCATCGGCTTCGCCCAGCACCTCGCGCGCGCTGGCCCAGAACAGGCGCACGCTCTCGCCGCCATCGGCCTCGGGTGCCGGCGCATCATCGGGCAGCCGGGCGAGATAGAAGCGCGTGTCGAACACGCGATGGCCCACGTCGCGAGGCGGCCGCCAGCGCGCGAACGGCACCAGCGCGTCGAGGTCGAACGCGGCGGCGTCGACCAGCTCGCCCAGCGCCGCGCCCCGTGCCAGCGCCGCGCGCAGCGCCGGGATGTCGGGCGCCGCGCGCAGCCCGATCGCCACCCCGGCTTCCTCGATCGCCTCGCGGATCGCCGCCACGCGCGCGGCGGCATCGTCGGGATCGCCGCCGATCCGCCCGGCCAGCACATGGTCGCCGGGATCGACCCGCCCGCCGGGAAACACCAGCGCGCCGCCGGCAAAGCGCATTGCCGCCGCGCGCTCGACCATCAGCAGTTCGGGCGGGCCGCTGCCGCGCTCGCGCACGATCACCACGGTCGCGGCCGGCGTCACCTCGGGATCGTCGCTGCTCATCGCCGCGAATGTAGGGCGCAAACGCCGGCGGTCCAGCCGCTCAGTTCGCGGGATCGCCGTCGGCCGCAACCGCCGCGCGCCGGCGCCCCAGCTTCAGCCTGGGACTGCCGGACTGGAGAACGCCGCGGCGAAACAGGCGCGCGGCGATGCTCACCGTGATCGCCACCCACAGCGCCTGCCACGCCAGCGCCAGCCCGTGCCGCCACAGTTCGGGCGAATTGGCGGCGCGCGCGGCCATGGCGAAGGGCGAGCTGAACGGGAACAGCTCGGCCGCGGTCGCCATCCAGCCCTGCGGGTCGGCCGCCGCGCCCGATGCAAAGCCGAACATCGCGACCTGAAAGATGGTGATCGGCAGCGACAGCATCTGCAGCTCGCGCTGGGTCGACGCCTGCGCGCCCACCCCCAGGAAGACCGCGCCCAGCAGCATATAGGCCATCACGAAATAGCCGAAGAACAGAAGGACGAACATCGGTAGGCCGACGGCGGGGACAAGGTCGGTCAGTCGCCCGGCGAACTGCACCGGCAGCACTGCGCCGATGTTGAAGATCACCGTGCCCCAAAAGATCAGGAACAGCAGCGCCACGCCGAACATGCCGACCAGCTTGCCGAAGAACACGCTTTCCAGCGGGACGGCGGCGGCAAGGATCTCGATCACCTTGTTCGACCGTTCCTCCGCCATCGTGCCGACCGCCTGGCCGGCCAGCATCAGCGAGACCATGAACAGGCCGAACACGGCAAAGAACGCCGCCTGGTTCTGTCCGCCCGCGCTGGGGCCGCGCCGTTCGATGGCGATGCGCGTCGGCCGGCTGAGCGGGCGCGTCGTGCCCGCCCTTTCGGTCAGCAGCAGCTGTTCCGTCAGCCGCGCCAGATAGTTGGCCGCGCGCTCCCCTTCCGGGCCATACAGGATCCGCGGCCGCTCGGGCGGGCCATGAAGCACGGCATAGGTCTGGATCTCCTTGCGCTCGAACACGGCGCGCGCCTGCCGTTCGGGGTCGGCGCCGGGCGCTTCGATCAGCAATGTCGGGGGCAGCTGGTTCGCGCGATAGATGCCCCGCATCTGACGATCGATCTCGGCCAGCGCGCCGGCGTGCGCGTCATCGGCGATGATCGCGATCCGCGCCCTGTCGCCGCCGCCCTTGGAGATGCTGGCCGCGCCCAGCCCGCCGATCGTGCCGAACGCCACCATCAGCAACGGCGCCAGCAGAAAGACGAGGAAGGTCGGCGTGAACACCGTGGCGATGAAATCGCGCCGCGCGATGGTCAGCGTCTGGCGCGTCAGGCGGGCAAGGTTGCTCATGCCGCGACCGCCCCGTCCGCCGCCGCTTCCAGCGCCTTGCGCCCGACGATGTTGACGAACACGTCATGCAGGCCGGGCCGCTCGATCGACAGGCCGGAAATGCCGTAACCGGCGTCGATCAGCTTGACGAGCAACGCCTCGATCCCTTCGTCGGGCAGGGTGAAGCGCCAGCCGTCGCCCTCACGCACCGCGTCGGCGGGCAGCAGCAGCGGCAGGCGATCATTGGGGAAATGCGGCACGTAATGCGCCTTGAACGGCAGCGTCGCGCGCGCATCGGCCACCGTCCCTTCGAACCGCACCTTGCCCCCGGCGATGATCGCCAGCCGATCGCACAATCGCTCGGCATGGGCCATCACATGGGTCGAGAACAGCACCGTCGCGCCGCGATCGCGCTCGGCCAGGATCAGCTTTTCCAGCCGTTCCTGGTTGACCGGGTCCAGCCCCGAAAACGGTTCGTCCAGCACCAGCAGGTCGGGCTGGTGGACGACCGATCCCAGCAATTGCACCAGCTGCGCCATCCCCTTGGAAAGCTTGCGGATCTTCTGATCGGTGGCATGGCCGAGGCCGGCGGCGTCCATCAGCTCGACCGCGTGCCTGCGCCCGGTCTTCCAGTCCAGGCCGCGCAGCGCGCCCATGAAGGCGATCGCCTGCACCGTCTTCATATTGGGATAGAGGCCGCGCTCCTCGGGCAGATAGCCGACGCGGTCGCTCACCTCGCGCGGCCGCTCGCTGCCCAGCACGCGCCGCGCGCCGCCATCGGGCTCGATGATGCCGAGCAGCATGCGCAACGTCGTCGTCTTGCCCGCGCCGTTGGGACCGAGCACGCCATAGATCATGCCCGCCGGCACCGCGACATCGACCCCGTCGACCACGCGGCGTTCGCCGAACAGCTTTACCAGACCGGTGGCGGTGACCGCCATTTCACTGTGCAACGGGCATCCCCTTGGCTCTCGCATCGTGGTAGCGGGCGGCGATGCACTCCGGCAAGTCACTCGAAGCGATCGGTGGATATTCCTTCCGCTGTTCCCCTGCGAAAGCAGGGGCCCAGGGAGGGCGAGCGCATCGCCTGGGGCTCTGGGCTCCTGCTTTCGCAGGGGAACCAAGCGGATGAATGGGCGCGTGCCGGATGCAAGCATTGAAGCCGGAATCCGCGAAAAGGCGGTCGAGCTGGGCTTCGCCGCGTGCGGCATCGCGCGCGCCGACGCCGCGCCGCGGGCGGGCGAGCGGCTGCGGCAATGGCTGGCCGAGGGGCGGCACGGCGACATGATCTGGATGGCGGAACGCGCGCATCACCGCGAGGCGCCGGCCGGGCTGTGGCCGGACGTGCGCAGCGTGATCGCGCTGGGCATGAGCTATGCGCCGACGCTCGATCCGCTTGCGCGGGCCGATGCCGGGGCGCGCGGGCGGATCTCGGTCTATGCGCAGGGCGGCGACTATCACGATGTGGTCAAGAAGGCGCTGAAGGCGCTCGGCCGGTGGCTGGCGCGGGAAGCCGGCGGCGATCTCAAGGTGTTCGTCGATACCGCGCCGGTGATGGAAAAACCGCTTGCGCAAGCGGCCGGCCTGGGCTGGCAGGGCAAGCACACCAACCTGGTCAGCCGCGATCATGGCAGCTGGCTGTTCCTCGGCGCGATCTACACCACGCTCGATCTGGCGCCCGATCAGGCCGGTCGTGATTCGTGCGGATCGTGCGATGCGTGCCAGGTGGCGTGTCCGACCGACGCCTTCCCGGCGCCCTATCGGCTCGATGCCCGACGCTGCATTTCCTACCTGACCATCGAGCATGCCGGGCCGATCCCGGACGAATTTCGCGCGGCGATCGGCAACCGCATCTATGGCTGCGACGATTGCCTGGCGGTATGCCCGTGGAACAAGTTCGCCGACGCGGCCGCTGCCAATCTCGCCTTCTTGGCCCGCGCCGAGCTGACCGCGCCGGAACTGGCCGATCTGCTCGCGCTCGACGATGCGGGGTTCCGGCAGGTGTTTTCGGGCTCGCCGATCAAGCGCATCGGGCGCGACCGGATGGTGCGCAACTGCCTGATCGCGGCGGGCAACAGCGGCGACCCGGCGCTGGCCGGGCCGGTCGAAGCGTTGCTGAGCGATCCCGATCCGGTGGTGCGCGATGCGGCGGAATGGGCGAGGGAAAGGCTTTCAAAAATCCTCCCCGGCACGGGGAGGGGGACCGCGCCCGCAGGGCGGGGTGGAGGGGGCCCGCCGCTGGGCATGCCCCGTGTGGAAAGCCCCCTCCACCATGCTTCGCATGGTCCCCCTCCCCGTGCCGGGGAGGATTTTTAGCTCTACTTCCCCCGGTTCGCCCTGAGCGCGGCGGCGCAGCTCGACTGGTCGATCGGGCTGCCGTCGCGCTGGCGCGTCTCGGCGAAGGTGACGGTGGGATCGCCGCGGCCCGATCGGGGCGGATAGAGATAGGCGTCGAGCACGCAGATCGGCCCGCCGAACTGCAGCTTGCGGGCGCTCCCCTCGCGCACGTCGAGCAGCGGCTTGCCGAATTGCGCGATCAGCCCGGCGGCGTTCTGGCCGAGCACGGTGGTGAGCGCGGCCATGCCCGGCTGCGGCACCGGGATCGGCGCCGCGCGCGTGACGGGCGGCGGCGCGGTCGCCCCACAGGCGGACAGGATGACCAACGCCGCCAGACCAGCGAAAATTCTCAAGGATCGGTCCTCCGATGGAACAGGTGGGTCGCCATCGCCGCGCCCAGGATCGGCGCGAGGAAATTGGCGAGCGGCACCAGGAACAATGCGGTCCCGGCCGCGCCGAGCGTGACGCGCCAGATCCGCGTCTCGGCGCGCCAGGTCTTGAGCTGCGCGGCGGGCAGGTGGCGCACCGCGACCATGTCGCCAAGGTCGCGGCCGAGCAGCCAGCTGTTGACGATGAAGAAAGCGAGCGCGGTGCCCACCCCGGTGACGAGCAGCAGCAGGTAAAGCGGTGCGAAGAGCAGGTTGACGAGCAAGGCACGACCCGCCGAACGCAATCCCATCGCCGCCGAGCGCGCGAACGACACGTCGCGTGCCGCGCTGAAGCGGGCGGGATAGTGTTTTGCCTCCACCGCGTGGACGACCTCGTCCGCGAACAGGCCGATCACCGCGATGGCGATCACGCGGAACATCAGCCAGGCGCCGAACACCGCGACGATCGCCGCCGCCGCGCCGGCGAGACCGGCCATGCCCGCGCTCGCCGCGAATCCCTGTGTGGCTACGGCTCGCGCGGCCAGCACCACGCCCGCGCCGAGCGCGACGAAGATCGCCAGCGTCAGCAGCAGCGACTTGGCCAGCACCGCCAGGATGCGCCGGTCGCCGAGCTGGCCGAGCGAGAGAAACAGCGCGTTCAGCATCGCGGGTCTGGATGGGCGGGGGGCGTGGCCAAGTCAACGCGGTTGCGCGGAAACGCGGCCTCCACTAGGCGCGCGGACGATCGATTTCGCCGGAGACCCAAGTGACCGCACCCACGCATGACGTCGTCGCCATCGGCAACGCGATCGTCGATATCCTGGCCCAGGCCGAAGACAGCTTCATCGACGAGATCGGCGTCGCCAAGGGCTCGATGCAGCTGATCTTCTCACCGGAAGAGGCCGACGCGCTCTATGCCCGGATGGGGCCGGGGCGCGAGGTGTCGGGCGGGTCGGCGGCGAACACCGTCGCCGGCATGGCGGCGCTGGGCAGCCGCGCGGCGTTCATCGGCCAGGTCGCCGACGATCAGCTGGGCCAGGTGTTCGGCCATGATCTGCGCGCGGCGGGGGTCGATTTCGCCACCGCCGTCCGCGCCGGCCAGCCGGCCACCGCGCGCTGCCTGATCTTCGTGACGCCCGATGGCCAGCGCACGATGAACACCTTTCTCGGCGCCTCGCAATTCCTGCCCGAGGCGGCGCTCGACCGCGATCTGATCGCGGGCGGCGCGATCCTGTATCTCGAAGGCTATCTGTGGGATCCGGAAGAGCCGCGCCGGGCGATGCGCGCCGCGATCGCCATCGCCCGCGATGCGGGGCGCAAGGTCGCCTTCACCCTGTCGGACGTGTTCTGCATTTCGCGTCACGGCGACGATTTCCGTAAGCTGATCGCCGACGGGCTGATCGACATCCTGTTCGCCAACGAGAATGAGCTGCTGGCGCTGGCCGAAAGCGGGGATTTCGAGGCGGCGGTGGCGAAGGTCGCCGCCCAGGTGCCGCTGCTGGTGGTGACGCGCAGCGAACGGGGCGCGATCGCGGTGACCGGGGGGAACCGCATCGCCGTGCCCGCCGATCCGGTTGAGAAAGTGGTCGACACCACCGGCGCGGGCGATCTGTTCGCGGCGGGCTTCCTCCACGGCCAGGCGCGGGGCTCGGATGTCGAGACGTCGCTGAAGCTGGGCGCGGCCTGCGCGGCCGAGATCATCTCGCATTTCGGCGCCCGGCCGGAAGCCGATCTGAAGGCGCTGGCGGCCCGCCTCGGCTGAACGAAACGCGCAACGTCTGCAAAAGGGCCCCCGCAACAAAAAGGGGGAGGCCGCAACCTCCCCCGTTTTCATTGCGGCGGCGCGGGCCGGTCAGGGCTGTTCGCCGACCGGCGCGACATATTCGCCCATGTCGGGGCCGGGGTCCTGCGCCTCGCCATGCTGCAGGTTCGAATTGCGCATGCCATAGACGAAATACAGCACCACGCCGCCCAGCATGTACCACAGGAAGAATTTGAGCACGTCCCACGGCACGGTGGTGATGAGGTAGATGCACGACAGGATGCCCAGGACCGGCAGCACCGGATAGAGCGGCACCTTGAACCCGCGCGGCAGATCGGGCGCCGAGCGGCGCAGGTAGATCACCGACAGGCAGACGATCGCGAACGCCGCCAGCGTGCCGACCGAGGTCATGTCGCCCAGCACGTTGATGTCGAAGAAGCCCGCCGCCACCGCGGTGACGATCGCCACCAGGATGGTGTTGACATAGGGTGTCTGGAACCGGGGATGGACCCGGCTGAACACCTTGGGCAGCAGCCCGTCGCGCGCCATGGTATAGAAGATGCGCGTCTGCGCATACATCAGCACCAGCACCACCGAGGTCAGGCCGATGATCGCGCCGACCTTGATCGTCTTGGCGAGCCAGCCCCAGTTCGCGCCGAAATGATCGACCACCACCGCCACCGGATCGGGCACGTTCAGCAGGTTGTACGGCACCAGCAGCGTCATGATCGACGCCACCAGCATATAGATGACGGTGCACACCAGCAGCGATCCGATGATCCCGAACGGCATGTCGCGCTTGGGATCGCGCGCTTCCTGCCCCGCGGTCGAGACCGCCTCGAACCCGATATAGGCAA
The DNA here is from genome assembly GCA_964413495.1 of uncultured Stakelama sp. Classification (GTDB taxonomy): domain Bacteria; phylum Pseudomonadota; class Alphaproteobacteria; order Sphingomonadales; family Sphingomonadaceae; genus Sphingomonas. The sequence goes on along the minus strand of CAYPRW010000006.1, from coordinate 116,776 downwards.
AGAAGACGATCGATGCGGCGCGCATGATGCCGTCGACGCCGAACTTGCCGTCACCCTGTGCCGGCGGGATGAACGGCGCCCAGTTCCTGGCCGAAAGCTCGCCGAAATTGGCCAGGACGATCAGGCCGCCGACGACGATGAACGCGGTCAGCACGCTGACCTTGATCGCGACGATGACGTTGTTGACCTTGGCGGATTCGGACACGCCGACCACCAGCAATATGCCGAGCGCGATGCAGATCAGAAAGGCGGGAAGGTTGAAGATCGTCGTCACGGTCTGCCCGTCGACCAGCACCGGTACGCCGTCCTTCATCAGCGTATAGCCCGCAGGCCCGGTAAATTGCGCGGGAATATGGAGGCCGAAATCGGCGAGCAGGCTGACGACATACCCGCCCCAGCCGACCGCGACCACCGACGCCGCCAGGCCATATTCGAGCAGCAGCAGCGCCCCCATGATCCACGCCGCGAACTCGCCCAGCGTCGTATAGCCATAGGTATAGGCCGAGCCCGAGACGGGCAGGGTCGAGGAGAGTTCGGCATAGCACAGCCCGGCAAAGGCGCAGACGATGCCGGCGACGACGAACGACAGCAGCACGGCGGGCCCCGCATGCAGCGCCGCGGCGCTGCCGGTGCGCACGAAGATGCCCGCGCCGATGATGCAGCCCACGCCGAGCAGCAGGAGATTCCACCTGCCGAGCGTGCGCTTGAGCTCGCTCGTCGCGCTCTCGCGCTGGACCTGGGCGATCGACTTGCGCGCGAACATGCGCGCAAGGATTCCCCGATTGGGTGCTGTTGCCATGATTGTCCCCCGCGCTCTGACGCGATGCCGGTTGCGAAAGCGTGGAGCCTAGCCGCAAATCGGGGGCGCGCAATCCCCCCAAGCCGTTCGGCTCATCATGCCAGCATCGGCCCCAGCGGCTTGCCGGCAAGGACATGGACGTGAAGGTGCGGCACTTCCTGCCCTGCGTCCGCCCCGATATTGGCGAGCAGGCGATAGCCCGGCGCGACCGCCCCGGCATCACGCGCGACGATGCCCACCGCGCGGACGAAGCCGGCGATCTCCGCGTCGCTCGCGCGCGCCGAAAAATCGTCCCACGAGACATAAGCGCCGGTCGGGATCACCAGCAGATGCGTCGGCGCCGCCGGATTGATGTCGTGAAAGGCGATCGCGAACGCATCTTCATAAACCCGCTTCGACGGGATCTCGCCGCGCAGGATCTTCGCGAAGATATTCTGGTCGTCATAGGGCAGGGTCGCGTCGATCGGCATGTTCAGGCTCCCGGGCGGCCGGCCTTTTCGTCGATGCCCGACACGCCTTCGCGCCGCGCCAGCTCGGCGCGCACATCGTCGAGCGAAAGGCCCATATCGGCGAGCAGCACCAGCAGATGAAAGATCAGGTCCGCCGCCTCGCCGGCCAGTCCCGCGCGGTCGTCCCGCACCGCCGCGATCGCCGCTTCGATCGCTTCCTCGCCCAGCTTCTGCGCGATCCTGGCGCGGCCGCTGGCGGTGAGCTTCGCGACATAGGAGGTGGATGGGTCGGCGGTCCGCCGTTCGCGGATCACCTGTTCCAGCGTGTCGAGAATGTCGGCGGCCATGGCGCGGCAGTCGGTCAGCCGCGCCGCGCTGTCAATCCTGCTTGCGCGCGTTGCGGGCGCGGCGGCGCATCGCGCGCTGCGCCAGCCAGACGCCGCAGGCCGCGAATCCCGCCAGCGCCAGGTCTGAAAGTTCGGGCATAGACCGCCGCGTGACCTCGCCGGTATGCGCGGCGAAAGTCGGGATCGCGCAGAAGAACAGGAAGAAGGCAAGCGCGCGCAGCATGCCGCCCGGTCTAGCGCCGCGCGCGCTGCCAAAGCGTTAATTCACGTGCGATCGCACCGGAATGCCCGCCGCCGCCAGCGCGGCATGCGCATGGGCAATCGTCGCCTCGCCGAAATGAAAGATCGATGCGGCCAGCACGGCGCTCGCATGCCCGTCGCGGATCCCGGCGACCAGGTGATCGAGATTGCCGACGCCGCCGCTCGCCACCACCGGCACGTTCACGGCATCGGCGACGGTGCGGAGAAACAGGAGGTCATAGCCCTCGCGCGTCCCGTCGCGGTCCATCGAGGTCAGCAGCAGCTCGCCCGCGCCCAGCTCCGCCAGCGCCAGCGCATGCTCGACCGCGTCGATCCCGGTCGGCTTGCGCCCGCCATGGGTGAACACTTCCCAGCGGCCGGGCGCCACCTGCCGCGCGTCGACCGATGCGACGACGCACTGGCTGCCGAACCGGTCGGCGATCTCGCTCACCACCTGCGGGCGCGAAACCGCGGCGGAATTCACCGCCACCTTGTCCGCCCCCGCCAGCAGCAGCGCGCGCGCATCCTCCGCGCCGCGCACCCCGCCGCCGACGGTAAGCGGCATGAAACACACTTCGGCGGTGCGCCGCACCACATCGATGATCGTGCCGCGCGCCTCATGGCTGGCGGTGATGTCGAGGAAGCACAGCTCGTCGGCGCCGGCCGCGTCATAGGCGCGTGCCTGCTCCACCGGATCGCCGGCATCGCGCAGATTGACGAAGTTCACGCCCTTGACCACGCGCCCCTCGGCGACGTCGAGACAGGGGATGACGCGCGCGCGTACCGTCACGCCGCCACCTTCAGCGCCTCGGCCAGATCGAGCCGCCCGTCATACAGCGCGCGCCCGGTGATGACGCCCTCGATCCCCGGCCGGCCGGCCAGCGCATGGATATCCTCGATTCCGGCCACGCCGCCGCTCGCGATCACGGGGATCGCCACCTGCGCCGCCAGCGCCACCGTCGCGGCGACATTGCATCCTTTCAGCAGCCCGTCGCGCCCGACATCGGTGAACAGCAGCGCCGCCACCCCGGCATCCTCGAACCGCCGCCCCAGATCGGCGACCGACACGGTGGAAATGTCGGCCCAGCCCTTGGTCGCGACGAAGCCGTCGCGCGCATCCACCGCCACGACGATGCGGCCGGGATGCGCGGCGGCGGCGGCGCGCACGAAATCGGGGTCGTCCAGCGCGGCGGTGCCGATCACCACCCGCGCGACGCCGAGGTCGAGCCAGCGTTCCACCGACGCGCGGTTGCGGATGCCGCCGCCCAGCTGCACCCTGCCGGGAAAGGCGGCGACGATGCCCGCCACCGCCGCGCCATTCACCGATTCGCCCGCGAACGCGCCGTCCAGGTCGACGACATGCAGGTGGCTCGCCCCCGCCGCGGCAAAGCTGCGCGCCTGCGCGGCGGGGTCTTCGCCATAGACGGTGGCGCGCGCCATATCGCCCTCGGCCAGGCGTACGACCTGGCCGGCCTTCAGGTCGATGGCGGGAAAGACGATCACGGGGTCCACCTCAGAAAACGCTCGAGCAGCGCCAGGCCATAGGCCTGGCTCTTTTCGGGGTGGAACTGCACCCCGGCGAAAGTGTCGCGGCCGATCGCGGCGGTCACCGCGCCGCCATGTTCGGTCGTCGCCAGCACGCCTTCGCCCGCATAGGCGAAACCGTGCAGGAAATAGGCCTCGCCCGGTGCGATCAGCGGATGGTCGACCACCGGAACGACATCGTTCCACCCCATATGCGGCACGCGCACCGCCCCGGCGGGCAGCGGACGCACCGTCCCCTCCAGCCAGCCCAGCCCGGCATGCGTGCCCAGCTCCTCGCCGGTCCGCGCCAGCAGCTGCATGCCGACGCACACGCCCAGGAACGGCGCGCCCTCGGTCAGCACGCGGCGCTCGAGTCCCTCGACCATGCCGGGAATCGCGCGCAGCCCCGCCGCGCACGCGCCGAACGCGCCGACGCCGGGCAGGACGATGCGGTCGGCACGGGCGACGATATCGGGATCGGCGGTCACCGCGATATCGCGTGCGCCCGCCGCCTTCAGCGCATTGTGGACCGAGTGGAGATTGCCCGCGCCATAATCGATCAGCGCGATCCGCGTCACAGGCTTCCCTTGGTGCTCGGGATCGCGTCCGCCTTGCGCGGATCGATCTCCACCGCCTGGCGCAGCGCGCGAGCCAGCCCCTTGAACGCGGCCTCGGCGACATGGTGGTTGTTCGATCCGTACAGCGTCTCGACATGCAGCGTCACGCCGGCGGTCTGGGCAAAGCTGTGGAACCAGTGCTCGAACATCTCGGTGTCCATCTCGCCCAGCCGCTTCTGGCTGAACTGCGTCTTCCACACCAGGAACGGGCGGCCCGAAATGTCGATCGCCACGCGCGTCAGCGTTTCGTCCATCGGGCTCAGCGCATCGGCATAACGGCGGATGCCGCGCTTGTCGCCCAGCGCCTGCGCCACCGCCGCGCCGATGGCGAGGCCCGTGTCCTCGACGGTGTGGTGCTGGTCGATATGCAGGTCGCCGACGGTCTTGACGTCGAGGTCGATCAGCGAATGGCGCGAAAGCTGCTCCAGCATATGGTCGAAAAAGCCGATGCCGGTCGAAACGGCAAAGGCGCCGGTGCCGTCGAGGTTCACGGTGACCTCGACTGAGGTTTCGCTGGTCTGACGGCGGATCGTCGCGGTGCGCATGGCCGCTCCATAGCGCCGCTGCGCGCGGGCGCAATGTCGATCGCGCGGCGGCGCGCCCGCGATTCGGTCCTGATCGATCGCCATGCCGCCCGGCGCATCGCAAACCGGCCGCTTCATCTTGACCGCAACGGCGGGGCCGTTAGGTCATGGGGCATGACCGGTAGCGTGCCCGACAGCCTGATTCCCTATGACGAGATCGTGCAGGAGGCGTTGCGCGCGGTGGTCGGCCGCGTGCTCGATCAGGTCGCGGCGACCGGCGCGCTGCCCGGCGCGCATCATTTCTACATCACGTTCAAGACGCGCGCGCCGGGCGTCGACATCCCCGACCGGCTGATCGAACGCTTCCCGGACGAGATGACGATCGTGCTCCAGCACCGCTTCTGGGACCTGAAGGTGGATGACGCGCGCTTCTCGGTCGGGCTGTCGTTCAACCAGATCCCGTCATTGCTGGTGATTCCGTTCGCGGCGATCACCGGCTTCCACGATCCGGCGGTGAATTTCGAGCTGCGCTTCCAGGCGGCCGAGGATCCCGACGGCCCCGATCCGCATGACGAGGCGGAGAATGACGGCCCCGTCGCCGCCCCGGTCGAGGACGGGTCGAACGTCGTCGCGGTGGATTTCAAGCGCAAGAAGTGACGCCGTCGGCCGCGACGCGCATGTGCCGCGCGGCATCGATCGCAGCGCGGCGGGCGGCGTGAAGAATGGGTGCGAAGAACGGGCGCGGGGCAGGGCACGGCAGGCGGCGCCCCGAAATCCCGATGGCATGCGGCGCGGGCGGGGACCCGTGCCCAGCGGCCCGGCCCTGACCCGCAACGACGGCGCTGCATGGCTTTTCGGCCCGCGGGAATGATACGCCACGATCAAGGATCGCCGATCCGGTTGGCACCCATCGTCCTGGCCCGTTATCCCCGCGCGGGCGGGAACCCGTTGACGCTGCCGTCGCGACTCCGCCGCCGGATTCGCCAGATAGGGACTCCCGCCGGTGCGACATGACCCTTGAGTCTTTGAGTCTTTGGGCGCTTGAGGCTTTGAGGCTTTGAGGCTTTGAGGCTTTGGGCCTTTGAGGCTTTGGGCCTTGGCCGGAAACCGGCGCAGGTCTGGATCGCTGGATCGGCGTTCGACCCGATCCGCCGACGCTCAATTCACGGGCGACTCGATCCACCGGCGCTCAATACCGCCGCACCGCCGCGCGCCACCTCTCGGCGCTCACTCCGCCGCCCGTTCCTCGATCTGCGTGCGCCGGTGGCAGTGATGGCAGAAGGCGTAATCGAACAATTCCGCCAGGTTCCAGCATTGCGCCTCTGCATCCCATGCGGCCCATGCCTCGCGCGTGATGCTGGGCGACGCGCAGCTTGCGCACAGAAAGACGACCCGTTCCTTTTCCATACCCGTTGCTATAATGTGGCGCGGGTCCGATTTGGCGTGGAGTGAATCCGATATGGATATATCCGGCCGATCCGTTTCGGCGGATTTCACCGCCGATCCCGCGTCGTCCGGCAGGGATTTGGGAATCGCGGAACGCTAGGATCGCGGATTGATGAAGCATCCGCTGTACCGCCCCCGGCCTCGCGCCAATCCCTATCCGCGCTCACGCCCGCGCCGCGCCACCCGCCGCCTGCGCCGCGATCTTGCCGGCGTGCTGATCGCGGGCCTTGCCGGCGGCCTGGCCTGGACGATGCTTCCCGGTCCGCCGGCCGCCGAACCGCCCGGCGCGGCGGACCCGGCTTGGGCAGGAATCGGGACGGGAACCGGCGCGGCCGCGCCGGTTCGCGCCAGTTTCGGCCTGTGTCACAGCGGCGGCGGCGGCGATTGCGTGGTCGACGGCGACACGTTCTGGATGGACGGGGAAAAGATCCGCGTCGCCGATATCGACACGCCCGAAACCCATCCCGCGCGCTGCGCGCAAGAGGCGGCCTTGGGCGAGGCGGCGACGCAGCGGCTGCACGCGCTGCTCAACGGCGGGGCGATCACGCTTCAGGCGATCGACCGCGATACCGATCGTTACGGCCGCAAGCTGCGCATCGTCGCGATCGACGGGCGCGGCGTCGGCGACACGCTGGTCGCCGAGGGACTGGCGCGGCCCTATCGCGGCGGTCCGCGCCAGGGGTGGTGCGATTGATCGCGCCGCCCCGCGGCGCCAGGCGCATGCGCCGGGCGCGACGCATGGCTTGATGGGTGGGCCCGATAGGCGGGCCTGATTGGAAGGCCAGGCTTGAATGGCTGATCCGGGCCTGGCACTGCGGCGGCGGCGCATCGCCGTCCGCGCACCGTCCCGGCCTCGCCGGGGCGGCGCGACGGCGCGGCTCAGGATGGGTCGATGATCACCTGGCCGCGCCGCAGGTTGGCGGGAAGGGCGATGCCCTTTTCGGCCATTTCCTTGCGGAAATCCTTTTCGGCATCGGCCAGTTCGGCGCGATATTCGGCATAGGCGTCGACCCGGTCGGCTTCGTCCTTCGCATCGGCCAGATCCTTGCGCAGCTCGCGCTTCGCCTCGCTGATCGATGTCTTATAGTCGAGATAGTGCGAATTGCTGTCGTCGAACACCGGGTCGGGGCGATCCCCGGCGATCGCGGGAACGGCCAGCACGGCCAGCGCGGCGGTCGCGGTCAGTATCGTCTTCATCGGTTCCTCCTCATGTTGCCATGAACCTGACCGCTGAAACGGCTGGACGGCGCCACGGGTTGCCGCGTCCGGCCCGGCCTCTCACGCGGGCGCGGGCGATGGATCGGGGCAGGCCGTGCCGGGGCAGCGGCGGGCCGAACCCGCGCCGGACGCGGCATCCGCGCCGCGCTTCATCGGGCGTTCATCCGCGCGCCGCATTTCCGCCCGGATCAGTTCGCGCGGCGTGCCCCGGTGACGCTGCGCAGCGCGGCGACGCGGTTCTGCAATTCGGTCCGCTCGCTGTCCGACAGCCCGCCATTGGCATAGCGCGCTTCCAGTGCCGCGATCTGCCGGCTCTCGCGCCGCAACGCCCTCGCTTCACGGCGCGACAGCTGCCCGCTGTCGCGCCCGGCGCGGATCATGCGATCGGCCTGGCTCAGCTCGCGCGAGATGCCGGGCAATGCCGGGCGCGGCGCGGGCCAGCGCACCCCGCCGGACGGATCGCGGATCTGCGCGGCGGCGGGCAGGGCGAGCAGGGCGATCAGGACGGGCAGCGCGATTCGCATCGTCTCGGGCTCCGGCGGTTGGGGCGGACGAACGATGCTATCGCGCCAAAGCTGTCGCGCGGCTGAACTGCCAACCGTTGCGACGTCGTTTCGACTTTTCCTGTGGATGAATCCGGGGACAGGTTTTTTTGCGGTTCCGCGTTCGTTCTCTTGCTTTCTGAAAAGCCGAGGAAGGTCCGCGCGTCGCGCCCCCGCCGACCGGGTCGGCGTGCCACGAACCGACTCAAATCAGCGACGAACCGAGTCTTCAAACTTTCATTTACCGTCTTGCGTCGCCCCCCGATCTGACACAATCTCTAGTGGTCACACAGGGGGACAAACCCAAGCACTGGTGGAACGCCCGCCGCGATCCCATATCGCGGCGTACGCCCGCTACTGCCTTGGGCGGGGCGAATGGACATCTTTTGTTCTCACGCCCGCGGACGTGCGGTGCTATCATCGCGCTTCGCCCCCGAGTCGTGATCCGGAAAGCAGGCGCAGGGGCGGGCATAGAGATGGACTTCAGGGAACAGCAGGAACCGAGCGTGAATGAAGCCGTGACCGAAGCCGAAGCCGCCGAGGCGCCCGCGCCGGCCAGCGCCGAGATCAAGTCTGCGCCGGCAAAGGCGAAGAAGGCCAGGCTCGACACCAAGACGGTGGCGCCGCGCATCTTCCCGGTCGAGGTCGATCATTCGCGCGACGCGCTGCTCACCGAATTCGGCAAGGATACGCTGAAGGACCGCTACCTGCTGCCGGGCGAGACCTTTCAGGACCTGTTCGTGCGCGTCGCCAGCGCCTATGCCGACGATGCCGCCCACGCCCAGCGTATCTACGACTATATCTCGCGGCTGTGGTTCATGCCGGCGACGCCGGTGCTGTCGAACGGCGGCACCGGGCGCGGCCTGCCGATCAGCTGCTTCCTCAATTCGGTGCCCGATAGCCTCAACGGCATCGTCGACACCTGGAACGAGAATGTGTGGCTCGCCAGCCGGGGCGGCGGCATCGGCACCTATTGGGGCAATGTGCGCGGGATCGGCGAGCCGGTCGGGCTCAACGGCAAGACCAGCGGCATCATCCCGTTCGTGCGGGTGATGGATTCGCTGACGCTGGCGATCAGCCAGGGCAGCCTGCGCCGCGGTTCGGCCGCCTGCTATCTCGACATCTCGCACCCGGAGATCGAGGAGTTCCTGGAAATCCGCAAGCCGTCGGGCGATTTCAACCGCAAGGCGCTGAACCTGCATCACGGCGTGCTGATCCCCGACGCCTTCATGGAAGCGGTGCGCAACGGCGAGGAGTGGACGCTGCGTTCGCCCAAGGACGGCAGCGAGCGCGGCAGCGTCAACGCCCGCGCGCTGTTCCAGAAGCTGGTCGAAACCCGCCTCGCGACCGGCGAGCCCTACATCGTGTTCGCCGATCATGTGAACAACAACATGCCCAAGCATCACCGCGATCTGGGCCTGAAAGTCTCGACCTCGAACCTGTGCAGCGAGATCACGCTGCCCACCGGCAAGGATCATCTGGGCAACGAGCGTACCGCGGTCTGCTGCCTCTCCTCATTGAACCTCGAGACCTGGGACGAGTGGAAGGGCGAGAAGGGCTTCATCGAGGACGTCATGCGCTTCCTCGACAATGTCCTGCAGGACTATATCGACCGCGCCGAGCCGGGCATGGAAAAGGCCGCGTACAGCGCCGCGCGCGAACGCAGCGTGGGCCTGGGCGTGATGGGCTTCCACAGCTTCCTCCAGGCGCGCGGCCTGCCGTTCGAAGGCGCGATGGCCAAGACGCATAACCTGCGCATCTTCAAGCACATCAAGGCGCAGGTCGACGAAGCCTCGATGCAGCTCGCGGTCGAGCGCGGCCCGTGCCCCGACGCCGCCGACATGGGCGTGATGGAGCGTTTCAGCTGCAAGATGGCGATCGCGCCGACCGCGTCGATCAGCATCATCTGCGGCGGCACCAGCGCCTGCATCGAGCCGATCCCTGCCAACATCTACACGCACAAGACGCTGTCGGGCAGCTTCTCGGTCAAGAACCCGTATCTCGAGAAGATCCTGATCGAGAAATCGAAGAACAGCGACAATGTGTGGAATTCGATCCTCGAGCGCGGCGGCAGCGTCCAGCATCTCGATTTCCTGACCCAGGAAGAGAAGGACTGCTACAAGACCAGCTTCGAGATCGATCAGCGTTGGCTGCTCGAACTGGCCGGCGACCGCGCGCCGTACATCGACCAGGCGCAGTCGCTGAACCTGTTCATCCCGGCGGATGTCGAGAAGTGGGACCTGCTGATGCTCCATTTCCGCGCGTGGGAGCTGGGCATCAAGTCGCTCTATTACCTGCGCAGCAAGTCGGTGCAGCGCGCCGGCTTCGCGGGCGGCGTGGAAGCCGACAACACGATCGACGCGCCGCAGTTCAACCTGGGCGAGAGCACCGATTACGACGAATGCCTGGCCTGCCAGTAAGCTGAGCGCCTTCTCCCGGCGGGGAGAAGGCGAAGGAGACCGTCACATGACCTATCTTCGCCTTCTCCCGCTCGCCGCGTTCGTGAGCCTCGCCGCCTGCGCACAGCAGGTCGCGAGCACAGTCGCCCCCACCGCGCCGGGTTTCCTGCCCGGTCTGTGGCACGGCTTCATCTTCCCGGTCGCCTGGGTGCTCTCGCTCTTCATGCCCGAGGTCGCGGTCTATGCCGTGCCCAACAATGGCGGCTGGTATGATTTCGGCTATTTCCTCGGCATCTGCGTGTTCGGCGTCGGCGCGCATCGCGGCAAGAAGGTGGTGGTGCGCGAACGCGTGGTGAAGGTCCGCGAATGACGCGCGCCCTCGCCCTCGCCCTCCAGGCCGGCCTCGGCCTCGCCAGCGGCATCGCCGGCACCACCCTGCTGCGCCGCCGCGCCGCAAGCCCGCAAGCCACCTACGCCACGCGCATCGCCGGCATGATGCTGCTCGCCCTCGGCCTGTTCCTCACCGGCTTCGCGGCGGTGTTCACCTATTCCAACCGATAAACGCCCAAGGACCGACCATGCCCCTTCTCGAAGCCCGCAAGACCTACAAGCCCTTCGAATATCCCTGGGCGTACGAATTCTGGAAGCGCCAGCAGCAGGTCCACTGGCTGCCTGAGGAGGTGCCGCTGGGCGAGGATTGCCGCGACTGGGCGCAAAAGCTCACCGATCACGAACGCAACCTGCTCACCCAGATCTTCCGCTTCTTCACCCAGGCGGACGTCGAGGTGCAGGATTGCTATCACGAGAAATACGGCCGCGTGTTCAAGCCGACCGAGATCAAGATGATGCTCGCGTCCTTTTCGAACATGGAGACGGTGCACATCGCCGCCTACAGCCACCTGCTCGACACAATCGGCATGCCGGAGAGCGAATACGGCATGTTCCTCGAATATAGCGAGATGAAGGACAAGCACGATTACCTGCAGAAGTTCGGCGTCGACACCGACGAGGATATCGCCAAGACGCTCGCCATGTTCGGCGGCTTCACCGAGGGGCTGCAACTGTTCGCCAGCTTCGCGATGCTGATGAACTTCCCGCGCTTCAACAAGATGAAGGGCATGGGCCAGATCGTGTCATGGTCGGTCCGCGACGAATCGCTCCACTGCGAAGGCATCACCCGCCTGTTCCACGCCTTCGTCAAGGAACGCGACTGCCTGACCAAGGCGGTGAAGGACGACATCATGGACGTCTGCCAGACGACCGTGCGGCTCGAAGACGCCTTCATCGACCTGGCGTTCGAACAGGGCCCGGTCCCCGGCATGACGCCCAAGGAGATCAAGAAGTATATCCGCTTCATCGCCGACTGGCGTTTGAACCAGCTGGGCCTGAAACCGATCTACATGATCGACGAACACCCCTTGCCGTGGCTCACCCCGCTGCTCAACGGCGTCGAACACGCCAACTTCTTCGAAACCCGCGCGACCGAATATTCAAAGGGCGCGACCAAGGGGAATTGGAACGAGGTGTGGGATTCTTTCGACAAGCGGCAGAAGGCGAAGGTCGTGCCGGCGGCGAACGAGGATGCGGCGGAAGGCGGGTTGTTCGACGGGACAGTGGCGGCGGAGTGATCGATGGCAGCCACGTTCGTCCAACCACGATATTCTCGAAAACAAGTTACTAAAGCGGGCGCGCGCATCGCTGCGCGCCAAGGTAATATTATGGATACAGTGGCGCTCGAGAACTGGCGAGCATCTCACGCATGGGTAATCAACACATTTCAAGTTAATTTGCGTAGGCGATCACGCGGGACTGATATTGTGGTCGGGACAAGGTTGAAGCGTCGCGCGACGATTATCAACAAACTCCAGCGGTTTCCGCAGATGCAGTTGGGAAGAATGCACGACATTGCCGGATGTCGAGTAATTTTTCCTGATGTCGCATCATTGAATTTGTTTCGCCAAGATGTGCATCGTGCTCGCTTCGCCCATACGAGGCGAAGTGTTGAAGAGGAGCGTTGGAACTACATTACTCATCCGAAGCCCGATGGATATCGCGGCATCCACGACGTATATGAGTATGAGAGTCGATCGGCAGCGGCTAGCCCGTGGAAAGGGCTTCTAATTGAAATTCAGTATCGAACTTTGTTACAGCACTCTTGGGCAACTGCAGTAGAAGTCGCGGGCCTTCTTACGCATAACAACCCAAAATTTGGACAGGGTGCGCAGGAGTTCATAGATTTTTTTGCTGTATCTAGTGAAATTTTGGCGCGGAAATTTGAAGGACTTACCTCCTGCTTTCCGGATATTTCAGATAGAGAACTCCGAGAGCGGTTTTATCATCTTGAAGATGAGACCCGTATCTTACAGCTATTTAGAAAGGTAAATTCAAAAGTAGTTAATATCGACTTTAAAATGAATAATATTCTGATTTTTCCTTTTGTATCTCAGGACAATGAAAATCAGAGCGATCTAGAAATATTACCATATAGTTCAGTCAGTATGGCGATTGATAAATATAATGCTCTCGAACGGGAGCGTGAGGGTGAAGCCGACATAGTTTTGGTACGTGCAGATAACTTTGAAAATCTCAGAATTACATTTAGAAACTACTTTGCTGATACTACTGAATTTGTTCAGCATTTAGATGAGGCTTTGGCTTAAACGTTACCAGATAGCGTTTCACCAACTTCTCGCGCTCGGCTCTTCGCGTCAAACCGGCGGCCACCTCCGCCGCGTATGCAACACCGTCAGCACGTCCAGCTCGGTCTCGTTCTCGATCCGGTAGACGATCAGATACGGCAGCCCGACGACCGAAAACTCACGCGTCCCCTCGACCTGTCCGGCACGGCCCAGCATTGGAAACTGCCCGAACATCATCGCCGTTTGCACGATCCGCGCGATCACCCGGTCGGCGGCGCGCTCGTCATCCTCGGCAATCCAGCCCCGGATCGCCAACAGATCGTCCCGCGCCTGCGGCGTGAAATTAACGTTCAAGCCCGAGGTCGCGCAGCAGTTGCGTCGCCGGGATCATTGCCTCGCGATCACGCGCCTGATCGAGTCCCCGCTCGACCTTCGTCCGCTTCCATGCGGCATAACCGCGCTCAGGCGCGCCAGGCACCTCGGCGATCTTGTCAGCGGGATCGGTCAGCGATTTCATGTCAGGCAATATAGGGCATCTCCCATCGACGCGAAAGTATCCTCCCAGCAAACGGATCATTTTCCTACACGAACCAAAACGGTTAAATTCCCGGCTCCAACCCAACAGGAGCCATCCCCATGAAACACGACCACCCCACCCCCGACACCACCGACCCCCTCGCCACCTACACCCCCGCGCAACTCCGCGCCCGCCACGATGGCTGGACCGCGGAACGCCAGCGCACCTTCCTCGCCGCGCTCGCCGAAACCGGCTGCATTTCCGAAGCCGCGCACGCCGCACAGATCGCCCCGCGCTCGGCCTATCGCCTGCGCAACCACCCGCAGGGCCGCGCCTTCGCCAAGGCGTGGGACCAGGCGCTCCAGCTCGCCGCCGCGCGGCTCATGACCACCGCCTATGAACGCGCGATCAAGGGCGCGGTGCGCGAGATGTGGAAGGACGGCGAACTCGTCGGCGAGGTCCGCCAGCCCTCCGACAAGCTGCTGATCTATCTCCTCACGCGCCTCGCCCCCGTCGGCTTCGGCGGCGCCGGCGATCACTGGAGCCGCATCATGCACTGGAGCGCCGCCGCCGGCGCCGCGCTCGACACCAGCCTCGCCGCGCTCACCGACAGCGACGTGCCGGCCGATCGGATCAATCCCTTCACCTACACGCCCGTCCCGCTGGCACAGGGGCGCGAGATCCTGGCCGATCCCCTGCTCCCCGCCGACCCCGACCTTCGCCCGCGCGACGCGCGATAGCGGCGTGACGTTCGTGACTTTCCGATGTTGCACGCGGGTGCCAGATCGAACCGGATCGGTTCGTTCACGGCCGCCGCAGCCACGCGCCCTAATACCGCCGCAGCCACGCGCCCTAATCCCGCCGCAGCCACCCCAGGCGCCGTGCCTTCTCGTCCAGCTCCAGCAATTCCTCGCGCACATGCACCGCGCGCATCGACAGCCGGATTTCGAACAGAAAGGCGATCAGCCCGGCGGTCAGCAACAGCATCGACAGGATGAACGCCACCGCCACCCATCCGCCGATGTCCAGATGCACCAGCTCGGCGACGAACATCAGCGCCACCACCAGACAGATCGCCACCGCGCTCGCCACGCACAGCGCGATCGAGGTGTTGATGACCGACAGCCGCCGGTCGATCAGCCGCAGCTCCCACACATGCCGGTCATGCTCCCTGCCGGTGGAAACGGGGTGCAGCTTCTCGATCTGCCGCGCGCGGTCGACCACGCGCGCCATCCGCCCGACCAGCACATTCAGGATGCCGGCCAGCCCCGCCAACAGAAAGACCGGCGCGATCGAAACCTGGATCGTCGCCGCGACCGTGGAAAGCATGGGTGCCATGGCGAAAGCTTATGCCAGCAATGGCCGCCCAGCCAAGCCCAGCCGCAGCGAACACACCCGTTCCCCTGCGAAAGCAGGGGCCCAGGGCCGCAACGAATTCCCCCTGAGGCTCTGGACCCTTGCTTTCGCGGGGAATCAGACGGGCTGTCTGCTCGACGGCCACGGCTTGGTAACGGTTGCGCGCTAAGCGGGCATGCTATGACAAGGCCCCACGAATGACGAGACCCATGCCGCTCGCCGAATTCACGCGCCTGCCGCCGCTGCTCACCGTCAACCTCTGCGACGGCCTCGCCAGCGCGCTCGACGTCGTCGCGGGCAATGCCGCGCCCACGCACCGTTTCCTGCGCTATGGCTGGTTCGCCGCCGCGCTCGCGGCCTATGGCGGCGCCTCCTCTCCCAACAGGGCGCGCACGCTCACCGTGCTGCGTGAAGGCGCCCCGGTACTCGCGCTGCCCTTCGTCCCGGCCGGTCCCGCCGCGCTCGGGATCGCCGCCGTCCCCGGTTGCTACTGGCCGTTCCGCAGCTTTCCCGTGGCACAGGACGCCGGCACCGAAGCGTTCGAGGTCGCGCTGGATCGCCTGGGCAGGCATGCCAATGCGCTGCGCCTCGGCCCGGTGTATGACGATGATCCCGCGCTGCGGGGCCTGCGCGCCGCCGCCGCCGCGCGCGGCTGGGTCGCGCTCGACCGGTTCGTCGCCGAAAGCTTCCTGCTCGACATGGCCGCGCTGCGTGCCGAGGGGACGTGGCCGCGCAATTCGACGCTGCGCAAGAACCGCTTCCACGAAAAGCATCTGGGCGAGCACGGCGCGCTCGACTGGTCGTTCGTCTCCGGCGCGGACTGGACGGCGCAGGCGTTCGACGATCTCGCCGCGATCGAACGCAACAGCTGGATCGCCGACCGCACCGACGGCGCCGACGCCAAATTCACCGATGGCGGCCATGGCGCCTTCTGGCGCGCCGCCGCCGCCGATCCCGTGGTGGCGGAAATGATGTGGGCGGCGCTGCTGCGCATCGACGGCGCGCCGGTCGCCTTCTCGTTCGATCTCAACGCCGGCGCCCTCAAATACGCCATCGCCAACAGCTATGATCCGCGCGTCGGCAAACATTCGCCGGGCAAGCTGCTTTACTATCGCAACCTCGTCCGCGCGCTCGACGATGGCATCGTCGCGGTCGATTGGGGCGCGGGCGACAGCGGGTACAAGCGCGTGATCGGCGCGGCGAACGGCCCCGCGATCCGCGACTGGCTGTTCGTGCGCCCCGGCCTGCCGGGGCTGGCGGCGCGGCTGGCAAGGCCGATGTGGCGGCGCAGCGGCAACCGCGCCGCACCCGCGCCGCGACGCGCGCTCAGCGCGGCGCCGTCAGCATGATGGTGCGCGCCACCCCGTCGCGGCGCGGATCGGCGCCGCCGTCGAACCGCCCGTCGCGGATGAACACGCCGTGCAGCCCCGAATCCTCGCCCGATCCGGCGCGCAGGGTGACGCCGCGCTGCGCCATCGCCGCCAGCAACGGCGCGGCGAATTTGTCGGCCTCGCCGGTCACGCTCGATCCGCGCGCGATCAGGTTGGGCAGGGCGATGGCGTCGGCGACCGGCATGTGCCAGTCGATGATCCCGATCAGCGCCTTGGACACATAGGCCAGGATGGCGTTGCCGCCCGGCGATCCGATCGCCCCCGCCAGGGCGCGGTCACGGCGCAGGATGATCGTCGGCACCATCGACGATCGCGGCCGTTTGCCGGGCGCGATCGCGTTCGGCCCCTGCGGCACGAACGCGAAATCGGTCATCTGGTTGTTGAGGAAGAACCCGTCGACCATCCGCCCGCTGCCAAAGATGCTTTCGACCGTCGTGGTCATCGACACGGCATTGCCCGCGCCGTCGATGACGATGAAGTGCGAGGTGCCGGCCACCTCGCGGGTCGCGTCGATCCGCGCCGCGACCGCGCCGGGCGGGGTCCCGGCGGCGGGCGGCGGCCCGGCCTGCTCGCCGATCAGCGCGGCGCGGGCGGCGACATAGCCGGGGTCGAGCAGGCCGCGTACCGGCACGCCGGGCACGTCGCCGACATAGGCGTCGCGGTCGGCATACATCAACCGGCTGGCCTGGGCGTATTTGACCCAGGTGGCGGGGTCGTCCGGGCCGCGCGCGGCGATGTCGGTCCGCTCGATCATCGCCATCAGCTGCAACAGCCCGACCCCGGACGAAGGCGGCGGCGGCGCGCAGAGGATATAGACGCGATAGCCGCCGCACACCGCCTCGCGCACCACCGGGCGATAACCGGCCAGGTCCGCCTGCGTCATCGTCCCGGCCAGCTCACCCTGACGGACCCGGGCGACGATGCGGCGCGCGGTCTCGCCGGTGTACAGCGCATCCGGCCCCTGCGCGGCAAGCCGGCGCAGGAACGCGGCATAGGCCGGGTTGCGCAGCGTCTCGCCGGCCGCGATCCGCTCGCCCCGGCCGTTGCGGAAATAGGCGACGACGTCGGGCGCCCCGGCCTGCGGCGTGTTCGAAGCGACGAACCGGCCCAGCCGCGCGGACACGGCGAACCCCCGTTCGGCGGCCGCGATGCTCTCGCCGAACAGGTCTCGCCACGCCAGCCGGCCATGCGCCGCATGCGCCGTCGCCAGCATCCGCACGACCCCCGGCACCCCGGTCGCCCGGCCCGAAAGCACGGCGAGGGGAAAGGGCAGCGGCTTGCCGCCGGCATCCAGGAACATGTCCGGCGTGGCGCCGGCCGGCGCGGTCTCACGCCCGTCATAGACGGTGACGGCGCGCGTCTTCGCATCGTACCGCACCATGAACGCCCCGCCGCCCAGGCCCGAGCTCTGCGGCTCGACCAGCCCCAGCATCGCCTGGATCGCGATTGCCGCATCGACCGCCGATCCGCCCCGGCGCAGCACGTCCAGCCCGGCCTGCGCCGCCAGCGGATGCGCGGCGGCGACGAATCCCTGACCGGCGGGCGCGGCGGCTTGCGGCGGCGCGGCGGGGATGGGCGCGGCGGCGCGCGGCGCGCAACCGGCCAGCGCGGCGACCGCGGCAAAAGCGAGGCAAAGGGGACGCAAGGACATTGCCGCCTATTACACAGGGTCCGTCGAATTGTAGACGCCCGTCTTAAATTCCCTGGCCCCGCGCAATCGCAGTGCAATCCGCGCTGGCGGAACCTTGGCCGATCAGGGCATTTGAAGCACAGTCCGGCAGGAGGCCCGCATGCCCGCTTACCCGATCGACCGGCTGGTGCTGGTCCCCGACGATATCGATCTGTCGCGCTCGCCACTGGCCGGTCGGCTGGATGCGGAAACCTATGTGCTCGGCGCGTTCAACCCGGCATTGACGCGGCTGCCCAACGGCAATCTGGCGATGTTCGTGCGCGTGGCGCAGGCGCTGCGCCGGCCGGTCCATGACGGGCATATCCACGCGATCCGCTGGCACGACGGCGATTACCTGGTCGACGCCTGGCCGCTCGATCGGGTCGACACCACCGATCCGCGCGAATTCCAGGTGCGCGGCGGCGGGTGGAAGGTGATGGGGCTGACGTCGCTGTCATGGATCCTGCCGGTCGAACTGACGCCCGACGGGCTGGCGGTGGTCGCCTTCCACTATGACAAGGCGATCGCTCCGCAAGCCGGCTTCCAATGCTATGGGATCGAGGACGCCCGCGTGTCCAAGGTGGGCGACCGCTGGCTGATGACGACCTGTTCGGTCAGCCCCGAACGGCATTCGACCACGCTCTACAGCTCGAACGATGGGCTCGACTTCACGTTCGAGGGGATCGTGCTCGATCACCAGAACAAGGACATGCTGATCTTCGAAGGGCTGATCGGCGGGCGCTATTGGGCGCAGACGCGGCCGCTCGGCAGCCTCTATTTCGCCTATCCGCCGGACAGCGAATGGCGCGCCGGGCCGTCGATCAACCTCGCCACCTCGCCCGATGCGCTGCACTGGCGGCCGCATCCCGATCCCGGCATCCGCCCCCATGCCGCCACGCTCGCCACCGCGCGGATGGGCGGCGGCGCCCCGCCGACCCTGACCGGCGAGGGCTGGTTGACCTTGTGGCACGGGGTCGAGCCGAACGACGCGGTCGGCATCTATCGCACCTATTGGTCGCTGCTCGATCGCGACGATCCTTCCCGCGTGATCCACACCGAACATGCCCCGTTGCTCGAAGCGAACCCGGCGCTGACCCGCCCGATCGAACATCAGCTGTACCTGCGCGACGTGGTGTTCACGACCGGCATCGCCGATGCCGGCGACCATTATGTCGTGGCGTCGGGCGAGGCCGATCTCGCCTGCCGCATCACGCACATTCCCAAGCCGACATTTGCCCGCGATCAGCGGCGCAGATAGCGGAAATACCACACTTCGTGCCCCATGCGCCGGGCCTTGCGTTCATAGCGCGTTTCCGGCCAGTCGGCGGGGCGGGTCAGGAAATCCTGCGCGGTGCGCGCCTGCCATTCGAAATCGGCGCGCTGGTTCATCACCATCATCGACCAGCGGCAATAGGTGGGATCGTCGGTCCCCAGGCGAAACTCGCCCGCCGGCTTGAGCTTTGCGGCGATCAGGTCGAGCGGGCCGTGATTGACCATGCGCCGCTTCGCGTGCCGCGCCTTGCGCCACGGATC
This sequence comes from uncultured Stakelama sp., assembly GCA_964413495.1. Taxonomy (GTDB): domain Bacteria; phylum Pseudomonadota; class Alphaproteobacteria; order Sphingomonadales; family Sphingomonadaceae; genus Sphingomonas. The sequence goes on along the minus strand of CAYPRW010000006.1, from coordinate 97,566 downwards.
GGGGTGAAGCAGGTAGACGCGGTCGAGGCTGGCGTCGGGCAGCCGCTCGATCACGTCCAGCGCGTCGCCCATGTGCAGCCGCACGTTGCCAAGGCCCCGATCGCGGATATGCCCCAGCGCGCCGACCACGCCGTTGAGGAACGGTTCGCAACCGATGAAGCCGCGATCGGGCCGCGCCGATGCCTGGCCGGCCAGATGCTCGCCCGCGCCAAAGCCGATCTCCAGCTCGAGCGGCCGATCCTCGCCGAACAGCGTCGGCGCGTCCAGCGGGCCGGTGGCCGGCACCGCGACGCGCGGCAGCATCGCCTCGGCCAGCGCGGCCTGCCCCGCGCGCAGCTTGTGGCCCTTGGCGCGGCCATAGAGGCGGCGGAATTTCTGCGGCTCGTCCATCCCGCGCCCCTAGCGGCGTGCGCGGCGAATGGGAACCGCCGCGAACCTTTGCCGCGTCCGGCGGTTTAACGGTGGATGCGCCGAACCAGACAGCCGCCCGCCACCGCCCGCGCCGCCAGCCGGATCGAGCATGTCGACGCCGTGGTCGCCACGCGGCTTGGCGATCACCATGACCATCCGGCGGTCGCCGCGCTCGGCACGGCCAGCGAGATCGCCGACCAGCCGCCGCTGATCGCGCTCAGCGCCGCGACCGCCGCCGCCGGGCTGCTGCTGCGTCGCCCGGTGCTGTTGCGGACCGGCCTGCGCATGCTGGCGAGCGAGCTGGTCGCCACCGGTATCAAGACGCGCATCAAGCGCCGCATCGACCGCACACGTCCGCACAAGATGCTGGAGGACGGCCGCTATGTACGCGAAGCGGCCGGCGACGACGCCCGCAACGACGGCCCGTGGTCGTCCTTTCCATCGGGCCATACCGCCGGCGCGGTGGCGGTGGGCCGTGCGCTGGCGCGGGAACATCCCCGGCTCGCCGTCCCGGTGGCGGTCGCCGCATTCGCCGTCGCCGCGGTCCAGCTGCCGCGCCGCGCCCATTTCGTGACCGATGTGATCGCCGGCGCCGCGGTGGGGTGGCTCGCCGAAACGCTGGTCAGCGGCGCGATCCGCGCGCTTGGCCGAGGATTGGGCCGATCCGGTCGAACCGGATCGTCCGCGCCGCCGGGTCCGCCTGCGTCAACCTTACCCCGACCGCGTCGCCCGGCGTCAGTCCCGCCGCATCGATCCGCGCGGTGACCGGCAGGTCGCACAGCTGGATCGCCGCGCCGCGTTCGCCGATGTCGGTGACGATCGCCGCGAACGCCGCGCCCGCGCGCCCGGCCAGCATCACCGCTTCGGCCATGTCGATCACCGCGCGGTCGATCCTTGCCGCCAGCGCGTCGGCACGCGCCATCACTTTGGGCAGCCGCGCGAACGCCCCCTCGACGGCCTCAGGCACCGCGCGCGCGTTCGCCACCGCCAGCGCCGCCTGCACCACATAGCGGTCGGCCAGCCGCCGCAGCGGCGCGGTGGCATGGGCATAGGGCGCGGCGACCGCCGCATGCCAGGGCGTCTCGCCGGCGCGATAGGGTTGATAGCCCGCGCCATTGCCCGCCCGCCGGATCGCCAGCATCAGCGCGGCGTCCTGGGGCCGTGCGGGATCGAGCGTCCGTTCGAACTGGCCGAGCGTCGCCTGTTCGGGCCAGTCGATGCCCAGCGCCCGCGCGGTCAGCCGCAATCGCCGCACCGCGCCGTCATCGGGCTCGGCCATCACGCGGAACAGGCCGGTGCGGTGTTCGATCAGCGCGTCCGCCACCGCCATGTTGCAGGCGAGCGAGAGCGCGGCATTGCGCGCTTCCGACGCATGCCGTTCGCGAAACGCCAGGGCGAACGATCCGTCCGCCGCGCGCGCCAGTTCCTGTTCGGGCGGATCGACCCGCGCGGCGCCGCGTTCGGCCTCGGCCCGCTCGATGCGCGCCGCCAGCTCGGCGAAGCCCGGCGGCAGATCGCTGTCGCGCACGCCGGCATAAGCGAGTTTCGCCCGGCTGCGGATCACCGCGCGGCTCGCCGCGTCCAGCCTGACCGCGCCGTCCGCCGCCACGCGCACCGAAAACACCACCGCGGGACGCGGCCCGTCCGGCAACAGGCTCGCCGCGCCCTCCGCCAGGATCGGCGGATACAGCCCGGCCTTGCCGTCGGGCAGGTACAGCGTCTCGCCACGGGCCCATGCTTCGGTATCGATCGGCCCGCCTTCCTCGACGAACCACGCCACATCGGCGATGGCATAATGCAGGATCAGCTCGCGCCCCGCCGCCTCGATCGCGAACGCCTGGTCGAGATCGGTCGCGCCCGCCGGGTCGAGCGTGACGAAAGGCCGGGCGGTCCAGTCGGCATGCGCGTCCGGCATGCGCCGCGCGGCGCCTTGCGCCGCCGCCAGCACGGCCGGCGGGAAGGCGGCGGGAACCTGGAATTCCGCGCGGATCGCGGCAAGGCCGGCGGCCAGCGCATCGGCGGGATCGCGTAACGTCTTCATGCCGCCACGCTAGCTTCGCGCCGCGCGGTTGGACAGGGCCTAGCGGTCGGGGGGCGCGGCCACGGATGCGCGATGGATCAGGGTGGAAACGAACAGCGAATCGTCGCCCTCGCCATGTTCGTCCGCATCGATCAGCTTGAGCGCGGCGGCCCGCGCCATCGTCGCGATCGGCCAGCGCACGGTGGTGAGCGGCGGCCAGATCTGCGATGCGATCGAGGTGTCGTCGAACCCGACGATCGAAAGGTCGCGCGGCACCTCAAGCCCGCGATGGCGCGCGGTGTGCAGCACGCCGGCCGCCATCGTGTCGTTCGACGAGAAGACGGCGGTGGGCCGGGGCGACAGGTCGAGCAGGCGTTCGGCGGCGCGCATGCCGGATTCGAACGTATAGTCGCCATGTGCGATCAGCGTGCGCTGGATGGCGATCCCGGCGTCGCGCAACGCGGTCTCATAGCCGCGCTGCCGCTCCAGCGCCGAACGAAAGCCGCGCGGCCCGGCGACCAGGCCGATCCGGCGATGCCCCGATGCGATCAGGTGGTCGACCGCGCCGCGCACCGCCGCCTGGTCGTTCGACGCCACCATGTGCGCGGGAACGTCGAATGCCGCCGACCCCATCCGCACATAGCGCACGCCATGTTCGGCGCACAGCGCGGCGAGCGCGTCGTTCTCCGAGATCGGCGGCAGCAGCATCACGCCGAACGGCCGCTGGCGCTCGACGAAGCGGCGGATGTCGTCCAGCATCGTCGGCGATCCGCGATCGACCGGATGGACGATCAGCTCGAACTCGGTGTCGCGCAGCACCTCCAGCAGGCCGTGCTGCACGTTCAGCACGGTGTGCGGATTGGGATTGTCGTGGATGAGGCCGATCAGGAAATTGCGGCGCAGCGCCAGCGCGCGCGCCTGCGGATTGGGGACATAGCCCAGATCGGCGATGATCTTCTCGACCCGCTCGCGCGTTTCCTCGTTCAGCAGCGGGGATCGGTTGATGACGCGGCTGACCGTCTTTTTCGACACGCCCGACAGCCGTGCCACATCGTTGATCGTCGCCTGGCCCGTCCGTTTCATCGCCGCGTGCATAGCCCGACCGCCGCCGTCCGCCAATCGCGGGCCGTCGCGTCCGCGCGCTGTCCCGCGATGGTCGTCGTGACGCAACGCCGCGGTTGCGCGCGGCCCGCGAACTCGGCATGGCATGCGCCATGTCGGCCACGCTCAAGCTGGATTCGTTTCTGCCCTACCGCCTGTCGGTGGCGTCGAACCGCGTGTCCGGCACCATCGCCAATGCCTATCACGCGCAGTTCGGGCTGCGCATTCCCGAATGGCGGCTGGTGTGCGTGCTGGCCGAATTCGGATCGATGAGCCAGCAGGCGATGTGCGGCCGCACCCAGATGGACAAGGTCACGGTCAGCCGCGCCGCCATCTCGCTCCACGATCGCGCGCTGGTGACGCGCACGCCCAATCCCGACGACCAGCGTTCGCACCTGCTCGACCTGAGCGGGGACGGCTGGGCGCTGTACCGCCAGATCGCCCCGCAGGCGCTGGAGTTCGAACGCCGCATCTTCGCCAGCCTGTCGGGCGACGAGCAGATCCTGCTGCGCAGGATGCTGGAGCGCGTCGAGACCGCCGCCGCGCAGATCGCGCGCGCGGGCTAGTCGATCGCCGGATGAAGCGATAAGGCGCGCGGCATGGGTTCGCCGTTGCGCCTTTTGCTGATCGTCATGCTGTTCTGGTGCGGCCTGCATGCGGCGGCGCCCGCCTGGGCGCATGAGGAGGCGCGGGCGGTCCAGTTCGCCGGCGCGTCCGACGAGCTGCCGGCGGATCGCGATGCGCCCGGCGAACCCGCGCATGCCGGACACCATCATTGTCCGGTCGCGCCCGATCCCTGTGCCGGCAATGCGACCGGCGTGCCGGTCGCGCGGACGTCATCGATCTTTCCGCCTCGCGCCGCGCCGCTGCGGTCGCACGCGCAGGCGCCGCCGCTGCAACCGCCCGCAGCCTGAATCGGCTTCGTCGCGTGGGTTCCGGCCCGTGCCGTCGTTCATTCGATTCAGGAATGCATCATGAGATCACCGATTCCGCGCGCGCTCGTCGCGAGCAGCGCCGTGCTGACCAGCCTGTCCGCCGTTGCGCAGACCGCGCAAACCCCGCCTGCCGTCGAGGCCGAGCCAGGCGAGGAGATCGTCGTCCAGGCCACCCGTTCCAACCGCCGCGTGCAGGACGAACCCGTCCGCGTCGAGGTGATCGTCCGCGAGGAGATCGAGGAGAAGATCCTCATGCGCCCCGGCAACGTGGCGACGATCCTGAGCGAGACCGGCGGGCTGCGCGTGCAGGTGACCGGCCCGGCGCTGGGCGCGGCGAACATTCGCGTGCAGGGCATGGACGGGCGCTTCACGCAATTGCTGGCCGACGGGCTGCCGCTCTATGGCGGGCAGGCCTCGTCGCTCGGACTGCTGCAGATCCCGCCGACCGATCTGGGGCAGGTCGAGGTGATCAAGGGCGCGGCTTCGGCGCTCTATGGCCCTTCGGCGCTGGGCGGCGTCATCAACCTCGTCTCGCGCCGGCCGGGCGCGGCGGCCGAGGGCGAGCTGTTGCTCAACGCCACCACGCGCGACGGGCATGATGCGACCGCCTATGCCGCGACGCCGCTGGGCGACGATCTCGGCGTGTCGCTTACCGGCGGCTATCACCGCCAGCGGCGGCAGGACCTCGACGGGGACGGCTGGATCGACATGCCCGGTTACGATCGCTGGACGGTGCGCCCCCGGCTGTTCTGGGAAGACGCCGCCGGCGCCAGCCTGTTCCTGACCGGCGGCGCGATGGGCGAACAACGGCGCGGCGGCACGCTGCCGGGACGCACCACGCCCGATGGCCGGCCGTTCGCGCAGGACCAGCGCACCGACCGGCGCGATGCCGGCATTGTCGGCAAGCTGCCGCTGGGCGGCGACGTCTCGGCGCAACTGCGCGCGTCGGGCATGCGGCAGGATCACCGCCACCGCTTCGGTACGGCGATCGAGAACGACCGGCACGATACGGTCTTCGCCGAAGCGTCGGTGGTGGGCAAGGCGGGCGGCACCGCATGGGTCGGCGGGATCGCCTATCAGGCCGACGGCTTCCGCTCGCGGACCTTTCCCGCCTTCGATTACAGCTATCGCGTGCCCGGCCTGTTCGGGCAGATCGAGCAGGATGTCGGACGCGACGTCACGCTGGCCGGCAGCGGGCGGATCGATTTCCACAGCGAATACGGCACGCGGTTCAGCCCGCGGCTCTCGTTGCTGTACAAGCCGGGCTTCTGGACGGTCCGCGCCTCGGGCGGGCGCGGCTTCTATGCGCCCACGCCGTTCGTCGAGGAAATCGAGGCGGCGGGGCTGGCGCGGCTCGAACCGCTCGGCGCGTTGAAGCCCGAGACCGCCACCACCGCCGCGCTCGATCTCGGCTATGCGCGCGGCGGGATCGAGGCGAACGTCACGCTGTTCGGATCGAACATGGACGATGCGACGCGGCTCGACACCGTCGCGCCCGATCGCGTGCGGCTGGTCAATGTGACGGGACCGACGCGCATTCGCGGTGCCGAACTGCTGCTGCGCCGCTGCTGGGATTCGTTCGTGCTGACCGGCAGCTATGTCCATGTCGACGCGACCGAGCCCGATCCCGCCGGGGGACGGCGCGCCGTGCCGCTGACGCCGCGCCACACCGCCGGCCTGGTCGCGATGTGGGAGGAGCACGACAAGGGCCGCGTCGGGCTGGAACTCTATTATACCGGCCGGCAATCGCTGGACGACGATCCGTATCGATCGACCAGCCGCCCCTATGTCGAACTGGGCTTTCTGGCCGAGATCGCGGTCGGCAAGGCGCGGCTGTTCGTCAATGCCGAGAATATCCTGAACGTCCGCCAGACCCGTTACGCCCCGCTGCTGCGGCGCAGCCGCGCGGCCGACGGGCAATGGACGGTCGATGCCTGGGCGCCGACCGACGGCTTCGTGCTCAATGGCGGCATCCGGTTGCGGTTCGGCGGCGACACGGATTGAGCCCGGAGCCAAGTTCATGCGGCGGCAGGAAAATTTGTCCTGACCGCCGCATGAACCTTCCGCGCGGTCGCTCGTTGGGTTAGCGAGCGGATGCGCGTTGCGCGATCCCGTTGGGAGGGCAGGGCAATTTCGGGTGTGCGGCTGTTGATGGTGCTGCTGGCGAGCAGCGCGCTCGTTCCGGCGAGCGCGCTCGCGCAGATCGGCGGCACGCCCAAGCCGGGCCAGGGGGCGCCGGCCGACGATCCCAAGCCGCAGCCGCCTGTCGAGGGCGCGCCGGAAAAACCGATCGTCCCGGACGAGGAGTTCGAGAAGTCGCTGCCGCAGTTGAGCGACGATATGAACGCGCCGCTCGAACCGATCGCGCCGGCCGATCGCGCCGCCGCCAATCCCCCGGCGATGCCGCAGCCGGTCGAAGCGATCACCGATGCCGAGGATCTCGACAGCGCCGGCAAGGAGGCCGAGATCGCCGCGCCGCTGCCGCCGATCGACCAGTTCGACACGACCCCGGTCGCCGATGCCGCGCCGGTCAACGACGAGAAGGCGGTCGAGATCCGCTATGCCGTCCGCACGACCGGCCTCGATGAGATCGGGCTGGCCGATCAGTTCGAGGAACTCTCGGCGCTGGAGGATGGCGATGGGCGCGCGCCCAACGCCGCGATCATCGGCGCGCGCGCGCGGGAGGACGAGAAGCTGGCGGTGCGGCTGATGCGCTCGCTGGGCTATTACGACGCGAGCGCGGTCGCCACGATCGCGCAGACGCCGGATGGCCAGGGGGGTAACGCGCGCCCGGTGACCGCGACGATCGCGGCGGTGCCGGGGCCGCTCTATCGCCTGGGCTCGATCAAGCTCGACGCCGGGCCGACCGTGCCGCCGAAGCTGATCGCCGACAATTTCGCGCTGAAGGTGGGCGAGGCGATCGACGCGGTGCGCGTGCAGGGGGCGGAGGCGAACCTCAGCCTGATCCTGCCGCAGAACGGCTATCCCTTTGCGCAGGTCGGCCAGCGCGACATCCTGCTCGACGACGAGACGCGGACCGGCGACTATACGCTGCCGATCGCGACGGGCGCGCGGTCGAGCTTCGGCGGCATCCGCACCGCGGGCGACGCGGTGTTCGATACCAGGCATATCGGCATCCTCACGCGCTTCGACCGCGACGAGCTGTACGACAGCCGCAAGGTCGACGACCTGCGCGACGCGCTGATCGCGACCAGCCTGTTCTCGACCGTCTCGGTCGAGCCGGTAAAGACGGGGCAGGCGGGGCCCGACGGCACCGAATATGTCGACCTGCTGGTGCGCCAGACGCGCGGCCCGGCGCGCACGCTGGCGGCGGAGGCGGGCTACAGCACCGGCCAGGGGCTGCGCGCCGAGGTCAGCTGGACGCACCGCAACCTGTTCCCGCCCGAAGGCGCACTGATCCTGTCCGCGGTCGGCGGCACGCAGGAACAGGGCGCCTCGGCGACCTTCCGCCGATCGAACGCCGGGCGGCGCGACCGCACCTTCCAGATCATCGCCTCGGCGCTGCGCTCGGACGTCGAGGCGTTCACCAGCCTCACCGGCACGCTCAGCGCGCGCATCTCGTACGATTCGACGCCGATCTGGCAGAAGCCGCTGACCTATGCGTTCGGCGTCGAGCTGGTCGGCACGCGCGAGGACCGGTTCGACTTCAGCCGCGGCGCGCGCGAGCGCGGCAATTACTTCATCGCCGCGCTGCCGCTGTTCGCCGGCTGGGACAAGTCCGACGACCTGCTCAACCCGACGCGCGGGTTTCGCGTGAAGGCCAATCTCAGCCCGGAGACGACGGTGCGCGGTCCGGCGCGACCCTATGCGCGCGCGATGATCGAGGGCACCGCCTATTATCCGGTGAGCGACAGCATCGTGATCGCCGGCCGCGCGCGTTTCGGCACGATCCAGGGGATCGACCGCAACGACCTCGCCCCGTCGCGGCGCTATTATGCCGGCGGCGGCGGATCGGTGCGCGGCTTCGGCTATCAGGAGCTGGGGCCGCGCGCGCCGGACGGCAGGCCGGTCGGCGGGCGCAGCTTCAACGAGTTCGCGATCGAGGCGCGCTATCGCTTCGGCAATTTCGGGATCGTGCCGTTCGTCGATGCGGGGCAGGTCTATGAAAGCAACATTCCGCAATTGAGCAGCATCCGCTTCGGCGCGGGAATCGGCGGGCGGATGTACACCAATTTCGGCCCGCTGCGGCTTGATGTCGCGACGCCGATCGCGCGCAAGCCGGGCGAATCCAAGGTCGCGCTCTACATCTCGATCGGACAGGCCTTCTGATGGCGGACGAGGGGGCACCTGAAGTGGCTGGCGATACCGTCATCGTCCGCCGCCCGCTGTGGCAGCGCGTGGCGAAATGGGTGCTCATCGCGCTGGCCGGGCTCGCCGCGCTGCTGCTGCTCGCGATCCTCGGCCTCAACACCAGCCCGGGCAAGCGTTTCGTCGCCGATCGGCTCGCCGGATTCAGCACCGCCACCGGGCTCAACATCAAGGTCGGGCGGATCGAAGGATCGATCTATGGGGCGATGGTCTTGCGCGACGTGCGCATCAGCGATCCCAAGGGCATCTTCGCCACCTCCCCCTCGATCGCCGTCGACTGGCGGCCGTTCGCCTTCCTCAACAACCAGGTCGATGTGCGATCGGCGACCAGCCCGCTGGTGACGGTGCGGCGCTTGCCGGAATTCGCACCCGGCGGCGATCCCAACGCGCCGCTGCTGCCCGATCTCGACATCGATATCGGGCGGCTGGCGATCGATCGGCTGGTGCTGGAGCCGCCGGTGGCCGGCAGGCGCTATGTCGCGACGCTTAGCGGGGAGGCCGACATCGCCGACCGCCGCGCGCGGGTGATCGTCAACGGCCGTACGCTTGGCGGGCAAGGCGGCGACCGGCTGGCGCTGGTGCTCGACGCGGTGCCGGAGGCGAACAAGCTGGACCTGCGGGCGGACCTGACCGCGCCGGCCGGCGGGCTGGTGGCGGGCATGGCCGGGCTTGAAGCGCCGCTGGCGGTGCGCGTGAACGGGCGCGGCAGCTGGGGCCTGTGGCGCGGCCGCGCGGTCGGCACGCTGGGCGGCGGCGAGCTGGCCGATCTCGGCATCATCGCGCGCAAGGGCGCCGTCCAGGTTCGCGGCACGACTCAACCCGGCCTGATCCTCAAGGGGCCGGTCGAACGGCTGGCCGCGCCCAACCTTCAGGTGGCGCTCGATGCGACGCTCGACCAGCGCCGCGCCGACACGCGGCTGCGGCTGCGTTCCGATGCGCTGGCGCTGACCACCACCGGCACGATCGATCTCGGCAGATCGGCGTTCGACCAGTTCCGGGTCGAGGCGATGCTGCTGACCCCCGGCGCGATCGCGCCCAATCTCAACGGCCGCTCGGTGATCGGCGCGGTGGCGCTGAACGGGCCGTTCGCGACGCCGACCGTCGATTACAAGGTTCAGGCCGCGGCGATCGGCTTCGGCGAAACGCGGCTGGAGCGCGTCTATGCCGAGGGGCTGGCGACGGTGAACGCCGACCGCATCCTCGTGCCGATCCGCGCCAAGGCGGCGCGCATCGCGGGGCTGAACGCGGCGGCCGGTGGCCTGCTCACCAATGTCACGCTGAGCGGCGACCTCGCCATCACCGGGCCGCAGATCCTGTCGGAAAATCTGCGCATCCGCTCCGACCGGATCGACGCCACCGCGATCCTCGCCGCCAATGTCAGCACCGGCCGCTACACCGGCGCGCTCAAGGGGCGGGTCAATGATTACACGATCGACGGCATCGGCATCGTCAACCTGACCACCGACGCCGATCTCTATGCCGCGCCGGGCGGCGGCTGGGGGATCAAGGGGCGGATCGTCGGCCGCAGTACCCGGCTGTTCAACAGCGGCGTGCGCGATTTCCTGGGCGGCAACGCGATATTGCGGGTGAATGTCGGGCTCGACCCCAGCGGCATCGTCAATTTCAGCGATCTCCGGCTCGCCGCGCCGCAGTTCAAGATCCTGCGCGGCTCGGGCCGCTACGATCCGGCGGGGGCGTTGCTGCTGAATGCCGACGCCTATTCCAACGCCTATGGCCCGGTCTTCGCGCGGGTGACCGGCAGCATGACCGCGCCGATCGTCAATTTGCGCGCGCCGCGCCCCGGCCTGGGCGTCGGCCTCGCCGATCTCAATGCGCGCATCCGCGGGCAAGGCGGGGCCTATGCGGTGACGGCGACCGGCGGCACCAGCTATGGGCCGTTCAGCGCCGACGTGCTGGTGCGCACCGGGCGGCAACTCAGCATCGACGTGCGCAAGGCGCGGTTCGCCGGCACCGACATCACCGGCCGCATCGTGCAGACCGCCGCCGGGCCGTTCGCCGGCGCGCTGGCCTTCGCCGGATCGGGCCTGAACGGCGATGTCGATCTCTCGGCGGCTGGCAGATACCAGCAGGCGGTGGTGCGCGCGACGGCGAGCAACGCGCAGATCCCCGGCGACATGGAGCTGACGATCGGCCGCGCCGTGATCAACGCGACCGCGATCCTGTATGACGACGCGCCCGCGATCACCGGCGAGGCGCAGATCGCGAACCTGCGCAGCGGCGACTTCGTCCTTGCCCGCGCGCGCGCCAAGATCGACTATCGCGGCGGACGCGGCAGCGCGCAGGCGTTCGCCGAGGGGTCGTCGGGCGTGCCGTTCCGGGTCGCCGCCAATGCCCGTTTCGCGCCCGATCAATGGCTCGTCGCGCTCGCCGGCCGCTCCAACGGCATCGACTTCAAGACCGCGCAGCCCGCGCGTATCCAGGTCGCGAAGGGCGGCTATCGGCTCCAGCCGACGCGGCTCGATTTCAGCCAGGGCAGCATGCGCCTGGCCGGGACCTGGGGCGACGGCCTCGTCATGCAGCTGCGGCTCGACAAGCTCGACCTGGCGGTCGCCAACGCGCTCTCCCCCGGCCTCGGCCTGGGCGGCGCGGCGACCGGCGCGCTCGATTTCCGCCAGCCGACCGGGGCGAGCTTCCCCCAGGCGATCGCGCGGCTCGACATCGCCGGCTTCACCCGGTCGAGCCTGGGCGGGGTGTCGACCCTGGTCGACATCGCGTTCGTCGGCCGGCTGCTGCCCGATGGCGGCGACGCGCGCGCGCTGATCAAGCGCGGGCCGACCACGATCGGGCGCATGGTCGCGACGCTCCAGCCGCTCGGGCCCGGCGCGGGCGGCTGGACGACGCGGCTGCTGGCGGCGCCGCTCGCGGGCGGCATCCGCTACAACGGCCCGTCGGCGGTCTTGTTCTCGCTCGCCGGCTTTGCCGACCAGACCGTGTCCGGCCCGGTCGCGATCGCGGCCGATTTCTCGGGCCAGGTGCGCGCGCCGCGCATCGCCGGCATCGTGCGCGGCACCAACATGGTCTATGAGAACGAGACTTGGGGCACGCGCCTGTCGCAGATGAAGGTCGAGGGCCGGTTCGACATGGACCAGCTCGAAATCACCCAGATGGAGGCGGTGGCGGGCAACGGCCGGCTCAGCGCGGCCGGCACGATCGGGCTCTCCGCCGACCAGGGCTTCCCGATCGACATCACCGCGCGCTTCCGCAACGCGCGGCTGGCGCGCAGCGCGGCGCTCGGCGCGACCGCGACCGGGCAGCTGCGCATCACCAACGGGCTCGACGGCGGGCGGATCGAAGGCCGCATCATCATCCCCGAGGCGCGCTACCAGATCATCCGCCAGGGCGCCGCCGAAGTGCCCGAACTGACCGGCGTCTATCGCAAGAGCGAGCTGACCGCGCAGGGCAAGCGCCCGTCGCGCCGGGCAAGCGGCGGCATCTTCCGCCTCGACGTCAGCATCGTCGCCGACAACCGGCTGTTCGTCAGCGGCATGGGCCTTGAATCCGAATGGAGCGCGCGGATGCAGGTCACCGGCACCTCCGCCGCGCCGATCGTGACCGGCGAGGCGCGCGTGGTGCGCGGCACCTACAGCTTCGCCAGCCGCCGGTTCGAACTGACGCGCGGCATCGTCAGCTTCGAGGGCGGGCCGCTCGCCAACCCGGTGATCAATATCGCCGCGAGCACCACGGCCGAGGGCGTCACCGCGATCATTAACATCACCGGCACCGGCCAGATGCCGCGCATCGCCTTCAGCTCGACCCCGACGCTGCCGCAGGACGAGGTGCTGTCGCGGCTGCTGTTCGGCAGCTCGGTCACCAACCTGTCGGCGACCGAGGCGATCCAGCTCGCCTCGGCATTGAACGGCCTGCGCGGATCGGGCGGCGGGCTCAACCCGCTGGGCCAGCTGCGCTCGGCGGCGGGGATCGACCGGCTGCGCATCCTGGGCGAGGACGATACGACCGGGCGCGGCATGGCGCTGGCGGCGGGCAAATATCTGACCGACGACATCTATGTCGAGATCATCACCGACGCGCGCGGCTTCACCGCGGTGCAGCTGGAGATCGCGCTGACCCGTGCGCTCAGCCTGCTTTCGCAGACCGGATCGTTCGGCGGATCGAGCGCCGGCATCCGCTATTCGAAGGATTATTGAGTCCTCGATCCTCCCCCGCCAGGGGGAGGTGGCAGGCGTAGCCTGACGGAGGGGGAGGATGCGGCGTCCCGTGATAGTACACCGCCGCCCGCCCCCTCCGTCGCCTTCGGCGCCACCTCCCCCTGGCGGGGGAGGATTGATCGTCGCTTACATCAACGTAAATATCTCCCACGGAGCACCGAATGACCGAACATTTCGACGTGGTGGTGGTCGGCGCCGGCATTTCCGGCATCGGCGCGGGCTATTTCCTCGGGCGCGATTGCCCCGACCGCAGCTATGTGATCCTGGAAGGGCGCGCGCGTAGCGGGGGGACGTGGGACCTGTTCCGCTATCCCGGCATCCGTTCGGACAGCGACATGTATACGCTGGGCTACAGCTTCCGGCCCTGGACGGAAGCCAAGGCGATCGCCGACGGCCCGTCGATCCTGCGCTATCTCGACGAGACGGCGCGGGAATATGGCATCGACCGGCATGTCCGCCACCAGCACCGCGTGACGGCGGCCAGCTGGTCGACGGCGGATGCGCGCTGGACGGTCAGCGTCGAGCGCGGGCCGGATCGCGAGCCGATCGAGTTCACCTGCAATTTCCTCTTCATGTGCTCGGGCTATTATAATTACGCCGCCGGCTATCTGCCGGAATTCGCCGGGCGCGAGACGTTCGGGGGCGAGATCGTCCATCCGCAATTCTGGCCTGAGACGCTCGACCATGCCGGCAAGCGCGTGGTGGTGATCGGTTCCGGCGCGACGGCGGTGACGTTGGTGCCCGAACTGGCGAAGACCGCCGCGCATGTGACGATGCTCCAGCGTTCGCCGACCTATATCGTCGCGCGCCCGTCGCAGGACGGGATCGCCAACTGGCTGCGCGCCCGGCTGCCGGGCGGGCTCGCCTATCGCCTGACGCGGTTCAAGAATGTCGCGCTCGGCCAGTTCTTCTACCGCTTGGCACGCAGCAAGCCGGAAAAGACCAGGGCGCGGCTGATCGAGCTGGTGCGCGGCGAGCTTGGCCCCGACTATGATGTCGCGACGCATTTCACGCCGAGCTACAATCCGTGGGACCAGCGCATCTGCCTGGTGCCCGATGCCGATCTGTTCGCCGCGATCCGCGACGGGACGGCGTCGGTCGTCACCGATCATGTCGATCGGTTCGAGGCGGACGGCATCCGCCTCAAATCCGGCGAGCTGCTGCCCGCCGACATCATCGTCACCGCGACCGGGCTCGACATGCAGCTGATGAGCGGCATTCCGTTCACCGTCGACGGCAGCCACGTCGATCCGGCGAAGTCGCTCGGCTACAAGGCGATGATGTATTCGGACATCCCGAACCTCGCCTCGTCGTTCGGCTATACCAATGCCAGCTGGACGCTGAAGTCGGACCTGACCGCCGCCTATGTCGCCCGCCTGCTCAACACGATGAAGCGGCGCGGCATGCGCCAGGCGACGCCGCGCCTGCCGGCCGACGTCACGCCCGAACCGTTCCTCACCTTCACCTCGGGCTATGTCCTGCGCGGCATGGACCGATTCCCCAAACAGGGCAGCCGCAAGCCGTGGCGCGTGCACCAGAATTACGCGCTCGACCTGCTGGCGCTGAAATTCGGCGGGGTGGATGAGGGGATGGAATTCTCCAACCCCGCGCCGAAGGCGAAATCGGCAGCGTAGAATCGGATTGTTCCCCTGCGAAAGCAGGGGGCCAGGGCAACAAGCGGTGTCGCCCTTGGCTCTGGCCCCCTGCTTTCGCAGGGGAACGGTTCGGCGATGAGGATCGAACGTCGCTCCGCGCCGATCTTCCTAGGCGTCGACCTTGATCACCCCGCGCCGGATCTGGTCGAGCTCGATGCTTTCGAACAGCGCCTGGAAATTGCCGTTGCCAAAGCCCTCATTGCCCTTGCGCTGGATGATCTCGAAGAAGATCGGGCCGAACATGTTCTCGGTGAAGATCTGCAGCAGGATGCCCTCGTCGCCGACATCGCCGTCGATCAGGATGCGGTTCTTTCTCAGCCGCTCCAGATCCTCGCCATGGCCGGGCACGCGCTTGTCGACCAGCTCGTAATAGGTGTCGATCGTGTCCTGAAGACGAACGCCGCGCGCGCGCAACCGCTCGACCGTGTCGTGGATGTCGCGCGTCGTCAGCGCGAGATGCTGGATGCCCTCGCCCTTATATTGGCGGATGAACTCCTCGATCTGGCTGGTGTCGTCCTGGCTCTCGTTCAAGGGGATGCGGATCGCGTGATCCGGGGCGATCATCGCCTGGCTGAACAGGCCGGTCGCCTGGCCCTTGATGTCGAAATATTTCTGCTCAGCGAAGTTGAAGAGCGTCTTGTAGAATTCCGACCACACCCGCATCTGCCCGCGCCGGACATTGTGGGTGAGATGGTCGAGCAGGTCGAGCCCGACATTGTTCGCCGCCTCCGCCTCGCGCCAGCCGGGAATTTCCGCCCAGTCGGCATAGAGATCGACGCCGTCCTGGATGAAATAGAGATAGGAACCGCCGATCCCCTCGATGACCGTATCGTCCTCGATCGTGCGCCGGGCGCCGTTCGCCAGCGCCCATTGCATCGCCGCTTGCGGGTCGGCGACGCGGAACGCCATGGCGCTGGCGCTCGGCCCATGTTCGCCGCGGAACGCCGCGACGCGGCCGTCGGCGTCGCGGTTGAGCATCAGGTTGATGCGGCCCTGCTTGTAGCGGGTGATGTTCTTGGTGCGGTGGCGGTGCGAGGGCACGAAGCCGAGCTGTTCGAACTGCGCCGCCATCGCCACGGGATCGGGCGAGGTGAATTCGACGAACTCGAAGCCGTTGAGGCCCAGGGGATTGGCAAGGTCGGTCATCGCGGTCACTCCAAGGTCGGCGCGCAGGCTACGCGCCCGCCGATATGGTGTCAAATGATACCATATCCTGTCAGAGCTTGTCGGTTGCCGGCATGTAGCGCAGGGTTGAGCTTCACCGGTGAAGGGGGATCGACCGGATGCGCGCACGTCATTGGAGCTGGACCCTGCCGCTGCTCGCGGCGACGGCGGCGCATGGGCAGACGCAGGTCGAGGTGCGCAGCCCGAGCGAAGCGTTCACCAAGACCTTCGAAAGCGGCGACGCGCGCGGCGCACTTCCGATGATCGAACCCGATGCCAAGGCGTGCATTGCCGAGGCGGGCGGCGACAAGGCGACGGTCGACACGCTCGACAAATGCGTGCTGCTGCTGGCCTATTACGGCGTTGCGCTGGCCGAGAACGGCCGCTCGATCGAGGCGGTGCCGATCGCGAAGCGCGCGACCGAAGTGGCGGCGACCTTCGGCGTCGAAAGCGAGATGTCGCTGGTCGCCAACTTCATGTACGGGCTGGTGCTCGAACGCCAGGGCCAGCACGGCGCCGCCGAGGAACCGTTCCGCATCGCCTTGGCGGGCGCGGAAAAGCTGCTGGCGGGCGATCCTTCGCTCGCCGCCTATGTCGCGCGGCGCGCCAACAACCTGGCGATGCTGGCGCGCTATGCCGAGGCGCTGCCGCTGGCCGAGCGCGCGGTCGCGATCGCCGGCGATACCGCCGACGGCAATTTCTTTCGCCTGATGCAGGGCAATGCGCTGATGCGGCTGGGCCGGCTGGCCGAGGCGGAAAGGACCTTCCGCACCGGGATCGACCGGCTGACCGTGCTGATGGGCCCCGCAATGCCGCAGACGCTGGGGCTGCGCGAGGCGCTGGCGCTGTGCGTCGAGGAGCAGAACCGGCCCGAAGAGGCGGTGGCGATCTGGCGCGACACGCTGCGCATCCGCCGCGCGGCGGGCGGCGCGACCGGGCCGGGCCCCGATGTCGGCGACAGCCTGACCGGCCTTGGCGTCGCGCTGATGCGGATGGGCCAGTATCGCGAGGCGGAAGGCGCGCTGCGCGAGGCGCTGGCGCTGCGGCTGCGCTTTTACGGCGAGCGCAGCAATTTCACGGGCCTGGCCTATTCCAATCTCGGGCTGGCGTTGATGGAACTGGGCAATCTGGAGGAAGCCGGGCTGATGTTCCAGCGCGCGCAGGCGGTGCTGAGCGCGGCGGGCGGCGCCAATCCCGAGGAACTGGCGATCCTGATGAACAACATGGCGACGGTGCTTTCGCGGCTCGGCGCCTATGAAGAGGCGGTCACGCTGCTGCGCCAGACGCTGGTCATCACCGAAGGGCAATTCGGCGCCGGGCATATGCGCACGGTGATGGCGCGCAACAATCTCGCCGCCGCGCTGGGGCGGCTGAAACAGCGCAAGGCGGCGATCGAACTGCTGCGGACCAATTACGAGGCGGCCAGCGCGCTGGGCGGGCAGGGCGCGCAGTTCCGTGCCTTGTCCGCGGTCAGCCTGGCGGCGATGCTCGCCGACGAGGGCGACCGGGCGCAGGCGCGCGACTGGTATCGGCGCGCCGACGTCGAATCGCGCGCCGCCTTTCGCGCCGACCATCAACAGCGCATCAATGTCGCCTGGGGCTATGGCAATTTCCTGCTGGACGATCCGGCCGGACTGCCGCTCGCGCGCACGCTGCTGCGCGAGGCGGGGCGGCAGGTGCTGTCGCGCGCCGGTGCGGGCAGCGGCTTCGATGCGCAGGCGCAGAGCGAACTGGGCGCCTTTACCATCGTCTTCCGCGATCAGGTTCGGGCGGCATGGGCGCTCGGCGCCCGCTGACGGCGGCGACCCGCACGGTGTCTGATCCTGACCGTCGATTCCAGCTGAACCGAATGACAGAAACGCCGGGTCGAAAGTCAGTACCGGATGTTCCATGACCGCCCGCAAATCCGTCAATCTCTGTCGCCGCACGCTCGGCTGGTTTCTCGCCGCGTCGCTGGGTCTGGGCGTCGTGCTGCCCTCCACCGCCCGCGCCGCCGCGATGCCGGCTTCGGCCGCGCAGGCCGCCGCCAGGTCCGCGGGACCGGAAACCGGCATCGCGCGCGCGATGAAGGCGGTGGTCGCGATCAGCCCGCAGGACGAGGCGGCGCGCAAGCAGAATGGCGACACCGAAAGCGCCGGGGGATCGGGCTTCGTCATCGACGCTTCCGGCCTCATTCTCACCAACGCGCATGTCGTTGCCGGGCTCGACCGGGTCGAGGTGACCTTTGCCGACGGCAAACGCTATGCCGGCACGGTGATCGGCCGCGACGGGCGCACCGACCTGGCGATCGTGCGGATCGTGCCCGACGCACCGCTGCCGGTGCTCAGGCTCGCATCGTCGTCCCGGCTGCCGCTGGGCACGAAAGTCTATGCGATCGGCAATCCGCTGGGGAACCGGTTTTCGGTCACTTCGGGCATCGTCAGCGGCTATGACCGCGCCTATGACGTTGCGTGGCCGGTCGATTTCATCCAGCATGACGCCGCGCTGAATCCGGGCAACAGTGGGGGGCCGCTGATCACCGAGGAGGGGGAAGTGATCGGCATCAACACCGCGACGCCGCCGGAAACCATCTTCGACATCGGCATCGGCCTTGCGATTCCCGCCGAACTGGCGGCCAGGATCGCGCCCCGGCTGATCGCCGACGGCAAGGTCGTGCGCGGACGGCTGGGCGTCACCGCGAGCAGCGCCGACGCGGGCATGGCCGAGGCGCTGGGCGCGCCGGGCAACAGCGGCCTCATCATCGACGCGGTGACCCCTGGCGGCGCCGCGGATCGGGCAGGCGTGAAGATCGGCGACCTGCTGCTGTCGGTCGAAGGCCGCAAGCTCGACGTGGTGCGCGACCTGTCGCTGGCGTTGATCGAGACGCGGCCGGGCGACCGGGTCGGCATCCGGATCGTGCGCGGCGGCAAGCCGCTCGACCTCGCCGTTGCGCTGGAGGCCGATGACGACATCGCCGGCGAGCGCGGCAAGGCGGCGGCGCTGGCGCTGTCGGGCGGGCTGGACAGCGACGGCCGCTTCAGGCTGGGATTCGAATTTCGCAAGGACGCCGCCGGCAGGCTGCTGGTGGGCAAGATGGAGGATGCATCGGTGGGTCAGATCTATGGCCTGTATGAAGGCGACGAACTGCTCGCGATCGACGGCGCGGCGGTCGGCGATCCGGCGGCGGCGATGGCCGCGATCACCGGATCGAGGCGCGGCGTGGCGGTGCTGCGCATCCGGCGCGGCGGTCAGGGCACGCTGCATGTCGCGCTGCCGCTGAGCGCGCAGGCGGCCAAGGCGCGCCGCCCCGGCGTGCCGCGCCGCTTTCCGCGGGGGCCGCTGTGATGGCCGCGCTCAGGCTGGACGCCGAGGCGGCGCAGGGCATCGCCGACACCTTTGCCGGCTGTCGCGCGCTGATCCTTGAGGACGAGATCGGCGCGGAGATGAAGGCCGCGCTGGAGGCGGCGGGCTGCGCGGCGGTCGATCTGGTCGAGACCGGCGACGCCGCGCTCGCGGCGCTGGCGGCGCAGGCCTATGATGTGATCGTGCTCGACCGCATCAATCCGGGGGTCGAGGGGCTGGAGGTGCTTGACCGTGTGCGCCGCCGGCCGAACGGGATGAAGACCGATCCGGACGTGCCCGCGCTGGTCTATTCGCTGCTCGGCGGCGAGGATCAGCGCATCCACGGCCTGATCGCGCGCGGCGCCGACGATTACGTCCCCAAGCCCGCGACCAGCGAGGAACTGGTCGCGCGCGTCGCCGCGCAGCTGCGCCGCCGCAAGCCGACGATGCGCAGCAAGGGCTGGACCTGCGCGCCGCTGGAGGTCGATGCCGACACCAGGGACGTGCGCTGCAACGGCCGGCTGCTTCAGCTGACCAGCCGCGAGGCGGACATATTGGTCGAGCTTTACAAGGAACGCGGCAATCCGCTGTCCCAGTCGATGCTGTGGGACCGTTGCTGGATCGGCAAGGGGTGGAGCCATTTCCCCGAGGAATTCGCCAATACCGTCGATCAGGCGATCAAGCGGCTGCGCAAGTCGCTCAAGCGCCAGTGCCCCGACATTCCGGACGACTATCATCCGCTGGTGACGAATATCTGGGCGCAGGGCTTCGCACTGCGCAACCTGGCCGGGCTGGAGGGCGGACGCTAGGCGCGATGCTCCGCTGGCTTCCGCTCCGCACCACCCTGGTCATCGGCGCGCTGGCGGCGGTGGCGCTGGCCGGGCTGACGCTGGGCCTGTTGCAGATGGTGGCGATGAACGCGCGCGAACTGGCGCTGGTGCGCGCCCAGGCCGATGCGGCGGTGCTGTCGAGCAAGATCGCCAGCCTGCCGCGCGGAATGTCGGCGGAAGCGCGAACGGCGGAGGTGCTGACGCTGGTCGCGGCGCGCGCGCAGGAGGCGACCGATGGCGGGCGCTGCGACAGCGGCGAGCGGGCGCGGGCGCTGTTCCTCTATCGCAGGGCGGACGGCGCCGTGAGCGGGACGCCGCGGCTCGCCTGGCCCGGCGGATCGGGCGAGCTGCGCTTCGGGGTGCCGGCCGGCACCGCCTGCCAGCGCGCGGACGCCACGGCGATCGGCGTGATCGCGGATGCCGGCGGGGCGGGCACGTTCCTGAGCGCGCGCATCTATTCGCCCGACCCACGGCTGGTGATGCGGGCATATTTCCTCGCGGCCGGGGTGGCGCTGGCGTTCGTGCTGCTTGCCGGGCTGCTCGCCTGGGCGCTGCTGCGCGGCTGGCGCGCGCGGCTCGACCGGTTCAACGCGCTGCTCGACCGCGCCGACCGCAGCGGCTTTTCCGAACGTGCCGGGGCGGATGCGGGCCAGCCCGAATTCCGCCTGCTGGCGCACCACCTCAACGCGCTGCTGGGGCGGTCGCAGGACATGATCGGCGGGCTGCGGCGATTGCATCGCCACGTCGCGCACGATCTGCGCGGCCCGGTGATGGTCGCGCGGCGGCATCTGGAGGCGCTCGAGGCGAAGACGCCGGGCGAACCGCTGATCGCCGAGGCCGACGCCAAGCTGGGGACCGTGGACAAACGCTGCCGCATGCTGCTGGGCATCATCGATGCGGAGGTGTCGCGCGGGGCCGGGGCGGACATCGTCGACCCGGCCGAGCGGGTGCGCCGGCTGATCGACGACATGTTCGTCTATCTGGGCGACGACAAGGATCTGGCGTTCGATCTGGACGCGCGGCCGGCGCAGGTGCGGGTGGCGGGCGACCTGTTCGACCGGATGATCGAGAATGTCCTGGGCAATGCGGTCAAGTTCGCCACACCGGCAACCGCGATTCGTTGCGGGGTGGCCGATGACGGCGAAACGGTGCGCATCGCGGTGGAGAATGACGGGCCGGGCATCGACCCCGCCCGGATCGAGCGCATCTTCGAACCCGGCTATTCGACCGGCGGCGCCGACAGCCACGGCCTGGGCCTCGCCTTCGTCAAGACGGTGGCGTTGCGCGCGGGTGGCGATGTCCACGCTTTCAACACCGCAAACGGATTCCGCATTGAGATTTCGCTGCCATGCGTCAAGGAAGGCGCCGGGGATTGAGGGGATTGATTCAGCATGAAGCGTAAACTGCATTCGATGCTCGCCGGGGTCGCGGCGGCGGCGATGGTGGCATCGAGCCTGACGCCGGCCGGCGTCGCGGCGCAGACCGTGCCGTACGATGCCGAACGCGGCGTCTATTCCTATGCCAAGGATCTGCGCGCGGTCGCGCCCACGGTGGTCAAGGTGATCGTGCTGGGCCAGCCGCCGCAGCAACAGGCGCAACAGCAGCAGGAACAGCCGCAACAGGCGCCCGACGACGACCCCTTTCGCGGCCAGTCGGCGGTCCCCGGCGTGCAGCCGCGCCAGCCCGGCCAGCCCGCGCCGACCCCGATCGGCAGCGGTTCGGGCGTCATCATCGACGCGGCGCGGGGCGAGATCCTGACCAACAACCATGTCGTCGAAAAGGGACAGGCGTTCCAGGTCCAGCTCTATGACGGCCGCGTGGTCGATGCGACGCTGGTCGGCCGCGATCCGCAGACCGACATCGCGCTGATCCGGATCAACGCGCCGAACCTGACGGCGATGGCGATCGGCGACAGCGCGAAGATCCAGGTCGGCGACCTCGCCTTCGCGGTCGGCTATCCCTTCGGCTTCGACCAGACGCTGACGATGGGCGTGATCTCGGGGCTCGGCCGCACCGGCATCGGCGACGGGTTCCAGGACTTCATCCAGACCGACGCCGCGGTGAACAGCGGCAATTCGGGCGGCGCGCTGATCGACAGCCGCGGGCGGCTGATCGGCATCAACACCGCGATCTGGTCGAAATCGGGCGACAATGCCGGCATCGCCTTTGCGATTCCGGTCAACATGGCGCTGGCGATCGCCGACCAGTTGCGCCGCAACGGCACCGTCCGGCGCGGGCGCATCGGCGTGACGGTCGGCCCGGTGACGCGCGAGGCGGCGGGCAGCGGTTCGACGCGCGGCGCGCTGGTGTCGGAAGTGCAGGCGGACAGCCCGGCGGCGCGCGCGGGGCTCAAGGCCGGCGACGTCATCACCGAGATCGACGGCCGCCAGATCGAGGGACCGGGCAACTTGACCGCGATCTTCGGCACGCTGGAGCCGGGCAAGAGCGTGGCGCTCGGCTATCGCCGCGCCGGCCAGACCGCGCGGACGACGGTGACGGTCGAGACGCCCCGGCCGGTGGTCGTCACGCGCCCGCCGGCGGGCGGCGGCGGGCTGGCGGCGCTGGGCGCGACGTTCCGCGACGTCAACGCCGGCGACAAGGTGCCGCCGCAACTGCGCGGCGCGGTGGTCGCCACGGTCCAGCCGGATTCGGCGGCGGCGCGTTCCGGCCTGGTCGCGGGCGACATCATCGTCGGCGTCAATGGCGAACAGGTGCAGAGCGCGGCGCAGCTCGCCCGCGCCTTCCAGAACGTCGCCGGCGGCGCGGTGCTGTTCGTCGCGCGCGGCAACAGCCTGATCCAGTTGCGCCTGGCGCGCTAGCCCCGGCCTTGTCGGCGTGCGGCGCAAGTGGTTGCAAATCGACCGATATCGTCGCGCGGCGGGGCAAGCGAATTGCGACGAATCGGCTGGAAAAGGCGACTGAAACTGTTAGTGTCGCCGCGGCGGGGGCCACCTTACAGAAGAACCTGCCTGATCGAGGGATCAGTTTTGCACGGCCTGCTCGGGAAGCAGTGCCTGGAGAGTGAGGAGACGTGGTAATGGTTAAGCTTAACAAGAAGATGGCGCTGGCGCTCGCCGCCGCGAGCATGATTGCCGCGCCGTCGATCGCGCAGGACAAGAAGGGTACGAACCTTGGCGACAAGGACGTGCCGGCGACCGAAAGCTCGAAGGCGGTCGACACGCTGGCGCTGGGCTATCGCCTGGCCGACTATGCGCGCACCAACAAGGACGCGCGCGCGATGATCGTCGCGGCCAAGATGGTCGATTCGATCACCGTCAAGGAAGGCACCGACAAGGGCAAGATCGAGGGCACCGGCAAGGGCACCGGCGAAGCCAAGGGCGCGACCGCGGCCGACCTGTTCGCCGAAGCCAAGTCGCTCGCCAATGGCGATGCCGACATCCTGGCGGCGGTCGAGGCGGCGCAGGCCGAAACGTCGAAGGGCGTGGTCGGCGGCGCGATCCGCACCGTGCAGTACGTGCCGGGCCAGACCACCTGGACCGTGCGCTTCGCCGCGCGCGGCGGTGAACCGCTGGTCGTCGGCGCGCGCCGCGATTCGGCGACGCCGGTCGATCTCAAGATCTTCGACGAAAACGGCAATCTGGTCTGCCAGGACATGTCGCACAACGTCACGCTCTATTGCCGCGTGAACCCGATCTGGACCGGTCCGTTCTCGGTCCAGGCGATCAACCATGGCGACAGCGGCACCGGCATCGCGCTGGTGACCAACTAAGCCAAAAATTGCCGTCCGCCCCGGATGCCCGCGCATCCGGGGCGGCGGTTCTTCGATCCTCCCCGGCACGGGGAGGGGGACCGCCGCCGCAGGCGGTGGTGGAGGGGGCCCGCCACGAAACGCAACACGTGCGGCCCGCCCCCTCCGTCATCGCTGCTCCTGAGGCGCAGTTCGTTCTGAACGACGCCGCAGACGACGTCGAAGGGCGATGCCATCTCCCCGCACCGGGGAGGGTCGGGAACAGCGGCCCGGATAGTGTGGGGGCTGACATGAAGGCCAAGTTCCGCAAATTCGTCGCGCTGCCCGTGCTGGCCGCGATGCTCACCGCCCAGAGCGCCCCTGCGCCCGCACCCGCCGCCCCCGCACCCGCTAGCGATGTCCAGGCCGAGCCGGTGCCCTCACCCGAGGTGCTGCGTTCCGAAGCCTTTGTCGCCGCGCAATATGCGCTGATCTCGGGCGCGGCCGCCGCGGTCGATCGCGTGACGGCGCGCTTCGCCTCGGGCGGCGGCCCGCTCGCCGTGCTCGAACAGGAACGCGACAAGAAATTGGCCGAGCTGGAGGCGGTCGATCGCCAGTTCAGCGCGCTGATCGAGCGCGGCAGCGCCGTGCCCGAGGAGGAACGCCGCGCGCTGACCCAGCGCCGCGCCGCGATCCGCGACGAGGTGACCGCGATCGAGACGAAGATCGGCAAGGATTTCCCGCAATATTTCGACCTGACGCGGCCCAAGGCGCTCGACATCGCGCAGGTGCAGCGGCTGCTCAATCCGGACGAGGCGATGCTGATGGTGCTCGTCTCGGACGACGCCAGCTACACCTGGGCGATCACGCGCGAGAAGGCGAGCTGGTCGCGTTCGGAAGCGATGAAGGAAGGCGCGCTGGCACAGAAGGTCGCGTCGCTGCGCGCCAGCATGGAAGTCGACGGCGCGCGCGGCTCCGCCCGCCAGCCGCCGCCCGCGAGCGCCGCCACCGCCGCCGCGCCGCAGGGCAAGGCGTTCGACCGCAAGCTGGCGCACGAGATCTACAAGGAACTGATCGCGCCGGTCGAACCGGTGTTGCAGGGCAAGCAGGTGCTGCTCACCAACGTCACCGGCGCGCTGACTTCGCTGCCGCTCGCGCTGCTGGTCACCGCGCCGCCGCAGGGGGCCGACAATGATCCCAGCGCGGTCGCGACCAGCCCGTGGCTGATCGACAGATATGCGCTGGCCGAACTGCCGTCGGTGTCGTCGCTGCGTGCGCTGCGCTGCCTGCTGATCGCCAATCCGGCGGACGCGCATCCCGGCTGCGACGTCAAGGCCGCCTCGACCAGCCATGCGCAGGCCAAGACCGGCGGCGTGGCGCTGGCCGCCTATGGCGCGCCGACATTGCTCGGCCAATATACCGCCGCGACGGGCCGTTCGGTGACGCCCGACCTCGCCGGACAGATGTACAAGGGCAAGCTTGCCGATACCGAGAAACTGCGCGCGCTCGCCTATCTGCCGCAGGCCAGGGCCGAGCTGGAGAGCCTGGGCAAGACCTTCGGCAGCAAGGCGGAGGTGGTGCTGGGCGACGCCGCGACCGAGAGCGCGGTCAAGGCGAGCAAGTCGATCCCCGGCGCGCGCTTCGTGGTCTTTTCGACCCATGGGCTGCTTGCGACCGAGGTCGGCGACAATGCCGAGCCGGGCCTGGTCTTCACCCCGCCCAAGGCGGCGACGGCGCAGGACGACGGGCTGCTCACCGCGTCGGAGGTGGCCGGACTCAAGATGACCGCCGATCTGGTCGCGCTGTCGGCGTGCAACACCGCGGCGTCGAGTGGCAAGGCCGGCGCGGAGGGGCTGTCGGGCCTGGCCCGCGCCTTCTTCTTCGCCGGCGCGCGCTCGCTGCTGGTCAGCCACTGGGCGGTGAGCGATGCGGCGACCTCGCTGCTGATGCAGCAGACCTTCGACAACATCCAGAAGGGCGATATCGCCGGCCGCGCCCGCGCGTTGCAGGCGGCGATGAAGACGGTGCGCAACGAAGGCACCGGCCAGTTCGTCAGCCCCAAATACTGGGCGGCGTTCACGCTGGTCGGCGAACCGGGGAAATAAGCGTGCAGATGGCGTTGCGCCGCGATCCTCCCCGGCACGGGGAGGTGGCAGCACGCAGTGCTGACGGAGGGCGCGCGCCACGCAGCGCAACGCCTGCCGCACGCCCCCTCCACCACCCGCTGTGCGGGCGGTCCCCCTCCCCGTGCCGGGGAGGATTTTACCGTCAGACTCTGACCCTCGCGCCTTCCCCGAAACGGGTTCAAGGCTGGCGGTGATGAAGTTGCACATTCTTCTTGCTCTCGTATTGGCCGCGCTCGGCACCGCCGGCGCGGCCGCGCGCACGATCGACCCTGTGACGCCCGACGCCGCCGCCTCCGACGCGACGATCGAGCGCGCCGAGCTGGTGCGCGACCTGATCGCCCGTGCGCGCGCCGACAAGGATGTGGCGATGATGCTGGTCGCCGCCAACATGCTGCGCCAGGGCGATTTCGTGCTGGTGCCGGCCGAGAACGCACCGCTGGTGCTGGGCCGCGCGCGGACGAGCGACGAACTGCCGGTGACCGAGCCCGCCGCGCTGCTGCGCGAGGCGCAGGGCTGGGCGGCGGGCGATCCCGACAGACTGGCGGCGATCGAAGCGGCGCAGGCCGAGGCGAGCAAGGGCATCCTCCCCGCCGCGATCGTCTATACCCACGACCTGCCCGCCGATCGCACGCTGACGATGCGCGCGCGCGCCGAAGGCGGCCGGCTGGCGCTGGTGCGCGTGCGTGGCGACGGCGATTCGGCGCTGGAGCTGGCGGTGACCGATGCCCAGGGACGGGTGGCGTGCATCGATCGCCCGCCGCCCGGCACCGCGGCGGTGGCGCGGCGCGACCTGTCGTGCCGCTGGACGCCGAACCGCACCGAGGAATATCGTATCATCCTGCGGAACAAGGGCCGCGTGTGGACGCGCGCGATCCTGGTGTCGAACTGAGCGTGGATCGATGATTTCATGAACCCTCTTCTTCGTCATTCCCGCGCAGGCGGGAATCCCTTGCCGCTGCCGTCGCGATTTGAGCCGTTGGGTCAGCCAGAATGGATTCCCGCCTGCGCGGGAATGACGGAATAGGATGGGCGGGAGCGTAACATGTTGAAACGGCTTGCACTGGCATGTCTGGCGATCGCCCTGGGTGTTGCGTTGTCCGGCGCGGCGATGCCGCCGCAACCGCCCGCGCCGCCCCAGGCCAAGCCGGAGGCGAAGGGCCGCATCCGCGCCGTGATCATCGGCGTGGTCAACTACAAGGAGGGCATCGCCACGCCGATGATCGGCGCGTTCAACGATTCGGTGCTGATCGCCGAAACGCTGATCCGTGAGGGCGCGCAGCCCGGCGACGTGACGCTGCTGCTCGATCCGCCGACGCCCGAGCTGATGACCGCGCGCGGCAACCCGCGCATGCGCCAGACCAAGGTCGTGCCCGACGGCATCGGCACGCGCGCCAACATCCTCGCGGCGCTCAAGCGTGTCGCCGATACGACGAAGCCGGGCGACGAGGTGCTCCTGAGCTTCTCGGGCCATGGCATGCAGCAGAACGAGGCGGTGGCGGGCTCCGAGCCGGACGGGCTGGACGAGGTGTTCCTGCCCTATGACACCGGCCCCGCCAACGGCAGCGACAAGATCCAGAACGCGGTGACCGATGACGAGATCGGCGCGGTGATCGACGCGATCCGCGCCAAGGGCGGCAACGTCACCTATCTCGCCGATTTCTGCCATTCGGGCGATTCGAACCGCGACGCGGCGGGCAAGGACAATGGCGCGCCGACCGCCGACAAGCTGAAGCTCAAGCTCAACCGCAAGTTCGCCACCGTCAGCGACGGCAACTTCGTTCGCGACCTCGCGGTCGAGACGGCGAAGGGCAAGGCCGGCTGGGGCGCCTATGTCGGGCTGCTGGCGGTGCCGTCGAAGGAACAGGCCAAGCAATACCAGGCGCCGCGCTATGCCGATCCGCTGGAACAGGCGGCGCACGGGCTGCTGACCGTCTATACCATGGCCAATTGGAACAACCCGCGCGTCTATTCCTATCGCGATCTCGCCAACCGCATCACCGCCGGGATCGATGGGCACAAGGCGCCGCGCCCCGAGTTCGACGGCGATCTCGACCGGCCGGTGATGGGCGGGCTGATGAAGACCGCCGCCGCATCGTCGAGCGGCGGCAGCTGGGCGGTGTACAAGCCCGCGCGCGTCTTCACCGCCGAGACCAAGACCACCGATCCGGTCAAGCTCGACCGGCTCGAAATGGGCGCGGGGCAATTGCAGGGCGTGGTCGAGGGCACCGTGATCGGCCTGGCGCTGTCCTCGCCCGGCGGAGACAAGACGATCCTCTATGGCCGCGTCGACAAGGCCGACGCCTACAAGGCGATCCTCGTCCCGACCGCCTATGGCGATATTTCCGCCGAGGCATGGAACGACGTGCGCGACCTCGACGGCAAGCCGCTGTCGCGTGAGGTGCGGCTGGTCGCGACGATCGAGCAGCAGCCGATCCAGCTCGACTATCGCATCGCGCTGCCCGCCGCGCCCGCCAGCCCGAGCGCGGCGCAGGCGGCGGCATTGGCCGCGCTCAAGGCGATCAAGCCGGCCGATATCGGCGCGAGCTTCGTCGATCCGGGGCAGGCGGCCGACCTGATCCTGGGCTTCGACAAGGATCGGCTGACCTTGCGCCAGCCGCCGGGCCAGGTCACCGCCGCGTTCGGCGACATCGATCTCGCGCCGATCGCCGCGGCGGGCGGCGACACCGCGCTGCGCACGCGCTTCGTGGTCGGCGGCGCGCTGGTCAAGGCGACGCGGTTCAGCCGCCTGCAGCGCGTGCTGGCGAGCCCGGCGATGGAAACCGGCGGCCCCGGCAACGATCCGGGCAAGGACGTGAAGGTCGAATTCTATGTCGCGCGGCCCAAGACGCGGGGCGCGGGCGCGGCCTGTCCCGACACCGGCGCCGATTTCTATGCGGTCGATCCGCAGGCCAGGCGCGTCGGCGGCGACGGCAGCGAGGCGGGGAGCTTCAATTTCCAGCGTTGCGACTGGCTGTTCGTCAAGGTGACCAACACCGGCAAGGAGGACGTGTACGTCAACCCGCTGATCTTCTCGCCCGATGGCGGCATCCTGCTGTTCGACGGACGCGACCAGCGGCCGGGGATCAAGGCCGACAATCCCACGCGGCTGCGCGCGGGCGAAAGCGGCGTGCTGCAATATAATCTCAGCGATGCGCAGCCGGGCGCGCAGCTGCGCGACGATTTCGTGCTGCTGGTCAGCGATGTCGGCGACGGCGTGCCGCTTTCCTATGCGCGGCTGGTGCAATGCCCGGTGGTGCCGGGGCCGGAGGACGGCGCGGCGTGCGCCGCCGCCGCGGGGCCGACGCTGGCCGGCACGCGGATGCGCAACAACGGCGCGGCGGGCACGGCGGTCGAGGATCTGATCGACGCCGCGCTGGTCGGATCGACCACGCGCAGCGGGCCGGTCAAGAAACCCACCAGCGTCAGCGCGCTGCGCTTCAGCTGGCAGACCGGCGAGCGGTAAGCGGCGCGGGCGCCCGCCGCCTCAGCCGATCAGCGTCTCCGCAAAGGCGCGCACCGCCGGGCCGATATCGTCGCGGGCGAGCGCGAGCGCCAGGTTCGCCTGGATATAGCCGGCCTTGTCGCCGCAATCGAACCGCTGGCCGTCGAACGTATAGCCGTGGAACGCCTGTCGGCCGATCAGCTGCGCCATCGCGTCGGTCAGCTGGATCTCGCCGCCCGCGCCGGTGACGGGATTGTCGAGGATGCGCATCACCTCGGGCTGGAGGATGTAGCGGCCGGGAATCATCAGGTTCGACGGCGCGGTCCCGGCCCTGGGCTTTTCGACCAGCGCGGTCACCTGCGTCAGGCGGCCGTCGCGCGTGCCGGGGGTGATGATGCCGTATTTGTCGGTCTCGCTGTCCGGCACTTCCAGCGCGCCGATGACGTTGCCGCCGACTTTCTCGTAGGCCGAAACCATCTGCTTGAGGAAGCCCGGCGTGCCGACCATCAGCTCGTCGGGCAGCAGGACGGCGAACGGCTCGTCGCCGACGATCTCGCGCGCGCACCACACGGCATGACCCAGGCCCAGCGGCTCCTGCTGGCGGACATAGACGGGCGATCCGGGCTTCTGCCGGATGTTCTCGATCAGCGCCAGGCTCTTGCCGCGCGCCTTCATCGTCGCCTCCAGCTCGTAGGAGATGTCGAAATGGTCCTCCAGCGCGCCCTTGCCGCGTCCGGTGACGAAGATGATCTGCTCGACCCCGGCCTCCAGCGCCTCTTCGACGGCATATTGGATCAGCGGCTTGTCGACGACGGTCAGCATTTCCTTGGGCATCGCCTTGGTCGCCGGAAGGAAGCGCGTGCCGAGGCCGGCAACGGGGAAAACGGCCTTGCGGATCGGCTTGAATATCATGATCGTCGTCCCCCTGGTGCGAGTTTCGCCGCCGCTTGAAGCATAATAATTTAAATAGGTAAAACGACTTGCTGCGGTGCAAAAGCGTTTTCAGCCCCAGGCGCGCGCCGGGCCGCAATGCCGTTTGCCAGCGACCGATCGGTGGCACGAGGATGCGCGCGACGTTCGGTCGGCATGCTGTGCCAAGGCAGGATCGCAGGCAGCGTACGGCGTGCAATAGGGCTGGACTTTCCGGATTGACGCGCCATACCGCAGCGCAACAAGGCAGATGTGGCTCGATCACGATGCCGTTCTGTCTCGTGGTTCCAGCCTGGAGATTCTAGCGATGCGCATAGCGATGATCGGCACGGGATATGTCGGACTGGTGTCGGGCGCATGTTTTTCGGATTTCGGGCATGACGTGGTGTGCGTCGACAAGGATGCGCGCAAGATCGAGCTGCTTCACGACAATGTGATGCCGATCTTCGAGCCGGGTCTGGCCGAGCTGGTGGCGAGCAATGTGAAGGCGGGCCGGCTTTCGTTCACCACCGATCTGGCCGAAGGGGTCAAGGGCGCGGACGCCGTCTTCATCGCGGTCGGCACGCCCAGCCGCCGCGGCGATGGCCATGCCGACCTGTCCTATGTCTTCGCCGCGGCGGAAGAGATCGTGGCGGCGGTCGACGGCCCGACGGTGATCGTCACCAAATCGACCGTGCCCGTCGGCACCGGCGACGAGGTCGAGCGGATCGTGGCGCGAATCGCCCCGGACAAGGGCATCGCGGTGGTTTCCAACCCGGAATTCCTGCGCGAGGGCGCGGCGATCGAGGATTTCAAGCGCCCCGACCGCGTGGTGGTGGGCAGCGAGGACGAACGCGCGAGCGAGGTGATGCGCGGCATCTATCGCCCGCTTTCGCTCAATCAGTCGGCGCCGGTGATGTTCACCGGGCGGCGCACGGCCGAACTCATCAAATACGCCGCCAACGCCTTCCTTGCCGTCAAGATCACCTTCATCAACGAGATCGCCGACCTGTGCGAGGCGGTCGGCGCCGATGTGCAGGAGGTGTCGCGCGGCATCGGCATGGACAACCGCATCGGGCGCAAGTTCCTGAACGCCGGCCCCGGCTATGGCGGATCATGCTTCCCCAAGGACACGCTGGCGCTGCTGAAGACCGCCGACGACAACGAGGCGCCGTTGCGCATCGTCGAGGCGACGGTGCAGGTCAATGACAGCCGCAAGCGCGCGATGGGGCGCAAGGTCATCAAGGCGATGGGCGGCGAGGTGCGCGGCAAGACCGTGGCGATCCTTGGCCTCACCTTCAAACCGAACACCGACGACATGCGCGACGCGCCGTCGATCGCGGTGATCCAGACGCTGCAGGATGCAGGCGCCAGGGTGAAGGCCTATGATCCCGAGGGGGTCGAACAGGCACGCCCAATGCTCAACGACGTCGTGTTCGCCGACAGCCCCTATGACGCTGCCGACGGTGCCGATGCCTTGGTCATCGTCACCGAATGGGACGCGTTCCGCGCGCTCGATCTCCCCCGCATGAAATCGCTGCTCAACGCCCCGCTGCTGGTCGACCTGCGCAACATCTACCCCGCCGACGAAGCACGACAGGCTGGCTTCACCCTGGTCGGTATCGGCAAGGGGTAAGGGCGCGTCCCGATCCGCGCAGACCCTAAAGCACGATGCCCATCGCGGCGGCCGCCCCGATCACCCATTCCGGATAATGCGGGCGGCCATCGATCGCGATCTTGACCGCGATCGTGGCGACGACGATCGCGGCGGCGTTCAGCGCGAACCCCGCGATGCCCGGCCGCTGCCGCAGCCGGCGGCGCAGGCACAGTTCGAACAGCGCCGCCAGCGACAGGGCGACCGCAAGCTGGATGCGCGTCTTGATGTCCGGCAGCAGCGCGCGCGCGATCCCGGCGGCGATGCCCAGCGACAGGGCAGTGAAGATCCGGTTGATCATCTCGGCAGACTTTGCGCGCGCCGGCGGGTCCGCTCAATGCCTTTGTCGCATCGTCCGGGCCGCGCTATTGCGTGGTGGTGGTCCGCACCGCGTCGAGCATGCCCGGCAGCCAGGCGCTGCCCTCACGCAGCCGGAAGGTGTTGGTATAGGCCCAGGCGCAGCCCTGGATCCCGATCGAGGCATAGGCCGCGCTGACCGTGTCGTAATATTTGACGCGTTCGCTCAACGGCACGCCGCCGATGTCGATCGCGCCATATTCGCCCATGAACGGAACGCGTCCGGTCCGCGCGATATAGGCGCGAACCTTGTCGAGATTGCTCCGCAGCTGCGCAAGGTCGACCGTCGTGCCATAGGTCCTGCCGAGCGGGTAGGTGGTACCGATCCACGTCGCGCCCTGGTGCGTGAACGCCAACGGATCATAGTCGTGAAAGGTCGGCACGACATAGGGATCCGAAGGCAGCGCCAGTGTCGCCAGGCTGTTGACGTCGCTGGTATTCTGGCCGCCGACGATGACCCGCCGGGTGGGATTGGTCGAGCGGATCGCCGCCAGCGCAGGGGCGAGGATGGTGACGAGGTTCGAATCGTTCAGTGAATTATTGGGTTCGTTGATGAGTTCGAACCAGACATTGGCCGGCGCGGATGCGAACGCCGACCCGATCTGTCGCCACATCTCGGCAAAGCGCGTGGCATGGGCCGCGGCGTTCGTGTTGAGCTCGTCATAATGATGCATGTCGAGGATGACGTTGAGGCCCGCCGCGCTTGCCCAATTCACGATTCCCTGCACCTTCGCCATCCATGCGGCGTCGATCGTGTACGGCGCCGCCGTCAGCGCATGGGCCGACCATTTTACTGGGATACGGACGGTGCTGAAGCCTGCATCGCGGATGATCGTGAAATCCGCCGCGACCAGCGCACGACCCCAGTCGAGGCCGTCGGGCGTTTCCAGATGATTGCCCAGGTTGATGCATTTCCCGACCTTCAGCCGGATGCCGGTCGTGGGTTCGGCGGCAGCGGCGGGGACGAAGCCGCCAAGCGCCGAGGGGGAGGGCGAAGGTGACGGGGTTGGCGAAGGCGATGGGCTGGGGGTCGGCGTAGGCACGACGACGACGCTGCCACCGCCGCCCGACGACGATCCGCCGCATGCTGCCAGCGCGAGCATCGACAGGCTGGCCGCTAGTTGAAATCGCAATCGCTCACTCCCGGCATCGGCCGATCTTCGGCGCCCTGCTTGCCCGTTAACCGCATGCGCCGCAACCGGTTGATTTTGCGATGAGGGGCAAAACGGAGCGGGATGCGGTCTGGCTGCCGCGCCACCTGCGACCGCCGCCCGGCGTCACGGCAACGTTGCCCGCATCGTCGTCGGGATCGCACCGCGATGCCGCGCATTCCATCGAGCACCGGCAAACGACGCACCCACGCGGTCGTATCAATCGAACGCCGGCACACCGATCGATGCCAATGCGCGTTCCATCGCGCGATGCAATGCGGCCCGGCGCGTGGCGAACGGGTCGCCGGCCTGTGCGGGCGGACGCATGACGGCGGCGCGGAGGGCGGCGGCGAATGCCTCGGGGGTTTCGGCGAGCGACAGGTGCGCGGGACGCTCATCGATATGGCGCAGCGCATGCGATGTCGCCACCACCGGCGGACCCATGGCGATCGCGTGCAGCGACTTGGTCTGCAGGCCGACGCCGGCGCGCGACGGAATGGCGATCGCGCGACCCGATCGCAGAAAGCCGGCGGCGTCCTCCACCGGGCCGATCGCCGTGACATGGTCCATCCCGCCGTTGACCGCTCCCCGCCCCGCGACCGCGATTGTCAGGTCGGGCAGCAGTGGCGCGATCCGGTCGATGAACCAGGTCAACCCCACCCGGTTGGGCGCCCAGGTCCAGGTGCCGAGCAGGACGATGTCATGCGCAGGCGGGTGATACCGCACCGACGGCGGCGGATCGGGGGTGAAGGGAAGATCAAGGACCTGCGCCGCACCGAGCATGCGATAGGTGTCGCGATCGTCGGGCGTGATCGTCCATATCTGATCGGCGGCGCGCGCGATCCGGCGTTCCGCGCGGCGCAGCAGCCGCGCCTCGCGCCGGTGCAGCGGCGAACGTCGCGTCGCATAGATTTCGGAGGCGAGTTGGTGGGAGAGGTGGATGACCGGGACGCCCGGCGGCAGCGCGACGAAAACCCAGTCAAGTTGGTGATCGATGACGACCAGATCGGCATCCGCCAGCATGCGGACGAGTTCGCGGTCGAACCGCGCGCCGCGGAACTTGGCCAGCGAATAGGGCTCGCCGCGTGCCAGCGCGCGCAGCAGCCACCCCGCCGCCGCCAGCGGATGCTGCCTCGTCACGATCGCGCGCGTCCCGGCCGAAACGGTATCGGCGTCGATCGTCACGCGCGCGCCGGCTTCCTGCCAGCCGAGCACGCGCACGCGCAGGCCATGCCGTCGCAACATATCGATGACCAGCTGGCTGAACAGCAGGCCGCCGGTATCGCGGTTGCCGGGCAGGATCGGCGTGACGAACAGGCAGCGTTGCACGCCCGTCATCCCACAAAGAGGAAATTATTGATGTAACGGGCGAAACGCGGCCCGTTCGCCGGCGCATCCCCGGCGTGCTGGTCGCGGGCGCAATCGAACCGGGCGATGGGCCGCAACCGCCCGGCATCCAGATAGAGGCCGTTATAGCCGAACGGCGCGAGCCAGTCGGCGAGCGATGCCACCGCATTGGCGCGGTGGCGCGCCTCCGCCTCGATCAGCAGCGCCGGGCGGCAATCGCGGAGCAAGGATCGGGCGCCTTCCAGCACGCTCAATTCATGCCCCTCGACATCGATTTTGATGAAGCCGACGTCACCGGCGTCGATCGTGTCGAGCGCGATGGCGGGGACGCATATGCCGGGCGCATCCCGCCCGATGCCTCGTTCCAGCGTGCCCAGGCCTGGCTGGTCCGGTGGGCAATATAGCGTTGCCGGCCCGACACCGGCCGAGGCGGCGGCGGCGATCACCCGCACGTCGGGAAACGATGCGGCGAGACGGCGGGCGGACGCCGGATCGGGCTCGATCGCGATAACGCGGCGGGTCAGCCGGGTCAGTTCGGCGGTATAGCTGCCGGCATGCGCGCCGACATCGATCGCGGCACGGGCGGGATCGACCAGCAGCGGCAACAGGCGCATCTCAGGCTCGGGGAAGCCGCGCACCCGATAGGCCAGCGGGCGCAGCATGCGCGCCCATAGCCGGCTGTCGCGCAGGCGCGCGCCGATCATGGCGCCGGCGCGACGAACGCCGCCAGCTCGGTTGCCGCGACGATCGCCATCCACGGCCAGTTTCTGGGGTCCGCCGCCGCGCCGGCAAGGCCGGCATGACGCGCCAATGCATCATGATGGCCGTCGATACGCAATTGCCGGTTCGATCGTCGGTAACGCGCCCGCGCGGCGATCAGCGCGCCGCGGCTTGGCGGCGGCAGCACGGTATAGCTTTCGTCGGCGACCAGCCGGCGTTCCCGCACGGCGAAGCACAGCCGGACGAATTTGTCGTCCGCGGCCAGCGGCGGCCATTCGTCCCACCGGCGGCGGCCCGCAGCGGAAACCGCGAACAGCCCCATGGTGACCGGCGATCGGCGGACATAGGGCAGGCGCGACCAGCCCTTGCAATATATCCGCACCCAGCGCGACGCGCTGCGATCGAAGCGCGGCGCGAGGGTCGCGAATTCGATGCCCGGCGTGTCCAGCGCCCCGGCCAGCGCGGCGAGCGCGCCGGGCGACAGCGCGGCGTCCTGATCCGCGAAGACGCGATGCGCCGCGGCGGGGACGATCCGGTCCGCCGCCGTCAGCGCGTGGACGCGGCCGCGCGGCGCACGGATCACGTCAAACGCCACGCCGGCCGCCGCGAAGCGCGGGGCGAAGGCGATGGCCGCGTCGAACGTGTCGGCGCCGGCGTCGTTCACCGCGACGATGACGCCGGTATCGGCCGGGGCGAGCCGCATGTCGTAGCGTTGCGACGCGAGCGAGTGGAGGCTGCGGGCAATCACCGCCGCGCCGCGATAGGCCGGGACGATGACGCGCAGGCCGCTCATCGCCGAAGCGCGGGCGGCGATCCGGCGCCGGTCATCGATGCGCCGCCGGGTCGTGCGCCGGCGTGGCGGGTGCGCGCCCCTGCGCCTCGCCGCGCAGCCGATCGCATGCCAGGGCGAATTCGGTCGCGCGCGCCTCGTCCAGCGGTTCGAGCAGCATCGGACGCAGCCGATCGAGCGTGGCCAGGTCGAATTCCCACCAGCGTGAAGCTTCGAGCCGTTCCTGAACCGCCGCCGGATAGCGTTCGCGCAGCACCTTGCCCGGCACGCCCCCGACGATCGCATAGGGCGGCACGTCACGCGTGACGACCGATCCCGCCGCGATCACCGCGCCATTGCCGATCTGGCGGCAGCCGGACAGGATCGTGACGCGATCGCCGGTCCACACGTCGTGACCGATCACCAGCGGATTGTCCTGCTCGCGCTCGATCGTGTCGCGATCGACCAGGCGATGGACCGCGTTGAAGAAATAGGGATGCTGGGTGACCCGTTCGATCGGGTGGTTGCGGCGGCGGATGACGAGGCCGCGTCCGAACGAGCACCAGCGCCCGATCACGGTGCCGGACGGTGCCTGGCCGCGGCGCAGCGGCGGCCCATAGCTGTAGAGACCGACCGTCACGCCATGATATTTGTGAAGCAGGTGGCGCAGCAATTGCGAGTGCATCTCGGCGCGGTCGCCCGGCTGCTCCAGCTTGCGGAACAGCCAGTGCAGATAGTTGCTGCGATACATCCGCTCGAGCACGCGCGCGCGCAGTCCCTTGGGTCGTGCCACGATATCTTCCGATCCCTGCATTGCGGTTCATGCGATGACGCGTCGCGCCGATACCCCGGCGTCCGCCGTCATGATAGCCGTAACGGATCGCAACGCGGTTCGCCATCGCCGGCATGATCCCGGCCCGGTCTGCATCGCTCGATCCACGCGCATTTTTCGGTTTCCGGCATATACGCACGTTGCAACGCAATGAATGGCGCGGTTATGAACGGGTCACGGCATGGACTGCGGATCCATCGATCGAAAGGTGCGCAATGCGTGTGTTGATTACCAGCGCGTTCATCGATCCGAACGTCGTGGGCGAGCCGCGCTGGTGCTATGACCTGGCGAAGGGGATTTCGGAGCGAATCGAGACGATCATCATCTCGCAGACGCCGGTGCATGGCCGCACGACGATCGCCGAATTGTTTCCGCATGCCACCGTCTATGAGAACAGGGGTTGGGATCTGGCGTTTCTCGACAAGCGGATCAGGGCATTGGTCAAGCCCAACTATCTGAAATTCTATCGCTTTGCTGAACAGATCATCCGCACCAAGATCGCGCCCGGCACGATCAGTTGCGCGCATCAGTTCGGGCCGTTGGGCATGCGTTACCCCACGCCGCTGCGCAAGACGGGCATTCCCTATATCGTCGGGCCGGTCGGCGGCAGCCTGCCGTTGCCGGCCGGGTTCGACCGGGGATCGACCCAGGATCCATGGTATTACAAGCTGCGCGAATTCGACCGGCTTCGCTTTCGGTTCGATCCCGCGCTGAGAGCCAGCTATCAGAACGCCGAATATCTGGTCGGCGCCGGGAATTATGTCGAGGGCGTGCTGTCCGACATGTCGCTCAAGCGATTTGTCATGCATTCCCAGCGGATCGCGCCGCCGGTGAATGCGGACGTCGCCGGGTTGATCGAGGCGCGGGCCCGGCGCACCGGGCCGCTTCGCCTGCTGGCGGTGTCGCGGCTGATCTACAGCAAGGGGCTGCACTATCTGCTCCAGGCATTGGGCGCGATCCAGGACACGCTGCCCGAATGGCGGCTCGATATCCTGGGGGAAGGCGTCTATCGCGGCGAGCTTGAACGGCTGTCGCAATCGCTGGGCCTTTCAGACCGGGTGCATTTC
Source organism: uncultured Stakelama sp. (assembly GCA_964413495.1). Taxonomy (GTDB): domain Bacteria; phylum Pseudomonadota; class Alphaproteobacteria; order Sphingomonadales; family Sphingomonadaceae; genus Sphingomonas. The sequence continues at coordinate 59,551 of CAYPRW010000006.1, read as the reverse complement.
CATGGGCACCGACCGCGCGGCGAGGTGGACGGATTCTACCGGGACGCCGACATGTTCCTGTTCCCGACCATCCGGGAGCCGAGCGGCACCGTCACCTTCGAGTGCATGAGCTGGGGATTGCCGATCATCGCCGCCGATTATGGTGGCCCGGCGACGCATGTGAAGGATGACTATGGCGTGCGCGTGCCCGTCGCGTCGCCGCAGGGGTTCGTCGACGGCCTGGCCGCGGCCATCATGCGGCTGGGCGGTTCGGCCGAATTGCGCGCATCGATGGGCCGCAATGCCGTCAAGGCCGCGCAGGACGATCACAGCATCGAGGAAATGGTCGATTTCTTCGTCGATCTCTATCGGCGGATCGCGCGACCGCTGGCCGCCTGAGATCCCGGCGCGTCGCGATCAGGCCCTGGACGACCGGCGCAGGACCGGGAATTGGCGGATCGCCGTTCCGATCAGGATCAGCGCAAATGGCAACGCGGCGGGCAGCAGGATCATCGCCGGCCAGCCGGCCAGCGACACCCCGCAGATCGCCCCGCACAGGATCACGCTGCCCAACAGCGCGGCATGGCCGCCGCCGCCGCGCAGGTTCAGCTTGCGCCGGAGCAGCCAGATGGCGACGGCCGTGGACACCACTTCGCCCGCCACCCCGACCAGCAGCATCGCATAGATGTTCCGCGTGACGATCGCCACCGCCAGCGCCGCCAGGATGAACAGCCCGCGCACGATATTGGAATAGAGCGGGTTGGTCGTTTCCGCCTTGGCCAGCGCGATCAGTGCCGGCACGGCGCGGATCAGTCGCAGGCCCTGGGTGAAGCCCAGCAGCAGCAGGAACGGCTCGGCCGGTTCGAATTTCGGACCGAAGGTCAGGCGCAGCACCAGCCAGCCCACCAGCGCGAGCCCGGTAGTGAAGCCGACGGTGATCGCCGCCGCTGCGACGATCATCAGATCGTGATAGCGTTGCAGCGCGTCGCGATCGTCCTGGTTGCGCGCCAATGTGGGCAACAAGGCGGTCTGGATCGTCTTGGCCACGAAGTTCATCGGCATCAGCGTCAGCGTCACCGCGGCGCTGAACCACGCCAGTGACGCCACGCCGAACTGATTGCCGACCACCAGCCGATCGCCATTGACGATGAAGTAGATCAGCAGCGAATTCAGCATGGTCGGCATGCCGAACGCCCATGCCCGCCTGGCGATCGCGCGGTCGTGCCCGAACCGGAACGGCCGTTCCGCGCCGATGAAGGTCGCGGCGACCAATCCGATCTGCTGAACGAAAATCGACACCAGCGCCGTGCGATAGTCGCCCAGCCACAGAAAGGCCGGATAGATGGCGATCAACGAGAGGATCGGCGGTATTGTCTGGCGGATCGCCCAGGGTCCAAAGCGGCCGTGCCGTTGCAGGCGATGGCTGTCCAGATGGGCAAGGCCGCGCATCAATGGAATGAACGCCAGCATCGCATAGGCCCAACCCAGGCTGGGCGTGGTCATCAAGGCGGCATAGGGCCACGCGATCAGCAGGACGGCCAGTCCCGCGGCAAGTCCCAGTGCCGCCTGGACGGTGTGAAGCGTCGCCTGAAGATGCGGATCGTCATGGTCGCGCGCCTGCACGCCCATTCGCGCCAATCCCGCCTGGTTGACGAAATCGAGCATCGTCGCGAGCAGCGTGAACGTTGCCGCGATGCCGAAATCCTCGATGCTCAGCAACCGCGCGAGGACGATGTTCCGCACCGTGTTTACCAGGATCTCGGTGATGTTGGCGGCAAAGATCATCGCCCCCGACAGCATGGCCTTGCGCTTGTTCATGCCGCCGCCGTGCGCGCCGGGCAGTGCGGTCCGGGATGGCGCGGTTCAGGGATCGGCACGCCGTGTCGCCTTGCCGGTCGCATCCGGTCCCGATCCCGCCGCGGTCCCCTGACGCGAGGCGAGCCAGCCTGCGGACCCGACGAAGAACATGAACCACACATAAGCCGCATTCCATAGATGGGCGCTGCACACGGTGATCATCGTGCCGATGATCGAGAAGGTCATGGCCCGCCGGATCAGGATCAATCGGGTGTCGGTATGTTCGATCCGGCCCATCCGCCACAGCAGCGCGACGACCGCACCCGCCAGCAGCAGGAAGGACGGAATCCCGTAACGCACGGCTTGCAACAGCCAGAAATTGTCCATGCTGGACGACATCCAGCGCGGTCGCGTCCAATCGTTCATGCCGATGCCGAAGAACGGATGGCGCAGCGCCTCAGCCGATCCATATTGCCAGATGATGATGCGATTGTAGGACGAGCCGTGGCTAAGCGTCGCATAGTTGACAAAAACGTGGAACGGCGTGGCGGTCGACAGCATGTCCACCACGACATACACGGTGATCAGCAACGCCGTCAGAATGCGCCAGCGATGCCTGATCGCGCGAAACACCCTGGACCACAGCATAAGGCCCAATTGGGTGTTGAGCGACAGCAGGGCCGCGGTCGATACCGAACAGATGGCGGCCATGGCGGTGACGATGCCCGCCAGGATCCTGCGCACAAGCGACGTGCCACCGATGACATAGACCACCGGCGAAAACATGCTCGCCATGAAGATGCCGGCGGCGATTGGATGTTCGAACGGGCCCTGTGCCCGCTCCAGCCCGAAGCGTTGGCCGATATGCAAGGCCGGAACCGATCGCCCGAGCATCGATGCGATCTTGAGCAGCGGCTTTGCGCCGGTCAGCGCCTCTACGATCAGCAGCGGCAAAAGGGTGACGGCGATCACCGCCATCACGGTGACCATCCAGCGCATCGATCGCGGGTCGCGCACCAGCAGCCGTCCGGCAAGATAGGCGCCGAAGGTCGTAAGCCACTGGATGCCGATCGGTTCGCCGCTGGGGCCCCAGCCGCCGTTCAGGCCGAGCGCGGCCGAAGACCAGCAACAGAAGATCAGCATCATGAAATCGGGCAGCATCATCTGCGTCTTGCTGCGCGCCAGCCACAGTCCGACCAGCGGCACGAAACCGATCACGAGAAACACCAGATACGGCGTGAGCCGGAGCGGGCCGGCCGGCCAGCTGACCGGCACCAGCAGCGTCAGGATGAAAATGGTGATCAGCGCGGTTTCGACGCGACCGGTGCGCGTGCCGGTCGCCGGATCGGCGGCTGGTTCGGCCACCGGTTCCGATACCGCGCCGGGGATGGACGGGCGCAGGCGAACGAGCTTGCCGCGACGTTGGGCGATGCGCGCCGCCCCTTCATCCCCGGCACCCGAGGGGTCCGCGTCCGCCGCGACCAGGCGGCCGCGGCGCAAATGGACGCGCGCCCGTGTGCCGCCGGTGACGGAGCCGCCGCTGCTCATGCTCGTGCGCGGTTCCCGGGCCTGCGGGCGGCGATGCGGGTGATCGGCGGGATCTGGGGCATTCGCGGCCATCTCTCTGCACCGAATATGCTCGGCTGGGGAATCTGCCCGATCCTATGCCGCAATCATGCGCGTTCCGCAACGCGGCCATATTGCGCTGCAGCGTCGTTCTCAGTCTCCCGATGGGATGGCGGGGACAGGTCGAGCCGCTTTCATTCGGGCTTGGGGGCTGATATTGCGATGGCGCTGCCGACCGCAGCTATGTATGGATATTGTTGCGTCGCAATATCGTTCTTCCCGAACATGTGATCGGATGTAACATGGCAAGTCTGGCTAGTTTCGAAACTGCAGGGGCCGCGCCGGCACTCCAGCTTACCCGCGCCGACGGATTTTTCGAACTCGATCGCGACGCCTGCAAGAGGTTGGGCGATGCGCTGCACGACAATTATGTCAACGCTTCGCCCTTTCCGCATATCGTGATCGACAATTTCATCGATCCCGCCGTGCTGCGCCGCGTGGTGGACGAATTTCCGGGCAGGGAAAAGGGGCGTTTCTCTGACGCCTATTCGCAATTGAAGACCGGATACACGCACGGCCAGATCCGCAGCGCCTTTGTCCAGGATTTGCTCAACGCCCTCAATTCCGCGCCCTTTTTGATGTTTCTTCAAAAGCTGACGGGCATTCGCGGGCTGGTGTCGGACGCGCACTATACCGGCGGCGGCCTGCACGAGACGGCGCGTGGCGGCCATCTGGCGATCCATGCCGATTTCAACATCCATCCCCATACCAAGCTGCAGCGGCGGCTGAACCTCATCCTGTTCCTGAACGACGATTGGGAGGAAAGCTGGGGCGGCTCGCTTGAATTGTGGGACCAGGACATGAAGGCGTGCCGCAAGAGCGTGGCGCCGGTGATGGCGCGGGCCGTGATCTTCAACACCGATTCCAACAGCTATCATGGGCATCCCGATCCGCTGCTATGCCCGCCGGAGGTGATGCGGCGGTCGATCGCGCTTTATTATTACACGCTGCCTTCCTCGTCGCTGATCGTGCCGCACACCACCCGTTTCCGTGCCCGGCCGGGAAGCAACGATGTCGCGCCCTCCCGCTTCACGATCGCGATGGACAGCCTGAAGCGGCTGATCGGTAAAAAGTCCGACATCGATTGAAGGCGAACCGGCGCGGGATCGCGCCGCCGATCGCCGGGAAATGCCGATCGCCCGTCCGGGCGCGTGCTTGGGGGGACGGGAATGTTGCGCTACAGGGCCGATATAGACGGGTTGCGCGCGATCGCGGTCGTATCCGTCGTCCTGTTCCACGCCGGATTGGGTCCGTTTTCCGGCGGCTATGTCGGCGTCGACGTCTTCTTCGTCATTTCGGGCTTCCTCATCGGCAAGGGGCTGCTTCAGGAGATGGAGGGCGGGCGGCTGTCGCTGGTCGGCTTTTACGAGCGGCGGGTGCGGCGCATCTTCCCGGCGCTGTTCGTGATGCTCAGCGTCACCTTCGCGGCGTTTGCGTTGATCTTGTCGAACCTCGATCTGATCCGGCTGTCGAAAGGCGTCGTCGCGACGCTTGCCTTCGCATCCAACATCCTGTTCTTTCGCGAGGCCGGCTATTTCGCGCCCACCGCTGAACTGCAACCGTTGCTGCATAGCTGGTCGCTGGCGGTCGAGGAACAATTCTACATCGTCTTCCCGCTGATCCTGGCGGCGCTGACCAGGGCCAGGCGGGCGACCCGGCCGGTCCTGATCGGCCTTACCGTCGCCTCGTTCGTGCTGAGCATCTGGGCGACCAGCCGGGCGCCGGCCTTCAATTTCTATCTGCCCTTCACCCGCGCATGGGAATTGATGCTGGGCGCGCTGCTCGCCGCCGGCATCTTCCCCACGGCAAGGCTCAAACCGTTCGCGGGCCCGTTGTCGCTCGTCGCGCTGGCGCTGCTGATCGTGCCGTGCTTCCTGTACACTGCGCAGACGCCCTTTCCCGGCCTGGCCGCGATCCCGCCGACACTCGGTTCGGTGCTCATCATCGGCCTTGCCGAACATACCAGCGTCGGCCGGCTGCTCTCGAACCGCGGGGTCGTCTATGTCGGCCGCATCTCTTATTCGCTTTACCTGTGGCATTGGCCGGTCATCGTCTTTGCCCGTTATTGGGAGCTTTTCGAGTTCGGACCGTGGACGCCGCTGATCTGCGTTGCCGCGTCCTTCGCGCTTGCGTCGCTTTCCTATCACTGCGTCGAAACCCCGTTCAGGCGCCGGGGCGCGATCGGACGGCACCGGCTTTTCGCGCTGGCGGGCGTGTCTGCCGCCCTGCTCGGCGCGGTGTCGCTCACCGCGCTTGCCACCAACGGCATGGCATTTCGCAACGCTGAGGCGGCACGCGTGGCCGACGCGACCAGCGGCGAATTGGCGCGGTTCAATCGCTCGCCCTGCCTGAAGCTGGGCGGCGCCATCCCCGCGCCGGGCGAATGCATCCTGGGCCGCGCATCGCAGCCCGACGTGATCTTGTGGGGCGATTCGCACGCGGCACAGCTTGCCGCCGCGCTCGACGCGCTGGGCAAGGAACGTGGCGTGGGCATTCGCCAAATCACCAAGGCGGGCTGCCCGCCCTTTCCGGGCGGCGACTATCTGCCGCGCAATCCGTTGCGGCGCGAATGCGGCGCGTTCAATGCCGCCGCGCTCGACGCCATCCTGGGCGATCCGGCGGTCCGCACGGTGCTGATCGCCGCGCGCTGGGAAAAGATCGTCAATGGCGAGATCCTGGTGTCGGACCGCGCATCCGCTACGACGGCACAATCGTTGCGCTTTGCATCGGCCAGCATCGCGCGCGCCGTTGCGGCGATGCGCGCACGCGGGATCACCGTGGTGATCTTCAACGAAATTCCCTCGCCGCCCAGCGATCCGTTCGTGTGCCAGCGGACCGCGCAGTTCAACGGCTGGGACGGTTCGCGGTGCGACAGCTTTGATTCGCGTCGCGCCGCCACGCTGCAGCGGCAGGTGTCCGCCACGATCCTGAACGGCCTGCCCGCGGACGATCCCAAGCTTGTGGTGGTCAGCGCGCATGGTGCGTTCTGTGACGGCGCCCGTTGCCGAAGCCGGGTTGCGGAGGGTGCGGTCTTCATGGACGAAACGCACCTGACCCTGGTGGGATCGGCGCTGCTGACCGGCCAGCTGCGCGATATCCTGTCGGCCGGCGCGACGAAATGACCGGTATCAGCGCGTGGCCGATGCCTTACCCGTCAGTTCCCTGAGGAAGCGTCCGCCGCGCCCGGCGATTGCGGGCCGGGCGCGAAGCCAGCCGTCGATCGCGGCCAGATCGCCCTGCCGGAGCCGCGAGATTTCCCGGTTGTCCGACATGTCGTCGGGCTTGCGGTCGGGAAACAGGAACAGCATCGCGCGATTGCCGCTGAACCTCACCCCCTGGCCATCGCGCAACACGATATAGGATTTCATGTCGGGATAGGCGAAGACGCTATTGTCGGAAATCTCGCCGCCCCTGACCCCGGCTGCCGCGACGCCGTTATACATCGCCCCGATCACCAGATTGCCGGTGATCTTAAGATCCTCGAACGGCAGCTGGCGATTGGTGTCGCGCACGAAGATGCCCTGAATGATTCCACCCTCGCCGCGCACGATCAGGTTGTCGCGGATGGTGATCCGCCTTCCGGGCTCGGACTGGCCGGTCGACCATAGCTGGATGCCGTCGGGATGTTCCTTGGGCTTTGGCGTGAAGCCGCCCAGAATATTCTCGGCGACCAGCAGGTCGCTGACGCCGCCGCCACGGATGCCGTCGGTCTGCAGTCCCTGGAATTCATTGCCGATGATCGTCACCGCCCGATCGTCCAGCATGCCGACCCCATAGCGGGTTGCCGTGACGCTGCTGTCGACCAGCTTGATATTCTGGCTGCCGCGGATGAAAACGCCATATTGCCGCCCGCGCTCGCCCCCGCCGATTCCGGTGAGGCGCACGCCCTGCAGCGTGACGGCGCTCGAATTGGTGACCGATAGCAGGTACATGGCGCAGGGCTGGATCGTCGCGGAGCAGCCTACGCGCAGGTTACGGACGGTCAGGCCCGTCGCGCCGTTGATGGCAAGTTCGGCCAGGCGCGCGGGATTGGCGGGGTCGGCCGAGGTCAATGTCAGCCCCGCCCTCAGCGCCTCCGGCGTATGTTTCCGGCTCAACACCACGGCGCCATAGTCGCCCGGTGCCAGCCGGATGACGGTGCCGGGCGCCGGATCGGCAAGGGCGCGGGTCAGTTCGGCGGCCGTCGCGACCCGATATTCCCGGCCCCGCGGCGAATCGGATGCGGGGGCGGCCGAACAGGCGCCCAGTGCAACCGCCATGCAGCCGTTGACGATGATCGCGTGGCGAAACGCTGTTCGTGGCATGGCACCCTCGTTTGCGATCCTGCCGATCTAGTGCCCCGCCCGGCCATTGCCAATGCCATTGCGGATGCGGGACCAGCCGCCTGCCCGCCAATGGCTGCCGACCGCGCTACCAGACATATTCCTCAAAACGTCTTCAGACCGCGTCAGGCCGGCACGCGGCACGGACCGTGGTTTCCTGCGGATTAACCAGCGATGCCAAACACAAGTTAGTGGTTGGACAATAATAACATGGTCCTGCGGGTGGCGGAAAGCAGGGTTCTGCCACGGGGTTAAACAGAGGCGGGGCATGAGCGAATATATCGTTTCGAATGCGGCAGAATTGATGAATGCCGTCAAGAAAGCTGCCGGCGGTGATACCATCAAACTGGCAAGCGGCTCTTACGGTGACATCACGCTGAGCAATTTCAAGTTTGCCGGTGGTCTTACGATCACGTCGCTCGACGTGTCCGCGCCGGCCGAACTGACCGGCCTGCGGATGCGGGGTGCGGAAGGGTTGACCTTCTCGAACCTGGTCCTTACCGACAAGACGCCTGACGTCGCATATGATTTCCTGATCAGGGAATCGAGCGACATTCATTTCGACCATGTGCTGATCCAGGGCACCGAAACCGGCGAATTGACGGCCAAGCCGTTCATGATCCGCGACAGCAGCAACGTCTCCGTCACCAATTCGGAGATAACCAATGTCCGTTACGGCATCGCAATGCTGAACAGTGACGGCATCACGCTGACCAATAACTATCTGCACGACATCCGCACCGACGGCATTCGCGGGGGCGGCAATTCGAACGTCACGATCTCGGGCAATCTCTTCACGGATTTCTCGCCCGTCGCGGGCGACCATCCCGATGCGATCCAGTTCTGGACCACCGGCGAGACGGCCAGCGCGAAGAACATCGTCATCACCGACAATGTCATCCTGCGCGGTGATGGCGGCGCGATCCAGGGCATCTTCATGGGCGACGAGGCGGGCCTGCCCTATCAGAACGTCGTGATCGACGGGAATGTCGTGATCGGCGGCATGTATAGCGGCATTTCGGTCGCCAGCGCCGAACAGCTGCAAGTGACCAACAACACCGTGGGCAGCATCGGCGACCAGGATTCCTGGATCTATGTCAGCGGCGCGGATGTCGTCAGCGGCAACAAGGCGGAAACCTATATCCTCGATCGCACCAATGTGGGGCTGCCGGCGGGCAATGAATATCTCGCACCGGTGGTGGATAACGGCCGTGCGATCCTGGTCGACTGGCTGGCCGAGCATCAAAGCCCGGCGCTGGCGCAGCGGATCTCGACTTCATCCAACCTCGCGCTGGAGCAGGTTGCCAGCATCGTGCAGGCGATGCCCGTGGTCGAGGCGCCCAAATTCACCACCATCGACGGCACCGACGGTGCCGATCGGCTCAAAGCCGGCAAGATCGGCGATTTCGTGCTGGTCGGCGGTGAAGGCAACGACCAATTCACCGGCGGCGCGGGCAAGACCCATATGGACGGCGGCAACGGCAACGACATCTATTATGTCAACGCCTCACGCGATTTCGTGATCGAGAAGGACGGCGGCGGGAACGACACCGTCTATACGACGATCGATTATACGCTGACCGATCATGTGGAACAGCTGCGCCTTTCGGCAAGCAACCTGACCGTCCACGGCAATGCCGGCGATAACCGGATAGTTGGTTCGGAAGGTCGGGACACCATGTTCGGCGAGGCCGGCGTCGATTCGCTGATGGGCATGGGCGGCGACGACATGCTCGACGGCGGCGATGGCGACGATCAGCTGTCCGGGGGCGAAGGGCTTGACGTCCTGATCGGCGGGCGCGGCAACGACAAGCTGCTGGGCGACCTTGGCGACGATCGGCTGAGCGGCGGCGAGGGGGATGATTGGCTGGAAGGCGGCGCCGGGGCGGATCTGCTGACGGGCGGCGCGGGCAAGGACAATTTCTATTATCGCCAGGGCGACCTGGGCGGGCGCGACACGATCACCGACTTCAATGCCGCCGAAGGCGACCGCATCGCGCTCTCGCTGATCGACGCCAACACCGCGACGGCGAAGGACGACGGGTTCCGGTTCATCGGCGCCGGCGCGTTCAGCAAGGTTGCGGGCGAACTGCGCTATTCGACGATCAAGGGCGGAATCCTGGTCGAGGGCGACGTCAATGGGGACGGTGTCGCCGACCTGTCGATCGCGCTGCTGGGCGTGTCGAGCGTCGTCGCCAAGGACTTCTACCTTTAAGGTCCTGCAAGGCGGACATGCGGGGCACGAAAAGGGCGCGGTGCAAGCCGCGCCCTTTTCGTGCGGCCGATCCGCCTGCCGGCGATGAAGGCGACGTCGGCATCTGCATTTACGGCAATTCCGCACCGACGATATCTTGCGCGCCGCACCATTTTGCTGGAGAGCGGTCGCGCGTTTCTGAGAGGCTTTCATGGCTTGGTTCTCGAATTGGTTCCGGCGCGCTGCGGACGAGGAAGCGGAGGCCGCCGCCGACGTGGAGGCGGGCGATCCGGTAATTGCCCCTCCCGCGCCCGCCGGCCGGCGCAAGCCGGGCTTGCCCCGGTTTCGCGGCACCGCCATCGACAAGCTGCGGCCCGGCGGCCGGCGTTCCGACGTCGTTCGCCTGAAACTGCGCAAGGCGTTCACGCCGTCCCGCCCGGTGGTCGAACCGGCGATGTATGCCGGCCGCGAAGCGGTGATGCGCGGACTGATCAGTTCGATCGAGGACCAGCAGCTTCACGTCGTGATCTTTGGTAGCCGCGGGATCGGCAAGACGTCGACGCTGCATGTGCTGTGCAATATCGCGCGTGAGGCGCGTTATCATGTGCGTTACGATTCATGCGGCGAACGCACCAGCTTTGACGAGATGTTCCGATCGATCCTGCGCGACACGCCGTTGTTGTATCACGAGAATTATGATCCGACGTCGGACGAGATCGAGGAAGGGCTGTCGTTTCTGGATCTGGTCGGGGACGCGCCGTTGACGGTCACCATGGTCAGCGACCTGTTCTCGAAGGTGTCGGGCACGCGGCTGTTGGTCGTGCTTGACGAATTCGACCGCGCGGGGGACGCCGGTTTTCGGCGATCGGTCGCCGAACTGATCAAGAATCTGTCCGACCGGGCGAGCCGGGTGCAACTGGTCATCGCCGGCGTCGCGCAGAATCTGAACGAGATCATCGAGCATATCCCCTCGATCCGGCGCAACATCCTGGGGCTGCAATTGCCCAACATGTCGGACGAGGAGATCAAAGAACTGATCGCCAATGGCGAGGCGGCCAGCGGCATCCATTTCGGCGCCGGCGCGCTCGACGTGATCTGCAACATCGTGCTTGGCCTGCCTTATCTTGCCAGCTTGATCAGCCACCATGCCGGGCTGGTCGCGCTCGACGCCGACCGGACCGAGGTGGAATTCGGCGATGTCGAGGCGGCGTTGGCGACGGCGCTGGGCGAGATCGAATTGCGCATGGCGCCAAGCGCGCGCCATCAGATCGCCCGCGCGACCGATTCGCACCGCAACCGCGAAATGGGCATGCTCGCGCGGATCGCGTTGCAGCACAGCGGCAGGTTGACGCACGGCGCGGTCAGGGATGCGGTCGAGACGCCGCTTGCCGCCGACGAATATCTCCACCTGCTGCGCAACGAATTCGGCCTGATCGCGCCGATTCCGGACGATCCGAACGGTGCCTATGGCTTTGTCGACGACGGCGTCGCGCAGTATCTGTGGCTGCGCCTGATGCAGGATACCGTGCTGCCGAAGATGCGGTCGAAGGCGGCGCGCGGCTGAACCTGCGGCGGGATCGGGGCATCCGCCCCGGCGCGACGCCTGCCGCCGATCAGAAATCGGTCAGGAACGTTCCGACCGTCTTGACGCGATCCGCCGTCAAGTGATCCGCCAACTCGCGGACTTCGGACAGGAATGTCTTGTCGCGGCGCGCGACGATCATCGCATGGCGCGCGGTGGTGGCGACGCGGCGCGTGTCGGCATAGCCCCGCTCGGTCGGCGCATCGATGATGGTGAGGTCGAAATCGCGCATGCAATCGTCGAGCACGGTCTTGAACTGCCGGCTGGCCAGCAATTCGGAACTGCGCCGCGATCGGTCGCCGGCATAAAGGATCGACAGATTGGGCAGCACGTCACGCCGCACCCCGTCCATCGACGCATCCTCGGCATCGGTCAGCATGCGGGCAAGGCCGATAACAGGCGTCTGCGGCTGGATATAGACATGCACGCCCGGATCATCGAGATTGGCATCGACCAGCAGCGTGTTGAGCCCGGATTGCGCAAAGGCGACCGCCAGATTGACGGCCACGAATGTCGACCCCACGCCAGCGGTCGGCGCGCAGATCGCCAGCGAACGCCGCCCGTCGCGGACATGCCCGGCAAGCAGATGCGCACGCAACGACCGGATGCTCTCCGTGCCTTCCCCGTCGGGGTCGGACAGGCAGACGATCCGGCGCGAGAAATGATAGGGCTCCACCGCCGCCGCGGTGGTCGTCGCCGCTGCGGGACGCGCGTCGGCTGAAACAGTCTCGTTCATGGCACCGTCTTCTCGTTCAGCCGCAACCAGGACAACAGGCCGCGTGAGGCCCGCATCGGAGTGGCCATCGTGCCGATCACCGGGGCGTTCTCCAGCATCAGGTCTTCCTCGCCACGCACGCGGCGGAAGATGAATTCGAGCAGCAGCGCCAGCGCCAGGCCCAGGGCCGCGCCCACCGCAAGCCCGCCGGCGATGAACAGCCAGGTCGGCGGCGATAGCGGCTCGGCCGGCGTCGCCACCGGACCGATCGACTGGAAACCCGATTCGGTGGTCTGCGACTGAAGCTCGAAATCCGCCGCGCGCTGCGCGGTCTTGGCGACTTGTTCGCGCAGTACGGTGACTTCGCCGGCAAGCCGCTGGGCCTGGCCGATCAGGCCGCGCTGCGCCAGCACCTTTTGCACCTGTTGATTATACTGGCTGGCGATCGAAGGCCCGGTGGCGCGCGGCGCGCCGGCGGCGCGGCCGGCCGCCAGTTCGCGCGAGACCGCCGCGGCCAGCGCCGCGCGCTGACGCTCCAGCGCCTGGATTTCCGGGTGATTGGGCCCGAGCGATGCGCGCGCGGTGGCGAGTTGCGCCTCGATTCCGGCCAGCTGTCCCTGGGACGGCGCCGTCACCGGCATGGCCGGCATGGCGGGCGTGGGAGGCACCACCGCCGCGCCGGCCAATGCGCGCAGCTTTGCCGATTCGGCATCGATATTGTCGTCGCCCAGGATGATCCCGTTGGCCTTTTCAAAATCGGCCTTGCGCGCCTCCGCGGCGGCAAGCTTGGCCTTGAGCTGTTCGGTCTGCTGGTTGAACCAGCGCGCATTCTGGGCGGCGGTCTGCCGCTTGGCGCCGATCGTCTGCTCGATCAGCGCGCTTCGCAGCATCTCGACCGTGCGTCGTGCCACGTCGGGCGACAGAGCGGTGTAGGAGATGACCAGGATCGGCTGCGTCCCGTCCATATAGGCGTTAGTGCCATCGCCGACGCGCTTGGCCAGCCATTGGCGGATGTTGAGATCCTCGCCGCCGGTGCGGTTGGCATAGGCCGCCTGAAGATCCGGCGACTTCGTCCATCCGAAGCCGTCGACCACCGCGCCCGTCACGCGATAGTCGCGGATCAGTTCCGCCTGGGTCCGAATGTAGGAATCGACCGTTCGCGGCGGCAATGCTTCGTTGGTCACCGGATCAGGCTTGAGCGAGTCGACCAGCAGCCGCGCGCTCGCCTGATAATAATTGGGCATGATCTTGGCCACCAGGATCCCGCCGACGCCACCCAGCAGGATGAGCGTGAAGATCAGCGCGCGACGGGCGAGCAGCATCCGCCAGATCGTCATCGGGTTCATAGGACCGGTATCCTCAGAAGAAGCGTTCGCCGACGACCAGCACGTCGCCCGGCCGCAACGCTTCGGTCAAGCTGGGCTTGGTCTCGGCCTCGCCGCGGATCAGCTTGATGCGCTTTTCCGAACCCAGCGCCGTCAGGCCGCCGGCGCGGGCAACCGCCATGCGGATCGTCATGTTGGGCACCACCGGGAACACGCCGGGCGCGTTGACCTGACCATAGATATAGAAGGTCTTGGAGGGCGAGACGAACACCTTGTCGCCATCGCGGACCACCGGATCGGCGGCCGGGCCGCCGGTGGCGATGGCGCTGAGCGACACGTCGGTGGAGGTGCCGTCGGCGCGGGTGATGGTGATGACGTCGATTTCCGGCGCGGCGACGCCGCCGGACCGCGCGATGATCTCGGACAGCCGATATTCGCGGTCGATCGCGACGACGCCGGGCGTGCGCACCTGGCCGAGCACGGTGACATATCGGCTGCCGAACCCGGTCACCGCCACGTTCACCGCCGGATTGGTGAAATAGCCGCCCGATTGCAGGCTGCGTGCGATATTGTCACGCAGCTGCAGCACGGTCAGCCCGGCCGCCGGGACGGCATTGATGTAGGGCAGGGCGATATTGCCGTCGTCCTGGATCTGCACCTTGGCCGAATAATCGCTGCGACCCAGCACCGATACCTCGACCGTATCACCCTTGCCCAGCACATAGCTGTCGCGTTCGCCGGGCGCGCCCGCGACCGGCGCGGTGCGGGCGGGCGGTGCCGGCTGAACGACCTGCGCGGTCGCGATCGTAGGCGCGACCAGCGCGATCAGCGCCGGCAGATGCCGGATTGCAAACATGGCCATGCTGAACCTCCATTCGTCCATATCCCATTCGCGGCTGCGGGACGCAAGCTGCGTTTGCCGCACTGCACGCGCGCCTATTCGCATCCTGGGACATTAACCCTCTCCGAATATTGGCATGTTCCGCGTTGGCACGCCGGCTTTTTGTTGCATTTGCGAACAGGATGAGCCACCCGAGCGTCCTGACATCGGCGCGCGCGATCGCGGCGCAGGGCGGCCGGACGGTCGTTGAACCGGTCTTGCCAAGGGGGATCTGAGTTGACGCGACACAGGGCAGGCCCGCATGATCCGGACGCCGGCGGCCTGGCCGCCGATCGCGCGCAGATCCGCATCGGGCTGGCCTGGCATTCGCTCAATTCCGGCAATCTGGGGGTCGGCGCGCTGACGATCGCCAATCTGGCGATCGCGCGGCAGGTCGCCGAGGGGCTGGGGCTGAAGCCGCGTTTCGTGGTGATGGCGCCGCGCGACCGCGATACGCCCGCGATCCCGATCCCCGATACCCAGGTGTTCGAGATCGACCGCAAGTCGATGACCGGAAGGCACGGATTCTGGCGGACGGTGGGCGATGTCGATTGCGTGCTCGATATCGGCGCGGGCGACAGCTTCGCCGATATCTATGGCCCGCGCCGATTCGCCTTTCTGTGGCTGACCAAGGCGATCGGCATCGCGCGCGGCGTGCCGCTGGTGCTGTCGCCGCAGACGATCGGCCCCTTTACCAGGGCGGCGTACAAGGCGCCGGCCGCCTGGACGATGTGCAGGAGCCGGGTGGTGCTGGCGCGCGACGAGACATCGCGCGACGTGGCGTTGCAGATGGCGCCGGGCGCGAATGTGAAACTGTCGGTCGACGTGGCGTTCGTGCTGCCGTTCGAGGACCGCGCCGGCCTGCGCGGCGGGCCGAAGCTGCGCGTCGGCGTCAACGCTTCGGGCCTGTTGATGCACGAGGCCGAAACCGGCCGCAACCGCTTTGGCCTGTCCTATGATTATGCCGCGTTCACCCGCAGGCTGATCGCGGCGCTGATTGCGCGTGGCGATGTCGAGGTGCATCTGGTGCCGCATGCGACGAGCAACCGCGACAGCACCGACGACGACGGGGCGGCCGCCGACCGGCTGGCGGCGGAATTCCCCGGCGCGATCCGCGTCGCCAACTTTCCCGGACCTGTGGAGGCCAAGAGCTATATTTCAAGCCTGGATTTCTTGGTCGCAGGGCGGATGCATGCGTGCATCGGCGCCTATTCCGCCGGAACCCCGGTCGTGCCCGTCGCCTATAGCCGCAAGTTCAGCGGCTTGTTCGGCCTGCTGGGCTATGACGTGATGGTGCCGGTGGCCGGGCTCGATACCGACGGGGCGCTGGACCTGGTGTTGCGGTCGCTTGCCGATCGCGATTCGCTTGTCGCCAAGGCGAAGCGGGGCATGGCGCGCGTCGATGCCTTGCTCGACGTGTATCGCGACGAATTGCGGGCGTTGTTCCGCCAGGTGGCGGGCATGCGCGGATGATCGCCCGTTCCCCCACGCTGGCCAAGGTGTTGAACGGCGACCTGTGCAGCGGCTGTGGGCTGTGCGCGGGGATTTCCGGCGGCGCCATCGCCATGCGCATGGCACCCCCCGGTTTTGCCCGTCCGGTGCAGTCGGCGCCGATCACCGCCGAGGCGGAGCGCGCGATCGCCGATTCATGTCCGGGTTCGCGGGTCGCACCTTGGGCCGACGATCCGGGCCGCAATCCCTATTGGGGCCCGGCGATCGCGACGCTGACCGGATTCGCGGTCGATGGCGGGATGCGCCATGCCGGCGCATCGGGCGGCGCATTGTCGGCATTGGCCGCGCATGCGCTGCAGATCGGCCTGGCCGATCGCGTGCTGCATGTCGAGGCCGACCCGGCCCAGCCGACCGGCAACCGCATGCGCTGGTCGCGCACGCCGGACGAGGTGTCGAGCGGCGCGGGATCGCGCTATGCCGCTTCGTCCCCGCTCGAATTCATCGATGCCGCGCTGGACGAGGGCGGGCGCTTCGTCTTCATCGGCAAGCCGTGCGACGTATCGGCGCTGCGCCAGCTTGCCCGGCACGACGCGCGCGTCGATCGGCATGTGCCGTTGCAGCTGTCCTTCTATTGCGGCGGCCTGCCCAGCCGCGGCGGCGCGGATCGCGTGATCCGTTCGATGGGCCTCGATCCGGCCGATGTCGTGCGGTTCCGCTATCGGGGCAATGGCTGGCCGGGCCTGACCGTGGCCGAGACCGGCGCCGGCGCCACCGGCGAGATGCGCTATGCCGACAGCTGGGGCAGGCACCTCAGCCGCGAGGTGCAGTTCCGATGCAAGATCTGTCCCGACGCGGTCGGCGCGGTCGCGGACATCGCCTGCGCCGATGCCTGGTATGGCGACGAGAGTGGCTATCCCAGTTTCGAGGAGCAGGACGGCCGCAGCCTGATCCAGACGCGAACCGATGCCGGCGAGGCGCTGTTCCGTTCGGCCGTGGCGGCGGGGGTATTGAACGCCGAGCCGCTCGATATCGGCGAGATCGAGCTGATGCAGCCGTCCCAGGCCAATCGCAAGCGGCTGGTCGCGGTGCGATCGGCGGCATGCCGGGTGTTGCTGCGCCCGGTGCCCGACATGCGCGGACTGGATGTGGCGCGGGCATCGCGGATGGCGCCATGGTCGCTGAAGATCCGCAATTTCCTTGGAACGCTTTCGCGTATAATTAGGGCCAGACGTTGATCGGCCATATCGGATGACGACCGACCGATATCGATTGTTAAGGGGGCACAGATGAACCAGCGGATGTGGATGCGGACGACGCGGTCGGGCCTGGCGGCGGCAATCGCAATGGTCTGGGCCGGCCAGGCCAGCGCGCAGCAGTTCGAGGCGACGGGCACCACCTTTGGCCCGCCGACGCGCCAGCTCGATATCGAGCTGTCGGGCACGGCCACCTATGATTCCAACATTTCGCGCAGCAGCGACGCCGGGGCGAGCGCGCGCGGGATCGACCAGGAGGATGTCCGCCTGACGCCGACGGCGCGCGCCGACATCGTCCTGCCGACGCCCGCCGCCGTGCTGACGCTGACCGGCAGCGTGGGTTATGATTTCTATCTTCGCAACAAACGGCTGAACCGCGAACGGCTCGACCTGCTTGCCGGGGCCGGCACGAAACTCGCGATCTGCGATGTCGGGGGACAGCTGGGCTATTCGCGCGGGCAGAACGACCTGGCCGACCTGTCGATCGTGGCGGGCAATCCAACTCTTTCGACGGTCAACGTGCAGGATACGATGCGCGCCGGCGGGACGATCGCCTGTGGCACCGCGATCCGCCCCACCGCCTTCGTCCAGTATCGCACCACCGAAAACAGCGCGGCGCAGCGTCGGATCTCCGACGTGGACATGCTCGGCTATGGCGGCGGCCTCAGCTATTCCAATGAACGGTTCGGCGTCCTCACCGCCTTTGTCGGCCGCTATGAATATGATTTCCCGGAACGCGCCGGCATTGCCACGGCATTGCAGGCGTTCAAGGTCACGACATGGGGATTGCGGCTCGACCGGCGGCTGGGCGCGCGGCTGCAGGTGCATGGGCAGGTCACCTATGTCGACGTCAGCGGGGCCGGCGCGGCCAGCGACAGGTTCGACGGCCTGAACTGGGATGCCTCGGCGGCGCTGCGCGTGGGCGAGCGCGCGCAGGTCACCGTGTCGGTATTGCGCCAGATCGACGCAACGGCGGCGTTCAACCTGCGCACGGCACAGATCAGCCTCTATTCCGCCCAGTTCGACTATGCCTTCTCGCCGTTGTTGCGCGGCGGGCTTGGCGCATCGATCCGCGACCGCGATTTCGAAAGCGACCCCGCGCTGACACCGATCGTGCTGCTGGGCGACGATCGACTGGTCGAGATCGGCGGGCGGCTGGCCTATACGCTGGGCCAGCGCATCACCGTCAATCTCAACGCCAGCTATCAGTCGCGTACGGCCGATATCGCGCTCTATGACTATCGCTTGTTCCGCGGTTCGATCGGAGTGTCGCTGCGACTGTGACGTTGCTGCCTCAACGCAGCCAGGGCGGCATGCCGCGCCGGTTGCGGATGCCCGCCCACCAGCCGGCAAGCGCATAGCCCCATTGGCGCCATGCGCCGCGCCGCGCAAAGCGCAGGACGGCGAGGCCGAAGCTTGCCGGAATCGCCAGCGGCAGCAGCCCCGGCGTGGTATCGCGAACCACCAGCAGCTTGTTGCGTTCGTCCATATAGATCGGCAGCCGTGGCCGTTCGCGGATCGAACTTGCCGATCCGGTCGTGCCGCCCTGGCCGTGACAGATCCGCGCTTCCGGTGCAAAGCCCAGGCGCATGCCGCGCGCGATGCCGCGCAGGCACCATTCGACCTCCTCGGCATAGAGGAAATAATCGTCTTGCATCAGCCCGGCGGTCGCCCGGAACCGGGGGCCGACCAGCATCGACGCGCCGAGCAGATAGTTCATGTCGCGTTCGATCGCGGCTACGTCCGGCGGGGTGTCCAGCGCGGCGCCGTGCCCGATCGATTCGGCGCGCGCGAGCATCGCATGCCAGCGCCCGCCATAGCCCTGCACCACGCCGTCGGGATGGTAGAGGATGCCGCCCGCGGCGTCGCAATCGCCGCGCTCCAGCCGGTGGACGAGCGCGCCGAGCGCGCCGCGTTCGACCTGCGTATCGGGATTGAGCACCCACCATGCGCGCGCGTCGGGGCGCGCCCGCATGCAGACGTTGACACCGCCGGCATAACCCAGATTCGCGCCGGCATTGACCGACGTGACCGCCTGTCCGCCTGGCATCCGGGCAGGCAGCGCCGCCTTGAGCGCGTCGAATGCCGCGTCTCCGCCATTTTCGCAGATCACCACCTCGTAATCGGCGAAATCGCTTTCGCGCAGCGCGCCAAGGCACGCCACGATCTGTTCGGGGTGGCGAAACGAGACGATGCAGACGGCAACCGGGGTCATTGCACCCTTTCCGAACCCGGCGACCCGATGCGCGCGCGCCTGCGCCGCAGGCCGGCGATGCCGCGTTCGCCGATATCGATCACGACCGAACTGAGCTTGAAACTGAACGCGTTCAACCCGTGCAGCACCGGCCGCAGATAGAAATAGAGCGCGGCGTGAATCACGATCCCGGTCGACAGGATCGAGATGAACAGGAACACGCTTTCCTGCGGCGGCACCGCGCGGGCGGCCAGGGGATAGAGCGTCACCAGCACCCAGCCGTGCATCAGCAGCATCGAGAGCGAATCGACGCCGAAATAGGTCGCCACGCGCCCCGGCATCTTGCCCAGCGACCAATCGGCCGACCAGAGCAGGAAGATCAGGAACAGGATCTGCTGAACGATATAGATCGGCAGCGCGCCATATTGGCCAATCATCGGCTGGGCCACAAAGCCGAGATCGCACGTCAGGCACGGCCCCTCGGTCAGCAGTGCGGGGCGGTTGAACCAGGCGAGCGCGATCGTCGCCGGCAGCGCCAGCACGCCCCAGATGCGACCGATCCGCCACCCGCGCGGCACGCGCATCCCGAGCAGGAAGAACAAGGTCGCGGTGGGCCAGTTGCGCCATTCGTACAGATTGTCCGGCAGGCCCGCGACGCGGCTCGCCAGTACTGCCGCCGCGGCGAGGGCGACGATCGGCACGAAAACCCGCCACGACCGCATGAAGGCATAGGCGAAGATGCGGGCAAAGGCGAGGACAACCAGAAACCACGAGACGAAATTGGTATATCCCGTGCCGTACACGATCGGTTTGAACATGCGCCGCACGAACCATATCGTGCCGTACCAATGCTGCTGGATCGCCATGTCGAGCAGCACCGCGACGACATGGCCGATCGCCGCAAGCACGAGCAGCGTTAGCGACGGCTTGAGCGCGGACAACCACCTCTTGCGATGGAAATGCGGCGCGCTCATGCCGCTGAGGAAGAAGAATGCCGACACCGCCGGGGCGAGCAGCTTGATCTGCACCCCGGTCAGCATCGCATGGGCCGGATTACCGCCCAGGCCCTGGAACACGCCGTACATGGCATGGACATAGAAGACGCAGATCAGCAGATAGCCGCGCGCGATCGCCTGGCGATGGCCACGCTGGATGGCCGGGGCGGCTTCGATCATATGCCCGCGCGTGCCCATTGCCGCCGGAATTCGCCATGCTGCGCGTGGAAATCGCGGGTGCCGTAATGCTGCCAGCCCGGCGGGGGCGCAGCCGGACGACCGCCGCCGAACAGGCTTTCGAGCAGCCGGGGGCCGAACAGATCGATCAGCGCGGCGCGCAGGTGACCGCCGTGCCACGGCTCGGCGCCGGCCTGTTCGGGCAGCATGCCGAGTTCCTCGCCATCCAGCAGCAATCGGACGGCCATCGGCCGTGCAGCCGTGATCGCCCGTTCCGCCAAGTCGATGCCCTTGCCCAGATCGATGACCAGCGCCGTCGCGGGCTGCGGCGGGACGATGACGGCCAGCTTCCACCATTTGCCGTCCACGCCGGCCACCGCGCCGCGATGATAGTGATAGCGGTGAATCCACGCGAACAGCCGGTCATAGGCGGCGTGCAGATACAGCGCGCGCAGCAGCGCCAGCGCCGCGCGCGCAAGCGGCATCGACCGCTCCAGAAATTGCGCGCGCCGATCGGTCAGCACGAACCGGTTGAGCCGTCCGCGGCGGCGGCGCGCGAAACGCGCGATGTCGAGCGCGCCGTGCAGATGCGGATGTTTGAGCAGCATGCGCGCGTCCGACCGGCCCTCTTCGAAGGCGCGGCGACAGGCGCTGGCGAGCGACGAGGTGGCATGTTCGTGATGCCAGCCGAACGCCTGGGGCGCATAGCGCAGCGGCACGCCGCGCGCGATCAGGCGCGCGCCAAGCTCAAGATCCTCGCGCGCGCGGGCGAATTGCGGGTCGAGGCCGCCGATCTCGTCCCACAGCCGGCGCGGCATGGAAAGGTTGCCGGTCAGCACGTCGCGGAAGCCGAACCGGTGTCCCGGCCGCGCCAGCGCCGCGAAATGACGCATCCACCAGCCCCGAATGCGCAGCCGGAAGATATCCTCCGAGGCATGCGGTGCGGGCGGATAGGGGCCGATGACCGCACCGTCCGGCGCATCGGCATGCGCATGCCAATGCGCCGCGACGGTGCCGGGCAGCGGCAGCACATCGTCGTCCAGGAACAGCAGCAGGTCGGCTCGGGCGGCCGCCGCGCCGGCATTGCGCGCCACCGCCGGTCCGCTGCCGGGCAGTTCGATGACCGCGATCGGAAACGAGGCGGAATGCGCGGCCAGCATCGCGGCGGTGCCGTCGATACAGCCATCGGCCACGGCGATCAGCTCGAACGGCGGGGTTTCCGGGCCCTGTGCCTCCAGCGCACGCAGCATCTCGACCATCAGCGCGCGCCGGTTGTGCGTGGGCACGATCACGCTGACGATCGGCGGGCGGGGCGGGACGGGTTCAGCCATGCCGTGCCTTTCCGCGCGCCTGGAAATAGCGACGCGGGCCGCTCATCGCGCCGCGCGCCTGCGTCCTCGCGACGTTGAACGGCAGCGGGTGGCGCTCGCCCGAGCGCGTGCGGAGCAGCTCGGGGATTTGATGGCGGAACCATCGGGCGAAAACGGCCAGCACGCGCAGGTCACGCTCGAACAGCAATGCCTTGGTCCACACCGCAAAGGCGGCCGCTTCATAGCCGAAGATCTGTTGTTCCAGCTCGGCCATGCTGCGGCGGTGGCGGTGCCAGTTCAACGCCTGTGGATCATAGGCGATCCGGTGTCCGCGCAGCAGCAGGCGGCGGAAATAATCGGTATCACCCCCGGCCAGCGCGCGCGTCCCCGCGTCGAGCGCGGGATCGAACCCGCCGACCAGGTCGATCGCCGATCGCCGCAGCGCCATGTTGACCCCGGCGCCGGCGTGCCAGGCGTGATAGGGATCGCAATTACCCGCGTCGAACACCTTGCGCTTGAAGCCGCGCACGAAGCCGCCGGTGCGCTGGAACGCGATCTGGGCGTCGCTGTCGAGTTCCAGCGCCATGGTGAGGCCGGTGACTGCCAGGATCGTGGGATCCTGAAAATTGCGGAGCAGCGTCGCCAGCCAAGCGGGATCGGGCGTCGCATCGTCGTCGATGAATGCGATGACCTCGCCCCGCGCCTCGCGCAGCGCGGTGTTGCGCGCATTGTCGAGGCCGGGCCTGGGTTCGCGCACATAGTCGACATCGTCATATCGTTCGACCAGCAACCTTGTATCCTCGGTGCTGGGCGCGTTGTCGATGACCAGGATCGGCGCGCGATGCGTCATGCGCCGCAGCCCGTCGAGGCAGCGTTCGAGATCTTCGGTCCGATCGCGCGTGCAAATCGCGACGGTGGCGTCGGGCAGCCGGACCGGTGTGCCGATCTCGGCCGGCGCGTCCAGCCGGTGCCGCAGCAGCGCCTCCCAAAAGGCCGAATCGGCATGGTCGTAGAGCTGGGCTCGCAATGCCTCGCCGGTCAGGTCGAGCGGACCCGGTAGCACCGCCTGGCCCACCGGCAGCCCGTCGATCCGCAACAGCACCACCGCGCCGGCGCAATCCGTTCCGCCGGGCAGCCGATCGGGCAGGTCGCCGATATCGATGTCGAGAACGGCCAGCGGCATCAGGCGCCGGTCCACCGGCCGTTTGCGAACGGCCCCTGATGCCAGGCGATCGGCGGGTTGAGATAGCCCTTGCTCGGCCGTGCATCCGGGGTGGCGCCGGCGACCGGCAGGGTATAGACCTCCGCGTGATAATCATATGCGGTGTGCCAGTCGGGCGAGAACAGCCCGACGGTGAGGCGATAGGTGCCCGGCGCCAGGTCCAGCCGGGCGATCTCGAGCATCAGTTCGCCCTGATCGCCGTGCGGCGCCAGCTTCAGCCCGGCAAGCTCGCTATGCGTTTCGAACACGGCCGTGTCGTCTTCGGCATAAATGCCGACCAGTGCGATCGGCGGCGTATCCTGCCCGCGCGTGGTGTAGCGAAACGAGATGTTGAGCCCCTGGCCGGCGGTATGCGTCGCGATCCCGTTGCCCTCGCCGTCGGTCAGCGTGACCGCTTCGATCAGCATCTCGCCGGATCCGAACCGGTTGACCTCGGGCTGGAGCACGGCGTCGGCGGCGCGGGGCGGCAGGCGCACGGCGGCCGCGTCGGTTTCCGCCACCTTGGCATCGACCGAGGCGGTGTACAGCGCCATGGTTTCCGCCAGCGGGCCATAGGCGACCAGCCGGCCGTGATCGAGCAGGATCACATCGTCGCACAGCGCCTCGATCTGCGATTCGTCATGTGACACCAGGAAGATCGTGCAGCCGGTTTCGCGGATCTCGCTCACCCGCTTCAGGCATTTGTGCTGGAACGCCTGATCGCCCACCGCCAGCGCCTCGTCGATCAGCAGGATGTCGGGCGACATGTGCACCGCCACCGCAAAGGCCAGGCGCATGCGCATCCCGGTGCTGTAGGTGCGGACGGGCTGTTCGATGAAGTCCGCCAGCTCGGCGAACTCGACGATGTCGTCGAACTTCGCCTTGATCTCGCTTCGCAGCATGCCGGAGATGACGCCGAGCAGGAACAGGTTCTCGCGTCCCGTCAGATCTTCGGTCAGGCCGGCGCCGATGTCGAGCAGCGCGCCGATCCGTCCATTGACCTTGATCGAACCCTCGTCCGGCGCGCCGACGCCGCCGATCAGCCGCAACAGCGTCGACTTGCCGGCGCCGTTCAGGCCGACGACGCCGACCGCGCGGCCGCGCGGAATGCTGAAACTGACGTTGCGCAGCGCCCAGAACGGCGCGCGCGGTGGGGCGCGATAGCCCGACAGGATACGCCCCTTGAGCGAGGTCGGCCGTCCACGGTCACGCGGGCGATAGGCCTTGCCCAGGTTCCGGACCATGATCGCGCTGCCCATCACAGCTCCTCGTCGAACCGCGTGCTGAGGCGTGCGAACCACCACAGGCCGGCCGTCAGCATCACCAGCCCGAACGCCAGGGTCTTGCCCATCGTGTCGAGCGGCGGCCACTGTCCATGGACCAGGATGGCGCGATACCCCTCGAGCAGCCAGGCCATCGGATTCCAGGTGTTGAGAAAGGCGAAATCGTGCGCGCGCTGGAGCGGGCGGTAGAAAACCGGCGTCACATAGAAGGCGATCGACAGCACCAATGCGACCAGATGTTCGGTATCGCGAAAATAGACATGGGCGGCCGCCAGGAAATAGACCAGCCCCATGGTCAGCAGCAATTGCAGCAGCACCATCGCCGGCAGCGCGAGCAGCGGCGCACCCGGCGTGCCGACGTCGATCATCGCGCAGATCAGCAGCAGCGGCAGCGCGAGGACGAAATGGACGCCCTGGCCCAGCACCGCCAGCATCGGCAGCAGCTTGACCGGAAAGCCGGGGCGGCGGACCAGTTCCCTGCTGCCCGAGACGGCGATCGTCCCCGCACCCAGCGCCGCGCTGAACCAGCTCCAGATGAGCACGCCGGCAAAGACGAAGGTGGTGTAATGTTCGATATTCAGCGGCAGGATCTGGCCGAATACGAACGAAAAGACGGCAAGCTGCATCAGCGGCTTCATCAGCGACCAGCCAATGCCGATGAACGATCTTTGATATCTGACCTTCAGATCGCGCGCGACGAGTTCGATCAGCAGATCGCGCCAGTATTGATACCGCAATGCCGCATGCATCTTGTCGATCCGGCTGGCCTCCACGCTTCGGATGTTGCATGCCTGTCGCATTGCCGCAGTGCAACGTATTTCGTGGTTATCGCTTGTGCCGGCGATCCGCTGCAAGATGATCCGGCGCGATCGGGAGAAATCGGACCAGATGTCGGTGGATGAGGAACAATTGACCGTCATTTCGGTGATCGTCCCGGCGCACAATGCGGCCATGACGCTCGACCGGACGCTGGCCAGCCTGCGCGCGCAGACGTTTCGCGGCTGGGAGGCGATCGTCATCGACGATGGCTCGTCCGACCGTTCGCCCCGCATCGCGCGGGCGCATGGCAAGGACGATCCGCGGATCCGCCTTGTTTGCCAGCAGCAGCGCGGGGTCTCCGCAGCGCGCAATGCGGGCCTTGCCGTGGCGCAAGGCGAATGGATCGTGTTTCTGGATGCCGACGACACGCTGCGGCCCGGGCATCTTGCCGCCATGCTGGACGCGGCCGCCGGGGCGCCGGACGCGGGGCTGCTGCATTGCGGCTGGCAGCGCGTGGCCGCGGGCAAGCCATGGCGGGCACGCCATCCCGCCCGGCCGATCGCCGATCCGATGCGCGAGACGGCGCGAACCTGCCCGTTCGCGATCCATGCGGCGTTGACGCGGCGCAGCGACATCGCGGCAGCGGGCGGATTCGATCCGGCGCTGCGCATCGCCGAGGATTGGGACCTGTGGCAGCGCCTGGCCCGGATCGGCGTCGCCTTTGCCGCTGTCCCCGACCTGACCGTCGACGTCCATGTCGAGCCCGGTTCGCTGTCCAGCGACAGCGCACGGCATCTTGCCGACGGGATGGCCGTCATGCGCCGCGGCCATGCCGCCGATCGCCGGCTGCCGGCCGATGTCGCGTTCGTGCATGGCGTTCCCGCCGATGCGTTTGCCGCGGCGGTGTGGCGCTTTGCCATCTGGGTCGCCGCCGCGGCACTGGGGCGCGGCGGCGATCCCGTCATGCTGCTCGAACAGGCCGGGCTTCCCGCGCCGGCGGATTTCGATCCCCCCGTGCTCGCCGCGCTGATCGAGGACGGGCTGGCGATCGGCGCAGGGCCGGCCGGGGCCCCGCTGCACGCGCGATGGCCCGAATTCGCGGCCGGGGCGTCCGCCCTGTGCCGCCATCTGGGCGCGCGCGCCGGATCGTCGGTCCTGGCCGATCAGATCGGCCGCGCGCTGGAGGACGAGGTGGCAGCTACGGTCCCGCCGGGCTGGGAAGCCCGGATCGGCGGCCTGGCCAAGGTCGCGGTCGATGTCGCCGGGCTGATGCGCGACCGGACGTTGCCGGGCGTCCGCCGCGTCCATGCGACGGTCGTTGTCGACGGGAAGCCGCTGGCGGACATGGGTACGCAGTTCGCGTTCGGCGCGCTGTCCGCCAGTCGGCAGCTCGCGATGGCGCGGACGCTGCCCGATACGGCGGTGTTGCGCGGCGACCTGGTCCGCGCGATGGTGCGGCGCGGGCCGTTCGCGCTGGGGCTGCCGTTGTTCCAGGCGCTGAAGCAATATGCCCGGCTGGTGCGTTCGGCACGGCAGCCCAATGTCCACCGTCACGCCAGATTGCCGCATGAGGATGTGAGCGATCTGTTCATGCGCGCCGCGCCCGACGGGCCCGCCGGCCTGGATGCCGACACGCGGCTGGCGCGAATCGTGGCGGAGGAGCGCGCCCTGGCGATGCCGGCGCAGGTCGCGGACGAACCCGATCGAGCCGCGCCCTGGGTCGAACCCGATTATGCGCGTGAGGATTATTGGGAAGGCGTGTTCGCCCGCGTCGATCCATGGGGCTATCGCAACGATTACGAGACGCTGAAATACGAGCAGACGCTGGACCTGATCCGCGATGCCGAAATCGGTACGGCGCTGGAAATCGCCTGTGCCGAGGGCGAGTTCACGCGCCGCCTCGCCGCGCATGCCGGGCAGGTGCTGGCCACCGATATCGCCCCCACCGCGGTCGCGCGTGCCGCCCAGGCCTGTGCCGACCTTTCCAATTGCAGCTTCCAGCGCCTGGATCTGCTGACCGAGGAGCCGCCGGGCAGCTATGACCTGATCGTCGCCAGCGAGGTGCTCTATTATCTTGATCCGGCGGCGATGCAGGCGTTCGTCGCCAAGGTTGCGCGGCATCTGAGGCTGGGCGGTATCTTCCTGACGGCGCACGCCAACCTGCTGGTCGACGAACCGGACCGCACCGGGTTCGGCTGGCCGCATCATTTCGGCGCCAAGGGGATCGGATCGATCATCGCCGACCATGGCGGCTTTGCGCTCGAGACCGAATTGTGGACGCCGCTGTATCGTATCCTGCGCTTTCGCAAGGCCGCGCCCGAAACCGCGCCGCTGGCGATGCATATCGTGGCCGACGCCGCGCCGATCCTGCCCGAACGGGTCGCCAGCCAGGTCAAATGGCGCGGCGGCAGCGAAGCGCCGGTCGCCGCGGCATGGCATGATTTTCCGATCCTGATGTACCACCGCATCGCCGACGACGGACCGGCGACGCTCGCCCGCTGGCGGACCACGCCGGCGGCGTTCGAGGCGCAGCTGCGCCATCTGCGCGACGGCGGATGGCAGGGCATCTCGCTCGATCGGCTGGTGGAGGCATTGCATCATGGCCGGGCGTTGCCGGATCGCAGCGTGATGCTCACCTTTGACGATGCGACGCGCGATTTCCTGAATTTCGCGCTGCCGCTGCTGCACCGCCATGGATATCCCGCGACGCTGTTCGTCCCGACCGACCATGTTGGCGGTGTGGCGCAATGGGATGCGGCGCATGGCGATCCGGCAGCGTTGCTCGACTGGGATCAGCTCCGCGCGCTGCGCCATTGCGACGTCGCGATCTGTGCGCATGGCGTCACCCACCGCCCGCTTCCGGCACTGGATCCCGAAACCGTCATCCGCGAACTGGCGGGCAGCCGCTTCCGCCTTGAGCGGGAATTGGGTCAGCCGGTCACGAGTATCGCCTATCCCTATGGCGCGTTCGACCCGCTGATCCGTCAGGCAGCCGAGGACGTCGGGTATCAGTTCGGCTTCACCTGCCTGGACGGGCGCATTTCCGATTGCGCCGATCCGATGGTGTTGTTCCGGCGCGAGGTCATGGGCGGCATCGACCTCACGCGCTTCGCTGCGCTGCTTGCCGGACGATAGGGCGGCGCGATGCCAGGGGCGGGTCGACATTCAGCCCCTCCCGGCCTGCAACGGGCGCCTTTCGGGCGTCACCCGAACCGAATGTCGATACGACCTAGCCGTTGAACCGGCGGCCGTACGCCAACGCATCGTCCATCGCCGGCGCCGCCACATCGGCCGGGGCGGGGCGTCGGCGCAGCGGTTCGAACAGGGTCTTGGGCGCCTCGACCAGCCCCATGCGCAGCGCGAGCCGCGGATCGCGCCGCGCCAGCAGCGCCAGCAATTTCAACAGCGCGCCCGGCCGCTTGCGATGCACGGCCCGCCGGACCACCCAGCGGGCATAGCGCCGCACGCCGACGTTGAGCAGCGCGCGCTTGTCCGGATGCCGCGCCGCCATCTCGTCGACCACCATGAACCAGGATCGCAGCATGCGGGCAAGGTCGCTCGACATGTTGTCGGGCAGCTGACGATAGCCGATGTGATAATCCGGCGCGAGCGCGAACTCGAAATGCTCGGCGACCCGGCAATAGAACAGGATGTCCTCGCACCCCTGCGCGCCGGCGTTGCGCAGCGCCGGCTCGAACCCGCCGGCGCGGTCGAACGCCGCCCGCCGGACCAGCGCCGCGCTGCCGTTGCCGACGAAATTCTCGACGAACAGCGTGTCGAGCACCCGCCCGGCGATCGCGCGGCCCGGTTCGCGATAGATGACGGTATCGGTGCCGTCGATCATCACATACCAGCTATAGCACAGCCCCGCTTCCGGACCGGCGGCCGCCAGCGCCGCCAGCTGCCGCTCGATCTTGTCGGGGGTCCACAGATCGTCGGCGTCGACAAAGGCGAGCAGGTCCGAACGCGCCAGCGACGCGCCGTGGTTGCGCGCTGCCGCCACCCCGGCATTGGCCTGCCGCACCACCCGGAAGCGCGGATCGCGACGGGCAAAGGTTTCCGCGATCGCGACCGTCGCATCGCTCGATCCGTCGTCAACGACGATCACCTCGAGCGCGCGATGGGTCTGCGCGGCGACGCTTGCCAGCGTCGCCTCGATCCAGCATGCCGCATTATAGGCGGGGACGATAACACTGACGGGCGCGCTGCCGGTCATCTGCGCCATCCGGCCGCGCGCCACAGCCCGTCCGCGACGCGCCACAGCCGCAATCGCGCCAATGTGGCAAGGCCGCGCAGCCGCTCGCCGCGATCGGCCAGCCGCGGGCTGCGCAGCACGCGCGGGGCATGGACCGGCACCGACAGCGGCAGCGCCAGCGTGTGCGCCAGCCAGCGCCAATGGCCGCCGGGGCGCTGCAGCGCCAGCTCGAACATCTCGGCATTCAGCCGCAGCCATTTCCTGCGCAGTGCCGGCCAGTCGGCGCGGGGAGGGTGCCCCGCGACCGCATTTTCGGCATAGCCGATGCGAAAGCCCGCGGCGCGCGCGCGCAGGCACCAGTCATAATCCTCGGACACGCCGGTCTGGAACGGTCCCACCCGGTCGAACACCGCGCGCGGGCAGAACAGGTTGGCGGTGACGGTGAAACCCTTGTCGCGGACATAGCTTTCATTGTCGAACGCGAACACCGTCTCGAACGCCTCCGCGCCGCTGCGCGGCCCGTCATGCTCGGCGATGACCACCATCCGCCCGCCGGCGAAGTCGCAACGGTCGAGCGCGGCGATCCCGGCGGCCAGCCATTCCGGCTCGGGCAGGCAATCGGCGTCGGTAAAGGCGAGCAGGCGGCCGCCGGACGCGGCCACCCCGGCGTTGCGCGCCGGGCCGGCGCCCTTTTCGGCCGCCAGCACCAGCCGCGCGCGTCCGGCAATCGTCCGTTCCACCGCCGCCTCGCCGGCCGGACTCATATTGTCGGCGACAACGATCTCGTAACGCGCCGCCGGCACCGTCTGCGCTGTCAGCGCCGCCAGGCAGCGGTCGAGCCGTTCGAGATCGGCATAATGCGGGACGATGACGGAGATTTCGGGCATCAGCCGGCGGCTTCCGCCAGGCCGAACCCGTCGCGCACCCGCGCCGTCGTGGGGTGGAACACCAGATCGGGATTCGCCCGCACCAGCTCGCGCAAGCCGGCCAGGTCGAGCGTCCACCAGCGACTCGCCTCCAGCGCCGCCTGCAGTTCGGTGGAAAAACGCTCGCGCAGCACCTTGGCCGGATTGCCGGCCACGATCGTATAGCGCGGCACATCGCGCGTGACGATCGCGCCCGCGCCGACGATCGCGCCCCGCCCGATCCGGCGGCACGACGGCAGGATGACGGCATTGTGGCCGATCCACACATCGTCCTCGATCACTTGCGGATCGTCATAACGGATGTCGTCGGGCACGACCCCGAACTTGCGCTCGTACAGCGCGGGATGGGTCGAGAGGGCCTCGAACGGATGATTGATCGGGGCCGAGCGCACCGTCTTCGCGATCGAGCAATAACGGCCGATCACCAGCGGGCCGGGCATCCGCCACGGATCGAAACAGCCATAGCTGTACAGGCCGACATCGATCCGATGCCGTTCGAGAAACCATCGCCGCAGCTCGCGATTCTCAAAGGGATCGCGCCGCCACCGCCACAATCTGCCGCGTTCGATAAGGCTTTTTGCAAGTCCGATCACGGATCACCCCTGACAGTGCCGGCGACCGCGGATCGAGCGCCCCGCCTTATCCAATCCAGCAATGCCTTAGGCGGGGGGGCGCCAAACGGCAATGTTCGCAGTTGCGGCAAATGCCGGGATCGCCGTACGCTGCACTGGATCGGAAATGGATCATTCTGTGCCGGGCGGGGCAATTTGTCAGAAGTTCCCGCATCGGCAATCTGCAAAGGCGCGGTAGGGCCGGTTCGTTTTTCTGGATTCGACTTCAGGGCCGGCCCCACCGCGTTCTTCACGCCGTCTCAAATGCGCCGGCGGCGAACGTCGTCCCGCGCGCCACGCCGGCGCGGTCCACGTCAAGGTTGGCGATGCTGGCGGTCCCGATCAGCGGCGATCCGCCGGCCGGGCGATAGTCGCCGCCGCCGCCATCCGCGCCCAGCGCCGACCGGTCGTCGGTGAACTTCGTCCACGCATTGCCCTGGCTCGCGGAAGTGGAGGGATTGACCACCGCGCCCCGTCCGAAGCCATGCGGTGCGAAGTCGCCCGATCCGACGCGCCGGGCATGGACATTGCCCTCGCAATTGGTGCCGTCCTGGAACCACAGATTGTCGGTCAGCCACGGGCGATAGCGATAATTGGGCGCGCCATCGTTCGACGGATTGCCGTCATCGGCGAAATCGTCCTGCTTGGTCGGCATCCAGTCGAAGAAACAGTTCGCCACCCGGCAATCGACATGCGCATTGTGCGAGGTGAGGTCGAGCGGATCGTTGTAGAATATGTTGCAACGCTGGCCGATGGCCGAAATACCTTCCAGAACGCCATGCGTGAACCGCTCAAGGGCGTTTTCGCCCTGTTGACAGAACGGCAGCCCGCCGGTGCCGACACGCTCCATCAGCAGGTTGACCACCAGCGGCCGGACGCATTGGTTATAGCTGCCGGTATTGAAGAACGGCCAGGACAGGCATGCCCCGGTTGCGGCCAGCGCCGAATTCTGCACGCACGTCCAATCGGCCTGGCTGTCGGCGTCGCCGATATTCGCCCAGCCGCCGAACGCTTTGCCCGTGCAGTTGACGATGGCCAGCGCCGTGATGCCGCGCGGCGAGGTGCAACTGCGCACCAGCGCGAAGCGGTTGCCCGTCCCCGCCTGCGCGAAGCTCACGACGGTGAGTGTCGAACCGATCGCGCTCGACGTGGCATAGCACCAGCTGGCGGACGAGGTGGATAGGAAAGCGGCGGTGGATTCCGATCCGCTTGCCGCCTCGACCTGCACATTATGGACCCAGCCGTTGACCGGCGCGACCACCGCCGCGCCCAGGCGCAAGGTGAGGTTCTGAAACGCCAGATGCGTCATGCGCCAGTTGATCGAGGTGGCCGGGGCCGACACGATGCAATTGGCGCGCGGATTGGCGTCGTCCGGGTCGCCGATCACCAGCGGCCAGCATTCGGTCGCGGTCAATCCCGTGGTGATCGACGTGCCGGCTTCAGGCGTCACGCCCGCCGGCACCACGATGATCGCATTGTCGGCCATGCGGGTCAGCGCCGCTTGCCCGTTCGCCGCCGTCGCGGCACGATTGGCGAGATAGATCGCCTGCACCGCGGTCGACACCGAAGCGGGCTTGCTCGCGCCCGCCACCGCCTTGGCGGCGGCAAGGCTCGACTGCACCATCGCGGCCGAGGCGGTCAGCGTGCCGTTCACCGGATCGCACATGACATAGGCGGGGGCATAGCGCGTACCGGCCGGGTCATAGGCCATGACCAACGGCGCATCGGCAGCGTTGACGAAGCTGCCCGCCGCGCTGCTCTGCCCGCTGCCCGAGCTGCGCGAAGGTCCTACCCAGGGATAGAGCGTCTTGTGCACCGTGATGAGCCCGGCGTTGAGCCCTGAGGGATCGATGTCCGCGCCCCAGCAGCGCACGGCATCGCCATGGGCGGTGCTGGTCGATGGCGCCGCGGCCCACACCGTCTTGGTCGTGGTGCCGTCGGTTACCTCGAACTTGACCGCCGCCAGGCCGCTCCTGCCCTCGGGATTGACGCTGCCGGCCATCACATCGACGCGGAAGCTGCCCGTCACGCGCTGCTTGGGCACGGTCAGCCAGCGTCCGCCGACCACTGGCGCTGCGGTTCGCGTCGATCCGTTGGTCACCGCGATGCCACTCTGTGCGCTTGCCCCCGCGCGCCAGCCCACGCCGAGCGAGAGCGTGCAGCCGTCGCCCTGATAGACATAGCGCGACAGGCGCAGCCGCACCGTGCGCGTGCCGTTGCCGTTATCCACTTCATCCAGCAGTGCGCTGTTCGGCACGCCGATCGCGCTCGGCACGATCGGGGTCTTGCGGCATGGCTTGAGCGCGATCAGCGGCCGTGCGCGCGCAGCATTGGCCACTGCCTGGCCGCCGCTGCGGTCGAACCCGGCAGTGGTGGTGGCCAACGCCACGCCCGGCATCGTATCGGTCGGCGCGTTGACGCCATAGCCGGTCCAACTGCCCGCGCCCACTCCGTTGAGGACAAGCGCCAGCACCGTCCCATCCGCCTCGATCGACGCCGATTGAACCGGACCGGGGGTGGGGGTTGGCGCAGGTCCGGCCAGCCGCCGGGCCTGCGCGAATCCGATCGAAAAGCCGTACATCATGCATATCCGATCACGGAAACGGTGGTGCCGGTCTGACGGACATGGGTTGCCCGGACGTCGATCCGCTCGCCGTCCTTGACCGGGTGCGCCACATCGGCTTCGCCGTCGATGGCCCGCAAGGTGATGGTGCCGTTGCCGCCCGCGCGCAACGCCTTGGTCACAAAGGGCAGGGCATTGCCGTCATGCGGCGTGATCTCGAAACAACGTCGCGCCGGTGAAATCGGCGAATCGTAATTGTGGGAAAATGTGTCGGTCATCGCATGGATCCTTTCCTGCCGCCGGGATGCTTCGGCGTCAATGTTCTAGTTTTGTTCCATCGATGTAGGAAAGTTTTTTCGTGCGGGCGGCGCGGAAGCCCGGATGGGAGCGGGAATTTAACCATGATATGCGATAGGGATCGTGCGCCTGGGCGCTCAATCACATCGAAAAGCCGTTCATGATCCGAAACCGCAACGTCACGCCGTCACCGCTTCAGCCCATCCGGCGACAGATCCGTTCGGCGATGATGGGGGTCACGGTTGCGAGCGCGCTGCTCAACATCCTGTTGCTGGCCGGTTCGATCTACATGATGCTCGTTTATGATCTGGTCATTCCGGGCCGGAGCGAGGCGACGCTGGCCGGCCTGCTGCTGCTGGTCATCGCGGCCTATTCGTTCCAGGCGGTGCTTGAGGTGATCCGCGGGCGCGTGCTCATCCATATGGCGGGCGCGGTCGATTCGGCGCTGGAGAACCGCGTGCATGGCGCCGTCGTCACCGCCGCGCGCCGGTTGCCGAACGTCGATGCGAATCAGCCGGTGCGCGATCTCGACCAGATTCGCGGATTTCTGTCCGGCACCGGGCCGACCGCCTTTGTCGATCTTCCCTGGGTGTTGTTCTTCATCGCCATCCTGTTCCTGCTGCATCCCTGGATCGGGGTCACCGTTCTGGTCGGCGCGGCGCTGCTGGTGGTGCTCACCTTGATCACCGATCGGGTCACGCGCCCCGGCATGGAAAAGATGCTGAACCTGTCGCGCCAGCGTCAGGATGTGATCGACACCAGCCGACGTCATGCCGAGGCGCTGTATGCGATGGGCATGGATCACCGGCTGCGCAACATGTGGCGCAGATCCAATCGCGACTATCTCGCCGCGCACACGCAGATCAGCAGCAGCGCCGCCACGCTCGGCAGTATCGGCAAGGTGTTCCGGATGTTCCTCCAGTCGGTGGTGCTTTCGGTCGGCGCGATCCTCGTCATCGAGAACAAGGCGAGCGCCGGGGTGATTTTCGCCAGCTCGATCCTGTCCTCGCGCGCGCTGGCCCCGATCGAACTGGTGATCGCGAACTGGCGAGGCTACATCTCGACGCGCAAGAGCTGGGAACGGCTCAAGGAAGCGTTCGGCCATTTCGAGCAGCCGGTTCCGCTCCAGCCCTTGCCGCTGCCCAAGGCGGCATTGTCGGTCGAGGCGCTCGCGCTGACCGCGCCCGGCGGCAAGGCGACGATCGTGCGCAACGTTTCGTTCCTGGCGTTCGCCGGCGAGGCGATCGCGATCATGGGGCCAAGCGGATCGGGCAAGTCGACCCTGATCCGCGGGCTCGCCGGCATCCTGCCCGCCGCCGCCGGCAGCGTTCGGCTGGACGGTGCCGAACTCGACCAATGGCCGCGCGACCGGCTTGGCCGGTGCATCGGCTATCTGCCGCAGAATGTCGAACTGCTGCAGGGCACCGTGGCGCAGAATATCGCGCGGTTCGATCCCGACGCCGCACCCGAAGCGATCATCCACGCCGCTCGGCAGGCCGGCGTGCACGAGATGATCCAGCGTCTTCCCGACGGCTATAACAGCGATGTGGGGACCGACGGCCGGTTCTTTTCGGGCGGCCAGCGCCAGCGGATCGCGCTGGCCCGCGCGCTCTATGGCGATCCGTTCCTGATCCTGCTCGACGAGCCCAATTCCAACCTCGACGATGTCGGTGAAACCGCGCTGATCGAGGCGATCCGCGCCGCCAAGGCACGCGGCGCGATCGTCATCGCCGTGGCGCATCGACCGGCGATCCTTCAGGCGATCGACAATATCCTGCTGCTTCAGAACGGCGCGCCGCGCGCCTATGAGCGCAAGGAACGCATCCTCGACATGACGGGCGCGACACCGGCGATTTCGCCGGCCTGATAGCTGCGATGGCGCTCGACGCCGCCATCCCGTTCCGGCACAATGTCAGAATCGGTAAGGCGATTTAATTTCTTAATATTCTATTTATGATTGCGCTGACGCGTGCTAGCAGTGCGCTCAGTCGAGTCTGATGTCTTTTTTGGAGGTCTTAATATGAGCAATGTGAATGGAACGGCTGGCGACGACGATCTGAAGGCGCTTTCGGACGGTTCGCGCGTTTCGGCCGGTGCCGGCAACGACATCCTTCGCGGTAACAAGGGCGACGACGTTCTGATCGGCGGGGCTGGCGATGACCAGCTGTGGGGCGGCGGTGGCGCCGACCAGTTCCGGTTCTTCGGCGACCAGATCGAAGGCGCTTCGGACACCGATCGCCTGTTCGACCTCAACTTCGGCGACGGCGACTGGATCGTGTTCGGCAAGTTTGACGGCCTCTTCGAGGACGGCGACGGCATCAACGCCTTCGACAATGGCGATTCGGCCATCATCAGCAGCTGGGAAGGTCTCGCCAATGCGTACGAGGCTTCGAACGGCCGCATCACCTATAGCGGCAGCACGTCGACCGACCTGCTGTTCATCTCGTTCGACAATGGCAGCGGCCAGACCCAGACGCTGCGCATCAGCAATGGCTATACGGCGTTCCAGGCCGCGCTCGGCGATTCGATCCCGGTGTGAAGTCGGCCTGCCGTTTCGGCGGCAACGGCAATGTGAAGAAGGGCGTCGCTCGCGGCGCCCTTTTTTACGTCACCGAAAGATGTTTTCCGACTTTTTAAGGCTATGGGTATAGGGATCGCCATAAAGCCTTACAGGATTTTCCGATGAGCGCGCCGGATCGGCCCGATATCCAGACTTGGCGCGCCGGCCGGCCGCTGCGCCAGGCGCTTCGCCCGGTCTCGTTCACGGTCGTCGCGATCACGTTGCTGTGCCTGTTGGCGCATGTGGCCTTTGCCGTCGAAGCGATGCTGATGCTCGACATCGCCCTGCCCGGTCGCAGTGGCGAAACGATCGCGGGTCTCCTCCTCATGGCGGCGGGCACGCTTGCGCTGCTGGTCGGCGGGCTTGCGCTGCGACAGCGCCTGCTCGGCCAGGCGGGGCGCATGATCGCGTTTCGTGCCGCCCAGGTCACCGCTGCCCATCGTCTTGGCGCCGATCAGCGGCAGGCCCTGGCGGACGGGCGCGATATGGATCGGGTGCGGACGGCGCTCACCGG
Source organism: uncultured Stakelama sp. (assembly GCA_964413495.1). GTDB lineage: Bacteria > Pseudomonadota > Alphaproteobacteria > Sphingomonadales > Sphingomonadaceae > Sphingomonas. Next base: position 22,841 of record CAYPRW010000006.1, on the reverse strand, counting down.
TGGTGGCGTCGCCGCTCTGGCCGACCTGGCAGTGCTGCCGATCCATGCGATCGTCATGATCCTGCTCGGCTGGCCGATGGCGATCGCCTTGCTGATCGGCGGCGGGGTGGGCGTGACGCTGTTGCTGGTCATCCGCGCTGCGGTCGACCGCGCGGTCGACGCGGCCGACCAGGCCGGCGCCGATCGCGACGAACTGTTGCGCGCGAATATGTCCGCGCACCAGCGCATCCGCCAGCTCGGCATCCTCCATCCGATGCGGGCGCGTGAAAGATATGCGGAGCTGGCGGCGATCGATCCGATCGAGGCGCTGGATCGCCTGACCCAGCGCAGCCGGATCGCGATCGGCGCGTTGCTGGCGATGGCGACCATTGCGATCGGCGCGCTCACCGTCTGGCGCGCCGCCCAGGATCGCGCCGGGGTGGGCACCATCGCCGCGGCGCTCGTCCTTGCCGGTTTTGCCCTGTGGCCGCTGCGCGAAGCCGCCGCGCGTCAGGCCGATCTGCTGCGCGGCCGCGCGGCGTGGCGGCGGATCGCGGAAACACTGGATCGCCCGCCGCTCGACGATGATGTGCTGCCGTTGCCCGCGCCACGCCAGACCCTGAATGCCGAAGCGATCGCGATCGCCGCGCCGGGCGAACGCCGCGTCGTGCTTCAGGGCGGCACGTTCGAAATGACGGCGGGCGACGTCGCGATCGTGGTCGGCCCGTCCGACAGCGGAAAATCGATGTTGTTGCGGGCGCTTGCCGGGTTGGCGCCGAACGCGATCGGCAATGTCCGGCTGGATGGCGCGACGCTGGCGCAATATGGCGAAGGCGGACGAGCGCGGCATATCGGCTATATGTCGCAGGATTGCGGATTGTTGCCCGGAACGATCAGCCAGAATATCGCCGGGTTCAGCGATACGGTCGATCCCGACGCGATCGTCCGCGCGGCGCAGATCACGGGCGCTCACGATCTGATCGTGCGCCTGCCCCAGGGTTACGACACGCTGGTCGGTGGCGTGGATTGCAGCCTGCCGCAATCGACTCGCCAGCGAATCAACCTCGCCAGCGCGTTTTTCGGCGACCCGTTCCTGCTGCTGCTCGACCGGCCGGACAGTTTTCAGGACAGTCACGGTCTGGCGGCGTTGGGCGAATCGCTTCAGGCGGCGCGCGCGCGCGGCGCCATCGTCCTGGTTGTCGGCGAAGCCGGAGCGGTCATCGACGCAGCCAATCTGGCCATGGTATTGCGCAAGGGCGGGATCGCCGATTTCGGTCCCAAGGACGATGTGCGCGGCCGCATGCTCGCGCGCGAGCGGATCAAGAACCAACCCAAGCCGGACGCCGCGATCGCCGCGGCCCCCGCGGAGTAGCCTATGTCGTTCCAAGCTCCCGTCGTCGCGACGCCAGCGGAGATCATCGAGTTCGAGGACCCCCAGCATCAGCTGCGGCGCAGCCTGCGCGTGACCTATATGGTCATTGCCGGGCTGGTTATCGGCCTGATCCTGATGGCGTCGGTGATCCAGACCAGCGGGGCCGTGATCGGCCTGGGCAAATTGTCGGTCGAATCGAGCGTCAAGCATCTGGCCCATCCGACCGGCGGCGTGATCGCCGAGATTTTCGTCAAGGAGGGCGATCGGGTGCGCAAGGGTGATCCGATCATGCGGTTCGACAGCACCGTCAGCGGGGGCAGCGCGTCCATGCTGGGCCAGTCGCTGGAACAGCTGCTGGCCGCGCGGGCGCGGTTGACCGCCGAACGCGACGGGGCGGCCAGCATCGATTTCCCGCCCGAGCTGCGCAACAATCCCTCGCCCAGTGCCGTTGCGGCGATGCAGGAGGCGCAGCGGCAGTTCCAGGTCCGCACGCAATTGCGCCTGGCAGAGGATGCCGCGATTCGCCAGCGCATCTCGCAGACCGAACAGGAGGCCGCGGCCACCCGATCGCAAATGGATTCGGCGCGCAAGCAAAGCGCGCTGATCGGACCCGAGCTTGATTCGGTCCGCTCGCTTTACGACCGCAAGCTGGTCACCGTCACGCGGCTCAACCAGATGGAGCGCACTGCCGCCGAACTGGATGCGTCCGCCGCATCCGCCGCGTCGAACATCGCGCGGCTGCGCGCGCGCGTGGGCGAACTGCGTGTATCCGCGCTAGAAATCCAGCAGACGGGACGCACACAGGCCGCGCAGGAGCTCGCCGCGATCAACGCGCAGTTGAGCGATCAGAAGATCCGGTCGATCGCGGCGACCGACGCCGCCGAACGATCGCTGTTGCGCGCGCCGCATCCCGGCGTCGTCGAAAAACTGGCGTACAAGACGATCGGCGGCGTCGTCCCGCCGGCGCAGATGATTGCCGAAGTGGTGCCCGACGGCGAACCGCTGATCGTGGAGGCCGCGGTCAGCCCCAACGATATCGACCAGATCCACATGGGCCAATCCTCGACGGTGATGTTCACCACGCTGAACCGCCAGACGACACCCGAACTGCAGGGTACGCTTTATTACATTGCGGCCGAACCGACCGTCGATGAGCGGACCGGCGCATCCTATTTCCCGGTCCGGGTCCGCGTATCGGAAGCCGAATTGCAACGGCTGCGGGGCATGAAGCTGAAGTCCGGCATGCCGGCCGAAATCTTTTTCTCGACCGGCAAGCGTTCGCTGCTTTCCTATCTGCTCAAGCCGCTTTTCGATCAGTTCAACCGCGCATTCCGCGAATGATGCGATGTTGCATTGCAACACGGACGGGCTACGCATATGACTTGAATCGAAGGGAGCGTTCATGTCGGTTGCGGATCAGGTGGTCGAGATCATCGCTAAACAGCTGAAGCGCGACCCGGCGTCGATCACGCTCGACCTCGATCTGGAGGCGGCCGGTTTCGAATCGCTCGACGTGATAGAAACGGTGTTCGAGATCGAGGATCATTGGGGCATCGATATCAACTTCAACGCGAACACCGAAAACCTCGATCAGTTCAAGAAGGTGAGCGACGTGGTGGCGCTGGTGGAACAGGCGCTGACCGTCAAGGGTGCGGCTTGAATCGAGTTGCCGTCACCGGCGTCGGCGCCATTTCCGCCGCCGGATTGAATGCGTTGGACACCTGGTCCGCCGTGCGGGACGGTCGGAGCGGGATCGGCCCGCTCGATTGCGTGCGGATGGAAACGATTTCGACCCGGATCGCCGCGCAGGCGCTGGATTTCGACCCCGATCGGCATTTCGATGCGCGGCGTGGATCGGCGCTCGATCGATTTTCGCAGATGGCGGTGGTTGCCGCGCGCGAAGCAGTGGCGCAATCGGGCCTGGCGTCGGACGATCCGGCGCTGAAGGCCGCGGCGGCGATCGTCGGCATCGGCGTGGGCGGGATGGGCACGCTCGATGACTCATTCCATCGCATGTATGGCGAGCACAGCCGGCGTGCGCATCCGCTTACCATTCCAAAGCTGATGTGCAACGCGGCGGCGAGCCAGGTTTCGATGGATCTTGGCACGCACGGCATCGCCTATGCCATCGCCAGCGCCTGTGCCTCGGGCACGCATGCGATCGGCGTCGCGGGCCAGCTGGTGCGCGCCGGCGCGGTGAAGGTGGCGCTGGCCGGGGGGGCAGAGGCGTGCGTGACGCCGGGCACCCTGCTCGGCTGGGAGGCGCTGAGGGTGCTGGCCAACGATACCTGCCGGCCGTTTTCCAGGACCCGGTCCGGCCTTGTCCTGGGCGAGGGGGCGGGCATGCTCGTGCTTGAGGATTGGGATCATGCCGCCGCCCGCGGCGCGACCATCCTGGCCGAATTGCGGGGTTTCGGGGCCAATGCCGATGCCGGCGACCTGACCTCGCCCGATATCGAAGGCGCCGCCGCCGCCATGCGCCTTGCACTCGCCGATGCCGGGTTGCGGCCGGACGAGGTAGGCTATGTCAACGCCCATGGCACGGGCACCTTGATGAACGATCAGGTCGAAAGTGCGGCGATCCGCGCGGTGTTCGACGGGGCGACGCTGCCGCTGGTATCTTCGTCCAAGGCGGTGCTGGGCCACGCCCTGGGCGCGGCCGGTGCGCTTGAGGCGGTGGTCACGGTCATGGCACTGCACCAGCAGATCGCACCGCCGACCGCGAATTGCGACGAGCCCGATCTGGCGCTTGGCATCGACATGGTGCCAGAGGGCGCTCGCAAGCTGGCATTCGGGGCGGCATTGTCCAATTCGTTCGCATTTGGCGGGCTCAACGCGGTGATCGCGCTGGGTCGCGCATGATCCATCGGTGCGTCACTTCGGTACAATGCGCCGCAACATCCATTGCTTTTCACGGCAAATGGTTTGAACAAACGATCAACCGGGCCAAGGCTCATGTCTCGGTGGGGGTGGTCTATGGGTAAGAAAGTTCTCGTTTCGGGTGGCGCGGGGTTCATCGGATCGCACATCGTCGATCGGCTGCTGCGCAGGTCCGATCTGGAAACGCTGGTGGTCGTGGACAATTTCTGGACTGGCCTGGCGTCCAATCTCTCGCATATTGCCGACCGGCGATTGAATCTGGTCGACAGCAATGTCGAGGATTTCGCGACCGCAGAGAAATTCGACGAGATCGTGCATCTCGCCTCGCCCGCCTCGCCGCCTTGGTACATGCGCGAGCCGATCCGCACGATCCGGGCAAATCTGGTCGGCGCGCTCAACCTGGTCGAGATGCTGGTGCCGGGCGGACGCATCAGCTTTGCCTCGACATCGGAAGTCTATGGCGATCCGCTGGTGACGCCACAGCCTGAATCCTATCGCGGCTTTGTCGACTGCACCGGCCCGCGTTCGTCCTATGACGAAAGCAAACGCTGTACCGAGGCGCTGTTGTTCGAATGCCAGCGCACGCGCGGCATCCAGATCCGCGTGGTCCGCCTGTTCAACGTCTATGGTCCGCGTACGCGCCCCGACGATGGCCGCGCCGTCTCGAACTTCCTCAGCCAGGCGCTCACCCATGGCGAACTGACGCTGTATGGCGAAGGGGATCAGACGCGCAGCTGGGGCTAGGTCGACGACATCGTCGATGCGCTCGAACGGTTCTTCTGGCGCGATACGGGCATCACTTATGGCGGCCCCCTCAATGTCGGCAACGATCGCGAGATTTCGGTGGCCGAAGTGGCGCACTATATCGTCAGCCTGGTGCCTGGCGCGCGGATCAAGCGGTGTCCGCCGATCCCGCAGGACCCCACCAATCGGCGGCCCGATCTGACCATCTGTCGGCAGGTGCTTCCGGGTTGGCAGGCCAATATCAGCTATGAGGACGGCGTGAAGCGCACACTCGACTGGTTCCGTGAGCAGATCCAGCAGGGCGCCGATACTCTGGCCCCGTCGCCGGTCCGCCTGAACGACTGAGTTTTTGACGCTAGCGGGCGTATGGATCGGCGTTCGCGTCCAGTTCCGCCAGCCGGGCCAGCATCCGTGGCGATCGCCGCGTTTCCCACGCGCCGTCGGGCAGGGTGATGTCGCTGCTTGCAAAATCCACGGCCGAACCCGCCGCCGCCACGAAGGGCGACGGCGGACGGAGCTTGCGCAGGGTGGCGCGCAACAGCGCACGCGGATGGGTGACGGCGGCGTGCGTGAACGCCGCCGCCGCCCGCATGTCGCGCGCGCGCGCCAGCAATCCCGCGATCGTCAGCCGATAGTCGGCGCGCCGCCGTGCGATGATCGGCCGGGCGTGAGGCGGGGCGTCGCGCGCCAGAATCGCGAATGTCTGAAGATGCGATCGCGCCATGCGCAGCGCGTTCGCGCCCATCGACGACGGCAATGCGCGATAGCCGGTGAGAAAGCAGGGCACGCACACGAACCGGTGATCGCGCGCGACCTGCAGTTGAAACAGATAATCCTCGGTCCCCTCATTCCCGGCGTCGCGCAACGCGGGATCATAGCGGATCGCGCGGGCGACCTCGGCGCGCACCAGCGGCGTACTGCCGTTGGAGATGAAGTTCCATTCCAGATGGCGCAGCAACACATGGCCCTCGACCCGCGGATAGGGCGAGACCGGCAGGACGCGGTTCGCCGCATCGATCCGCCGATACCAGCCATACGCCAGCGCGGTCCCCGCCGGCGCGCGCATCAATGCGTCGAGCTGAAGCTCGATCTTGCGCGGCGCCCAGATATCGTCGGCGTCGAGCGGCGCGATGAACGATCCCACCGCCGCGTCGATCCCGGCGTTGCGCGCCCGCGCGACCCCGCCATTGGCCTGCCGGATCAGCAGGATGCGGCCGTCATGGCGCGCCATTTCCGTCACGATCGCCGCCGTTTCGTCGCGCGATCCGTCGTCCACGACGATCACCTGCAGATCGCGATGGCTCTGCGCGCATGCCGACGCCACGGCGGCGGCAATCCAGTCGGCCGCGTCGAATGCGGGGATGATGACCGAGACCGTGTGGTTCATCGCGTGATTATCAGGCGAAAATTCAGCATATGGTGATAGGAACCCGGCAAATGGCGACATTCGGATCGCTGGCATGAGGAACGGCCGAATTGCGTATCGCCTATATCTCCCTCGCGACGCCATTCTCGCGAAGCTCGTGGAGTGGCATTCCGTGGTACAGCCATCGCGAAGTGCTGCGTCGTTTCCCCGACACGCACGTGGTCGAGACACCCTCGCTGGATTGGATCACGACCAGGGCGGCGATGCTTGAACGGGTTGGGTTCGCGGTACGGCGTCGTCACGTCGTCGCACAGCATTACAGCAAGGTCATCGACCGGCAACTTCAAAAGCTGCAACCCGATGCGATCGTGGCGGTCGCGGCGGCGCACAAGATCGCCTATATCGATCCGAAATGGCCGATCGTCTACGCCGCCGATGCGATGTATGCGACGGTGATCGCGCATTACCGCAAATATCACAGCCTTCACCAACGCGCCCGCAACCAGGGCGAAACGGTGCAGCGCGCATTGCTGGAACGGATCGATCGCGCGCTGCTGTGCTCGCAATGGGCGGTCGATGCGGCTTGCCAGACCTATGGCATGCAGCCGGCGATGTTCCGGGCGGTGCCGATGGGCGCGAATCTCGATATCGATCCGGGCTTTCATCAGCCGACGCTCGACGGTCCGTTGCGGTTGCTGTTCGTCGGTTATGACTGGGAGCGTAAGGGCGGGCCCCTGCTGCTGGAGGTGTGGCGCGAATTGCGGCGGCGGACGGGCGACACCGAATTGCACATCGTCGGCGCGCGTCCGCATGCGGCGCGCGGCCTGCCCGGCGTCACCATTCACGGCCGGATCGACAAGTCCGATCGCGTCCAATATCAGCGATTGATTGACCTCTACCGGCGCGCCGGCTTTCTGGCCATGCCCAGCCGCGAAGAGGCGTTCGGGATCGTCTATTGCGAAGCGGCGGCATTCGGGCGGCCGGCCATCGCCGCGATGACCGGCGGCGTTGGCGGCGTGGTCGACGACGACGTCACCGGGCTGCTGCTGCCGCTCGATGCTTCGCCCGACGACTATGCGAACCGCATTCTGGCGCTGTGGCGGCAGCGTGACGATTACCTGGCGATGTGCCTGGCCGCGCGCCGCAAATACGAAACGCGGCTGAACTGGTCGGCATGGGGCGATGCCGTTGCCGATGCGTTGGGGCAGGTCGCCGGCAGGCACACGCCCAGCGACGTCAGCGGCTGACCGTCCCGCCGCGAACCGCGACCTCGGCCCCGGCGCGCAGCCCGCGAACCGCGGCACTCACCGCCGCGGCGGTTCGCGATCGCGCAAGCATCGCGCGCGCGCGGGCATGTTGCGCATCGCGCGTTTCGATCACCGGCCGCTTCAGGATTAGCGTATCGATCCCGACGCCGTCTTTATTGGACACGCGCAAGGTCTGTCCGGGCGAGATGACGGCCAGCCGGGCATTCGCCGCCGCGCTCAACCCGTCGCTGTCGATCAGTACAAGCTGTCGGCGATAGGGTGTCGCGCCGCGGTCGAGCGCCGCCGCGGCGGCCTGCGCCGACCCGGCCGCGCCTGTCGCTCCGACGGCGCCGGTCACGTTCAGACGATCGATCAGATAGCTGGTGCGGGCCGCGAAACGATGCGGATTTTCGTGCATGAAGCGATCGATATCGGCCGTGGTCGGCGGTGCCGCGTCGGCCGCCACGCGGCCGGCATAGGCGCGCGCCAGCACATCCTCGCGCGCGCGCCGCATCTCGATCTGGACGGCGGGCACGCGTTCGACCAGCGCCGCCTTGCCCGCGCGCGCCAGCAACTTGCGGTCGATCAGCCGATCGATCACGGCCGCCCGCGAACCGGGGGTGGTAAGGCCGGCGCCGGTGGCCGCGGCCTCGCTCAGCAGCTCGCGGTCGGTGATCTCGATCCCGTCCACACGTGCCGCCACCTGGCCTTCGGGCGCGGCGCCGCCGCAACCGGCCAGCATCGCCGCCACGCCGATCGCCGCGCGGCACCTCATCGGCCCAGCAACGTCATGCGGGCCGGCGCGTTCAGTCCTTCGAACAGCTCGGCGTTGAACCCTTGAAGCAGGGCAAAGGCCGGGGCGGCGTCGCTGCCCAGCACCGACAGGCGGAACAACAGGCCCGGCGGCAGCACGCCCGCCAGGTTGGCCTTGACCGTGTCGAGCCGCTGTTCGAGCGCGGAGGCGGGAAAGCGCGCGCCGATCCGGGTCCAGAAAAACAGCTGTTCCACCCGATCCTCGCGCCGTGCCGTCATCCGCACCGCCTGCGCGCCGCGCGGAAAGGGGGCGGGCAGCGGCACGACCGAGGCATCCTCGATGTCGAACCCGGCCGCGCGATAGCATCGTTCGGGACGATGCACCGACATGCCGGGATCGCCGGCCCGGCCTTGCGCCGCCAGCAGCATGACCGGGGGCGCGTCCGGCGCCCGATAGAGGCGGGTGACCAGGTCGACATAGCTGCGTTCGGTCAGCGGACCGGACGCGGGAAGGACGAACCCCTGCGCCATCGCCTGCCGGAACGCGCCGATGCGGCTCGGCACCGCCCGGCCGATCGTCATCGGCGCGGTTTCGGCCGGCGCACGCGGTTGTCGCGCGAACGCCAGCACCGAAGCGCCGGCCAGTATGCCGCTCAACAGCAGGTCGCGTCGTGCGATCGGCGGGGCGGCGGCGTTCACCGGCGGACCCGGCCGGCCAGTTCGTCGACCGCGATCAGCGCGACCAGGGCGATCGCGAACAGCGTCACCCCGGCCAGGTCGTGCACCACGCCCTGGCCCCAGGCGTCGCCGAACGTCACGATGATCGCTGCGATCAGCAGGATGCGCAGCAGGTTCGCCAGCAGCGCGGCGGGTATCGCCAGTGCCGCCAGCAGCAGCACCCTCCGTCCGTCCCCGCGGTGCCGCAGATAGGCATAGAGGACCATGCACACCGTCAGGGTAAACACGGTGTTCAGTCCGGCGCAGGCTTCGGCCAGTTGCAGCTCATATTGATTGACGTAGAACATCGGCGTCGCGATCGCCGCATCCATTCCGGCAAGGCTCAGCAGCTCGATCGCCAGCCGCGCGGTGCCGGCGACGATGCCGTCGCTGACGGGCGCCACGAACGCCAGCGGCGGCGGCGCCATGCACGCCAGCAACGCCAGCGGAACCGCGGCGCGGGTGACGCCCGCCCAGCCGTAACGGTCGCGCACCACGACCAGGCCGGTGCCGCACACCGCGATCCACCCCAGCCAGGCGATGCCGGCGATGCGGCCCAGCAGATACAGCATGATCGCCGGCGTCAGCAGCGCGAACGTCGCCGCCGGCCGCGTGCGCCTGCGCGGCGCATGGCGCAGCGCGTCGGTCAGCAGCCAGCACCCCCCGCCAAGGATGAACAGCAGATGCGTCCCGTTTCCGTACGTCCGGGCATCGCGCGCGACGTCGGCAAGGACCGGTCCGGCGAACAACAACGCGGCGACGATCACCGCGGCGCCCCTGGGAAAATGCGCCGATGACGGCGTCAAGGCGCGAAGCGATCCAAAGGAAGATGCGGTCAGCGCCACTCCGGATCGATATGCGATTTGGGGGTGTTTGCAAAGGCAGGCGCGATATATGATGGTCGTCTGAAAAGCTGCGCGGTCCGCCGCACGGCTTCAACTAGAGGAAGCTCGATGACGGAGCATGGGCAACCTGCGGCGACGTCAGCACAACCAACCGGCGGCAAGCGCCCGTGGCTGGTCATCGCGGCGATCTCGCTTCCACTCGTCGTCATCATGGGCTTCCTTTCCACCCAGACCTATTTCCAGGATGGCGTGCCGGTGTTCCTGGCGGATTGGCAGTTCGGCCGTTTTGGCCAATCGCTGCCGATCTTCAACATCGCGATCTTCGTGGCGGTGGCGATCGTGATCGGATTGCTCGCCGATTTCCTGGTCCGGCTGGTCCGGCGGCGGCGGCGCGCGGCGGACGGCGCGATCGATCCCAATGTCGATCAGGCCGAGGCTCGCCAGCGTGAGGGGCAGCTCGATTTCGCCGCCGCCACGACCTCGGCGGACCGGTTCGCACGGTTGCTGTCGATCATCGGCACGATCCTGGTGGTGATGGCGCTGACGATCCTGGTGTGGACACTGCTGCTGCCGCGCTGGGCGGATATTGTCGCCTTTCCCGAAGGCACCGGCGCCGACACGCGCATCGTCCAGGGCCGACCGGACGGGCGGTTGATGGTCACGACGGTCAACGATGTGCTGTTGTATCGCGACAGCGCGTTCTTCGTGCCGGTGATCGATCCCGCCGAACCGCGCACGATCCGGCGCTTCGTCGAATTCGTGCCCGATGGCAGCTGGAACGGCAGCGCCGTGCCGCAGGTCGATCTCACCAAGCCGCTGCACGCCTATCGCATCGCCTTGCCCGCGTTCATGCCGACGCTCTATGCGGGCAATGGTTATACGCTGGCCAAGCCGTATGAGGTGCTGACCCGTCGCGCGATTTCGATCCAGATGCCCTATTTTCTGACGGCGGCTCAGCTGGGATTGATCGGCCTGGTCGTGCTGGGTGCGGCATGGGTGCAGCGGCGGCATGTGAAACGGTTGCGATCGGATGCGCAGTCGCGGGTCGCGGCGGACGCCTGAGCCGCGGCGACAAGGTGGGCGCCGCCCGCCTTTTTCCGATCGCGCGTTGCTCCTAACCGCATCTTAATCCCCCGCGGATAAGCGTCGCTCCATGCTTCGCGACGCTCTGTCCTTGCTCATGGTGACGATGGCCGCCGGCCTTCCGTTCGCCGTTCAGGCACGCCTCGATCTGCCCGCCGTACCGCGTGTCGAGGCGACCGCCGCCAGCGCGCTGACGCCTGCCGAACCCTCTGATCGGGACGTGGCGGGCGAGGCCGGGCCGGCGCATCGCGTGCGGCGATCGCGCGACGGCATGTTCTATGTCACCGCGCGGATCAACGGCACGCCGATCCGCTTCCTGGTCGATACCGGCGCCAGCATCGTGATCCTGTCGAGCCGGGATGCGCGCACGGCCGGAATCGCCGGCGGCGCGCTCCATTTCGACGGCAGCGTGCGCACCGTCGCCGGACAAGCGCGTGTCGCACGAGTTTCGATCGACGAGCTCAAGATCGCGGGACGGCGCATCGGCGGCGTCGAGGCGGCGATCGTCGAGGATGGCGTCGGCGTCTCCCTGCTCGGGCACAACGCCCTGGCGCAGTTCGAATCGCTATCGATCAAGGGCGATCACCTCACCCTGCGCTGAACCAGGGTCGCCGCTGGACGGGCGGTGGACCGGATCAGGCGCGCGCGAACGCCGCGGGCGCCGGCCTGCGCCGCCGCAACGCGGCGCCGATGATCGCCACGCCCAGGATCATGATGAGCCAGGTGGCAGGTTCCGGCACAGGCGTGGTCGGGGTCGGCGTTTCCGGATTGGTCGGCGTGCCGGGATCGGTCGGTCCGGTGGGGTCGGTAGGCGAACCAGGATCGGTCGGCGTGGTCGTATCGGCCGTCGCGCCGGGTGCCGAGCCGGCAGGGCCATCAAAAGATGGCGGGCTGCCGGGGCCGGTGGCGCCGTCGCCATCGGTGGCGGCGGGCGATGGATTGCCCAGATCGCTGGCGATGGACGGCGGAACGGCGCCGGTGGCGTCCGCGGTTTCGATCGGTCCGCCCAGGCCGTCGTCAGCGGCGCCGACGCCCTGATCGCCGGTCGTGCCCGGTATGCGCGGTTCGACGATCCGGGTTCCGGTAAGCGGCCGGGTTCCGACGAGGGGGCTGCGCGTGCCCGGCACCGCGCCGGACGGTCCGGGAAGCACGGCGAGCGCCTGTTCCGGCGGCTGCGCACCGGCGGCGATGATCGACGGGGGATTGAACAGCCCGGCGCTCTGGCTGAACGCGAGCGCCACCAACGTGCCCAGCAGGCTGAGCACGAACAGAATCCGCATCTGAAGCCGGTGTTCGCTGGCCGAAACAACCATTTTTGCCTCCAATAGGTCGATCACTCTAGCGAAATCCGGCCGTTCGGGCAAGGCGAGGCGTTCTGAAAACGGGGTTAATCGCTGCCGTTATCCATGTCGCGGATCCGCGGTTTGAGGACGAGCAGGACATAGCCGAGCGTCGCGGCGAGGACTATCCCGCCCCACAGTTCATGGCCATGATTGCCCAGCTGGTTGCCGGCCGCACAACCCAGCGCCGGTGGCAGATAGGCGAGCATCCGGTCCTTCGGACGGGCGCGGGCCGATCGGCTGAGAAACAGCAGCGCGACCGCGCTGAACAGCGCGACGCTCAGCCAATCGGACGGCGTGTTCATGCAACATTCCGCCCTTTTTCCCAATTCGTCAGGATCTTGCGCAGATATGCCATCATCGCCGATGTATCGCGGGTCGCGACTTGGGGCGCGCGCGTCCGCCATTGCGCGATCGCCGCTTCGAACTCTGCTTGGCTGTCGACGGCGATTGCGAGGCCGCGTGCATGGAACGCCTCGGCGATCTCCTCCTGGTGATCGTCATAATGTTCGCCACGCGCGAACCGCCGCGGCACCGCGATCGTGCGGCAGCCATTCTGCGCGGCGGTGATCATCGACCCCGTCCCGCCATGGCACACCACGAGATCGGCACGGCGCAGGATGTCCTTCACCTGTTCGAACCCCAGCGACTCGACGGTCTCGAACTGGTCGGACCGTCGCCCGCCTTCGCCGCACTGCGCGATGACCTGTTCGGGCAGCAGCCCCTTGCGCTTCGCTTCGTCGACCATCGCGATCAGCCGGTCAAAGGGCAGGGTGGCGCCGACGGTGGCGAACAGTAGCGGCTCCTTCGGCGGTGGCGCGTCGGGCAGCAGCTTGAGCGAATCGAACACCACAGCACCCGGCCATTCGCGCGCCGCCGCTTCCGACTGCGAGATGCGGACATGCGCGAAGGGCCCCGCCAGGCGCGCAAAGGCTGAGGGGTGATGGACCCGCGCCATCGAATCGATCAGCACGATCCTGGCGCCCAGCAGCCGCGCCCACAGCACGGTGAAGAACATCGCCCCGGCGCCGGTCGTGATCACCACGTTCGGCCGGCGCCTGAGCACGATACGCGCGGACTGGATGAAATTGGCGATGCCGGCCGCCACCATCTTGAACGGCGCGCCAAGCCTGGCCTGACCCAGCGCGACATGCGCGACGAAGTCGATATCGTGCCGTTCCGCCAGTGCGCGGCCCAGCGCGGTATCCTCGCTCACAAAGAAATGATCGTGCTCGCGCCACAATGGTTCAAGATCGAGGATCTGGCGCACATGGCCGCCGCCCGATCCCGCAAGACAGATGCGCAGGGCGCGCGCCATTCAGGTCAGCGCCGAACGCGCGATCAGCGGGCGCCACCAGCTTTCATTGTCGAGATACCAGCGCAGCGTCGTCGCAAAGCCCTGCGGAAAATCCCGCTGCGGCGCATAACCCAGCTCGCCGCGGATGCGGGTTTCGTCGATCGCGTAGCGGCGGTCATGACCCTTGCGGTCGGTGACGAAGCTCTTGAGCGTTTCGGTCGGCTTGCCGCGCGCCGCCGGCGCATCGGGGAAACGCGCGGCCAGGCCGGGATCCTCGGCAAAGGCGCGGTCGACGGTGCGGCAGATCTCGCCGATCACCTCCAAATTGGGCAGTTCCTGCCCGCCGCCGACATTATAGGTTTCGCCGATCCGTCCCGCCTGCAGCACCAGCTCGATCCCGCGGCAATGATCCTCGACATGCAGCCAGTCGCGCACGTTCATGCCGTCGCCATAGATCGGCAGCGCGCGGCCGTGCAGCGCATTCAGCAGGAACAGCGGGATCAGCTTTTCGGGAAACTGATAGGGGCCGTAATTGTTCGAGCAGTTGCTGGTGGTCGTTTCCAGCCCATAGGTGTGGTGATAGGCGCGCACCAGATGATCCGATCCGGCCTTGGATGCCGAATAGGGTGAGTTCGGCGCATATGGCGTGGTTTCCGAAAAGGCGGGATCCTCCGGCCCCAGCGAGCCATAGACCTCGTCGGTCGAGACATGGTGGAACCGGTGCGGCCGGCCGCTGCCGCTGTCGAGCCATACCTTGCGCGCCGCCTTCAGCATCGAATGCGTGCCGACGACATTGGTTTCGATGAACGCGTCCGGCCCGGAAATGGAACGGTCGACATGGCTTTCCGCCGCGAAATGGACGATCGTATCGACCTTCCGCTGGCGCAACAGCTGCTCGACCAGATCGGTGTCGCCGATGTTGCCGACCACCAGCTCGACCCCGTCCAGCCCGTCCAGATTGGCGCGATTGCCGGCGTAGGTCAGCGCGTCGAGCACGGTGACGCCGTCGCCGGGATGCCGCCCGCGCCAGTAATGGACGAAATTCGCCCCGATGAAGCCGGCGCCGCCGGTGACGAGCAGTTCAGCCATGATCGCTCAGTTCCTTGAGGGTCGTTCGCAGCGCCACGCGCCAGTGCGGCGCCCGCCATCCCAGGCGGTGCCAGGTGGCTTCCTTGTCGAGCACGGAATAGGCCGGCCGTTCGGCCGCCGTGGGAAATTCGGTGGTGGGGACCGGGATGACTGGAACGGCGCGGTCGAGCAGGCCGATCGCCAGCGCCTCGTCCTGGATGGCGACGGCGAAATCATACCAGCTGGCAACGCCGCTGTCGGTATAGTGGAAGATGCCCTGCGCGCCGTCCGCCGCCAGTGCGCAGATCGCGCGCGCCAATCCCGCCGCGCTGGTCGGCGTGCCGATCTGGTCGTTGACCACCCGAACCTCGTCGCGCTCGCGCATCAGGCGCAACATGGTGTGAAGGAAATTCCTGCCGGCGGTGGCATAGACCCATGCCGTGCGCAGGATCAGCGCGTCGGCGCCGGCTGCCACTTCGCCCGCCAGCTTGGAGCGGCCATAGCTGCCGAGCGGCGCGGTTGCGGCATCGGGAGGATAGGGACGACCGGCACGGCCGTCGAACACGAAGTCGGTCGAAACATGCACCAGCCGCGCGCCGCTCGCCCGTGCGGCGGCTGCCAGATGGGCGACGGCGCGCGTATTGACCGCCTCGGCCCGGTCTGCCTCCGCCTCGGCCCGGTCCACCGCGGTATAGGCCGCTGCGTTAAGGATCAGATCCGGCCGTTCGCCCTCGATGCGCCGGGCGACCGCGCCGGCATCGGTGATGTCCAGTTCCGCGCGGTCCAGCGTCACCACCTCCCACGCCTTGGGCGCCGCGCTGCGCAGCGCCTGGCCAAGCTGCCCGCCGGCGCCGGTCACGATCGCCTTCATGCGAAGGTCGCGGCGGCGGCGAGCGGTGTGCCGGCGCGATCCTTGGCCGACAACAGCGGCTCGATCCCGTCCAGCGGCCATTCGATGCCGATCGCGGGATCGTTCCACAACAGGCTGTGCTCATGCTGCGCGGCGTAATAGCCGACGCATTTGTAGAGAAAGTCGGTGCCGTCCTCGAGCGTCAGGAAGCCATGCGCAATCCCCTGAGGCATCCACAGCATGCGCTGGTTCGCGGCGGTAAGTTCGATGCCGAACCATTTGCCGAAGCTCGGCGAGCTTCGCCGCAGATCGACCGCGACGTCGAACACCGCGCCACAAACGACGCGCACCAGCTTACCCTGCGACTCAGGGTTCTGATAATGAAGCCCGCGCAGCACGCCGCGCGACGAGCGGCTGTGATTGTCCTGCACGAAATCCAGGTCCAGGCCCAGCCCGGCAAAGGTTCGGCGGTTCCAGCTTTCCATGAAGAAGCCGCGATGGTCGCCGATCACATTCGGTTCGATCACCAGCACGCCGTCGATCGGGGTCGAGGTCAGCTCCACCGTGTTTCCCGCTCCAACAGTTCGAGAAGATAAGCCCCATAGCCGGACTTGCGCAGCGGCTGCGCGACGCGCTTGAGCTGTTCGTCATCGATAAAGCCCATCCGCCAGGCCAGTTCTTCGGGGCAGCAGACCTTGAGCCCCTGCCGCTCCTCGGTCACGCGGACATAATGCGCGGCGTCGAGCAGCGAGCCGTGCGTGCCGGTATCGAGCCAGGCATAGCCGCGCCCCATCAGTTCGACATTGAGCTTGCCCTGTTCGAGATACAGGCGGTTGAGGTCGGTGATCTCCAGCTCGCCGCGCGGCGAAGGCTTGAGGTCCGCGGCGAGTTCGACCGCGCGCCCGTCATAGAAATAGAGCCCGGTCACGGCATAGTTGGATCGGGGCGCGGCGGGCTTTTCCTCGATCGTCTCGGCCCGGCCCGCCGCGTCGAAGGAAACCACGCCATAAGCGGTCGGATCCTTGACATAATAGCCGAACACGGTCGCCCCGTCGGTCTGTGCCGAGGCGCTGGCGAGCAGTTCGGTCAACCCATGGCCATAGAAGATGTTATCGCCCAGGATCAGCGTGGAAGGATCGCTGCCCACGAAATCGGCGCCGATATGATAGGCCTGCGCCAGCCCGCCGGGCTCGGGCTGCACCGCATAGCTGATCGACAGCCCCCAATCCGCACCGTCGCCAAGCAGCGCCTGGAACGCCGCGCGATCATGCGGGGTGGTGATGATGAGGATTTCGCGAATGCCCGCCAGAATCAGTGTCGAGAGCGGATAGAAGATCATCGGCTTGTCATAGACCGGCATCAACTGCTTCGACACGGCCTTGGTCACCGGATACAGCCGCGTCCCCGATCCGCCGGCGAGGATGATACCCTTACGCACATTGCCCCCTTCATGTTGCGCCGCAGCACTAGCCGAGAATCCCGGCAAATAAAATTGGTTTCGTCGGCAATCGCTGCCCGCGCCGGATCGCGCGCGGTCGTCCCGGCCATCGCGGATTTTGTCAATATGCCTTCTTGTGCACCAGCACCATCGCGGTGCGGATGATGATCGTCAGATCGGTGGTGAGCGACCAGCCCGAGACATATTCAAGGTCGCATTGCAGCCGCAGCATCAAATCGTCGCGATGATCCGTGGCGCCGCGAAAGCCGCGCACTTGCGCCAGGCCGGTGATCCCCGGCTTGATCGCATGGCGCAGCCAATAGCGCCGGTCGACATGCCAGAACAGTTCGTCGCCGGCCAGCGACCCCAGCGCGTGCGGACGCGGGCCGACCAGGCTCATATCGCCTTCCAGCACGTTGAACAGCTGCGGCAGCTCGTCCAGGCTGGTACGGCGGATGAAGCGCCCCACCGGAGTGATCCGGTCATCGTCCCGGCTGGCGGATCGCGCGCCGCTATGGTCGCTGGTCTCCACCCGCATGCTGCGGAATTTGTAGACGTCGAACAGACGATTGCCGCGCCCCATCCGGCGCTGGCGGAACAGCACGGGTCCGTCGCTGGTCAGCTTGATCGCGATCGCGACGGCGATCAGCACCGGGGTCAGCAAGATGATCGCCGGAACGGTGAACGCCAGGTCGAACGATCGTTTCAGCACGCGGCTGCGGATGTCGAGCGCGCCGGTCGACACGGGGATGCCGACCAGCGCGGTGCCGTCCGACGCGCGCAACTGGCCGATGGCATGCAGCTCGGGCACCAGCAGTTCGCCGTTGCAGCCGATGCCCTTGAGATAGAGCGACCAATTCTCGCGCCGTTCCGGCACCGAACAGACGACGACGCGATCGGCGCCGAGCAACAGGCCCGAAATCTGGTGGAGCGCGTGCGGATCGTTCGGATCGGGCAGCACGCCGTGATCGGCGATGTCGATCACCTCAAAGTCGGTGGGTGCCCGCAACTCTTCACCGTCGATCACCAGCACGCGCCGGATGAAGCGCGCGCCAAGCCGCCGGACCAGTCGGCGCATGAAAATGCGTTCGACGATCAGCAGCGCCGCCGCGATGCCGGCGCCCATGAACAGGAAGATGCGCGAGACATTCTCGCCCTTGTCGAGGGCGAAGGCGGCCAGCGCGTTGAATGCGATCGCCAAGGCGAGCGAGGTGAGCACGCGCTGGATCCCGATCCGCCGCACCACCCCGTCATAGGCATAGGCGCCGGCATAGAATGCCATGACCAGAAAAACCGGCACCAGCGTCAGCAGCGCCGTCGTATCGACGCTGACGCCCAGATGCCCGTGCCGGAACAGGCCGGCAAGCGTAAAGCCGGCCACGATCGCCGCCACATCGAGCAGCATCTGCGTAAGATAGACCAGCACGCGAACCGACGACGTCGTCACCGTCCGATGGATGGCGACGTCAGGCGCGGATCGTGCGATCGTCAACTCCGCGGCCAATTATCGCCCCCAATCCGATTTCGGCTCTCTCCGCGCGAGCGTTCATGCGGGGAGCGATCCGCAGCAGCCGTCCGCAGGCGGCGCTGAGTACTGCGTTGGAGGAATATCAATTTTTCGCAAATGCGAAAAGGTCAAAATCGGTCGAAAAGAATTGATTACGCGGCAAGCAATGTCCGCGCCGCGTGCGCCGTCCGATCTTAGAAGATGAACAGTCCCACCGCGCAAAACACCACCGCGCCCGCCAGGGTGAGGTAGCCAAGCGCCCGCGAGGCCCAATATTCGATGCCGCCGTTGCTGCCGCTGGTAGTCGGCTGCGCCTGTACGAAATTGGGACGATTGGGATCGGTGCCCATGGCGTTTCTGATCACGACCACATCCTCTCCAACGACTGAACGGTCTTTTTAACCGGCTTAACCATGACAATGCTGAACCTTGCAAACGGTTGCAAGCGGGGATTGCGCGTTACTGAAAAAAACTGTTGATTTCTGATTCCTTTTCGCAGTTGCGAAATACTCGCCGAGTCGAATTTGAGCCGGATTTTACTTTGTGTTGGTCGGTCGTCACCATGGTCGCGCAGCAATGGTGGAGTTGGGTTCATGCGCGCAGGTCCTGTGAGGTCCAGGGAAAATCCGCCGGTCCAGGTGGTGCCGGCAACTGCGCGCGTTCAGCCGCTGGATAGTGGCGGGATGGTCGGAGAATGGCACCGTGCGATCGAGCGCCGTTATGCGCCGCCGGACCAAGCGCAGGCGCGGGGGGAATCGCCGTTGCGCGCGGTCTCGCTGGTTGGCGGCTGGTCGGCGCTGTCGGCTGCCTATCTGCTGATCGTATTCGTGGCATTCGGCTGAAGGGTCAGCCGCGCCGCAGACCGCGCTGACGATCGCCACGAATGCCGCAGCGCGGCTCACCGGCGGCAGAACCCGGGACCGCAGCCGACCAGGGCTCACAATGGCTCCCGCCCTTGATGAAGCAGTCGCTAGCCTTCACAGTTGCGCTGAACTCTCAGGCCGCGATCACCAGAAGGGTGTATAGTTTGGGCGCCGCGTCTTGGAACTCGGTCTGCCTCGCCGGGCGCAGGTTGTCATAGCTGTCGGAGCCGCGGGCCGCATTCCGCCGAGTGGTGGTGGAGCGCGATCGCCCATGTCTCGACCTGCGGGAACGCGCATGGTTGATGTTGAAGTATAGGTTTGTTTGGCTATAAGCCAATTATTCCAGCAACGTAGTGCACATCGGCTATGCCATCTGAATTTGTCGAACATCGTAAGTTTGGTCCAGTCCTGGTCAATAGCGAGGTCAGCGGCTTTCAGGGCAATCCGAAAGTCGCAGCCTTCTCCGATGGTCGGTACGTCGTAGTTTGGAACGACGAGAGTGGTCTTGGTGCCGACACCGAGGTGTCGAGCGTCAAGGGGCGGATTTATTCGGGTAGCGGCGCGCCATTAACCGGCGAGTTCCTCGTCAACCAGATCACGGCGGATGCACAATATTTGTCGTCAGTCGCGGTGATAGATGGCGACAGATTCGTAGTCTCATGGACTTCGCTTGATCCGGAAGCGTCAGGCAATGCCGACGCCCAGGCGCGTATCTTCACGACGGCGGGCGTCCCTGTCGGCGATGAATTCCCGGTCAGCAATGCGGCGGGCTATCAGGAAGGGGCGATCCTAACGCGCCTCGGCAATGGCGGTTTTTTCGCGACGTGGACGGATTATGGTGCGAGCGGCACGACGTCCGATGGCGACGTGAAGGGCCAGTGTTACGATGCCAACGGCGTCAAGCTCGGCGCGGAGCTTATGGTCAACACGATCACCACGGGCAACCAAGCCCTTCCCGATGTGGCCTTGTTGAAGAATGGCCGCTTTGTTGTGACGTGGAGCGATGCTGGTGTAGTTGGAGACGGGCTTGGCGGCCCCTTCGATAGCTCGCTCGGCGGCATCAAGGGGCAGATTTTCGAGGCTGACGGATCGAAAGTCGGGAATGAGATTGCCATCAACGGTCAACAATTTGGACTGCAAAGTAACTCGACGATTGCCGCGCTCTCCGATGGTGGGTTCGTTGTTGGCTGGACGGACTTTAGCACCGATTCCAAGGCTCTAGGGCGTGTTTTCGATGGCCTTGGTTCCGCTCGGACCGGCTCGTTATTCCTGGGCGTTTCGACGATCGATCAACAGAGTTCGCCCGAGTTGGTCGCTTGGCAGGACGGAGGTTTTCTTGCGGTCTATTCGACCGGCGCATCAGGCAATTTTTCTACCCAGGATGTCGTTGCTCGCGGCTTTTCGGATACCGGCATTGGGCGGACCTACGAGACGATCGTAAACGCCGGGCGCTTTGGCCTTCAGCTTGAGCCATCCGCTGCGATCCTGGCTGACGGTTCCGTCGCAATCGCCTGGCGGCATGTTCGTGACAACGCCGCAAGCCATGGGGACGGAAGCGGTCCTAGCGTTTTGCAAACCGGATTCACGATGAATGCCGATATAGCCCGCTCAGGCACGTTGATCGGCACTTACTCGGATGACCATCTGACCGGTGATCAAGGCAGCGACACGCTGCTCGGATATGGCGGAAATGACCTATTGGAGGGCAAGGCCGGCGCGAACCGGATGTACGGCGGTGCGGGCGACGACACGCTGATAGGGGGAATCGATGACGATCTGCTCGATGGCGGCCTTGGGCGCGACCAGTTGAACGGTGGGATGGGCGACGATCTCTACCTCGTTGATGATCGATTTGATGTCGTTGCCGAGTTGTTGAATGGCGGTATCGATACCGTTAAAAGCAGCGCGGCGGTCACCGTCCTTGCAGCGAATGTTGAAAACCTTACGCTGGTCGACGGCGGCGGCCACGGCGCGGCGATTGGCAATGCGGCAAACAATATAATCCGTGGAAATATCGGACGTGACGAAATATTCGGTCAGGCCGGGAACGACATGTTGTATGATGGCGGTGGCTCTGCTGACGCTCTGTTCGGCGGAACGGGGGACGACATCTATTACATCGATACGCGTTCCAGCTCTACGATAGAGGTGGACGGCGAGGGTACCGACGAGGTGCGGACGACGTCGTACATCTATTGGCTCCAGTCGTTCGTTGAGAATCTGACTGCGGCAGACAACGCCGATCATGGCGCTCTGGTTGGGAATGCCTTGGATAACCTGATCATCGGCGGAACGGGACGGGATGATCTTTTTGGCCGCGAGGGCAACGATACCCTCAGAGGAGGGGCAGGCACGGCCAACACCTTGATCGGACAACAGGGTAACGACACGTATATCGTCGAAGCGGCGGGGGACTCTATCCTGGAGTATGCGGGCGAAGGCATCGACACAGTACGGACTGCAATGTCTCAATTGGTGCTGAGCGCCAATGTCGAGCAGCTCGTTTACACCGGAAACGAGCACTTCACCGGGATCGGCAATAACGGCTCGAATGCACTTGTCGGCGGTAGCGGAACGGACTTCCTGTCAGGTCTGGACAGCGATGACGTGCTCATCGGTGGCAGCGGGGCTGACGAGCTGCTTGGCGGGTCTGGACCTGATCAATTCCGCTATATGGGGGGTGAGATCGGATTTGACCGTATTTTCGACTTCGCCAGCGGTAGCGACAAGATCGTACTCGTCAGGTCGGGGTTCAGTTATACGGACAGCTTCAATCTCGTGCAGTCCGCGGTCCCGGTTCCGATGAGCAACGATTCCACGTTCCTGTACAATTCCACCGATGGAATGCTCCGCTATGATCCGGATGGAACTGGCGTTGCTGGCGCCACCGTGTTGGCTCAACTTAACGCCGGGCTGACTTTGCAAAATTCCGATTTCCTTGTTCTAATCTAGGCGCTGGCATTGCGATTTCGGCGTTGCGGAAGGTGGCATGGCGAGCATCGGCGTGCTCCGGCGAAAGGCGCGTCGCCGGGGAATGACGCGCCTTTCGCTTAATCAAGGCCGACCGGATCCTGCATCTCAACTCTGCCCTTTCCATGATCCTCGATTTTTATCGGTCGACGAGTTGGCACGGTCGCGGGGCGCCTGACGGCCCACGCCTTCCTCCGAATTGGTGCCGTTCTCCCGCGTAGCACCCATTTTCCGAGCAATCGCTTATCACCGGCGATTGCCTTGGCCCACCCGATCCGCTTCACGCTGATCCTCCTCGCAATAGCCGCTTTGCCGCGATCGCGACTCGCTATTCTTCCTTGTCTTGAAAAGATGCACGAGGGCTGCATTTTATGCAGTTTTGCGGTCACAGGATGAGCCCGTGCGCCTGATTGATATCCGGCACGGACGCGCGGCAGGAATGGGACGGACGACTTCCGCTGGGGGCTCTGACGTGCTCCCCTGAAACTCCGCCAGTCTGAGCTAGAGTCCTTCATGAAGGAG
>CAYPRW010000005.1:0-194290 GCA_964413495.1 uncultured Stakelama sp. | reverse complement strand
ATGACATAGAAGGTCACGCCTTGCGGATCGCTCACCATCGCGAAGCGGCCGACATCGGGAACGTCCTGCGGCGGCAGGTGGACGGCGCCGCCGGCCGCCTTGAGCCGATCGACCGTCGCATCGACGTCGTCGACGCCGATATAGCCCATCCAGCCGGCGCGTGCGCCGCCCGCCAGCATGTCGGACGAGAGCGTCAGCAGGCCGCCGACATCGCCGTCATCGGCATGGACGATGCGGTATTCGGTGTCGCCGGGCATCGCCGAGTCGGCGTCGATGCGCCAGCCGACGACGCCTTCGTAGAAGGCGCGCGACGCCTGGGCGTCGGGGGTCATCAGTTCGTACCAGATCCAGCTGCCGTGCGGGTTGGTCATGGGGTCTCCCTTTCGACTCGGTCTCAAATCCTCTTCGTCACCCCGGCACGAGGCCGGGGTGACAGTCACTGGTTCGGATCGGACCGGCGCTCAGCCCTTGGCCGTATCCAGGATCGGCGCGAAGCCGCCCCACATCATGCGCTTGCCGTCGAACGGCGACTGTTCGGGCGGCTGCATGCGCTCGTCCTTCATCATCTTTTCCCAGCCGGCGTCGCGGGTCGCCTTGTCGGGCCATTCGATCCAGCTGTAGACGACCTTCTCGTCATCCTGCTTGTGCGTCGCGCGGTTATAGTCGGTGACCTGGCCGTCAGGCGTGTCGTCGCCCCACGCCTCGACCACGCGCAGCGCGCCGAATTCCTGGAACAGCGGCACCATCTTTTCCGCCAGCTCGCGATACGCCTCCTTGTTGGCCGCGGGCACCGGCAGGACATAGCCGTCGACATAGCCCGTGCGGCTGGCGTCGCCGGTCTCGACGATCGGTTCGAACCCGGCGAAGATCATGCGGCTGCCGTCGAACGGCATGTCCTTCATCATCTCGGCCGAATTGGGATCGTTCATCATCTTTTCGTTGGCGGCGTCGCGCGTCGCCTTGTCGGGATATTCGAGCCAGCTGAACAGCACGGTCTCGTCGTCCTTGAGCTGCACCGACTGTTTGAGGTCGTTGATCTTGCCGTCGGGCACATCATCGCCCCACGCCTCGACGAAGCGGGTGGCGCCGAGGCGCTTGAAGAGCTCGACCGCGCCCTGCGCATGTTTCTGGTATTCCGCCTTGTTGGCGGTGGGGACGGGGGTCAGGAATCCTTCGACATAGGTCATTGGGTCTCTCCTTGCTTTCGGGTCACGAAACGGGTTCGGGCATCGGCTTGAAATCGGCGAGTTGCGCGGCGAGCGCGGCCTTGAACGCGGGCCGGGCGATCGAACGTTGCAGATAGGCCATCAGCACGGGGCGATCCTCGATCAGCCCGCTGCCTTCAGCCTGCCGCAAGACGGTGGCCATCGCAATATCGGCCACGCTGAACCGCCCCGCCAGCCAGTCGCGTCCCGCGATTCCCGCGGCGAGCCGGTCGAAACGCTGGGCGGCGAATGCCATCAGGCCGGGGCGGCGCTGTTCCGCCCAGGGCTCGCCGGCGGCGAAGAGGTCGATCGTGGCGAGCTCCATCATCATCGGCTCGACGCTGTTATAGGCGGCGAACAGCCAGCTGATCGCCTGGGCGCGGCCTTGCGGATCGCGTGGCAGCAGCCGTTCGTCCTTCTCGCCCAGATGCAGCAGGATCGCGCCGCTTTCGAACAGGTCGAGGCCGGTCTCGCGGTCGGTGAGCACCGGCACCTGGCCCCAGGGCTGCTCGTGATAATAGCCGTCGGGGCGCGGCGCGGCGGCGTCGAGCAGCCGCATCTCGTACGGCAGGCCGATCTCTTCGCACGCCCAGCGCGGGCGCAGATCGCGCACGAAGCCCTTGGCGAAATCGGGCACCCAGTCGAAGCCGGTGATCTCGACCGGCGCGTCGGTGGTTTGCGGCATCTCTCTTCTCCAGTTCAGTAGCCGGCGGGCCAGTCGAACGGCGTGCCGGCGCGATAGGGGCGGGCTTCGTCGATCACGCGCGCGAAGGACGGGCGGGCGCACAGCCGCTCGAAATAGCGGGCGAGCAGGCGGCGCTTGCCGATCGGCGCCTTGAGATTGGCATAGAACAGCGCCGGGCCGGCGGCGCAGTCGGCAAGGCCGAAGTCCGCGCCGGCCCCCCAGTCGCGCTGGTCGAGCCGCGCCTCGAGGAAATCATAGGCGGTCGCGATCGTCGCGATCTCCGCCGCTTCGTCGATCGCGCGGCCGGTGAAGCTCGCCACCACGATGCGGGTGAGCGGATCGGCGATATAGTTGTCGATCACGCGTTCGAGCATGCGTGGCTCCAGCCCCGCGATGCGGTCCTCCGGCACCAGTGGCAGGCGGCGGGGCGCGAGCGAATCGAGATATTCGATAATGATCCCGGATTCGCCCAGCACCATGCCGTCCCCGGTCTCCAGCGCCGGGAATTTGGTGAACGGCCACACGGTGGCGAGCGCGGCGCGCTGGCCCGGATCGCCCAGGTCCACCATCACCCGCTCGAACGGCAGATCATGTTCGTACAGCGCGATCAGCACCTTCTGGCAATATTGCGCGAACGGGTGATAGTGGAGGCGCATCGTTCAACCTTTCGCCGCGGCTTCGATCGTGGCGATGTCGATCTTCTTCATCGTCATCATCGATTCCATCGCGCGCTTGGCGCTGGCCCGGTCGGCATTGTCATAGACCAGTTCAAGCAGGCGGCGCGGCGTGACCTGCCAGTTGACGCCCCATTTGTCCTTGCACCAGCCGCACTGGCTTTCCTGGCCGCCATTGCCGACGATCGCGTTCCAGATGCGATCGGTCTCGGCCTGGTCGTCGGTCGAGATCATGAAGCTGACCGCTTCGGTCTGCGGGAACATCGGCCCGCCGTTGAGCAGGACATAATCGTTGCCGCCCAGTTCGAACATCACGACGATGACGTCGCCGGCCGGTTGCGAGGGGGTGTCGGTCGGCGTGCGCTCGGTGCGCGTGACACGGCCGTCCGGCAGCAGCGTGACGTAGAAGGCCGCTTGTTCCTCGGCCGTGTGATTGCTCCAGATACAGGTGGTGATCTTGCTCATGACAAAGGCTCCTTGGTGCGGGATCGATTCAGGCCGGTTCGTGCGCCGGGCCTTCGGGGCAGGCGGCCATCGCGGCGTCCATGTCCATGAACATCGGCTCGTAGATATGGCCGTCCGGGTCCTCGAAGCTGCGGCCGTACATGAAGCCCATGTCCTGCGGCTCGCGCACATCGGCCTTGCCGCCCGCCGCCGCCGCCTTTTCCGTGATCGCGTCGACCGCCGCGCGGCTGTCGAACGACAGGCAGATCAGCACCTCGTTGGTCCTGGACGAATCGGCGATCGCCTTGTGCGGGATGAAGCCCTGGTAGAAATCATGGCGAAGGATCATCACCGTGATCTCGTCCGACCATTGCATCGCGCTGGCCATTTCGTTGCTGAAGCGGGTGTCCTTGGTGAAGCCCAGTGCTTCGTAGAAGGCGGTCGACTTCGCCACATCCTTCACCGGCAGGTTCACGAAAATCATCTTTGCCATCGGTCTTCTCCTTGATGTGTCCGTTCGGAAACGATGGGTTCCGAATCGCTTGCTTGATCTTGATGCCCGCTTGAGTTATTAAAAGCAACTATGAAGTTAGAAAAAATGACTCAATTGGACCAAGCGGTGGAAAAGGCGGTGAAAAAACCCAAGCGTCGCTGGTATGACGATGCCTGCGGCACCGCGCTGGCGCTGGAATTGGTGGGCGAACGCTGGGCGCTGATGGTGGTGCGCGAGCTGATGTTCGGGCCGCGGCGGTTCAGCGAGATTCGCAATGCGCTGCCGGGATTGAGCGCCAACGTGCTGACCCAGCGGCTGGAAGGGCTGGAGGAATCGGGCATCCTGGCGAAGCGCCGGCTGCCGCCGCCCGCCAATGCCCAGGTCTATGAGCTGACGCCGTGGGGCTATGAGGCGGAAGAGGCGTTGCAGGTGCTGGGCCGCTGGGCGGTGCGCTCGCCCGAGCATGATCTGACGCTCAGCCTCTCGGCGGCGTCGATGATGATGTCGCTGCGCACGATGCACGATATCGGGGCGGCGGGCGATCTCGATTTCACGATCGGTTTCCGCATGGGCGGGGGGGACGAGTTCATCGGCCGCTACAACCGCCACGCGATGGACCTGCATCGCGGATCGGCGGCGGGGGCGGACGTGGTGTTCGTGGGGCGGCCGCCTGCCATCGCCGGGGCGGTCTATGGCGGCGCGCTGGCCGAGCTGGAGGAAGCGGGGGTGCTGACGATCGAGGGCGATCATGCGCTGGCCGAGGCGTTTGTCGGGCGCTTTCCGCTGCCGCGCAAATGGACGCAGGATTGACAAGCGGCTCGACTTCGCGGCGGCACAGGGTCTAGGACGCGCGCGACTCTGCGAAGGCCGATTTGATGACCGACATCCCCAACACCCAGCCCGACAGCCGGGAAACCACGATCCTCGACGCGCCGGACAAGACCGTCAGCGTGCGCGACGTGTTCGGGATCGACATCGACATGGATGCGCCCGCGTTCAGCGAGGCGGACGAGCGCGTGCCCGATCTCGACCCGGCCTATGTGTTCGATGCCGACACCACGCTGGCGGTGCTGGCGGGCTTTGCGCACAACCGCCGCGTGATGGTCCAGGGCTATCACGGCACCGGCAAGTCGTCGCATATCGAGCAGGTGGCGGCGCGGCTGAACTGGCCGTGCATCCGCATCAACCTCGACGCGCATATCAGCCGCATCGACCTGATCGGGCGCGACGCGATCGTGCTGAAGGACGGGCAGCAGGTGACGGAGTTTCGCGAGGGGCTGTTGCCCTGGGCGATCCAGACGCCGACCGCCTTGGTGTTCGACGAATATGACGCGGGCCGGCCGGACGTGATGTTCGTGATCCAGCGCGTGCTGGAGACCGAGGGCAAGCTGACGCTGCTCGACCAGAACCGGGTGATCCGGCCGAACCCGTGGTTCCGCCTGTTCGCCACCGCCAATACGGTGGGACTGGGCGACACCAGCGGGCTGTATCACGGCACGCAGCAGATCAACCAGGGGCAGATGGACCGGTGGAACATCGTCGTGACGCTGAACTATCTGCCCGCCGCGACCGAGGCGCAGATCGTGCTCGCCAAGTCGGGCGATTACGACAAGCCGGGCGGCAAGGAACTGGTCGAGAACATGGTGCGCGTGGCCGAGCTGACGCGGCGCGGATTCATCGGCGGCGACATCTCGACCGTGATGAGCCCGCGCACCGTCATCACCTGGGCGCAGAATACCGAGATCTTCAAGGATGTCGGCTTTGCCTTCCGCCTCTCGTTCCTCAACAAGTGCGACGAGGCGGAGCGGGCGCTGGTGGCGGAATATTATCAGCGCGTGTTCGGCAAGGACCTGCCCGAAAGCGTGGTCGGAAAAGCCTAAGCCCCTAAAGCAGCGCCCGCACTTCTTCCACGAAGCGCATCAGCGAGATCGGCTTGGTGACATAGGCGTTGGCGCCGGCGGCGCGGATGCGCGCCTCGTCCTCCTGCCCGGCATAGGCGGTGACCGCCATGATCGGGACCGAACGCAGCGCCGGATCGCCCTTCATCCGCGCGATGATGTCGAGCCCGGTGATATGCGGCAGCTGGATATCGGTGATAACCAGATCGGGCGCGAACGCCCGCGCGGTCGCCACCGCCTCGCGCCCGTCGCGCACCGGCGAGGTTTCATAGCCATGCGCGCGCAAGAGGTCGCAGAAAAGCTTGAGGTTGAGTTCGTTGTCCTCGACAACCAGCACCCTTTTTGCCACGCGCACCTTTCGATCAACGGGATATGCAAGCTCTAGGCGATGCGGGGCGATGAGACAAATGTGGCGCCGGTCACGCTGGCGCTGGCGGCGCTGGGCTGGACGGTGAGCGATTCGGCGCGGGCACGGCGGCTGCTCGACACGACCGGGCTGACGCCGGACGACCTGCGCGCGCGGGCGGCCGATCCGGCGGTGCTGGGCGCGGTGCTGGGCTTTCTGGAAGCGCATGAGCCCGACCTGATCGCTTGCGCCGAGGCGATCGGGGCGACGCCCGCGGCGCTGGTGGCGGCGCGGCGCGCGCTGGAGGCGCCATGAAACCGCTGCTGATCACCGATTGCGACGAGGTGCTGCTGCACATGGTGCGCCATTTCGGCATATGGCTGGACGAGGCGCATGATATCGACTTCGACCTGACGCTGCATGACTGGAGCCGGGCGATGCGGCCGCGCGACGGCAGCACGCTGACGCCCGAGGCGATGTGGGGCTATCTCGACGGATTTTTCCCGGCGCAGATGGCGCGGCAGACGCTGGTGCCGCATGCGCGCGAGGCGCTGGCCGCGCTGGCGCAGATCGCCGACATCGTCGTGCTGACCAATCTGCAGGATCATTGCCAAAGCCATCGCGTCGCGCAGCTGGCCGAACATGGCATCGTCCACCGGGTCGAATGCAACCAGGGCGGCAAGGGGCGTCCGGTCGCGCGGCTGGCGCGCGAATTCGGGGCGGGCGTGGTGGTGTTCGTCGACGATCTGGCCCAGCATCACGAATCGGTCGCCCGCGCCGCGCCGCACGTCCACCGGCTGCACATGGTGTCCGAACCGAAGATGGCCGCGCACGTTCCGCCCGCGCCGCACGCGCATGCGCGGATCGACGATTGGCGAGACGCGCAGGCCTGGATCGCGGCGCGCCTTGCCGCCGGCCGGCCCGCCGACGAACTCGAAACCCTGGGAGACCGTGAATGACCGACGTCCATGCCAAGCTTGCCGAACTGGGCCTGACCCTGCCCGAAGCGGCGGCGCCGGTCGCCGCCTATGTCCCCACGGTCGAGGCCGGCGGGTTGCTGCATATCTCTGGCCAGCTGCCGTTCCAGGACGGTGCGGTGATGACCGGGCGGCTGGGCGAGGACCGCGACCTGGCCTATGGCCAGGCGGCGGCGCAACGCTGTGGCCTGATGCTGGTCGCGCAGATCGAAAAGGCGCTGGGCGGGTTCGACCGGGTGGCGCGGATCGTGAAGCTAAACGTGTTCGTCAATTCCGCGCCGGGCTTCACCGATCAGCCGCTGGCCGCCAACGGCGCGTCGGAGCTGATGGAGCAGCTGTTCGGCGAGGCCGGCCGGCATGCGCGCGCCGCGGTGGGCGTGGCGGCGCTGCCGCGCGGCGCGGCGGTGGAGATCGACGCGGTGGTGGCGGTGCGCTGAACCGTCGCAAATGTGACGATGCTGTTGCGCGTCCGCAACAGCATCGTCACGAAACCATGCCGCAGCGCGAAATGTAATTGTGCAGCGCAGCGCCATGGTGCAGTAAATCGGCATCGACGTGCGATAAACCGGGCCGGGGCGCATGCCTTAGAGCCGATCGGTACCGCCGTCGCTGCAGGATGGGACCAGAATCGCACGCAAGACGAAAGGGATCCCATGCGTATCACCAAGCTCACTCTCGGCGCGCTGCTGCTCGCCGGCACCACCGCCCCCGCGTTCGCGCAGGAAGCCGAAGCACCCGCCGATTCGATCACGATCACCGGCAGCGCCACCGTCGTCAGCGACTATCGCTTCCGCGGCTTTTCGCAGACCAATGAGGAAGCGGCGATCCAGGGCGGCTTCACCGTCACGCACGACAGCGGCCTTTACATCGGCACCTGGGGTTCGAGCATCGGTTTCAACAACGGCACCGAGATCGACGCATTCGCCGGCTTTTCCACCGAAGTCGCTTCGGGCCTGACCGCCGATATCGGCGCGACGCTGTACCTCTATCCGGGTTCGTCCAACACCTCGGTGATCGAGCCTTATCTGGCGCTGACCGGCACCGTCGGCCCCGCGACCGTCAAGGGCATGGTGGCCTGGGCGCCGGGCGGGCAGGATTCGCTGGGCGATGCCAGCGCGCTCTATGCCTCGGCCGACATCGCGGTCGCGATCCCCGAAACGCCGCTCAAGCTCAAGGGCCATCTGGGCCATTCGTGGAGCGACAGCTTCCTGGGCGGCTATGACGGCAACGGCAAGGTGCTCGACTATTCGGTCGGCGCCGAAGTGAGCTGGAAGGCGCTGACGCTGGGCGTGTCCTACGTCAACACCAACGAGCGCGCGCCGTTCAAGGAAGCGTTCGGCGCCGATGGCGCGGTGCTGTTCTCGCTGGGTGCGGCGTTCTAAGCCACGCATTCATCGGACCAGTCCGTTACTGACAGGCGAAGGGCCGCGGAACACATCGTTCCGCGGCCCTTTTCGTTGCGTCGGCTTGATCCGCTGGCGCGGAGGGCGTTGCCGCCTTTCGGCGGTCAGTTCTGCGGTGTGGCGGCGGGTGCGCCGCCGGCGCCGGTCTGTGCGTCGCGACCATCGCCTTGCGGCGCGGCGACGATGTCGCGCGTGGTGCTGCCCTTGTCGACCACATTGGTGTCCGGGCTGCCCGCCGAGGAACGGATGCCGGTATCCGCCGCGCTGGCGCCGCCGGCCGCCTGCACCGCCGCGGTTTCCGACGCGCTGCGCGGGGCGCTGCCGCCGAACAGCGCGTCGAGCGCCTGTTGCGACGGGCCGCCGGCATCCTGCGGACGCGGCGCGCCGGGCTGGGGCGGGCGCAGCGCGAAATCGGGCGGGATCACCAGCGGTGCCTGACGCGCCACGGCGAATTCGTCGGGCCGCTTGCGGTCGCCCAGCAGGCCGCCGCCGCAGCTGGCGAGCAGGATCGCCGAGCCGCTCACCGCGGCGATCAGCACAGTCTTACGCATTTGCATTCTCCACAGGGGCGGCAGCATCGGCGGCCTTTGGTTTGTCACGCACGAACAGCGCCCGGACGAGCAGGATCAGAACGCCGATGGTAATCGCAGCATCGGCGACATTGAAGACCAAAAAAGGGCGCCATTCGCCAAAGTGCAGATCGGCATAGTCGACGACATAGCCAAAGCGCACGCGATCGACGATATTGCCGAGCGCGCCGCCGAGCACCAGCGCCAATGCCAGCAGATCGTGCCGGTTCTTTTCACGCACCATCCACCAGGCGACGCCGGTGGCGATGAAGGCGGTGAGGCCGACCAGCAGCCAGCGCGTGGCGGTGGTCTCCGCCGGCAACAGGCCGAGCGACACGCCGATATTCTGCACGAAGCGCAGGTCGAAGAAGGGCAGCACTTCGCGGACGGCGCCGGGATAGGAAAGGCCGAGGCCATCGACCACCCATGCCTTGACCGCCTGGTCGGCGATGAAGATCAGCGCGGCGAGCGCGAAGCCAAGCGTGCGGTGGCGAGTCATGGACCCCATCAGGAAACAACGTCGTCGCAGCGGTGGCACAGCGCGCCGTCGGCTTCAACCTCGGGCAGCAGGCGCCAGCAGCGGCCGCATTTGTGGTGATCGGTGCGTGAGACCGTCACCTCGCCATTCGCCGGCCTGACATCGGCGACGATGAAGATCTCGGCCAGTTCGGCGGCGGGGCGCGGCAGATCGGGGACGGTCACCTGCGCCTCCAGGCTGGAGCGGATCGTCTTTTCGCGGCGCAGCGGCTCGATCGCCTCGGTCACACGTTCGCGCAGCGCGCGGATATCGGCCCATTGCGTCGAGATCGCGTCGTCGCCGGGCAGCGCGGGCAATTGCGGCCATTCGAGGAAGTGGACCGAATCGTCGTCGCTGGGGAAGCGCGCCTGCCACACTTCCTCGGCCGTGAAGGCGAGGATCGGCGCGGCATAGCGCACCAGCGCGTGGAACAGCAGGTCGAGCACAGTGCGATACGCGCGGCGCTTGGGGCTGTCGGCCGCGTCGCAATAGAGGCAGTCCTTGCGGATATCGAAGAAGAAGGCCGACAAGTCCTCGTTCATGAAGTCCGACAGCGCGCGGGCATAGCGGTTGAATTCGAACGCTTCCGCCGCCGCGCGCAGCTCGACATCGAGCGCGCCGAGCTTGTGCAGGACATACAGTTCCAGCTCGGGCATCTGGCCGATATCGAGCTTCTCGACGTCGGTGAAGCCGTCGAGCGCGCCGAGCAGATAGCGGAAGGTGTTGCGGATCTTGCGATAGGCGTCGCCGGTGCCGCCCAGCACTTCCTTGCCGATGCGGACATCGTCGAAATAATCGGTCTGCGCGACCCACAGCCGCAGGATGTCGGCGCCGGATTCGTCGATGACCTTCAGCGGATCGACCACATTGCCGAGCGATTTCGACATCTTGCGCCCCTGGCCGTCGAGCGCGAAGCCGTGCGTGAGCACGGCGTCGTACGGGGCGCGGCCGCGCGTTCCCGCGGCTTCCAGCAGCGAGGACTGGAACCAGCCGCGATGCTGGTCCGACCCTTCGAGATAGAGGTTGGCGCGCGTGCCCTTGCCATAGCGCGCCTCGATCACGAAGCTGTGGGTCGAGCCGCTGTCGAACCACACGTCGAGGATGTCGTTGACCACTTCGTAATCGGCGAGGTCGTGATCGGGACCGAGCAGCGCCTGGTGGTCCGCGCCGAACCAGGCGTCGGCGCCGCCCTGGCGAAAGGCATCGAGGATGCGGGCGTTCACGGCCGCGTCGCGCAGGTAATCGCCCGTCCGGCGGTGGACGTAGAGCGGGATCGGCACGCCCCAAGCGCGCTGGCGCGAGATCACCCAGTCGGGGCGTCCCTCGACCATCGAGCGGATGCGGTTGATCGAGCGTTCGGGCACCCAGCGCGTGCGCTCGATCGCGTCCAGCGCGAGGCCGCGCAGCGTGGGGCCGTTGCCGTGCGGCTGGACCAGGCCGGTCTCGATCTGGAGCGGCAGCGGGAGGCCGATGCCGGCAAGCGCCTCGGCACCGTCGAGATCGGGGGCTCCGGCATTGGCCGGCCGGTCCATCGGGATGAACCATTGCGGCGTGCAGCGGAAGATGATCTTGGCCTTCGACCGCCAGCTGTGCGGATAGCTGTGCGCGAAATCGTCGGATACGGCGAGCAGCGCGCCCGCCGCGCGCAGATCGGCGCAGATCGGGCCGTCGGACGCGACGAACTTCTTGTTGATGACGCTGCCCTGTCCGCCGAGCCACAGCCAGTCGGAACGGTACATGCCGGCGTCGTCGACCGCGAACACAGGTTCGATCCCGTTCGCCTTGCATAGCAGGAAATCGTCCTCGCCATGATCGGGCGCCATATGGACGAGCCCGGTGCCGGCTTCGGTGGTGACGAACTCGCCGGGCAGGAACGGGCGGGGTTTCGCGAAGAAGCCGCCGAGGGCGTGCAGCGGGTGGCGGGCGACGGCGCCGGCGAGATCGGCGCCAAGCACATGATCGCGCTCACCGATCGGCCAGCGCATCAGGCTGACATTAGCCTGGTCCTGAATGCGATCCATGAATGGCTCGGCCAGCTCCCGAGCCACCAGAAACCGCCGGCCCAGATCCGTATCGACCGCTTCCTGAAGCAGCACATATTCGACGTCCGGCCCATAAGCGAGCGCCTGGTTCACCGGGATCGTCCATGGCGTGGTGGTCCAGATCACCGCATGCGCGCCGACCAGTTCGGGGGCGTTGGGGGCCTCGACGATCTCGAACGCCACGTCGATCTGCGTGGAAACGATGTCCTCATATTCGACCTCGGCCTCGGCCAGCGCGGTCTTTTCGACCGGGGACCACATCACCGGCTTGGCGCCGCGATAGAGCTGGCCGCTTTCCGCGAATTTGAGCAGCTCGCCCGCGATCGTCGCTTCGGCGTCGAACTTCATCGTGAGGTACGGATCGTCCCAGTCGCCGATCACGCCCAGCCGCTGAAACTGTTCGCGCTGGATGCCGACCCATTTGTCCGCATAGGCGCGGCATTGCGCGCGGAATTCGGCGGCGGGCACTTCGTCCTTGCTCTGTTTCTTCGCGCGATATTCCTCCTCGATCTTCCATTCGATCGGCAGGCCGTGGCAGTCCCAGCCGGGGACATAGGGCGCGTCCTTGCCCATCAGCGACTGCGACCGCACGATGATGTCCTTGAGGATCTTGTTCATCGCATGGCCCATATGGATGTCGCCATTCGCATAGGGCGGGCCATCGTGCAGGATGAAGCGTTCGCGGCCCGCGCGCCGTTCGCGCAGGCGATCGTACAGGCCGAGTTTCGCCCAGCGTTCGAGGATCGCGGGCTCCTTGGCGGCAAGGCCCGCCTTCATCGGGAAATCGGTCTTCGGCAGGAAGACGGTGTCGCGATAATCGCGCTGGGAGTCGGTGTGATCGGTCATGGGTCTGCGCCGATTAGAGGAAAGCGTGAGGTGGCGAAAGCGCGAAGCCCCTCCCGCATATGCAGGAGGGGCTAGCTAATTCGCAGCGCCGCCTTCGCCGCGTCGCAATCGGCGGCGATCTGCGCCTTGAGCGCATCGAGCGACTCGAACTTCGCCTCGTCGCGCAGGAATTCGATCAGCTCGACCTCGATCGTGCGGCCATAGAGATCGTCGGCGAAGTCGAAGAAATGGGGTTCGAGCAGCTCGACCGGCGGCTCGATCGTGGGGCGGATGCCGAGGCTGGCGACGCCGTCGACGATTCGCCCGTCATGCAGCCGTCCGCGCACCGCATAGATGCCATAGCGCGGGCGCAGATAACTGCCGAGCCGCAGATTGGCGGTCGGATAGCCCAGTTCCCGCCCCAGCCTGGCGCCGGGCTCGACCGTGCCCTGGATCGCGAACGGGCGGGTGAGCAGCGCGGCGGCATCGCGCGGCCTGCCGGCGATCAGCGCCTCGCGGATACGGCTGGACGAGATCGGGCCGTGCGCGTCGCTGACCGGCGCGACGGTGTCGGTGGTAAAGCCGAGCTCGCCGCCCAGCGCCGCCAGCACCGCGACATTGCCGCCGCGATCCTTGCCGAAGGTGAAGTCGGCGCCGGTCACCACGCCCGCCGCGCCGATCCGCCGCACCAGCCGTTCGGCGGCGAATTCGCGCGCGGCAAGGCCGGCCAGCGCGGCGTCGAATCCGAACACCAGCATCGCGTCCGCGCCCGCCGAACCGAACAGCGCCTGGCGCTGGTCGAGCGTGGTGAGGCGGAAGGGCGGCGTGTCCGGCCGGAAATGGCGCATCGGGTGCGGATCGAAGGTGGCGACGATCGCCGGGCGTCGCTGCGCGCGGGCGCGTTCGATCGCGCGGCCCACCACCGCCTGGTGGCCGCCATGAAATCCGTCGAAATTGCCCAGCGCCACGATCCCGCCGCGATACTGCGCCGGAACCTCGGCCGCCCCGTCGAGCCGCTCCATGGCCGCGCCATAACCGGCGCGCGCGCCGGTTTCAAACGGCGGATGCGCTTGCACGCCGCCGCGCGCGGGCGCATGATCGCGCCGCGTTCCTTTGGGAGAGGAAACCACATGCGCCATATCGCCATCGCCGCGCTCGCCGCGCTGACTTTCGCCGCCGCAACGCCGGCACTGGCGGAGGACTGGGATTTCGTCCTCATCAACGCGGCGGGCAAGCCGATCAAGACGATCGAGGTGGCCGTCGCCGGCAGCGGCAGCTGGGCGCCCAACAAGGTCGATCCCGAAACGCGGCGCGAAGGGCCGATCAAGCCCGGCGCGCGCACCACGGTGCATTTCGACAAGGCCACCGGCCAATGCCGTTACGACATCAAGGCGACGTTCGAGGACGGGGCGAGCCAGGTGTGGACCGCGGCCAACATCTGCGACAACAGCTATATCACGATCCGACTGGTAGGCGACAAGGCGACGATCACGGCGAATTAGTTCGGCTGTACCGAACGTGGCATCACTCGCCCGCCCGCTGCGCCGTCAGTCGCGGCAAAGCCGCGCCTTATGGCGCGCTTCGCCGCGCTGGCCGTCCTTGTTTTGGTGCGATTTAGCTTCGCTAAATCGTCTCCAAAACTGCGGAATGGTGGGCGCTGACGGGCTCGAACCGCCGACCCTCTCGGTGTAAACGAGATGCTCTACCAACTGAGCTAAGCGCCCGCGCATCGCGCCGGAGCATTGCCGATAGCTTGCGCGGCGTTTCGCGGGAAGCCGAAATCGGCTAGCGCGCGGGGCATGTCAGTTGGAACTTCCGTCGTCACCCGCTTTGCGCCCAGCCCCACCGGGCGGCTGCATGTCGGCAATATCCGCGCCGCGCTGCATAATTGGATGTGGGCGAAAAAGATGGGTGGAACCTTTCTTTTGCGGATCGACGACACCGATGCCGAACGATCGCGGGAGGAACATGTCGCGGCTATTCGCGCCGATCTTCACTGGCTGGGGTTCCACTTTGCCGAGGAGAAGCGTCAATCAAGTCGCTTCCCGCTGTACGAACGGCGATTCGATGAACTCGCCGCGGCGGGGCGAGTCTATCCGGCCTATGAGACGCAGCAGGAACTGGAGCTCAAGCGCAAGGTGCTGCTCGGGCGCGGGCTGCCGCCGGTCTATGACCGCGCGGCGCTGAACCTGGATGAGGCGGCGCGGGCGAGGCTGGAAGCGGACGGCGTGGCGCCGCACTGGCGGTTCAAGCTCGACCATGGCGCGCCGATCGAATGGACCGATCTGATCCGTGGGACCCAGCGGTTCGATCCCGCGACGATGAGCGACCCGGTGGTGCGGCGGGCCGACGGGTCGTGGCTCTATCTGCTGCCGTCGGTGATCGACGATATCGACATGGGCATCACGCATCTCGTGCGCGGCGAGGACCATGTCTCGAACACCGCCGTGCAGCTGCAGATGTTCGCGGCTTTGGGCGCGCCGCCGCCCGCCTTCGCGCACGAGGCGCTGCTGACCGGTAGCGAGGGCAAGCTGTCGAAGCGGCTCGGCTCGCTGGGCGCCGATCATTTCCGGGAAGCGGGGATCGAGCCGCAGGCGATCGTCGCGCTGCTCGCGCGGCTGGGCACGAGCGATCCGGTGGAGCCGATCGCCGATCCGGCGCCACTGATCGCGACGTTCGATTTCGCGCGGTTCGGGCGGGCGCCGGCGCGGTTCGACGAGGCCGAACTGGCGCAGCTGAACGCGCGGATCGTGCATCAGCTGCCGTTCGACGCGGTGGCGGGCCGGCTGCCGGCGGGGATGGACGCGGCGGGGTGGGACGCGATCCGGCCCAATCTGGCGACACTCGCCGAGGCGGCGGACTGGTGGGCGGTGGTCGAGGGGCCGGTGGCCGCGACGGCGCAGCCCGAGGATGCCGACTTCCTGCGCGCCGCCGCCGAACTGGCCGGGACGATCGACTGGGCCGGCGATCCCTGGCACGCGCTGACCACTGCGCTCAAGGATGCGACCGGGCGCAAGGGCAAGCCGCTGTTCCTGCCGCTGCGGCGGGCGCTGACCGGGCGCGACCATGGGCCGGACATGGCGGCGCTGCTGCCGCTGATCGGGCGCGAGCGGGCGGTGGCGCGGCTGCGCGGCGGATAGCACCGCGCCATTCGCAACGGCTGCGAGGAGGTGTCGCAAAATCGCGCTTTGTCGATGATATGATATGGTGTAACATAACTTCACCCGGCTCGAACGGGAGTGAGGAGAGTGATTTATGTACGCCAATCGATACGATCGTTCCCGGGCGTCGCGACCGGTCAGCGCCGGCGCCGCGCTGCTCATCAACGGCGGGCTGATCGCGGGGCTGATGTTCGCCGCGCCGGAAATCATCCCCGCGCCGGACGATGGGCCGCTGACCACGCGCAACATCCCGATCACGCCACCGCCGCCCGACCCGCAGCCGACGCCGGTCGAACGCAAGGTGGCCAAGACGCCGACCACGCCGCCGATCCACCAGCCCGACCCGCGCGTCGTCACGCCGCCGACCGGCCCGACGCTGGGCACGACCCGCGACCCGGTGGCGCCGGACAACGGGCCGCCGGTCGGCCCCGCCGGCGCCGGTACGATCGTGATCGATCCGCCGCCATTGCCGGTGCTGGTCGAGGCGAGGGTCGATGCGCGCTATGCCGGCAGCTTCCAGCCCGACTATCCCGGCCCCGAATTGCGGCAGGAGAAGGAAGGGTTGGTGCGGGTGCGCGTGCTGATCGGCACGGACGGGCGGATCAAGGCGGTCGAGCAGCTGGCGAGCCCGACGCCGGGGTTCTTCGAGGCGACGCGGCGGCATGCGCTGAACAGATGGCGCTTTCGGCCCGCGACGCGCGACGGGGTGCCGGTCGAGAGCTGGAAGGTGATGACGGTGCGTTTCCAGATCACCTAGGGTGTATCGACATTCAGTTCAGGCCGAGCCGAAAATGGTGGTTTTGCGTGACCCGGAGCGCAGCGTACTTCCAGTACGTGAGCACCGGAAGCACGCGAAAACGCCATTTGCAGGCCGGCATGGGCTGAATGGCGATACACCCTGGCCGATCGGGACTGGCCCAGGCGGCGGCGCATGCCTATCTTGGCGGACATGAAGCTGACGAGGCATTTGTCGCCGCTGAGGGCGGTGCGCGATCTGCGCGGATTCCTGAAGCTGCGTCACCGGTACGAATTGGGGTTCATGTTCGCCGCCTTTCTGGTGACGATGCTGATCGTCGCGGCGATGTTCAAGGACAGCTATTTCGAGCGCGAATACAAGCGCGACATCATCTACGTACAGAACTGGCGCGCCGACCGCACGCTGAAGGAGATCGTCGCGCAGCAGAAGATCGACCAGGCCCGGCGCGAGAAGCTGGAGGCCGAGGCGCGGGCCAAGGCCGAGCAACGCCGGCGCGAATGGCAGAAGATCGACGACGGGCTCAAGGATTGGGGCATCTGAGCATGGCTGCCGGCGATGACGCGCGCTGGATGGCGGCGGCGCTGGCGCTGGCGACGCGCGGACGCGGGCGGACCGCGCCCAATCCCAATGTCGGCTGCGTGATCGTGAACGACGATGGGGTCGTGGGGCGCGGCTGGACCCAGCCGGGCGGCCGGCCGCATGCCGAGGCGATGGCGCTGGCCCAGGCGGGCGCGGCGGCGCGCGGCGGCACCGCCTATGTCACGCTGGAGCCGTGCGCGCACAATTCGCCGCGCGGGCCCGATTGCAGTGGATCGCTGGCCGCGGCGGGGCTTGCGCGGGTCGTGATCGCGCTGGGCGATCCCGATCCGCGCACCAACGGAAAGGGCATCGCCCGGCTGCGCGAGGCGGGGGTCGAGGTGGCGACCGGCGTGCTGGCGGACGAGGCGCGGCGGTCGATGGCCGGGTTCCTCACCCGCCGCGCGCTGGGGCGGCCGCATGTGACGCTGAAGCTCGGCCTGTCGCTCGACGGCTGTATCGCGCTGGCCAATGGTGAGAGCCGTTGGGTCACCGGCCGGCCGGCGCGCGCGCACGCGCATGTCGAGCGCGCGCGGCACGAGGCGATCCTGATCGGCAACGGCACGTTGCGGGCCGATGCGCCGCGGCTCGACGTGCGGCTGCCGGGGCTGGAGGACCGCAGCCCGCGCCGCATCCTGCTGTCGCTGCACCCGCAATCGGGCTGGACCTGCATTCCCGGCCCGGTCAACATCGCCTCGCTCGCCGGCGTGGATCACCTGCTGGTGGAGGGTGGCGCGCAGGCGGCCGCTTCGTTCCTGCGCGCCGATCTGGTCGACCGGCTGCTGTTGTATCGCGCGCCGGTGCTGCTGGGCGGCAAGCCGGGTCTGGCGGATCTGGGGCTGACGGCGCTGGATTCGGCGCATGGCCGCTGGCGATTGATCGATTCACGGATGCTTGGCAGCGACCGGGCGGAGGTCTACGAGCGCGCCAGAGGGCAGGAATCGAAATAGCGCCATGTTCACCGGAATCGTCACCGACATCGGCAGCATCGAAACGGTCGAGGACCGTGGCGACCGGCATGTGCGGATCGCTTGCCGCTATGACACCGCCACGGTCGATCTGGGCGCGTCGATCGCCTGTTCGGGCGTGTGCCTGACGGTGGTGGCCAAGGGCCCCGGCTGGTTCGCGGTCGACGTTTCCGGCGAAACCGTCTCGCGCACCGCCGATCAATGGACACCGGGCCGCAAGCTCAACCTCGAACGCGCGCTGAAGCTGGGGGACGAGCTGGGCGGCCATATCGTGACCGGCCATGTCGACGGCGTCGGCACCGTGCTGGGCATCTGTCCCGAAGGTGAATCGAAGCGGATCGGCTTTGCCGTGCCCGCCGCGCTTGCGGCGTTCATCGCGCCCAAGGGATCGGTCACGATCGACGGCGTGTCGCTGACGGTCAACGACGTCGCCGACCAGGCCGACGGCACCGCGCATTTCTCGGTCAATCTGATCCCGCATACCCAGGCCGTGACCACGCTGGGCGATCTCGCCCAGGGTCAGGCCGTCAACCTCGAGATCGACGTGCTCGCACGCTATCTCCAACGCATGGAGGCCCGGCGTGGGTCGGCAAAACCATCAGGCTGAACTGGCGCGGCTGCGCCACGCCTTTCTCTCCTCGCCCGAGGAGATCATCGACGAGGCGCGCAACGGCCGGATGTTCATCCTGGTCGATGACGAGGATCGCGAGAATGAGGGCGACCTGGTCATCCCCGCGCAGATGGCGACGCCCGATGCGATCAATTTCATGGCCAGGTACGGGCGCGGACTGATCTGCCTCGCCATGACCAAGGCGCGGGTCGACCAGCTCGGCCTCCAGCCGATGGCGCGGCGCAACGGGACCAGCATGGGCACGGCCTTCACCGTCTCGATCGAGGCCAAGGAAGGGGTGACCACCGGCATTTCCGCCGCCGATCGCGCGCGCACCATCGCGGTGGCGGTCGATGCGTCGAAGGGGGCGGACGACATCGTCTCGCCCGGCCATGTCTTTCCGCTGGTCGCGCGCGAGGGCGGCGTGCTGCTGCGCGCGGGGCATACCGAGGCGGCGGTCGACGTGTCGCGCCTTGCCGGGCTCAACCCGTCGGGCGTGATCTGCGAGATCATGAAGGACGACGGCACGATGGCGCGGCTGGACGACCTGGTCGCCTTTGCCCAGCTCCACAACCTCAGGATCGGCACGATCCGCGACCTCATCGCCTATCGCCGCCGCCACGACCATCTGGTCGAGCGGCGCGCGGAGACGAATTTCACCAGCCGCTGGGGCGGCGAGTGGCGGGCGATGACCTTCTGGAACAAGGCGGCGGGGACCGAGCAGATCGCGCTGATGAAGGGCCGCGTGAACCCCGACCGGCCGACGCTGGTGCGCATGCATGCGATGTCGCCGTTCGCCGACATGTTCGGCGAGGACAGCGCGCGCGGCCGCCTGCTCCAGCGGTCGATGGAGATCATCGGCGCGGAAGGCGCGGGGGTGATCGTGGTCATCAACAAGCCGCGCCCGGACCGTTTCACGCTGGAAATCGAACAGCGGACGGGCAAGCGCGACGTGGAGATGGAGGAATTGCGCGATTATGGCGTGGGCGCGATGATCCTGACCGAGCTGGGCGTGGAGGAGATGGTGCTGCTGACCAACACGCATCACACGCTGGTCGGGCTCGACGGCTATGGCCTGTCGATCGTCGGCGAGCGCGCGATCGACGGTCTCGAGGGCGCCAACTGATGGCGCGGGTGCTGATCGTCGAGGCGCGGTTCTACGAGCATCTGAACGACATGCTGCTGGCCGGTGCGCGTGCCGCGATCGAGGCGGCGGGGCATGTGCACGAGACGGTGAGCGTGCCGGGCGCGCTGGAGCTGCCGGGCGCGATCGCGCTGGCGGCGGAGACCGGCCGTTATGACGCATTCGTCGCGATCGGCGTGGTGATCCGTGGCGAGACCTATCATTTCGAGATCGTGTCGAACGAGAGCGCGCGCGGCATCATGGCGCTGACCATGGACGGCATCCCGATCGGCAACGGCATCCTGACCACCGAAAATGAAGCGCAGGCGATCGTGCGCGCCGATCCGGCGCAGCTGAACAAGGGCGGCGGTGCGGCCGAGGCGGCGCTGGCGATGCTGGCGCTCAGGGAAAAATTCGGGTGATATTTGATTCAGCTTCGCTGAATGGCGGCACCGGTCCGCTCCCCCACCCGGCCACCCAACGGCAGTATCCTATGGGTGGCCGGGTGGGGGTAGCCCCGCAAAATATTACTTTGCGGGGACCCCGTGGGGGAGCGGGCCGGTGCCGAACGCTGACGTGAATTACCCGGTCCTGTTCACCGAACGGCTGGTGCTGCGCCGACCCGAGGCGCAGGACCTGGACGGCTGGGCCGAGTTCGCCGCCGATCCGGTGGCGACCGAGCATCTTGGCGGACCGATCGAGCGCAGCGTCGCGTGGCGGCAGCTTTGCACGATGGCCGGCGCGTGGGACATTTGCGGCTTCGCCATGTTCTCGCTGATCGAGCGCGCCACCGGCAAATGGGTCGGGCGGCTGGGACCGTGGCAGCCGGAGGGCTGGCCGGGCACCGAGGTGGGCTGGGGCGTGGCGAGCGCGTTCGCGGGCAAGGGCTACGCCTATGAGGGCGCGGTCGCGGCGATGGACTATGCGGTCGAAATGCTGGGCTGGGACCAGGTGATCCACACCATCGCGCCGGACAATGTGCGCTCTTGGAAGCTGGCGCAGCGGCTGGGATCGGCCAATCTGGGTCCGACCGCGCTGCCCGCGCCCTATGCCGATGTGCGGGTCGATGCTTGGGGCCAGAGCGCCGCGCAATGGCGCGCCAGCCGGGGCCGGCGGTGACCGACGCGCCGCCCAGCCGCTACAAGGTGGTCGAGCGCGGGCGGCGGCTGGTGGTGATCGATATGGCGACCGGCCAGCCCGCGGCGCGCGAGACGGTGGTGCGCGCGCCGGTCGTCGCGCCGGCCGATCGCGGCCCGATCGCCGCCCAGGCGCCGGCCGATGTCGACGACCGCAGCGGCGCGGCGATCTTCACCACCTCGCGCCTCTACGACCTAAAAGGCCCGCGCCGGATCGTGATGACGGCGGAAGCCTCGAAACAGGGCAGCCGGCGGATGGGCTGGTGGGCGATCGCGGCGATGGGCTTTGTGATCGCGACCTTCGCCTTTCCCGCCTTGCTGATCGTACCGGTCCTGATCGCGTTCCAGCCGCGCCTGCGCCTGGCGGCGCGTCAGCATATCACGGCGCGGCTGGACGAGATGGATCAGGCCACGCGCTGATCGTTCAGCGTCGGATAGTCGATATAGCCTTCGTCGCCCTGGCTGTACCAGGTCGCCATATTGCTCTCGTTGAGCGGCGCGCCGGTGCGCAGCCGTTCGGGCAGGTCGGGATTGGCCAGGAACGTGCGACCGAAACTGACCGCATCGGCGACGCCGCTGTCGAGCGCGGCCTGGGCCCCCTCACGGGTGAAGAAATCCGAATTCACCACCAGCGCGCCGGTAAAGGCGTTGCGGATGCGCGGGCTGAGCTTGGGCACGTCGGTCCGGCCGAAACTGCCGTCGGGGCCGGGTTCGCGCAGTTCGAGAAAGGCGATGCCCAGTTCCGAAAGCCGCCGCGCGGCCGGCACGAACAGCGCCTGCGGATCGCTGTCATCGACACCTTGCGAATCGCCATTGGGGGAGAGGCGCACGGCGGTGCGGTCGGCGCCCGCGACCGAGATCACGCGCCGCGCGACCTCGTCGAGCAGGCGGATGCGGTTCTCCACGCTGCCGCCATAACCGTCGGTGCGCAGATTGGCGCTGTCGCGCAGAAACTGGTCGATCAGATAGCCGTTGGCGGCATGGATCTGCACGCCGTCGAACCCGGCGGCGAGCGCGTTTTCCGTGGCGCGGGCATAGCTTTCGATAATGCCGGGAAGCTCGTCGAGATCGAGCGCGCGGGCCTGTTCGAACGGCTGGCGGCCGTCATAGCTGTGAACCTTGCCCGGGCTGATGGTCGGCGAGGACGATACCGGCTGCTGGCCGGTGACCGAGGAATGGACCTGCCGGCCCATATGCCACAGCTGCGCGACGATGCGGCCGCCCGCGTCGTGCACCGCCCGGGTCACCGGCTTCCACGCCGCCGCCTGCGCATCGGTCCACAGGCCGGGCGCGAACGGCCAGCCCAGGCCCTGGCGGCTGACCCCGGTCGCCTCGCTGATGATGAGGCCCGCGCCGGCGCGCTGCGCGTAATAGTCGGCCATCACGGCGGTCGGCACCGCGTCGCGATCGGCGCGGCCGCGCGTCAGCGGCGCCATCAGCACGCGGTTGGGCGCGCAAATCGCGCCGAGTTGAAGCGGATCGAACAGATCGGGCATGAAAATTCCCCTTTTTGCGATGTGCGGCCTTCAGCCGCCCAGCGCGGGATAGTCGACATAGCCTTCACGGCCCTGGGTGTACCAGGTCGCCATATCGCC
Organism: uncultured Stakelama sp.; assembly: GCA_964413495.1. Classification (GTDB taxonomy): domain Bacteria; phylum Pseudomonadota; class Alphaproteobacteria; order Sphingomonadales; family Sphingomonadaceae; genus Sphingomonas. The sequence continues at coordinate 172,286 of CAYPRW010000005.1, read as the reverse complement.
TTCGTTGAGCGGCGCGCCGGTGCGCAGCCGTTCGGGCAGATCGGGATTGGCGATGAACGTGCGGCCGAAGCTCACCGCATCGGCGACGCCGCTGTCGAGCGCGGCCTGCGCATCGGCCAGGGTGGCATAGCCCGCGCCCACCGATAGCGGGCGCTTGAACACCTGGCGGATCGCGCGGGTCACGGGCGGCATGGCGAACGGGCCGTCCGGCCGCACCTCGAGCAGGTCAAGCAGGGCGATGCCGAGTTCGGACAGGCGCCGTGCCGCCGGCACGAACACCGCCTGCGGATCGCTGTCCCCGACGCCCTGGGCCGAGACGACGGGCGACAGGCGGATCGTCGTCCGATCCGCGCCGGCCACGCCGATCACCCGTTCGGTCACATCGTTCAGCAACCGGATGCGGCCGTCGATGCCGCCGCCATAATTGTCGTCGCGCAGGTTGCTGCCGTCGCGCAGGAACTGGTCGATCAGATAGCCGTTGGCGGCATGGACCTGCACGCCGTCGAACCCGGCGCGCAGCGCATTCTCCGCCGCGCGGGCATAGCCTTCGATGATGCCGGGGATCTCCGCCGCGTCCAGCGCGCGTGCCGGTTCATAGGATTGCTTACCGGCATAGGTATGAGCCGTGCCCGGCTGCGTCGTCGCCGAAGCCGAGACCGGCTGTTCGCCGGTGACCGAGCTGTGCACTTGCCGACCCATATGCCACAGCTGCGCGACGATGCGGCCGCCCGCCTCGTGTACCGCCCGGGTCACTGGTTTCCACCCCGCGACCTGCGCATCGGTCCACAGGCCCGGCGCGAACGGCCAGCCCAGGCCCTGGCGGCTGATCCCCGACGCCTCGCTGACGATCAGGCCCGCGCCGGCGCGCTGCGCATAATATTCGGCCATCACCGGGGTCGGCACCCCGTCGCGATCCGCGCGGCTGCGCGTCAGCGGCGCCATGATGATGCGACTGGGCGCCGAAATCGCGCCAAATTGAATCGGATCGAACAGATTGGGCATGCAGCGTCTCCCCCTCGAGTTGCATTGCGCAACACATAGGTCGCTGAAGGCGCGATACATCGGACGCGATCTTCAACAAAAACTATGCCCGCGCCAAGCGCGGCTGCGTTGCCGCGGCTGCCGGCCGGCGACGACCGGATCCGGGCGGCTGGTGCTGCTGCTGCGTCGCGAGACGAAGCCGCCGGTTGCAACTGCTCCGGACAAGGCTAAACCGGGAACATGACCGCGGTGGCCGACATGACGCTGGATGAATTGCGCGCGGCGCTGAGCCCGCGGCTCGCGTCCAATGCGGCGTTCGACGGCTGGGGCGCCAAGGCGATCGAAGCGGCGGCGGACGCGATCGGCGCGGATCGCGACGTGGCGCGGCTGGCGGTGCCGGGGGACGCGGTCGGCATGATCGACCTGTGGTTCGCGGACATCGACCGGCGCATGGCGGCCGCGCTGCCGCCCGAAACGCTGGCGGGGATGAAGATCCGCGCGAAGATCACGGCGCTGGTCGAGGCGCGGCTGAATGCACTGGCGGGCGAGCGTGAGGCGCTGCGCCGCGCGGTGGCGATCCTGGCGATGCCGCAGCATGCGGGCCGCGCGGCGAAGCTTGGCTGGCGCTCGGCCGACGCGATGTGGCGGCTCGCGGGCGACAGCGCGACCGACTATAATCATTACACCAAGCGCGCGATGCTGGGCGGCGTCTATGCCGCGACGATCGCCGTGTTCCTGAACGACGAGAGCGAGGGGCAGGCCGAAACGCGCGCGTTCCTGGCGCGGCGGATCGAGGATATCATGCGGTTCGAGCGCGCCAAGGCGAAGTGGAGCGGGCGCAGCGATCACCGGTTCAGCCTGTCGCGCTTTGTGGGCCGGCTGCGCTATCACGCGCGGTGAAAGGGCGCTTGTTCCCCTGCTTTCGCAGGGGAACGGGTCATTAGGATGCGACCGGCGTGAATCTCCCCTATCCCGCCCTTCATGCCAGCCATGGCGGCATCTGGATCGCCACGCAGGACGAGGTGCGCAGCGTCGGGCGGGGCGAGGCGGTACGGCTGGCGGCCGATACGCCGATGCTGCTGCTCAACGCGCCGCTGACGGCGCAGCGGCTGGGCTATCCCGAGCTGTCGGGGCTCGACCTGCTCGAGCTGTTCGCATTCCTGCGCCCGGCACGGTTCATGGTGCCGACGCCGCGCGGGGTGGCGAAGACGCTGGGGCTGGACGAGCCGGCGAGCGACGCGCAGGTCGCGCCGTTCCTGCGCGCGGCGGCGGCGGCGATGCTGGCCATCGCGGACGGCGATTGGCCCGAGCGCGAGGGGGCGTGGCACGCCGCGCAATCGCTGGCGCGGCTGCGCTGGAGCTGGGCGCCGGCGGTGACGCAGCGCATCGCGAAGCCCGAACGCGCCGAACGCTGGCTGTTTTCGCGCCTGCCCGAATGGACCGAACAGGCGCCGCGTACCCCGCCGCGCACCGTGTCGCTGGAAGCGGAGGAGGTGCGCGAGCGGCTGGATCAGTTGACCGGCCAGGGCGCGGAGGTGCGCGAAGGCCAGCGGCTCTATGCCGAGGCGGCGGCTTCCGCCTTCGCGCCGCGCACGATGCGCGATTCGCCCAACCTGGTGCTGGCCGAGGCGGGGACCGGGATCGGCAAGACGTTGGGCTATCTCGCGCCGGCTTCTTTATGGGCGGCGAAGGCAGATGGCGCGGTGTGGGTGTCGACCTTCACCAAGGCGCTGCAACGACAATTGGCGCATGAGGGCGAACGGCTGTTCGCCGACCCGGAGGTGCGGAAACAGCGCATCGTCACGCGCAAGGGGCGTGAGAATTACGTCTGCCTGCTCAACCTGGAGGATGCACTGCAGGGCGGGTTCGCGGGGCGCGCGGCGGTGCTGGCGCAGCTGGTGGCGCGCTGGGCGGCGTATAGCGCGGACGGCGACATGGTCGGCGGCGACCTGCCCGGCTGGCTGCCGGTGCTGTTCCGCCGCAACGGCTCCACGGCCCTCACCGACCGGCGCGGCGAGTGCGTCTATGCCGGCTGTCCGCATTATCGGAAGTGCTTCATCGAGCGCGCGGCGCGGGCCAGCGCCGACGCCGATCTGGTCATCGCCAACCATGCGCTGGTGATGGTCAACGCCGCGCGCGGGCGCGAGAATGCGACGCGGCCGACGCGCTATGTGTTCGACGAGGGGCATCATCTGTTCGACGCCGCCGACGCGATGTTCGGCGTCGCGCTGTCGGGCCAGGAGACGATCGAGCTGCGGCGCTGGGTGACCGGGCCGGAGCGCGGATCGCGCGGGCGGCGGCGGGGGCTGGCGGCGCGATTGTCGGACGTGGCGAGCTATGACGAAGGCGGCGCGCAGGCGATCGCCGAGGCGGTGGACGCGGCGGGCGCCTTGCCGTCCGACGGGTGGCTGCAGCGCGTGGCGGAGGGGCAGCCGTTTGGGCCGATCGAGGCGTTGTTGGGCGCGGTGCGCGGGCTCACCTATGCGCGTTGCGACGATGCGTCGGGCGAGGCGGGCTATGGCATCGAGACCGAACTGGCCGAGCCCGACGCGGCGCTGATCGACGCAACGATGCCGGCGGCCGCCGCGCTCGAACGGCTGCTGCGGCCGATGATGGCGCTGGGGCGGCGGCTGGAGGCGGTGCTCGACGAGGGGCCGGACTGGCTGGACGGGCCGGCGCGCGCGCGGATTGAGGGGGCGATCGCCTCGCTGGCGTGGCGCGCGGAGACGGTGGCGGCGTGGCTGTCGCTGATCGCGCGCATCGGCGGGCCGGCGGCCGAGGACTTTGTCGACTGGCTTGCGGTCGAGCGGATCGAGGGGCGCGAGATCGATATCGGCATCCACCGCCGCTGGCTCGATCCCTCCAAGCCGTTCGCCGAGACGGTGCTGAAGCCCGCGCACGGCGTGCTGGTCACCTCCGCGACGCTGCGCGCGGGCGGCGACTGGGACGTGGCCGAGGCGCGCAGCGGGGCGCAGCATCTGCTCCACCCGGCGGCGCGGTTCGAGGCGGCGTCGCCGTTCGACTATGCCGCGCGGTCGGAGGTGATCGTCGTCACCGATGTGAAGCGCGGCGATCTGGCGGCCCTTGCCAACGCCTATGCCCGGCTGATCGTCGCGGCGCAGGGCGGGACGCTGGGGCTGTTCACCGCGATCCGGCGGCTGCGCGCGGTGCATGCGCGGATCGCCGATCGGCTGGCGCGCGAGGGGCTGCCGCTCTATGCCCAGCATGTCGATCCGATCGATACCGGCACGCTGGTCGACATCTTTCGCGACGATCCGCGCGCGTCGCTGATCGGTACGGATGCGCTGCGCGACGGGGTGGACGTGCCCGGTCATTCGCTGCGCCTCGTCGTGATGGAAGGCGTGCCCTGGGCCAAGCCGAGCGTGCTGCACGGCGCGCGACGGCTGGCGGCCAAGGAAACCGACGGCGGCGGCAGCGGCTATGACGACCGCATCGTACGCGCGCGGCTGGCGCAGGCGTTCGGGCGGCTGATCCGCCGCGCCGACGATGCGGGCGCGTTCGTGCTGCTGTCCGCCGCCATGCCCTCGCGGCTGCTGAGCGCGTTTCCGCCGGGCACGCCGGTGTCGCGGATCACCCTGGATGAGGCGGTTTTGCGCGTGCAGCGTCTTTCCTCTGTCGCAAGCTTGGGGCAGAAGGCCGCGCGGATGCCCGATGCGGAGTGGCGATGAAGAGGCTGACGTTGTTGCGCCATGCGAAATCGAGCTGGGACGATGCGGTCGCGCGCGATTTCGACCGGCCGCTCAACGCGCGCGGACAGAAGGCGGCGGCGACGGTCGGGCGGCATATGCGGGCTGAAAAACTCAGCTTCGACCATGTCGTCGCCTCGCCCGCCACGCGCATCTGCGAGACGGTCGAGCAGATCGAGACCGGTTACGGCGGCGCGCTGGCGCCGGTGTGGGACCGGCGGGTGTATCTCGCCTCGGCGGCGAGCCTGCTCGACGTGGTGCACGAGCTGCCCGAGGGGGCGGACAGCGCGCTGCTGATCGGGCATAATCCGGGGCTGGAGGACCTGATCCTGCTGCTGATCCCCGACCGGGCGGACGATCGGCTGCGCGATTCGGTGGAAGAGAAGTTCCCGACCGCGGCGCTGGCGGTGATGACGTTCGACGTCGATCGCTGGGACGCGGTGAAGGCCGGGGGCGGCACGCTGGTCAGCTTTACCCGCCCGCGCGACCTCGATCCCGCGCTGGGGCCGGACGACGATTGAGATCGCGGGCGCGGCAACGGTCCGGCGCCGATATCGAACGGGGATCGCATGGGCAATTGGCATATCGGGATCATCGGCGGATCGGGCCTGTACGGGGTCGAGGGCGTCGAAGGCGGCGAATGGGTGCGCGTCGCCTCGCCCTGGGGCGATCCGTCGGACGCGGTCTTTACCGGGCGATTGGGGGCTGCGCGCGTCTCGTTCCTGCCGCGGCACGGGCGCGGGCATGCGATTTCGCCCGAATCGCTCAACCACCGCGCCAATATCGATTGCCTGAAGCGGCTGGGCGTCACCGATGTGCTGGCGGTGTCGTCGGTCGGCGGGCTGACCGAGGAACGCGCGCCGGGGACGTTCAGCGTGGTCGACCAGTTCATCGATCGTACCAAGGGGCGGCCGTCGAGCTTTTTCGGCACCGGCCTGGTCGCGCATGTTTCGATGGCCGATCCGGTCTGCCCGCGCCTGTCCGCGCTGGCCGCCGATGCCGCGGCGGCGGGGGGCGCGCGCGTGCTGCGGGGCGGCACCTATCTGGCGATGGAGGGGCCGCAATTCTCGACCCGCGCGGAAAGCCGTCTCTATCGCGGCTGGGGATGCGATGTGATCGGCATGACCGCGATGCCCGAGGCGAAGCTCGCGCGGGAGGCCGAGCTGCCCTATGCGCTGGTCGGGATGGTCACCGATTATGATTGCTGGCGCGAGGGGGACGAGGCGGTCGATGTCGCGCAGATCCTGGGCCGGCTTTCCGCCAATGCCGGACAGGCGCGGGCGATGGTCGTCAATCTGCTGCGCGGCCTGCCCGAAATCCGCGAGCCGTCACCGATCGACACCTGCCTCGACGCGGCGCTCATCACCGCGCCGGACACGCGCGATCCGGCATTGCTGGCGAAGCTGGACGCCGTGGCCGGGCGGGCGTTGCGCGCCGTCTAGAATCGAACCGGCCGCCCCCATCGGAGGCGGCCGGACGCTTGCGGCCGTGCCGGGCGCCGCGGCGCCCGGCAGGCGCGATCAGAAGCGGTAGCCGATGCCCGCGACGACCTGATGACGCTCGATATCCGCTTCATAGTTCGAATAGCGATATTCGCCCTTGAAGAAGATGTTCGACTGCAGCTTCACCTCGGCGCCGACGCCGGCGCGCACGCCATCGGCATCGGCATCGCCGGCGATGCTCTCGACCCGGAAGTTGGTGTAGCCGGCCTTGGCATAGACCAGCGCCGAACCGGTCACGAAGCCGACACGGCCGCCGACATACAGGTCGCGGCTGGCGGCGGCGACCTCGGTGCCGGCCGCCTTGACGGCTGCCGAGGATTCGGTTGCTTCGCCCTCGATCCCGAACACCGCGCCGCCCGCGCGGAAGTCATAGCCCAGGTTCACGCCATAGGCGACGCCTTCGGGGTTATCGAGACCGGCGGTGTTGAGGTCGAGCAGGTCGAAGCCGGCGATCGCCGAAATGTGCGCACCGGTGAATTCGGGCGCTTCATCCTGCGCGAATGCGGGCGCGGCGGCGGTCAGCGCGACGAGCGCCAGAGCAATCTTCTTCATGTTCTTGTCGTTCCTTGCAAAATGCCCGACGGTCGTACGCGCCGCCGTGGCGGGCGCGCATCTGGTTCAGCGGGTGCCGAGAAACAACGGTCATCTGCCGCATCGCAGCAAATTTCGTTACGTGTGTTGCCAAACTGGCACAGTTGCGTGTCAGGCCAGCATTTCCGCCAGCGCACGGGCGACATTCTCGATCGTATAGGGTTTCTGCACCACCGGGCGGCCGCGATGCTGATCGGGGAATTGCGCCTGTTCGCCATAGCCGGTGGCGAACATGAACGGCACGTCGCGGTCGAGCAGCGCGTCGGCGATCGGAAAGCTGGTGCCGCTGCCGAGGTTGATGTCGAGGATCGCGACCGTCGGCGGCGCCGCGGCGATCAGGTCGAGCGCGGCATCGACCGAAGCGGCGGTGGCGACATCGTCGGCGCCCAGCCGGTTCACGATGTCTTCGGCGTCGAGCGCGATGATGAGGCTGTCCTCGACCAGCAGCAGCCGCTGGCCGTTGAGCAGATCGGTCGGCATCAGTTCGTGATGCCCGTGCGGCGCGCGCGGAAAGCGGATCGCCGGGCCGCCGGCTCCGCGCGGCTGCGACACGTGGCGCGCGGGGATGCAGAAATCGGCCTGGAACCCCGATTTTTCATAGCGGATTTTCGCTTCGCCGCCCAGGTCATAGGGGATCGAGCGTTCGATGATCGTCGTCCCGAAGCCCTTGCGCGAAGGCTGGCGCACCGGCGGGCCGCCGATGTCGCGCCACTTGATCTCAAGATCGCCGCGGCCGTTGCGCGTCCAGCCGAGATGGACCGTGCCGTCGGGCACCGACAGGCTGCCATATTTGGTCGAATTGGTGACCAGTTCGTGCAGGATCAGCGCCATGGTCGAATAGGCCTGGGGATTGAGCAGCACGGGTTCGCCATCGCCGATCAGCCGCTCGCCATCCTCGATGAACGCCGCCGCCTCGGCATCGATCAATGCCTGGAGCGAGGCGGGCCCCCAATGATCCTCGGTGATCTGATTGTGCGCGCGGGCGAGCGCGTGGATGCGCCCGTCGACCACGCGGACGAAATCCTTGACCGCGTCGTCGCTCGGTTGCGACTGGCGGATGAGGCCGCGGATCAGGCCCAGGATGTTGCGCACGCGATGGTTGAGTTCGGCGATCAGCAATTCCTGCCGCGCGCTCGCCTGCTGGCGTTCGGCGCTGGCTTCGTCGGCGAGGCGCAGCACCACTTCGATCAGCGTCGCGCGCAGCGTTTCGGCCACGCGCAATTCGGACGGCGTGAAGGGTTGCGAGCGGCCGCGCACCAGCTCCTTCCATTCCGCAAAGCTTTCGCGCGGGGTGAGGCGCGGGCCGTTGGGGCCATAGTCGACCGGCTTGTGCGGATCGCCCGCCCAGCGCACCGAGCGGACCAGTTCCGAGCGGAACAGCACGACATAATCGCGTGGCGACCGCGAGATCGGTATCGCGAGCAGCCCGGCGGTGCTGTCGGCGAATTTTTCCGCATCGGGGATCAGCGTCGCGATTCGATCGGTGGCATAGACCTTGCCCGCCGCCGTCGCGTTGAGCGCGCGCACGATGCGGCGGAAGTCCTCGGTCGGCGGGGTGACGCCCGAAAAGGCATAGTTGCCGGCCAGCCACACGCCCACCCCGTCGGCGGGGATCGCATGGGTCAGGATGTCGGCGAGCCAGTCGGGATCGCGCAGCAGCGTCTCGTCCGAGGCGACCGCGCCGAGCAGCTGGTCGGAAATGTCGCGCGCGCGGCGTTCGAACTCCACCGTCTGTTGCCGCTCGCGGCTTTCCAGCCGCATCGAGAACATCTGGCTGAACAATTCGGTGACCGAACGCCGCTCGAAACCGGGGCAGCGCGGCGAATAATGGTGGCAGGCGAACAGGCCCCACAGCCTGCCCTCGACGAGGATCGAGATCGACAGCGACGCATCGACGCCCATATTCTTCAGATATTCGATATGGATCGGCGAGACCGAACGCAGCAGCGACAGTGACAGGTCGAGCGGCTCGCCCGCCGGATCGAGCCGGGGTTCGACCGGCACCGGTACGGCGTTCACATCCGCGATCACGCGCAGCAGGTTGCGGGTATAGAGGATGCGTGCCTGTGCCGGAATGTCGCTCGCCGGATAGTGCAGGCCGAGGAAACGGCCGATGCCGGGCTTGCACGCCTCCGCGACCACCTCGCCCGATCCGTCCGGCGCGAAGCGATAGACCATTACGCGGTCGAAGCCGATCAGCGCGCGGACCTGGCGCGCCCCCTCCTTGAAGAAGGCCGGCAGGTCGCCGCACTGATCGAGCCGCGCGATCATCGACCGCACCATGCCGGTGATGTCGCCCATTTCGCCGCTCGACGGTTCGGCCTCGATCACGACATTGCCGCCCGACATGTGCAGCGCCACGTCGAACCGCGTTTCGCCCGCGATCAGCTGGACGCCGAACAGCCGCTCGATCGCATCGGGGCCACGCAGCAGCGCGGTACGGTTGCGCAGGTCGTGGATCGCGCCGGGCAGGAACAGGTCGCCGAGCGGCCGCCCGATCGCATCGGACGGCGATTGCCCCAGATAATCGGCGAGATTGGCCGACGCGCGCGCCACCATCCAGTCGGCGGTCAGCGCGATCAGGAAACCGATCGGCTGGATCGCGCCCAGGACATGGATCGGCTCACGGTCGCAATTGGTCAGATCGACCGGCGGATCATCGGCCAAGCGCAATCCTTTCCTGCCGCGCGCCCGCCTCGAACATCGCGAACACATTGCGCGCGGACCTTGCGGCGGCGATCCGTTGGTCGTCGGAAATCAACAGCTTGTCCAGCAACTCGATCAAGGTCCGCCATAATCCCGTGTCGTTGGCAGCGATGAAGGCCCGCGGGAAACCGGCCGGCACCGACCGCGCGAGCATCCTGCCGCCAAGGCGCGATCCCTCCAGAACGTAGATCGCGCCCAAAATTTCCTCACGGTTGCGAAATAAGTGGCGGGGCGCCGTGGGCGGGGGCGCGTTGCCGAGCGCGTCGAGATCGGCGAGCAGGGCCGCCGACCGCCGCCGCGCCGGCCAGTCGGGCACCCAGTCGATCGGGTTGGCGGCGTCGATCGCGGCCTCGACCGGCAGGAAGGCGGCTGCCTGTGCGCGCAGGAAACGGGCATAGTCGTCGCGGCGCGTCAGGTCGAAGGCGGAAAAGGCGCGATCGATGCGTTCATGATCGGCGGCGGTGGCCGCGCGAAGCGATTGCCGGGCGTCGGTCGAGTCGGTCATCGCACCCGGCTGTCGCGGTCCATGCCAATTCGCGCAAGGGGTCAGCGGCGCGTGCGTTCGATTCGGGCAAGAATTTCGCGGCGCCGATCGTCCGTCGCCAGCGACCATTCGGAAATCTCCCCCAGCGTGCGCCCGCAGCCTTCGCACAGACCGTCGGTGCGCATGCGGCAGATGCCGACGCACGGGCTGGGAACGGCGGGGATAGGCGTGAAGTCGAGGAAATCCTCGTCTTCGGTGATGCTCACGCGGGAATCGTGAACTGCAGGAAATCCGGCACGGGCCCGTTCCAGCCCTCGTCGGGGCCTTCGTCGCGCGTGTCGTGGCGGCGGTCGCGATCGCGGCGGGGGCGCTGCTCGTCGCGGCGGGGCTCGCGGCGGGGTTCCTCGCGCGCCTCGCGCGGCGCCTGCGCCTTGGGCTCGGCCTTGGGCCGTTCCTTCGCGGGCTTGTCGTCCCTCGCCTTGCGCTCGCGCGGCTTGCGCGCTTCCTCGGGCTCGGCGGCGACGGGCGCGCCGATCCGCTCGATCTTCTGGCCTTGCAGCTTCTCGATATTCTCGATCGCCTCGGCGTCCGCGCTCGACATCAGCGTATAGGCGGTGCCCGTGGCGCCGGCGCGGCCGGTGCGGCCGATGCGGTGGACATAATCGTCGGGATGCCAGGGCGCGTCGAAATTGAAGACGTGGGACACGCCCTTGATGTCGAGCCCGCGCGCGGCGACGTCGGACGCCACCAGGATGTTGACGTCGCCCGCCTTGAACCGGTCGAGCTCGGCGATGCGCGAGGACTGGTCCATGTCGCCATGGATCTCGGCCGAGCGATAGCCGTGCTGCTTGAGGCTCTTGTTGAGCTCACGCACCGTGGTCTTGCGGTTGCAGAAGATGATCGCGGTGCGCACCTCTTCGGCGCTCAGCAGGCCGCGCAGCACCTTGCGCTTTTCGAACGCGCTGTTGGCGACGGGTACCAGCCGCTGGGTGATATTGGTATTGGTGCTGGCCGGGCGGGCGACCTCGATCGTCTTGGGGTTCGACAGGAACCTGTCGGCCAGCTTCTTGATCGGCGGCGGCATCGTCGCGCTGAACAGCAGCGTCTGGCGATTGGCCGGCAGCTTGGTGCAGATATTCTCGATATCCGGGATGAACCCCATGTCGAGCATGCGGTCCGCCTCGTCGATCACCAGCAGGTTGCAGCCGGTGAGCAGGATCTTGCCGCGCTCGAACAGGTCCATCAGCCGGCCGGGCGTGGCGATCAGCACGTCGACGCCCTTTTCCAGCGCCTTCACCTGATCGCCCATCTGCACGCCGCCGATCAGCAGGGCCATGCTGAGCTTGTGATTCTTGCCGTATTTCTCGAAATTCTCGGCGACCTGCGCGGCGAGTTCGCGCGTCGGCTCCAGGATCAGGCTGCGCGGCATGCGCGCGCGGCTGCGGCCTTGCGACAGGATATCGATCATCGGCAGCACGAAACTGGCGGTCTTGCCGGTGCCGGTCTGGGCGATGCCGATCAGGTCGCGCATCATCAGCACCGACGGGATCGCCTGACGCTGAATCGCGGTCGGATCCGAATAGCCGGCCGCCTCGACCGTCTTCAGCAATTCGTCGGAAAGGCCGAGATCGGCAAAGCTCATTCAGATGTCCGGAAAAATAGCGGACCAGGCCCGCATGCAATAAGCCGCGCGCATTGAGGAAATGGCGCGCAAAGTCAAGGAAAGTCGAACGGGCGGCTGGTTCAGCGTTCAGGAATCAGCGTGCGGAACGACTTGATCTGGCATTCCCCGCCCGAGCGCGAACGAAACGTGTCGCGTTTCGCGCACACGCGCCCGTCCTTGGTCGGCTTGACATAGAAACCGGCATAGAAATCCAGCGACGGGCATTCCTTGCCCAGCTTGGCGCGGATGCGCTTGCCGCCGGCCAGCACCAGATCGACGCTGTCGGCACGCGTGATCGCGGCGCCCGACAGCCGGTCCATCTGCACGCATTTGTCCGCGCCCCTTTCGACCCAGGCGATCGGCGGCAAGGGGGCGGCGGGGGCGGAGACGCGGCGCAGCGTGTCCGGGCGGGGGACGCGGATCACGATATGCTGCTGGATGCGGACCTGGGCCAGCCGCGTGCCATCCAGCGGCGCGCCCGCCCGGCCCGGATCGGGCAGGGCCGCAAGCGGCGGCTGCAGCGCGGCAGCGGCAACGAGGAACAGGTTCACCATGCCAGTCTGCCAATAGCCGGGGCGTTTGAACAGCCGATGAATTGGGACGGGCGAATTGCTGGCGATCCCCCGGCGTGATAGCTCGCGGCGCATGGACGAGGCGCAGCGGCAATTGGTGGAGGCGGTCACCGCGCGGTTCGGGCCGAAGGCGGCGGTCACCGATCTCGACGCGATCGCGCCGTGGCTCGACGACTGGCGCGGGCGCTATCACGGGCGGGCGGCGGCGATCCTCCAGCCCGCCTCGACGGACGAGGCGGCGGGCATCGTCGCGCTGGCGGCGGCGCAGCGCGTGCCGCTGGTGCCGCAGGGGGGCAATACGTCGATGGTCGGTGGGGCGACGCCACCGGCCGACGGATCGGCGCTGATCCTGTCGCTGCGGCGGATGAATCGCGTGCGGCGGATGGCGGCGGACGACAATCTGATCGAGGCCGAAGCCGGCGTGATCCTGGCCGATCTGCACGATGCGGCGCTGGCGCAGGGGCGGCGCTTTCCGCTGACGCTGGCGGCCCGGGGGAGCGCGACGGTCGGCGGGCTGGTCTCGACCAATGCCGGGGGAACGCAGGTGCTGCGCTTTGGCACGATGCGCGGGCTGGTGCTGGGGCTGGAGGCGGTGCTGCCCGACGGCAGCGTGCACGACGGGTTGGCCGCGCTGCGGAAGGACAATCGCGGATACGATCTCAACCAGCTGTTGATCGGGGCGGAGGGCACGCTGGGCGTGGTGACCGCGGCGGCGTTGCGGCTGGTGCCGGCGGCGACGGCGCGGGCGGTGGCGTGGGTCGGGGTCGCCACGCCACACGCCGCGCTCGATCTGCTGCGATCGATGGCAGGCGCGGCGGGGGCGATCGAAGCGTTCGAGATCGTGCCGGCGCATTCGCTGGCGCTGGTGCTGCGCCATGTTCCCGGCGCGCGCGCGCCGCTGGCGGACGCGCATCCCTGGCATGTGCTGATCGAGGCGGTGGCGAGCGGGGCGGACGACGCGCCGCCCGCCGCATTGCTCGAACGGCTGCTCGCCGATGCGTTGGCGCGCGGGCTGGCGCGCGACGCCGTGATCGCGGCGAGCGAGGCGCAGGCGCGGGCGCTGTGGCGGCTGCGCGATTCGATTTCGGAGGCCGAGCGCGCGGGCGGGCCGGCCTTGCAGCACGACATCTCGGTGCCGGTGGCGGGCATGCCCGATTTCATGATCGATGCGGCAAGGGCGGTCGAGGCTGCCTTTCCCGGCACCAGCGCCGGGGCGTTCGGGCATCTGGGTGACGGCAACGTCCATTTCCATGTGCGCGCGCCCCAGGGGGCGGGGGCGGACTGGGCGGCGCGCAACGCGGGGACCGTCAGCCCGTTCGTCCACGACCTGGTCGTCGCGGCGGGCGGCTCGATCTCGGCCGAGCACGGTATCGGCCAGATGAAGCGCTACGAGCTGGCGCGGCTGTCGTCGCCGGCGCGGATGCATGCGTTGCGGGCGATCAAGCGGGCGTTCGATCCGGGCGATCTCTTCAACCCCGGCAAGCTCGTATCGCTTGCGCCCGGCGATACGGATCAATAGACCCCGCCCATTCGATTTCAGGAGATTTCCATGGCCAGCGCGCCGCAAGCCCAGGGGCTTCCGCTTTTCTACAAGGACCTTCAGCCGCTTTCGAGCGACCTGCACGCCGATTACAGGATCCGCCGCGTGGATGCCGCGCCGTTCCTGGCCACGCAGCATGCCGTGCCGCTGACCGTCGAGGAATTCCCGCTGGTGCAGCGGTATCTGCCGATCGTCTTTTCGGTGGGCGACGATCCCGTGCCGCTGGGGCTGATGGGCCTGAACGAGGGCGTCAACGTGTTCTTCGGCGACGATGGCCGCATGCGCGAGACCGAGCCCTTCTATATCCCCGCCTATGTCCGCCGCTATCCCTATATGCTGGCGCGGCTGCGGCCGGACGCGGAGGAGCTGTCGCTGTGCTTCGATCCGACCTCGGATACGATCGGCGCGTTCGATGAGGGCGAGCCGCTGTTCGAGGACGGCAAGCCGACCGAGCTGGTCCAGCAGGTGCTCAAGTTCAACGAGGAGTTCGAGATCGCCGGGCAGAAGACCAATGCGTTCATGCGCGAGCTCAAGGATCTTGGCCTGCTGATGGACGGCGAGGTCGCGATCCAGCCCGAGGGCGCGGAGCAGCCCTATGTCTATCGCGGTTTCCAGATGGTCGACGAGAACAAGGTCAACGAATTGCGCGGCGATCAGCTGCGCAAGATCGTGCAGAACGGCATGCTGCCGCTGATCTATGCGCATCTGTTCTCGCTGGCGCTGATGCGCGAGATCTTTGGCCGCCAGCTTCAGCTGGGCGGGGTCGCGCCGCTCCAGCCGGCGGCCTGAGCGCATGGCCGCGGCCGCACCCGCCGATCGCTACACGCGCGTGGCGATCGCGCTGCACTGGACGATCGCGGCCGCGATCCTGTTCAACCTGTTCCTGGGCATCGGCCACGACGCCCTGCCGCGCGAGTGGAAGGTGATGCCGGTGCACAAGGCGCTGGGCATCGCCGTGCTCGTGCTCAGCCTCGTGCGGCTCGCCTGGCGGCTGACGCATCGCCCGCCGCCGTTCGCGGACGGGGTGACGCGGATCGAGCGCGCCGGCGCGCATGCCGTGCACGGCATGCTGTACGCACTGATGATCGCGGTGCCGCTGACCGGCTGGCTGATGGTGTCGGGCGCCGAGACGCGGCGGCCGCTGACCTTTTTCTGGCTGTTCGACATCCCATATCTGCCGGTGGGCCGGGCGGTTGGCGCGTTCGGCCATGACGCGCACGAACTGCTCGGTTTCACGATGCTGGGCTTGGCCGCGCTGCATGTCGTCGCGGCATTGTGGCACCAGCTGGTGCGGCGCGACGCCACGCTGACGCGCATGCTGCCGCTGCTGCGCCGCCGCTGAGGGCGCCCGCAACTCGTTTCGTCGCATTTCGAGTTGTGGCCTTGAAGACACGGTCAAGCTTTCATATATTCGGATCAGTACGGTTTCGTGTCCCCCCTTTCGCGGAACCGTGCGGCACGCCTTCGGGCGTGTCTCCTCCCTGAACCTTGGCCGCCCGGTGGCAACACCGGGCGGTTTTTTATGCGCCTCTATTCGGCGGCGGCGGCCAGCGGCATCGCTTCGTCGGTGACCGCGTCGATGATCGCGCGCAGCAGCGCGACGGTCGCGTCGAAGCCGGGTCCGGGCTGTTCGCGCCTGCGATCGAGATACAGCGTGCGGTCGATCTCGATCTGCAGCGCATGGACGTTGCGCGCGACGTCGCCATGCCGATCGAGCACATGGCCGCCGGCATAGGGGGTGTTGACCGCCGTGCGGACCCGCGCGGCATGCGCCGCCCCCTCGATCCGCCCCACGAAGCGGCCTGCCGCCGATCGTCCGAACCGGTCGCCGATCACGATTCGCGCGGCGCCGCTGGCGAGCGGCGGCATCGAATGCAGGTCGAGCAGCACGGCGACCCCGAACCGCGCGCGGGCGGCGGCAAGCGCCGCAGCAAGGCAGGCGTGATAGGGGCGGTGATCGCGCACGATCCGCTCGCGCACCTCCTCGTCGGCAAAGCGCCGCCGCCACAGTTCGGCCCCACCCGCGCGGCGCGGGACAAGGCCCAGGCCGTTGCGCAGCTTGGGCGAGCGCGCGCTTTCGGGCAGCGGCTCGGCCCCTTCGTCGACGCGCGCGTCGCGCTCATGCTCGGCGCGGTTGAGATCGATCCAGGCGCGTGCGCGCTTCGCCACGATCAGCGTCTCCCCGCGCTGCGCGGCCAGCGCCAGCGCGTCGGCGTGCCGATCCTCCAGCGGCAGCAGCGCCGCCACCGGCACGCGCAGCGCGGCGCGCAGCGGCAACGGATAGTCGCGTCCAGCATGCGGCACCGACAGGATCACCGGCGAGCCCGGCTCGGCCGGGCCATGGCATGTGAAGGGTGGGGCTCCGGCGCGCACACGGTGACCCTATGCGCCGCGGCGGGACGGCGCAACGCGCCAGATGCCGCATGCGGGTGCTGGAAAATCTTAAGCCCTTCGCGCATAATGAAGCATGCGTTTGTTGGATTCAGCTTCGCTGAAGCGGCACCGGCCCGCTCCCCCACCCGGCCACCCATATGATGTTGCCGCTGGGTGGCCGGGTGGGGAGCGGGCGGAGCGGCCGGTTCAACTTGCTGAACCAAAAAGGGGTGGCGATGATCAGGATTCTTCTGGCCGAGGACGACAAGGTGATGCGCGAATATCTGACGCGCGCCCTTGAGCGGTCGGGCTATGCCGTCACCGCGGTGGATCGCGGCACGGCGGCGCTGCCGCTGGTCGAGGCCGGGCGATTCGACCTGCTGCTGACCGACATCGTGATGCCCGAGATGGATGGGATCGAACTGGCCCAGAAATCGGGTGAGATCGCGCCCGACATGCGCGTGATGTTCATCACCGGCTTTGCCGCGGTGACGCTGCGCGCGGGCAAGCAGGTGCCCGATGCGCGCGTGCTGTCAAAGCCGTTTCACCTGCGTGACCTGGTGCTGGAAGTCGACCGGATGTTCGAACTGGATCGCGTACCCAGCCGCAACTGATTTCCAGGCGCGCCGCTTGCATGGGGGCGGCACCCCCGCTAAAGCGCCGCTTCCCGAGATTCGCCGCAAGGCGCGTGGGCGTGTAGCTCAGTGGTAGAGCACTGTGTTGACATCGCAGGGGTCGCAAGTTCAATCCTTGCCACGCCCACCAGATCAAGCCCGCCAGCTCAGCGAGTTGGCGGGCTTTTCATTGCCAGTTGCGCCTTGGCCATGCCGTTCGACCGGATTTCCTTTGATCTGGCGCAGCATCGGCGTTCTGGTGTCCGGCGAAGGTTCCTTCCGGAACCAGGGGGAGCAGGGCAGCCATGCGGTACGGACCATTTATGGGCGCCAACATCCGTTCCGCGATCGCTGGGCGAAGCGGCGGCGGTGCGGTTTCCCGGATGGTGCGGGCTGCGTTCTGGCTCGCCTGTTGCGCCTTGCCGCCGGCCGCCTCCGCCCAGGGCAGCGCGGTGGCCGCGCCGCTCGCCGAACCGGCGTGCAAGGCGCTGGCGGCTGCCGATTTCTCGCGCACCGAGGATGCGCCGGGCAGGGTCCTGACCGCCACGATGATGGCGGGCGAGGGCGATTTCCCCGGCTATTGCGAAGTCACCGGCTATGCCTGGCGCCAGGTCCGGTTCCGGGTGCGGATGCCGATGGCGGGGTGGAACGGCAAGATCGTCGTCTTTGGCACCGGCGGCCAGGCGGGTAGCCTGGGCGACGGCAACCCCCGCCTGCCGCGATCGCCGGAAGGGGCCGCGCTCCGCCAGGGCTATGCCACTGCCACCCATGACGGCGGGCATGTGTCGGGCCTGCTTGACGCGCAATGGGCCTATCAGGACGAATCCGCGCTGCTGGACTATGGCTTTCGCGCGCCGCATGTCGCGGGCGTGATCGCGCGGGCGGTGGTGCTCAAGGCCTATGGCCGGGCGGCGGCGCGCGTCTATTTCAACGGCTGTTCCAATGGCGGGCGCGAAGCGTTGCAGATGGCGCAGCGTTACCCCCATGACTATGATGGGATCATCGCCGGGGCGGCGTCGATGCGGTGGAGTGAGTTGTTCGTCAACCTTCTCTGGTTCGCCGGCCGCCTTTATGGCGGCGGTGCCGTGCTGGATCGCGACGCGCTGCAATTGCTTCACCGCAATGCGATGGCGCAATGCGACCGGATCGACGGCAGGGCGGACGGCATCCTGGACGATCCGCGCAGGTGCCGGATCGACCTTGCGCCGATCACCTGCCGGGCCGGCGCGACCGGCGCCTGCCTGACGCCCGCCCAGGCCAGGGCGGCGCGCGAGGTGTATGACGGCCCGCGCGATCCGGCCGGGCGGCGCATCGCCTGGTCGAGCGCGATGCCCGGTTCCGAACGGACCTGGGGCGATTTCGCCGGCATCGAGGGCTATCCGGTTTCGGTGCTGCGCTATCAGAGCTTCATGCCGGCGGCGGGCCCCGATTTCGTGCCCGATGAAGCGCGGCTGGGCGATTATGCCCGGCGCAGCGGGGGCAGCGACGCGATCCTGGGCGCGGTCAATCCCGATCTGCGTCCGTTCCGCGACGCCGGCGGGAAGCTGTTGTCCTTCATGGGCTGGAACGATGCGCTGGGCGGGGTGCGCGAGACGATCGACTATCATGCGACGGTCGAGCGGGTGATCGGCGGGCGGCAGGCGACGCAGGCCTTCTATCGCCTGTTCATGGTGCCGGGCATGAACCACTGCACCGGCGGCGACGGCGCCTATCAGATCGACTGGCTCGGCGCGCTCGATCGCTGGGTGGATGGCGGGCAGGCGCCCGACAGCGTCACCGATCCCATCCCGACGCCACCGGCAAACCCGCCTTTACCCGGACGATCGCGCCGTTGCGTTCCGACAACCGGCACTGACGCAGGCACCGCCGGATCGCGCCGGCAGGTGCGCGTCAGGGGTCCGCCCTCACGAAACGATCCAGCGTGAGCGCGGCCTTGCGCAGACAGTCCCGCGCATGCGCGCGTGCCGCCGCGTCGAGCAGGACCGGCACGGCCAGGCTGACATTGGCGAGCAATTGGCCGTCGGCGCGGCGGATCGGCTCGACCAGTTGCGTCGTGCCCGCGGGCGATGCCGGGCCGGCGGCAAGCTCGGCCAGCACCAGATCGCGCTCGGCGCCGGTCACCCGCGCATCGCATCCGGTTTCGTCGCGCAGCCATCTGACGACGGCGCCGGCGGGGCCGTGCAGCGACGCCAGGCCCGATCGCGCCAGGGCCAGCGCGATCGCCGCCTCGCCCGGCGCGATCCGGCCCTGCGCGTCGCGGTCGATCAGCCTGGCGGAGGCCAGGCGCCGCATCACCGCAAAGGCGGTCGACCGCGCGATGCCGTGCCGCACGGCCCATGCCGCGACGGTCGGCCGATCGTCGCGCAGCAGCGTGGCGAGCATGCGCCCCGCGGCCTCGATCCCGGCGCCGCGCGTCACGATCGCCGCCGCGCCGCGGAGCGGTTATAGACATTGCCCGGATAATGGACCCGGAACGCCTGCGGATTATAGGCGCGCCCCAGTCCCGCCGACAGGACGAGCTCGTCGGGCAGATCCCAGCGGACCTGATCCTCGATCCACTGGTCCGGATCGATCGACCGCGTGCGTGCGTCGCGCGTCACGATGATGTCCGACGGGATCGTCACGCTTCGCGGCACCCACTGCCCCTGCAACGCGGCCAGCAGCAGTTCGACCGCCCGGCCCCCCATCGCCGGCGGATAATCGACCGCGATGAGCGGCACCTTGAGCCGGATCGCGAGCTTATAGGCCAGGTTGAGGTCGCCGCCGGTATGCGGCGGCAGGGTGCCGGGCGCAAAGCCCATGTCGCGAAACGCCCGGAGCGAGCCGACGCCCTGCAATCCGCTGTCGCACCATACGCCATCGATGCGGCCGGCATTGCCGCGCAATTGCCGTCGCACGATGTGATAGGCGCGGTCTTCCCGCCATCCCGTCCAGGCCAGCTTGCGGATGGTGATGCCGGGATGGTCGGCGAAGACGCGCAACGCGGCCTCCAGACGCCGTTCGGCCGGGCTGGCGCCTTTGAGGCCGGGCAGCATGAGCAGATCCCCCTTGCCGCCGAGCATTTCCGCCAACCACAAGGCGGTGACGCGGCCGATGAACGCATCGTCGGCGGCGACGAAGCTGGTCCGGCTGACCTCGTCCGGCAGACCGCGATCGACCAGCACCACCGCGACATCGCGCGCCATCGCCCATTCGATCGCCTCGCACACCGCCGGGCTGGCGACGGCGCTCACCAGCAATCCGTCGATCCCGTCGGCCACGAGCGCGCGGATATCCGCCGCCTGCAATTCGCCGTCGCCATCGGCATGCCGGACGTCCAGCCAGGAAACCCGTTCGCGCGCCTGGGCGGCGGCATGTTCGATGCCGTGCACCAGCGCCACGCGCCAGTGGTTGTCGATCGCGGCATTGGAAAAGCCCAGACGATATCCGCCGCTCCGCCGAACCACGGGCGGGGGCGACAGCGCCAGCGGCGTCGTCGGATCGACCCGGCGGCGCCATAGCGGCGATCCCGCCGCGTTCGGCCCCGGCGGGGATCGATGGCCTTCGCGATGCCGCGCGATCATCGATTCGGCCGCGTCGCTGACGCTTATCGTTCCGTGGCTCAGCGTCAGGATACCCTGTTCGGCCAGCATGCGGGCGATGCGATGCAGGGTGGAGCGCGCGATCCCGGTGCCGCGCGCCAGTGCCGAGGTCCGCATGGCGCCGCCATTTTCGGCCAGCGCCGCGATGATCGCGATGACGGCATCGACGCCATTATATCGGCCCTGGCCCATGGCGCCCGCTTTGCCCAAAAATCGGGCCGGGCGGAACCGCGGTTGCGCATATTGTACCAAATGCTGGACCTTCGCGCGGGTTTTCGACTGGTCCGCGCCGATCGTCGGGCTAGGATTTCGCCCAACGGAGCAAGGTCGACCAGGATGCCGAAGACATATCGCCGGATGCTGCTGGCCAGCCTGGGCGCGATCTGCGCCCTGACATCGGGATGCGACCGGCCGGACGCCGCCGCCGAGCCGCGCGACGGCGATCGGGCGAAGCACCCCGAGTTCATCGAGATCCCGGCCGCCAGATTGTCCGAACTGACGCTGGCGGGGACTGACGAGCCAACGCCGCCGACCTGGCTGCGATCGGGCGGCGGCGACGCCAATGCGCGCTATTCCCCGGCGGCGCAGATCGATACCGGCAACGTCCATCGGCTGGCGGTCGCCTGGACCTATCGCTCGCGCGACGGCGCGGGGAACGTCCAGGCCAATCCGGCGATCGCGGACGGCGTGATCTATGCGCCGACGGCGGGCAAGCATATCGTGGCGATCGACGGCGCCACCGGGCGCGAACGTTGGCGTTACGCGCCCTATGGCGACGCGGCCAGGATGGGCTATGGGCCGGCGACGCGCGGTCTGACCTTCGTTCCCGCGCGCGCCGGCATCGATGCGCGGCTCTATTTCATGGCGGACGGCTATCTTGTGGCGATCGATGCGCGGTCGGGGCGACCGGTCGAACAATTCGGCGAGAATGGGCGGGCCGCTTCGATCAAGGGCGCGGGAACATCGTCGTTCCTGGGCGCGACCGCGCCGGTCGTCCTGGGCGACATCGTCGTCGCGGCGAACCAGAATTTCCTGCAGGGGTTCGACGCCGAAACCGGACGGCGGCGCTGGGCGTTCGACACGCTGACCTATCCGGTCGAAAACCCCGAGGCCGACAATGGCGGCAACATCTGGGGCGGGATCGCGCTGGACGGCAAGCGCGGCATCGTCTTTGCCGCGGTCGGCGATCCGCATCCCAATTTCATCGGGATCGACCGGCGCGGCGACAACCGGCACAGCAACAGCGTCATCGCGGTCGATGCCAGGACCGGGCGGCTGCGATGGGCGTTCCAGGCGATCCGGCACGATATCTGGGATCTGGACATCTCGGCCCCGCCGAACCTGGTGACGATCACGCACGAGCGCCGGCGGATCGATGCCGTGGCGCAGGTGACCAAACAGGGCGTGACCCTGCTGCTCGACCGGGTGAGCGGCAAGCCGATCTTTCCCTATCGCATGCGGCGCGCGCCGGCATCGACCCTCGCCGGCGAGGTCACCGCGCTGTATCAGCCGGCACCTGAGCTGCCGCAGCCGTTCACGCGCCAGACCTTCACGCGCGGCGACCTGACCGATATCGATCCGGCGGCGGCGCGCGATGCGCTGGCCGTGTTCCGCCAGGCCAGTCACGGCTTCTTCGTGCCGCACGAGGTGGACAAGCCCACGCTGTTCTATGGCGTCCATGGCGGCGCCGAATGGCCCGGCGCCGCGTTCGATCCGGCCACCGGCTGGCTGTTCGTCACCGCCAACCAGATCGCGCACAAGATCACGCTGCGCAAGATTGCGCCGGTGGCGGCGCGGTACGATCCGGCGCGCATCGCCGCCGGTGCGGCGCTGTTCCGCGCCAATTGCGCGGCCTGCCATGGCGCAGCGCGGCAGGGCCAGGGGACCGCGCCGCCGCTTACCGGACTGGCCGGGCGGATGCAGGCCGACGCATTGCGCGCGATCATCCTGTCGGGCCGCGGCGGCATGCCGCCCTTCGCCCTGCCCAGGCACGAGCTGGATGCGATCGAGGCCTATCTGCTGGGCGACACGGCGAGCGGGCCGCCGCGCCAGTCGGACAGCGTGCAATCGGCGAACGGGTATACGTTCGACGGCTTTACCAAATTCCTGGACGCAAAGGGCTATCCGGCGACCAAACCGCCCTGGGGAACGCTGACCGCGATCGACCTCAACAGCGGGCGGATCGCCTGGCAGGTGCCGCTGGGCGAGCATCCCGAACTCACCCGGCGCGGCATTCGCAAGACCGGCACCGAGAATTTCGGCGGCGCCACGGTGACCGCCGGCGGGCTCGTCTTCGCGGCGGGCACGCGCGACCGGATGATCCGCGCGTTCGACAAGAGGACCGGCCGCGAATTGTGGCGGCATGCGCTGCCGTTCGGCGGCTTTGCCCCGCCCGCGGTGTATATGGCCGGGGGGCGGCAATATGTGATCGTCGCGGCGGCCGGCGGCGGCAAGCTGGGCGGCGAGAAGGGCGATGCCTATGTCGCCTTCGCCCTGCCGCGACCGGGAGGCGCGTGAGATGGACGTCGCAAGCCTTTCGCGCCGGTCGGTGATGGCGGGCGGCCTGGCGGCGATGGCGGGCGGCTGTGCCGGGCCGATCGGTCGCCGGGTTCGATCGCGGATCTGGTCGCACGACAATCTCGTCGCTTGGTGCGCCGTGCCGTATGACGAACGGCGGCGCGGCCCGGAGGAACGCGCAAAAATGCTGCGCGACCTGGGGTTCCGGCGCTTTGCCTATGATTGGCAGGCGCAGCACGTCCCGAGCTTCGATGCGGAGATCGTGGCGCTCAAGCGGAACGGCATCGCGCTTCATGCATGGTGGTTCGGGGTCAGCGTCGACGATCCGGTCGCGTCCGCGATCGTCGCGCTGCTCAAGCGCCATGGCGAGCGGCCCTGGCTGTGGGTGCCGCAGGGCTATTCGCCCGGCATGATGCGGGCGATCAGGAAGCGCCTGCCGGCGGATTTTCCGACGTCGCTCGTCCAGCTCACGGCCGCCCATATCGCCCCATGGCGGCAGGCGGCGGATGCGGCGTATCGGGATGCCGGCAGCGCCTATTCGCCGAAGACCGCGCGCGAGCATGCGGCCCGGGTCCGCATGGAAGGCGACCGGATTGCGGAAATGCGCGAGCTGGCTCGCCCGGCAGGGTGCCGAATCGCGCTGTACAACCACAATATGTGGTTCGGCAGGATGGAGAACCAGATCGCCGTCCTGCGGGAATTGCGACGGCGTGGCATCGACGATGTCGGCATCGTCTATAATTTCAGCCATGCGCGCGACGCGGAGCATGACGACACGCGCGATTTCGAACGGATCTGGGCGATGATCCAGCCGCATGTCGTCGGCGTGAATGTGAGCGGCACCCATATGGAGGACGGCACCGCGTTGCTGCCCGCGCAAGGCGACAGCGAACTGGCGATGATGCGGGTGATCGAACGCAGCGGCTGGCAGGGGCCGGTGGGGATCACCGCCGAATCGGGTGGCGACGCGGCGGACACGCTGGTCGCCGCGCGGGCCGGGCTGGACCGGCTGGCGGCGCAGATCGCGGCGTAGATTGAGCTTGCGCGGGGGTGACCGCCCATGAGTCCCTAACCCGTGATCTGACCTCGATCGGATTTCGCCCGCGATTCCCGCGGCGACAGCTGCTATGGCGACCTGTCGCAAGGGAGAGGACAAAGGCGTGATGCTCGCGGTTCGATATTCTGCGGCGGTCGAAAGCTTTTTCAGCGTTCCGCCCGGCGTGATCGCGCGGGCGCCGGCGGCTGACGGCATCGCCGATCGCGCGGCGCGGCGCGGCGTGGCCTTGGGCAAGCGGCCGGGTGCAGCCGGGCTGGACGGCAAGGCGGTGCGCGAATTGCTGCACGGCGCGGTGATTGCGGGGAAAGATCCGCTGGCGATGCTGCGCGACGCGGCGATCGACCCGTCGGTCTATGGCAACGCAAGGGCCGCGATCGGCGGCGACGAGCTGGTGCGGCTGGTTCGCCAGATCCAGGGGTCGCTCGACGACATCTATCTCGGCTTCCTGCCGCATCGCTGCGGGCTCGCGCTGGAGGCGGAACGGCTGTTGTCCTTTCTCCATTGCAAGACGTTCGGCGAGGCGCTGCGCGTGATCGTTCGCTTCACCAACGCAATGTCGGACCATGTCAACTCCCGTCTTGTCGCGCAGGAGGGTGCCGGGCTGCAGCACAGCTCTACCTACCGCACGATCGAGGGGGTCGATGGCGACGTGCTGGTGTGGATCAGGCTGGTGTGGATCTATCGCTTCTTCAGCTGGCTGATCGGCCGGCCGCTGGCGCTGCGCGGCCTGTCGGTGACCGCGCCGCGGCCGGTGCAGGCGAACGGCTTCGATCGGTTTGCGCTGTTCGGCTGCCCGGTCGAATATGACGCGCCGGTCAATGCCTTGTCCTATGATGTAAACGATCTCGTCGCCCCGCTCGCGCATCGCATGATCGCCGACTATGACGCTTATTATGCCGGCGCGCCCGACTGGTTCGATGTCGCGGGGCATGGGCCGAGTTGGCGCGAGCGCACGCAGCAGGTGCTGGTCGAGTTTCAGGCCGCGGGCTGCTGGTCGGTGCCGATCGATCAGGTTGCCGCGCGGCTGCTGACCCGGCCGCGCCGGTTGCGGCACGACCTTGCGCGGGAGGGCGAGAGCTTTCAGGACATCAAGACGCGGCTGCGCGGCGAATTGGCGGCGGCCTATCTGCTGGCCAGCGACATGCCGATCACCCGCATCGGCCTGGCCCTGGGGTTCAGCGAGCCGGGCAGCTTCTCGCGGCATTTCTGCGCCTGGGCCGGGATGACGCCGACCGCGTTTCGCGACCGGTATCTCGCGGACGCGGCGCGGGTCGCGCTGGCGACCACCGTGCTGGCGGCGCGGCGGACCGGCTAGGTTGTATCGACATTCAGCTCATGCGGGCCTGCAAAGCGCGATTTTCTGTGCGCCGGTGCTCGAAAATCACCCTTTTCGGCTCCACCTGAACTGAATGTCGATACAACCCGGGGCGGGTCACTTTCGCCAACTCGCCCGGTCAGCCATGTCATTGAGTCTGTCGCGGCGGCTGCCATCCCGGCGTTGGCGCGCATGCAAATGGGGATCAGGGTGACGAAAGACGAAACGGACGCATCGGTGCCGCAATTGCGCTTGTATCGCGACTGGCTTCGCGACGAACGCGGCCTTGAATTCGCCGACTATGCCGCGCTGTGGGAATGGTCGACATCCGACCTTGCCGGATTCTGGCAGAGCATCCGGGATCATCACGGCGTCGAATCGCGGGGGCGGGCCAGTTCGGGGGTCAGCGGCGAGATGCCGTTCGCGACCTGGTTTCCGGGCACCGAGCTCAACTATGTCCGCCAGGTCTTTCGCCATGCCGATCGCGCCGATGCGGCGGGCCAGCCGGCGATCATCGCCAGCGGCGAGCGCGGCGAGACGATCGAGTGGAGCTGGGCCGAGCTGCGGCGGCGCACCGCCTCGCTCGCGCTCGAATTGCGGCGTCGGGGCATCGGGCGCGGCGATCGCGTGGCGGCCTATCTGCCGAACATTCCCGAAGCGGCGGTGGCGATGTTCGCCTGTGCCAGCCTGGGCGCGATCTGGACGATGTGTTCGCCCGACATGGGCACGCCGGCCGTTCTCGACCGCCTGAAGCAGATCGAGCCCAAGGCGCTGATCGCCGTCGACGGGGTGTTCTATGGCGGACGGGCCAGGGACTGTTCGGCGCGGGTGGCGGAACTGCGCGGCGGCCTGCCCAGCCTGGCGGTGACGTTCGCGCTCGATACCGGGCTGGGCGAGCGTCCGATCGCCGATGCGGTGGATCTGGCGGCAGCGCAAGCGCGGGACGATGATGAAGTGGCCGCCTTCGAACCGGAATGGCTGCCGTTCGATCATCCGCTGTGGATCCTCTATTCCAGCGGCACCACCGGCCTGCCCAAGGCGATCGTGCACGGCCATGGCGGCGTCATCCTGTCCACCTGCGCCGGCAACATGCACATGGATCTCGGCCCGGCCTATGCGCCCAATAGCTTCGGCGAACGCTTCCACTGGTACAGCGCGACCGGCTGGGTGATGTGGAACGTCCAGATCGGCGGGCTGCTGAGCGGGGCCACGATCTGCCTGTTCGACGGATCGCCGCGCGGCGCGGGAAGCGAGCCCGACTGGGCGGTGTTGTGGGCGTTCGCGGCGCGGCACGGCGTCAGCTGGTTCGGCGCGGGCGCCGCCTTCTACGCCAATTGCCAGAAGGCGGAGCTGAGGCTGGCCGAGATCGCCGGGCTCGACCGGATCCGGGCGCTGGGCAGCACCGGCTCGCCGCTGCCGGCAGCGGTGCAGCAATGGGGCAGCGACCAGTTCGCGGCGATCGGCCGCCGCGATATCTGGTGGTGCAACCTTTCGGGCGGCACCGATATCGCCGCCTCCTTCCTGTCGGGCAATCGCGACCTGCCCGCAACGCCCGGCCGGCTGCAATGCCGCCATCTCGGCGCCGCGGTCGAAGCCTGGGACGAGGACGGCAACCCGGTCATCGGCGAGGTCGGCGAACTGGTCTGCACCAAGCCGCTGCCCAGCATGCCGCTGTTCTTCTGGGGCGACAGGGACGGCAGCCGCTATCGCGCCACCTATTTCGACCGGTGGCCGGGGATCTGGCGGCATGGCGACTGGCTGACCCTCGAACCGGACGGCAGCGGCGCGATCAGCGGCCGCAGCGACGCGACGATCAACCGCCATGGCGTGCGCATGGGCACCGCCGACATCTATGCCGCGGTCGAGACCGTGCCCGGCGTCGCCGACACGCTGGTCATCGAGGTCGAGGACGGCGCGGGCGAGGCCCGGCTGGTGATGTTCGTGGTGTGTCGCGACGGCGCAACGCTCGATCCCGCGCTGGAGCAGGCGATGGCCGCGGCGATCCGATCGTCGCTGTCGCCGCGGTTCGTGCCCGATCTCTTCCTGTCGGCCCCCGCCATTCCCCGCACCCTGTCGGGCAAGAAGCAGGAGCTGCCGATCAAGCGGCTGTTCCAGGGCTGGCCGGTGGAGAAGGTGCTCGATCCGAACCTGGCCGAAAATCCCGGCTGCCTGCCCTGGTATCGCGAGCAGGCGGCACGGTGGCTGCAATCGCGGCAGGCCACGCCCTGATTTCCTTTCCAGCACGCCGGAGGTTTCCGATGACCGCAAGATCCGCCTGGTTGTCCGCTTGTGCGATCGCAGCCACCGCCCTGTTCGCGACGCCGGCAGCGGCATCCGGCGCGGCGCGGTGCGAGGCGCTGGCCAAGCTGCGGCTGAAGCATACCACGATCGTGAGCGCGACGCCGGTGGCGGCGGGCAAGGCGAGCGATGTGCTCGTCAAGGACACGACCAGCCTGCCGGCCTTTTGCCGCGTCGTCGCGCAGGTGCGGTCCGAGGCGGATTCGGACATCGGGGTCGAACTGTGGCTGCCGATGGAAAATTGGGCCGGCGTCTTTCACGGCAACGGCAATGGCGGTTTCGCCGGCGTGTTGCGCGCCGGTCATCCCGGCATGGATGCGGGCCTGCGCAAGGGATTCGCCACGGCGGTCACCGATACCGGGACCGCGCCCGCGACCATGCTGGATGGCGATCCGCTCATCGGACATCCCCGGAAATGGAAGGATTGGGGCCGGCTGTCGACCCATGTGATGACCGTGACCGGCAAGGCGCTGACCCGCGCATTCTATGGCCGCGACGCCCGGCGATCCTATTATACCGGCTGCTCGACCGGCGGGCAGCAGGGGCTGATCGAGGCGCTCTATTATCCCTCGGACTATGACGCCATCCTGGTCGGCGCGCCGGTCGTCAAGCGGACCTGGGGCCATGCCGCGGTGTTGTGGAACTATGCGGCGGCGCACCGGACGCCGGGCAGCCTGTTGTCCGAGGCGAAGCTCAAGGTGCTGAACAAGGGCGCGATCGCCGCCTGCGGACGCCTGAACGGCGGGCTGGCGAGCGATCCGTTCATCGCCGATCCGCTTTCCTGCCGCTTCGATCCGGTCGTGCTTGCGTGCAAGGGGACGTCGACCGACCAGTGCCTCACCGCCGATGAAGTCACCACGGCGCGGGCCTTTTATTCCGGCCCGACGGGCGCCGATGGCCGCCCGCTCTATCATGGCTGGTTGCCGGGCAGCGAGGGGCCGGGCCGGGGCTGGCTGTTCCTGCAGGGTCCGCAAAACGGCCAGCCGCCCTTTTCCAGCCTGTTCAAATGGGTGTTCGGGCCGGGCTGGGATTGGCGGGGCTTCGACGTCTCGTCCGACATGGCGCGGGTCGATGCGGTGCTGGGCCCCGACCTCAACGATGCCACCCGGGGCAGCCTGAGCGCATTCCGCGCGCGCGGCGGCAAGCTGATCCTCTATCACGGGCTGTCGGACTCGTTGACCGCGCCGGGGCAGACCGTCGATTTCTATAACCGGCATGCCGCCCTGCTTGGCGGGCCGGCGCGGATGCGGGATTTCGCGCGCATGTTCCTGCCCCCCGGCGTCATGCATTGCGGCGGCGGCGCGGGGCCGGATTCGTTCGATTCGACGCTGTGGCTGCCGGGCGCGCCGCCATCGGGCGATGGCACGCATGATCTGTTCCAGGCGCTGATCGACTGGCGGGAGACGGGCCGGGCGCCCGATCGCGTGATCGCCACCAAATTCGCCGCGGACGGCGCGGGCAGGATCGAGATGCAGCGGCCGGTATGCGCCTATCCCCGGCAGGCGCGCTATTCGGGCAGCGGGTCGACCCATGCCGCGAGCAGCTTCACCTGCGCGCTCCCGCCACGGGCGCGCTGACCCTAGCCCGCAGCCTGCGACCGGCGGATCATGCGGCTGAGCACCAGGAACAGGACCGCCGCGATGAGGTACATGGGGGCGAGCGCATAGAGCGCGGTCTGCAGCGAATGCACGCCATGCGCCGGCCGGAAGAAGTCGCTCATCATGCCGACATAGGTCGGGCCCAGGCCCAGCCCGATCAGGTTCATCACCAGCAGCAGCAGCGCGCCCGAAATCACCCGCTGATCGGGGCGGACCTCGCTCTGCACGAAACTGACCGTGGGCGACAGGAAGACCGCGTTGAGCGAAGTGGGCACGATCAGGAACGCGATCGCCAGCGGCCAGCTCGGCGCCCAGACGAAGGCGAGGAAGAACGGCAAAGCGAGCAGCAGCGAGAGCGCCGGGATCCAGGCATGGGCGGCCTTGCTGCGCGCGCCGAACCGGTCGATCAGCCGGCCCGAGGCATAGATGCCGGCGCTCATCCCGATGCCCACGACCAGCGCGTAATAGATCGCGACCTCTTCCAGCTGCATGCCCTTTTCGCGCATCAGGAACAGCGTCGCGAAGTTGCTGATGCCATAGGTGATGAAATTGGCGCCGCCGCTGGCCAGCGACGCCATCAGCAGGATCGGGTTCGAAAAGAAGCGCACGATCGTCGCGAAGAAGCCCGGCCCGGCGGTTTCGGCGGCGGGCTCGGCCGGCGCTTCGTCATGACCGCCGCGCGGGGGCTCGGCGATGACGAAGTACACGACCACCGCGGTCACCACGCCCACCGCGCCGATCACATAGAAGGGAATGCGCCAGTTGAACGCGGCCGCCAGCGACGCGCCCAAGGCAACGCCCAGCGCGGAGCCGAGCGGCGGGCCCAGGTTGAAGATCGCCAGCGCGGTGCCGCGCTTCTCGCGCGGGAAATAGTCGGAGATGATCGCATAGGAAGGCGGCACCCCGCCGGCCTCGCCCACGCCCACCATCATCCGCGCGACGACCAGCTGGCCGTAATTATTGGCCATGCCGCAGGCCGCGGTCGCCGCGCTCCATACCGCGCAGGCCACCGACAGCACCTTGACCCGGTTCGTCCGGTCGGCGAGCCAGCCGACCGGAATGGCGATCAGGCAATAGAACAGCGCGAAATAGAGCCCGGTGATCCGGCCGAGCTGGCTGTCGGAGATCTGCAGCGCGTCCTGGATCGGCTTGGCCAGGATCGAGATCAGCTGGCGGTCGAGGAAGTTGAGCACATAGACGAAGCACAGCATGCCCAGCACCAGCCCGCCCCGCGCGGGGCGAGCCGCGGCCGAAATCCCCGATGTCATCGTCATGTCCGCACCCGCTCCCCTATCGTTATTTCATGTGTGGCCCGATGGTGATCGGGCGGCAAGTCTTTAGCGATGGCGGGCCTGACCATCGGATTTAACCGAAGTGACCGGACGCCGCGCCGACCTGCCGGACGCGCTAGGTCGGATCGACATTCAGCTCAGGTGGAGCCGAAAAGTGTGATTTTCGAGCACCGGCGCGCAGCGTGCTTAAGGCACGTGAGCACCGGCGCGCAGAAAATCGCGCTTTGCAGGCCCGCATGAGCTGATTGTCGATCCGACCTAATCGACGATGAACAGCCTTGCGCCCTTGGCCGTCGAAGACCGGTGCGCCGCGTCGCCATGGTCGGACACCTGATAGCTCATCCCCGCGGTCAGCAGGAACGTCCGTCCGTCCCGCAGCTCGCTCGTCAGCTCGCCTTCCAGGACGAGCAGCACATGGCCGCGATCGCACCAGTGATCGGCCAGATAGCCGGGCGAATAGCTGACCATCCTGATCCGCATGTCGCCGATGTTGAGCGTGCGCCACGATGCGACGCCGTTCTCGCCGGGATGTTGCGTGACCGGAACGGTTTCCCAATCCGTGATGGTGAATGGCAGTTCCGCAATCTTCATCGTCTCATCCCGTCGGCAAAATCGAAGCGTCCCTCATGCCGATCGGCGTCCGTGCGGCATCGAGATCGATGACGAGATCGGCCGAACCGGGCATGTCGTCGAGGATGTGCCGCGTCAGCCGCTCATAATGCATGATGAAGTGCCGCAGCGCGTCATCGTCCATGATGCCCTGGCCGCCGTCCGGCGACGTCCTGCGCAATGTCGCTTCCTGTTCGCGGCGCCACTGATAGACGATGTCGAAATCGGGCGCGCGCAGCAGGATCAGCCGATCGATCGGATCGAACAATGCGCGATAGGCACCGGCGAGCTGCGCGTTGACATGGCGGCGCCAGCGGCCGTCCGGGTCCTGCTCGCGCTCGAGCGCATTGATGGGCGGATCGAGCGCCGCTTCGTCCTGCGCGCGGGCGCCCACGCACCAGCCCTCCAGCAGGATGATGTCGGGGCGTCCGGCAAATCGCGTCCAGCCGTCCGGCGATGCGCGATCGTCCGCCGCCTTGTCGAAGCGCGGGATCGGCGTGACGCTGTCGTCCGATGCGGTCATGAGCTTCGCGATGACGTCGAGCCCCAGTTCGACGTCATGGGTGCCGGGAACCCCGCGCGTGGCAAGCAAGGGATGCACCTCGCGCGCCAGCTGCCGCCGGGTGGTGGCGGTGTGATAGAGATCGTCGAGCGAGATCTCCGCGACGCGCAGCGCGTGATGGTCCGTCCACAGGCCTTTCAGCGTTCGCGCCAGCGTCGATTTGCCCGAACCCTGGCTGCCGCACAGGCCGATCAGGACGGGGCGGCCGTGCCGGCGGCGCGCATCGGCAACGCAGGCGTCGATCGCGCGATACATGCCGGCGACGGCGGGGTATGCGCCGCCGCTCGCCGCCGCGCGATCGAGATGCCGCAACAGCGCGGCGTCGAATGCATCCGGGGCGGGCTGGTGCGCCACCTCGTCGGCGTGGGTTTCGTTCATCGGCCGCTCCAAATGCGAATCACCGGGCGGCCGACCGTGCGATCATTCGATGTCCACGATCGCCACGGCAAAGGGTTCCAGCGTCACGCCGGTTGCCCCGGTGCCCGGCACGGCCCTTAGACCGTTGGCGAGGCCATCGACAACGGTCATCTTGCCGGCGCGGCCGGTCCTGCTCAGATCGACGAAGACCTGCCGTGACCGCTTGTTGACGAGCAGGAGCTTGCGGCCCTGCGTCGTCTGGACCGGCAGCGCGGCGACGTCGTTGACCGCCGGGAGATCGATGCGGACCAGGGTCGGCAGCACGCGGTCGCCGGGCCTCAGATGATCGGCGATGAGCGGGAGGACGTGGAAGCGCGCATTGAGCTCGCCGGTTTCCCAGTCCACCATCGACACGCCGGGGTAGTTTCGCGGGTAGAAGGAGAAGCCCGCCGGGGCCGCGAGCTCGACGTCAAGCTTCGCCAGCTCGATGAAGATATAGGCGTACAGCGCCGCCGACAGGTTCCAATAGCCTGCGGGGATATCCTGCCAGGTCTGTTCGTCGGGCGACCGGCCCAGGCCGATGGCGAAATCGAGCGGCGTCTGCGATCCGATCTCGCTCACATAGGTCTTGGCGTGGGGCGCGAGGCGGCGGCGGATCGCTTCGATATAGCGCGCCTGCGAGATCAGCGTATCCGCCTGATCGAAGAAGCTGTATTGCCAGAAATCGATCTCGTTGCCGCCATTCTCAGCGCCATAGGCATAGAAATGATAGGCGATCATGTCGATCGGGATGCCCGGCCGGTGATTGGCGGGATCGAGGAAATATTCGAAGAACGCCGGATCGGAACGCCCGCACATCGTGGTCCCTGCCAGCTCAAGCGCGATGAACCTGGCATCCGGATTGATCTTGAGGATCGCCGATACGATCTCGTCATACAGCCGGGTATAGAGTTCGGGGCCGATCCGGTCATATTCGTTGAGCACGCCCCACCACGGGATGTCATAGGCATGGCCGGATTCGTGCCGGACGCCGAGTTCATCGACGAACCCGCCCTTGGTGTACCAGCTGTAGATGCGGGCGTAATAATCGGCGAGCTGCCGCCCGCTCGGGTCGGTCAGGCGATAGGTCGGCACATTCGTGCCGTCCTTGCCCCAGCCCCATTCGATCTGTGCCGGATCGTCGGGATATTGGCAGGGATGTTCGCGCTCGAACATCCAGGGCGGGATCGAGCTGAAATTGACGCCCGGCTCGCACCCCTTCGTGGCCTCGAGATAATCGATCAGCTCGGGATCGATGTGCGTGAAATCCCATGACGTCTTGTCGGCCGTGGGCGGGTGAAGCGCGGCGATCTGAAGCCGCGGATACGGGCCCCAGGGCAGATAGCGCGGATTGGGCGCGCGAAGCGAGCGCAGCGCATCGTAGGTGACGTCATGCAGCTTTTGCCCGCGGCGGGCCAATGCGTTGGGGATCACCTGAATGCTGGGTTGCGTCTTCAGGATCGAACCTGGCTGATCCCAATTCACCCCGATTTCCATTGGCCACTCCTCATGCCCGATTGCCCGGCTTTCTGATATCCCAGTTTCCCGCCAATATTGAGAATTTCTGCTCGAAAAGGCGGCTATTTGGTCGTTGGGGCCTATAACTGATATATCAGCCTGTCAATGGAGGGCGTAGCCGGATTGCGCGCAGGACGGGCTTGCGCGCGGCGGGATCCGCCACGCGCGATTGCCGGCCCATCGCTATGCCTGCGGCAGGCCGTCCAGCGTCGCGAAGAAATCGGGATGGTCGACGACATAGGCCGGTTCGAGCATCGCGCGCTGGCGATCGGTGCACTTGTCGAGCAGTTGCGGGCTCCACCGCGGCCGCGCCCACGCCATGTAGCCGGGCGAATATTTGAAGAACAGCGCCCGCCGCTGGTGCGGCGCGGTCCACGGGTGGGTGCCGTGGGTCATCGCCTCGGTAAAGATGATCGCGTCGCCCGGCTCGGCCGGCAGCGCGGTGAGCAGTTCGGGACGCTCCAGCTTGCGCAATTCGGGCGGGCAGGCGAAATTCGCCTTGTGGCTGCCGGGGATGCAGGCGAACCCCTCACCCGGACGCACGTCGCACAGCACATAGGACACGACCGTCAGCGCGCTGAAGATCGACCCGTTGCGGACATTGTACGAGCAGGACGGTTCATAGGGGATGTTGCCCAGGTGCAGCGCGCCGCCCGGATGCCCCGTGTCGGAAAAGATGAAATAGGAATGGTCGAGCCGCGCCTGCGCCTGGCGCGGATCGGGCAGGTCGCCGCCCTTGCCCATGAAGGTTTCGAGATAGGGCAGGATCCGGGGATTGTCGATCTGCGCGCGCAGCACCTCGTCATCCTCGAGAAAGGTTTCGAAGTGGCGCCAGTGCGGCGTCTTGTGTTCCGGCCGGCCGCGTTCCTCGCGATCGACGAGCGCGTTGATATGCTTGAGCTCGTCCTGCCCCAGCGCCCCCTTGACGACGAGATAGCCGCGGACGTCGAACAGATATTTTTCCAGGTCGCTGACCATTTCATTCTCCCCGAGAAGATTTCGATTGTTCAAGAGGCCCGCAGCCAGTCCAGCGCGCGGTCCCACATCGCATCGGTGAAGCAGTGCCCGACGCCCTCATGGACTTCCACCGCAAGGTCGCCCGCCTGCGCGCCGTACCGTTCGCGCAACCGGTCGACGAAGCGCAGCGCGCCGTCGGCCGGGACCAGCGCGTCGTCGGCGCCGCACTGGAAATTGATCGCCGGCCGGTGGGCATAGTGATCGAGATGGGTGATCGGATCGAACCGGTCGTAAAATGCCTGCGCGCGTTCGTCGGGCACGCCGGGCGACTGGCTGGAGCCGGGCCGCAGCCAATCCGCCGTCGCGATGCCGGCGGCGACGCGCGCGATGCGGTGATCGACGCCGGCCGCCGCCACCGCGATGTCGCCGCCCATCGAAATCCCGCCCATCACGACGCGCGGCGAAACGCGCAGCTGGCCGATCGCCCAGTCGATGACCGTCGAGGTATCGACGATGCTTTGCCCCATGATCGGCCAGAAATGGCGCCGCACGTTGGACGCGATGCGCGCCAGCAGGTCGGCCTGGGGCTCGATGCGGCGCTCGCCATGCTGATAGGGATCGAAGCTCAGCGCGACGAAGCCGTGCGCGGCCAGCGCCGCAAGGTGCGGGCGCACGAGCTGCGTCGAACCGCCAAAGCCGGTCAGCCAGATCGCCAGCGGGCGGCCCGCGGGATCGCCATCGACTTCCCAGACCGCGGGAATGCCCTGGATGAGCTGGCTGCCGGAGGTGATCGCCGGCATGGTCATGCCGCCGAGCCGGGGAAGGCGCGCACGGTCTGTCGCTGGCTTCCCAGCCCGGAGATCGACAGGGACACGACGTCCCCCGCTTTCAGATAGACCGGTGGCTTCATGCCCATGCCGACGCCCGGCGGGGTGCCCGTGGTGATGACATCGCCGGGCAGCAGCGTCATGAACCGCGAGACATAGCTCACCAGTTCGTCGCAACCGAAGATCATCGTGCGGGTATTGCCGCGCTGGCGCGGTTCGCCATTGACGTCGAGGCTGAGGTCGAGCGCCTGGGGATCGTCCACTTCGTCCCGGCTCACCAGCCACGGGCCGAGCGGGCCGAACGTGTCGCACCCCTTGCCCTTGTCCCACGTGCCGCCGCGATCGATCTGATATTCGCGCTCCGACACGTCATGGACCAGCAGATAGCCGGCGACATGTTCGCGCGCGCGATCGATCGGCACATGGCTGGCGCGCCGCCCGATGACGATGCCCAGTTCCACCTCCCAGTCGGTCCTCACCGAGCCCGGCGGCAGGACGATGTCGTCGTCCGGGCCGACGATGCAGCTCGTCGCCTTGGTGAAGATCACCGGTTCGGTCGGGATCGGCAGGTTCGATTCGATCGCATGGTCGCGATAGTTCAGGCCGATCGCGATGAACTTGCCGACCTGGCGCAGCGGCGGCCCCAGCCGCGGCGAACCCTGCACGACCGGCAGCGATTCGACATCCACGGCGGCGAGCCGGTCGAGCAGGTTGGGATCGGCCGCCGGATCGATGTCCCGGCAATGCGCCGACAGGTCACGGATGCGGTTGTCGGCATCCAGCACGCCCGGACGTTCCTTGCCGGTCGGGCCATATCGCAGAAATTTCATCGGGTTCTCGCTTGATGAGGATCGTTCAGCCGGCGAACGGGGTGTGTGCGATGCCGCGCACGCCGGGATCGAACGCGAACAGTCCGCCCGATCCGGGCGGCAACTTGTCTGGCGCGCGGCCGAACGTGGCCGAGGTGACATAGAGCGTGGCCAGATCGGCCCCGCCGAATTCGCAGCAGGTCGGGCAATCGACCGGCATCGCGATCGAGGTGACGAGCCGCCCGTCGGGATCGTAGCGGTTGACCAGGCCGCGAAACGGCAGCGCGGTCCAATAGCCGCCTTCGACATCGACCGTCGCGCCATCGCCGACGGCATCGAGATCGGACAGATCGACGAATTGCCGCCGGCCGGCGATGTCGCCCGTCGCCGGATCGAAATCCCAGGCCCATATGATCGGACCGCCGCTGTCGGTGTGGTACATCGTGCGGCCGTCCGGGCTCCAGGCCAGGCCGTTGGAGATCGCGACACCCTCGACCATCCGGGCCGGCGCGAGGCTCGCGTCGAACCGGTACAGCGCGCCGACCGGAAGGTGCGGCGAGCCGCGCACTTCGTGGATCGACCCCGCCCAGAACCGGCCCTGACGATCGGTCCGCCCGTCATTCATCCGCGTTTGCGGGTGCCAGCCCTGGGGCGTTGCCAGCCGGTCGAAGCTGCCCGTGTCGGGATCGAACCGGACGAATGCGTCTCCCATGGCAACGATCAGCCGGCCGTCGGCACACAATATCAGCGATCCGGGCGGGCCCGGCGTCGGGCGGGCCACGTCCTCGCCCGTTGCGGGATCGAAGCGGTGAATGGCATGGCCGTGGATGTCGACCCACCACAGACAGTGGCGGCCGGCGTCCCAGCAAGGCCCTTCACCCAGCGCCGCGCCGGCATCCAGGACGCAGCGCAGGTTCGTCACGTCGGGTCGCCCTCAAGGCTCTGGATCTGGAACTGCCGGGTGCGCGCGATATGTTCCTCGAGCAGGATGAGCGCCGATTTGAGGTCGTCGCGCCGCACCAGTTCGAGCAGCCAGCGATGCTCCTCCAGCGATCGCTGCAGCAGATAGGGATGTTGCGTCGACAGATGCGTTCGCAGCGCGCTGATGCGGGCGTTGAACAGGTCATAGGCCGCATGCAGCAGGCCGTTCCCGCAATAGGTGAAGAAGGCGTTGTGGAAACTGGCGTCGAGGGTCTGGTAATGCGCCGGATTCTCGAGATCGAAGGCATCCTCCATGTCCTGGACGATGGCGGCCATCAACGCCTCGAGCCGGGCGCGGTCGCGCTCCATCGACAGGCGCAGCCCGAAACTCTCCAGATTGAGCCGCATCTCGCAGATCTCGCCGACCTGGTGGACGTCCGGCGTGAAGACGCGCCCGCCCCGCTGCGGCAGGATTTCGACCAGGCCCAGCGACTGGAGCTGGACCAGCGCCTCGCGCACCGGGGTCTTGCTGACCCCATAGCCTTCGGCGAGCACCTTTTCGCTGAGCAGCGATCCCAGCGGGATCGTGCCGTCGATGATCGACGCGCGCAATCGTTCGGCCACCATCGCCGTCAGCGATTTCGGCCGATCGTTCAAATCGAGACCCTGGAATGTTTCCATCGGCACAACTCACCACCTCCTATGCAGGACCGGCGTTATGTTGATATATCAGAAGTCGTCAAGTTTCTTGTGGATCGCGAACCCCCATCCAGGCAAGCGGCATCGATGCCGGCAAACCGGCCGGCCCGCGCGACGCGGCGGCGGTACATGGAGGAACGGCGAGCCGGGCAGGCCGCGATTGACCCGCGCGCGCCATCGATCCGCGCCCGATCGGTATCTTCCAGGCCCGGCGGCGATTCGTTCCCAGGCCATTGCAAATCCGGTGTCTAATATATTAGTTGGCGTGGATCGATTGCGAGAAGTAGATGAAAACCATCGTCCTGACCGATACCACATTTCCCGCCTTCGTCGCCGAACAGGCGGTCGCGACGCGCATCGGCGCCGCCTTCGTCCGGCGGGAATGCGGGGCGCGGGTGCTGCCCGAAATCGCGGCCGGGGCCGATGTGCTGCTGGTCCAGTTCGCCGTGGTGGATGCCGCGGCGATCGCGGCGATGCCCAGGGGCGCGGCGATCATCCGCTATGGGATCGGCCTCGACAATATCGATCTGGACGCGGCAGCGAAGCATGGCGTGCGAGTCGCCTATGTCCCCGACTATGCGACGGGCGAGGTCGCCGATCACGCCGCGGCGATGCTGCTGGCGGCGCTGCGCAAGATCATGGCGCTCGACCGGTCGGTGCGCGCGGGCGCATGGGATCCGGTGGGCGTCGCCCGGCCGATGCCGGCATTCCAGGAATCGACGCTCGGCCTGATCGGTTTCGGGCGGATCGGCCGCGAGGTGCAGGCCCGGCTCGCGCCGTTCGGCTTTCGCGCGATCGTCCATGATCCGATGCTCGACAAAATCACCGCCCAGGCGATGGGCGTCGAGTGGGTCGGGCTCGATTCGCTGTTCACGCGGGCGGATGCGATCAGCCTGCATTGCCCCTTGTCGCCGGCGACCCGGCATCTTGTCGATGCCGCCCGCCTGGCCACGATGAAGTCGACCGCCATGATCGTGAACACGTCGCGCGGCGGGCTGATCCATGCCGGCGATCTTGCGCAGGCGCTGGGCGCCGGAACGATCGCGGGCGCCGCCCTCGACGTGTTCGAAGACGAGCCGTTGCCCGCGGATTCGCCGCTGCGCGATGCACCGAACCTGATCCTGAGCCCGCATGCCGCCTGGTATTCGCGGGAGTCGGCGGGGCGGGTGCAGACGCTGGCGGCCGACGAGATCGAGCGGCATCTGACCGGCCAGCCGGCGCGCTGCCCGGCACCCGGCGGCGCGTGACGCCGGGGCGATCGAACAACAGTCGGGAGAAGGCAAATGGCGGGAAGGCTCTCAGGTAAATCGGCCATCGTGACGGGCGCCGCCCAGGGCATCGGCCAGGCCATCGCGGAATGTTTCGTCAGGGAAGGCGCGCGCGTCGTCATCGCCGACATCGATGCCGATCGCGGCGCGGCGACCGCGGCGGCGCTGGCCGAGCGCGGCGGCGAGGCGGTGTTCCTGCCGGTCGATGTCGCGGATCAGGAGTCGGTCAATGCGATGACCGCGGCCGCGACGGCGCGGCTGGGACCGGCGGATATCCTGGTCAACAATGCCGGGATCGGCGTGTTCCGCGATCCGCTGGAAACCGGGACCGACGATTGGCGGCGATGCTTTTCGGTCGATCTGGACGGTGTGTGGTATTGTTCGCGCGCGGTGTTGCCGCACATGATCGATCGCGGGCGCGGCGATATCATCAACATCGCCTCGGTGCACAGCTTCCAGATCATTCCGCATCATTTCCCCTATCCCGTCGCCAAGCATGGCGTGGTCGGGCTGACGCGGGCGCTGGCGGTCGAATATGCCCCGCACGACATCCGCGTGAACGCCATCGCGCCCGGCTATATCGGCACCGAGATCGTCGAGACGATCTTTCGCGAGGCGCCCGACCCGGCGGCGTTGCGCGCGCGGACCGACGCGCTCCATCCGGTCGGGCGGATCGGCACCCCGGCCGAGATCGGCTGGACCGCGACCTTCCTCGCTTCCGACGAGGCGCGGTTCTTGACCGGGCAGTGCATCACGGTCGATGGCGGCCGCTCGACGGTGTTCCACCAATGAGGCGCTATGCCGATACCGTCGCGGCGCTCGGCGCCGCCGGGTTGCCCGTGCGCGAACTGCGCGGGGCCGGATGCGCGGCGGTCACGCTTGCCGCCGGGCGGCTGGTCGCGCTGGCGTTCGAGGACGGCGACGTCAACCTCTTGTGGACGCATCCCGACCTGGACGACAGCGCGACGGTGCGCGACCGGCCCGAAACGCTGACCGGCGGGATCGGCGGCGATCGCCTGTGGTTCTCGCCCGAGCTGCGCTATCACTGGCGCGGCGCGCCGGATTGGGACGGCTTCGGCAACTATCATGTGCCGGTCGAGGCCGATCCGGGCGGATATGCCTTCACGTCGAGCGTGGACGGCGCCATCGCGATGGCGATGTCGGCGAACCTTCCGACGAATGACGGCACCCCGCCGCTGGAGATCGCGGTCGAACGGGAGTTCCGCGCGGCGCCCATGCCGCTCTCCGCCGCCGATCCGCTGATGACCGGCATCAGCTATGTCGGTGTCGAGACGCGCAACCGGCTGACGCTGGCGCCGGACGCCCGCGCCGGCACGATCGATCTGTGGCATCTGATGCAGGTGCCGGTGGGATCGATCGCGATCATGCCGGTGCGCACGCCCGCCGCGCCGGTGCTGTGCTATGGCCGCGCGGGCGACTGGGAACTGCACGGCGACCACGTCGCGTGGCGCTATGGCGGCACGGCGAATGCGAAGCTGGGGCTCGGCGCCGATGACGTGACGGGACGGACCGGCCTGATCCGCGATCTGGGCGCCGGGCGGCGGGCGCTCATCGTCCGCGACCATCAGCTGGGCCGCGCGGGCGACTATGCCGATCACCCCTATGGCGATCCGCGCCGCGATCAGGTGGTCCAGGCGTGGGACGGCTTCGGCTTTGGCGAGCTGGAATATCACAGCGTCGCGCTCGACGCCGCCGCCGGTCCGCGCGAACTGACCGGGACCGATCGGATCTGGGCGTTCGGCGGCGAGCCCGCGGCACTCGCCAGCATCGCGCACGCATTGCTGGGGGTCGATATCGGCATGCATCTGGACATGGGGAGCGAGGCACGGTGAGCGATTGGGGGCTGCGGTTCGAGAATCGCGTGGCGGTGTTGTCGGGCGGGGCGTCGGGCCTGGGGCTGGCGACCGCGCGGCGGCTGGCGCAGGGCGGCGCGAAGGTCATGCTGTGGGATCTCGACGCCCAGGGGCTCGACCGCGCCGCCGGGGAATTGCGCGCCACGGGCGCGACCGTGGCGACGCGCCGGCTCGACGTGACCGATTTCGCCGAGGTCGAACGCGCCGCGACGGAATGCGTGGACGATTGGGGCAGGATCGACATCCTGATCGCCAGTGCGGGCATCACCGGCCCGACGGCGACCGCCTGGGACTATCCGGTCGAGGGCTGGCGAAAGGTGATGGCGATCAACCTCGACGGCGTCTTCCATTGCTGCAAGGCGGTGGCGCCGCACATGATCGCCAACGGCTATGGCCGGATCGTCAACGTCTCGTCGATCGGCGGCAAGGAAGGCAATGCCAATGCGTCGGCCTATGCCGCGTCGAAGGGCGCGGTGATCGCCTTCACCAAGGCGCTGGGCAAGGAACTGGCGCAGACCAACGTGCTGGCGAACTGCATCTGCCCGGCGTCGATCGCCACCGAATTGCTCAAGCAGATGGACGATGCGTTCGTGAAGCAGCTCCAGGCCAAGATTCCGATGGGCCGTCCAGGCGAACCCGATGAAGTCGCCGCGCTGATGGCGTGGATGGCGTCGGAGGAATGTTCGTTCTGCACCGGCGCGGTGTTCGACGCCTCGGGCGGGCGGGCGACCTATTAACGTTCGAAGGATTCATGATGCGCCACGATGATCTGCACGCGATCGACTGCCTGCTTTCGCGATACGCCTTTGCCCTGGACGCCAGGGACGCCGATGAATTTTCCGCCTGTTTCGCGGAGGGCAGTCCGATGACGCCCGAATTCGTGGAAAAGGTGATGCAATTCCACGGCAAATTCCATCACACGATCCATCATGTGACCAACCGGTCCTATCGCATCGAGGGCGACCGCGCGTCCGGCAAGGCGCAGTGCATCGTCAATTATTTCAGGAAATCCGGCGACAGGATCACGAAGTTCGACGCCTATTCCATCTACCCCTCCGACGAACTGACCAGGATCGACGGCGAGTGGCTGTTCACGAACCGGAAATGGGTGCCGCTCTTTTCCGGCCTGGAGGCCGAAGTCGTCGCCGGCGTGCCGGACGGATTCTGGGATCCGCCACTCGGATAATTGCTGCGGACGACTGCCCTAACGGCACCAGCCTCTTCTCGAGCTGCTGAACAGCGTAATGGGCGTAAAGAATACAAATAATGCATCTCTAAATATATCATTTAAAATTTGATGATTTTACATATTATTAAATTTAAAAATATTACACTGGATATTTTCCATGATTTACCAAAAGTGTAATTTTACGAGCTTTTTGAGATGCATTTTCATTACGATCTCACTGATCTGGCTTAGC
The DNA here is from genome assembly GCA_964413495.1 of uncultured Stakelama sp. Lineage (GTDB taxonomy): Bacteria > Pseudomonadota > Alphaproteobacteria > Sphingomonadales > Sphingomonadaceae > Sphingomonas. The sequence goes on along the minus strand of CAYPRW010000005.1, from coordinate 130,034 downwards.
CCGTCATTTGCGGTTGCTGGTGAAGATATCGAGCTCCGCCTTGTCTCAAGCTCGCCGGAAACCGTCAGCGGCGGCAGCGCGCTTGTCACTCTCTCTGTCCCAAAAGGTACGAACTGGACGGCGTTCCTGAATGATGCCGATGTTACCAAGGCATTTCAGATCGGAGAGGGTTCCAACGATCTTACCGCTCTTTTGACCGGTCTGCATATCGGCAAGAATCTGCTGACGATCCGTGCCGAAGGGCAAATCCGGGCCGAACTCGTCCTACGCAATCACCCATTGAGTGGACCCATTTTTTCAGGTCCCCATCAGACGCCCTGGGTCTGCCAGACAGAAATGAGCGGTCTTGGCGCGGCAACTGACGAAGCCTGCAGTGCCGCGACCATCGTTCAATATTATTATCGAGGGAAGGATATTCCATTGCGTGGGCTCGCGCGCTTGAGCGCGTCTCTTGCCGCCCATGATTGGCCACTGGGTTTCAAGCCGCTGGATCCCGCGAAGCCCCTACCTTCCGATATCGCGACCACCACAACTTCGACGGGGCAGACCGTTCCCTTCATCGTGCGTCGGGAAACGGGCACCTTGAATCGCGGGATTTACAGAATCGAGTTCCTGCACCGTCCGGGCGATCCTTTGCCCTCCCCCTGGGCCCATCCGGATAAGGGGTGGAACGGGCAACTCGTCTACGCATTCGGCGGAGGTTGCGCTGCCGGCTATCGGCAGGGAAGCATAAACGCGATCTCAGAGGAAAACACCATAGGCATCCTCTCCGATGGCTATGCGATCGCTACGTCCAGCCTGAACACCATGCAGACCAACTGCAATTATGTGTTGTCGGCCGAGACATTGTCGATGGTGAAAGAGTATTTCATCAAGCAATTCGGCTCGCCCGCGCATGTAATCGGGGTCGGGTTTTCCCACGGGGCGGCGCAACAATTCCTGATCGCGCAAAACTATCCGGGCCTGTTGGACGGTCTGGTAGCGGGCGGCGGGGGTTCGGAAATCTGGATGCCCTATTTTCAGTCGCCTGCTGACTGCGCGTTGCTCGATCATGCCTTCGACGCCTTGCAGAACCGATATACGGATCAGCAAAAGGCCGCGATATCGGGGTTTGCCAGCTGGAGAACATGTACCATCGGATGGCCGAACTTCATTATCGATCCCAAATGCGATGCTTCCGTTCCCGCGAAGCTGGTCTATGATCGACGCAGGAATGCGGCAGGCATCCGATGCGATCTGTTCAACAACGCGATCAATGTCTTCGGACGCGATGCGAGCACGGGACAAGCGCAGCGTACGTTCGACAATGTCGGCGTCCAATATGGTCTGGAAGCGTTCAATTCAGGCGTGATCGACGCAGAGCAGTTTATCGCTCTGAACCATAACATCGGCGGCATCGGCGCGGAAAACGAATTCAGCGCCGAACGCTCCGTCGCGAGCGAGGCGGCGCTTGACGTTTCCCAGGCAAGCGGGATGGTGCTGAGGGGCGATGGCCCCATTCGGGACATTCCCATTATCGACTGGGTAAACTACCGAGATGATCTGAACGATGCCCATGATCTGCTACGTCGTTTTTCACGGCGGGCACGTTTCGATCGAGATGGCGGCCGATCCGACAATCAAGTCATACTGGTTTTCCCGCGAATAGAATTCGCCGCCTCGGCGATGGAGGAAGGCTTGCCGCCCCTCTTAAATCCGGCACCGAGTCTTGTCAGGACGATGAGCCGCTGGTTGGATGCGACCACCGCCGACACCAGGGCCGGCTCCCGAGCCGATATCGTGAGCCGCAATCGACCAGCTGAATTGTACAGCGCGTGCTTCGCTGCGAGTGGAGAAAAGATTCCCGAGGCGCCGGATGATGCTGCGAGCAGATGCAGGACGCTCTACCCGCTTCACGGCAACCCCCGTATTGCCGCTGGAGGCCCCCTTGCCGATGACGTTCTGAAATGCACGTTAAAGCCGGTGCGGCGTTCAGATTATCGGGGTCCGTTTACGGATGCGCAGTTCAGCCGCTTACGACGCGTGTTTCCCGCCGGCGTATGCGACTATCGCGGCGGCAATCCAAAAGAAGCGCGGCGGGTGTCGATCGGTGCCCGGTGAATGGACGGTAATCCGTGCTTATCGGATTGCGGGGCGTGTCCGCCGATGTCCAGCATCAAAGGCCCGAGGCATGAGATCGATCGCGTCCACTGATTCTGGAGTGATGCCGATGAAGCTCGCGTTCCGCAAATTCGCCGCAAGATTGCGGCTTTGCATTGCCGGACTGGTGCTGCCGTTCATGGTTCCGGCTCCGGTGCCTGCGTCGCCTGTGACCGGAGCGTCCGCAAAAATAGCGATCTGGCGCCTGGATTGCGGGGGATTCGATATCGATATCTCGACGTTCAGCGATACCTTCGATTATGCAAGGCAGCGGCGCGTGCTCGTCAATAGCTGCTATCTCATCAGGCATGGCGAGCGGTTGTTTCTCTGGGATACTGGCCTGCCCCTGCAATTGCCCAAGTCATGGCGCGACCTTGGCGCGATCGCGCCCAAACGCAGCATCGTTCGGCAACTGGCCGATATCGGTGTCACGCCCGATCAGATCGGCCTGATCGGCATCAGCCATTGGCATCCCGATCATATGAGCCAGGCCGCCGATTTTCCCGGCGCAAAGCTCATGATCGGCGCACAGGACTGGGAGGCATTTCGGTCGGCAAATGCGCGCTCAAGCCTCGATATCATGCAGCCGTGGCTCAGCGGCAAGGCCGTCGTGGAGCCGATCGGAAAGGACAAGGACGTCTTTGGAGACGGGCGTGTCGTGATGCTTTCGACGCCGGGCCACACCGCTGGTCATCATTCCCTCATGGTGCGTCTGGACGCGGGGCGCACGGTGATCCTGACCGGCGACCTCAGCAATATGCGCGAGAGTTACGATCGCGACCTTGTGCAGAGCGAGAATGTCAGCCGTGCCGATACCCTTGCTTCGCTCGCGCGGCTCAAGGCGATCGCGCGCCGTTTCAAGGCGACGGTGATCGTCCAGCACGAGGCCGCGGATGTCGGGAAGCTGCCCGCTTTCCCCAGACACGCGCAGTGAACCCTGGTCATGCCTGTCGGCGGGTCGCGCATGATCGGCCCGCCGTCGGCTCGCCGGGCGCATCCGTGGCGGCGATGCCGCTTCAAATCCGTGGAGAAGCATGATGGCGTCGCAATCCGGTTCGGCGTCGACGGCCAAGGCCTCCGCTGACGGCGCGGCGCGCGCGATCCGGATCGATCGCGACTTCATCCTGTTTCCGATCAACAATATGAGCTTGCCGCGGCGCGTGCGCCTGGTGAAGGACGGTGTCGTGCTGCGCTCGTTCAGTGCTTCGCTCGGGCTGCCCGCGGACTGGTGGGCGCATCTCGATGTCGGGGCCTGGCAAGGCGAGACGCTGGATCTCTCGATGGAGCCGGACGAAGCGCCGCCGAACTGGCAGGCCGATGCTTCCGGCCGGGCTGCGGAGGAAACGGACGATGCGGCGTTGCTCGCCGCGGTCGTCACCAGCGACACGATCTGGTCGCCCGAAACACTGTATCGGGAACCGTTGCGGCCGCTGTTCCATTTCTCGGCGATGCGCGGGTGGAACAACGATCCCGTCGGCCTCATGCACCATGACGGCCGGTATCATCTGTTCTTCCAGCACAATCCCTATGGCGTGCGCTGGGGCAACATGCATTGGGGTCATGCGGTGAGCCCCGATCTCGTCCACTGGCAGGAGCTGCCGATCGCGCTCTATCCGCGCGGCGACGACGATTTCCCCTATTCCGGATCCGGCGTCGTCGACCACGGCAACACGTCCGGCTGGGCGAAGGACGGGCGGCCGCCGATGGTCATCGCCTATACCAGCACCGGCCGCGGCGAATGCATCGCCTGGTCGCATGACGAGGGCGCGACCTGGGAAGAATATCACGGCAATCCGGTCGTCACCCACGAGGGGCGCGACCCCCGGCTGCTGTGGCATGCGGCAAGCGGACAATGGGTGATGGCGCTCTATAGCGAGCGGCCCGGCGCGGCGCCTGAGGGTCCCGGACGCCGCGGCATCGCCTTTCACACCTCGCCCGACCTCAAGACCTGGCAGGAACGCAGCTGGATCGACGGCTATTACGAATGCGCCGACCTGTTCGCGCTGGCGATCGATGGCGATCCCGAGCGCGTCAAATGGGTGTTGAGCAACGCGCCGGGCTATTACACGATCGGCGCGTTCGACGGCGCGCAATTCGTGGCCGAAAGCCCGAGATTGCCGGGGCACATGGGCGGCGGGCCCAATTTCAAGGGGATGCCGCCAAGCCCGCTCCCGATGTCCGCGCTCTATGCCGGGCAGAGCTTCAGCCATCATCCGACAGGCGAGCGCGTCGAGATCGTCTGGGCACAGGTCGAAACCGCCGGCGAGCCGTTCACGCAGATGATGGCCTTTCCGACGCGGCTGAGCCTCAAGACGACGGTTGCGGGCGTCCGCCTGTGCCGTGAGCCGATCGACGCGATCCGATCACTGCGCAGCGACAGCCATGATTTTTCCGGCCGCCTGCTCACCGCTTCCCCGCTGCTCACCGGTCTCGAAGGCGAAGCCTGGGATATCGAGCTGACCGTCCGGCTGGGCAGCATTTCCCCGGTCAAGCTTAGCATCGGCGGCGACGACTATATCTATCGCCCCGCCGCGCAGATGCTGGGCGGCCCCAATGGCGCGATGTCGATTCCGGTGAGCGACGGCTGCCTGACGCTGCGCCTGCTGGTCGATCGCAGCTCGGTCGAAATCTTTGGCGATCTGGGCCAGGCCTATGGCATGTTCGTCCGGACCCGGCCCGGCGGCAATGCCGCGCTATCGCTTTCCACCTGGGAAGGGGTTGCGGAAGAATTGCGGATCGACGTGCTGCGGGTGCATGCGTTGCGGTCGATCTGGAAGGATTAGGACGGTGCGCGATTCGCGCCGCAACCTGGAGGGGATCATGACCGAATCGGACGTTGGCCGGCGCGCGTTCATCTTGGGGGCTTCGTCATTTTCCCTTGTCTTGCCTCGATCCGGATGGGCGGCGACGGCCGACCGGATCGAACCGCAGCCCTATTTCGCAAGCGTGCGCCGGGCGATGGCGATGCTCGCGACGGCCGGGCAGCCGATGGCGCAGGCGGATGCGGCGCAACTCGTCGAACTTGCCGCCAGGGGCGATGCCGAGGCGGTGCGCGCAGCCGAGGCGATTCTCGACCGCTATACGCTGGCTCGCATCATGCTCGACAAGGCGGGCAGGGGAATCGCATCGCTCGGCGGCGCGAGGCGGGTGCTTGTCGAGCAGGGATGGCGCAGCTTTCTGGTGCGCGTGGAGAATCCGGGGGAAATCCGACGCTTTCTGACCACATTTTCCCCGCCGACCAGCCGACGATCGGTTGGCGAACAGCGTGCCTCGATCAATGACACGGTGATGAAGGCGCCGCAGTTGGAGGGCGCCTGGCTTCATTCGGAAATTGCCGAAGGTCAGCCGCTGTCCACCGCATCCGTGGAATTTCGCGTCCTCAATATTCTCGCTCGGGAAAGGGGGCGACGGGAAGCCAAATTGGATTTTTTCACCAATCAGGATTTTCCGTTAACCGGCGCGCAGCTGTGGATGGGCCTGCGGCCGAGAGGCCTGACGTTGTTTTCGATGGACAAGGCTGTCTTCGAAATCCTGCCTGCCCATGATGTCGGACTTACGATCAAGGATAGCGACGGGATCGGCTGCATGGCCTCGCTCACCATCACGGATGGGCAGGGCCATATCTATCCCGCGCAAGTTCAGCGCATCGCGCCGGACATGAGCTTTCAGCCGCAAATCTATCGGGCGGACGGCGAGAATATCCGGCTGCCCGATGGCGACTATGAGGTATCGAGCTGGCGCGGGCCGGAATATGTCCGGCAATCGCAGAAGGTGCGGATTGCGGGCGAGGGAGCGAAGATCAGCGTGCGGCTCGATCGCTGGATCGATCCGGCGAAATGGGGCTGGTATTCAGGCGACACGCATATCCACAACGCCGGCTGCTCGCATTATGCGTCGCCGACCGAGGGGATCTCGCCGGAGACGATGATCCGGCACATGCGCGGCGAGGGACTGGCCATCGGAAGCGCGCTCAACTGGGCGCCGAGCTGGTATTATCAGAAGCAGTTCTTCTCAGGGCAAGCGATCAGCCCTGATGCTGCGCTCGAGCATCCCGAATTGCAGCAGGCGAACAATCAATCGCTCAAGCCCCGGCCGACCCCCAAGGACAAACAGAGCCTGGTCCGTTACGATGTCGAAGTGTCCGGCTTCCCCTCGAGCGTCATGGGGCACATGGTCCTCCTGCGCCTCAAGCAGCAGGATTTTCCCGGAACCCAGACGATCGAGCAATGGCCCAGCTGGAATCTGCCGATCTACAAATGGGTGAGAGAACAGGGCGGACTGGCAGGGGTCGCGCATTGCGGGTTTGGCATGGCCACGATATCGAGGGAACTGCCGAATTACGAAATTCCCCCGATGAACGGTGTGGGTACGCAGGAAGCGATCGTCGACGTCACGCACGGCTATTGCGATTTCCTGTCGGGCTGTCAGCAGACCCCTGCATATGAATTCAACGCCCTGTACCATATGCTCAACTGCGGCTTTCGGCTCGCGATGGTCGGCGAGACGGACTGGCCCTGCATCTATGACGACCAGGTCGGCATGGGGCGGAGCTATGTTCAACTCGATCAGCATCCGGTTGACGAGACCGGCTATGGCGCCTGGATCGACGGGATCAAGGCGGGCAGGCTGTATGTCGGTGACGGGCGCAGCCATTTCCTCGCCTTCTCGCTGAATGGCCGCAAACAGGGCGGCGGTGATGTCGCGCTGAAGCGCCCGGGCGAGGTGAACATCACGGCGATGGTCGCGGCACGGCTGGAACCCGTGGCAGCGCCGAAGGATGTACGCGGCGGCAGGCCGATCGGCTGGCATATCGAACATGCGCGCATCGCCGGGACGCGCAACGTGCCGCTTGAACTGGTGGTCAACGGCCAGCCGGTCGAGCGGATCGAGTTGCTTGCCGATGGCAAGCCGCGTGAAGTGCGGTTCAGGACGAAGATCGAGCGCAGTTCATGGGTCGCCCTGCGCATTCTCCCGTCCGGCCACACCCATCCCATCTTCGTCACGGTCGCCGAAAAGCCGATCCGCGCCTCGAAGCGCAGCGCGCAATGGTGCCGGGATTGCGTCGACAAGCTCTGGGAGGAAAAGCACCGCTTCATTCGCGAGCGCGAGCGTGCCGATGCCGCCGCCGCCTATGACCATGCGCGGCGAACCTATGATCGCATCATCGCCGAAAGCGACGTCGCGTGAAGCGTCTCGCGCTTTTGGCGCTGCCGATCGCTGGAACCGCCTTCGCACAACAAGATCATTCGAATCACCATCACGCAGCACCGCCTGCCGGCGACGCGCAGATCGTCGTCACCATCAATCCCGAGGCGCGGGTCAGCGCGATCGTCGCCGCACCGCTGCCGCCGCCCGCGCCGTGCGGCGAAGCGACAGAGCTGAAGGTCAAGATCGTCAATCAGGGCGTTGTGACGGCGCCACTGCGCGCGAGGCTGGTGGAGGACGGCGCGCGATATGCCGCGCTGCACATGGATGCCGCCAAACTCTCCGGCAGGACGGAAGATACGCGGCTGCTGCACCTCATCCCGCTGGGCGCGGCACCGGTCGACCTCACCCTCGCCTTCAGCATCGACAGCAATATCGGCGACCTTGGCGGGCGGGATCGGGTTCATCTGCTGGTGCGATGTCGGTGAATGCGTGGGCCGGGGCGTGGCCGGACGGGGCGAGTCGCGCGGCGCCGAATGGAGGTCTGGCATCGGCGGCGTGAATGCCGAGATACATTCGGTCTTGCTGATATCGATCGTCGCCAGGCAGCCCGGTTCTCAATAGGCGTTGGCGGCCGCCATCTGCCATGACCTGGCGGTCCTGACCGCAACGCCCTCGCCGCCGCTGAACAGCTTCACGCCCGTGCTGGTGGATAATTCGGGATAGACGATCTGCGCCATCGCCTGGCGTCCGTTGGCAAAGACCTCGATCACCGAACGGTCGAGATAGATGCGCAGCTTCAGGGTCTCGTCCGGCGCCAGCTCGAGCGGCGCGCGCTGCTGCGACACGCTTTTCGGGAAGGTGTCGCCGAACGATTGCCCGTCACGGCGGAAATCGGGATGCGCCTTGGCCTTGAGCGACGGATCGACGATGAACGCCGGAATCGAGACCGGGCCGCTGATCGACGAGTCCACGAAGTCGATGACCAGTTCGCCGCGCGCCGGCTCATAGCGGATCACCGTTTCTTCGCGCCCGTCGGGCGACGCGAACACCTTTACGCCGAACGGCGCGTGCGGGCCGCCGGCCAGTTCGACCTCGATCTCGATCGAGGTGCCCGATGCGCCGAGCGTCACCTCACTGTCCGGCGCGATCGCGACGATCGCTTCGCGCCGTTCGCCGTGGCGCAGCACGCGCAGTTCCGGCGCGGGCTCGATCTGAAGCGTTCCGGCCTCCGCCAGCGACAGGATGCGCGGCAGGCTCATGATTCCCGACCAGCCATGATCGGGCAGGTGCGGCGGCTTGGCCGGCTGGACGATCCAGCCCCAGACGATGTTGCGCCCGCGGGCGTCGGCGAGCTGTTCGGGCGCGAAGAAGGTGCCGCCGGGCCAGTTCATCCGGCCATGGGTTTCCGGCGTGAACTTTCCGTCGGCGAACGACCCGATATAATATTGCGCGCCCAGTTCATGGCTGATGAACAGCAGCACATGCTTCGATCCGATCCGGAAAAAGGCGGGGCACGACAGGTCTTCGAACCACAATAGCGAGCCGTCGCTGCGATCGACCGCGCTGCCGACGAATTGCCAGCTCTCAAGATCGTGCGATGTGAAGAAGGCCGGCTTCATCCCGCCGCTGATCTGGTAGTATCGGTCTGCTTCGGCATCGTACCAGATGTGCGGATCGAACACCGTATAGTCGTGCGGCGGTGACGCGGCCGGAAGCCGCAGCGCGCCGCGTTCCTGCAGCTTTTCCCAATGCCGCAGATCATCGTCCAGCGCCCTTGCCAGCAGGTTCGCGGACACGCCCGTGCCGAAATAGGCGACATGCGGTATCCCCTCGCGCGACACGAAGGCGCCACCGCTGAAGATGCCCTGCTCGATATCGCCGGGCCGGATATCCAGCATGTCGGGATAGCGCGTCCAGTGGACCAGATCGATGCTGACCGCATGGCCCCACACATGCTGGCGCTTTCCGTCGACCAGCTTCTGATAGAGATAGCCGAGGTGATATTTGCCCTTCCAGTAGATCGCGCCGTTGGGATCGAACGGGTTCGCCACGCCTTCGGGCGCGACGAAGTGGAAGATCGGCCGGTGCGGATCGCGACGGATCAGGTCGCGCAGGTCGCGGGCGGCATTGATCTTGTCGCGCAACGGCCGTTCCGGACGATCGAGGTCGTCGATCGAAAGCGTGTCGAAGATCGCGCTGGGCGGGCCGTCATCCGTTTCGCCTGATGTCGGGCGGTGTTCGTGCCAGTCCGATGCCATGCGCTTCAGTGCCACGACACGGCGCGCAGGACGTTCGACACGCTCATCCCGCCGGCCGAGGCGCGCCAGCTGTCCAGCAGCTCGGCTTCCTCCGCCAGATAGGCCTCCCACGACCGGGGAATGGCGATGCGCGCGCCCTCGGCGTTCAGGCTCCACATCGTGACGACGGCGTCCTTCCGCTCGGCCGAGAGACTTTCGTACCAGGTGCGCGTGTCGCGCAACGTCTCGTGCAGCGGGCGAAGCTGCAGTCCGGCGGCACATGCGCGCGCCGTATCCATCCGCATGTGCGCGGAATATCCGCCCGGCCGGGTGGTCCAGAACAGCAGCATCGCCCATTGCTCGGCGCCGCCATGGGCGTCGATAAAGGCCTGGGGCAGATAATGGGCGCGCGCCGATCTTCCGCTTTCCTCGCGCGCGGCGTCGACCAGTTCGCGCAGCCGCAGTCCGTCCAGCCGGCTGGTGACGTTGTAGATGCCGGCGCGATCCTGTTCGCACATCGCGATCGTGAAGCGGGCGAGATCGCGCACGTCGATGAACTGAACCGGCGTATCCGCCTCGCCCGCCACGACGACATCGCCGCCATGCGCGATGCGCGCCGGCCAATAGGTGAAGCCGCCATGCCAATTGGTCGGCCCGACGATATGGCCCGGGCGCAGCACCAGGGTGCGTCCCGGAAACAGCCGCTCGGCCTCGCGCTCGCACAAGATCTTGAACGCGCCGTAATGGGTGTGCTCGGTCAGGCTGAAGGGATCCACATCGCCGCGATATTCGTGCACCGGGCTGGCTTCGGTAAATGCGCCGGCTTCCGTCTTCTCGTCATAGACCATCATGGTCGACATGAAGACGTAAAGCCCGACCCGTCCCTTCAGCGCGGCGCCCATGCTGCGCACCCGGCCGGGCACATAGGTCGACAGATCGACGACGACATCCCAATCGCGGTTCGCGATTCCACCCAGATCACCGTCGCGATCGCCGATGATCTGCTCCACCTCTTCGGGAAGTGCGCCGGGCGCGAACTTGCCGCGGTTGAAAACCGCGACGCGATGTCCGGCCGCCAATGCCTTGCGCACATGATATGGCCCGATATAGCCGGTTCCGCCCAGGAACAGGAATTGAAGCCGGCGCTTTTCAGTCATGTCGGGGTCCTGTCGGTTGATCTGTGGATGGGAATGTCTGGCCGAGGATCGCGGCGATCCACAGCTGATCGTTCGTCGATCGAAAGCGTGTCGAAGATCGCGCTGGGCGGGCCGTCATCCGTTTCGCCTGATGTCGGGCGGTGTTCGTGCCAGTCCGATGCCATGCGCTTCAGTGCCACGACACGGCGCGCAGGACGTTCGACACGCTCATCCCGCCGGCCGAGGCGCGCCAGCTGTCCAGCAGCTGCGATTCCTCCGCCAGATAGGCTTCCCAGGGCCGGGGAATGGCGATGCGGGCGCCATCGGCATTCCGGCCCCACATCGTGACCAGCGCATTTCTCCGCTCAGCCGACAGCCCTTCATACCAGGTGCGCGTGTCGCGCAACGTCTCTTGCAGCGAGCGGAGCTTGAGGCCGGCGGCACATGCGCGCGCGGTATCCATCCGCATGTGCGCGGCATATCCGCCCGGACCCGCCGTCCAGAACAGCAGCATCGCCCATTGCTCGGCGCCGCCATGCGCCTCGACAAAGGCCGGCGGCAGATAATGGGCGCGCGCCGATCCTCCGCTTTCCTCACGCGCGGCATCGACCAGTTCGCGCAGCCGCAGCGCGCCCAACGCGCCGGTGACGTTATAAATACCGATGCGATCCCGTTCGCACATCCCGATCGTGAAGCGCGCGATATCGCGCACGTCGATGACCTGAACCGGCGTGTCCGCCTCGCCCGCCACGACGACGTCGCCGCCATGCGCGATGCGCGCCGGCCAATAGGTGAAGCCGCCATGCCAATCGGCCGGCCCGACGATATGGCCCAGGCGCAGCACCAGGGTGCGCCCCGGGAACAGCCGCTCGGCCTCGCGCTCGCACAAGATCTTGAACGCGCCGTAATGGGCGGGCTGGGCCAGGCCGAAGGGATCGTCCTTGCCGTGATATTCATGCACCGGGCTGGCTTCGGTCAATGCGCCGGCTTCCGCCTTCTCGTCATAGACCATCATGGTCGACATGAAGACATAGAGCCCGACCCGCCCCTTCAGCGCGGCGCCCAGGCTGCGCACGCGGCCGGGCACATAGGTCGCCAGATCGACCACGACATCCCAATCGCGGTTCGCGATTCCATCCAGTTCTCCGTCGCGATCGCCGATGATCTGCTCCACCCCCTCGGGAAGTGCGCCGGGCGCGGTCTTGCCGCGGTTGAAAACCGCGACGCGATGTCCGGCGGCCAATGCCTCGCGCACATGATATGGCCCGATATAGCCGGTTCCGCCAAGAAACAGAAATTGAAGCCGGCGCTGTTCAGTCATGTCGGGGTCCCGTTGGTTGGAATCTTGGGGTTGGAATCTTGGGGTTGGAATCTTGGGATCGTGGCAGCGCAGGCGCTTGCGTCATTCGACGTTCGCAATGTCCCTGGGCAGGCTTTGCGCGGCCGCCCACAGCACCAGTGCCGCGACCGCGAGCAGCGGAACCGGCGCCAGCATGGCGTAGCGCAGCGATTCGACGCCCAGATCCGGCGCCAGCATATCGCTCAACCACCCCATCAGAAACGCGCCCAGGCTGAGGCCCAGCGCGATCGAGAAGAAGTTCGAGATCGCCCCGGCCGTCGCGCGCATATTCGCGGAAACGACGCTGTAGACCGCCGCCAGCATCGGGGCGAGGATGACGGATGTGAGCATGATCGACAGGCCAAGCCACACGGCCGCGACCAGCGGCGAAGCGACCATGAGCGTCGCGACGATCGTGAACACGCTGAGGAACATCCCTGCCGCCGCGATCCTCAGCGGCAGCCGGACGTCGTATTTGATGATCCTGTTGGCCACCAATCCGCCCAGCAATATGCCCAACGGCCCGCCCACGCCCTGGGCGAGGCCGTAATAAAGGCCGGTGCTCGCGGAACTCAGCATGTGCGAGCGCATGAAGAATGACGGCCACCAGCCCTGCAGGGAACTGAAGACCAGCCCGATGATGACGTTGCAGATGACGATCCGCTTGTAGGTGACGCAGCGCAGCAGCGTCCTGCCCGCCTCGGCAAAGCCCGGGTCCGGTTCGGGCGGCCTGGCGTCGAACATGCCCCGCACCGGCTCGCGCAAGGTGAGCCTGACCAGCAGGGCAAAGGCGATACCGGGCACGCCCAAGGCAACGAACGTCCATTGCCATCCGATGACGCCGCCCAGCCATCCGGCCAGCATGATGCCGGCGGTGGCACCCATGGCGCTGCCCAGGCCGTGAATCGCGAAGAAGCCGGCACGTTTTTCCAGCGGCGCATAGTCGCAGATGATCGAGGCCGAAGGCGAAAGCGCGCCGGATTCGCCCACCGCCACGCCGATCCGCGCCATCAGCAGGTGCCAGAAATGGGTCGCCGCGCCGGTCAGCGCCGTCATCACGCTCCACACCGCAAGCGACACGGCGACGACGTTGCGGCGATTGCCGCGATCGGCCAGCCGCGCGATCGGAATGCCGCACACCGCATATACCAGCGAGAAGGCGAGGCCGACCAGCAGGCCGACCTGCCCGTCCGAAAGATGCAGGTCGACCTTGATCCCGGGCGCGAGGACGGAAAGTGCGATTCGGTCCATCGTGTTGAACACGGCGACCATCGTCAGCAGGAACAGGACATACCATGTATAGCCTTGAGAGAAGGGCATGGGCGTTTCCGAAACGGCCCTGTTTCCGCCATTGGACCCACTCATTCGCCGTTTCTCCCCGCATCACGACCGCACGAACCGATAAAATCGTTGCAGCTTGTTGCCATCCAATATCTAAGATATTAGAAGACTGCAATGTCCGGGAGGAATTGGAATCTGGCGCGATGGCCCTTGCCGATGTGAAACATGCGGATGCGGGCACAAACAGTCCAACACATGCCTGATATGCAACGGAGCAATCCCAGCCTTCGCGATCACTGATAGTTTCGTCATATAAGCTGATATCTCCCGGCATCCGTGTAGCGTCATCGAACCCATTCGGAATGCAGATATTGATATAATTTATGGTTTGACGAATGGCTATATAATCCTATTATTGCAGCGCGGATACCGAGCGTAGAAATAATGAAAATCGCGGGAAACTCGGCCGCATCAGATTTTTGGGGGAGTAACCATATGAAAATCGGACATTTCAACGCTGTTTTCCGGCTCCGTTCGGCGCTGCTCGCGGCGGCTGCCATGGGCGGTGTTGTCGTCATGGCGGGGACGGCTCAGGCGCAGACGGCGCCCGACCCGCAGGCGGCTGCCGACGAGGCGGGCAAGGACGACATCGTCGTCACCGCGCAGAAGCGCAACGAAAGCCTGAAGGACGTGCCGATCTCGATTGCGGTGCTGAGCGGCGAGCAGCTCGACAAATCGTCCTTTGCCAGCGTCACCGAAGCGTTGAGGTCGACGCCGGGCATCGCCGCCTATACTGCGGGCCAGTCGACGCTGACCAAGGTCGGCATCCGCGGCGTTTCGAGCAACGGGTCGATCGCGGGCGGCGCCAGCACGGTCGGCTTCTACCTCGACGATGCGGCGTTCGCGTTCATCCGCTTTCCCTATGTGCCGGACACGAATTCGGTCTATGACCTTGAACGGATCGAGGTGCTGCGCGGGCCGCAGGGCACGCTGTACGGCGCGGGCAACCTGAACGGCGTGGTGCGCGTGCTGACCGGCAAGCCCGATCTGGACGAGATCTCGTTCAAGAGCCGTGGCGCCGTCTCGCTGACCGAGCATGGCGGCACGAACTTCCGCGCGGACGGCATGATCAACGTGCCGATCATTCCGGGCAAGCTGGCGTTCCGCGGTTCGGCCGGCTATTCCAGCAACAGCGGCTGGCTCGACCGGCCCGTCACCAATTCGGTCGATGTCAACAGCGACCGCGGCCACAATTTCCGCGGCAAGCTGCTGGCGGCGCCGACCGACAATTTCCAGATCCAGGCATCGGCCTGGCTGTCGCGGACCAACCGCAGGGCCCCCGATGTCGGTTTCGACAATATGACGACGCCGTCGGGTGTGGACGACACTTCGTTCAATCGGTTCGACGCCTTTGGCCTGACCATGACCTATGACTTTGACGGCGCGTCGCTCACCAGCGCGACCAACAAGATCAAGTTCAAGGTGCGCAGCATCAACAGTACGGGCAGTTCGACCAATCCGATCGACACCACCTTCACCCAGCTGACCGCCAATCTGACGTCGCAGGAACTGCGTCTCGTCTCGACCGGCGAATCGCCCTGGCAATGGTCGCTCGGCGCGATGTACCGCAACGAACAGGACGTGCAGTCGTTCAGGTTCAACAATGCGGCGGCCGTGCCGGCCTTCCTCAGCGGCTTTTCGGTCGACTCCTATTTTTCGCGGTCCTTCGCGCTGTATGGCGAATTGTCGCGCAGCTTCGGGCCGCTCAAGATCACGGGCGGGCTGCGCTACTTCCATGACGAGGTCGAGACGATCCAGCGTTCGCCGCTCGATCCGTCGAAGACCACGCTGGCGCGCGGCGGCGACTCGTTCGATCCGCTCACCGGCCGCGTCGTGATCGCCTATGACGCGGGCGAGGCGGCCAATCTCTATGCCAGCTTCTCGCAGGGGTTCCGCAGCGGCTTTGCCCAGTCCGGCGCCATCCTTGAGTTGACGCCGGGCCTGCAGTCCGCCGTTCAGCCGGACCGGCTGACCAATTACGAGATCGGCAGCAAGGGGTCGCTGTTCGACCGCATGCTGAGCTATGAGATCGCGGCCTATTATATCAAGTGGAAAGACACGATCCAGGTTCGCACGACCCTGATCGGTCCGGCGGTCGTGAACGTGCCGACCAATTCACCGGGCGTGTCAGGGCCGGGCATCGACGCCAGCCTGACCTTCCGTCCGGCGCCCGGGTTCAGCATCGGCGGCACGTTCAGCTGGAACGATCTCAAGTTCGATGAGGACGTGCGCGGCGCGCCGACGCTCGCGGTGCCCGCGGGGCCGCTGCTCTACCCGAAGGGGTCGCGCCCGCCGGAAACCTCGGCGATCACCGTCAGCGGCTTTGTCGGCTATGAAACGCCGGTGGGCGGGGATTATACGCTCAGCGTCGACGCTTCGGTCAACTATGTGTCGAAGATGCTGACGCCTGCGGGGACCGCCGCGGCTTCGCTGCAAGGCGACGATATCATCCTGGGCCGTTTGAACATCGGACTTGAATCGCCGGACGGGTGGAATGCGTCGCTGTTCGTCGACAATATCTCGGACGAGAATCCGCGTGTGCGGCCGGCCTCGCCGCTGCTGCCGTTCGCCACGTCGGATCGCATTCGCCCGCGGACGATCGGGCTTCAGCTCGAACTCAAGATGTAATCGCGCGCTGGCGAAGGGGCGTATCGGTCCCTTCGCCAGCCGGATTGCATGATACCCCTTGCCGGGGGTGCGGGTTCGCTCCTGGCACGTCCGGCATCTTTCAGACCCGCCAGCTCCACGAGCTGGCGGGATTTTTTTCGTTTCAGCGCAAATGGATGCGACGGATCGAGGATCGATCGCCGCAGGCGCCCGTTAGAGGTTCGGGCGGGGCTTCACAGGAGAGAAGCCATGAACGAGCGCGATCAAGATCAGGACCGCAATCCCGGCGGCCAGCAGAACCAGCAGCGCGATCAGGGGCTGGAGCGGCAGCAGGGCCAGCAGAATCAGCAGCAGCGCCGCGACGAGGACAAGTTCGGCAAGGCTGGCGATCAGCAGGGCGAACGGACGGTGCGGACCGGGCAGGACGATCAGGACGGCAGCAGCGAACAGGACCGCTGAATATCCCGGAGCGGCGGCCGCGGCCGCCGCTCCTCTCAGTCGCCATATGGCCCGGTCACGTCACCGGCATAATCGCTGAAGCGGGTGATGTTGGGCTCGAACTTCAGCGTCACCTTGCCCGTTGCGCCGTGGCGCTGCTTGGCGATGATCAGCTCGGCCAGGCCGAACACCCGTTCCATGTCGAGCGCCCATCTGGCGTGATCCTCGAACGTCTTGGGATCGTCCCCTTCGCGCGGCCGCTTGGGTTCGCGCGCGGCGACATAATAATCCTCGCGGAACACGAACCACACCATGTCGGCGTCCTGCTCGATCGAGCCCGATTCGCGCAGGTCCGACAGCATCGGGCGCTTGTCCTCACGCGACTCCACCGCGCGGCTGAGCTGGGAGAGCGCGATGACGGGCACGTTGATGTCCTTGGCCAGCGTCTTGAGGCCGCGGCTGATCTCGCTGATCTCCTGCACGCGATTGCCGTCGCGATTGTTGCCGCTGCCCTGGAGCAGCTGGAGATAGTCGACCACGACCAGGCCCAGTTCGCCGTCATGCTTGGACTGGAGCCGGCGCACGCGGCTGTGCAGCGCGCTGATCGTCAGGCCGGCGGTGTCGTCGATATAGAGCGGCAGTTGTTCGAGATCGGCGGCGGCGGCGGCGAGCTGGCCGAACTCCGCCTTGCTGATATTGCCCATGCGCAGCGCCTCGGACGCGATCTTCGACTGTTCGGACAGGATGCGCATTGCCAGCTGGTCGGCCGACATTTCCAGGCTGAAGAACGCGACCTTGGCGCCGATCGATTCCTTGGGGCTGATGCCAAGGCGGATATCGTCCATCAGCCGCCGCGCCGCGTTATAGGCGATGTTGGTGGCGAGCGAGGTCTTGCCCATGCCGGGGCGGCCGGCAAGGATGATGAGGTCGCTGTGATGCAGGCCGCCGATCCGCGTATTGACCGAATCGAAGCCGGTGGTGACGCCGGCGACGCCGCCGCCCGCGCTCTGCGCGCGCTTGGCCATTTCCAGCGCGATCTTGGTCGCTTCGTTGAACGACTTGACGGTGTTGGCGGTGCCGCCGTCGGCCGCGACCTTGAACAGCGCCTCTTCCGCGCGATCGATCTGTTCGCGCGGGTTGACGTCCTCGCTGGTGTCGAGCGCCTTGTCGACCATCTCGCGGCCGACCGTCACCAGCTCGCGCAGCAGCGCGAGGTCGTAGATCTGCCGCGCGAACTGGCGCGCGCCGATCAGCCCCGCGCCCGATCCGGTGAGCTGCGCGAGATAGGCCGGGCCGCCCAGCTGGGCCATGCCCTCGTCCTTTTCGAACAGCGGCTTGAGCGTCACCGGGGTCGCCAGCATGTCGTTCTTGCGCAGCGTCTTGATCGCCTTGAAGATGCGGCCGTGCACCGGCTCGAAGAAATGCTGGTCCTGGATGACCTCGACGATGTCGTCGGCCAGGCGGTTGTCGATCATCATCGCGCCGAGCAGCGCGGCCTCCGCCTCGACATTCTGCGGCAGGCGCGGGGCGGCGTCCGCCGGGGCGGGGGAAATGGTTGCTAGCGTGGCCATGGTTCACTCTTAACCGGGCGCCGGAATGCCGGAACACCGGACGCCTGTGTATAACGTGGACGAGCCGAACGCCACCTCGCGCACGGAAAATCGGTTCCTGTTTTTCCACGAGATGCGTAGACACGCGCCATGGCCGATCCGCGGATCATCGATGTCACCCTGGACGAACGCACGATCATCTGGCGTTCGGCCGATATCGAGCAGGAGCGCCGGATCGCGATCTTCGACCTGATCGAGGACAACAGTTTCGCGCCGGAACGCGCCTATCCCGACGGCTATGCCGGGCCGTACCGCATCGCGCTGTCGGTGCAGGAAGGGCGGCTGGGGATCGACATCAAGCGCGAGGATGACAGCCTGCTGGAGACGCTGATCCTGGGGCTCGGGCGGTTCCGGCGGCCGATCAAGGACTATTTCGCGATCTGCGACAGCTATTTCCAGGCGATCCGCCATGCGACGACGCAGCAGATCGAGACGATCGACATGGCGCGGCGCGGCATCCATGACGATGCGGCGCGGCTGTTGATGGAGCGGCTGGAAGGCAAGATCGCGATCGATTTCGCCACTGCGCGGCGGCTGTTCACGCTGATCTGCGTGCTGCACATCAAGGCATGAGGGCGCTGCGCATCCTGGCGTGGGGGGTGCTCGCGCTGGCGTTGATCGGTGGTGGGGCGTGGTGGCTGGCCGGGCGGTGGGCGCCGTCGCGTGACGACTATGCCGTGCAGGGCGTCGACGTGTCGGACGCCGATGGCGCGATCGATTGGGCGATGGTCAAGGCGCGCGACGTCGACTTCGCCTATGTCCGCGCGACCGCCGGGGCCGATCTGCGCGACGCTTCGTTCCCGGCGCATTGGGCGGCGCTGGCCGGGGCGGGCATCCGCCGTGGGGCGGTTCATGTGTTTTCGCTGTGCGCGCCGGCGGGAGGCCAGGCGGGAGCGTTCGCGGCGACGGTGCCGCGCGATGCCGACGCGCTGCCGGCGGCGGTCGATCTCGATTTCCATGACGATTGCCCGGCGCGGCCGGCGCGGCAGATCGTGCTCGATTCGATCTGTCAGCTGGCAGCGGGGATCGAAACGCATAGCGGCAAGCCGGTGGTGCTGCGCGTCTCGCCCGCGTTCGAGGCGGAATATCGCGTGAGCGAGGCGATCCCGCGCCCGTTATGGGTGACCGGCGACTTCTTCGCGCCCGATTATGCCGCGCGGCCGTGGCGGATGTGGCGGAGCAGCCGTTTCCGGCGCGTCGACGGCATCGACGGGCCGGTCAATTGGGATGTGGTGGCGCGATGAGCAGCGAGTGTTCCGAGGGCGCTGCCCGCCGGCTGATCGCCGCGGCGCGCGGGGCGGCGCGGAACGCGCACGCGCCCTACTCGAACTTCGCGGTCGGCGCGGCGCTGCTGCTGACCGACGGCAGCGTGATCACCGGCGCCAATTTCGAGAATGCGAGCTATGGCCTGTCGCTCTGCGCCGAGACGGTGGCGACCGCGCGCGCCAATGCCGAGGGACGGCTGCGCGATATCGTCGCGGTGGGAATCGTCGGTGGGATGATGGCCGACGGCGTCGCGCGGGGCGGGGAGCCGATCCGGCCGTGCGGGCGGTGCAGGCAGGTGCTGAACGAGGCGGCGCAGATGGGCGGGCGCGACCTTGCCGTCTATTGCGCGGGGGCGGAGGGGGAGGCGTTTGAGACGCATCTTCTGTCCGAGCTGTTGCCGCATGCGTTCGGGCCGGCGGATCTGGGGATCGGGTGAGTTTTTGGCTCGCACGAAGGCATGAAGGCACAAAGGAAGGAAGGTTTGTTCGCGCAGAGGCGCGGAGGACGCAGAGGCGCAGAGGGGGTGTCCTGCCGCGTCAGCGGCATTCCTTCCTTCAATGGCGCCGCTGGCCGCTGCGTTGGAGCTGTGCAGAAGCTTAGCGTCATTAGAGTCCACATCTCTGCGCTCTCTGCGCCTCTGCGTGAAAAAACCTTCTTCTCTTCGTGTCTTCGTGCCTTTGTGCGAGCAATCACCTTCTTAAGTTCCGCCCGCATCGAATCCGCATTAGAACCATCGCCATGAGCATTCTTTCCGACCGCTGGATTCGCGAGCAGGCCCAGAATCACGGCATGATCGAGCCGTTCGTGGAAGCCCAACGGCGTGAGGGGTGCATTTCCTACGGCCTGTCGTCCTATGGCTATGACGCGCGCGTGTCGGACGAATTCAAGATCTTCACCAATATCGACAGCGCGGTCGTCGATCCCAAGGATTTCGCGGCGAACAGCTTCGTCGACCGGCAGACCGATGTCTGCATCATCCCGCCCAACAGCTTCGCGCTGGCGCGGACGGTCGAATATTTCCGCGTGCCGCGCGACGTGCTGGTGATCTGCCTCGGCAAATCGACCTATGCGCGGTGCGGGATCATCGTCAACGTCACCCCGCTCGAGCCCGAATGGGAAGGGCATGTGACGCTGGAATTCTCGAACACCACGCCGCTGCCGGCCAAGATCTATGCCAATGAGGGCGCGTGCCAGTTCCTGTTCCTCAAGGGGAACGAGCCGTGCGAGACCAGCTATGCCGACCGCGCCGGCAAATATATGGGGCAGCGCGGGGTCACGCTGCCCAGATTATAGGCTCAAGTCGTAGCCGATGCCGCATCGGCGGCGTCGCGTTGCCCCGCGGATCGGTTCAGCGTGCCGCCATGCGCGCGGCGTCGAGCTGGCGCATGCCGCGTTCGGCGATCAGGTGAGACGGCGCGATCTGGCCGTCCACGACATCCATCGCCACGGGTTGCAGCGCGAGCACATGGTTGTAGAGCGCGCGGGCTTCGCTGTGGCGGCCGGTCCTGGTGTAGATCGCGGCAAGGTTCAGCAGAACTTCGGGCTTGTTCGGAAACACTCGCGCATCGGCGAGCAGCTTGCGCTCGGCGGCGGCATAGTCGCCGCGCTGGATCGTCGCATGCGCATAGGCGCCCTCGACCTTTTCGGCCTGCGCTGCGGGGATCAGCGCCAGCGGTGCGGCTAGCATGATCGAAGCGATGAGGTGGCGCACGACATCTTCTCCTGTTTGTTACATTTCGATGACAGGATGGTGTCAATTATGTTGCACAGGCGCAACTGCGAATGTTGCACTTTGATGACAACGGAAAATGCACGTCGCGAATGCGTCACACGCAGCCGCGATGAGATCCGTTTGTGCAAGATGGTGCGCCGATGCCGATGCGGCACGACGAAAAAAGGGGTGGCCGAAGCCACCCCTTCATCGCGTCGATCCTGGAAAGACCGGGATCAGAAGTCGGCGCGATACTGCTCGTTGCCGACGAAGCCGAGCTTCGTGACCGACGACCGCTTGATCGTCGCCAGCACGCTGTCGACGACTTCGTAGCGCGCCTGCGGATCGGGCTGGAAGTGCAGTTCCGGTTCCGGGCTCATCTGGACGCTGGCGTCCAGATACTGGCGCAGCGTCACCGGGGTCACCGGATTGCCGTTCCAGAAGATGTTGCCGGCCGGGTCGATGGTGATCTTGTTCTTCTGCGGTTCGACCGGCGGCGGGGTGTTGTCGCCGGTATTCTGCGGAAGATCGACCTTCACCGCGTGGGTCTGGATCGGAATGGTGATGATGAACATGATGAGGAGAACGAGCATGACGTCGATCAACGGCGTCGTGTTCATTTCCATCATCGGCTCGCCATCGTCCTTGCCGCCGCTCATTGCCATGATGTGTTACTCCTGAACTGCGGGCTTACTGCGCGGCCTGGGTGCCGGGCTCGGGCTCGGAAATGAACCCGACCTTCACGAAGCCGGCGGTCTGCATCGTATAGATGACGGCGCCGATGCAGCGATAAGGCGTGTTGATGTCGCCGCGGATATGAACTTCGGGAATGTCGTCCGCCGTGATGTTGGCGCCCAGCCGGTCGACCACGGCCTTGAGCTTGTCGCTGCCGCGCTTCAGCAGGTCGCCGCTCGCGATCGGCGCCGTGTTCCAATAGACCTGGCACTTGCCGTCCTGGCCGGTGACCGAAAGCGCGATATTCTCGGGCTTGGTCGTGGTCGGTTCGAAGCGCACCTTCGGCAACGCCAGATCGACCGTCTGAATCACGACAGGCACCGCGATCAGGAAGATGATGAGGAGCACCAGCATCACGTCCACCAGGGGCGTGGTGTTGATGTCCGAAAGCGGGGTGTCTTCACCGCCGCCGCCCGTGCTAATCGCCATCGGTTGTTCCTATTCAAGCATCCGCCACCCGCACGGGGTGGCATGGCCGGGCGGCGTTTCCGCCACCCGGCCCTGTCGTCTTCAGGCCTTCGGCGCGGTCGACACGCCACCGGTCTGGCCGGCGGTCGTCGTGCCGGTCACCGGCGGCTTGGCCGGGGCCCTGGCGCCCTTCACGTCCGGACGCACGCGGCCGTCCGAGGCGAGGAAGCCGAGCACGTCGTTCGAAAAGGCGCTCAGATTCTCGGCGATCGCCTTGTTGCGGCGCTGCAGGAAGTTGTAGGCGAGCACGGCCGGGACCGCGACGACCAGGCCGAGCGCGGTCATGATGAGCGCCTCACCCACCGGGCCGGCGACCGCGTCGATCGACGCCTGGCCGGCCGCGCCGATCTTGATGAGCGCGCGATAGATGCCGACCACGGTGCCGAACAGGCCGATGAACGGCGCGGTCGCGCCGCAGGTGGCGAGGAACGCCAGGCCGCCGTTGAGCGACGAGGTGATCGACGCCTCCGAACGCGCCAGCGAACCGTGCAGCCAGTCATGCGCCTCGACCGGATCCTTGAGCAGGGTGTATTGTTCCTGCGCGGCGATGCCGTCGTCGACGATCTGGCGATAGGCCGAGTTCTTCTCGAGCTTCGCCGCGCCTTCGCGCAGGCTGTTGGCCTGCCAGAAGGTCGCCCGCACGCGCTTGCCCTGGTTGATGATCTTCTGCTGCTCGAACAGCTTGGTGAACAGGATGTAGAGCGAGAAGAACAGGAACAGCGTCAGGATCGCGAAGGTCGACTGCGCGATGATGCCGCCTTCCTTGAGCGCCGGGCCGAGGCCGTAGGGATTTTCGCCGGCCGGAGCCGCAGCCGCTGCGGCGAGAAGGGTGGTGAGCATGTTTCGGTCTTTCCTCTATCTAAATCGTCATGGTCTGCCGGGTCCGGGGGCGGAAGCCGGCGATGATCGTTATTGCGGGATCTTCCAGGTGATCCGGTTGCTGTACACGGCGGAGATCTTGTTGCCGCTTTCGTCCTCGGCCGGATTGAACCGCGCGCGCCGCAACAACAGGCGGCAGGTGGTCTGATCCAGCAGCGAGGAACCGGATGACGAGGTGACCGAGCAGTTGGTGGCGCGCCCGTCGGGGCCGACATCGAGCCGGAAGCCCGTCGAACCCGCATCGCCCGAGCGCAGCGCGGCCGGGGGATAATCGTCGTCGGTCACCCAGCTGCTCGGCGCGCCGCGCGGGGTGAGCTTCTTGGCGATCCTGGGCGGGGCTGGCGGCGGCGCGGGCGGGGCCGGCGGCGCGGGCGGCGTCGGCGGCTGGCTCGGCGGAATCCGCGTGCTCATGTCGATCTGGACCGGGGGCGAGGGCACCTGGACGATCGGCTTCTGCACGACCACGGTGGTGGGCGGCGGCGGAACCGGCGTGTCGGGCGGGGGCGGCGGCGGCACTTCCTCGGGCGGGGGGGGCGGCTCCTCGATGTCGAAGACGTCCATCTTCTCCGCTTGCTTCTTGATATATTGGTAAGCGAGACCGGTCACGAATGCGTAACCCGTAACGGCGAGAATCACCGCGACGAGAACGATCGCAACGACGCGACTGCCACCTACATCACGATCTGCGTAGGCCATTCAGCAACATAACTCCTTCATTCGGCCGCGCCGTTGCCCGGCACTTTGGCATCTTTATCGGCGTGGCTCGACCGGCAGGCTGGGGGAGCACCTGAACCCGGCAGAGGCGGCGAGTCCTATCGCGGCGATTTGCATGACGCAAACGCTTTGTCGGACGCGATAAACGTATAATCGGCGCGTGACCGAAATATTTCTGTATGGTTCAGCTCCGTTCGAATAGCCTATGACGCATGTTCGACCGTCCAGTAATACGGCTTTGTGCCGTTTTTGCCGCAGTTTCGCCGCATACTACCATCCCGGTTCAGGCGCAGATCGTCGCCGAAACCGGCGTCGTCCTGCCATCCTATGCCGCGGCCGCCGATCTGGTGTTCGCCGCGCCCGCGGTGGTCGATGCGCGGATTCGCAGCAGCACGCGAATCAAGGGCGCGGAGGCGCTGGCCACCCCGCCGGGCCATGCCCGCTTCTATGTCGAGGCCGATGTGCTGGCGCTGATTCGCAGCCCCGCGCCGATGCCGGCGCGAATCGGCTATGTCGTCGACGTGCCGCTCGATGCGCGCGGCCGCGTGCCCCGGCTGAACAAGCAGCGCGTGCTGCTGTTCGCGCGGCCGGTCGCCGGGCAGCCGACGATGGTGCAGCTGCCGCGACTCGACGCGCAGCGCGCCTGGACCGCCGAGCTGGACGCGCTGGTGCGGCGGATCGTGCAGGAAATGGTCGATCCCGCCGCGCCGCCCGCCGTCACCGGGCTGGGCAATGCCTTTCACGTTCCCGGCACGCTGCCCGGCGAGGGCGAAACGCAGATCTTCGTGCAGACGGCGACCGGCGCGCCGATCTCGCTGTCGATCCTGCGCCGGCCGGGCGAACAGCGCCGCTGGGCGGTGGCGCTGGGCGAGATCGTCGACGATGCCGCCGGTCCGCCGCCGCGCGACACCTTGCTGTGGTATCGGCTGGCCTGCGGCCTGCCGCGCGCGCTGCCCGATGCCAGCCTGGCCGGGCTGGAGCCGGCGAACGCGGCGATCGCGCGGGAAGACTATGCCTTCGTGATCGCGCAGCTGGGGGCGTGCGTGCGCTGATCGCTCCGCTCCCGCGGCTGCGGCGTCGGCCCACTCCCCCACCCGTTCGAGTGCGCCGAACGGCAATCTATTTCCGGTGCCGCACCATCGTGATGCCGATCTGCTCGTCGGCTTCGGCGATGGCGAGCTTGACGATTTCGACCTGCACGCGCCGCACGCGCGGATCGCCGACGAACAGCGTTTCGGCGATATGATCGGCGACGCCCTCGATCAGCGTGAAATGCACGCCGGGCGGCAGCGCCGCGCTCGCCGCGTGCTTGAGGTCGAGATAGCTTTTCGACGCGCTGAGCGGCGTATCGGGCGCGAACCGTTCAGGCGGGATCATGTCGACGGTGATCGAGATGCGCAGCGGCTGGGGCAGGTGGGTCTCTTCGGAATAGACGCCGGTCAGCACCCGCACCTCGAAATCGCGAACCTGAAGCTGAAGAAGATCGTGCAATGCGTGGCCCCACCCGAATGACGCCGCGCCCATAGCAGATGCCGCGGCCGCGAAAAGCCCGTCAGGCTTCCGCGCTGGGCCGGGCCGCCGCCGCGGCGTGCCAGCGCGCGAGGTTGCCGAGCGGATCGGGCACGGCGAATTTCACCGCGCGGGCGAAGTCGATCGTCACCAGCGCGGTGATGTCGGCATAGCTGTAGGCATCGCCCGCGATCCATTCGCGATCCGCCAGCCGACGGTCGAGCGCCGCGACGAACCCCGCCCACATCAACGCGCCGCGTGCCGCCAGGTCGGGGATCTGCGCCACCGCCAGCGTCGCGTCGGGAATCGCGCGGTCCTTGAACGCGGGCACGGTGTTGCGCAGCGCATAGACCACGGCGGCATAGCCGTCCCCCTCGATCCTGCGGGTCCAGCTTTCGATCCGGCCGATCTCGATCGCGGTGGTGCCGAACAGTGGCGGATCGGGGTGCAGCGCCTCGAAATAGCGGCAGATCGCCGCCGATTCGCACAGCACTTCGCCATCCGCCAGTTCGAGCGCGGGCACCGCGCCGCGCGGATTGATCCGCAGATAATCGTCGGTGAGGTGCGCGCCGGTGCGCAGGTCGATCACCTCACGCGGGACCTCGATCCCCTTTTCGGCGAGGAAGATGCGTACGCGGCGCGGACTGGGCGCCCAGGGTGCGTCATATAGTTTCATCGCGGCACCTTTTTCGATTGGGCTTTGCGTGGACGGCCTTGAGGGCTAAACGCCCGCGCCCCCGGCGTCCATCCCGCCGGCCGGTGGAGTTGCGCGATTGTTCGATCTGGTGCCCCTTTCGCAGGTGACCGCAGCCGCGGTCGAAGCGTTGCTCGACGCGGCGTTCGGCGCCGACCGGCACGGGCGTACCGCCTATCGCGTGCGCGCGGGGATGGCGCCGATCGCGGCGATGAGCTTTGCGGCGATCGAAGGCGGCGCGCTGGTGGGCAGCATCCAGTGCTGGCCGATCGCGCTGGACGGCGACGATGGCGGGCAGATGCCGCTGGTCATGGTCGGGCCGGTCGCCGTGGCGCCCGCGCGGCAGAATGCCGGAATCGGCCGCGCGCTGATGTGGCGGGCGATCGCGATGGCGGATCGCGGCGGGGTGACTGGCGGCGACCGGCTGATGCTGATCGGCGACCCCGAATATTATGGGCAGTTCGGGTTCGATGCCGCCAGGACCGGCGGCTGGCGGCTGCCCGGGCCGTTCGAACCGCGCCGGTTGCTGGCGCGCGGCGACGTGCCCGTGGCGGCGGGCATGCTCGGCCCGCGCCGGGGCGCGACCGGCTGACCCTTTACCGGATGCGGCAATTGCGCCTAACGGCAGGACATGCCGATGCCGCCCCCGCCCGATCTCGCCAGCCTGTCGCTCGCGCAGATCGCTGAGCTTGCCGGCGAACGGCGGCTGCCGCCGGTGGAAAGCTGGAACCCCGATCATTGCGGGCATAGCGACATGCGCATCGCGCGCGACGGCACCTGGTATCACCAGGGGTCGCCGATCGGCCGCCCGGCGATGGTGCGATTGTTCTCGACGATCCTGCGGCGCGAGCCCGATGGGCGGCATGTGCTGGTGACGCCGGTGGAAAAGCTGGACATCGAGGTCGAGGATGCGGCGTTCGTCGCGGTCGAGATGAAAATGGAGGGGGAGGGGGCGGCGGCCGAGATCGCCTTTCGCCTGAACACCGGCGATCTGGTTGCGGCGGGGCCGGACCATCCGCTGCGGTTCGCGGCGCGCGCCGATGGTCCGCACCCCTATCTGGCGGTGCGCGCCGGGCTGGAGGCGCTGATCGCGCGGCCGGTCTATTACGAACTGGCCGCGCTGGCGCTGGACAACGGCTCCCGGCCGGCCGGGGTGTGGAGCCGGGGCGCGTTCTTTCCGGTGGCGCCGGCATGACGCTGGCCGCCCGCCTGCGCGCCGCGCTGGATGCGCCGCATGACGAGGCGCCGGTGCTGCTCGCCGGCGACGCGCTCGATCCGGCGGAGGGCGACCGCGCGCCGATGCCCGCCGCGGTGCTGGTGGCGGTGACCGAGCGTGCCGCGCCCGGCCTGATCCTCACGCGGCGCACCGATTCGCTGCGCCGCCATCCCGGCCAGGTCGCCTTTCCCGGCGGGCGGATCGATCCCGAGGATGCCGGCGCGACCGCCGCCGCGCTGCGCGAGGCGCGGGAGGAGATCGGGCTCGATCCGGCGCTGGTCGAACTGATCGGCCATGCCGACCGCTA
This sequence comes from uncultured Stakelama sp., assembly GCA_964413495.1. GTDB lineage: Bacteria > Pseudomonadota > Alphaproteobacteria > Sphingomonadales > Sphingomonadaceae > Sphingomonas. The sequence continues at coordinate 102,540 of CAYPRW010000005.1, read as the reverse complement.
TCGCACGATCACCGGATTCGAGGTGCAGCCGGTGGTCGGCGTGATCCCGCCCGACCTGGTCTTCACGCCCGACCCCGGCGAGGTCGCGGCGGTGTTCGAAGTGCCGCTGGCGTTCGTGCTGGATCCGGCCAACCATGTCGAGGCGAGCGTCGAATGGCAGGGGCGCGACCGGCATTATTACCAGATCGGCTGGAACGGCCATCGCATCTGGGGGGCGACCGCGGCGATGCTGGTCAATCTGTCGCGGCGGCTGAAATGGACGTGACGCTGCCCGATGCCGACTGGCGGCGCCGGCCGGGGCTGGACCGGCTGACCGCGGCGCTGGGCGATGGCGCCGCGCGCTTCGTCGGCGGGGCGGTGCGCGACACGCTGCTCGGCGTGCCGGTCACCGATCTCGATCTGGCCACGACGCATCCGCCCGAAACGGTGGTGAGGCTGCTCGAGGCCGCCGGGATCAAGGCGGTGCCGACGGGGATCGCGCACGGCACGATCACCGCCGTCGCCAGCGGCACGGTGGTCGAGGTGACGACGCTGCGCCGCGACGTGACCACCGACGGGCGCCGCGCCACCGTCGCCTTTACCGGCGATTGGCGGGAGGACGCGGCGCGGCGGGATTTCACGATCAACGCGCTCTATGCCGATCCGGCGAGCGGCGAGGTGTTCGATTATTTCGGCGGGCTGGGCGATCTCGACGCGCGGCAGATCCGCTTCATCGGCGATCCGTTGCGGCGGATCGCGGAGGATCATCTGCGCATCCTGCGCTTCTTCCGCTTTCTGGCGCGGTTCGGCGATACGCCCGATCCGGCTGGGCTGGACGCCTGTATCGCGCGCGCCAACGACCTGATGGCGCTGTCGCGTGAGCGGATCCGCGACGAATTGCTGAAACTGCTGGTCGCCACGGATGCGGTGCGCGTGACCGGGCTGATGGTCGCCCATGGCGTATTGCGGGCGGTGGTGCCGGAAATCGACGATGCCGGGCTCGCGCGGCTCGCGGCGCTGGCGCAGGCCGAGACCGCGGCGGGAATCGCGCCCGATGCGGTCCGCCGGCTCGCCGCGCTGCTGCCGCGCGAGGCGGCGGCGAACGATGCGGTCGGCGCGCGGCTCAAGCTTTCCAATGCCCAGCGCCAGGCGCTGGCGAGCGCGATCGTCGACGATCTGGCGGAAGGGGCGCAGGGGCTCGCCTATCGCATCACGCCCGATCGCGCGGTCGACCGGCTGCTGCTGGCGGGGCAAATGGCGGCGGCGCGATCGGTGGCCGGCTGGGTGCCGCCGGACCTGCCGGTCACCGGCGGCGCGTTGATCGCGCGCGGGCTGCGCAAGGGGCCGGAGGTGGCGAAGGCGCTGCGCCGCATCCGCGACCGGTGGATCGCGGAGGGCTTTCCCGACGCGGCGCGCGCGAACGCCATCGCCGACGCGGTGGTCGGTCAGCTGTTGCGGACGGCGAGCAGCGAATAGGCGGCGTCGGCCGGCAGCGGCCGCGCATAGAGGAAGCCCTGGCCATAGCTGCAGCCCAGCGCGGCCAGCGTCTGGGCCAGTTCGTTGGTTTCGATTCCCTCCGCCGTGGTGCGCATGCCCAGCGCCTGCGCCAGACTGAGGATCGCGCGCACGATCGCGATCTTGTCGCGGTCGGCAAGCATGCCGGTCACGAAGCTGCGGTCGATCTTGAGCACGTCGATCGGCAGCCTTTGCAGATAGGCGAGGTTGGAATAGCCGGTGCCGAAATCGTCCATCGCCAGCGTGGTGCCCAGCCCCTTGAGCGCGTGCATCGTCCGCGCGATGCGATCGGGATCGGTGACCAGCGCGCTTTCGGTCAATTCCAGCGTGAAGCGCCGGCCCGCCACGCCATGCGCCGCCAGCGCGGTCTCGACCATCGGCGCGATCTGATCGCGGTGGAGCTGGATGGCCGACAGGTTGACCGCGAAATTGACCCCGCAATCCCCGCCCGCCGCCTCGTCCCATTGCGCCAGCGTGCGCGCCGCGCAGTCCATCGCCCAGCGGCCGAGCGGAACGATCAGGCCCGATTCCTCGGCCACCGGAATGAAATCGGTGGGCGAGACGGGGATGCCGCGTTCGGTCGTCCACCGCGTCAGCGCCTCGAACGAGGTGATGCGGCCGGTGGCGAGGTCGCAGATCGGCTGGAAGCTGAGCGTCAGCCCCTCGCCGTCGATCGCGCGGCGCAATTCGGTCTCGATGCTGAACTGCTGGCGGGCAAGGTCGAAGGCGCGGGTCTGATAGACTTCGGTACGGCCGCTCTGCTTGGCGCGCTTCATCGCGAACTGGGCGTGCCGGATCAGCTCCTCGGCATCGGTGACGCTGTCGTCGCCGACCGCGATGCCGATCGAACAATCGACGCGGATCTCGAAATCGGACAGGCGGAACGGCGTGGCCAGCGCATTGTGGATGCGCTTGGCGACGTGCAGCGCGTCGTGCGGCCCTTCGTCGAGCATCAGCTGGATCGCGAATTCGTCGCCCCCGGTGCGCGCGAGCATGTCGTGCGCGCGAAGCGCCCCCTTGATCCGCCGCGCGACCGAGATCAGCAATTCGTCGCCCGACAGGCCGCCCAGGCACGCATTGATCCGGTTGAACCGGTCGAGGTTGATGACCAGCACGGCATAGCGGTCCATGCCGGCCTGTTCGAAGTCGCCTTCCAGCTGCTCGCCGAATCCCGCGCGGTTGGGCAGGCCGGTGAGGCTGTCGGTCAGCATCTCGCGGCGCAGGCTGCGCTGGGTGCGCAGTTCGCCGGTCTGGTCGATCAGCGTGATGAGGCAGCGGCCGGCGCCCTTCTCGGCTTCCCGCCGCGCCAGGCGGACGCGGAAATGGCGGCAGTCGACCGCTTCGCCCAATTCCCAGTCGAGTTCGATTTCAGTGCCGTCGGTGTCGAGGAACTCGACGATATGCGGGGCGAGCGCGGCGATCAGCGGCGACTGGCCGGCGCGGGTGCCGAGGCCGCCGAGGCGGAACGACCGGTTCACCGTCTCCAGCACGAATTGCCCGTCACGCCGTTCCAGGATCGCGGCGGGGATCGGCAGCATGTCGAGCAGTTGCGCGCTGGCCGCCATATCCAGGATGTGCGCCGGCACGCCGCCGGCCGCTGCCGGTGGCGTGTCGCTTCTGGATCGGGCTCGCCTCGATAGCAGCATGGCTCCACAGGGCTAAGCCGCGTTGGTTAACGTCCGCTAAAGGCAAGGGGAAATATATTACCGCATCAGAAGCGGTTATCGCGCGGAAAGCCGGTCGGCGGCAATTGCCCGGCGGCCCCGCGCGCCGCGCGCCAGCGCATCAGATCGGTCTCGGTCCGGGTGCGGCCCTGTTCGCCGCCCATCGTCCAGCTCAATCCGTCGGCAAAGACGAAGCTGACCGCGTCGCTGAGGCCGCCGTCGCGATACCGCTGAAGCTGCACGCCCTGGCCGCGCGCCAGCTCGGCCAGCTCGCTCATCGGGAATACCAGCAGCTTGCGGTTGTCGCCGATCGCCGCGACATAATCATGGTCCGGCGCGACCGGCTTGACCAGCTTGAGCCGCGCGCCGGGGCGCGGCGTGACCACCTGTTTGCCCTTGCGCGTCTCGGCGATCACGTCCTGCGCCTTGACCAGGAAGCCGCGCCCGTCGCTCGCCGCGACCAGCAGCTTGGCGGTCTTGCCGGCGGGCAGCAGCGCGACGATGCCGGTGCCGCCGCCCAAGTCGATCATCAGCCGCACCGGCTCGCCAAAGCCGCGCCCGCCGGGCAATTTGTCGCCGGCCAGCGTGTAGAAGCGGCCATTCTCGGCGGCGAGCAGCAGCTTGTCGGTGGTCTGCGCGTGGAACGACAGGAACGGGCCGTCGCCTTCCTTGAACTTGAGCGTCTCGGCCGACGCGAGGTCGACATGGCCGCGCATCGCGCGGATCCAGCCGCGTTGCGAGAGGATGACGGTGATCGGCTCGCGCTCGATCATCGCCTCAAGCGGGATCTCGCGCGCCGGCGCGGCTTCGGCGACCAGCGTGCGGCGCGCGCCGAGGTCAGTCTGCGGGCCGTAGCGGTCGCGCATCCGTGTGAGGTCGCGCTTCATCCGCGTGCGCTGGCGCGCGTCGCTCGACAGCAGCGCCTCCAGCTCGCCCTTCTCCTTCTCCAGCGCGTCGCGCTCCTTGCGCAGTTCCATCTCCTCCAGCTTGCGCAACGCGCGCAGCCGCATGTTGAGGATCGCCTCGGCCTGGCGGTCGGTCAGGCCGAACTCGGCCATCATCACCGGCTTGGGCTCGTCCTCGGTACGGATGATCTGGATCACGCGGTCGAGGTTGAGGAAGGCGATGATATAGCCGTCGAGCAGCTCCATCCGGTCGGCGATTCTTCCCAGCCGATGTTCCGAGCGGCGGCGCAGCACGATGAACTGGTGCTCGACCCAGGCGGCGATCGCCGCGCGCAGGCTCATCACGCGCGGCGTGCGGGTGTGGTCGAGCACATTGAGGTTGAGCGGCACGCGCACTTCGAGGTCGGAGAGGCGGAACAGGCTCTCGATCAGCGTTTCTGGATCGACGGTGCGCGCGCGCGGTTCGAGCACGATGCGGATTTCGGCATCGGATTCGTCGCGCACATCGGCCAGGATCGGCAGCTTCTTCTCGGTCACCAGCGCGGCGATCTGCTCGATCAGCTTGCCCTTCTGCACCCCATAGGGGATTTCGGTGACCACGATCTGCCAGGTGCCGCGGCCTTGGTCCTCAAGCGCCCATTTGGCGCGCACGCGGAAACTGCCGCGCCCGGTGGCATAGGCCTCGGCGATCGCGGTCGGGCTGTCGATGACGATGCCGCCGGTGGGAAAATCAGGGCCCTTGACCAGTTCAAGCACCTGCGCATCCTCGGCCTTTGGCTGGTCGATCAGCAGGATCGCGGCGTCGAGGATCTCGGCGGCGTTGTGCGGCGGGATGCTGGTCGCCATGCCGACCGCGATGCCGGCCGCGCCATTGGCCAGCAGATTGGGGAACAGGCCGGGGAACAGCTCGGGCTCCTGCTCCTCGCCATTATAGGTCGGGCGGAATTCGACCGAATCCTCGTCCAGCCCCTCCATCAGGTCGATCGCGACCTGGGTCAGCCGCGCCTCGGTATAGCGATAGGCGGCGGCGTTATCGCCGTCGATATTGCCGAAATTGCCCTGGCCGTCGACCAGCGGGTAGCGCAGCGCAAAGGTCTGCGCCAGGCGCACCATCGCATCATAGACGGACTGGTCGCCATGCGGATGGTATTTGCCGATCACATCGCCCACCACCCGCGCGCATTTCTTGTACCCCTGATTGGGATCGAGCCGCAGCAGCCGCATCGCCCATAACAGGCGGCGATGCACCGGCTTCAGCCCGTCGCGCACATCGGGCAGCGAGCGCGCGGTGATCGTCGACATCGCGTAGACGAGGTAGCGTTCGCTGAGCGCGCTATCGAACGGTGCGTCGACGATCTGGTCGAACGGGTCTGAAAGGTCGGTGGCCATGCGCGCGCGATAGCAATGCCGCACCCCCGGTGACAATGGACATGCTTTGTTCGCGCGATCCGGCGCTTCGCTCAAATATGGCGAAAAAGTGGCATTGCGATATCCACTCTAATGTGATGAAGTATCATCTGCGGCGAGTCGTGCCATCTCATCGATGAGCCGTGATGGAGGATGCGTATGAAATGGAAATCGAGTTCGTCGCTGTTGGTGATCGCCGCGGCGTTGGCCGGATGCTCCGAAGCGCAGCAGCAGCAAGCCGAGCAGGCTTCGCCCCAGACGATGGATGTCAGCGAGCCGTCCGCCCCCGCCGGCGTCGCCGTCACCGCCGCGCCCGGCGTCGCGTTCAACTATCGCTATGCCTTCAGCCTGCCCGGCGTGCAGATCGCCGCCGCGCAGGAAGCGCATGCAGCGGCGTGCGAGCAGCTCGGCGTGGCGCGCTGCCGCATCACCGGCATGCGCTATCAATTGCTCGGCGAGAACCGGGTCGAGGCGATGCTGGCGTTCAAGCTCGATCCCGCCATCGCGCGCGCCTTCGGCAAGCAGGGCATCGCCGCGATCGAGAAGGCGCAAGGCACGCTGACCGATGCCGAGATCACCGGCAGCGATGCCGGGGCGGAGATCCAGCGCCTCGCCGCCGAACGCGCGCGGGCGGGCGAGGACCTGGCGCGCATCGACCGCCAGCTGGCGCGCACCAACCTGCCGGCGAGCGAGCGCGCCGAATTGCAGCGCCAGCGCGCCGAGCTGGCCGGGCGGGTCGCGACGGTGCAGGCCGGTGCCGCGGCGCAGCGCGAATCGCTCGCCAACACGCCGATGGTGTTCAGCTATCGCTCGGGCCGGGCGATCCGCGGCTTCGATGCCGGGGCGCCGTTCGCCAGTGCGCTCGATCTGTTGTCGAGCTCGGCGCAGGGCACGTTGGCGTTCGTGCTCGGTGCGCTCGCGCTGCTCGGTCCGCCCGCGCTGATCCTGTTGCTCGGCTGGCTCGTCTGGCGGCGAGTGCGTGCGCGCGTGCGTCCCGCCAAAGCGGCTGCAACGGCGGCCAGCGACTGATTGCGCGCGCCTGCCCGTTTCGATATAGGCGCGCCACAGCCCCGGCGCCCGCGCGATCCGTCGCGCCGCCGGGGCGCATCGTTTCTGAAGGACATGGGCCATGGCACGTCGCCGCCAGATCTACGAAGGCAAGGCCAAGATCCTCTATGAGGGTCCCGAACCCGGCACGCTGATCCAGTATTTCAAGGACGACGCCACCGCGTTCAACGCCCAGAAGAAGGGCACGATCAACGGCAAGGGCGTGCTCAACAACCGCATTTCCGAGCATATCTTCACGCTGCTCGGCGCGATCGGCATCCCCACGCACTTCATCCGCCGCCTCAACATGCGCGAGCAGCTGATCCGCCAGGTCGAGATCGTGCCGATCGAAGTGGTGGTGCGCAACGTCGTCGCCGGCTCGCTGTCGAAGAAGCTGGGGATCGAGGAAGGCACGCAGCTGCCGCGCACGATCGTCGAATATTATTTCAAGGACGATGCGCTGGGCGACCCGATGGTCACCGACGAGCATATCCTGTGCTTCGGCTGGGCGAGCCAGGAAGAGCTGCACGACATGGCCGACATGGCGATCCGCGTGAACGACTTCATGTCGGGGCTGTTCGCCGGGATCGGCATTCGGCTGGTCGATTTCAAGCTCGAATTCGGGCGGATCTGGGACAATGACTATAGCCGCATCATCCTGGCCGACGAGATCAGCCCGGATGGCTGCCGGCTGTGGGACATGGTCAGCGGCGAGAAGCTGGACAAGGATCGGTTCCGCCGCGACCTGGGCGGCGAGGTCGAAGCCTATCAGGAAGTCGCGCGGCGGCTGGGCCTGTTGCCCGAAGGCGCGGATTCGGCGGTGCTCGACCTTGAATCGCACCGCAAGCGGCGCGGGAAATAGCATCGGCGGACAATCGCGGTTTCCGCGCCGGAAACCCTGATCCTTAAACAGCTTCTTAACCATCCCGGACGTACCCTTGGCGCGTAATCAGATGCGTTCAGGGGGTTTCGATGCGGCATTGGTTGATGCTTTCGGGGGCGGCGACGCTTGCGGCGTGCGGCGGCAGCACCGCGCCGCAGTCGGTCGGCAGTTCCGCGCCGCCGGCGGGAACCAGCCCGACGCCGACGCCCGCCAGCGCGCACAGCTTTGCCAGCCCGACCGAGGTCAAGACCTATGAAGGCATCGGCGCGGTCCAGCATTACGAATATTCGACCGATTCGCGCCGGACCAGCGGCCAGTACAACCAGCTCTATGCCGGCGACGCCAACACCGTGCGCGACAGCGGCATTTCGGTCACCTACAATCCGCGCGACGCGATCTTCGACATGACGATCACCCGGCCCAAAGGGTTGGTCAGCACCGGCGCCTTTCGTTTCCAGGATCCCGCGCACCGCACCGATCATGGCGGCAGGCGCGAGCCGCAGGCGGGCGTGCCCGATGTCGATGCGGCGCTGGCCGTCGGTTCGCCCTCGCGCCAGATCCAGTATCTCCAGACCGGATCGAGCAGCGGCGGCAGCATCGTCGGTGCGGGCAGCGTGTTCCTGCCCGGCGCCTATTCGCCGACCGGCGAAAGCTATCAGGCGGGCGAAAAGAACTATGTCTATGACGGACGCACCTTCTTTTACCAGAAGCCCGGCACCACCACCAAATATGTGACCTATGCCGGCTTTGTCGCCAATCGCATCACCGCGAGCGAGGTGCAGACCGACCCTACCCAGCCGGTCTATCTCAAGCAGGATTATTCGTTCGACCGCGCCGCCTTCGCCTTTGGCGAGCGCACCGGCAACAGCGCGGTGCCGCGCTCGGGCACGGCGACCTTTACCGGCGACATGCTGGCGACGATGGTGTTCAACCCGGAAATCGACAATGTCGCCGGCTTCCCGACGTTCCTGCAATGGATCGTGGGGTCGCAGACCAGCACGGTCGATTTCGCTTCGCTTAGCGTCACCACCAATTTCACCGGCGCGGTGACCGCGCCGACCTTTGACGCCTATACCAGCTGGGCCTCGGTCATGCCGGCCGATTCGCGCTTCTTCGCCTCGGCGACGTCGCTGATCGATCTGGTCAACAAGGGCGGCTTTACCGGACAGTTCACCAGCGCGCGCTTCACGCGCCCCGGCCTTGCCGACTTCAGCGTGGTCATCGCGGGCTCCAGCATCGACGGCGCGTTCTTCGGCCCGGCGGCGGAAGAGATCGGCGGCGGCTTCCGCGTCGTCGGCGGCACGCCGGACGAGCGGATCGACATCCTCGGCACCTTCACCGGCAAGAAGTGATGAAGCGCCTCGCCGTCCTTGCGGCCACGGCGCTGTGCGCGCCGGGGATCGCATCCGCGCAGCTTGTCGACCAGTGCGTCGCCGCGACGTGCAAGGCGAAGCTGACGCCCGACGAACTGCTGGGCGAGGTCCAGCTGCTGATCCAGTCGAAACGCTATGACGAGGCGCGGCCGATGCTCGCCGCGCTGGCGACGCTGCCGCAATACCGGTTCGAGACGCGCTACCTCAAGGGCATGGTCGCGGCCGCGACCGGCGATCACAAGACCGCGATCGCGCAATATCAGGCGATCCTCGCCGATGATCCCGGCCAGACGCGCGTGCGGCTCGAACTCGGCCGCTCGATGCTGGCCATGGGCCGCCCGCAAAGCGCCGACCGCCAGTTCAAGATGGCGCAGCAGGACAGCGAACTGCCGCCCGAGATCGCGCGGACGATCCGCACGGTGCGCGACATCATCCGCGCCAACCGCGCCTGGCGGCTCGACGTCAATGTCGGCTTTGCGCCGGATACCAACATCAATGGCGCCACCTCGGCCGACAGCATCACGATCCTGTGGGGCGGGATCATCCCGCTCGACATGACGCTGGACGAACGGGCCAGGGCGACGTCGGGCATCGGCCAGACCGCGACCGTCTCCGCCGGCGTGCGGCTGCCGGTGGGCGAGGGCGTCGCGGCGATCGCCGATCTCGACACCAGCGGCACCAACTATTCAGGCACGCTGTACGACGATTATCAGCTGCAGGTCGCGGCCGGCGGCGAATTGCGCCTGTCCGACCATCTCCGCGCCACGCTCCAGGCGCTCGGCGCGCAACGCTGGTATTCGGGCGCGCTCGCCAGCCGCCAGGCCGGCGCCAAGGCCGGGCTCCAGCTCGGCATCGGCGATCGCCAGCGGGTCGGCATGCAGGTCGATGCGCGGCACACCCAGGCGTTGTTCGACAGCAATTACGACGGCTGGCAGCTCGGCGCCTATGCCACGTACGAGCGCGCGCTCTCGCGCAGCCTGGTCGCCTCGGTCGGCGCGTTCGGCCGCCGCGACCTGCTGGCGGCGCGCGCCTATTCCAGCACGGAATATGGCGCGAGCCTGGGCCTGGGCGGCGAACTGCCGATGGGCTTCAACGCTGCGGTGAGCGGCACCGTGTCGCGCGCGACCTTCGATGCGCCGCTGCCGATCTTCTCATGGGATGCGCGGCGCGACATGCGCTACACCGCGCGCGCGACGCTGGGGAACCGCAAGCTCGCCTGGATGGGATTCTCGCCCGAAATCAGCGTCGCCTATACGCGCAACGATTCCTCGATCCGCTATTTCGAGATGGACCGGGTGCGGGTGCGGTTCGGTTTCGCGCGCTATTTTTGAAGTCGGTTCCCCTGCGAAAGCCGGGGTGTCGCGACGCGATCAACCCCGCGCCTTCATCCCGGAAATGACCCCGAAGATGAACGCGCAGATCAGCGCGATCGTCGTCCAGCCATGCGGATCGCTCCACCCGAAATAGCCGCGGCCGAACGCCACCAGCAGCACGAACAGGCTGATCGACAAAAGCCCCATGAGACGCACTCCCCTCCGCCGCGCCTGGCCGGCGCGACTCGGACGGTTCAGGGTGGCACGGGCGAGGTAAATGGCCGATGAAGCCTTGCGATGCGCGCCTGCCGGGGCCATAGGCGCGCCATCGTCCCGGAGGCCAATATGAAGCTGCGCATCGTCGTCACCCTCAAGAATGGCGTGCTCGACCCGCAGGGCAAGGCGATCGAGCATGCGCTGGGCTCGCTTGGCTTTTCCGGGGTGGGCGAGGTCCGCGTCGGCAAGCTGATCGAGCTGGACGTCGCCGACGGCACCAGCGACGCCGACATCGACGCGATGTGCCAAAAGCTACTCGCCAACACGGTGATCGAGAATTACCGGGTGGAGCGTCAGGAGCCGGTGGCATGAAGTCCGCCGTCATCGTCTTTCCCGGATCGAATTGCGACCGCGATCTGGCGGTGGCGATCGAATGCGTGACCGGCAGCAGGCCGGCCATGGTGTGGCATGGGGAAAGCGAACTGCCCGACGGGCTCGGCCTGATCGCGGTGCCGGGCGGCTTTTCCTATGGCGACTATCTGCGCTGCGGCGCGATCGCGGCGCGATCGCCGGTGGTGCGCGCGGTGGTCGCGGCGGCGGAACGCGGCACGCCGGTGATCGGCATCTGCAACGGCTTTCAGATCCTGACCGAAACCGGCCTGCTGCCCGGCGCGCTGATGCGCAACGCGGGACTCGATTTCGTGTGCCGCGACGTCGAGCTCACCGTCGACAACGCCCAGTCGATCTTCACCAGCCGCTATGCCGCGGACGAACGCATCACCATCCCCGTCGCGCACCATGACGGCAATTACTTCGCCGACGCGCAGACGCTCGACCGGCTGGAGGGCGAAGGGCGCGTCGCATTCCGCTATGCCGCCAATGTCAACGGCAGCGCGCGCGCGATCGCGGGGGTGATGAACGCGGCGGGCAACGTGCTGGGCATGATGCCGCATCCCGAACGCAAGGTCGAGGCGGCGCATGGCGGCGTGGATGGACGGCGCCTGTTCGAAGGGCTGCTCGAAACGGTGGCGTGAAGCCGAGGCCGGGTTGCCCCCCCCCGCGGGATGGCGCGATCGGCTTCCGGTGATCGGCAGAAACGGGGCGGCGGGAACGGGCGGGGTCAGGCCGGCGTCGTGCAGCCGCAACGCTGCCGACCCAGCGCCAGGCAGTTGATCCAGCCGGCCGCCCGGCGCGAAAAGGTGCCGGGCTCGATCCGGTAACCCGGCAATCGCTGGCGCAGCAGCCGGTCGATCAGTTCGGCGTCGCAATACAGGCTGTGGCGGTGCGCCATGAACCGCATCACCTTTTCGATGCTGGCGAACGCGAAGCCGGTGTTCCGCATCGCCCAGGCGCGGCGCAACCTGACCGCCGCGCTGGTGATCCGACGATCCTCGATGCTGACCGGGCCGATCACGGCGGTCTTCAACCAGACCTTTTCCATCTCCACCCGCTCGTCATAGCTGATGGCGATGTGTTCGTCGGCGGAAAGCCAGCCCGGCCCCGGCTCGAGCACCGACATGCACAGCGGTCCCTCGCCGCGATCGAGCCGGCATGCCGCCGCGACATGGCCGACACAGGGGTTGAGGGCGACGTCGAATTGCGTCGCGCGCGCCCAGAAATGGTGCATCACGTCCGCCCGATCGACCATCACGAGAGTCGCCTGGCCGTCGCTCAAATGCGTCATCGCAACCTCCCTCCCAAGCCGTATCGGCTATCAGGTTCGTTATCGAACCAGTGTCATAATGGAGCAACACCTTTGCCTTGAAAAGTCCAGAAAGCGAATTTTATTCCAGAATGGGTTTGAGTTTCATCACGAACGGCCTAAGGGTCGGCAAGCATGCGGTTTCCTGTGTCGGCATGCGACCATGTTCAACCAAACCGGATGGCGATCCCATCCCCGAACCAGGGATTCAATCATGAAGTCGTTCAGGCCAATCGAGGCGATCTCGCTCTATCCCCCCGAATTGCTGGAGCCCAAGACCCAGCTCGTCAGGACGCGGATGGCGTGGGCGGACAAGGCGGAGAATAATGTCGACAATCTGACGATCGCGATCAGCGAGATCGACACCATGTCCCATATCCTGGGCCTTTCGCACGGCGAGACCGCCGCGAAGCTGGAAATCTCGCCGGCGACCTGGGCGCGGCTCAAGGCGGGCGAACTGACGAGCACGTCGTTCCTGGGCGCATCCGATCGGCCGCGCTTCCAGAGTTCGACCGGCCGCGCCGTGCTGTACGGGCTGCGGACGTTGTGCGAGGCGTGGCTTCAGGCGTCGGCCGATCTGCGGGTGGAGCGGACGACCTCGTGCGAGCAGCTCGACCGCCTGCTCGACAAGCGGCGCGAGACACCTGGCGAGGCGCCCAGGACGCGCAAACGGCGCAAGGCCGTCGATCGCGCCGGAAATGCGATGGGCGCGGGCGGCTAGACGCGCGCGCGGAACGGGGTGAAATCGGTGCCCTGGTCGAACACGTCGACACCTTCGCGGCGCTTCAAGAAGCCGACCACGGCATAGGTCACCGGCGTCAGCGCCGCCTCCCACAGCACCTTGAGCCCCCAGTTGGTGAGCATCACCGTCATCACCTGCTCGGTCGTCCACACGCCCAGAAAGGCGAGCGGGTAGAAGATCAGGCTGTCGACGCCCTGTCCGAACACCGTCGAGCCGATCGTGCGGCTCCACAGATGCCGGCCGCCGGTCCAGACCTTCATGCGAGCCAGGACATAGGAATTGACGAACTCGCCCGCCCAGAAGGCGATCATCGATGCCCCGACGATGCGCCACACCTGGCCGAACGCGGCCTCATAGACCTCCTGCCCGGTCCAGCCCGTGGCGGGCGGCATGATGACGATCACCCAGCACATCACCGCCGCGAAGAAAGTGGCCGCGAATCCGGCCCAGATCACCCGCCGCGCGCGCGCATAGCCATAGATTTCGGTCAGCACGTCGCCCAGCACATAGGACAGCGGAAAGAACAGGATGCCCGCGCCGAAGGTGAGCCCGCCCAGCGTCGCGACCTTTGCCGCGCCGACGACGTTCGAGAGCACCAGCACGACGCAGAACGCGGCCATGACGAAATCGAAATAGCGGAACTGGCCGCCGGCCAGCTGGCTTGCATCGATCCGTGCCGGTGCCGTTTCCTGGTTCATCGCCGTTCCCCGCTTGAGCCCGCGACTATGATCGCGGTTCCCCGTCCGCGCAATCCGCGCTAACGCACGGCTTGCGCGCGCCCGTAGCTCAGCTGGATAGAGCACGAGCCTTCTAAGCTTGGGGCCGCAGGTTCGAATCCTGCCGGGCGCGCCATTTCGGTTCGAAGGCACGAACCTATCTGCCGAAAGGCTTCTCAACCTCGCGGCGCGGACGGCATGGCTATCCTTCGATGAGACGGCGAAGATAGGCGGTGTGCTCGCGAAAGGCGTCGGTACCGGCGGGCGTGATGGAAATGCGTGTGCGCGTTCGCTTGCCGACAAAGTCCTTTTGCTGCGTCACATAGCCCGCAGCCTCCAGGACGGAGAGATGAGTCGACAGATTGCCGTCGGTCGCGTCGACCAGCACCTTGAGCCGCTTGAACTCCAGCGGATCCGCGCTTCGCGCGGCGTTGAGGGCGGCCATGACCTTCAACCGCAGCGACTGGTGGATCACTTCGTCCGACCGGGCCATGCTCAGGCCTTTCTGAGCCAAAGCCCGCCGAGGATCAGGCCGCCGCCTCCGGCGCCCGCGACCCAGAAGGCGAGCGATTCTCGCGCCACGATCAGGCCGAGGATCATGAGCGCGAACATCGCGCCGCCGATCCATCGGAACCGCGGCAGACCGAAGCTGCCTGCCAGCACATAGACGAGCCCCATCAGCAGGGCGGGAAAGGCGAGATACGGGAGGAGCTCGCGCGGCCGGAAGAGCAGGAAGGTCGAGGCGATGAAGGCCATGACGGCCGCGATCGGCCAGAGCAGGCGGGATGCGTGAACGGTGCGGGCGGCAGGGTCGCCCCCCGCTTTGCGATGCGACCGATAGGCGATGACGAAGCTGCCGAGCGCGCCGAGCGCCGCAAGCGGTGCCCAGAACAGGGCCCATGTTCCGGGCGGCGTCAGGCCGGTGGCGATATAACCGGCCGTCCAGACCAGGCCGGCCAGCACCAGATAAGGGCTGGCCCTGGCATAGGCGTCGGCCGAGTTGGTGCGCCGATGAACGCGATCCGCCTCACGAAGGGCGTGCGCGGCTTCGGACTTGCTGATCATCGCTCAACTCCATTGACAGACAAAATATATCAAATGACAAAACACTTTGTCAATCAAAGTGATTCGGAGATTGCAGATGAGGTGGTTGCTCGTGATCCTGTCGCTGATGGCGCCGGTGCCGGGATTGGCAGGGGCGGGGCCGGGGAACCTCTCGCCCGCGCTGTGGTCCATGACGACGAGGCAGCAGCTCGAGCGCCGCGAGGCTGCGATGCGGCCGGCGGTCGCGCGCATCGTCAAGGGCTCGGCCGGCGTCAGCGCGACGATGTCGCCGGTCGCCGCCCATGTCGGGGCCGAGACGCTTCGCCAAGGCGGCACGGCGGCCGATGCCGCGATCGCGACCGCGCTGACCCAGGTCACGATGATGACCGGTGCGAACGTCTCGTTCGCGGGGACCGTCGCGCTCCTTTACTTCGATGCGCGCACCGGGCGTGTCCATGCGCTCGATGCGGGCTGGAACGGCTGGTCCGCCGAGCGCGATCCGCTCACGATTCCCGCTGCCGATCTCGGCATGCTGACCGGGGTCGCGCCGGCATCTCCGCCTGGCAATGCCGGGCGCAAGACGCTTGTGCCCGGTTTCATGGCGGGCATGGCGGCACTGCACGGGCGTTTCGGCCGGCTGTCGTGGCAACGATTGTTCGATCCGGCGATCTGGTATGCTGAAAACGGCGTGCCGGTGACGCCCCTGCTCGCGGCCTATTTCAGGCTCGCGCGAACGCCGTTGGCGACGACCCCTGAGGGGCGCGCCTTCATCATGCCCGATGGCGCCAGCTTGCCGAACGCAGGGGAGCGTTTCGTCTCGCCGGAACTCGCCACGACCTTGCGAGCGGTGGCGCGGCGGGGCGCGCGGGAGATGTATGTGGGCGATTGGGCGCGCCGCTATGTCGAGGCCGTTCGGTCCCGCGGCGGCGCGGCGAGCATGGCCGACATGGCGTCCTACCGGCCGACCTGGACCGAGCCGCTGGCCACGCGATTTGCGGGCGGGCGCAGCTATGTTCCCAACGCCGCCGGTCCCAGCGGCTGTGCCATCGCCATGGCGCTCAATCTGATCGACCATTCGAAGGCCGGCGGGCGCTACTGGCAGGACGCCGCCGCGCTACGCAACATGGCGCTGATCGTGCGGATCGCCAACGCCGCCGCCTATCTGCCCCAGGTCGCGGCGTTGCAGCGCAGGCTCGGTGGGGATGCCGGATGCAAAGGCCGTGTCACCGCCGCTTTCGGCGCCGCCGCGGCGCGCGACCTTGATGCGCTGGCGGGGATCGCGCCGCCACAGCCGGCCGGGCATCACACCGCGACGGTCGTGGCGGTCGACCGCCGGGGCAATGTCGCCATTCTCGTCCATACGAGCAACACGCTGATCTGGGGTGACAGCGGCATGGTGGTGGGCGGCGTACCGATACCGGTGCCGGCAGGGCTCTATCAGCAACGATTGGCGGCGATCGCGCCGGGCGGCCGGCTCCCGACCGACATGGCCCCGCTCATGCTGTTGCGCGCCGGCAGGCCGCATGTGGCGATCGCCACGGCGGGGACGTCTGTCGTCCCGGAATCGGTACGGCTGATGATCGGGTTCGCGAGGGGCGAGGCGATGGTCGACTGGCTGGCGGCCCCGCCGCTGCTGCTCAATTTCGAGCAGGCCGCCTTGCCGCTCGGCCGGCAGGACGAACTCATTCCCGCGCGCAGCTATACTGCCGATCTGCTCGACCAGTTACGCGCGCTCGCGTTCCCGGTGCGAGAGGTGGATGACCAGCGGGTGAGTGCCTTGCGAGGGACTGCCGCTGCGGCGAGATTGGGGACCAGCGGCGGCTTTGAGGCAGCCGAAGTGCCGGCCGTGCTGGCGTTTGCCGAAGCGCAGTAATCTCGCTGGGATGATGCGGATCGCCCTGGCGCTCTACCGCTCCGTTCGCGCCACCAGCGCGTTCAGCGTGTCCAGCGTTTCGCCCAGCCGGTCTGCCGAGCTGCTGACCCCGCGATCCGCAACGAGGCATACGATGACAGGCCTCGCCGTCGACAACCGGCAGCCAATGGCAGCCAACCCTATTGCTGCGGTGCCTTCAGATATTTGTCGAACCAGCCGATCGCGCCCTTCACCACCGTGTTCCGCTCGGTCGAATAGACCGCATAGTGGGTGGCGTTCGGGATCCAGACGAGTTCCTTGGGGCCCTTCATGCTGGCGAAGGCGCGTTCGGCGGCGGGGTTGCTGCCATATTCCTCCTTGTCGACCAGCAGCATCAGCGTCGGCGCGGTGATCTTCGCCGCTTCGACCACCGGGGCGTAGCGTTCGCCCTTGCGCCCGATCGGCGAGCCGATCAGGCCGGGGATCAGCGACGCGCGCGGCGCCGGATAATCGGCCTCGCCGCGCGCCAGCCGGGTCGCGCGGGTGCGGCCGGGCTGCTCGCCGCCGGGGCGCGGGCGCGAATCCATGCCGCCGACCTGGGTGACGACCGCGCGGACGCGCGGATCGTTGGCGGCGACGTAGACGACGTGGCCGCCCGAATAGCTGGTGCCGCGGATGCCGACGCGCTTGGGGTCGACCTGCGGTTCGCCCATGATCCAGTCGAGCGCGGAGAACCAGTCCTCCGCCTGTTCGAGCGGATCGATATATTCGCGAACCGGCTGCACCCGCGCGGTGAACGCCGCCGCCTCACCGGGGGTGTGCGCGGGCTCTGCGTCAAGCAGGACCACGCGCGATCCGCTCTGCCCCCAGCCGCGATAGTCGAAGGTCAGCACGTAATAGCCGGCGCGGGCGATATCGACCGCATCGGTGCGCAGGCCCGATGCGGTGCCGCCCCAGCCGTGCGCCATCACCACCGCCGGCATCGGCACGCCGGGCTTGGCGTTGGCGGGCGTGAACACCTCGCCGTGCAGCTTCACGCCATTGGAGATGATGGTGACGGTCTTGAAAGCGATGCCTTCGGGCGGGCGGTAATCGGCGGCGCGGGTGTAGCGCACGATCCGTGCCGGATCGGGCTGGCGTTGCGGCGCCGCGGTGGCAGTCGGCGTGGCGGTCGCGGCTGGGGCAGGGGTCTGGGCAACGGCCGTCGCTGTGTAGGACAGCGACGCCACGACGGTTACGGCCGTGAACACATCTTTGACTTGCATCCGCTCTCTCCTCAGTCTGGGCGGCCGGTCGCGCCCGTCATTTCGCTTTGGGCCGGAACGCCAGGAACACGTTCCCCGGCGTCTGCCCGAACATCGCATAGCCCGAATTCACGAACAGCAGGCCGTTCGCGGCGGCGATCGACGGGCCGTCGATCGCGCCGCCCTTGCCGGCGACGCCGTTGATCCCCTGAAAGGCGACCGCGGTGTCAAAGCTCCACAGCAGCCGACCGTCGGCGCCGTCGAGGATGTAGAGCCGCCCGTCGAGCCCGCCCTGCACCACCGCGCCGTCGATCACCGAAGGCGCCGCCGACAGCCCGATCGCGCGCGCGCAGGTCGGCACGCGGGTGACGCGGTCGCCCGAACAGTCGGCCTGGGTCGCGAACGACCATTTGATCTTACCGGTGGCGGCGTCGAGCGCGTAGAGCCCCGACTTGATCGGCACCGTGCCGGGCGGCGCCGTCGCCAGCCAGGCCGTATAGGCGCTGCCGACCGCGCTGATCGGGGCATAGACCGTGTTCCTGTCATAGGCGATGCCCCAGTGGATGCCGCCGAGCGCCCCGCCGCTGCCCAGGTCGGTGCGCCACACCAGCTTGCCGGTCGGCGGATCGAGCGCCCACACCGTGCCCGACTTCTGCCCGCCGAACATCAGGTCGCGGCCGCCGCCCAGGTCGCCCAGGATCATCGACGCGCCGAAATCGACGTCGCGATAGACCGAGTTGGGCGAGCAGTTGAGCTGCTCCGGCTTGGGCTTGATGCCGCAGCCGGTGTTGTAGATGTCGCGGTCGGTCGCCTGGTGGCTCCAGCGTTCCTTGCCGTCGGCCAGCCCGATTGCGATCATCGCGTCCGTGTTGCGGTGGACCGGCTCCGAATTGGCCTCGCCGGTGCCGACATAGAACAGCCCGCGCTTCTCGTCGATCGCGGCCGAGGTCCAGATCGGCGCCCCCGACGGCCCATAGAGGAACTTGCCGTCGCCGCGATCGCGGACCGGCTTGGCATCCTCCATCGTCTCGTAGCTCCACTGATGCGCGCCCGTTTTCGGGTCGAGCGAGACGACATAGCCGTGGTGCGTGCAGCACTGGTAATCGTTCGACGACCCCAGCACGATCTCGTACTGCGACATCGGCACGACGATCCGGTCCTTGAGGATCACCGGCGTGCTGGTCGCCTGGTTGTGCTTGTAGCGGCTGATCCGCTTGGTCCAGATCGCCTTGCCGGTGTCGGCATCCAGCAGGTACAGGATCCCATCGAAGCTGGTGAAGGCCAGCACCTTGCGCCCGTCGGCGAGCACGCCATAGGCCGCGCTGCTGCGCAGCGGCGCGCTGCTCGAAGTCTTGAACACCCATTTGACGCACGGCTGCGCGGGCTCCGACACGTCGAACGCATAGACCGCCCGCGCATCCACCACCGGCAGGAACACGGTATTGCCGACGATCGCCGGCTGTGCCCGCATCATCGTCGCGCCGGGGAAGGCGATCGCCCAGGCCAGCTCCATGTTCGAAAGCTGCGCCTTGGTCAGCCCGGCCTGCGCCGCGGTCAGGCTGCGGGTGTTGCGGCGGTCGAAGCCGAAGGTCGTGACCGGCGCCGTCCCGGCGATCTTCGCGGTCGCGCGGGCGCCGGTGCACATCATCTTGGCCGACCAGTCGTCCTTGGTCGCCATCGCCGCGACCAGCGGCGCGCCGGTCAGGTGGCGGATCAGCTGGCGGCGCTCGGCGATGGTCAGCCCGGCACCCTGGGCCTGCATCTTGCCCTCGGTCAGCGCATAGTCGATGTCGGCGGGCGGGAGTTGCGCCAGCGCGGCTTTCGAAGGCGAGCGGGCCGCCTCGGCATTGTCGTGGCAGGCGGCGCAGCGGGCGTTGTAGATCTCTCGCCCCCGATCGGCAGCGTCGGATTGCGCCGCGCGCTGTGCGGCCGCCGGCGCGAGCAGCCAGGTCGCCAGCAAGGCCAGCGCGCCCATCGCCATCACCAGCATCGATCGAGCCATCATCGCCACCCTCTCTCCCCGCAACTATCGTGTCGGTTCGATCGGTATGTGTAATGCCGTCTGTCGCGGCGTCAAAAGCGATTTCATTCTCGAGTCAGGTGAATGGCAAGGCAGATCGACCATGCCGCCGTCCCGCCGCAATCGCGACCTGGGCGGGCCTCGCTACCGGTTTGCGTCAGGCGGCGAACAGGTCCGCCGTGACGCCATACAGCATTTCGGCGCCGGCCATCGCCGAAGCCTTGAGGCCGAGTGCTTCGGGAACGATCTGCGCGACGTGAAAGGCGGCGGCGGCCTGTTTCATCGCGAGGAATGCGGGATCGCCCCCGGCCCGTGCGGCGATGCGGCCCTGCCGTTCCATCAGCCAGCCGCACACCGCGACCGAGAGCATGGTCAGGAAGGGGCAGGAAGCCGCCAGCCGGTCGTCGGTGCCGGCGGCGAGCAGATGCCGCGCCACCGCGTCGCACGCATCGATCAGCGCGATCAGCCCCGCGTCGCGCGCCTCGCCGCGCATCTCGCCGGTCAGCGCGAACAGCGCCGCGCCACCGTCGCCGGTCAGCTTGCGCCCGACCAGATCGGCCGCCTGGATGCCGTTGGTGCCTTCATAGATCGGCGTGATCCGCGCGTCGCGGAAATGCTGGGCGGCGCCGGTCTCCTCGATATAGCCCATGCCGCCATGGACCTGTACGCACAGGCTCGCCACCTCGTTGCCCAGATCGGTGCCGTGCGCCTTGGCCAGCGGGGTCAGCAGGTCGAGCCGCGCGCGCGCCGCCGCGTCGCCGGCATTCGCCCGATCGAGCTGGCCGAACGCCAGATAGACCAGCGCGCGCGCGGCCATCGTCTGCGCCTTCATCCGCAGCAGCATGCGGCGCACGTCGGGATGTTCGACGATCGCCACGCTTTCGCGGTCCGGCGATCCGGCGCGCGCGCCCTGGATCCGCTCACGGGCATAGGCGACGGCGCGCTGCGTGGCGCGTTCGGCCACCTGCACGCCCTGCAGGCCGACGTTCAGCCGGGCGTTGTTCATCATCGTGAACATCGCGCGCATGCCGCCATGTTCCGGCCCGATCAGCTCGCCGATGCAATCGCCCTGGTCGCCAAAGCTCAGCACGCAGGTGGGCGAGGCGTGCAGCCCCATCTTGTGTTCGATCGACACCACGCGCACATCGTTGAATTCGCCCGGCGCGCCGTTCGCGTCCAGCCGGTATTTGGGCACCAGGAACAGCGAGATGCCCCGCGTCCCCGGCGGCGCATCGGGCGTGCGCGCCAGCACCAGATGGACGATATTGTCGGCCAGGTCATGGTCGCCGAAGCTGATGAAGATCTTGGTGCCCGTGATCTTCCACCGGCCATCGCCGATCGGCTCGGCACGGGTCTTGAGCGCGCCGACATCGCTGCCCGCCTGCGGTTCGGTCAGGTTCATCGTGCCGGTCCACGCGCCGGTCGACAGATGCGGCAGATAGGCCGCCTGCTGTTCGGGCGTGCCGTGATGCGCCAGCGCCTCGATCGCGCCGACGTTCAGCGTCGGGCACAGCGCGAAGGCCATGTTGGCGCTGCCCAGCGTTTCCAGCACCGCGGTCGCCAGGCTGATCGGCAACCCCTGGCCGCCGAACGATTCGGGCGAGCCGATCGTGCCCCAGCCGCCCGCGACATAGGCCTGATAGGCCGCGCGATAGCCCTGCGGCATCACCACGCCGCGCTCGGTCCATTGCGCGCCGACGGTATCGCCAGCCCGATCGAGCGGCGCCCATTCGCCCGCCGCGAACGCGCCCGCGCCTTCCAGTACGGCGTCGAGCAGATCGCCGTCGACGCCCAGTTCGCCGATCCCGGCGACATGTTCCAGCACGAAACGCTGTTCGGCGATGGCAGGCGTGAACGTCATGGCGGGTCCTCGACATGGGGCGGTCTGGAAACGACCTTATCCCCGGCAGGGCATGCGCGGCAAATATCCGGACCCCAAAGCTGATCGCGCACGGCCCACGGCCAATCGCAAGGCTGCGTCCGCCCAACGCAAAGTTTATTGCCTATCTATTCAATAGGAATAAGATCGGGCCATGGAGTCGTCATTCAGGAGAAACCGGCATGTCCATCTTCTCAAGCCATGACGTGAATTCGCCGATCGTCCTTACCGTGCCTGGCCTGGGCGGATCGGGTCCGTCGCACTGGCAGAGCCTGTGGGAGACGTCGCGTCCCGACACGCGCCGGGTCGAGCTCGGCATGTGGCATACGCCGCACCGCAACAGCTGGGTGACCAAGCTCGACCAGGCGATCGGCGAAGCGCAGGGGCCGGTGGTGCTTGCCGCGCACAGCCTGGGCTGCCTGGCCGTCGCGTGGTGGGCGGAGCTGGCCGGACAGACCTATGGCACGCCGGTCGCCGGCGCGCTGCTGGTCGCGCCGGCGGATGTCGATGGCGGGTCGCATGAGGCGTTGCGCGCCTTTTCGCCGTCGCCGGCCAAGCCGTTGCCGTTCCCCTCGATCCTGGTGGCCAGCAGCGACGATCCCTGGGTCGGGATCGACCATGCCCGCAATCTCGCCGCCAATTGGGGTAGCGTGTTCGTCGATGCGGGACCGCAGGGGCATCTCAACGCCGACAGCGATCTGGGCTGGTGGCAGGAGGGAGAGGCGCTGCTCGATCGCGTGCTCGACGCCGCCTCGGACCGGCGCGGCCGGTACACGCCGGTCGAAGCGCACCGCGTGCTGGCGGTCAACGCCACCGACGCGGCCCAGCGCCACTATCTGGGCGCGAGCTGAGGTTCAGTCGGCGGGCGCGTTACGGGTAAGGACGCGCACGCCGAGCTTGCCCGGGCTTATCAGTGACAGCTCGATCTCGTTTCCGGCTTTAAGATCGAGCTCATCGACGAGAGAATTCGGCAATCGGACTGCCAAGTCCTTGCCTCTTCGTCCGACCTTCATATTGCCTCCATCGATGTGCAGGTCAGTCCGTAACGACCTCAGTGCTCCAGATCTTTGATCTTCGCCTGCTCTTCGAGCAGCTTGCGACGATACCATGCGGCTACGAGATTGCCTTCAAATATGCCGGGCTTGGATTTCGCCAGTGCCAGCAAGCTGAGGAGCGGCGCAGCGACGACGAGCGCAACGAGCACAAATTCTGGATCGTCGATATGCGGCAAGCCCCGGTCAACCGCAGTGATGACGAACAGCGTCAACAACGCTCCGTTCGCCAGAAGGGCAACGATACGGATCACGCCCGCGCGCCGCCTGTCGCCTCTTGCTCGTTCCAGCGCAGCGCCTTCAGCACCGTCTCGACGATATGCTCGGCATTCAGCCGGGCCTCTTCATATTGCAGCTCGGGCTTGTCCTGGTCCTGGAACATATCGGGCAGGCGCATCGTGCGCAGCTTGAGCCCCGCGTCGATCAGTCCCGCGTCGCTCGCCAGCGTCAGCACGTGCGCGCCCAGGCCGCCGACGGCATTCTCCTCGATCGTCACCGCCACTTCGTGCGTGGTCAGCAGGCGGCGGATCAGCGCCTCGTCCAGCGGCTTGGCGAAGCGCAGGTCGGCGACGGTGGTGGAAAGCCCACGCGCGTCGAGCGTGTCGGCGGCCTTGCATGCCTCGGCGAGGCGGGTGCCGAGCGAGAGGATGGCGACCTTCTTGCCCTCCCGCACCACCCGGCCCTTGCCGATCTCGAGCAGTTCGGGTTCGGGCAGCGCGATGCCGGTGCCGTTGCCGCGCGGATAGCGCAGCGCGATCGGCCCTGAGTCATGTTCGGCGGCGGTGCGCGTCATGTGCACCAGCTCGGCCTCGTCGGCCGGGGCCATCACCACGAAATTGGGCAGCGTCGCCAGATAGGTGACGTCGAAGCTGCCGGCATGGGTCGCGCCGTCCGCGCCGACCAGCCCCGCGCGGTCGATCGCGAAGCGGACGGGCAGGTTCTGGATCGCGACGTCGTGCACCACCTGGTCATAGGCGCGCTGGAGGAAGGTCGAATAGATCGCGCAGAATGGCCGCATGCCCTGCGCGGCGAGTCCGGCGGCGAAGGTGACGGCATGCTGTTCGGCGATGCCGACGTCGAACGCACGCGCCGGGTGCGCCTTGGCGAACTTGTCGACGCCGGTGCCCGAGGGCATCGCGGCGGTGATCGCGACGATCCGCTCGTCGGTGTCGGCGAGCTTGGCCAGCGTCTCGCCGAACACGTTCTGATAGGCGGGCGGGCCCGGCGGCGCCTTGGCCTGCGCGCCGGTGATCACGTCGAACTTCTGCACGCCGTGATATTTGTCCGCCGCCGCCTCGGCCGGGGCATAGCCCTTGCCCTTCTTGGTCACGACATGGACCAGCACCGGGCCTTCCCTGGCGTCGCGGACATTTTCCAGCACCGGGATCAGATGGTCGAGATTATGGCCATCGATCGGCCCGACATAATAGAAGCCCAGTTCCTCGAACAGCGTGCCGCCGGTCACCAGGCCGCGGGCATATTCCTCGGTCTTGGAAGCGGCGCTGTGCACGCGGCGCGAGAGCTTGCGCACCATTTTGCTCGCCAGGCTGCGCAGCCCCATATATTCCGAAGACGAGACGACCCGCGCCAGATAGGCGGAAAGCCCGCCGACCGGGGGCGCGATCGACATGTCGTTGTCGTTGAGGATCACGATCAGGCGGTTGCCGGCCTGTTCGGCGTTGTTCATCGCCTCATAGGCCATGCCGGCGCTCATCGATCCGTCGCCGATCACCGCGATGCCGCGTCCGGGCTTGCCGGCAAGCTTGTTGGCGACCGCGAAACCGAGCGCGGCCGAGATGGAGGTCGAGGAATGTGCCGCGCCGAACGGGTCGTATTCGCTCTCGCTGCGCTTGGTGAAGCCGGAGAGGCCGCCGCCCTGGCGCAGCGTGCGGATGCGATCCCGGCGGCCGGTCAGGATCTTGTGCGGATAGCATTGGTGGCCGACGTCCCACACCAGCCGGTCGGTCGGCGTATCGAACACATAATGGATCGCGACGGTCAGCTCGACCACGCCCAGGCCCGATCCCAGATGCCCGCCCGTGCTGCCGACCGCGCTGATCGTCTCGGCGCGCAGTTCGTCCGCCAGCTGGCGGAGCTGATCGGCCTTGAGCTGGCGCAGGTCGTGCGGCGTATCGACGGTGTCGAGCAGCGGCGTGTTCGGAAGATCAGCCATTTACCGCATCTACTCCAGCACGTTCATGGTGTCGATTGCCACAACGCCGCCATGGCCGGGCGGGTGTCGCGGGTCATGAGCAAAAGCTGATCTATTGCTGAAAAACCGGCGCGTTCAATCGCAGTCGGCGCATTTGCCGCGCACTTCGATCACCGGGCGCACGGGCGAGAAACCCGCGCCTTTCGCCGCCGACCGGACGGTCTTCGTGATCGAATCGTCGTCGAGATGCGTGGTGCTGCCGCATGAATCGCACACCAGGAAGATGCAGTCGTGCAGGCAATCGGGATGCGCATTGGCGACATAGGCGTTGGCGCTTTCGACCCGGCGGGCGAGGTTGGCGCCGACGAACAGATCGAGGATGCGATAGACGCTGTTGGCGGCGACTCGGCGCCCCTCCGCCTTCGACACCGCTTCGGCGATGTCATAGGCCGAGGCCGGCTTGTCGAACCCGGCCAGCGCCGCGAAGATCGACGCGCGCATGCGGGTCCATTGCTCGCCGGCCTTTTCCAGCGTCGCCTGCGCGGCGTGGGTCAGATCGGCGCCGTGATGCTCGTGATGCCGGTGTTCATGTGAATGGGGCGCGTGCATCGCATGAATGTAGGCCCGCCGGCGCCGCGCAGCAAGCTGGTCAATAGGTGGCGCGCCGGTTGAGGTCGTGGCCCAGCGCCAGCACCGACACGCCGATCAGCGTCCACATGATCTCCTGCCCGCCATGCGGCAGGCTGAGCGCGCCGGCCATCATGCCCAGGCCGAATGCGCCGACCGCGGCGGGCATCATATAGCCGTGCATGAAGATACCGCGCCCCAGCGCGACCACGCCGAACACGATCGCCAGCGCCAGGCCCACCTCATGGATCAGCGGATGCAGCAGCGATCCGGCCGCGCTCGCCAGCGCGAGCAACACCGTGCTCGCCACGCAATGCGCCAGGCACAGGCTCGACAGCCCGATCGCGAAACGATCGAAGCGCGAATCGACCTGTTCCCAGAATCGGGGGGCGAAAGCGGCGGTCATGCCGGCGATATAGGCCGCTCGCGCAGAAGTTACAATATAACATTGAGGGCGTTGCCTGGTTTTCGGCAGCGACCCGGTGCCGCTTCGCAAGCGTGCTGGCATTTGCGGTTTCGAACGCATAAACCGCGCGCGTGTCGTACGATCGCCCGTCCATCCGCCCCCGCGCCATCGCCAACTGGCTGTTCGCGGTCGCCGCGCTGATCGTGTTGATGGTGATGGTGGGCGGGATCACGCGCCTGACCGAATCGGGCCTGTCGATCACCGAGTGGAAGCCGGTCACCGGCACGCTGCCGCCGCTGTCCGAAGCGGCATGGCTGGCCGAATTCGAGAAATACAAGCGCATCCCCGAATATCGGCAGTTGAACCAGGGCATGACGCTCGATGCGTTCAAGGGCATTTATTTCTGGGAATATCTGCACCGGCTGATCGGGCGGTTGATCGGCGTCGCGTTCGCGCTGCCGCTCTTGTGGTTCGCGTTGCGCCGCGCGATTCCGCGCGGCTATGGCTGGCGGCTCGGCGCGCTGCTGGTGCTGGGCGGATTGCAGGGGGCGATCGGGTGGTGGATGGTCACCTCAGGCCTCGCGCAGCGCACCGATGTCAGCCATTTCCGGCTCGCCACGCACCTGCTGCTCGCGCTGTTCATCCTGGCGGCGCTGGTGTGGACCGCGCTCGACCTGCGCGCGCTGGCGCGCGATCCGGCCGCCCGCCCGGCGCGGCTGACCGGCATCGCGGCCGCCGCCGGGGCGATCCTGGTCGTACAGCTGGTGTTCGGGGCGTTCACCGCCGGGCTCAATGCGGGACTCGTCACCGATCAATGGCCGCTGATGAACGGCAGATTCTTTCCCGCCGAGGTGCTGGCGGTGCGCCCGCTGCTCGACGCGCTGCTCAACGATCCGGCGATGATCCACTGGGTGCATCGCTGGTGGGCGTGGGTGACCGTCGCCGCGCTGATCCTGCTCGCGCGCCGCGCCAGGGCGGCGGGCAACCGGCGCGCGTCGATCGCGATCCATGCCGCGTTCGGCATCCAGATCCTGCTCGGCATCGCTACGGTGATGAGCGGGGTCGAGATCCACACCGCCGTACTGCACCAGACCGTCGGCGCGCTGGTCGTCGCCGCCACCGCCTGGGGCGCGCATGCGATCGGGCAGCGTCGCGCGGGGTTGAGCCAATGACCGATATCGCGCTGCTCCACGTCACCTTTGCCGATGCTGGGGAGGCCGAGCGGATCGGGCGGGCGATGGTCGAGGAACGGCTGGCGGCATGCGTCAACCTGTTGGGGCCGTGCAGCTCGATCTATCGCTGGCGCGAGCGGATCGAGACCGCGACCGAGCATCGCGCGCTGTTCAAGACGACCCCGCAACTCGCGCGCGAACTGGCCGACCGCATCGCCGCGCTGCACGGTTACGAACTGCCCGCGATCGAGATCTGGCCCGTCGCCGCGGGCGATGCCGTCGCGGCCTGGATCGACGATTCGACGCGTTGATCGCCGCCCTCATCATCGTGGCGCAAGCGGTTGCCGCCGGCTTTGCCCCGCCGCTCGACACGCCGATCCGCGTGGTGACCGAAGCGACGCGCCGGGACAATGGCGTCACCCGCCGCTTCGTCAGCGCCAAGCGGGTGATCTTCCGCCGCGAGGGCGCGGGTTATCGCGCCGAACTGACCGTGGAGCCGGGCGCGCAGGCCGGCGCCGACGACGATCCCGCCGCGATGTTCGCCAATGGCATGGCGCGGCTGGCGGGGCGCAAATTCGTCTTCAACCTGGATGCGCAGGGCCGCATCGTCGGCATGGTCGATCAGGCGGCGGCGTGGCAGGCGATGCTGGGTGGGCTGGTCGCGCTGCCGCCGTCCGGCGATTCGCCCGCCGACCGCGCCCGCGCCGGCCGACTGCGCGCGGTGTTGGAGGCATTGGGCCGGATGCCGCCCGACCGGCAGCGCGCGACGCTGGGTTCGATGCTGTCGCCACTGATCGCGGCGGACATCGCGGCGGAAGGGGCGGGGCCGCCGCGCGCGGTGCGCGTGCCCGTCACCTCCGCCTTCGGGATCGCGCAGCTCGACGGCCTGCGCGCGGTGCGGGCGGATCGCGGGCGGCTGGAGGTGTCGGTCAGCGCGACCGGCGCGGTGTCGGTCAAGGGGCCGGGCGGCGTGGCGAGCGGGATGACGACGCTGGAAACGCTGCGCCGCGTCGATCCGGCGACCGGGCTGCTGCTGTCGGCCAGCGAGGCGGTGCGCACGGTGCTGGCCGACGGCTCGCTGGCCTCCGAACGCCTCACCGTGACCCGCATCGAACGTTAGGGTATCATAATACCCGTCAGCAAAGCCGCGATCTGCTTGACTTTCGAGTCCGGTTTCGCCAGTTGCGCGCCGTTCACGTTGCCTCCAGCCGGGGCGGCGTCATGCATTCGAGCAAGAGGTCTGGCCCCATGAAGGCGCTGATGAAGACCACCAAGTCGGTGAAGCCGGCGCAGGTGGAAAAGAAATGGCATATCGTCGATGCCGAAGGTCTGATCGTCGGCCGCGCCGCGGTGGTGATCGCCAACGTGCTGCGCGGCAAGCACAAGACGAGCTTCACCCCGCATGTCGATTGCGGCGACAATGTCATCGTGATCAATGCCGACAAGGTGCGCTTCACCGGCAAGAAGCTGGCCGACAAGGTGTATTACAAGCACACCGGCTATGCCGGCGGCATCAAGGAGATCACCGCCGGCAAGGTGCTGGAAGGCCGCTTCCCTGAGCGCGTGCTGGAAAAGGCGGTCGAGCGCATGATCCCGCGCGGGCCGCTGGGCCGCCAGCAGATGCGCAACCTGCGCATCTACAAGGGCGCCGAGCATCCGCACGAGGCGCAGAACCCGCAACTCCTCGATATCGCGGGCATGAACCGCAAGAACAAGGTGGGCGCATAATGTCCGATTCCAATATTTCCGACGGGCGCCAGTCGCTGTCCGATCTGGGCAACCTCGCCGCCGGCGCGCCCGACGCCGGCGCGGCGGATGCGGGCGTCCCCAGCGCCGATGCCTATCTGGCGGGCGCGCCGATCGTGGAAAGCGCGCCGCTGCGCCAGCAGGAACTCGACAAGCTTGGCCGCGCCTATGCCACCGGCCGCCGCAAGGACGCCGTCGCGCGCGTGTGGATCAAGCCCGGTTCGGGCAAGATCACGATCAACGGCCGCGACCAGGAAATCTATTTCGCGCGCCCGACGCTGCGCCTCGTCATCAACCAGCCGTTCGGCGTGGCCGAGCGTGACGGGCAATATGACGTGGTCTGCACGGTCAAGGGCGGCGGGCTTTCGGGCCAGGCCGGCGCGGTCAAGCATGGTATCGCCCAGGCGCTGACCAAGTATGAGCCGGTGCTGCGCGGCCCCGTCAAGGCCGCCGGGTTCCTGACCCGCGACAGCCGCGCGGTCGAGCGCAAGAAGTACGGCAAGGCCAAGGCCCGCCGCAGCTTCCAGTTCTCGAAACGCTGATCCACCCGGATCGGAAAGATCGAAGGGCGGTCCCGCAAGGGGCCGCCCTTTTTCGTTGCGGGTGGGTGGGTTCAATGCGGGGTCTCGTCAGGCTGCCGAACCGGCTTGCCCATTCAACCGCCCGGCAAAGCTCTTGCGCAGCTTGTTGAGTTTGGGCGGGATCACCGCCAGGCAATAGGGATTGCGCTGCCCCTCGCCGTCCCAATAATCCTGGTGATAGGCCTCGGCCGGCCACCAGGGCGCGTCGGGTTCGATCGTCGTCACGATCGGCGCGGGCCAATCGGGCTGGTTGCGCTCGATCCCGGCCTGTGCGGCGGCGGCCTGTTCGGGCGATTGCGGGAAGATCGCCGAGCGATATTGCGTCCCGACATCGTTGCCCTGGCGGTTGAGCTGGGTCGGATCGTGCGTCGCGAAGAAGATGTCGAGCAGGTCGTCATAGCCGATCCGCGACGGATCGAACTCGATCTTCAGCGCCTCGGCATGGCCGGTCGCGCCGCCGCACACCGCCTTATAGTCCGGCGCGTCGACATGGCCGCCGATATAGCCGCTTTCGACCGAGCGCACGCCGATCAGGTCCTTGAACACCGCCTCGACGCACCAGAAACATCCGCCCGCCAGGATTGCGGTTTCGATCGTCATTCGATCCTACTCCTTGCCATGCATGCAAAGATAGGATTGAGCCGGACGGACGCAATGAAGGGATGACGGCGATGCGCGACGGCGCGATGATGGTGACGGGTGGGGCGGGCTATATCGGCAGCCATGCCGTGCTGGCGCTGCTCGATGCGGGCTGGCGGGTGGTGGTGGTCGACAACCTCGTCACCGGGTTCGACTGGGCGGTCGATCCGCGCGCCAGCCTGGTCGTCGCCGACGTCGCCGACGACGAGACGGTGCGCGCGGCGATCCGCGCGCACGGCGTCACCGCGATCATGCATTTCGCCGGATCGGTGGTGGTGCCCGAATCGGTCGGCGACCCCCTTAAATATTATCGCAACAACACCGCCGCCAGCCGCAGCCTGATCGAGAGCGCGGTGCGCGAGGGCGTGCGCCATTTCATCTTTTCCTCCACCGCCGCCACCTATGGCATCCCCGACGTGGTTCCGGTGCGCGAGGAGTCGGCCCAGCGCCCGATCAACCCCTATGGCATGTCGAAGCTGATGACCGAGCATATGCTGCGCGATGTCGCGGCGGCGCATCCGTTCAATTTCGCGGCGCTGCGTTATTTCAACGTCGCCGGCGCCGATCCGCAGGGCCGGTCGGGCCAGAGCACGGCGGGCGCGACGCACCTCATCAAGATCGCGGCGGAGGCGGCGACCGGCAAGCGCGGCCATGTCGGCGTGTTCGGCACCGATTTCGCGACGCGCGACGGCACGGGCGTGCGCGACTATATCCATGTCAGCGATCTCGCCGCGGCGCATGTCGATGCGCTCGACCTGTTGATCGCCGATCCGAACAAGAGCCATTTCCTCAACGCCGGCTATGGGCGGGGTTATTCGGTGCTTGAGGTGCTCGATGCGGTCGATCGGGTGACCAACCTGACGATCGAGCGCCGCATGCAAGGCCGCCGCGCCGGCGATCCCGACGAGCTGGTGTCGGACAATCGCGCGATCCTCGCCGCGCTGCCGTGGCGGCCGCAGCATGACGATCTCGACCAAATCGTCGCCCATGCGCTCGCGTGGGAGCGCAAGCTGGCGGAACGTAGCTGACATCGCGGCACCGCCCTCCGCAGCTTCCAGCGATCTTCGATCGCCGGAGCCTGGCTGCTCCGCCCGCTCCCCACCCGGCCACCCATATGATACTGCCGTTGGGTGGCCGGGTGGGGGAGCGGGCGGAGCAGCCAAGGCTCTGGCGATCCGTAGGATCGTTGGAAGCTGCGGAGGGCGGTGCCGAACCAAAGGAGCGCGAATGATCGAGCTGTTCCTCTCCGCCTTCGCCACGCTGTTCGTCGTGATCGACCCGCCCGGCTGCGCGCCGATCTATGCCGGGCTGACCAAAAGCGCGACCGCCGTGCAGCAGCGCGGGATGGCGATCCGCGCGGTGCTGATCGCGAGCGGCATCCTGCTGGTGTTCGCGCTGGTGGGCGAGGCGCTGCTGCGGACGCTGGGCATCAGCCTCAACGCCTTTCGCATCGCGGGCGGAATCATGCTGTTCCTGATCGCGCTGGAGATGGTGTTCGAACGGCGCCAGGAACGCCGCGAGGATCGCGCGCAGAAGCTCATCGAGACGCCGCAGGTGGAGGACGTGTCGGTCTTTCCGATGGCGATGCCGATGATCGCCGGCCCCGGCTCGATCGCGACGGTGATGCTGCTGGTGTCGCGCAGCGACGGCCCTGGTGAAACGGCGCTGGTATTCGGCGCATTGCTCCTGGTGCTGGGGCTCACACTGCTCTCGCTGCTCGCCGCCGGGCCGTTGATGCGGTTGCTCGGCGCCAAGATCGAATCGGTCATCACCCGCCTGCTCGGCGTGCTGCTCGCCGCGCTGGCGATCCAGTTCGTGATCGACGGGGTGAAGCACAGCTTCGGGCTTTAGGAAGATTGGTTCACGCAAAGACGCTAAGACGCGAAGAGGTTGCGCTGCCGCGTCAGCGGCATTCGGTTTTCCATCGTGGCCGCTTGCCACGGCGATGAGATGATGAAGGCGCTTCGCGCCACCGAATACCTCTTTGCGTCTTCGCGTCTTCGCGTGAACCAAATCTTTCTTGAACTTACCGATCGTACTCGATCCGCCACAGTCGATAGGGCGCGTCCTTGGGCAGCTTCACCGGCACCAGCCACGCTGGCACCTTGCCCTTTGAAAGCTGGCCGTAGAAGCCGTCCGGCGACCGCGCGCGGTATACCGTCGTCTCGGCCATGTTCGGGCACACCAGCAGATATTGCGCGCCATAGCGCCGCGCGATGCCGCGGAACGCCGCCGGCGCGCCGGTAAAGGCGTGATGCACGTCGAGGATCGCGCGTTCGTTGCGGTGATACGGCCCGGCGATGCCCTTGTGATGCGTCATCACGATCAGCCGGGGGCCAAGGTCGACATGGGTGAACAGCGTCGATGGCGGCAGCGTGCGATCGAGCAGCGACATCGCCGCGGCGCTGGCGCACCGCGCATTGGCGCGGCCGACCGCGGCGCGATTGGCCTGTGGCTTGTCGAAATTCGCATATTTGACGACGAACCCGGCGAATAGCCCCGACAGGACCAGAAACGCCGCGGCCGCGCCGATCACCCGCGCCGGCAGCGACGCGCGGTCGAGGAACCACGGCAACACGATCCACACCAGCGCCACCGATCCCGGCACCGCGAGCAGTTGCGCCGCGCCGCCCGCGCGCACCTGCCACAGCAGCATCGCCCCGGCAAAGGCCGTGAACAGCCCGATCGCCACCCAGGCGACCAGCTGGTCGGCGTTCCGCGTGCGCCACGCCGCCACGCCCGCGCCGATCACCCCGATCACGGGCAGCACGGCGAGCGGAAAGCCCAGGCGAAAGCTGTGCATGTAGATCGGCCGCGCCTCGCGCACATTGTTCAGCCAGATGCGGGCCAATTCGTCCGACACGCCCTCCGGCCGCGACAGGCATTGCGGGAACAGCGCCGCAAAGCCGCCGGCGATCGCCATGCCCGCCACCGCCGCCCCGGCCAGCCGCACGGCGCGTGCGGCGGGGTTGGCGAGGCTCAGCAGGAACAGCAGCAGCCCGGCGGCGATCGTCACCGACAGCCATACCGGGGTCAGCGCGTCGCAGCGCATGGCGTGATTGGCGTTCGACGCGAACAGCGCGAAGCCGGCGGTGCTGCCCCCGGCCAGGCTCAGCGCATAGCCTTGCAGCCGCCGCACCTCGCCGCCATCCCACACCCAGCGGAGCGTCACGATCACGCCCGCCATCGCGCAATAGGGCAGCAGCTCCAGCCCGATCGTCAGCGACGCCGCGCTGGACAGGCCGACGGTGATGCCGCCCCGCGCGCGGCGCGGGTCGGTCAGCCCGGCGACAGTGACGCTCAGCATCGCCAGCTGCCAGCCATGATGGTCGATGCGCAGCGGCATGAACATCAGCATCGTCGCGCCGCAGCCGAGCAGCACGATCGCCGCGACCGGCCAGGCGGCGGGCGCGACCAGCCGCCGCACCGTCGCGCCCAGCGCGGCCATCGTCAGCCCAAGCGGCAGCAGCGGGGCGATGCCGCAGGCCAGCCGTTCGGCCAGGGGCGTGCCGACAAACGGCTTGAAGATCAGGATCAGCGCCGCGATCGGCAGGTCGACCAGCCGCGACCAATGGATGTCGAGCCCGCCGGGCGGGTTGAGGCGATATTGCCGCAGGTCGTACCAGCCCTGGCCCGCCAGCAGCCCGCGCACCTGCATCAGCCGCATATTGTCGTCGGTATCGCCCAGCGCGAGGGCGTTGATCTGACCCCAACGATCCCACAGATACCAGCCGGCGATCACGCCCCAGGCAAGCAGCGTCCAGCGCAGCCAATGGCCGTCCAGTTCCCGCTCCAGATCGAAGCCGCGCTTCTCGATGGCCAAAACCGCTTTCCCTCCCGACGGTTGCGCATTAGTGCGGCGCGCGGCTTCAGGGCAACAGGCGTGACGGCACTTATCCAGCGTTTCGGCGAATTGCGGCACAGCGGCGTGCTGGGGCAGCTTGTGCGCTTCGGCATTGCGGGCGGCATCTCGACGCTGATCTATGCCGCGGTCTATTTGCCGCTCGCCACCTGGGTGTTTCCGACGCTCGCCGTCGCGGCGGTGCCGTTCGCCTTTGCCGTCGCGGTTACCTGTGGCTTCTTCATGCACAGCTTCTGGAGCTTCAGGGGGCATGGCACGCGCGACGGCAGCGGGCGCCAGCACCTCAAATTCCTGATCGTGCAGGGCGTGGGACTGGCGCTCAACGCGGCGTTCACCTGGCTGCTCGCCGATCTGCTGCACTATCCCGACTGGGTGCCGCTGATCCCGATCGTCACGATCACGCCGATCGCTACGTTCGCGCTCAACCGGCAATGGGTTTTCGGATAATATGGACCGCATCGTCTACGACCGCATGGCCGAGCATGATTCGACGCATTGGTGGTATGTCGCGCGCCGCGACATCCTGGCCGACTATATCCACCGCTATGTGAAGCCGCCAAGGGGGGCGCGCATCCTGGAGATCGGCTGCGGGACCGGGCACAATCTGCCGATGCTGGGCGCGTTCGGCGACGTCGATGCGATCGAGATCGATGCCGCCGCCGCCGCCATCGCCAGCCGGCGGCTGGGCAAGCCGGTCGGCAATGCCCCGCTGCCCGAGCTGGCGGGTGTCGCCGAGGGGCAGTACGATCTGATCGCCGTGCTCGACGTGATCGAGCATATCGACGACGACGTCGCCGCGCTGAAAGCGATGGCGACACGGCTCAAGCCCGGCGGCCAGATCCTGATCGCGGTGCCCGCGCACCAATGGATGTGGAGCGCGCACGACGTGGTGAATCACCACAAGCGCCGCTATTCGAAGGCGACGCTCACCGCCGCATTGCGCGAGGCGGGGCTGGGTTGGCGCAAGCTGCGCTGGTTCAACTCGCTGCTGTTCCCCGCCGCGGTCGCCGCGCGCGTGGCGGGCAAGCTCACCGGCAAGGACGACAGCGACGATTCGCCGCCGGCCAGGCCGCTCAACTGGGCGTTCGAGAAGATCTTCGGGCTGGAGCGCCATCTGCTCGGCCGCGTGCCGTTGCCGCCGGGCCTGTCGCTGATCGTGGTGGCGGCGCCCAAGGCGTAAAGCACCCCTCTGGTCCGGAGGGAGCAAAGGGTTAATTCGCCCCGCCACCGCCATCAGCGCGGCGTCGATCCGCCGTCAGCGCGTGCTTCAGAGCAGCGTCGGCGGTTCGGCCGTTTCGGGGGTGTCGCTGCGCGGCGACTTGCGGCGCGACGGCCGGGCGGGGGCGGGCGCGGCATCGGGGCGGGCGGGGGCGTGCGGCGACACCGTCACCTCGCCCGAATCGGCATGGCGATAGCCGAGCGAGGCATGCCCTTTCACCGGCCCGGCGACATCGGCGACCAGATAGAGCGGTCGCCGTTTGGATTCGACGTACAGCCGCCCCAGATATTCGCCGATCATGCCCAGCACGAACATCTGCACCGCGCCAAGGAACACCACCACCAGCATGGTCGAGGTCCAGCCCTGGATCGCCTGGCCGAACACCCAGCTGCCGACGATATAAAGGAACAGCAGCGCCGACAGGCCGGTGAGCGCGAGGCCGGCATGGCTGGCAAAGCGCAGCGGCGCGGTGGAAAAGCCGGTCACCGCGTCGAGCGCGAAGCGCACCATCTTGGCCAGCGGATATTTGGTATCGCCCGCGTGCCGCTCGTTCCGGTCATAGACGAACGGCACCTGGCGGAAGCCGACCCAGGCGACCATGCCGCGGATGAAGCGCGCCTGTTCGGGCAGCGACAGAAAGGCGTCGAGCGCGCGCCGCGTCATCAGCCGGAAATCGCCGGTGTCGAGCGGGATCGGCGTGTCGGTGATGCGGTCGAGCATGCGATAGAACAGCGCCGCCGTCGCCTTTTTGAAGAACGTCTCGCCCTCGCGCTTGCGGCGCACGGCATAGACGACGTCGGCGCCCTGTTCGCGCAGCGTCGCGCGCATGTCGGCGAGCAGTTCGGGCGGATCCTGCAGATCGGCATCGATCACCAGGATCTCCTCGCCTGCGCATAGATCCAACCCGGCGGTCAGCGCGAGCTGGTGGCCGTGGTTGCGCGACAGGTTGATCGCGACCAGCCGGGGATCGATCGCCGCCAGCCGCTGCATGATCGCCCAGCTGCCGTCGCGCGAACCGTCGTTGATGAGCACGATCTCGTGATCGTCGCCCACGGCGGCGCGCGCGGCGGCGGAGACGCGGCCGTGCAGCAGTTCCAGACACGCCTCCTCGTTATAGCACGGGATGACGACCGATAGCTTTGGACGTTGCATGACGTGCGGCTTTAGCGTGCCGTGACGGGCGCGTCACTCGGGTTTCGCGCGTGCCGCGCCGTCGCCCCGGCGCGCGCGTCTCACGCCCGTTCGGCCGAGCTGACCGCGTCGGCCGCGCGCAATGCCGCGACCAGCTTCATGAGATGCGCGGCGTCGCGCACCTCCAGGTCGATCATGTTGGTGTGGAACGTCGTGTCGCGCGTGTCGAAGCGGATGTTGAGGATGTTCGCCTTGTGTTGGCCAAGCAGCGTCGCGACCGCGCCAAGCGCGCCGGGCTCGTTCTTCACCGTCACCGCGATCCGCGCGGTGCCGCCTTCGGCCCTGTCGCCCCAGCCGATGTCGAGCCAATCCTCGTCGCCGACCTCGTCGAGCTTCGCGCAGCTGATCTGATGCACCTCGATCGGCGCGTCGGGCTGGCGCACCCCGACGATGCGGTCGCCGGGAATCGGGTGGCAGCAGGGCGCCAGCGTGAAGGCGACGCCCGGCGTCAGCCCCTTGATCGAGATCGGCTCGCGCTGGGCGGGCAGCGCCACCGCCTGATCGCCGGTGGTGGAGCCGGGCATCAGCGCCTCCATCACCTGCGCGTCGCCCAGCTTCTGCCGCGCGATCGCTTCCATCAACGCCTCGGCATCGTCGAGCTTCAGCCGTTTGAGCGCCGCGCGCTGCGCCTCGGCGCCGATCTCGACCGGCAGGCGGCGCACGATCTCGTCATACAGCTTGCGGCCGAGCGCGATCGTCTCGTCGCGTTCCTTGTGGCGCAGGTGGCGGCGAATCGCGGCGCGCGCCTTGCCGGTGATCGCGAAGTTGAGCCAATTGTCCTGCGGATGCTGCGCCTTCGACCGCAGGATCGTGACCTGATCGCCCTGCGCGATCTCGGTGCGCAGCGGCACCACACGGCCGTTGATCTTGGCGCCCACCGCCTGGTCGCCCAGATCGGTGTGCACGGCATAGGCGAAATCGATCGGCGTCGCGCCCTTGGGCAGCTGGATCAGCTCGCCCTTGGGGGAGAAGGCGAAGATCCGGTCCTGATACATCGCCATGCGGGTGTGTTCGAGCAGCTCCTCCGCGCTGTCGGCATTGTCGAGGATCTCGACCAGGTCCTGGATCCAGCGCACCTGCGTGTCGGGGCGCACCACGTCCTGCTTGTAGGCCCAATGCGCGGCGAGGCCGAACTCGGCCTGGGCGTGCATCGCCTGGGTGCGGATCTGGATCTCGACCCGGGTGTCGCCGGCATGGATGATGCTGGTGTGCAGCGAGCGATAGCCGTTGCGCTTGGGGGTCGAGATATAATCCTTGAACCGCCCCGGCACCATCGGCCAGCGGCGGTGGACGATGCCGAGCGCGCGGTAGCATTCCTCCTCGCTGTCCACGATCACCCGGAACGCCATGATATCGGACAGCTGCTCGAAGCTGACATGCCGCTCCGACATCTTCTTCCAGATCGAATAGGGGTGTTTCTCGCGCCCCGACACCTCGGCATCGATCCCGCCGCGCGACAGCAGCAATTTGAGCCCCGATCCGATCTTGGCGATGCGGTCCCCGCCCTCCGCGTTCAGCGCGTCGAGCCGCTTGGTGATCGATTCATAGGCTTCGGGCTCGAGCTGCTGGAAGGCGAGCGTCTGCATCTCCTTCATGAACTCGTACATGCCGATCCGCTCGGCGAGCGGGGCATAGATGTCCATCGTCTCGCGCGCGATCCGCCGCCTTTTGTCGGCGTTCGAGATGTGGTGCAGCGTGCGCATGTTGTGCAGCCGGTCGGCCAGCTTGACCAGCAGCACGCGGATGTCGTCGGACATCGCCAGCAGGAACTTGCGCAGATTCTCGGCCGCCCGTTCGCTCTCCGTCTGTGCCTCGATCTTGGAAAGCTTGGTCACCCCGTCGACCAGCCGCGCGACATTGGGGCCGAACCGGGCGAGGATTTCCTCGGGCGTCGCCACCGTGTCCTCGATCGTGTCGTGCAGGATCGCGGTGGCGATCGTCTCGTCGTCGAGGTGCAGGTCGGTCAGGATGCCGGCGACCTCGATCGGGTGGCTGAAATAGGGGTCGCCGCTGGCGCGCTTCTGGCTGCCATGCGCGTGCAGCGAGAAGACATAGGCGCGGTTGAGCAACGCCTCATCGGCGTCGGGGTCGTAACCGAGGACCCGGTCGACAAGCTCATATTGGCGCAGCACGCGGCCAACATGGGAAAGGTCGGCGCTGCTTTGCAATAAGTTTCACAAGAAAACGGGCGCCGGCAGTGCCGACGCCCGCCGACTGTTGCGCGCGCGCTACTTATCTGGCGCGCGCGTTGCAGGCTTCGAGCGCGGCGGCGTCGAACGCGGTCCCGCCCGCGCTGAACGCCGACAGCGCGCCGATGCGGCCGGCGGCACGTTCGCACATGATCTTGTTTGTCGACGGCGTGCGCGGGGCGGTACACACGCTGCCCTTGCACTTCCACACCGTATTCTGGGTGACGAAGCCGGCCTTTTCCGGCGCTGCGAGCGCGGTGGCGGTATAATAGCTGCCGGACTGGGCGGCGGCAGCCGGGACGAGCGCGACCAGCGACAGTGCGGCGGCGAGCGGGGCGAAGCGGGCCATGTCGAACCTCCCTTTTTGCATTTGCAGTATGAGTTGCGAATCGCTACCTATAAGCGTGTCAGTTGCGTTTCAAGCAAAAACCCTGTGCTGGATGACGACAGGTTCAAGCGGTTTGTCCGCCATGAAATTTTGAGATAGGTTCGCCGGCCATGGGTCATGACGGACTGCGCGAGCCGCTGCGCCAGCTGGCGAACAATTGCAGCCTTCCCGCCGCGTTGGAAGCGATGGGCGAACGCTGGTCGTTCCTGATCCTGCGCGGATCGTTCAACGGCCTCCATCATTTCGAGGAGTTCCAGTCGGAACTGGGCATCGCGCGCAACATCCTGGCCAACCGGCTGGCGCGGCTGGTCGATCACGGCATCCTGGCGCGGCAGACCTGCGACGACGATCGCCGCAAGGTGGAATACCGGCTGACCGAAAAGGGCTTCGCGCTGCTGCCGACGATGGTGGCGCTGCGGCAATGGGGCGAGCGTTGGGAGACGTGCGAGCCCGCCAATCCGGTCTTGGTCGACGCGCGCGACCGCCGCCGCATCGCGCCGGTCGAGGTGATGAGCCATGACGGCCGCGCGCTGACCAAGGGCGACCTCTTATGGGCGCTGCCCGATGATGTGGTGGGCGAAGCGGGCGTGGCCCAGGGCTGATTCAGCTTTCGGCCAGCTCGCTGCGATTGCGCCCCGCGGCCTTGGCGCGATAGAGCGCGGCGTCGGCCTGGCGAAAGATCGCTTCGGGCGTCATGCCGGGGCACAGCGACGCCAGCCCGATGCTCACCGTGACGCGGAAGCTGCCTTGCGGCGTCACGATCTCGGTCTCTGCCAGCGCCTGCCGCAGCCGTTCGCACGCCGCGAGGGCGGCATCGGCACGCAAGCCGGGAAACAGCACCGCGAACTCCTCACCCCCCAGCCGGCCGATCGCGTCCTGCTGACGCAGCTTGCCGCGCATCACATCGGCAAAGGTCAGCAGCGCGGCATCGCCCGCGGCATGGCCGTACCGGTCGTTGACCTGCTTGAAATGGTCGAGGTCGAGCAGCGCCAGCACGCCGGCGTGGCCGCCCTCGCCGCCAACCGCATTGCCAACCGCACTGCCAACCGCACTGGGCGTCACGTCGGCCATCCGTTCCTGGAACGCGCGGCGATTGAGCACGCCGGTCATCGAATCGGTGGTCGCCTGGCGCTCCAGATCGGCCTCCAGCGCCTTGCGATGGCTGAGGTCGCGGACGATCGTGACGATCGTCGTCACCGCGCCATGCTCGTCGGTCACGGCGCGCGCGGTGGATTCGAACCAGCGCGCCACGCCGCTTGCCGTCGTCGCGCGGAATTCGAACCGGTGCACGCGATCCGGCTGGGTGATGGTGCGCGCATGCGCTTCGCGCGTGCGATCGCGATCCGCCTCGACGATGAAGTCGAAGCTGTTCTGGCCGACCAGTTTGGCCGGATCATAACCGCCCACCTCACGCACCGCGGGCGAAGCGAACAGCACCGACCCGCGCCGGTCGAGCACCATCACCGCATCCGATGCATGTTCGGCGATCAAGCGATAGCGCGCCTCGCTCTCCGCCACCGCGCGGGCCAGCCGGCTCTTTTCCGCCATCATCGCGGCAAAGGGCATCGCCGTCAGGAACAGCGCCGCCAGATAGAATTGGAAGAATTGCAGGTGAAACGCCTCGCTACTCGCGATCAGCTGGATCGGTCCATGGCCTGAAACGGTGCAGGCCGCGCCGATCATCGCGATCGCGAACACGCCCAGCGCCGCCCCCGCCAGCCGGAAGACCATCGCCGCGACGATCAGCGGCAGGATCGGCAGGAACAGCAGCGGCAACCCGTCCTGCGCGAAACACAGCGCCGTGATACCGAGCAGCGGCCCGCCGACCCCCAGCACGCGGCGCGCCTCGCGCGGGCGGCCGAAACGTTCGCGATAGGCCGCCCCGCCGATCGCCAGCAGCGCGACCGGCGTGCCGATCAGCGCGCCCAGGCCATGGCCGATGATCCAGTTCGACCAGATCACCAGCGGCCCCGTGCCCTGATGGGCCCATAGCGCCAGCGCCGGCAAAGCCCCGGTCGCCAGCGGTGCGGCGATCCCCGCGATCGCCGCGAAGATCGCGAGCGATCCCAGCGATGCGAACGGATTCGCCTGCCCGCCAAAACGCCGCAGCAAGACATAGGCGAGCAACGCCTCGCCGGCATTGGCGAGTGCGAACATCGGCGCAAGCGTCGTGTAGGGCGATACGGCAAGGCTCGCGCCGATCGACGCGGCGAAACACGCGATGACGTGCAACGGCCGCTCCGCCGCCGGGCGGGTCAGCAGCGCCGCGAGCAACGGCGCGTTGGCCAGCCACAACAGCGCGACATTGGCGCTCAGCCGCGTGAAGGCGATCGCGGCGGCCGCAAGCAGAAAATAGGCGGCCGCCACGCCAATGACGGCCCCCCAAGCTTTCCGATCCTGCGACCCCGCATGCATCCGCCCGCCTTATCCGGGCAAGGTTAAGGCGCGGTTTCCTCAATGTGGCGGCGGATCGATCAGGCCGATTTCGCGCCCGTGTTGACGCCCATCGACTGGAGATAGCGTTTGAGGTTGCGCGCCGCCTGGCGCAGGCGCTGCTCGTTCTCGACCATCGCGATGCGCACGAACCCCTCGCCATTCTCGCCATAGCCGACGCCCGGCGCGACCGCGACCTTGGCATGGGCGAGCAGCTGCTTGGAGAATTCCAGGCTGCCCAGATGCGCCAGCGCCGGGGGCAGCGGCGCCCAGGCGAACATCGACGCGGCCGGGGCGGGAATGTCCCAGCCGGCGCGGCCGAAGCTTTCGACCAGCACGTCGCGGCGCTTGTGATAGAGCTGGCGGTTCTTCTCGACGATGTCCTGCGGACCGTTGAGCGCGGCGCAGGCGGCGGCCTGGATCGGCGTGAACGCGCCATAGTCCAGATAGGATTTGACCCGCGACATCGCCGCGATCAGCGCCTTGTTGCCGACCGCGAAGCCGATCCGCCAGCCGGCCATCGAAAAGGTCTTGGACAGCGAGGTGAATTCGACCGCGACGTCCTTCGCGCCCTTGACCTGCAGGATCGACACGGTCGGCCGGCCGTCGAAATACAGCTCGGAATAGGCAAGGTCTGAGATGATCCAGACCTTGTTTTCGCGCGCCCACGCCACCAGCCGCTCATAGAAAGCGAGGTCGACGGTCTCTGCCGTCGGGTTGGACGGATAGTTGACGACCAGGATGCTCGGCCGCGGCACGGTGAAGTTCATCGCGCGCTCGAGGCTCTCGAAATAATGTTCGTCGGGCGTGGTCGGCACCGCGCGGATCGTCGCCCCGGCGATGATGAAGCCGAAAGTGTGGATCGGATAGCTGGGGTTGGGCGCCAGGATCACGTCGCCCGGGGCGGTGATCGCGGTGGCGAGGCTGGCCAGCCCCTCCTTCGACCCCATCGTCACGACGACTTCGGTTTCCGGATCGACCTCGACCCCGAAGCGGCGGCCGTAATAGTTCGCCTGGGCGCGGCGCAGGCCCGGAATCCCCTTGGACTGCGAATAGCCATGGGCGTCGGGCTTGCGCGCCACTTCGCACAATTTTTCGATCACATGGGCGGGCGGCGGCAGGTCGGGATTGCCCATGCCCAGATCGATGATGTCCTCCCCCGCCGCGCGTGCCGCTGCCCGCATGCCGTTGACTTCGGCGATGACGTAGGGCGGCAGGCGCTTGATGCGGTAGAATTCTTCGGACATCGTTTTTGCTCAGTGAGCTCCTCTTGGGGTGCGCGGGATGCGCCGGCCCGTTATACAGCGCGCGGGCGGGCATGCCAGAGGAGACCCAGGTGGCGGCGCAAAAGAAACGGACGAAAGCCTCCAGACCGGCGTCCGGACCGGCCGAACCGCGCCAGGCGAGCCGCGAACCCGCCGCGCCCCGGATCGATGCCGCGCCCGCGGCGCCACAAAGTGATGCCGCCTCCGCGGCGCCCCAAAGTGATGCCGCCTCCGCGGCGCC
Organism: uncultured Stakelama sp.; assembly: GCA_964413495.1. Taxonomy (GTDB): domain Bacteria; phylum Pseudomonadota; class Alphaproteobacteria; order Sphingomonadales; family Sphingomonadaceae; genus Sphingomonas. Next base: position 59,876 of record CAYPRW010000005.1, on the reverse strand, counting down.
CCAAAGTGATGCCGCCTCCGCGGTGGGGCCCACGCTGGGCGAGCTTCAGCACTGGACCTGGGTGCTCGGCCGCGCGCAGCAGATGCTGATGGAGCAGGGTTTCGACCTGCTGGCGATGGTGCCGCCGATGCCCCCGGTTCCGCCGCTCGCCCCGGCGGCGCTCGATCCCGCCGCGGCGACGCGCGCCGGCGGCGATTTCTGGGCGGACACGATGAAGCTGTGGCAACGGTTCCTCGATCCCGCCCAGGCAGAGCCCTTTGCCGAAACGCCCGAACAGGCGCGCGACCGGCGGTTCAAGGCACCGCAATGGCGCGAACAGCCGGTGTTCGACTTCATCCGCCAGAGCTACCTCACCCTGTCCGATCACCTGCTGAAGGGCGTCGATGCGATCGAAGGCGTCTCGCCCCGGCAGAAGGAGCAGCTGCGCTTCGCGACGCAGGGCTTCATCGACGCGATGAGCCCGTCCAACTTCCCCGCGACCAATCCGCTGGTGCTGGAGCGCACGATCGAGACCGGCGGCGAAAACCTGCTCAAGGGCCTGCAGCACATGCTGACCGACCTGGGCAAGGGCCAGCTGACCCAGACGCGCGAGGGCGTGTACGAATTGGGCCGCAACATCGCCACCACGCCGGGCAAGGTGGTCAGGCGCACGCCGCTGTACGAACTGATCCAGTATTCGCCGGCGACCGACACGGTGTTCGCAACGCCGCTGGTGATCTTCCCGCCCTGGATCAACCGCTTCTACATCCTCGATCTGTCGCCGGAAAAGAGCTTCATCCGCTGGGCGGTCGAGCAGGGGCATACCGTGTTCGTGGTCTCGTGGAAGTCGGCCGACGCGACGATGGCCGATGTGGTGTGGGACGATTATGTCGAACGCGGCCAGATCGACGCGATCGACGCGGTGCGCGAGCTGCTGGGCGTCGATGCGGTCCATACGATCGGCTATTGCGTCGCCGGCACCACGCTCGCCGCGACGCTCGCCGTGCTGGCCGCGCGCGGACAGGCGGACAAGGTCGCCAGCGCCACCTTCTTCACCGCGCAGGTCGATTTCAGCGAAGCCGGCGACCTCAACGTCTTCGTCGATGACGAGCAGCTCGCGCTGATCCAGTCGCTGACCACCGACGGCTATCTCGACGGGCGCTACATGGCCGCGACCTTCAACCTGCTGCGCGGGCGCGACCTCATCTGGAACTATGTCACGAGCAATTACCTGCTCGGCGAAGACTATATGCCGTTCGACCTGCTGCACTGGAATTCGGACGTCACCAACCTGCCCGCCAAATGGCATGCAAGCTATCTGTCCGACCTCTATCGCGACAATCGGCTGGTCGAGGCAGGGGCGCTGGCGATCGGCGGCACGCCGGTCGATCTGTCCAGGATGACCACCCCCGCCTATGTCCAGGCCGGGCGAGAGGATCATATCGCCCCGGCGAAGAGCGTGTGGAAGATCACCGGCCATTTCGCCGGGCCGCTGCGCTTCGTGCTGGCCGGATCGGGCCACATCGCGGGCGTGGTCAATCCGCCGTCGTCGGGCAAATATCAATATTGGACCAACGACGCCCACCCTGCCTCGCTTGACGAGTTCGTTGCGGGTGCGAAAGAGACCAAGGGCAGCTGGTGGCCCGATTGGCATGCCTGGATCGAGGGGCTTGACGATCGTCGCGTCAAGGCCGAAGGTGCGAGAATTCCCGAGCATGATGAGGAACTTGGCGACGCACCGGGACGCTATGTGCGCACTCGTTGAGTTTTTTGCTGCACTGCACAAAAAATGACTTGAAACTGTCTTGCACGGCGCGTATATGTTGCGTCGCAACAATGCCGTGAGGACGAAGCGATGGCCAGTAGAGGTCCCGGATCCGGCAAGAAGCCGGTCGGTAGGATCGTGGCGCCGAAGCCGCAGGTGACGGTGCCGTTCAACGAGGTGAAGACGCCTGAAGCGGCGGCGCCAGCGCCATTGCCGGTCGTCGAGCAAGTGACCGAGGTCGCCGACATCGTGGCGGCCCCGATCGTCGAGACGGTCGAGCCCGTGACCGAAGCCGTCGCGCAAACCATCGAACAGACCGCCCCGCAGGCGGCGGAAACCGCAGCTCAAGGAAAAGACATCATGGAAACCACGATCGAAAAGACCCAGGCGTTCTTTGCCGAGTTCAACGAAAAGGCGAAGGCGCAGGTCGAGAAGAGCACCAAGCTGATCGGCGAAGCGACCGAGTTCGCCAAGGGCAATGTCGAGGCGCTGGTCGAAAGCGGCAAGATCGCGGCCAAGGGCTTCGAGACGCTGGGCCAGGACGCCGCCGATTATGGCCGCCGCTCGTTCGAGAGCGCGACCGCGGCGCTCAAGAGCCTGTCGGCGGTGAAGTCGCCGGCCGATTTCTTCAAGCTGCACAGCGACTATGTCCGCGCCTCGTTCGACTCGGTGGTCGCCGAGACGTCGAAGAACACCGAAGCGTTCATCAAGCTGGCCGGCGACGCCGCGCAGCCGATCTCGAACCGCTTCGCCGTGGCGGTCGAGAAGGTGAAGACCGCGGCCTGAACGCAAGACCCGGCTGCGCCGGCACGATCAGGGGCGGTTGCCGCACGGCAGCCGCCCTTTTCGTTTGCGCGGTTCGCTTGCCGCCGCCGCCGCCGCGAAATTCACGGTTAGCGCCCTTGCCCTCACTTTCTCCGTACCATATTTTCGGCCGCCTGATGACCGTGCCTCGCGAACCGACCCGCCTGACCGATGATGACCGCGACGACGATGCCGGCACCGCCACCGGGGTCGCCACCCGCACGCGCGCCAGGACCAGGAAACCGACGCCGTACCGCGTGCTGATGCTCAACGACGATTATACGCCGATGGAGTTCGTGGTGCTGGTGCTCCAGCGTTTCTTCCGCATGGATATGGAAGAGGCGACGCGCGTCATGCTCCACGTCCACCAGCGCGGCGTCGGGGTGTGCGGGGTCTTCAGCTATGAGGTCGCCGAGACCAAGGTGGCGCAGGTGATGGATTTCGCGCGTGAGAATCAGCACCCGTTGCAGTGCACGCTGGAAAAGGCGTGACCACCCGCACCGAAACCGACTCGATCGGCGCGATCGAGGTGCCGGCGGACGCCTATTGGGGGGCGCAGACCCAGCGCAGCATCGCGAATTTCCCGTTCGGGCCGAGCGAGCGGATGCCGATCGAGATCGTCCATGCCCTCGCGCTGGTGAAGCAGGCGGCGGCGCGGGTGAACCGCGCGCACGGACTGGATGCGAACCTGGCCGACGCAATCGAGACGGCGGCGGCGGAGGTGGTCGCGGGCAGGCATGACGACCAGTTCCCGCTGGTGATCTGGCAGACGGGCAGCGGCACCCAGTCGAACATGAACGTCAACGAGGTGATCGCGGGGCGCGCGAACGAACTGCTGACCGGGACGCGCGGCGGCAAGGCGCCGGTGCATCCCAACGATCATGTCAATATGAGCCAGTCGTCCAACGACAGCTTTCCGACCGCGCTGCATGTCGCGGCGTCGCTGGCGGTGACGCGGCGGCTGTTCCCGGCGGCCGCGCGGTTGCTGGGGGCGCTCGAGGCCAAGGCGCAGGCGTGGCGGGACATCGTCAAGATCGGCCGCACCCACCTTCAGGACGCGACCCCGCTGACCTTGGGACAGGAGGCGTCGGGCTGGGCGAACCAGGTCTATCGCGCGCGGCGGCGGATCGAGCCGGGGATCGAGCACGGCACCAACCGGCTGGCGCAGGGCGGCACGGCGGTGGGCACCGGGCTGAACGCGCCGGACGGGTTCGCGGCCGAATTCTGCGCCGCGCTGGCGGAGATCGCCGGCCACCCCTTCCGGCCGGCGGAGAATGCGTTCGAGGCGCTGGCGTCGAACGACCCGCTGGTCCACCTCTCGGGCACGCTCAACACGCTGGCGGTGGCGCTGACCAAGATCGCCAACGACATCCGGCTGCTGGGCAGCGGGCCGCGTTCGGGGCTGGGCGAACTGGAGCTGCCGGCCAACGAGCCGGGCAGCTCGATCATGCCGGGCAAGGTCAATCCGACGCAGTGCGAGATGCTGACGATGGTGGCGGCGCAGGTGATCGGCGATCACCAGGCGGTGACCGTGGGCGGCATGCAGGGGCATCTTGAGCTCAACGTGTTCAAGCCGGTGATCGGCGCGGCGGTGCTGCGTTCGATCCATCTGCTGAGTGTCGGCATGGCAAGCTTTGCCGAACGCTGCGTCGAAGGGATGGTGGCCAATGAAGGCCGCATCGCCGAGCTGGTCGAGCGTTCGCTGATGCTGGTCACCGCGCTGGCGCCCGAGATCGGTTACGACAATGCCGCGAAGATCGCCAAGACCGCGCACGAACAGGGGCTGACGCTGCGTGAGGCGGGGCTGAAGCTGGGGCTGGTCGACGAGGCGACGTTCGACCGGCTGGTGCGGCCGGAGACGATGGTGGGGAACCGCTGAGCCTGCTGCCGGGTTGATGGTGCGAACACCGGCAAAAGGATTTGAAATGATCGGCAAAATCATCGGCGCCCTGGTGGGTCGCGAGATCGACCAGCGCGACGGCAGCGGCGGCGTCAAGGGCGCGGCGCTCGGCTGGATGGCCGCGGGCGCGTTGCGGCGCATGGGGCCGCTGGGGCTGGCGCTGGGCGGCGCCTATGTCGCCAAGAAGGCGTTCGATCGGCGGCGCGGACGTCCGCGTGTCTGACGCAGGGTTGACCTGAACGCCATGCCCGCTTCAAAGGCGGGCATGGCGCATCGCGATTCCAAGTTCGAATTCGACCGCAGGGGCGTGCTGTTCGTGCTGTCCTCGCCCTCGGGCGCGGGCAAATCGACGATCGCGCGCAAACTGCTCGAGGCCGAACCCGGCATGGGCGTGTCGGTCTCCGCCACCACGCGGCCGATGCGCGAGGGCGAGGCCGACGGGCGCGAATATCATTTCCTGAGCACCGAGGAGTTCAAGGCGCGTGCGGCGCGGCATGAGTTCCTCGAATGGGCGCACGTCTTCAACTATCGCTACGGCACGCCGCGCGGGCCGGTGAAGCAGATGCTGGCCGACGGGCAGGACGTGCTGTTCGACGTCGACTGGCAGGGCGCCCAGCAGCTGTTCCAGCTGGAAGGCGGCGACGTGGTGCGGGTGTTCATCGTGCCGCCGTCGCTGACCGAGCTGGAGAAGCGCCTGCGTGCGCGCGCGACCGACAGCGAGGAAGTGATCCAGTACCGGATGAAGCGTGCCGAGCGCGAATTGTCGCACTGGGACGGCTATGACTATGTCGTGGTCAACGACGATCTCGACGGGTGCTTCGAGAAAGTCCGCAACATCCTCAAGGCCGAGCGCGAGAAGCGTTCGCGCAAGCCGGGGCTGATCGGGTTTATCCGGGAGCGGCAGGAAGAAGCGATCGCGATGGGGCTGACTTCGAGGTAGCTCTAAATTCAGCTCATGCGGGCCTGCAACGCGCGATTTTCTGCGCTCCGATGCTCACGTACATGAAGTACGCTGCGCTTCGGTGCTCAAAAATCACACGTTTCGGCTCCACCTGAGCTGAATTTAGAGCGACCTCGATCGTGATTATCGGCTGTTTTGCGCGGTCGGTTATTCCCCTTCCCGCGCCACTTCACGCCAGCCGATGTCGCGGCGGCAGAAGCCGGTGGGAAAGTCGATGCGGTCGACCGCGCGATAGGCGGCGGCCTGCGCCTGCGTCACGGTGGCGCCGGTGGCGGTGACGGTGAGGACGCGGCCGCCGGCGGCGACGAGCTGGCCGCCGTCGAGCCTGGTGCCGGCCTGGAACACCTGCGCGCCGGTTTCCTCCGCCGCATCGATGGCATCGATCGCGCCGCCGGTTTCGGGCGTGCCGGGATAGTTTTTCGCCGCCATCACCACGGTAAGCGCGGTCTGCGCGCCGAAGCGTGGCGCGGGGCGGGCGGCGAGGTCGCCGGTCTCCGTGGCCAGCATCAGGTCGAGCAGATCGTCCTCCAGCCGCAGCATCAGCACCTGGCATTCGGGATCGCCGAAACGGGCATTGTACTCGATCAGCTTGGGGCCGGTGCGGGTAAGCATGAGGTTGGCGTACAGCACGCCCGAATAAGGGATGCCGTCCCTGGCCATCGCCGCGATCGTCGGCCGGACGATGGTGTCGATTGCCTGCGCCTCCAGCGCCGGTGTCAGCACCGGGGCGGGGCTGTAGGCGCCCATGCCGCCGGTATTGGGGCCGGTGTCGCCGTCGCCGACGCGCTTGTGATCCTGCGCCGAACCGAACGGGACGAGCGCGACGCCGTCGGTCAGCATGAACAGGCTCGCTTCCTCGCCATCGAGAAACTCTTCGATCACCGCTTCGCCGTCCGGCTTCTCGAAGATTGCGGCGATGGCGGCCTGCGCCTCGTCCTCGGTCATTGCAACGGTGACCCCCTTGCCCGCGGCGAGGCCATCCGCCTTGATCACCACCGGGCGGCCGAAGTCGCGGGCGAGCACGGTCTGGGCAGTGGCAAGATCGGACACGCGGACATAGCCGGCGGTCGGGATGTCCTCACGCGCGCACAGATCCTTGGTGAAGCCCTTCGACCCTTCGAGCTGGGCGGCGGCTTGGGACGGGCCGAACACCTTCAGGCCGGCGGCGCGGAGCGCGTCGCTAAGGCCGTCGATCAGCGGTGCCTCCGGGCCGACCACGACGAACACGATGCCGTGCTTCGCGCAGCACGCGATCACTGCGGCGTGATCGGTCAGCGGCACGTCGTGACACGTCGCATGTTGGGCGATTCCGGGGTTGCCGGGGATCGCATGCAGGCTATCGAGCCGGGGCGATTGCGCGAGCTTCCACGCAAGCGCATGTTCGCGGCCCCCGGACCCCAGCAGCAGGACGTTCATGCAAGACCCCTTTGAAGACGATACGCCGCGGCTCGTAGCCGAGGGACGGGAGGGAGACAACGCCGCGCCGCTCAGCGTCGGCGAATTGTCGCTGAAGCTCAAACGCATGGTCGAGGGCGAGTTCGGCCATGTCCGGCTGCGCGGCGAGATCTCGGGCTACAAGCGCGCGGCGTCGGGCCATGCCTATCTTTGCCTCAAGGACGCGGACGCGGTGATCGACGCGGTGATGTGGCGGGGGCAGGCGGGCTTGCTGCCGTTCGCGCCGCAGGACGGGATCGAGGTGGTGGCGACCGGCAAGCTCACCACCTATCCCGGCCGGTCGAAATACCAGATCGTGATCGAGCGGATGGAGCTGGCCGGCGAAGGCGCGTTGATGGCGCTGTTCGAAAAGCTGAAGGCGCAGCTGGCGGGCGAGGGGCTGTTCGATCCGGCGCGCAAGCAGCCGCTGCCGTTCGCGCCGCGCACGATCGGCGTGGTGACCTCACCCACCGGCGCGGTGATCCGCGATATCCTGCACCGGCTGGCGGACCGCTTTCCCACGCATGTGCTGGTGTGGCCGGTCAAGGTGCAGGGGCAGGGCGCGGCCGAAGAAGTGGCGGCGGCGGTGCGCGGGTTCGATGCCATGCCGGCAGATGGCCCAGTGCGGCGGCCCGATCTGGTGATCGTCGCGCGCGGTGGCGGGTCGATCGAGGATCTGTGGGCGTTCAACGAGGAGGCGGTGGTGCGCGCGGTCGCGGGTTGCTCGATCCCCATCATCTCGGCGGTGGGGCACGAGACGGACACCAGCCTGTGCGACTTCGCCGCCGACATGCGCGCGCCGACGCCGACCGCGGCGGCGGAGCTGGCGGTGCCGGTGCGCGCCGACTTGGCGCATCACGTCGCGACGCTGGCGCTGCGCACCGAACGCTGCGCGCGGCGCTATCACGAGCGCGGCGACGAGCGATTGAACGCGCTGGTGCGGGTGATGCCCCGGCGCGACCAGCTGCTCGGGCCGCAGCGGCAGCGCGCCGACGATATCGGCGCGCGGCTCGATCGCGCGCTGGAACGGCGGGTGACGCGCGCGCGCGGCGTGCTCGACCGGGCGGGCGGGGCGCTGCGTCCGGCGATGCTGGAGCAGCGGCTGGCGCGGGCGGGCGACCGGCTGGCGGGCCTGGGGCGGCTGCTGGCGGCGGCACATCCCAACCGGCCGCTCGAACGCGGCTATGCCTGGGTCGAGGGGCGGGTGACCGGCAAGGTGATCGCCAGCGCGCAGGCGGCGCGGACGGCCGGCGCGCTCAAGCTGCATTTCGGCGATGGCGAGGTCGATGCGCGGGTTGAGCGGGCGGGCGGCAGATCCTATGCTGGCGACAAGCCCGAACAGCCCGACCTGTTCTGATCCGTCCTTCGTGAAGCGAGCATTGCCATGCTGATGTCCTCCAACACCGCCCGCCCGGCACGGCTCCATTATATGGCGAACGGCTTTCGCGTGCTGGTGTCGGGCGACCATGTCGTATGCGCGGTGAGCGGCGAGAAGATCGCGCTCGACGCGCTGCGTTACTGGAGCGTCGCCCGCCAAGAGCCCTATGCCAGCGCCCAGCTGTCGACGCGGGCCGCGCTGACGCCGTGAGAGCCTTGGGGGCCGCGCTGCTGCTGTGCATTGCGAGCGGCGTCGTGGCGGCGCAACAGCCGCGTTCCGCCGCACCGTCGCGCAATGATTTCGCGTTCGACGGCCCGATGATCCAGGGCGGCACCGTGCTGGGCACCGCGCCCGCGCTGACCAGCCGGATCAGTTTCCAGGGCGAAGCAGTGCCGGTCGCGGCGGACGGCCGTTTCCTGATCGCGTTCGACCGCGACGCCGGGCCGACCGCGACGATCGTCGCCACGCGCGTCGATGGCAGCGAGGTGCGCCGGACGCTGGCCGTGCAGCCGCGCGCCTGGCGGATCGAGCGGCTCGACACGCTGCCGCGCATCGCCCAGCCCAGCGCCGAATTCGAACGCCGCCGCCCGATCGAGCTGGCGCAGATCAACGCCGCGCGCGGGGTGAACGCCGCGTCCAACGGCTGGCGCCAGCGGTTCATGTGGCCGGCGACCGGGCGCATCTCGGGCCTGTTCGGTTCGCAGCGCGTCTATCGCGGCGAGCCGGGCGCCTATCATGGCGGCGTCGATGTGGCGCGGCCTTCCGGCACGCCGGTTCTCGCCCCGGCCGACGGCGTGGTGATCCTGGCCGCCGCCTCGCCCTTCACGCTCGAAGGGCGGCTGTTGATGGTCGATCACGGCATGGGGTTGAACAGCGCGTTCCTGCACCTTTCGCGCATCGACGTGCGGGTCGGCGATGTGGTGCGACGCGGGCAGACGATCGGCGCGATCGGCATGACCGGACGCGCCACCGGGCCGCATTTGCACTGGGGCATGCGCTGGCGGGGCGCGAGGATCGATCCGCTGCTGATTGCGGGCACAATGCCCGTCACAGCCGATTAGTCAGCGATCCGTAGCGTCGTTTCGCAGCTGTAACTAGTTACAGCTGTTACATTATTGTCACGTTATGCTGCAAATGCGTAAACGATGGCGGGAAGATGGTTGTGGGCAGCGATCCTGGCGACTTATGCCAGGTGCATAGCCGGGGGGCGAACCGATAAAAGGGGTTGCTCATCATGACTGCCAGCTCACGTTCAAAACTATTAGCCTCGACCTTGCTGATCGGCGGCGCGCTGATCGCGATGCCCGCGAACGCACAGGATGCGCCGGCGGCGGACCAGGCGGACGAGGGCGAAACCATCGTCGTCACCGGATCGCGGATCGCGCGGCCCAATCTTGAGGCGAACAGCCCGATCTCGGTCGTGACGGGCGAGGCGACGCAGGCGCGCGGCGACATCACGCTCGACACGTTCCTGAACACGCTGCCCGGCGTCAATCCGGCCGGCACCACCACGTCGAACAACCCGCCCAATGGCGGCCAGTCGAACATCGACCTGCGTGGCCTCGGCACCAACCGCAACCTGGTGCTGGTCGACGGCCGCCGCGCGATGGTCTCGGCATCCGACCAGACGGTCGATCTCAACACCATCCCGCAGGCGCTGATCGAGCGGATCGAGGTGATCACCGGCGGCGCCGGCGCGGCCTATGGCGCGGATGCGATCGCGGGCGTGGTGAACATCCGCCTCAAGGACGATTTCGAGGGGCTGGACCTGCGCGCGGGTTATTCGAACTCGATCCCGCGCACCGACGCGCGCGAATATTTCCTGAGCGGCACGATCGGCGGCAACTTTGCCGAAGGCCGCGGCAACATCGCGGTTTCGTTCGAGCATTCGGAGCGCCAGGGCCTCATCAAGAGCCAGCGCCGCTTCGCCAGCGTGGCGACGGCGACCACGACCTTCCTGCCGGAGGGCCTGTATCAGCCGGGCACGGACAACGAACCGAGCCAGGCTGCCGTCGATGCCTATTTTGCGCAATTTGGCGCCCCAGCGGGACGGGTGAATGCCGAAGCGTCCAAGATCTCGTTCAATACCGATGGGTCATTGTTCGCGATCGGGACGTTCAACAATGTGTTTGACGTCATCAACTTTCGATATCCAGTTGACGGCTCGGTCAATACCAACCTGTTCCCTGACGTGTATTCGTACAATTTCGACATCGTGAACATCCTCACCCTGCCGCTCAAGCGCGACTCGGTGTTCGGCAAGGCGTCGTACGAGATAACGGACGGTATCGAGTTCTTCGGCCAGGCGAACTATACTCGCTACGAAGCCGTCTCGGCATTGGCGCCTTCGCCGGTTTCCACCGTAAACGTGGAATCGGCCAGCGGCACGGATCCGCTGCAGGCGAACAGCCCCTTGGTCGTCGCGGGCCAGTCGGTGGCGCCTTCGCTGGTCATCCCAGTGACCAACCCGTTCATTCCGGCCGCGTTCGCCACGCTGCTCGCCTCGCGTACCGGCGACAACCCCAACCTGGTCGGTGCGGGCGCGACCGAGCCGTTCCTCATGCGCTCGCGCACGCTGGGCATTGGCCTGCGCCAGTCGGTCTTCAACAACAAGGTCTATCAGTTCCTGGGTGGCCTGCGCGGCGAGTTCATGCCGGGCTGGCGCTATGAAGCGTCCTATTCGGAGGGCCGCACCGAGATCATCGAAACGCAGACCGGCAATGTCGACACCGAGCGGCTGCTCGGCCTGCTCAATGCGCCCGATGGCGGCAACAGCATCTGCGCGGGCGGCTTCAATCCCTTCGGCCGCAACACGCTGAGCCAGGCATGCATCGATTATCTGGCGGTCAGCACGGACCTCAAGACCGTGTTCACGCAAAAGGTCGCGCAGGGCTTTGTCACCGGCGAACTGGCGGACTTGCCCGGCGGCAAGCTGGCGGTCGTTCTCGGCGCCGAGCATCGCGCGTTCACCTATGACTTCGATCCTGGTGTGGTCGGTGGGCCGATCTCGGGCCTGAACGCACAGGCGCCGGCGCGTGGGGAGAACAGCTTCACCGATTTCTTCGGCGAACTGGGCATCCCGCTCGTCAGCGGCGCGTCGTGGGCGAAGTCGCTCGAGCTCAACCTGGGTGCGCGCTATTCGACGAGCAAGGCGCGCGACATCCTCGACAATGTCAGCAGCGATAGCCGCGGCGATTGGGCGTACAAGGCGGAGTTGAGCTGGCAACCGCTTGATTTCCTTCGCTTGCGCGGTGCCTATCAACGTTCGGTCCGTGCGCCGAACTTTGCCGAGCTGTTCGATGCCAGCGGCGATAACCCGCAATATTTCGACCCTTGCTCGATCACCTCGATCGCCCGGACCACCCGGTCGGATGCGGCGGCGGTCAGCTCGCTGTGCCTGACCGGAAATGGCTCGACCAGCCCTGGCGATATCACGGTGGCGCCGGGCTATGTTCAGACACCGGGAACGCAGATTTCGCTTCAGGTGGACGGCAATCCCAATCTGAAGCCGGAATCGGCCGATACCTTTACGGTCGGCGCCGTATTCAGCGGATTTGACGGTGCGTTGCGGCGGCTTCGCCTGTCTGTCGATTACTACAACATCAATGTGAAGGATGTGATCCTGCAGCCGGATCCCAATCGGATCGTGGCGAACTGCTATAACTATTACGGCAACAACCCGACGCTCAATGGCAACAACCCGAACTGCGATTTCATCGGGCGTGCGGGTGGCGACATCCTGGGGTTCGGCCCTGGATTCGGCGCGGGCACCTACCTGGGCGTCAACGCCGGCTACATCAAGACCTCCGGCATCGACGTCCAGCTCGACTACGGCATGGACCTCGGCTTCCTGGGCGAGGGCGCGGGCGTCGATTTCAACCTGCTGCTCAACTATGTGTTCGACTACAAGACCAAGGAACTGGCCGACCAGCCGGTGATCGACCTGGTCGACACCGTTTCGGTGTTCGGCGCGCCGCTCGGCGGGTCGCAGCCGCGGTTGAAGGGCGTGCTCAATACCACGCTGCGCTTCAACGAGAACCTCTCGCTCACGTCGCGCATCCGCTACATCGACGGGATGCAGAACCGGTACAACAAGATCTATCCGGGCGAGACCGAGTTCGAGGGCGTGCCGGCCGTGTGGTATTTCGACTTCGGCATGGACGTGAAGTTCGACGACCGCATGACCTTCCGCTTCGGCCTCAACAATGCGTTCGACAAGCAGCCGCCGGAATATGCGCCCAACGTGCAGTCGGGCACCGATCCGTCGCTGTACGACGTCATCGGCCGGCGTTTCTATGTGCAGGCCGGCGTGAAGTTCTGACCGGAGCGGCCGGGCAATCACTGGGGGCGGTGCCGCTTGGCGCCGCCCCTTTTTCATGGGTCGCCCGGCCGCGCCCCGGCCACGATCCGCTTGAGCCCGGCGCCGATGCCGCGCATGGGGGAACGGGGCAGGGCAGCGGCCGTTCGCGCGCCGCCTTTGCCCGCCGAATGCGAAGGGGCGTCCGCCGATGGACATATTGCTGGTGGGATGCGGGCGGATGGGTGGCGCGATGGCGCGCGGCTGGCGTGGCGCGCACCGCGTGCTGGTGTTCGATCCGCTGGCGGCGGCGCTGCCGGACGGCGCCGAGCGGCTCGATTCGCTCGATGCCGTCGATCAAGCCGTGGCGGACGGCGCCGCGCTCGCCGTGGTGCTGGCGGTGAAGCCGCAGGTGTTTCCCGCGATCGCGCAATCGCTGCGGCCGCTCGCCGCCCGCGACGCGCTGTTCGTGTCGATCATGGCGGGGATCACGCTGGCCGGATTGGGTGATGCACTGGGCAGCGGGCGGGTGGTGCGCACCATGCCCAACACGCCCGCCGCGATCGGCCGGGGGATCACCGCCGCGGTCGCCGGGCATGCGGTGTGCGATGGCGATCGCGCGATCGTCGACGCGCTGCTCGCGCCGACCGGGCCGGTCGTGTGGATCGACAACGAAGCGCAGATCGACGCGGTGACCGCGCTGTCGGGCAGTGGCCCCGCCTATTTCTTTCGCTTTACCGAGGCGCTGGCACAGGCGGGCGCGCAGGCCGGCCTGCCGCCGGCGCTGGCGATGCAATTGGCGCGTGCGACCTTCACCGGCGCGGCGGCGCTGGCCGAGGCGGATGCGAGCGACCTCGCTGAATTGCGGCGGCAGGTGACCAGTCCGGGCGGCACCACTGCCGCCGGCCTCGCCCGGATGGACGCCGACGATGCGATCGACCGGCTTGCCCAAGCGATCGTCGCCGCCGCCGCCGCACGCTCGCGCGAACTGGCCGGCTGAAACGCGCGGCGGCCAGCCGTATCGACGGCACCCGATCGGCGGCGACGATCTGGGGCTTGACTCGAATGGGCCGTTGGATGGAACATATAGAGAACATATGTCCATCGAGTCGTTGCCTTTGCTCAAGCGCCGCCTGGCGCGGATCGAACGTCGCCACCAACCGGTGGGTGCGGCGGCTGCCTATGCGCCGACCGGACATGACGGCCTCGACCGCGCGCTGGGCGGCGGCCTGCTGCGCGGGCGGGTGCATGAATTATGGATCGCGGATCGCGACGAAGCGGGCAGCGGCGCGGGCTTTGCCGGGGTGCTTGCGCATAGGCTTGGCGGCGAATGGCTGTGGCTGCGCGAGGACGCGGCGGAGCGCGGCATGGGGCGGCTGCACGCGGCAGGGGCGGCGGCGCTTGGCTGCGATCCCGCGCGGCTGATCCTGGGCGTGCTGCCCGATGCCGCCGCGGTGCTGCGTTGCGCGGCGGATGCGGTGCGCTGCCCGGCACTGGGTGCGGTGGTGATCGAGCTGTGGGGCGATCCCCGGCCGCTCGACCTTACCGCCACGCGCCGGCTGGCGCTGGCGACGGAAGGATCGGGCGTCACCGCGCTGTTGCTGCGCGTCGCGGGCCATGCGGCGCCGAGTGCCGCGCAGACGCGGATCGCCGTCGCCCCCGTGCCGTCGATCGCGCTGGCGGCCAATGCGCCGGGGCATCCGGCGTGGCGGATCGAATTGCTGCGCCAGCGCGGCCGGCCCGATGGCGGCGTGTGGCGGGTGACATGGGATCGGGCGAACGGGGCGTTGCGGGATCAGGAACATGACGGCGAGACGATATCTGGCGCTGTGGTTCCCCTTTCTGGCGACCGACCGGCTGGCGCGCGCCACGCCGGCTAGCGCGCGCCGGGACGGCGACCCGCTGGGCGTGGTCGAGCGGCACAAGGGCGCGATCCGGCTGGCGGCGTGCGATCCGGCGGCGGCGGCGCTGGGCCTCATGGCCGGCATGACGCTGGCCGATGCGCGGGCGCGCGTGCCCGAATTGGCGGTGGTCGAGGCCGATCCCGCCGCCGATCTGGCGTGGCTCGAGCGGATCGCGGACGCCTGCGACCGCTTCACCCCCGGCGTGATGGCCGAGCCGCCCGACGGCCTCGCGCTCGACATCACCGGCTGCGCGCATCTGTTCGGCGGCGAATATGGCCTGATGGCCGAGGTCGAGGCGCGGATGCGGCGCTGGACCGGTCATCTGCGCCACGCGCTGGCCGATACGCCCGAAGGCGCACGGGCGCTGGCGCGCTTTCAGACAGTCCCGGCGGCGAGCGAGGCGGCGGCGCTGCGGCGGCTGCCGGTGGTGGCGCTCGAGCTGGACGAGGACGCCGAACGCGCCTTGCGCCGCGCGGGGCTCAAGACGATCGGCGATCTGGCCGACCGCCCCGCCGAGCCGCTTGCCGCGCGCTTCGGGATCGAGCTGCCCGACCGGCTCGATCGCCTGCTCGGCCGCACCGGCAGCCGTATCGTGCCGCGGCGGGCGCCGCCGGCGCTGTTGTTCGAGCGGCGTTTCGCCGAGCCGATCGCGCGTGCCGACGATGCGCTCGCGGTGATCGGCGAGCTGGCCGAGCAGGCCGGCAGTGAGATGGAAGCGCGACGCCAGGGCGGCCGCCGCTTCGTCGCGCGGCTGTTCCGCAGCGACGGGCATGTCGTCGACCTGGCGGTGGAATGCGGCGCGCCGCTGCGCGATCCCGCGCGGATCATGCGTCTCTTTACCGAACGGGTAAGTGCACTCGCCGATCCGATCGATCCCGGCTTCGGATTCGACATGATCCGGCTTGCGGTGCCGCGGATCGAGCCGCTGGCCGCCGCGCAGCTGTTGCTCGAAGGTGGGGCGGACCGCGCCGAGGAAGCGATCGGCGAGCTGATCGACCGCCTGAGCATGCGCGCGGGCGCGCGCCGCATCCGCCGCTTCGTGCCGCGCGATACGCATATCCCCGAACAGGCGGTGCTCGCCTTGCCCGCGATCGAGGCGCCGGCCCCCGGCGCCTGGGGTCCGCCTGAACCTGGCGAGCCGCCGCATCGCCCGATCCACCTGTTCGATCCGCCCCAGCCGGTCGAGGTGATCGCGCAGCTGCCCGACGGCCCGCCGCGCCGCTTCCGCTGGCGGCGCAACCTGCACGAGGTGTCGCGGTTCGAGGGGCCGGAGCGGATCGCCGCCGAATGGTGGCGCCGTGCGCCCGGCGATCCCGGGCCGACGCGCGACTATTACCGGGTCGAGGATGTGCGCGGCCGCCGCTTCTGGCTGTTCCGCCATGGCCTGTACGACGAGAAGCCGGCGCCGCGCTGGTATGTTCATGGATTATTTGCGTGACCGGCTATGCCGAGCTGGTCGCGGCGACGCATTTCTCGTTCCTGCGCGGGGCGTCGCATCCCGACGACGTGATCGCGCGGGCATATGATCTGGGACTGACGGGCATCGGTATCGCCGACCGCAACACGGTGGCCGGAGTGGTGCGCGCGCAAGTGACGATGCGCCGACTGCGCGCCGAGGCGGCGGAAAATGACATGCCGCCGCCCACGCTGAGATATGTGCCGGGCGCGCGGCTGGTGTTCGCCGACGGCACGCCCGACATCGTCGCCTATCCGGTGAACCGGCGCGGCTGGGGGAACCTCACCAGGCTGCTCACCACCGGCAATCTGCGGGCGGAAAAAGGCGACTGCATCCTCAAGCTCACCGACCTGCTCGCCTTTCACGAAGACCTGCTGCTGATCGTGCTGCCGGAATCGACCGCGGTGCCGCAGCGTCCGCGGCGCAAGCCGGTGGACTATCAGAGCGACGCGGTGGCGTCGCAACTCGCGCTGGTCCAGCCGCCGGGGCTGGACGCGCTGCTCGCCCGGCTCGCCCGCAGCGCGCCGGACCGCGTGTGGCTGGGCGCGAGCATGGCGCGGCGGGGGCGGGACGAGCGCCGGCTGGCCGGGCTCCAGGCCATGGCGCGACAGGCCGGCGTGCCGCTGATCGCGATCGGCGACGCGCTCTATGCCGAGCCCGGATGCCGCCCGTTGCAGGACGTGCTGACCTGCATCCGCGAAGGCGTGACGATCATGGACGCGGGGCGGCGGCTGGAGGCCAATGCCGAACGCCACCTCAAAGCGCCGGACGAGATGGCGCGGCTGTTCGCCGGCTGTCCCGACGCGATCGCGCAGACGCAGTGCCTGCTCGACCGGATCGAGTTCGATCTCGACCAGCTCAAATACGAATATCCGCACGAGCCGGTGCCGGAAGGATGGGCGCCGCAGGCGTGGCTCGAACACATCACCACCCAGGCGGCGCACGAATATTATTCGGGCGAAAGACTGAACGAAGCGCTCAGGCTGCTTGCGGAGGAGTTCGAGCTGATCGGCAAGCGCAACTACGCCTATTATTTCCTGACCGTCCACGATCTCGTCAAATTCGCGCGCAGCCAGATGCCGCCGATCCTGTGCCAGGGGCGCGGCAGCGCGGCCAATTCGATCGTCTGCTTCCTGCTCGGCGTCACTTCGGTCGATCCGGTGAAATACGACCTGCTCTTCTCGCGCTTCGTGTCCGACGAACGCCATGAGCCGCCCGACATCGATGTCGATTTCGAGCATGAGCGGCGCGAGGAGGTGATGCAATATGTCTATACGCGCTATGGCCGCCATCGCGCCGGCATCGCCGCGACGGTCATCCACTACCGCCCGCGCAGCGCGGTGCGCGAGGTGGGCAAGGCGCTCGGCCTGACCGAGGACGTCACCGGGCGGATCGTCGATACCGTATGGGGCAGCTTCAGCAGCGACCTGCCCGAGCATCGCGTCGCCGAAGCGGGATTCGACACCGATGCGCCGCAGATCCGCCGGCTGATCGACCTGGTCGGGCAGTTGCTGAGCCATAAATTCCCCCGGCATCTGTCGCAGCATGTCGGCGGCTTCGTGCTGACCCAGGACCGGCTCGACGAGACGGTACCGCTGCACAATGCGGCGATGGACGATCGTACGTTCATCGAATGGGACAAGGACGATATCGACGCGCTCGGCCTGATGAAGGTCGATGTGCTGGCGCTGGGCATGCTGACCTGCATCCGCAAGGCGTTCGACCTGATGCGCGAGCATGATCTGGGCGAGATGGACCTGCGCGTCGATCTCGATTCCAGCGATCCGGCCGTCTATACGATGCTGCAGCGGGGCGACAGCATCGGCGTGTTCCAGGTCGAGAGCCGCGCGCAGATCAACATGTTGCCGCGGCTGAGGCCCGAGAATTTGTACGATCTGACCGTGCAGGTCGCGATCGTGCGGCCCGGCCCGATCGAGGGCGACATGGTCCACCCCTATCTGCGCCGTCGGTGCGGCGAGGAGAAGGTGGAATATCCTTCGCCCGCCGCGCCGCACGATCCCGATGAACTGCGCAACCTGCTCGGCCAGACCTATGGCGTGCCGATCTTTCAGGAACAGGCGATGAAGCTCGCCATCACCGCCGCCGGCTTCACGCCGTCCGAAGCCAACCAGCTGCGTCGCGCGATGGCGACGTTCCGCAATGTCGGCACGATCGGCGAGTTCGAGACCAAGATGGTCGAGGGCATGGTCGCGCGCGGTTACCAGCGCGATTTCGCGCAGCGTTGCTACAATCAGATCAAGGGCTTCGGCTCCTACGGCTTTCCCGAAAGCCATGCGCTGTCCTTCGCGCGGCTGGTCTATGTCTCGGCGTGGATCAAATGCCATCACCCGGCGGTGTTCGCCTGCGCGCTGCTCAACTCGCAGCCGATGGGCTTTTACGCCCCCGCGCAGATCGTGCGCGACGCGCGCGAACATGGCGTCGAGGTGCGTCCGGTCGACGTCAATCACAGCGCGTGGGACAACAGCCTGGAGCCGGACGGGCGGGGCGGCCTCGCGCTGCGCATCGGCCTGCGCCAGATCGACGGGTTCGGCGAGCAATGGGCACGCGATCTCGCCGCCGAACGCGCGGCGGGGCGCTTCGACGGCGTCGAGCCGCTGGCGCGCCGCGCCAACCTGCCCGCGCGCGCATTGCGGCTGCTGGCCGATGCCGATGCGTTCGGCTCGATCGGCCTGTCGCGGCGCGAGGCGCTGTGGGCGGCGCGGCGCACGCCGTCGGGCGCGCTGCCGCTGTTCGCCGCCGCGCGCGCGCGCGAGCTGGGCGAGGAGCCCGAGATCGCGCTGCCCGCGATGCCGCCGGGCGAGGAGGTCGCCACCGATTACCAGACGACCCGCCTGTCGCTGAAGGCGCATCCGATGGCATTCCTGCGCGAGACGCTGCGCGGCGAGGGCGTGCTGAGTTGCGCGCAGACAGGCACCGCCAGGGCCGGCCGCCGCGTGCGCACCGGCGGCGTGGTGCTGATCCGCCAGCGGCCGGGCAAGGGCAATGCGATCTTCATCACGCTGGAGGACGAGACCGGCATCACCAACGCGCTGCTGTGGGCGCGCGATTTCGAGCGGCAGCGGCGCGCGGTGATGGCATCGCGGCTGATGGTGATTGAGGGCGTGGTTCAGCGCAGCAAGGAAGGCGTGGTCCATCTGATGGCGAGCCAGGTGGTCGACCGGACCGACTTGCTCGACCTGCTGGCCGGTGACCCGGTGCGCGCGCGGCCCGGCCAGCCCGATGACGCCGCCCGGCCGCAGGGCCGCCGCCATCCCCGCGACGTGCGCATCCTGCCCAATTCGCGCGACTTTCACTGAGCGGCATGTTGCCCTTTGCCGCCGCGCACGGCATGGGGAGCGCGTAAGTTCGGCACGATCTAGAGGGCGCGATGAAGGACAGGCTGGTGACGTTGATCGGCGGCGGCGGGTTCGCCGGACGCTATGTCGCGCAGGCGCTGCTCAAGGCCGGGGCGCGTGTGCGCATCGCCCAGCGCGATCCGCGCGAGGCCTGGTTTTTGAAGCCGCTGGGCGGGCTGGGCCAGACCCAGTTCGTCGCCGCCGACGTCCGCCGCCCCGATACGCTGGCGCGTGCCGTCGCCGGGGCCGATGCGGTGGTCAACCTTGCCGGCGTGTTCGGCAGCGCGATGGGCGCGGTGAACGCGGACGGCGCGGGCAACGCCGCCAGGGCCGCCGCGGCCGCCGGGGCGCAGGCCTTTGTGCAGGTCTCCGCGATCGGCGCCGACCCCGCCTCGCCGTCCGCCTATGGCCGTTCGAAGGGCGAGGGCGAGGCGCAGGTGCGCGCCACCTTCCCCGATGCCACGATCCTGCGCCCCTCGCTGATGTTCGGGCAGGAGGATGCGTTCGTGAACCGCTTCGCCGCGATCGCCGCGCGCGCGCCGGTCGTGCCGGTGCTGAAAGGCGGCATGCGCATCCAGCCGGTGTTCGTCGCCGATGTCGCCGCGGGAATCGTCAAGGCGCTGGCCGCACCGCAGATGTTCGGCGGGCAGACGCTTGAGCTCGGCGGGCCGGAAGTGATGACCTTCACGCAATTCAACCGCTGGCTGGTCGAGGCGGTCCGCAGCGGCAAGCCGGTGGTCGAGCTGCCCGACTTCGCCGGCGCGGCGCTGGCCACACTCGGCTTCCTGCCCGGCGCGCCGATCACCTGGGACCAGTGGCTGATGCTGCAACAGGACAATGTCGCGGCGGGTGACGGGCTCGGCGCATTGGGCATCGCGCCGACGCCGCTCGGCGCGGTCGCGCCGGGCTGGCTGGTCCGTTTCCGCAAGCATGGCCGCTTCGCCGGCTCGCGCCAGGCGGCCTGATTCGGTCCGGCGCGGTTCGGAAGGTGCGGCCCGGTCCCTTATCTGGAGAATGATGTGGGCGACCTGATTACCGCCATCCTGCTCGGCATCGTCGAGGGCATCACCGAATTCCTGCCCGTTTCCTCGACCGGCCACCTGATCCTCGCCACCGAGCTGATGGGCTATGCGGCGGAGAAATGGGCGGTGTTCAACATCGCGATCCAGCCGGGTGCGATCCTGGCGATCGTCCTGCTCTATTGGCGGACCTTCTGGAACGCCTTTGTCGGCCTGTTCCGTTGGGATCCGGAATCGGTGGCGTTCGTGCGTAATTTGGCTGTAGCGTTCATCCCGGCGGTGGTGCTGGGCCTGGCGTTCGGCGACCAGATCGAGCTGTTGCTGGAGAATGCCGCGATCGTCGCCTGGGCGCTGATCGTCGGCGGCATCGCCATTCTCGTGGTCGAGAAATTCGCGAAGACGCGCGACGCGGGCGGCGTCGCCAATGTGAGCTTCAGGACCTCGGTCGGCATCGGTCTCGTCCAGTGCCTGGCGATGATTCCGGGCGTCAGCCGCTCGGGCGCGACGATCCTGGGCGCGATGTCGATGGGGGTGGACCGCAAGACGGCGGCGGAGTTCAGCTTCTTCCTCGCGCTGCCGACGCTGACCGGTGCGACCGTCCTTCAGCTGTTCAAGCATCGCGCTGAACTCAGCGCGGACGATTTCGGGCTGATCGGCGTCGGCATGCTGGTGTCGTTCGTGGTTGCATGGGTCGTGGTGAAGGCGTTCCTGGCGGTGGTCACGCGATATGGTTTCGCGCCATTCGCCTGGTATCGGATCATCGCCGGTATCGCGGCACTCGTCTGGCTGTCCTATAGATAGATCCGAATCGGCCATAATAATGAGAATGGTTCGCAAGTTATCCGAGGCTGTCAGCTCGAACTCAAGCTAATAAGTCAGTATTATTGACCTATATTGCGGATTCAGCGTGACTCCGGCATCGAATCCTGTCATGGGCGTACCATGGCAAAGGAAGTCATGCTCCAATTCGTCGATCGTGCGCAGGCGTTTCCGCCCAAGCGCGAGGCCCCGCTGCGCGCGCAGGATTTCCGCGAGATCGCGGAACGCTATGCGCCGCCCGCGGCCGAGGAACAGGCCGGGCGCTGCTCGCAATGCGGCGTGCCCTATTGTTCGGTGCATTGCCCGCTGCACAATCACATCCCCGACTGGCTGCGCCTGACCGCCGAGGGGCGGCTGCGCGAGGCCTATGAGCTCTCCAACAGCACCTCGACCATGCCCGAGATCTGCGGCCGCATCTGCCCGCAGGACCGGCTGTGCGAGGGCAATTGTGTCATCGAATTCTCCGACCATGGTTCGGTGACGATCGGATCGGTCGAAAAGTTCATCACGGACAATGCCTGGGACCAGGGCTGGGTCGAACCGCTGGTGGCGGGTCCGGCGCGCGGCCAGTCGATCGGCGTGATCGGCGCGGGGCCGGCCGGGCTGACCGCCGCCGAATATCTGCGTGTGCTGGGCTATGACGTGCATGTCTATGACCGGCATGACCGGCCGGGCGGGCTGCTGACCTATGGCATCCCCGGCTTCAAGCTGGAAAAGCACATCGTGATGCGGCGGACCGATCGGCTGGCGGCGGGCGGCATCGTCTTACACCAGGGGTTCGAGGTCGGCAGGGACGCGACGCTCGATCAGTTGCGCGACAAGCATGACGCGATCCTGATCGCCACCGGCGTGTACAAGGCGCGCGCGATCAAGGCGCCGGGCGTCGGCGCGGCCGGCGTGGTCGAGGCGCTCGACTATCTGATCGCGTCGAACCGCAAGGGCTTTGGCGACGCCGTCCCGGCGTTCGATGACGGCAGCCTGGATGCGGCCGGCAAGAATGTGGTCGTGATCGGCGGCGGCGACACCGCGATGGATTGTGTGCGCACCGCGATCCGCCAGGGCGCGGCGAGCGTGAAGTGCCTCTATCGTCGCGATCGCGCCAACATGCCCGGCAGCCAGCGCGAGACCGCCAATGCCGAGGAGGAAGGCGTCGAGTTCGTCTGGCTCAGCGCGCCCGAGGCGTTCGACGCCACGGATAAGGGGGGCGGCGACAAGGTGAGCGCGGTCAAGGCGGTCGGCATGCGGCTGGGCGCGCCCGACGCCAGCGGCCGCCGCGCGCCGGAGCCCGATCCGGGGTCGGCGTTCGACGTGCCCGCCGATCTCGTTATCAAGGCGCTGGGCTTCGATGCCGAGGACCTGCCGGTATTGTTCGACGCGCCGGAGCTGGGCGTGACGCGCTGGGGCACGATCCGCACCGATGCGCGCACGATGATGTCGAACCTCGACGGCGTGTTCGCCGCGGGCGACATCGTCAAGGGCGCGAGCCTGGTCGTCCAGGCGATCCGCGATGGCCGCGACGTGAGCGAGCGGATGCACGCCTGGCTCAAGGCGCAAGCGGCGGCGCCGGTGCGCAAGGAAAGGGTCGCGGCATGATCCGGCACCTGCTGTGCGCGGCGGCGACGGCCTGTGCGGCGCCCGCGCTGGCGCAATCCTCGCCCGATAGCGCGACGCTGGCGGCGGCCGAGCGACTGATCGACGTCACCCGGATCGGCGCGCAGCTCGAACAGATGTTCGCGATGATGGTCCCGACCATGGCCAAGGGCGCGATGGCCCAGCTGGAGGCGGGACAGACGACGCGCGCGATGTTCGAACAACTGACGCAGAACGACTATGGCCGCAAGCAGAAGCTGGAGGCGATGCTGGCCGAGGAGTTCACCACCGCGATCCGCGCACAGATGCCGCGACTGAAGCGCGAATATGCCCGCGAATATGCCGCCGCGTTCAGCAAGGCGGAGCTCGACGCGCTGAGCGATTTCTTCAGCAAGGGTGCCGGCGCGAAATATGTCGAGCAGACGCCTGGCCTCAACGCCAAGCTGGCCGCGACCAGCCAGCGCATCGGCATGGAGATCGGCATGATCGCCGTGCCGGAGGCGCTGCGGCGCGCCAAGTCCGAACTCGACGCGGAGACGACCAAGTGAGCCTTGAAACCGCCACCGAAACCCAGCGCGAGCGCCTGGCGCGCGAGGGCATGTACCGTCCCGAATTCGAGGGCGATGCATGCGGCGTCGGCATGGTCGCGGCGATCGACGGCCAGCCCTCGCGCCGGGTGGTGCAGAGCGCGATCGATGCATTGAAGGCGGTGTGGCACCGTGGCGCGGTCGATGCCGATGGCAAGACCGGCGACGGCGCGGGCATCCATGTCGACCTGCCGTTGCGCTTCTTTGACGATGCGGTGCTGGCGTCGGGCCACCGCGTGCTGCCCAATCGCCTGGCGGTCGGCATGATCTTCATGCCGCGCGTCGACCTGGGCGCGCAGGAGGCGTGCCGCACGATCGTCGAAAGCGCGATCATCGAGGCCGGCTACATGATCTATGGCTGGCGCCAGGTGCCGGTCGACGTGTCGGTGATCGGCATGAAGGCGCAGGCGACCCGGCCCGAGATCGAACAGATCATGATCGCCGGCCCGCTGCCCGACGAACAGAGCGAGGCGGAGTTCGAGAAGAACCTGTATCTCGTCCGCCGCCGGATCGAGAAGCGGATCATCGCCGCGCAGATCAGCGGTTTCTATGTCTGCTCGCTGAGCTGCCGCTCGATCATCTACAAGGGGCTGTTCCTGGCGGAGAGCCTGAGCGAATTCTATCCCGACCTCAAGGACGAACGCTTCGTCAGCCGCGTCGCGATCTTCCACCAGCGTTATTCGACCAACACCTTCCCGCAATGGTGGCTGGCGCAGCCGTTTCGCTGCCTGGCGCATAATGGCGAGATCAACACGATCCGCGGCAACAAGAACTGGATGCTCAGCCACGAGATCAAGATGGCGAGCCTGGCGTTCGGCGAGCATTCGGAGGACATCAAGCCGGTGATCCCGGCCGGCGCGTCGGACACCGCCGCGCTCGACGCGGTGTTCGAGGCGATCTGCCGCTCCGGCCGCGACGCGCCGACCGCCAAGCTGATGCTGGTGCCCGAGGCGTGGCAGCTGGTCGACGGCATGCCGCAAAAGCATCTCGACATGTACAAGTACCTCGCCAGCGTGATGGAGCCGTGGGACGGCCCGGCGGCGCTGGCGATGACCGACGGGCGCTGGGCGGTGGCCGGCGTCGACCGCAACGCGCTGCGCCCGCTGCGCTATACGCGCACGGCGGATGGCCTGCTGGTCGTCGGGTCCGAGACCGGCATGGTGCAGATCCCCGAATCGACCGTGGTCGCCAAGGGGCGGCTGGGGCCGGGCCAGATGATCGCGGTCGATCTGGACGAAGGCGTGTTCTACGAGGACCGCGCGGTCAAGGACCGGATCGCGGGCGAATATGACTATGCCGGGATGATCGGCGATTTCATCGACATCGGCGGCCTGCCGCCGGTGGACGAGAATGGCCCGGTGTTCGACCGTGCCGAGCTGACCCGTCGCCAGGTCGCGGCCGGGCAGACGCTGGAGGATATGGAGCTGATCCTCTCGCCGATGGCGACCGACGGCAAGGAGGCGGTCGGATCGATGGGCGACGACACGCCGCTCGCCGTGATCAGCGACAAGCCGCGCCTCATCAGCCAGTTCTTCCGCCAGAATTTCAGCCAGGTGACCAACCCGCCGATCGATTCCTTGCGCGAGCGGCACGTGATGTCGCTCAAGACGCGGTTCGGCAATCTCGCCAACATCCTCGACACGGGCGAGACCGCGAACAAGGTGCTGGTGCTCGAAAGCCCGGTGCTGACCAACAACGACTGGGCGCGGCTGAAGGCGCATTTCGCGAGCGCGGCGGCCGAGATCGACTGCACCTTCCCGGCGGGCGGCGGGCCCGAGACGCTGCGCGCGGCGATCGCCGACCTGCGTTTCCAGGCCGAGCAGGCGGTGCGCGCGGGCGCGACCGAGCTGTTCCTGACCGACGAGCGCGTCGGCGAGGATCGCGTCGCCATCGCCGGGGTGCTGGCGGCGGCGGCGGTGCACACGCATCTCGTGCGCAAGGGGCTGCGCAGCTATGCCAGCGTCAACATCCGCACCGCCGAATGCCTCGACACCCATTATTACGCGGTGCTGATCGGCGTCGGCGCGACCACGGTGAACGCCTATCTGGCGCAGGCCGCGATCGCCGATCGCCATGCGCGCGGGCTGTTCGGCGATCTGAGCCTCGACCAATGCCTCAGGAACCATCGCAAGGCGATCGACGAGGGGCTGCTCAAGATCATCTCGAAGATGGGGATCGCGGTGATCTCCAGCTATCGCGGCGGCTATAATTTCGAGGCGGTCGGGCTGTCGCGCGCGCTGGTCAACGATTTCTTCCCCGGCATGCCGGCGAAGATCTCGGGCGAAGGCTATGCCTCGCTCCATCTCAACGCGCGGCTGCGCCACGACGCGGCGTTCGATACGGGCGTGGCGACGCTGCCGATCGGCGGCTTCTACCGCCAGCGCCATGGCGGCGAGACGCATGCCTATTCGGCGCAGCTGATGCACCTGCTGCAGACCGCGGTCGGCACCGACAGCTATTCGACCTATCTGCAATTCGCGCGCGGGGTGCGGGACCTGCCGCCGGTCTATCTGCGCGATCTGCTCGAATTCAACTTCCCCAACGAAGGCGTGAACATCGACCAGGTCGAGGCGATCACCGAGATCCGCAAGCGGTTCGTGACGCCGGGCATGTCGCTGGGCGCGCTGTCGCCCGAGGCGCATGAGACGCTGGCGATCGCGATGAACCGCATCGGCGCCAAGGCGGTGTCGGGCGAGGGCGGCGAGGATTCGGTTCGCTACAAACCCTATGCCAATGGCGACAACGCCAATTCGACGATCAAGCAGATCGCGTCCGGCCGCTTCGGCGTCACCGCCGAATATCTGGGCGCGTGCGACGAGGTCGAGATCAAGGTGGCGCAAGGGGCCAAGCCCGGCGAGGGCGGGCAGCTGCCCGGATTCAAGGTGACCGAGTTCATCGCGAAGCTGCGCCACGCGACGCCGGGCGTGACGCTGATCAGCCCGCCGCCGCATCACGACATCTATTCGATCGAGGATCTGGCGCAGCTGATCTACGACCTGAAGCAGATCAACCCGCGCGCGCGGGTCTGCGTGAAGCTGGTCAGCTCGGCCGGGATCGGCACCGTCGCGGCGGGCGTCGCCAAGGCGCATGCCGATGTCATCCTGGTCGCCGGCCATGTCGGCGGCACCGGCGCTTCGCCGCAGACGTCGGTGAAGTATGCCGGCACGCCGTGGGAGATGGGGCTGAGCGAGGTCAATCAGACGCTGACGCTCAACGGCCTGCGCGGGCGCGTGAAGCTGCGCACCGACGGCGGCCTCAAGACCGGGCGCGACATCGTCATCGCCGCGATCCTGGGCGCCGAGGAATATGGCATCGGCACGCTCAGCCTGGTGGCGATGGGCTGCATCATGGTGCGTCAGTGCCATTCGAACACCTGCCCGGTCGGCGTGTGCACGCAGGACGAGCGGTTGCGGGCGAAGTTCACCGGCACCCCGGAAAAGGTCATCAACCTGATGACCTTCATCGCCGAGGAGGTGCGCGAGATCCTGGCCAAGCTGGGCGCGAAAAGCCTGGACGAGGTGATCGGCCGCACCGAACTGCTCCGCCAGGTCAGCCGCGGCGCCGAGCATCTCGACGATCTCGATTTGAACCCGATCCTGGCCAAGGTGGACGCGGACGAGAGCGAGCGGCGCTTCTCGTTAAGCACCTTCCGCAACGGCGTGCCCGACAGCCTCGACGCGCAGATCATCGCCGACGCGAAGGCGGTGTTCGAACGCGGCGAGAAGATGCAGCTCGCCTATAACGTCCGCAACACGCACCGCGCGGTCGGCACGCGGCTGTCGAGCGAGATCACGCGCACCTTCGGCATGTCGAAGCTGAACGACGGCCATGTCCAGATCCGCCTGCGCGGTTCGGCCGGCCAGTCATTGGGCGCGTTCCTGTGCAAGGGCGTGACGCTGGAGGTGTTCGGCGACGCCAACGACTATGTCGGCAAGGGGCTGTCGGGGGGCACGATCGTGGTGCGGCCGCTGGTCAGCTCGCCGCTCGCCAGCCAGGACAACACGATCATCGGCAACACCGTGCTTTACGGCGCGACCAGCGGGCGGCTGTTCGCGGCGGGGCAGGCGGGCGAGCGGTTCGCGGTGCGCAATTCGGGCGCGCAGGTGGTGGTCGAGGGCTGCGGCGCGAACGGCTGCGAATATATGACCGGCGGCGTCGCCGTGGTGCTGGGCCGCACGGGCCAGAATTTCGGCGCGGGCATGACCGGCGGCATGGCGTTCGTCTATGACGAGGACGGCGTGTTCGAGGGGCAGGCCAATCCAGAGAGCATCGTGTGGCAACGGCTGTCGTCGCTGCATTGGGAAGCGGTGCTCAGGAACCTGGTCGCCGACCATCATGCCGCGACCGACAGCAAATGGTCGGGCGGGCTGGTCGAGGATTGGGAACGGGTGCGCGGCCATTTCTGGCAGGTGGTGCCGAAAGAGATGCTCGATCGCCTTGCCCATCCGCTCGACGACAGCGCGGAACTGGTCGCCGCCGAGTGAGGTGGTTCAGCCTCGGCTAATGCGGTAGGGGATAGCCCGTCGCGATTGCCCCGCGACTCGGGAGGTTCCGTCATGCGTGCCGTATTCCTGGTTCTTGCCGCCACGTCCTGTCTTGCCACCCCCGCGCTGGCCCAGGCGCGCGAGACACGCGCCGCGGAGCGGCTGAGCGATCCGGCGGTGCAGGATGGCATCGCCGCCGCCGTGTCCGCCCTGGCCGACATCGTGCTCGATACGCGCGTCGGCAGCCTGGCGCGCTATAGCGACGGGCGTATTCGCCCCGGTGACACGTTGCGCGAGGTCAAGCGGCGCGAGGATCCGGGGTTCGAACGGCGGCTGCGCCGGGATACGCGCCGGGCGGTGGGGGATGCCGGGGCGATGGCGCGTGATGCCACCGCGGCCGCCGGCGCCGTCACCCAAACCGCCATCCGCCTGCGGGCTGCGCTCGCCCCGCTGACGGCGTTGAGCGAGGGCGATCCGCCACGCGACGATTACGAAGACTGACATCGCTTGCCGCGACATGGCCCCGCCGCCTAAAGCGGGGGTATGTGGCAGCTCTATCAATTCCCCCTGTGCCCCTTTTCGCGCAAGGTCCGCCTCGTCCTGGGCGAGAAGGGCGTCGGTTACGAGCCGGTGCGCGAATCGCCGTGGCAGCGGCGCGACGAGTTCCTCGACATGAACCCCGCCGGCCAGACGCCGGTGATGGCCGATGACCGCGGTGTGGTGCTGATCGATTCGGTCGCGATCTGCGAGTTCTTCGAGGAGACGGTCAGCAAGGCGGCCTTGCTCAACGGCACCGCCGCCGACCGCGCCGAGATCCGCCGGCTGGTCAGCTGGTTCGACGTGCAATTCTTTCGCGAGATCACCGGGCCGCTGCTCAATGAGCGGATGATCAAGCGCATCGTTCATCGCGCCACGCCGGATTCGGGGGCGCTGCGCGAGGCGATGAAGGCGGCGGTGGCGCATCTCGACTATATCGATTTCCTGCTCGACCACCGCACCTGGCTGGGCGGCGCGACGATGAGCCTCGCCGATCTGGCGGCCGCGGCGCAGATCAGCGTCGCCGATTATCTGGGCGGGATCGACTGGAAAAGCCACGAACAGGCCAAACGCTGGTATGTCGGGATGAAGAGCCGGCCGAGCTTCCGCCCGCTGCTCGCCGAGCGGATGGAAGGGATCAATCCGCCGGCCGATTATGAGAAGCTGGACCTGTAGGGCTGGGCTTTGTTCGGCAGATTTGGTTCACGCGAAGGCGCGAAGACACGAAGAAGAACAGGTTTTCACGCGGAGGCGCGGAAACGCGGAGGTGTGGCGCTTGCCGCGCAGCGGCTTTCCATTTCGACCGATCCGCGAAGGATCACTCGTCGTTTGATGAGGGTGCTTCGCGCTGGGACCATCACCTCCGCGTCTCCGCGCCTTCGCGTGAAAACCTGACCTTTCTTCTTCTCTTCGCGTCTTCGCGTGAATCAAATCTTCCGAACCAGCCCCGATCCTCCCGCATTGGCGAACCGGGCGGCACACGCCATATGTCGCCTCTGCAACTTTTCGGGAATCACCCATGTCCACCCATGCCGACCGCCTGTCCGCGCTGCGCGAACAGCTGAAGCGCGACCGCCTCGACGGCTTCGTCGTGCCGCTGACCGACGAGCATATGAGCGAATATGTCGGCGGCTATGCCCAGCGACTGGGCTGGCTGACCGGGTTTCAGGGCAGCGCGGGCAGCGCGGTGGTGCTGCCGGAAGCGGCGGCGATCTTCACCGACGGGCGCTATACGCTCCAGGTGCGCCAACAGGTGGAGGCCGCGCATTGGGACTATGTGCCGGTGCCGCAGGTCAGCATCGCCGACTGGCTGGGCGAGCACGCCCCGCAGGGCGGGCGGATCGGCTATGACCCGTGGCTGCATACGCGCGACTGGGTGGCGGAGGCGCGCAGGGCGCTGGCGGAGAAGGGCGCGGAGCTGGTCGCCGTCACGGCCAACCCGATCGATGCGGTGTGGGGCGACCGCCCGCAGCCGTCGGACGCGAAGCTGACGGTGCAGGGTGACGACGCGGCAGGCAAGACCAGCGCCGCCAAGCGCGCCGACATCGCGGACTGGCTGGCCGAGCGGAAGGCCGACGCGGTGGTGCTCTCCGCGCTCGATTCGATCGCCTGGGCGTTCAACATCCGCGGCAGCGACGTCAGCCGCACGCCGGTCGCGCTGGCCTATGCCATCGTCCAGGCCGACGGCACCGCCGATCTGTTCGTGGCGCAGGACAAGCTGAGCGAGGCGGTGACCCAGCATCTGGGCAATGCTGTGCGTGTGCACGACCGCGCCGCCTTCGCGCCCGCGCTGGGCGCGTTCCAGGGCAAGCGCGTCGCCGCCGATCCCGAGCGCGCGGTCGCCGCGATCTTCGACGCGCTGGAGGCGGGCGGCGCGAAGGTGCTGAGCGTGCGCGATCCGGTGGTGCTGGCCAAGGCGATCAAGAACCCGGCCGAGATCGCCGGGCACAAGGCGGCGCAGGCGCGCGACGGCGCGGCGCTGGCGCGGTTCCTGCGGTGGGCCGAGGCGGAGATGCCGAAGGGCGGGGTGACCGAGCTGTCCGCCGCGGCGCGGCTCCAGGCGTTTCGCGAGGCGACGGGCGCGCTCAAGGATCTGAGTTTCGACACCATTTCGGCAACCGGCCCGAACGCCGCGAGCCCGCATTACAAGGTGACGGCGGAATCGAGCCTGAACGTCGAGCCCGGCCAGCTCTATCTGGTCGATTCGGGCGGGCAATATGCCGACGGCACCACGGATGTGACGCGCGTGATCCCGGTGGGCGAACCGACGCAGGAGATGCGCGACCGCTTCACCCGCGTGCTCAAGGGCCATATCGCCATCGCCACCGCGGTGTTTCCGGCGGGGACGACCGGCGGGCAGATCGACGCCTTCGCGCGCCGGCCGCTATGGGAGGTCGGCTGCGATTACGGCCATGGCACCGGCCATGGCGTCGGTTCGTACCTGTCGGTGCATGAAGGGCCGCAGCGCATCGCCGCGCCCAACTATCCCGGCGGCGGCCCGGCCGAGCCGCTGCGCGCGGGCATGTTCCTGTCCAACGAGCCGGGTTATTACAAGGCCGGCGCGTTCGGCATCCGCATCGAGAATCTGGTGCTGGTGGTGGACAAGGCGATCCCCGGCGCGGAATCGCCGATGCTGGGGTTCGAGACGCTGACCTTCTGCCCGATCGAGCGCGAACTGATCGAGCCGGCGCTGCTGACGGAAGAGGAGCGCCGCTGGCTCGACGCCTATCATGCGCAGGTGCTGGAGGTGCTGGGGCCGCAGCTGTCGCCCGAGGAGCGGGTGTGGCTGGAGGCCAAGTGCCGGCCGATCACGGCCCGGTAGCGCGGCCTCAGCTTTGGCCCATGCGGGCCTGCAAGGCGCGTTTCCTGCGCGCCGGCGCTCGCAAATCACGCCTTTCGGCGCCACCTGGACCAAAGCTGAGGCCACGCTACGCCAAATCCTGTGTGTCACGCTTTGCGGGCGGCGTCTGATTCACCTCGCGCGCCTGCGCCTTGCGCTTGCGCAGGTTCTCGCGCAGCGCGGCGGCGAGGCGGGCCTTTTTCTCGGCATCGTTGCCTTGGCTGTTCATGCGGTTGGCGGATAAACCCGCCGCCTTCGCCTTGACAAGCCGGCGTCCCCGCGCAAAAGGGCCGCTCCCGCGCGGGGCCGGACCTGCCGCCCGCGCCGAGTGCTGCCGTAGCTCAGTGGTAGAGCGCATCCTTGGTAAGGCTGAGGTCGTGAGTTCAATCCTCACCGGCAGCACCATTTTGTGGTCGTACGGCGAGATAGCCGTTCCCGTCGGCACTTTGCGTTCCGCAACCAGCAGCAGGTCAACTTCAGTGAGCCTGGCGTCGTTGAAGTCCCGGCGCGCTCGCTCCGGCAGGGCATTTGCAACGCGCGCTCCGGCAATCGCCATCCCCCCACGGCAAGGCAACCGCCAGAAGTTGGGCGCGCGCCGAGCTGTTCGAGCCCCAGTTCGACTCTGCCAGCCGGAACGTCCGCGCGTAGATGGTCAGGTCCGACACCGGCCCGGGCTTCTGCAACAGACTGCGGAAGCTCTCTAGGACAAGTCTCTCAATGCGCTCCACCTGGCGCGTGTTACCCGATATTACCCGTGGCGGCAGAAAAATCCGATCATATCGTCGCCACAAAGGCGCAAATTCATGGCCTTGGATTTCCTGTCGGAAAGGGCTGATCGCGATATGGGCGCGATCGATGTGATAGGCACATATGATACCAAGGGCGAGGATTGCGCTTCGTCCGCAGGGACCGGAGTCTGCTTTGGCTGGAAGGTCGCGGACAGGCGATCTCGGCAATGTCGGAAGCCCTCGCGGCCTTCATTGCCGCGCGGGACCATATCGACGGTGCAATTGCTCTGGGCGGCACGGGCGGCACCGCGTTTGTCTCGCCCGGCTGCGCGCCTTGCCGACTGGCATCCCCGGGGCTCAACCGCATTTCAAATACGCAAGGACATCATCGTCCTGTGCCACGGGCTCCAATCGCCGAGCCCGAAGATGTCGCCTTATGTCCTTGCCCGGACAGCCACTTGCCCCGCTTTATACGAAGCCCGCAGCATGAAATGATTGCCGACTGAGCGCGCGATCAAGGCGTTGAAAGCGCAATCAAAAAAGATTCTCAATCAATGTGAGAGATAATCATGAAGAAAATGAAATTTGTTTCTTCAATCATTTTCCTGACAAATGCGTCTCTGGCATCCGCTCAGCCCATCATATCGGTTGCATTCAGTAAAATGCAACTGACAGACAAATTTTGGACGGAAGCGCCAGTCATTGGTGATCTCAACAAGGACGGGAAGCCCGATGTGATCATTGGCCCCTACTGGTATGAAGGCCCCTCCTTCAAAAGTCGTCATGAATATAGACCGGCAATCGAGAGTTTCAGTCGACCTTCCAAGGATGGCATTGTTCGAGAGATAGAAGGATATGGAACCGCCTTGGGCGCTGAAGCGTCGACTGGACTCGATGCTGATTTGTTCACCAAGATCGTCGATCTGAACAATGATGGCTGGCCAGATATTCTGACGGCTGGCCCGGGAAGTGGTCCCAAGCAACTCGTCTGGTATGAAAATCCGGGCAAGCGCCAATTCAATAAGGGTAGCTATTGGCGGCGGCATGCGGTGGCGGAGAATGTCGACAACCAATCGGTCGAATGGGTCGATCTTTTCGGCAATGGCAAGCCGGTATTGATCGCCATGTCCGGCGGGCTGGAAGGGCGACATGGCGGAAAGGCAGGGTATTTTCAGCCGGATCCCGCAAATCCCGAAAAGCCCTGGACCTTTCATCCGATTTCATGGGAAACCGACGAATTTCAGTGGTATACCCATGGTATTGGTGCGGGTGATATCAATGGCGATGGGCGCAAGGATATCCTGCATTCCGATGGATGGTGGGAACAGCCCGCGTCATTGGTGAATGATCCCGTCTGGACGTATCATCCTTATCCGTTCAACATCGGTCCCGGCCAGATCAAACAATATTTGTATGCCGGTCCGACAAACCCTTTACGAGTGACGGCGATATACGATCTGTCGGCCGATGGTGTTCCCGCGCCGCTCAGCGTTCATGGCGGTTCGGTCATGCATGTCGACGATGTCAACGGTGATGGCCTGGCCGACGTGATCTGTTCCATCACGGCCCATGCCTACGGCCTCGCGTGGTGGGAGCAGTTCAGGGACGCTAAAGGCAATATCAAGTTCAAGCGCAATCTCATCATAAACCGCAAGGGCGACAACAAATATGGTGTTTCCTTCACAGGAATGCAGGCGGTCGAATGGGCGGATGTCGACGGCGATGGTCTGAAGGACATCGTCACTGGCAAGCGATTCTGGATCCATGGAGATCGTGATCCAGAGGCCACCCATCCTGCCGTTCTCTATTGGGTCAGGCAAACGCACACTGCCGATGGCAAGGTCGAATTCATACCCTACCAGATCGACGATAACAGCGGTGCCGGAAATCACATCGCCATCGGCGATGTTAATGGCGATAGGAAAATGGACATTGTTACCGCAAACAAGAAGGGCGCGTTTATTTTCCTGCAAAAATAAAGACTCAAATCGCAGCATTCAGGAGCAGGATTCTGCAAGATGGAGCGGAAAGGCCGGTTACTCGGGAACGTTGGGTCCGGTCTGACAGCAAGCAGGTGTTCTTGTGGCGCAGCGGCGCTGCTGGCAACGATTGGTGACACTCCCCGTTGTAGACTTGCGGAATTGGCGGTTTCCTGGGGTTTGTTCCCGAACATGCGCCATCTGCTCGAAGAATTTCGCCGTTTCCCAGGATATTACGCAGTTGGCACGGAGTTCCGGCGCATCAGAGGCCGGGGACTAATCAGGCGACGACTGCGTCGTGCACCAATTTTCAAAAATCCAGCGGGCTATCCGCGGCGTTTCCCGACCCGCGAACGCAGGACGAACGCATCGCAAGGCTCCGCGCCGGCCCGTGGCCGGCGCGGAGCGGCGCGCTTCAGGTCTTCGAGATCGTCACGCCGCCGTCGACGAGCATCTCCGTGCCCGTGACGAAGGTGGCGGCATCGGAGAGGAGGAACAGCGCGGCCCGTGCGCATCACATCCAACACGACATTTGGGGCTGCGCAAAAGACTCGCCGTGCGCCCGCTCGGTATCGGGCTCGAAAATGCGTTGGACTCCCGGCGCGCATGGATGGCGAATGGTGAGTGATGATGACGGATACGGCACGCCCCGCGATCGACATCGATGAACTGCGCGAACGCTATCGCATCGAGCGCGACAAGCGCATCCATGGCGGCGGCACCGAACAATATGTCGAGCCGGCGGGGCGGCACGCGCATTTCCTGGAGGACCCCCATGCCGATCCGGACTTCGCGCGTGAGCCGGTCGAGCTGCAGTGCGAGGTCGCGATCGTCGGCGGGGGATTGGGCGGGCTGCTGACGGCGGCACGGCTGAGCGAGGCGGGCATCCACGATATCCGCATCATCGAGCGCGGCGCGGACTTTGGCGGCACCTGGTACTGGAACCGCTATCCCGGCTGCCGCTGCGACGTGGAATCCTATGTCTACATGCCGCTGCTGGAGGAGACGGGTTATATCCCGACCGAGAAATATGCGACGGCGGGCGAGATCTTCGAGCATATGCGCCGGATCGGCCGGAAATTCTCGTTCTATGACCGGACCTTGTTCCAGACCGTCGTGACGGAAATGGCGTGGGACGAGGCCGCCAGCCGCTGGACGGTCAAGACCGATCGCGGCGATACCGTGTCGGCGCGGTTCGTGGTCAACGGGCTGGGCCTGCTCGCCAAGCCCAAGCTGCCGGGCATCCCCGGGATCGAGACGTTCGGGGGGCGCATCTTCCACACGTCGCGCTGGGACTATGGCTATACCGGCGGGGGACCTGCCGGCGGCATGACCGGTCTGGCGGACAAGACGGTCGGCATCGTCGGCACGGGCGCGACGGCGATCCAGTGCATCCCCTATCTGGCCGAGGATGCGGCGCGGCTGTTCGTGTTCCAGCGCACGCCGTCCGCGGTGGATGTGCGCAACAATGCCGCGACCGATCCCGATTGGGCCGGATCGCTCGAGCCGGGGTGGCAGGCGGCGCGCTCGCGAAACTTCAACGACACGCTGGGTGGTCAGCCGGTGGAGGTCGATCTGGTCGATGATGGCTGGACCTCGATGCGGGTGCTCGTGGGCAAGTTGAAGGAAGAAATGGGCGACGCGATGTCGCAGGACGAGATCGTCCAGCTCGCCGACTTCCACAAGCAGGAGGAAATCCGCCGCCGGGTCGACACCGTGGTCACGAACCCGGAAACGGCGGCGGCGCTCAAGGCCTATTACAACCGGCTGTGCAAGCGGCCGGGATTCCATGACGGCTATCTGGAGACGTTCAACCGGCCCGATGTGACGCTGGTGGACACCCAGGGAAAGGGCGTCGAGCGTGTCGACGAGACCGGCGTCTTTGTGAACGGGGTTCACTATCCGCTCGATTGCCTGGTGCTGGCGACCGGGTTCGAATTCGCGAGCACAAGTTATAAGAGCCGTGCCGGGTTCGAGATCGAGGGCGTGGGCGGCCGGACGCTCAGCGAGAAGTGGCGGGACGGCGTCGTCTCGCTGCATGGCGAGCAGGTGCATGGGTTTCCCAACTGCTTCCTGCTCAATCTCGCCCAGACCGGCGTCACCGCCAATTACGGATCGACGCTGGACGAACATGCCAGGCAGATCGCGCATATCGTCGGCTATTGCCGCGACCATGGCATCGTGCGGGCCGAGGTGACGGAAGAAGCCGAGCAGGCTTGGCTGGCGGACGTCAAATCCTTCATGCCCGTCATGCTGGGCCGCTGGAAGGACTGCACGCCGAGCTATTACAATGGCGAGGGCAATTACACCGTCAAGGAAGCGCAGAACGGGCCCTATGGGGGCGGGTTCATCCTCTATGCGCGCAAGCTGGCGGAATGGCGGGCGAAGGGTGGCCTGCCCGGCATGAAGCTGACGAAACCGGCCGCATGACACTGTGCGACGCCGCGCGGCGGCTGGCCGGGCTGAAGGAGAGGGCGATATGACGGCGCGACTGAAGGACAAGGCTGCCTTGGTCACGGGCGGCGCGGCGGGACTGGGCATGGCGATCGCCCGGCGCCTGTCGCAAGAGGGCGCCAGGGTGGTCATCACCGACATCAGCACCGATCGCGGCGCCGCCGCGGCGCGGGCGCACGATCTGGAATTCCTGCGGCAGGACGTGTCGGACGAAGCTTCGTGGGACGCAATCGTCGGGGACGTCGAGGCGCGGTTCGGTGCGCTTCACATCCTGGTCAACAATGCCGGCATCCTGGGGCCGCTCGATGCCGCCACGCCGGAAAACACGACGCTGGACAGCTGGAAACAGATGTTCGCGGTCAATGTCGAGGGCGTGTTCCTGGGGTGCCGGGCGGCCATTCCCGCGATGCGCCGCGCCGGGAGTGGGGCGATCGTCAACCTGTCGTCGATGGCGGACAAGCTGGCGACGCCGAACACCACTGCCTATGGCGCGAGCAAGGCGGCGGTGCGCCATCTGACCAAGTCGGTCGCGCAATATTGCGCCGAGCAGAAGATCGGCGTCCGGTGCAATTCGGTGCATCCGGGCATGGTCCTTACCGATATGCTCAGAGACGGGCTGACCCGGCTGGCCGAACAGCGCGGGGTTTCGTTCGACGAGGTCGCGGCGAAATCCAGCGGCAAGATTCCGCTGGGCGGGTTCACCCTGCCGGAGGATATCGCGGCCACCGTCGCCTTCCTCGTTTCCGACGATGCGCGCCACATGACCGGCTGCGCGTTGCGCGTGGATGGCGGCCTCATCAACTGCAACACGTTCAAGGGAGGCTGAGCCGTGAAGCCGTTCGACGGCAAGGTGGCGGTGGTGACGGGTGGGGCTTCGGGCATCGGGGACGCGATCGTGCGGCGATTGCTCGCGGGCGGCGCCAGGGTCGTGGCTTGCGACGTCAATGCCGAGCTTCTGAGCCAGCGCGGGGCGGAATTCGGCGCGGCATTTCGCGGGGTCGCGGCGGATGTCACCGTCGAGGCGGAGGTGGAGCGGTTCGTCTCGACCTGCCTCGATGACTTCGGCCGGCTCGACATCGCCGTCAATGCGGCGGGGGCGTCGCGATCCGGCGTCGTCACCGATCTGACGGAGGCGGATTGGGACTTCACCGTCGACCTGTGCATGAAGGGCGTGTTCCTGAGCATGAAGCATGAGGCGCGCGCCATGGGGGAAGCTGGCGGCGCGATCGTCAACATCTCGTCGGTCTGCGCGCGCTTTCCGGTGCAGGGCGGGGCGGCTTATTGCGCGGCGAAATCGGGCGTCGAGATGCTGAGCAAGGTCGCCGCGCTGGAACTGGCGCCGCGGGCTATCCGGGTGAATGCGGTGCTGCCCGGCTATACCCACACCCCCGGCATGCAGCTCGCGGCCAAGCGGCCGGACCAGGATCGCGCCATCGTCGAGCGCATCCCGCTGCGCCGCGCGGGGTCGCCGGCGGACATCGCCGCCGCCGCGCTGTTCCTGTGCGGCAGCGATGCCGGCTATATCACGGGAACCAGCCTGGTCGTCGATGGCGGGTGGGAGCTGACTGCGGCGCCGATCCGCCCAAGCCCGCGATGATCGCGTGAAGGGGGTTTCGCCCTTCCGGATCGATATCGGCGACGATCGGATCGCGGACATCCTGTCCCGCGTGCGTGCGTTTCCCTGGCAAGACATGCCGGCCGCCCAAGGGGCGTCCGACGGCTGGGGAATGGGAACCGATATCGGTTTCATGCGCGAGCTGTGCCGCTATTGGACCACGCGGTTCGACTGGAAGGCGGCTGAGACGAAGCTCAACCGGTTTCCGCAATATCGCGCGACAGTCGATGGCATCGATCTCCATTTCTACATGGAGCCGGGATCGGGGCCCGATCCGATTCCCTTGCTGCTGCTGCATGGCTGGCCCGGTTCGGTGTTCGAGTTTCAGGAACTGATCGGGCCGCTGGCGCACCCCGAACGATATGGCGGGACCGGGCCGGCCTATACCGTCATTCTCCCCTCGCTACCCGGATTCGGCTTTTCGGGACGGCTGACCGCGCCGATCGCGCCGCGACAGACGGCGAGGCTTTTCGATATGCTGATGAGCGATGTCCTCGGCTTTCCCTGCTATCTGGCGCAGGGCGGGGATTGGGGTGCGGTGATCGCGGGTTGGCTCGGCCATGAGGGGCGGGGCTGCGGCGCGATCCACCTCAACCTCATGGGATGGCACGCGCCGGGTGCGGCACCCCGAACCGAGGCGGAGGTCGCTCATTTCGAGTCGGTCGCGCAGTTGCGCCGCCAGGAAGGCGGCTATCAGGACATCATGCGGACGAAACCGCAGACGCTGTCGTTCGCGATGATGGATTCGCCGGTGGGCCTGTGCGCCTGGCTGGTCGAGAAATTCCATGGCTGGAGCGATCGCCGCTGCGGCTTTGAACAGGTGTTCAGCCATGACCAGCTGCTGACCAACGTCATGATCTATCTGGTGACCGGCAGTTTCGGGACGGCCAGCTGGATCTATCATGCCCGTGCGCACGAAGAACGGCTTGGGCCCAGCGTGCAAGGCGCGCGAATCGCGAAACCGGTGGGCATCGCCAATTTCCCGTTCGAATTCCTGCCCTTCCCGCCACGCAGCTATGTCGAGCGCAGCATGAACGTCGTCCATTGGACCGACATGGATCGGGGCGGTCATTTCGCGGCGCTGGAATGTCCCGATCTGATGATCGAGGATATGCGCCGGTTCGGATCGCTGTTGCGCCGGCAGGGCTTGTTGCGGCGGATGCCGGGAGGTTGAGCGCGGCGCCGCCCGCCGCCCTTCGGCACCGGTTCAATCCAGCGGACGCCCATCATTGGCGAACCATTCGATCGGCGCCAGGTCGAGTGCCTTTAGCGGCGTTTCGATCCTGGAGCGGTCGCCGATCACGATCCAGATCATGCGATCGGGATCGATCAAATCCCGGGCCGTCGATCTCAGATCGTCGAGGGTCAGCGCGGCATATTGGCCGCCGATCCGGTTGGGCCAGTCGAGCTCTCGCCCGAACGTGCGCGCCGATGCGATCGCATTCGATACCGCTGACTGCGATTCATAACCGACGGGCAGTTCCGCGATGGACGAGGTGACCGCCGCATCCAGTTCCTGCCGGGTGATCGCCGCCGGCCCGGTGATGTCGCGAAGCTCGCGAACCAGCTCGGCAAGCGCGTCCGCCGTCCTGTCGGTCTGGACGGCCGCGTTGATCTGAAAGGAACGCTGCCCCCTGGCATCCGCCATGCCCGATCCCGAGCCATAGGACCAACGCTTGCGTTCGCGCAGGTTCATGTTGATGCGCGACCCGAAGCCGCCCCCCAGGATCCGGTTCACCGTTTCGATGGCGGCATCCCGCGGGCCTCCCGTGCCTGGAACCAGGGTGCCGCCCAGGATCAGCGATTGCGGCGCGCCCGGCCGGTCCACCACGATCAATCGCGAGCGGGCGGGCAATGCGACCGTCGGTATCACGGGCGACGGACGCGGCCCTTCATCGCCGCGCCAGCCCGCCATGCGCCGTTCGACCAGGGCGCCGGCCTCGGCAAGGGTCAGATCGCCGACGACGATGATCGTCGCATTCCCCGGCGCAAGCCATTTCGCCTGGAACGCCTGGAGGTCGGCCGCGGTGAATCCGTCGATCGACCCGGCATCGCTCAACCCGGAGCGGGGGATGGCATAGGGGTGCCCGGCCCCGAAACTCGCGCGGCGCAGGATGCGAAACGCAGTCTCCTGCGGATCGGCGGTTTCGGCCACCAATGCTGCCTTTCGATCCTGTTTCAGCCTGGCGATGTCCGATGGGTCGAACCGGGCGTTTTCGACCACGTCCGTCAAAAGATCGACCGCCGCCACCAGGTTGCTGCGCGTCGTTTGCAGCCCGACCGACGAGGTGTCGAGATCGCTCGATATGGACAGGCCGCCGCCGAGGATCGCGGCCTGGTCGGCCAGCATCTCGCTCGTCCGTGACTTGGTTCCCTTGTCGAGTATCGCCATCGTGAACGCGGCGAGCCCCGGCTTGCCCGGCGGATCGGCGGCATTGCCGGCATTGAAGTGGATGGCGATATCGACCATCGGCGCGTTCGGGCGCCGCACCACGACAAGTGTGGCGCCATTGCGCAGGGTCGTGCTTTGCGGTGCCGGGATCACCTTGTCGACGGCCGGCATCGGCACGGGCGGCATCCCCGATCGCCGGTCGACGGCATTCGCGGTCTGGTATTTCAGGCGCGGCAGGACGTCGGTCTGATGCCAGCCGCCGCTCAGCCAGCGGCGCGCGGCCTGCTGCAGATCCCTGGGTTCCGCCGCGTCCAGCCAGGCCAGATACGTCTTGAGGAATGCCGGATCGCCGGCGAATTGCTCGCCCGACGCCAGCTCGGCGGCGCGCCCCTGGCCGGTCGAAAGCCTGCGCAGCAGAAAAGCCCGTTCATTTGCCTGCGCGCGTTTCAGCTCGTCCCGGCTTGGCGGGCGGGACAGGAAATCCGCGACCACCTGATCGATGGCGGCATG
The DNA here is from genome assembly GCA_964413495.1 of uncultured Stakelama sp. GTDB lineage: Bacteria > Pseudomonadota > Alphaproteobacteria > Sphingomonadales > Sphingomonadaceae > Sphingomonas. The sequence goes on along the minus strand of CAYPRW010000005.1, from coordinate 19,089 downwards.
CACGGCGCGCGGATCGCCATCGGGTTGCGCATTGACCGATATCTGAAAGCTGCTGGCCATGGCGGTGTTGCCGATCGAGGAAAAGGCCCAGCTCGCGATCCGCCGGCGCTCGACCAGGTCGGACGTCAGCCGGGCCGTCCGGCCATCGCCCAGAATGTTCGCGACCAGCGTGAGCAGCGCATGATCGCGGGTGAACCGCCCCGGGCCGACCCAGGCGCGCTCGATGTGCGGGACGGAGACATTGTCATGGAGCTGGTCCGACGAATTGTGCAGCCGCGTCGGGATCCGGGCGAGCTCGCGGTCGACCGGCGGCGCGGCGGGAATGTCGCCGAAATAGCGCGCGGCCTTTTCCTTCGCCGTCGCCGCATCGATATCGCCGCTCAACACCAGTATCGCGTTGTTGGGCGCATAATAGGTCCGAAACCAGGTCCGCACATCCTCCAGCGTCGCGCCGTTCAGATCCGCCATCGAACCGATCGGCGGCCGGCCATAGGGATGGCCTGACGGGAACAGGACTTCCTGCCTCCGCTCGAACAGTCGCGTTAAGGCGCGGTTGTCGCCTTCGCGCTTTTCATTCTGCACGACCCCGCGCTGTTCATCGAGCTTGGCCTGTGTGATCACCCCGAGAAGATGGCCCATGCGATCGGATTCAAGCCACAGCACGCGATCCAGCGCACTGGTCGGAAACGTCTCGTAATATTTGGTGAAATCCCATCCAGCGCCGCCATTGGTGGTCGCGCCGATCGATTGCAGCAGCGGGACCCATTCGCCGTCCTGATGTTCCGACCCATTGAACATCAGATGTTCGAACAGATGCGCGAAGCCGGTCTTCCCGGGCGGCTCCTGCCCCGATCCGACGCGGTATCGCACCTCGACGCTGACCAGCGGGGCCGATCGGTCCTCGTTGACGATGACCGTCAGCCCGTTGCCCAGCACGAAGCGTTCATGCGCCAGCGGCAGATCGTCCGCCTGCGCGGCGCTGCCGGCCAGGGCCAGCGCGGCGATGGCCAGAAGGCGCATCATTTTCCGCATGATTGCACCACCGAGGCGGGAGCCTGGCCGTCCGCGGCGACGATCCTGCGCAATTGCGGGATGATCGGTTCCGGCGTCAGCCCGGTGGTCAGCACGATGATGCCGAAGCCGTCGGAATAGCGCCACCAGGCCGCGTTGAACCAGTTCCCCGCGCCCAGATGGCCGTAACGCGACCACCCGTCCCGCGCATCGATTTCAAGGCCCAGGCCATCGCGCTTGGTGATCGGAACCACGGTAGCCATGCGCCGGACCATCGCGGCGGGCAGCAACCGGCCGCGTGCGAATGCCCGGTCGAACTTCGCGATGTCGGCTGCCGTCGAATAGAGTGACGCGGAACCGATCAGCCAACTGTAATCCAGCGGCGCGGCGGGCGCGACCGATCCGTCCGGCTGGTACGCATAGCTCTCGGCCGATTTCGCGATGATCCGGTCATTGTCGAAATTGCCGGTGTCCGTCATGCCCAGCGGCTTGAAGATCAGGCCGTCCAGCGCCGCGCCATAGCTTTGCCCCGATGCCTTTTCGATGATCATGCCCAGCACGAAATAGCCGGCATTGCTGTAGTCATATCCGGTGCCGGGTTCGAAGATCAGCGGCGCGGACTGAAACAGCGCCAGCGCCTGCGCCCTGCTCACCGGCGCCCGAAAGCGCGGATCCTGATCCATGCGGCCGATGATCTTGCGATAGAAGGTGCTGGTAACGGCGTCATCGGCATTGAGGCCCCAGGGCTCCTCGATGCCGGACGTATGGGCGAGGAGTTGCTCGATCGTGATCGGTCGCCAGCTGTCCGGGCAGGTTGGGAGGTAGGAACAGGCCTTGTCCTCGATGCGCAGCTTGCCCTGTTCCTGCAACATCATGATCGCGGTCGCGGTGAACGTCTTGCTCAGCGACCAGATCCTGAACTTCGTGTCCGCCGCCACGGGCACGCGCCATTGCTGGTTGGCGATCCCATAGGGGCGGGCCGACAGGATTTCCCCATCCTTCAGGATCGCGAACGAACCGCCGCTTCGGGAAAGCGATTTCTTCGCCCGGACGAAAAACCGGTCGATACAATCGTCCAGCTGCGCCGCGACGCGTCTGGCGGGGCCGGCATGAGCGGCCGGAAGCGCGCTCACGATCAGGCCGCAGGCGAACGCGAAACATGCGAACGCGCTTGTTCGATTAAGCTTCATGACAACCTCAAGCGATCAGGCAGATGAATCAGAGTCCGAACGCCTTGCGCAGGGACAGATAATAGACCGCGCCCCGCGTCTCGCCGAACGGACTGATATGGGTAGATTGAAGCGCGTCGATCTTGGGCTGCGCGTCAAAGATGTTTCTGACGCCGCCCGACAATTCCAGCCCGCTGTTCCAGGATTTCGTTTCGGTATCCTCGTCGTACAATCGATAGCTGACGAACAGGTCATGCTGGATCTGGCTGCCGACCTTGGCGGAACCTTGCAGGAAATAGGGCTGACCGTCCGATAAAAGAAAATAGGAACCGAAATACTGGGTGCTCCACGACGTGCTCCACCGCTTATAATCCCACCCGAACGTGGCGTTCGCCCGCCATCTGAGATTGCCCTGAATGCCCGCTCCTTCCCTGAACGGATCCGTGGGCCGAACCTGGGTCTGGTTTCGTGTCAGCAGCGTGGCCTTGCCCGAAAACCAGAATGTCCCGCTGCTACGCGTTTCTAGCGTATAGCTTGCCCCGAAATCCCAGGCCTGCACCTCGGCGCGGTTCAGGTTCAGCGAACCCTTTGCGATCGATACGATCCTGCCGACCGTTTCCCCCGGCCCCGGCGCGGCGCGCACGATCCGTTCCGGAAACAAGGCGATGAGAAGATCCATGTCCCGCTGATCGAATTGGAAATTGAGAGTGCTTATCGCGTCCCGTTTCCTGATCCGGGTCCAATCCACCGAAAGGCGAAGTCCCGGAACGAAGCGCGGTTCCAGAATGGCGCCGGCGGAAATGCTGATGGACTTTTCGGGCTGAAGATCCGGATTGCCCGCGGCCGTCAGCAGGATGCGGCCGATCGGCTCGTTGTTGCGCAGCGGATCGAGCGTGAGAATCGTGCTGTTCTGTGCAAGCCCCGGAAAAATCTGGTTCAATGTCGGCGGCAGGAATCCCTTCCCGTAACTGGCCCGCAATGTCAGGTCCGCAATGGGTTGGTAACGCAATGCGACGGAGGGGCTGAACTGGCGAAAGCGATTGTTGATCGTGCTGATCGGCTGTGACGGGACACCATTGACGCTCGGCACGCCGCCGGCCGCATTGATCGAATAATCCTCCCATCGCCCGGCCGCCTCGACCTCGAGCGAATAGGCGCCCCAGAAGCGGTTGGCCGGTGAGAGGATGGGGAGCTTGAGCTCGGCATAGGCGCCATAGGCGCGCCTGGATCCGGGCGGCTTAAAGGTTTCGTAGGAATATGCCGGCGCGACTTCGTATGATGAGCTCAGACGCTCGGACCTGCGCTCGATCAGCGTCGTCAACGAAGGGCGCCCGCCCGGCAGCGAGACGGGCAGCGGTCCACCCAGCCGCAGCGAGATATTTGCCAGCGTGGACTTCTGGGGAAACTGCCGGGCCGGATCAAGGAAAAAACCGGAAAGATCGGGTGGATTCTGGCTGTTGTCGCGAAAGACATCAATCGTGCCGGCATTGATCGCATCGCCGAGTGCGGCATCGTCGAAGCTGAAGACATTGCGCGAGATATAGCTGAATATCACCCGGCTCCACGCATAGTCGATATTGGCCGCCCATCCCGCCGGAAGGCGAACGACCAGGCCGCCGGCGGCGCGAAGCTCGGTCGCTTCGCTGGTGAACGCACCGCCCGCGAAAACGGCCGGCGTGACGATCACATCCTGTTCGAACGGGTTGCCAGGCACGCCCGCCGGCAATTGGTAGAAAGAGGGAACGCTCAGATCCAGCCGGCCGTTGGTTCGCGAATAGAACAGGCTGGCATAGGCATCGATCCGGGGAGAGAATTGGTGCCGCAACGTCGCGCCGCCGGATAGGACCGATGGCGGGTTGTAGACCGTGAGCCGGCCGCCATCCAGCTGAGCGGTATCCGCGAGGTCGAGGTTGAATTTGCCACCATTGCCGATCAGCGCCGCCCCGCCATCGGACGCAATCCCCCGATATCCGATCGGCACGAACGTGCGCGGAGACCCGATCGCGGCGCCGCCGATCAGGCTCAGATTCGAACCGTCGATGCTCTGGATATTGGTGGTGCGGCCCAGCGGCGGCCCATAATCGGCATAGATCAGCGCCGGATCCACCGCCAGCAGATGCCTGCGGTATCGCTGCACATAGTCGGTATCGCCAAGCGTCAGCCGATCGTTCGCGACATAGCTGCCGGTCAAGAGAAGATTGGTCTTCGACCCGATCGGCAGACCGATCGTCGCCTGGATCGCCAACTGCTCGCGCGACGCGCGAAACGGGCTTTCGTAGGAAAACCGGACTTCCGCGCCCGAATAGTCGCGCCGCAGAATGACGTTGATCACGCCGCCGGTCGCCCCGCCGCCATAGATACCCGCGGCGGATGACGGCAGGATTTCGATCCGCTCGACGGCGGCAAATGGGATGCCGTTGAGATTGGGTTGGCCGAACTCGCCGCCGGCGGACGTTCCCGCCGTGCGCCGGCCGTCGATCAGGATCAGCGTTTCGTCCGGGCCCAGGCCGCGCAGCGAAATGCTGCTCTTATTGCCGGTGAAATCTGGTGTCAGCGTGTTGGATGCATAGTCGGTCGATGCCGTGAGCCGCTTGCGCAGGAACTCCTCGATATTGCGCGCGCCGGATTGATCGATCGCCCGCTTGTCGAAGATCACATAGGGTTTGGCATCGTCCTCCGACCGGGCGACATCGACGTTCAGCGTCTTGCGGCCGACGACCAGGATGTCGGAGACGCCGCGATCCTCGACCGCGACCGCCATCGGGACCTCGTCCACATCCGATCCGGCGGTGCGGCCCTGGCCTGCCCGCTCCAGGACGAAGGATCCATCAGCGTTCGTGCGGATCTGCAGGCCGGTGTCGCGCAGCATGACTTGCAGCGCGGCGCGCGGATTGAACCTGCCGCGAACCTCGCGCGCGGATTTGCCGCGCGTCAGCTTGGCCGACGCCAGCACGGCCTTGTCGCTCTGGCGCGAGAATTCGACCAACGCGCTGCCCAGCGATTGCGCCGGAATATCGAAGCTGCGCTCTGCCGGCGCCTGCGCCCGGGCCGGCGACGCCGCCGCGATCGACATCGCCATGCCCGATGCCATGCCGATCGCCGCCGCGATTCCGATATTGGTCCTGGCCACCCTTTTGCCCCCCGTGTTTCGCGACACGGCCAGGTCACCCCTTGCCCTGTTTCCGGATCGCTTCAATCGAAGGACGCGTCAGCCGTTCGTGAGTGACAAATTTTCTCGGGTCGGCGGAATCTTCAACGTTCGCGAATCTCCGCCTCGCCATTGCCGTGACGGATAACCTGCACGTTCAGGCCGGTCGCCAGCATGTCGAGCATCTGGTCGGTTTCCGATGTCTTGAACGCGGCCGTGACCGGCTCGTCGCGCAGGCTGGGCGAAACGATCGTGATCCGGCCGGTGCGATAGCGATTGGCATCGGCGATCACCTCCGACAGCGGGGCATCGGCATAGCTCAGCCGGCCTTCGCGCCACGATCCGGGCGGGGTGCCGCGGATCGCCGTCGGCCGGGGCAGCGTTGCCGCCATGTTCGGGACGATGGCCTGCTCGCCCGCGCTCAACGTGACATAAGGCCGGTCGGCGGCGGATGTCCCCGCCTTGCCCGGCATCACCCGAACCACGCCTTCCAGCACCGACACCTTGACCGCCGCGCCGTCGAACTTGACGTCGAACCGGGTGCCGACCACCCGGATCAGCGTGTCGCCCGCTTCCACCAGGAACGGCCGGTCGGGCGCCTTGGCGACCTCGAAGAACGCTTCGCCCACGCCCATCTTCACGCGGCGGCTGTCGTCGGAAAAGGCGATCCGCGAAATCTCCGACCTGGCGCCCAGCGTGACCCGGCTGCCGTCCTCGAGCTTCAATTCGCGGATTTCGGCGATGCGCGTCCGATATTCGGGCGTCGCCGGCCTCAGCATCACGCCGCCCGCGATCATCAACGCCAGGCACAGCGCCGCGAAACCCAGCCTGGCGGGGGTCAGGACCGTCCCGCTCAAGGCATCGCGCGCGCTGTGCAAGACGCCCATGACGCGCTCGCGCAAGGTCGGCGCCCCCATCAGTTCGGCATAGCCGGGATGAAGGCGCCGCTCCCCGGCATCGTCGCGCGCCTGAAGCACCAGCGCCGCCGCCGCCGCATTGACATGGCTGCCGTCGCGCCAGGCGATGAACGTTGCATCGTCCTCCGCATGCAGGCCGCGCCGGTCCGCGTCCGCCAGCAACCGGGCCGCCTCGTCGATGGCGCGTTCGGTGGGTTCGCCCTGGCGGGTCATCGGAAATTCATCGACCGGCGGTCGGCCTTCTGCAGCGCCAGCGCACAGTCGGCGAGCGCCCGCGCGACATGCTGGTTGACGGCGTTCTGGGTGACCCCGAACAATCTGGCGACCTCGGCGCGCGAACGGCCCTCGACGTGCACCATGAGAAAGATTCTCCGCCTCTTGACCGGCATCGCCTTCACCGCCCTGTCGAAGATCGCGAGCCGCTCCTTTGCCAATAGGACGCGCTCGAGCGAAAATTCCGCCATGGATTCCGCATCGGCGCGCGCGATATCGCCATCCACCGCGCTGCGGTGGCTTTCGCGGCGGTGATAGTCGATGACGATATTGCAGGCGACCGTGCGCAGATAGCGTTCCGGCTTCTCGATCACGGCCTGCTGGTCCGCGATCTTGAAGAAGACGGCCTGGGCGACGTCTTCCGGTTCGGGCGGCCCCGCGCCGAAGCGTCTGGCGACATAGCGAACCAGCGGCGTCAGGTGATCGCGATAAAGCCGGTCGATCATGGCGGCGCGATCCGCGCTCAACGCGCCGTCGGGATCGTCTGCGCTGATCTGCCTTACCGTCGCCACGTCGCCCTGCACCGCGCCCAAAAGACCGTCCTTCGGCGCAGATGATGCGGCCATGACGATTTGGTTACAAGCCTTACCATATCAATCCGCGGCGCGGACGGCCCGGCCTCCTGGTCAGTCGCCGGCGTAATTCGCCGCCTTCGACAGACCGCCCAGCCCCGGATTCAACGCATTGGACGGATCGAGCTCGCGGTAGAAGCCGGCCAGCGCGGGCTTGGCATGATAGAGGTGGCCGACATTGTGTTCGGCCGGATATTCGGCGCCGCGCGCGTCGAGCAGTTTCCACATCGCATGTTCGACCGCCATCGGATCGTGCCCCTTTTCGATCAGATAGTCCTGATGGAAGACGTGGCAGAAGAAATGCCCGTAATAGAGCCGCGCCATGATCGCGTCGTTGAGGTGGGGGGGGAGGGTTTCGAACCAGGCGCGGTCGTCGCGGCGGAGCGCGATGTCGAGCGCGACGATGTCGGCAACCTGCCTGTGATGGACCGCGCGATAGCGTATCGCCGCGCCAGCGGCGACGAAACGGTGGCGAAACGCGGCCTCGCCCTCGCGCGCGTCGCATTCGAACCAGCCGCCGGCCGCCTCGCCCCAATTCGCCTGGAGCCAGGCGCGGGTCTGCGCGACGCCCTCGTCGCCGCAGCGGATCATCAGGTGATGCTCGTAGCGGTCGCGCCACTCGCGCAGGCGGGCGGGCAGGTGATCGGGCAGCCAGCGCGCGAGGCGTTGCAGCAGCCGTTCCTCCGCCCCCGCGCCCAGGCCAAAGCGCGACAACAGCTGCGCCATCGCCTGTTTCAGCCGGAACAGATGGCGGATGCGGTTGACCCCCAGCAGGCCGAGCGCGACATAGCCGTCCTTGCCGTAGCGGTCGGCGATGTCGAACGCGCCGCGATGCAGATATTCGGCCGCGATCGGCAGGCGCATCCCGCCCGACAACATGTCGCGCCGCAGCTCGGCAAGCGCCGCCGGATCGTTGGCGCCGATATAGAAGACGCCGGTTTCGCGCGGGCGGGGATAGGTCGCCAGGCGCACCGCGAACACCACCAGCTTGCCCGCGCAGCCCGATGCCTCGTTCAACCGGCGCGGATCGGCATTGTAGCGCGCCGGCGTGCCGGCATCGACATCGCGCACGATCGCGGCATAGCCGGGATCGGACACCGCGCGGCACGGATCGTCGACCGCCGCCAGCGAATGATCGCCCCGGTCGAGCCGCGCCAGCATCGTTTCCGGTTCGCTGCCGAGATCGATGCCGAGATGGTTGACGAGCGCGACCGATCCGTCGGCGCCGATCCGGGCGTACAGCGCCGCCTCGGTATAGGCCGGGCCGCGTTCGACCAGCGCGCCGCCCGAATTGTTGCACACGCCGCCGACCACCGACGCGCCGATGCAGGACGAGCCGATCACCGAATGCGGATCGCGCCCCAGCGGCGCCAGCGCCGCCTCCAGCCGGTGCAGCGTCGCCCCGGCGCAGCACAGCACCTGCGCGCCGTCGCCCAGCACGCGGATCGCATCGAGCCGCAGCGTGTTGATGACCACTACCGGCCGCCCGTAATCGTCGCCCGCCGGGGTCGATCCGCCGGTAAGGCCGGTATTCGCCGCCTGGACGATGATCGCCGCGCCGTGGCGCGCGCAGATGTTGACGGCGCGCCACAGCGCCAGCGCCGTGGCGGGCAGCACCACCGCCGCGGCGTCGCCATGGCCGAAGCGGAAGCCCGTCGTGTAGCGGGTCATCGCGCGCGGCCGCACGATCAGCTCATGCGGGGCGAGCGCCGCGGCCAGCGCGCGCCGCAGCGTTTCGATGGCGGGATCGAGGGTGGGGCCGGTCACCGAATCAGGCCGCGAATGACGAGTTGCCCATGGCCGCGCCGCGATAGCCGCTTTGGATGGCCGGCGCAAAGCGATCGGGACGGCCGGTGGTCGCCCCGGCCGGCGCAACGCCGTGCGGAACCGCGGGCTAAGAACCCCGGAATGTCGGTTTCGGCGTTCCGCCAGCGCCTGCGTGGCGCCGGCGGCGGTGCCCGTAATCTCCGGTTAATCGCCGAAAGACGATGACTTTCGTGAAGCCGGAATCATTTTGACGATCCAATGGCGGGCGGGCTATGGACAGCTTTGAGAAAACAGGTATGGTGTCGGCATAATCGTGGGAGAGAGCCCTTGAACAGTGCATCGGGGAAGCGTGCGCGGCTGGCGCGGTATCTGGCGGTCCTTGCGGGCGCCGCGCTGGCATTGGGCAGCGCATCGGCGGCGACCAAGGCGCAGGGGGCCAAGGCGCCCTGGGATTGTCCGGACGGGTTCGAGCCCAAGGCCGGGCTCAACACCGGCTTCATGTCCGACGGCAAGCCGCGCGCGTTCGTGGTGGTGCCGCCCAAGGCGCAGACCGGCCCGGCGCCGGTATGGGTGCCGATGGTCGGCACGGTCGAGGCGACCAACTGGAACCTCAACGTGCCGCGCAGCGGCAACAACGCCAAGCTGGCCGATGCCGGGTTCATGGTGATCGCGCCGATCCGCGACTGCGCCGCGCAGGACCCCGCGCTGGCCGCCGGGGTCTGCAACGGGCCGGGCAAGAACGGGTGGAACTGGAATCCGTGGAATGACGGCCGCCAGGACAATGCCGCGGGCGAGCGGTGGAAGACCGATGCCGGGCCCGACGCGCGCTTTTTCCAGGCGATGATCCGCTGCGTCGGCACCAAGTGGAAGCTCGACGCGAAGCGTTTCTATCTCGGCGGCATCTCGGCCGGGGGCACGATGACCAATCGCGCGCTGCTGTTCGGATCGGATTTCTGGGCCGGCGGCATGCCGCTGTCGGGCGAATGGTATGCCAGCCGCGACGATGGCCGCGCCTATTCGTTCAACGAGGGCCGCGCGGCGGTGGCGGCGCAGCCGACCAAGATCTTCCAGGGCCGGGTCGGCCCCTATCCGCTGCCCGCGCGGCTGGGGCCGATGGTCGTCATCACCATGTGGGGCGGCGACAAGGACCTGTGGGATTGCGGCCCGCCGATCGGGCTGTGCGCCGATTACCGGCCGAGCACCCAGGCCGGATCGAACTATTTCAGCGCGCAGCCGCAGGTGGTGCATGTCGCCTGCACCGGCATGCACGGCCATATGTGGCCGCAGGCGAATGTCGACGCCTTCAACCTGTGGGCGTTGCGCACGATGTCGTCCTATCCCAAGGGCAGCAAGCCGGCCGACTTCAAGCTCACCGCGCCGCCCGAGGGGTATAAATGCCAGCTCGGCCGCTTTACGGGTAACTATAAATGACCCTCGACAACGAAGCCCGCACCGGCCCCAGCACCGGCCCCCGCACCGGCATGGCCGCGGCCGTCCGCCGCTATTCGGCGGCCGCGCTGACCGCGTCGGCGCTGGTGCTGGCGGGCAGCATCGCGCTGGCCGCCGGCCGCGCCGCGCCGCAGGCGCAGGTGCCGTCGGGCCACCCGTCGATCGAGCCGGCGGCCGGCGCGCCCAAGGCCGCCGCCGCGGCGGCCCCGGACGGCGAGGCGCTGTACAAGGCGCGTTGCGCGACCTGCCATGAAAATGCGGTCGACCGCACGCCGACGCGCGACGTGCTGTCGAAGAATCCGGTGAGCTTCATCCTCTCGTCACTGCGCACCGGCGCGATGGCGCCGATGGCCGAGGGGTTGACCCCGCCCGAGATGCTGGCGATCGCGCGCTATGTCAGCAAGGTGCCCGAAGAACGCTCGTCCTCCAGCCAGGACGTCGACGTCAAGGCGATCTGGGGCGACGGAGTCGAGGGCACGGCGCTCGACGCGCCCAAGTGCAAGACCGCGCCGCCGCCGATCGACCTGGCCGCGCGCGACCAGTGGAACGGCTGGAGCATCAGCAAGACCAACAACCGCTTCCAGCCCAATCCCGGCCTGACCGCGGGCGACGTGCCCAGGCTGAAGCTCAAATGGGCGTTCCAGTATCCGGGCGCCAAGAACGGCCAGGCGACGGTGATCGGCGAGCGGCTGTTCGTCACCTCGATGTCGGGCGCGGTCTATGCGCTCAATGCCAAGACCGGCTGCGTCTATTGGCGGCACGCCGCCGCCGCCGCGACGCGCACCAGCGTCACGGTCGTCAAGCTGCCCGCCGGTGCGGGCGACGCGGCGGGCAAGACGGCGCTGTTCATCTCGGACTGGACCAAGGCGGCGGTGGCGATCGACGCCGATACCGGCAAGCAGCTGTGGAAGACGGTGGTCGACGACCAGCACGGCCTGCAGATGACCGGATCGCTGACCTATTGGGACGGCAAGATCTATGTCCCGATCTCGTCGGGGACCGAGGCGTTCGCACAGGCGCCCAACTGGGTGTGCTGCAAGTTCCGCGGGGCGCTGGTCGCGCTCGACGCGGCGAGCGGGCGGATCCTGTGGAAACGCTATACCACCGAGGAAATCCCCGCGCCGTTCAAGAAGAACCGGCTGGGCCGCGACATGTGGGGTCCGGCGGGCGGGGCGATCTGGGTCGCGCCGACCGTGGATGCGCGCAACCGCACGATCTATGTCGGCACGTCCAATTCCTATACCGAGCGGACCTATGACAATGCCGATTCGGTGCTGGCGATCGACGCCGATACCGGCGCGATCAAATGGGCGCGGCAGCTGACGCCGGACGACAATTATATCGACGGCTGCTATCGCCCGGCGAACCAGCGGCCGGCCAATTGCCCCTCGCCGCTGGGGCCGGATTTCTCGATCGGCGCGGCGCCGATCCTGCACGACCTGCCCGGCGGCAAGCAATTGCTGCTGGTGGGGCAGAAATCGGGCATGATCTATGGCCTCGACCCGGCCCGCAAGGGCGCGACGGTGTGGGAGCGCAAGCTGTCCAACGGCAGCGCGCTGGGCGGGATCGAATTCGGCACCGCGTCGGACGGCAAGCTGGTCTATGCCGGCGTGTCCGACATCGCCTCGGCCGACCCCAATCGCGGCAAGCCGGGCCTGTGGGCGCTCGACGCGGCGACCGGGGCGGTGGTGTGGAACCAGCCGACCAACCCCAGGCCGACCTGCCGCTGGAAGAACTGGTGGTGCCATGGCGCGATCAGCCAGGCGATCAGCGTGATGCCCGGCGTGGTCTTTGCCGGCGCCTATGACGGCCATTTCCGCGCCTATGATTCGGCGACGGGCAAGATCATCTGGGACGTCGACACCGCGTCCGAGCCGGTCAAGGCGCTCAATGGCAGCAAGGTCTATGGCGGCGTGTTCGACGGCGCCGGGCCGACCATCGCGGGCGGCGTCGTCTATGTCCATTCGGGCTATGCCGGACGTTCCGGCACGACCGGGGGCATGAGCATGCGCAATGCCGACGGCAATGTGTTGATGGCTTTCTCCGTCGACGGCAGATAAGCGCGAACCATGGAAGCAACGGGCGGCGCGGTCGACCCGCCGCCCGGCGCGGCGGCGGATAACATGACGGCACGGCCGGGCGGCGCGCTGGCGCCGCTCGGCCGGCCGCTGTTCGCGGGCGTGTGGGTCGCCAATACCGTCTCGAACTTTGGCGGCCAGGTGCAGGCGGTGGGCGCGGCGTGGCTGATGACCTCGCTCACGCGCGAGCCCGACACGGTGGCGCTGGTGACGGCGGCGGCGCTGTTGCCGATCCCGTGTTTCTCGCTGCTGGCCGGGGCCGTCGCCGATGCGTTCGACCGGCGCCGCGTGCTGCTGGCGGCGCAGAGCGTGATGCTGTCCGCCTCGGTGCTGCTGGCCTGGCTCAGCGCGACGGGATCGATGTCGCCGCAGGTGCTGATCGCGCTGACCTTCATGATCGGCAGCGGGTTCGCGTTCAATGCGCCGGCCTGGCAGGCGGCGGTGCGCGACCTGGTGCCGGTGCGCGACCTGCCGGCGGCGATCTCGCTCAACATCGTCGGGTTCAACCTGTCGCGCACCGCCGGGCCGGCGTTGGGCGGCGTGATCGTCGCCTGGGGCGGGGTGGACGCCTCCTTCGTCTTCAACGGCCTGAGCTATCTTGGCCTGATGGCGGTGCTGGCGGTGTGGCTGCGCCGCGAAGGGCCGGCGCGGCAGGCGCGGCGGCGGATGTCGATGATCGGCGCGATCCGGGGAGGCATCCGCTATGCCGTCCGCACGATCGCGCTGCGCCGCATGCTGTTGCGCGTGCTGGCGTTCGGCGTGGCGCTGGGCGCGTTGCTGGCGCTGGTGCCGCTGGTCATCCGATCGCTGAACGCCGGACCGGCGGGCATGGGGCTGGTGTTCGCCGCATCGGGCGGCGGCGCGGTGGTCGGCGCGCTGCTCACCAATTTCCTGCGCGCGCGCGTGAAGGTCGAGGCGCTGCTGTGCGCGGGGATCGCGGCGACCGCCATCGCCATGGCGGCGGTGGCGATCGCGCGGTCGCTGATCGTCATCGCCGCGGCCGAGATCGTCACCGGCTTTGCCACCACCCTCGTCTACAGCACGCTCAACATCCTGGTGCAGACCACCGCGCCGCGCCGGTTGCTGGGCCGGCTGTTGTCGATCCACCAGATGGCCGCGTTCGGCGGGCTGGCGGCGGGCGCGTGGCTGTGGGGCGAAGTGGCCGACCATGTCGGCAGCAGCGTCGCGATCCTGGGCGCGGCGGTTGCGATGGGCGCGGTCATGGCGCTATCGATCGTCGCGCCGATCGGCGGTGCCGAGCGGCGCGGAATCGGCGGTGTTCAGCAAACCTGATTTCTCAATTTTGTTGTTGAACCTGTCAGCCGGTGTTAATTGGGTCTTGTTTACGGGGTATTCGATATGGCGCGGTCCATACCCAAACTCTGTAAGCGGTAGGAGAGTAAGATGAAGCATGTTATCGCGGCGGCGTTGATCGGCATGACCGCCGCGGCTGTGGCGACCGTCACGCCGACGACCGCCAGCGCCCAGACCCGGCCTGCCGCGCCGCGTCCGCCGGCCTATGCCAAATGCGCCGCCTGTCACAGCGTGATCAAGGGCGGGCCGAACGGCATCGGCCCGAACCTGTTCGGCGTGGTCGGGCGCAAGGCCGGGACGGCGCCGAAATACAGCTATTCGCCGGCACTCGCCAAGGCGGGCGTGACGTGGAACCGGCAGACGCTGGACCGTTTCATCGCCGATCCCGAATCGGTCGCGCGCGGCAGCAAGATGATGAAGATCGGCACCACGCCGGCCGATCGCGCGGCGATCATCACCTATCTCTCGGGGCTCAAATGAGCGAGCCGGCGAGCGCCATCGGGGCGTATGTCGCCCGGCCCTTCGGCAGCTTTGCCGAGCTGTTCGCGCTCCAGGCGCAGGCGCGCGGCGATCATGTTGCGGTGATCTGTGGCGAGCGGACCGCGACCTATGCGCAGCTGGATGCGCTGGCCGATCGCGTCGCCGCGAGCCTGCAGCGCGATGGCGTCCAGTCGGGCGCCGCGGTGGCGATCTGCGCCGCGTCGAGCATCGCCTATGCCGCGATCTTCATCGGCACGCTGCGCGCGGGGGCGGCGATCTCGCCGCTGGCGCCGTCGGCCACCGCCGAGCAGCTGTGCGCGATGCTGGCCGACAGCGGGGCGTCGCACCTGTTCGCCGATGCCGAGGTGTCGCGCCACCTGGCCGGGGTGAGCGACCGGATCGCCGCGCGGCGCATCGCGCTGGACGACGGGGCGCAGGGCGAGGCGCTGGACGCCTGGCTGATGCCGGCGGGGGCGCGGCCGAGCCCGGTCGAGGTGACGCCGGACCAGCCGTTCAACATCATCTATTCCTCCGGCACGACCGGCACGCCCAAGGGCATCGTCCAGTCGTTCCGCATGCGCTGGCCGCACAACCATCTGGTCGACCCGCCGGGCTATGGGCCCGACGCGGTGGCGATGATCTCGACCCCGCTCTATTCCAACACGACGCTGGTGAGCTTCATCCCCGCGCTGGCGGGCGGCGGCACCGTGGTGCTGATGGCGAAGTTCGACGCGCGCAAGTTCCTGGAGCTGAGCGAGCGGCATCGCGCGACGCATGCGATGCTGGTGCCGGTGCAGTATCGCCGCATCCTGGACGTGCCCGATTTCGACCGGTTCGACCTGTCGAGCTATATCGTCAAGTTCGCGACCTCCGCGCCGTTCCCGGCCGAGCTCAAGGCCGATGTGCTGGCGCGCTGGCCCGGCGGGCTGATCGAATATTACGGCATGACCGAGGGCGGTGGTTCCTGCATGCTGCTGGCGCACGAATATCCCGACAAGCTTTCCACCGTCGGCCAGCCGATGCCGGGCCATGACATCCGCGTGATCGACGCCGACGGCAAGGTGCTGCCGGCGGGCGAGGTGGGCGAGGTGGTCGGCCGTTCGGCGGTGATGATGAACGGCTATCACAACCGCCCCGAACAGACCGCCGAGGCGGAGTGGTGGAGCCCGGAAGGCGACCGCTTCATCCGCACCGGCGATCTGGCGGTGGTCGACGAGGATGGCTTCTTCACGCTGATCGGGCGCAAGAAGGACCTCATCATCTCGGGCGGGATCAACATCTATCCGGTCGATCTGGAAGCCGAGCTGCTCGAGCATCCGGCGGTGCGCGAGGCCGCGGTGGTCGGCGCGCGATCGCGCGAATGGGGCGAGACGCCGGTGGGCTTCGTCACGTTGCTGCCCGGCGAGACGGCGCAGGCCGATGCGATCAAGGCGTTCGCCAATGCGCGGCTGGGCAAGATGCAGCGCCTGTCCGACGTGCGCGTGGTCGACGAGCTGCCGCGCAGCGCGATCGGCAAGATCCTGAAACGCGAACTGCAGGACCGGCTGTCGGTCGAGACCGCGCAGATCGCTTGACTTCGAAAGGCATGAATATGGGCGAGCGTATGCGCGGCAAGGTCGCGCTCATCACGGGTGGCACCAGCGGGATCGGTGAGGCGACCGTCGAGGTCTTTGTCGAACAGGGTGCGAAGGTCGTCTTCACCGGCCGCAACGCCGAAAAGGGCGAGGAGATCGCCGCGCGCCTGGGCGAGGCCGCGCGCTTCGTGCAGGGCGATGTGCGGGTCGAGGCCGACATCAAGCGCGCGGTCGACGCGACCGTGGCGGAATTCGGCCGGCTCGACTGCCTGTTCAACAATGCCGGCGGCGGCACGCGCGGCACGCTGGAGACGGTGACGCAGGAAGAATTCGACGACGCGATCGGGCTGTTGCTGGGATCGGTCGTGTTCGGCATCAAGCATGCCGTGCCGGTGATGAAGGCGCAGGGATCGGGCGCGATCATCAACAATGCCAGCGTCGCCGCGCTGCGCGCCAATTATGGCGGGTTCCTGTACAGCGCGTCGAAGGCCGCCGTGCGGCAGCTGACCAAGGTGGCCGGCATGGAGCTGGCGCCGTGGGGCATCACCGTCAACAGCATCGCGCCGGGCGGCATCGCCACGCCGATCTTCTTTGGCGGATCGGAGCGCGCGGCGGGCATGGAGGACGCGCATGTCGCGGCGTCGATGGCCAAGCTGGAGCGCAACCTGGCCACCGCGACGCCGCTGCAGCGCACCGGTGTGCCGCGCGACATCGCCTATGGCGCGCTGTACCTGGCGAGCGACGAGGGGCGGTTCGTGACCTGTCACGACCTGGTGATCGACGCCGGCATGACCGCGGCGGGCAAGGCCGATTTCGCCGGCAAGCCGCCCGCGCCGAACTGGTAGGCGATTGCGGGCGGCCGCGGCCCTGGCCGCCCGATACCTGGGCCGCCCATCGGGCCGGTCTGACGTAACGATCTTTCCCTGAAGCGACGCGGACCGGCGGTGAGGAGATCACCGCCGGCCCGGCCGGGAAGTGTCCAAAGAACCGTCAGGGACGGTCGGGTTGAGGCTTCAGGGCATAGCCGTTTGAACGGCCGCCGCATCGCGGCGATGATGTCCCCGAATTCGTCCCGTATCGGGTCGGCCGGCGATCCCGCTCATGCCCGGAAAAGATGGACGGGCTGGAGGAACGGGCCGGGGCCGGACCCGGCGTCGCGCGCATGTGCCGCGACGCCGGGTCGATCGGCTTATTGCGTGCCCGGCAAGCCTGCCCGGCCGGGGATGATCGTCACCTTGGTCGAGGTCCCATCGCCATGGAAGATCGTCCATTTGCTGTTGACCTTCTTCTTGGGGTCAAGCGAGCAAAGCGGCGGCGCGGGCGCCGGGCTGGTCTGCGAATAGCAGATCTGTCCGCGCCAGACGCTCCAGCGCCCGCGCGAATCCATGCCGATCGCGATCGACCGGTAGGTGCCGTCGGGATCGATATAGGTCTGCGTCACCGCGCCATTGGGGGCGGTCGAGACGAGCGTGTTGCCGAACGCGCCGGCCATCGGGCTTTCCGCCTCGGTGGCGGTCTGCGCCATCGCCGGGGCTGCGATGGCGGCGGCGAATGCGAGCGCCAATATCCTTGTCATGCCACTTCCTCCTCTCTCGATTGCCGGTTCTGTCCGGCCCATATCCGCGCCCTGACATCCGGCAGGATCGCGCGTTGCGGATGCCGGCCATCGACCCAGCCGACGAACTGGCAGATGTCGTAGCCGAGCAGTTTCTGCACCTCGTCCGGCAGGCTGCTGACCAGCGCCGGGTCGAGCCCGAGATACTGGTTTTCCTGCTGCCGGATCCAGCCGCGGCAATAGTTGAGGCTGAGGCCGAAACGCGCCTCGTCGGTCGTGTTCGCACCGCCGCCGTGCCACAGCTGGCCGTCCCACAGGAACACCGAGCCGCGCGGCATCTCGATCGCGATCGAGGGCTCGCGCGTGTTCACCTTGCCGCCGCGCTGATGCGATCCGGGCACCACGCGGGTGCCGCCATTCGCCTCGGTAAATTCGGTCAGCGCCCACATCGTGTTGATGACCAGCGGCGGATGCGGCTGGGTGGGGAAATAGGCGTCGTCCTGATGCAGTGCCTGCGACGTCTCGCCGCCATGGATCTCCATCGTCGAGGCGATCGAAAGCTGTGCCTCGGGCCCCAGCATGTGCCGGGCCAGCCGCACCACCGTCGGCTCGACCAGCAGCGAATCGAGCCCGCGGGTCTTGGCGAACAGGTTGAACACGCGCTTGGTGCGCGTGCCGGTGAAGTCGTTGTCGCCGAACGCCTGGCGGGCGTGCAGATCGTGGAGGCAGCCGAGCACGCGATCGCACTCGGCATCGTCCATCAATTCGGGCACGATCGTATAGCCATCGCGCGTCAGCCGCGCTTCATGTTCGGCGATTTCGGCGGGCGAAGGGGTGCGGAACATGCCGGTCAGACCGTCGCCGCGTCGCCATGCCAGGGCGCGGGTTCGCGCGCCTCAGCCGGCCGGCGATCCTCGCCCCAGGTCATCACCAGCGGATTTTCGGCGCGCACCGCGCGGCCGGCCGTGGCCGCCATGAATTTGGGCCAGACGGTTCCGGCGAACACGTAGAAGCGGTCTTCGCACACCGCGTCGAACGTCGCGTCGGCGATCGACTCCGGCGCGATGCCGGCGCCTTGAAAGGCGTTGCTGTTCGCCATGAAATCCGCATCGGCGAATTCGCGGTCGCTCCACGGCACGTCCGCATCGGGCCGGTTGCGCCAGCTCTGGTGGATCTGCGTGGCGACCATGCCGGGGCAGACGATCGACACGCCGATGCCGGTCATCATCGCCGCCATCTCGCTGTACAGCGACTGGCTGAGGCCGAGTACCGCCGCCTTGGACGAGCAATAGGGGGCGTGGCCGCCATTGCCGTTGAACGAGGCGAGCGAGCCGGTGTTGATGACATGGCCGCCCGCGCCGCGCGCGATCATGCCGGGCAGGAAGGCGCGGACGCCGTTGACCACGCCCCACACATTGACGTCCCATACCCAGCGCCAGTCGTCGGGCGACATCAGCCAGGTCGGCCCGGTGATCGACACGCCGGCATTGTTGAACAAGAGATCGGTGCCGCCGAACGCCGCGTCGGTGGCGTCGCGCAGCCGCTCGACCGCGGCATGATCGGCGACGTCGGTAACTGTGCCCTGCGCCTCGATCCCGGCGTCGCGCAGCCGCTTCAGCGCGGCGTCGAGCGCGGCCGGTTCGATATCCGCCAGCATCACGCGGCAGCCCGCCCGGCCGAACCGTTCGGCGATGGCGAGTCCGATCCCGCTCGCGCCGCCGGTGATGACCGCGACCTTCCCCTGGAAATCCCGCATCTTCTACCTCTCCATCCTCATATCTA
>CAYPRW010000004.1:0-195751 GCA_964413495.1 uncultured Stakelama sp. | reverse complement strand
GATGCACACGCTGATCGGCGCGGGCAAATCGGAAGGCGCGATGGATGCCGGCAACCTCTTGAAGCCGGCGCTGGCGCGTGGCGAGCTGCACTGCATCGGCGCGACCACGCTCGACGAATATCGCAAGCATGTCGAGAAGGACCCGGCGTTGCAGCGGCGGTTCCAGCCGGTGTTCGTCGGCGAGCCGAGCGTCGAGGACACGATCTCGATCCTGCGCGGGCTCAAGGAGAAGTACGAGCTGCACCATGGCGTGCGGATCACCGACGGCGCGCTGGTGTCGGCGGCGACGCTGAGCAACCGCTACATCAGTGACCGCTTCCTGCCCGACAAGGCGATCGACCTGATGGACGAGGCGGCGAGCCGCATCCGCATGGAGGTGGAGAGCAAGCCCGAGGAGATCGAGACGCTCGACCGCCGGATCATGCAGCTGCAGATCGAGCGCGAGGCGCTGCGCAAGGAGAGCGATCAGGCGTCGAAGGAGCGGCTGGCGGCGCTGGAGGCCGAACTGTCCAATCTCCAGCAGCAATCGGCGGGGCTGACCGGGCGCTGGCAGGCCGAAAAGGACAAGATCGCGGGCGAGGCACGGATCAAGGAACAGCTCGACCACGCCCGGCTGGAGCTGGAGCAGGCGCAGCGCGCCGGCGATCTCGCCAGGATGGCCGAGCTCAACTACGGCACCCTCCCCGCGCTGACCAAGCAACTCGAGGAGGCGCAGGCCGCGTCCGGCCCGGCGATGCTGCGCGAGGAAGTGACCGCCGACGACATCGCCGCGGTGGTGAGCCGCTGGACGGGCATCCCGGTCGACCGCATGCTGGAGGGCGAGCGCGAGAAGCTGCTCGCGATGGAGGAACAGCTTGGGCGCCGGGTGATCGGGCAGCAGGCGGCGGTGAAGGCGGTGGCGACCGCCGTGCGCCGCAGCCGCGCCGGGTTGCAGGACCCGAACCGGCCATTGGGCTCGTTCCTGTTCCTCGGGCCCACCGGCGTCGGCAAGACCGAGCTGACCAAGGCGCTGGCCGGTTTCCTGTTCGACGACGACGCCGCGATGGTGCGGATCGACATGAGCGAGTTCATGGAGAAGCACAGCGTCGCGCGGCTGATCGGCGCGCCGCCGGGCTATGTCGGTTACGAGGAAGGCGGCGTGCTGACCGAGGCGGTGCGGCGGCGGCCCTATCAGGTGGTGCTGTTCGACGAGGTGGAGAAGGCGCATGGCGACGTGTTCAACGTGCTGTTGCAGGTGCTGGACGACGGGCGGCTGACCGACGGGCAGGGCCGCACGGTCGATTTCACCAACACGATCATCGTGCTGACCAGCAACCTCGGCAGCCAGTTCCTGACCCAGCTGGACGAGGGGCAGGACGTGGCGAGCGTCGAGCCGCAGGTGATGGAGATCGTGCGTGGTCATTTCCGGCCGGAGTTCCTGAACCGGCTCGACGAAATCGTGCTGTTCCACCGGCTGGGCCGCGCGGAGATGGCGCCGATCGTCGATATCCAGGTTGCGCGGCTGGGCAGGCTGCTGGCCGACCGCAAGATCCGGCTGGAACTGACGGAGGCGGCGCGCGACTGGCTGGGGCGCGTCGGCTACGACCCGGTCTATGGCGCGCGGCCGCTGAAGCGCGCGGTGCAGCGGTATCTGCAGGACCCGCTGGCCGATGCGATCCTGCGCGGCGAGGTGCGCGACGGCGCGGTGGTGAAGGTCGGCGAAGGCGACGGGGCGCTGACATTGAGCGCAGGGTGAGTTGGTTCACGCGAAGGCGCGAAGGCGCGAAGATTTTGATTCACACGGAGGCGCGGAGACGCAGAGATGTGGTTCTGCCGCGCAAGCGGCTCTTGTCATCTTGCCGTGCGGCCTGTTGCAACGACAGAGATGAGCGGGCGCTTCGCGCTAATAACCACATCTCCGCGTCTCCGCGCCTCCGCGTGAACAAATCTAATCTTCTTCGCGCCTTCGCGCCTTTGCGTGAACCAAAAATCAGGCCCCCACCCGCGCCACCCCCAGCCGGGGAATGTCGATCGCCGGGCAGCGGTCCATCACCACGGTCAGCCCGGCCGCTTCGGCACGAGCTGCCGCCTCTACATTAATCACGCCGAGTTGCAGCCACACCGCCTTGGCGCCGACCGCGATCGCCTCGTCCACCGCCTCGCCCGCGGCCGCCGGGCGGCGGAAGATGTCGACGATGTCGATCGGCTCGCCGATCTGGCTCAAGTCGCGGAACACGAACTCGCCATGGACATGCTCGCCGGTGATCTGCGGGTTCACCGGGATCACGCGATAGCCGTGATCCTGCAGCACGCGCATCACGCCATGGCTCGGCCGGTCGGGACGGTCGCTCGCGCCGACCATCGCGATCGTCCGCGCGCCTTCGAGCAGCGCCTTGATATCCTCGTCACGAGTGAGCGGCATCTCAACCTCCCTGGTCGCGGAGCCAGTCGTCGATCTGCCCCGCCAGCGAAATGAACGCCGCGCCCTCCGCCCCGTTCCCGGCGGCGGGTGGGGTGCCCGCGTCCGACGCGGTGCGGATCGCGATGTCGAGCGGGATGCGCCCGAGGAACGGCACGCCCAGCCGGCCCGCCGCCGCCTCCGCCCCGCCCCGCCCGAACGGGTCCGACAGCTCGCCGCAATGCGGGCAGGCATAGCCGGCCATATTCTCGACCAGCCCGACGATCGGCACGCCCGCCTTGACGAACAGGTCGATCGCGCGCGTCGCGTCGATCAGCGCCAGGTCCTGCGGCGTCGAGACGATCACCGCGCCGGCCGGGCGGTGCTTCTGGATCATCGTCAGCTGGACGTCGCCGGTGCCGGGCGGCAGATCGACGACCAGCGTGTCGGCGGCACCCCAGTTCGCATCGACCAGCTGGCCCAGCGCGCCCGCCGCCATCGGCCCGCGCCACGCAATCGCCTGCCCCTCCGCGACCAGCCCGCCCATCGACAGCAGCGGCACGCCGTGCGGTGTCGCGAGCGGGACGAGCTTGCTGTCGTGCGCCTCGGGCTTGAGCCCTTCGATCCCCATGATCCTGGGCTGCGACGGACCATAGATGTCGGCATCGACCAGCCCGACGCGCCGTCCCGCACGGGCGAGCGCGATGGCGAGGTTGGCGGAGACGGTCGACTTGCCCACCCCGCCCTTGCCGCTCGCCACCGCGATCAGCTTGCGCTCGACGCGCTGCGCGGTGCGCGCGATGCGGACGTCGTCGATGCCGGGCAATGCGGCCGCGCGGATATCCGCCTCCAGCGCGTCCTGCGCGCCTTCGGGCAGGCCGGTGACGTCGAGGATGATGCTCGCGCGTGCGCCCTCGACGCGCACGCTGGCGCGGCCCGCGGCGATCGGGGCGAGGATGGCTTCCAGCTCGGCTTTGTCGGTCATGGCGGCGCACATAAGGCGGCTTTTGCGTGCTGCCACTGTAAATCCGGCGGCGGGCCCCTATAAAGACGGATATGGCGAGACTGAACGGCTGGATTTCGCGCGTCCCCGGATTGGGCAACGTGCTGTCGAACGAGAACAAGGGCCCGTGGGGCGGTGGCGGCGCTGGCGGCGGCAATGGCGACAAGGGCGGCGACGGCGACAAATCCGGCACTGGCGGCCCCCGCAATCCCTGGGCGTTTCCGCCCGAGGGCAGACGCGGCGGCAAGAGCGGCGTCGCCAGCCTCGACGATTTCCTGAAGCGTGCCCGCAAGGGCGGCGGCGGGGGCGGCGGCTTTGGCGGCGGTCTGCCTGGCGGGATGCCGGGGCGGCCGGTCATCATTGCCGGTCTGGCGATCCTGGCGCTGCTGTGGATCGCGTTCACAAGCTTCCACGTCATTGCCCCGGAGCAGCGCGGGGTCGTCGCCTTCTTCGGCAAATATTCGAGCACCATGGAACCGGGCGTGCGCTTCACCCTGCCCGCGCCGATCGCGAGCGTGAAGAAGATCGACGTGCAGGCGATCCGCACCGAGGATTTCCCGGCGGCGGCGGGCGAGAATCTGATGCTGACCCAGGATCAGAACATCGTCGACCTCGCCTATTCGGTGCGCTGGGACATCCAGAATCCCGAGGATTTCGTGTTCCAGATCGCCAATCCCGAACAGACGGTGCGCGCCACGGCGGAGAGCGCGATGCGCGCCGCGGTGGCCGGCGTGAAGCTCAACGACGCGATCGGCCCGGGCCGCACGGTGATCGAGGCGCAGGTGCAGCAGGCGACGCAGGCGATCCTCGACGAATATAATTCGGGCATCCGCATCCAGAGCGTGGCGATCCGCAACGCATCGGCCCCCAGCGCGGTGGACGAAGCGTTCAAGCAGGTCACCGCCGCGCAGCAGGGCGCGCAGGCCGCGCGCAACCAGGCCCAGGCCTATGCGCAGCAGATCATCGCGCTGGCGCAGGGCGAGGCGGCGCAGTTCGACAAGATCTATGAACAGTACAAGCTCGCCCCGGACGTGACCCGCCGCCGCATCTATTACGAGACGATGGAGGCGGTGCTGGCCAAATCGAACAAGACGGTGGTGGAGACGCCCGGCGTGACCTCATATCTCCCGCTGCCGGTGGCGCGCGGCAATCCGCAGGCGGCGCAGCAGGCGCAACCACAGACTCAGGCGCAGACCCAGGGAGGCGGGCAATGAACGGCGTCGTTTCCCGCCCGGTCCTGTTCGGCGGCCTGGCGCTGCTGCTGCTGTTCCTGTTGCTCAACACCGTGTCGATCGTGCCCGAGACCAAGCAGGCGGTGATCCTGCAGCTGGAACAGCCGGTGAAGACGATCAACCAGTGGCAGCGCGGCGAGCAGTTCGGCCGCACCACCGGCGCCGGCCTGATCGCCAAGGTGCCGTTCATCCAGCGCATCGTGTGGGTCGACAAGCGCGTGCTGGACATCGACCTGGAGAACCAGCCGGTGCTGTCGACCGACCAGTTGCGGCTGGAAGTCGATGCCTTTGCGCGTTTCCGCGTGGTCGATCCTTTGAAGATGGTGGTGACCGCCGGCACCGAGACCCGCGTCGCCGACCAGTTGCGTCCGCTGTTCGGATCGGCGTTGCGCGCGGAACTGGGCAAGCGTTCCTTCGCCTCGCTGCTCAGCCCCGAGCGGACGGCGGTGATGGAGAATATCCAGGCCGGCCTGCAACGCTATGCCAGCCAGTACGGCGTGCAGATCGTCGACGTGCGCATCAAGCATGCCGACCTGCCCGACGGCAGCCCGCTGCAATCGGCGCTCGACCGCATGGCGACGGCGCGCCAGCAGGAAGCGACCACGATCCGCGCCAACGGGCAGAAGGACGCGCAGATCATCCGCGCCGAGGCCGACGCGCGCGCCGCGCAGATCTATGCGAACAGCTTCAACAAGGACGCCGCCTTCTATGATTTCTGGCGCGCGATGCAGTCGTACCGCACCACCTTCATCGGCGATCCCAGCCAGAAACAGGGCGACACCTCGATCATCCTGTCGCCGGACAATGATTATCTGCGGGAATTCAGGGGGAAATCCCGGTGAGCCCGCAACGGACCTGAACGCCTTTCGCTTTGTTCATATTCAATCGCCATTCAGCTAATCTAGGCGAGTACCCCATCCCATGACCGACATCCGACCCACCAAAAGGACCTCCCCCGTGCGCTACGCCTATGCGATCACCTCCGCGTTACTGGTCGGCGGCGCGAGCGCGGCGCTGGTGCTGCAGCATCCCGCCGGCGCGCAGACCGCGCAGAACGAGCCGGGCGCGATCCAGGCGACGGCGCCGCGCGCGGGCGCGCCGATGAGCTTTGCCGACATGGTCGCCAAGCTGCAGCCGGCGGTCGTCAACATCTCGACCACGCAGCGCGTGCAGGTGCAGAACAATCCGTTCCAGGGCACGCCGTTCGGCGACCTGTTCGGCGGCCAGCAGGGCGGCGGACGCCCGGTGACGCGCCAGGCCGAATCGCTGGGTTCGGGCTTCATCATCTCGGCCGACGGCTATGTCGTGACCAACAACCATGTGATCTCGGCCGGGCAGCGCGGCGCGGTGGTCGAATCGATCAAGGTGATCCTGTCGGACCGGCGCGAATATACCGCCAGGCTGATCGGCCGCGATCCGACATCGGACCTGGCCGTACTGAAGATCGAGGGAACCAACCTGCCCTTTGTGCGGCTGGGCGATTCGGAACGGTCGCGCGTCGGCGACTGGGTGGTCGCGATCGGCAATCCGTTCGGCCTGGGCGGATCGGTGACGGCGGGCATCATCTCGGCGGTGCATCGCCAGACGGTGGGCGGCGCGTTCGACCGCTTCATCCAGACCGATGCCTCGATCAACCGCGGCAACAGCGGCGGGCCGCTGTTCGACCTCAACGGCAATGTCATCGGCATCAATTCGCAGATCCTGTCGCCTACCGGCGGCAATGTCGGCATCGGCCTTGCCATCCCCTCGACCGAGGCCAAGCCGATCCTCGACCGGCTGATGAAGGGGCAGGCGATCCAGCGCGGCTTCCTGGGCGTGCAGATCCAGCCATGGACCGATGACCTCATCAAGTCGTTCGGCGTGACCAAGGGGCGCGGCGAGCTGATCGCGTCGGTCCAGCCCGACGGCGCGGCGGCCAAGGCCGGCATCCGCCAGGGCGACGTCATCACCAAGGTGGACGGCAGGGACGTGACGCCGGACCAGACGCTGTCCTTCCTGTCCGCCAATCTGCGGCCCGGCGTATCGGTGCCGGTCGAGCTGGTCCGCGACGGCAAGCCGCTGTCGCTGCGCATCACGCCCGGCACGCGGCCCGCCGAGGACGAGCTGGCCGGTTTCGACCCCGATGCGGACGAGGGCGCGCCGGACGGCGGCGACCAGGGCACGGCGCAGAGCGGCGCGGCGGCGCTGGGGGTGAACGTCACGGCGCTGACGCCGCAGATCGCGCGCAGCATCGGCGTCGATCCCGCGACGCAGGGCGTGGTCGTGGTGGGCGTCGATCCGGCCAGCGACGCGGCGGCCAAGCAGATCGGCCGTGGCGTCGTGATCGCATCGGTGAACCGCACGCCGGTCGATTCGGTCGCCACGTTCAACCGGCTGCTCGCCGCGGCGCGATCGTCGCGCGCGCGCAGCGTGCTGCTGTACGTCACCGCGCGCGCCGGCAGCCGCTATGTCGCCGTCGAACTTGCGCAATGATGCGAAGCGGTGATTTTTCGCTGACATAGAACGGTCGCCCGCTATGCTGCGGTCCTGGGTTACAGGAGCGCGGCATGACGGGCGAGACGGAATTGTTCATCGGGCTGGGGGGCGGCGCGCGCCAGTCGCTGGTGCTCAAGCGCGCCAACCGCCACGGGCTGATCGCGGGCGCGACCGGCACCGGCAAGACGGTGACGTTGCAGGGCCTGGCGGAAAGCTTCAGCCGCGCCGGCGTGCCGGTATTCGCCGCCGACGTGAAGGGCGATCTGTCGGGCCTGGGCATGCCCGGATCGCCGACCGCCAGGACGCACGAGATCTTTGCCGCGCGCGCCGCCGAGATCGGCGATGGCGACTGGAAATACGCCGCCGCGCCGGTGCAGTTCTGGGACCTGTTCGGCGAACAGGGCCATCCGGTGCGCACCACCGTTTCGGAGATGGGCCCGCTGCTGCTCGCCCGGCTGCTGGGGCTCAACGACGTGCAGGAAGGCGTGCTGGCGATCGCCTTTCAGGTCGCCGATGACGATGGGCTGTTGCTGCTCGACCTCGACGACCTGCAGGCGATGCTCGCGCATTGCAGCGAGCGGGCGGACGAGCTGACCGCGAGATACGGCAATGTCGCCAAGACCAGCGTCGGCGCGATCCAGCGGCAGTTGCTCCAGCTGCGCAGCCAGGGCGGCACGCATTTCTTTGGCGAGCCGGCGCTGGACATCCACGATTTCATCAAGACCGACGAGAACGGCTTGGGGATCGTCAACGTGCTGGCCGCCGACAAGCTGATGGCCTCGCCCCAGCTCTACGCCACCTTCCTGCTGTGGCTGCTGTCCGAGCTGTTCGAGACGCTTCCCGAAGTCGGCGATCCCGACAAACCCAAGCTCGTCTTCTTCTTCGACGAGGCGCATCTCTTGTTCGAGGAAGCGCCCAAGGCGTTGCTCGACAAGGTGGAGCAGGTGGTGCGGCTGATCCGATCGAAAGGGGTCGGCGTCTATTTCGTGACGCAGAACCCGATCGACATTCCGCAGGATGTCGCCGGCCAGCTCGGCAACCGCGTGCAGCATGCGTTGCGTGCCTTTACCCCGCGCGAGCAGAAGGCGATCAAATCGGCGGCGGAGACGTTCCGCGCCAATCCGTCGCTCAACGTCGAAACCGCGATCACCGAGTTGAAGGTGGGCGAGGCGCTGGTCTCGATCCTGCAGGCCGACGGCTCGCCCTCGCCGGTCGAGCGCACGCTGATCAAGCCGCCTTGTTCGCGCGTCGGTCCGGTGTCGCCGGAGGAGCGCAGGGTGCTGATCGACACCGATGCGGTCGGCGCGAAATACGACACGCTGCTCGACCGCGACTCCGCCGAGGAGCTGCTGACCGCCAAGGCGGGCGAAGCCGCGGCGGCGGCGGCCGAGGCCAAGGCGGCGACCGAGGCGGAGAAGGCCGCGGCGCTCCAGGCCAAGGAGGACGCCCGCCTGGCCAAGGAAGCGGAGCGCCAGCGCCTCGCCACGCAGCGTGATGCCGACCGGCAGGCGCGGCTCGACGCGCAGGCGCAGCGCCAGGCCGAGCGCGAGGCGGCGAACAATCCATGGAACCGGGCGATCAAGTCGGCGACCCAATCGGCCTCCTCAGCCGCCGGCCGCGCAGTGGCTGGCGAGGTGTCGAAGGCGATCTTCGGCAAGAAGAGTGGCGCCGGCGCAGGCGTCGTCGGCGGGATCGTGCGCGGGATATTGGGCGGGTTGTTCAAGGGGTAAATCCTTCCCGGCATGGGAGGTGGCATCGCCCTTCGACGCCGCCTGCGGCGTCGCTCAGGATAAACTGCTCGGTAAGAGCAGCGATGACGGAGGGGGCGGACGGCGGGCGGCCCGTTTCCGCCCCCTCCGTCGCCTTCGGCGCCACCTCCCCCTGGCGGGGGAGGATTGGTGTCACATCACCTTGAGCAGCGACTTGATCGACACGAACGCGAACGCCACCGAACTGTCGGCCACGCCATAGGGGATGAACACGCAATCGCCATGGCGCAGCGCGCCGCACGAATAGACGACATTGGGCACATAGCCCTCGCGATCCTCATGCGCCGCGGCCAGGATCGGTTCGGGCGTGCGGCCGATCACCTTGGACGGATCGTCCTTGTCGAGCAGTGCCGCGCCGATCGAATATTTGCGCATCGCGCCGACGCCGTGGGTGAGCATCAGCCAGCCCTCGTCCAGCTCGATCGGCGGGCCGCAATTGCCCATCTGCACCAGCTCCCACGGGAATTTGGGGGTGATGAGCTTCACCCCTTCGTCCCAGTGGGTCAGCGTGTCGGATTCGATCAGGAAGATGTTCTCGCCGTCCTGGCGCCCGATCATCATGTACTTGCCGTTCACCTTGCGCGGAAACAGGCCCATGCCCTTGTTGCGCGCGGCGCTGCCGGTCATCGGCACCAGGTCGAACTCGCGCCAGTCGCGCGTGCGCAGCATCTCGGACTGGATCACCGATCCGTTATAGGCGGTATAGGTGCCGAGCCATTCGTCGCTGCCGTCGTCGTGGCGGAAATGGGTGAGGCGCATGTCCTCCAGCCCGTTCGACTGCGCCTTGGTGATCGGGAACAAGAGCGTGCCCGACAGCGTCGAATCGCGGTGGCGATAGACGGTGACGGTGCCCTCCGGCATCTCAAGCTCGTCGCCGATCGCATCGGCGGCGGTGCAGAAGGGCGGCTCGGGCGCGAGCACCAGCTCTTTCTTGTCGGTGATGATCCCTTCGCGAAAGGCGACCGACGAGATATGCCCCTCCCCCACCGCGCGCAGCGACATCAGGATGCGCATGCTGCCCCTGGGCATGCCCGACTGGTCGTGATGCGGCACCGCGCTGGGGTTCATGAGGGCGGCGGCGGCATAGCTGTATTCGTGGCAGAAATAGGCGCCGATCAGCTGCCGCTTCTCATCCCCGATCGTGCTGCCGTCGAGGCCCAGCTGCGCCTCGATCTCGTCATAGCGGGTCATGAACACGCGCCGCGTCTGCCAGTGCCGCGCCTCGAAATCCTTGAGCACCAGTTCAAGCTGCGCGCGCGTTTCCGCCGGCGAGAGTTCGAGCACCGAACGCACCAGCCGTTCGGTACGGCTGGGCATGCCGTTGACCGATTGCCAGGCGATGTGGAACGGGCGCACCACCACGCGGGAAGGATCGGCATGCAGCCGCAAGGGATGGTGGAACAGGTCGATCATTCGGCCCCCGGCAAGACGTGAAATCCGGCCGCCCCACCGCCTGAAGCTAGGCGACGGCCCGTTTCGGTCCTGCCACGATTTGCGCGCGCTTTGAAAGAGCCGAAATCGCGCAATTCGCCAGTTGGAGCGCCAGGATCGATTCGGCGCCCTGGTTGCGGTTGAGCCCGGCCGGAGTCAGCCCGTCGAAACAGCCCCCGTCCTGCGCGCTGGCCAGCGGCAGGCCCAGGTCGTTCTGGCCCAGATACCAGCGATAGGCACGCTGGGCCTCACGCGCCCAGGAGTCGTCGCCCGTGGCATCATAGGCGGCGACACAGGCATCGATCGTCGCCTGCGCCTCCAGCGGCTGCTGGTCGAACTGCATCGGCGCGGCATAGGCACGGCCGAAGCTTTCCGATCCGATCGCGCGGAACTGACCCTCGGGCGAGGTCTGCCGCGCGACGATCCACGCCAGCGTCGTGAGGCCACAGGCCACGAAATCGTCGCGCCCCAGCGCGGCCCCCGCGCGTAGCAGTGCCTCGGGCAGGCGGGCATTGTCATAGGCCAGGACGATTTCGAACCATTCCCATTCGGGACGGCGCGCCTCTTCGAGCAGGCTCATCAATTCGCCGCCGAACCGTTCCAGTATCTCGATCGAAGCGGCGTGGCCCGGATGCGCGTCGAGCATCGCCGCCGCGCCCAGCATGGCAAAGGCCATCGCGCGCGGGCTGCCGAATTCGAAGCTGATCGCCGCCGTCTCGTCGAACAGCACGCGGCCCCAGTCGCGATATTTGCGGTCGCGCGCCTCCGCCGCGGTGACGCCCAATGCCCACAAGGCGCGGCCGTTCGAATCCTCAGACCCCTGGTCCTCGCACCAGCGGCGGTCGAAATGCATGAAGTTGCGGAAGCGGCGGCGATCGGCGTTCCACGCATATTGGACGAACGCGGCATAGATGCTGGTCCAGCGGTCGCGCTCCGCCGCATCGAGCGGATCGATGCGGTGCATCAGGATCAGCGCGCGGGCATTGTCGTCGATGCAATAGCCATGTCGCCGATCGGGCACGGCATAGATCGAATGCTGGAGCATGCCGGTCGCGTCGCTCATCCGTTCGATCGCGCGGAAATCGGGGGCCAGCGGGTCGAGCGCGAGCGGACGCGCCGGGGCGATGCGGCGCGGGCGCACGTCGCGGACCGCCGCCAGTTCGCGCATCGCCGCTTCGACCGACCGGTCCCAGATCATCGTGCGGCCACGGGCATAGGCGCGCGCCGACAATTCGCCGCGGCGATCGTCGCTGTCCAGCAATGCATTGATTTCGCGGGAGAACCCGTCGACATCGCCGAAATCGACCAGCACGCCATGCCCATCGGCCAGGATTTCGGTGGCATGGACATAGGGGGTCGAGATCACCGGCCGGCCCATCGCCACGGCATAGGACAGCGTGCCCGAGGTGATCTGCGCCGCGCCGGGATAGGGGGTGGCATAGATGTCCGCCCCCTGAAGATAATCGAGCAGTTCGTCCTGTTCGACGAAGCTGTCGATGAACTGGATATTGTTCGCGATGCCAAGATCGGCGGCGAGCGCGTGGAGCCGATCGCGATATGCCTCCCCCTCATGCGCGACCAGATTGGGATGCGTCGCGCCCAGCACCACGTACAGCGCGTCGGGGTGCCGCGCGACGACCGCGGGCATCGCGCGGATCACCGTTTCGATCCCCTTGCTGGGCGCGAGCAGGCCGAAGGTGAGGACCACCCGCCGCCCCTGCCAGCCGAAACGCGGCTTGTAGGCGGCGGCATCGGCCAGGGCGCGGTCGGGCACGCCGTGCGGGATCATCACCACCTTGCGCGCATCGACACCGTGGACGCGGCGCAGGATCTGGCGGCCCTTCTCCGCCATCACGATCACGCGCGACGCGCGGCGCAGCAGCGCCTCCATCACCCGGCGTTCGTCGGCATTGGGGGTTTCGAGCACGGTGTGCAGCGTGGCGATCACCGGCAGCGTGGTGCGGTCGAGCAGCGCGATCAGATGCTCGCCCGCCGCGCCGCCATAGATGCCATATTCGTGCTGGACCCAGATCGCCTGCGCGCCCGACGCCTCGATCGCGCGCGCGGCGTCGAGATAGGCGGCGCGTTCATGCTGGGGGATCGTGCCGCTGACCGCCGCCGGATAGACATAGCGGCCGGGATGATCGTCCATCGCATAGACATCGACGCGCGTATCCGGAAAGCGTGCCTTCAATGCGTTGAACGTGTCGGTGGTGAACGTCGCAAGCCCGCATTTGCGCGGCAGGAAGTTGCCGATCAGCGCCAGGTGTTCGATTTGAGCAGGCAGGACTTCCCCACGTGTCATTCCCAAACTCCTTCGCAAAAGCAACATGGATCAAGCGAGCGAGTCGCCTTCACTCCTCCTAACGACGCTGTTTGAATATGGTTGCATACATGCTGCATTGCAACATGCGAAGTCTGGGATGAATCGAGATTAATCTGGCGTTCAGCCGCGTCCGCGGTAGCCCGCCACGTCCTGAGCGGGAATCCACACCCCCGCCGGCGGTTCGCCCGATTGCCAGAAGACGTCGATCGGGATGCCGCCGCGCGGATACCAATAGCCGCCGATGCGCAGCCATTTGGGCTTCATTTCGGCAAGCAGGCGCTGGCCGATGCCGACCGTGCAATCCTCGTGGAACGCGCCGTGATTGCGGAAGGCGCCGAGGAACAGCTTCAAGGATTTCGATTCGACGATCGTTTCGCCCGGCACGTAATCGATCACCAGATGCGCGAAATCGGGGGCGCCGGTGATCGGGCACAGCGAGGTGAATTCCGGCGCGGCGAAACGCACCAGATAGTCGCTGCCGGGACGCGGATTGGGCACATAGTCGAGCACCGCCTGGTCCGGGGTGGCGGGAAGCGCGCTCTGCTGGCCGAGATGCTTGGGAGTCATGCGGCGTATTTAGGCATTGTCCGCCGATCTGGAAACTCGACGGTTGCATCCGCGATCATTACGATGGCGGGAATGAACGATCTGGTGACCACCGGCTGGCTTGCGGACGAACTGGGCAGGCCCGGCTTGCGCGTGCTCGACGCGACCTGGTTCCTGCCGGGCGAGCCGCGCGACGCGCGTGGCGCGTTCGAGGACGGGCATATCCCCGGCGCGATGTTCTTCGACATCGACCTGATCGCGGACAAGACCGGCCCGCTGCCGACGATGCTGCCGCCCGCCGGCCAGTTCTCCGCGCAGCTCGGCGCCCTGGGCGTGCGCGACGGGGATCGCATCGTGCTGTACGACGATGCGCCGCATCACACCGCGGCGCGCGCCTGGTGGATGCTGCGCGCGTTCGGGATCGAGGCGGCGCTGCTCGACGGCGGGCTTGCGAAGTGGAAGGCGGAGGGCCGCCCGCTCGAACGCGGTACGCGCCCGGCCGGGACCGGGCGGGTCACCGCGACGCTCGACCCGGCACGGGTGCGTTCGCTCGATCAGGTCCGCGCGAACCTCGACAGCCATGCCGAACAGATCGTCGATGCCCGCTCGCCCGCGCGCTTCGCCGGGCAGGAGGCGGAGCGCCGGCCGGGCCTCGCCAGCGGGCATATTCCGGGTAGCGCGAACGTGCCCTATTCCGCCTTCTTCAACCCCGACGGCACGTGGAAGCACCCCGCCTCGCTGCGCCTGATGCTGGAGGACGAGGGCGTGGAGGTCGAGCGGCCGGTGATCGCCACTTGCGGATCGGGGATCAGCGCGGCGGTGATCGTCTTCGCGCTGCATCTGCTGGGGCATCGCGCGGCGCTGTATGACGGCAGCTGGGTCGAATGGGGCGCCGATCCGGCGACGCCCAAGGCGACCGGCGCGGCATGAGCGGCGGCGGCGGCAATGGCGACGAAAAGGGAGACGGCACGCGCGTCGTCGGCGCGGGACGCCGGCCGGAATGGACTCAGGGCATCGTCAACCCGCCGGTGTGGCGCGCCTCGACCATTCTCTACGACACTGTGGCGGACCTGCGCGCGAGCGCCGGCAAGGACACGCATCACCGCCTGTTCTATGGCCGCCGCGGCACGCCGACGCAGTGGAGCCTGGCCGATGCGCTGACGCAGCTGGAGCCGGGCGCCGAGGCGACCTTCCTCTATCCCTCGGGCGTGGCGGCGATCGCCGCGGCGCTGCTGTCGGTGCTCTCCCCCGGCGACGAGCTGCTGCTCGCCGACAGCGTGTATGATCCGACGCGCAACCTGGCGAACGGCCTGCTCAAGCGGTTCGGCATCACGACGCGCTTCTACGACCCGCTGATCGGCGGCGGCATCGCCGAGCTGATCGGCGATCGCACGCGCGCGATCTTCTTGGAAAGCCCAGGCAGCCTGACCTTCGAGGTGCAGGACGTGCCGGCGATCGTCGCGGCGGCCAGGGCGCGCGGCGTGACGACGCTGCTCGACAACACCTGGGCGACGCCGCTGTTGTTCCCGGCGATCGAAAAGGGCATCGACCTGTCGATCCTCGCCTGCACCAAATATGTCGTCGGGCATAGCGACGTGATGCTGGGCAGCGTCACCGCCGCGCCGAGCCATTGGGCGCGGCTGCGCGACACCAGCTTCCAGCTCGGCCAGACCGCCAGCCCCGACGACGCCTGGCTCGGCGCGCGCGGGCTGCGCACGATGGCGCTGCGGCTCAGGCAGCATGGCGAGGCGGCACTGGAGATCGCGCGCTGGCTGGAGACGCGGCGTGAGGTCGCGCGGGTGCTCCACCCCGCGCTGCCCGGCTGTCCCGGCCATGAGCTGTTCGTGCGCGACTTCAACGGCCCGGCCGGGCTGTTCACCTTCATCCTGCGCGGCGGCGGCGAGGCGGCGCGCGCCGCGCTGATCGACGGGCTTGAGCTGTTCGGCATCGGCTATAGCTGGGGCGGCTATGAAAGCCTGGCCCTGCCCGTCGATCCGCAACGCTTCCGCACCGTCACGCCGTGGGAGGCCGAGGGGCCGGCGGTGCGCCTGCAGATCGGGTTGGAGGACCCGGCCGACCTGATCGCCGACCTGGCCGCCGGGCTCGACCGGTTCCGGGCGGCCCAATGACCCCGACAAGCGCGATTTCGCCCGGCTTCGCTCGCTGGCTCACGGCGAACGGGGTGCACGTGCCCGCCACGCCCGAGCTGATCCAGGGCGCGGTCGCCGGCGGCATCGCCATCGTCCTGCTCGCCGCCGGCTGGTTCGCCGGGCGCCATGCCGGCCCGCGGCTCGCCGAATTCTGGGAGCGGCGTGCCGGCAGCCATGGCGAGGGGCTGGTCCACCGCATGCACACCATCGTGCGCCACGGCGTCGCCGCGCTGCTGCTGGCCATCCTCGCCAACGGCTATGGCTGGGCGCCGTTCGCCGCGTTGCTGCTCGCGGTCGCGCTCGGGACGGCGACGGCGATGTTCGCGCATGCCGTGCTGCGCGGGCTGCACCTGCCGCGCTGGATGGCGTGGCTCGCCGCGCTTGTCGTGTTCGTCGCGATCCTCAGCCACGGCATCGGCGGGTTCGAGGTCATCCCCCAGACGCTCGACCGCATCGGCATGGATGTCGGGCGGCGGCGCATCTCGTTGCTCGCGCTGGTCACGATCCTGGTGACGGCGGTGGGACTCTATGCCGCCGCGCGGCTCGCCAACCGCGTGATCGCGCATTCGGTCGCCCAGGCACGCGGCTTTGATCCGACGCAGAAGCTGCTGGTGCAAAAGCTCGCCAGCATCGCCGTCATCGTCATCGCCTTCTTCTTCGGCATCGACCTGCTGGGGATCGACCTGACCAGCTTCGCGGTCTTCTCCGGCGCGCTTGGCCTGGCGGTCGGCTTCGGGCTGCAGAAGACGGTCGGCAACCTCATCGCCGGGATGATCCTGCTGATGGACCGATCGATCAAGCCGGGCGACGTGATCGTCGTCGGCGACAGCTTCGGCTGGGTCAACAAGATCGGCGTGCGCGCGGTCAGCGTGATCACGCGCGACGGCAAGGAGCATCTGATTCCCAACGAGAATCTGATGACCCAGGAGGTCGAGAACTGGTCCTTCTCCGACCGCAACGTGCGCGTGCGCATCCCGGTCGGCGTGGGGTATGAGACCGATTTGAAGCTCGCGCAGGCGCTGATGCTGCAAGCCGCGAGCGACAGCCCGCGCGTGCTGACCAGCCCCAAGCCGAACGTGTGGCTGACCAGCTTTGGCGACTATGCCGTCGAGCACGAGATATTGGCGTGGATCAGCGATCCGGAGGGCGGCGTCGGCAATGTGAAGAGCGACGTGCTCAACCGCCTGTGGGTGCTGTTCAAGGAAAACGGCATCGAGATCCCGGTGCCGCGGCGCGAGATCATGGTGAAGAGCTGGCCGGATGCGCCGCCGCGCGAGGTTCAAATCACGCCCGAATCGCCTAGATAGGGTTCGTGCCCACCCCCGTTACCGCCCGCATCGCCGATGGTGTCGCGTCGATCCCGGCGGCGCAGTGGGACGCATGCGCCGGCGCCGGCAACCCGTTCGTCAGCCACGCCTTCCTGTCCGCGCTCGAAACCTCGGGCTCGGCCACGGCGGAGACCGGCTGGCAGCCGCTGCCGATCGTGATCGACGATGCCTGCGGCGTGCCCGCCGCGATCGCCCCGGCCTATGGCAAAAGCCACAGCCAGGGCGAATATGTCTTCGACCACGCCTGGGCCGAGGCGTGGGAGCGCGCCGGGGGCCGCTATTATCCCAAGCTGCAGGTCGCCGCGCCCTTTACCCCCGTGCCCGGCCCGCGCCTGCTGCTGCGCGACGGCGCGCTGGCCCCCGCACTGATCGCGGGGATCGAGGCGTTGGCGGACCGGCACCGTCTCTCCTCCGCGCACGCGACCTTCATCGATGACGCGCAGCTGCCGCTGTTCGAACGCGCCGGCTGGCTGGTCCGCGCGGGCACGCAATTCCACTGGCACAATGACGGCTATGAGAATTTCGACGATTTCCTCGCCGCCTTGTCCTCGCGCAAGCGCAAGGCGATCCGCAAGGAGCGCGAGCGCGCGGTGGAAGGCCTCACCATCCGTCACCTTGTGGGCGCGGAGATCACCGAGGCGCATTGGGACGCCTTCTGGATCTTCTATCAGGATACGGGCAGCCGCAAATGGGGCCAGCCCTACCTTACCCGCCCGTTCTTCTCGCTGCTTGGCGAAGGACTCGGCGACCGGGTGCTGCTGATGCTCGCCGAGCGTGACGGCCGCCCGATCGCCGGGGCGCTCAACCTGATCGGCGGCGACGCGCTGTACGGTCGCTATTGGGGCTGCACGGAGGACGTGCCCTTCCTCCATTTCGAACTCTGCTATTACCAGGCGATCGAGGCCGCGATCGCGCGTGGTCTGCCGCGGGTGGAAGCCGGCGCGCAGGGCGAGCACAAGCTGGCGCGCGGCTATGTGCCGGTGACGACCTGGTCGGCGCATTACCTGCCCGACCCCAATTTCCGCCGCGCCGTGGCCGACTATCTCGAACGCGAGAAGGCGGCGGTGGCGCGGGAGCAGGACTATCTTGGCGAGCTGACACCCTTTCGGCGGAGTAGTTAGGGAAAGTTGGTTCACGCGAAGGCGCGAAGGCGCGAAGATGTTGCTCGCCGCGTCAGCGGCCCTCATTCTTCTACGCGTGCCGTTGGCTGCAACGCTGATGATATGGAAAACGCTTCGCGTTCAGGACAACATCTTCGCGCCTTCGCGCCTTCGCGTGAACCAAACTCAAGCCTTCTTCTGCGCCGCCTCCCACGCCTGCATCTGCTTTTCCTTGTCGCGCTTCAGAAAGTCGCGGATGCGCTCGATCTGTTCGCGATAGGGGCCGAGATCGCCCGGATTGAGCTGCACGGCGGGCACGGCGTGATCGATCCTGAACAGCGCGCTGCGCGTCGCCGGATCGCGCCAGATCGGGATCAGCCCCGCCTCCAGCCTTTTGTCATAGGGCGGCGGGCTGATCACCCACAGATAGTCGTACGCATGGCGCGGGAAGCGCGCGAGGCTGACCGCCACCGGCCGCCACCATTCGCGCGGGCATTTGGTGTCGGTGACGATCTGTGACGGATCGTGGCTGAACCCGCGCGCCTGCTTGTAGCGCACGGTCAGCAACTGTCCGCCGGCCATCGACCATTGATCGTTGGTATAGGCGAAGCGCCGCACCATCGCGAGGCCGGGCACGTGCTGCAGCCGCGTCATCGTCCATTCATTGTAGCAGGTCTCGCCGACGAAGCTGAGCAACCGGGCGCCGACCGGGACATGGGCGAGCGCCTTGAGCTCGCGGTCGTACGACCTGTCGTACAGCGCATAGCTCCACGTCGTCGCGCCCATGCGGATGAGGAAGAAGGCGAGCCCCGCTGCCGCCAGCGCCCGCTCGCCCCGGATCGACAAGCCCGGCTTTGGCCGCAGCCCGATCAGCGCGATCGCGAACATATAGGGCGCGAGCCGCATGTCGGCATAAGCCGATCCGAACACCACGCGCGGCAGCAGCACGAACACCGCGACCAGGAACAGCGCCGACAGGCCGAGGTGGCGCGAATATTGGATGTTCGGGTCGCGCAGGCCCTTCAGGATGATGAGGTAGATCACGCCCATGCAGGCAATGTCGAACAGCTGCCACCGATCGCGCAGCACCATCAGCACCCACCAGGTCTTGGCGCGCCAGTTGAACCAGTCGAACGTCTGGCCGCCGACATGGCCGCCGCTGCGCCATGCGATCATCAGCAGCGCCGGCGGAAGCAGCACGATGCAGTGAACGCCGGCCAGAATCCAAGGCACGATCCAGCGGCGGAAGAATTCGGCATGCCACGGGCCGTCATGCGGCCCCTGCTTGTCGTGCTGGCGGATCAGCTCGGCGGCGAAGCACAACACGCCCAGCATGCCCCAGCCGAAGGTGTGCGTGATCCAGATGACGAGGCCGATCGGCACGAACAGGATCGCGCGCAACCCCACCTTGCCCAACCGCGCCATGCGCAGCCACAGCGCGAAGGCGTTGAGCGCCAGGGCCATCGACAGGCCGAAATTCACGAAGCCGAAATGGAAGGCGTAGTTATAGGCGAGCGGCAGCGCGAACAGCGCGGTGGCCGGGATGCGCCCATGCACCTCGCGCGCGATCCACAGCAGGCCGGTGACGGTCAGCACAGGAATCGCGATCACCAGCAGCTTGACCGCCGGCTCGAGCCCGAAGATCGGTTCGAGCGGGATGATCAGCAGGTCGAGCCCGAGATTGCCGATCAGGCTCCATTCGAAGCGATACCATTCGTCGAGCCACGGCACCTCGCCATGCGACAGCTGCACGCGATAGCGCGCCATGTGCCCCGGCAGGTCGACCAGCGGCGGCACGTCGGGCCACAGCAACGGCACGGCGGCGGCAAGCGCCGCGAACAGCACGAACCAGCGCGTCTGCCACCAGCGCGGCGCTTGCGAACCCCCTTGCATCGGCCGCACTTACTGCGGTGCGGCCCCCGGCGGCAAGCGCCTTGCGCCGCGCTCCACCGCATAAAGCACCGAATCGCCGCGCGACCACAATGGCCGCAATCCGGCGCGCTCGCCCGGCGCGGCGGGATGCGGCCGGATCAGCCAGACATGCGTGAACACGTCGTGCGGGAAGCTGGCGAGCGCACGCGACTGGGGCATCAGATTGGGGTCGATGGCGCAGGGCGAGGGCACCGAAATCTGCGACGGGTCGTGCGCGAAATAGCCCGCGCCCGGCAGGTGCACCGCCAGCAGCGGCGCGCCCGCCATGCGCCACTGGTCGTTGGCGAAGGCGGCGCGGCGTGCGGTGGCGAAGGCCGGCAGGTGCGTGCGCCGGCCATGCGCCCAGGGCTGATCGCAGCTGTCGCCGACCAGCGCCAGCACGCGGCTGCCGCGCGGGAGGTGGTCGAGCGCGGCCAGTTCGCGCGTCCAGTCGCGGTCGTACAGCGCGAAGCTGGTCGTCCCGGCGGCGATGCGGACGAGGAAGAAGGCGAGGCCCGCCAACGCGATCCGCCGCGCATTCGCCTCGGCCGCGGGCGCGATCCCGACGAGCGCGACCAGCATCGCATAGGGCAGCAGGCGCAGATCGGCATAGGCCGACCCCATCAACATGAACGGCAGCAGCAGAAATGCGGCGCCCGCCAGCCCCGCCGCCGCCGCCGCGCGCGGCTCGATCCGCCCGATCCGGCCGCGCGCGGCGGCATGGATCAGGATCAGCAGCAACGCGGCCGAGCCGACGTCGAGCAGGAACCAGCGGTCGCGCAGCACGGTCGCCACGCCCTTCGCCTTGGCCATCAGGTCGAACCACCGCTCGGTCGCGCCGCCGCTGCCGCCGCCCTGCCAGGCGAGCAGCAGCAGCGCGGGCGGCGCCAGCGGCAGGCTGGCGATGCCGGCGTGCAGCGCCGCGCGGACCGGCGTGTCGCCTTTCGCGCGCCGTGCGGCCCATTCGCCGCCGAACACGAACAGGCACAGCATCGCCCAGCCGACGACATGCGCGGTCCATATGATCAGCCCGATCACGGCGAACAGCATGAACCGCGCACGCGATGGCCCGAGCCGCAGCCACAGCGCCCAGGCGAGCAGCGCGAGCGCCATCGCCAGCGCATAGTTCACGAAACCGAACTGAAACGGATAGGCATAGGCGAGCGGCAGCGCGAACAGCGCATAGGGGCTGATCCGGCCATGCAGCTCGCGGGTGAGCCACAAGGCGCCGCCCATGGTCAGTGCCGGAATGGCGATGACGATCGCCTTCACCGCCGGTTCCAGCCCCAGCCACGGCGCGAGCGCCGCGACGAGCAGATCGACGCCAAGATTGCCGACCGGCCGCCATGCGAATGCATACCATTGCCCCAGCACATCCGCGTCGGTGCCCAGCATCACGCGAAAGCGCCCGATATGTCCGGGCAGGTCGGTCAGCGGTGGAACCTGCGGCCACAGCAGCGGCACGATTCCCAGCAGCATCGCGGCCCAGACGGCCCAGCGCCGCTGCCACCATTGCGGTCCGCCGCTCATCGGCGCGGCGCCAGAATGACGAGCCCCGCATCGCGCCGGACCGTTGCCGTCCACGCCGGCTGCTTGCCCTGTTTCGCCAGTGCGGCGATCGAATCGGGCGCGGCGGCGCGGGCCAGGTCGAGATCGACGATCCAGCCGGGGCAATAGGCGATGGTGCGCACGCGCCATCGCCTTGCCGTGGCCGCGGCGATTTCCGGGCGGGTGAGGAACAGCCGGTAATGGGCGAGATCGGCGGCGACGTTGCGGTGATAGGGCGCGGCGAGCACCGGCCGCCGCGACGTGGCGAGGACATAGGCGCCCATGTCGAGCGGGACGGCGACCCGCCCGGTGCCGGATTCGGCGACGTGGCGCAGGTTGGCGGAGGTGAGGCATGGCGCGCGCGCGGGTTCCTTGAGGCGCGAAACCGGCAGCGCGCCCGCCGCCAGCGGATAGAGGATGCCGGCCGAACCCGCCCAGGTCGCGACCGTGGCGAGCGGGCGGCCCCGCGCGCGGGCGCGCACGATCATGCCGGCCAGCGCCGGCACCGCCAGCGCCGCGCCGAACGGCGCCAGCCGCAGCTGGATGCAGCTCAGCACCGCCGCGCCGGCGAGCAGCGCCAGCCAGCGCCACGATGCGGCATCGGATCGGTTCCGCGCCGCCCGCACCACCGCCGCCACCAGCCCGGCGAACATCAGCCCGGCATAGCCGATGACGACGCCGGGCGGCGTGCCGAACAGCGGCTGCGCCTCCGCGACATGATCGAGCCACAGCGCGCGCAGCAAGGGCGGCACCGCGCCATAGGGACCGGCGAGACAGGCGGGCGCGATCAGCGGCGTCGCAGCGGCCAATGCGAGCCCCGCGATCGCGAGCGCACCGATGCGGCGCGGCTTCGTATCCAAAGCGGGCAGGACGCCGACAGCGACGAGCAGCCCGCCGGCCAGAATCGCCAGCCACGCGATGGGCGGGGTGAATGCGTCGCACAGCGTCGCGGGCCAGGCGCGCGGCGCCAACAGCAGTGCGGCGAGCGCCGTGCCGCCGCCAAGCCCGATGCCCGCGCCGGCCAGGATCGTGCCGCGATCATCGCCCGAAAAGACCCAGCGCGACGCGATGACCGCCATCATGATCGCGCATAGCGGCGCGCTTTCCAGCCCGATCGCGAGGCTCGCGGCGATGGCCAGGCCCGCGACCAGCCCCGCCCTGCCGGACGGGGCCGCCAGCATCGCCCGCCCGGCGACGAGCAGCAGCACGAGTTGAAGGCCGTGATGATCGATCCGGCCGGGCATGAAGAAACCGGTCGCGGGATAGGCGAGCGCGCCCAGCAGCAGCGCGATCGGGCCCGCCGCCGCCGCGCCCGACAGCCGCCGCGCGATACCGGCCAGCAGCGCCAGCGCGGCGGCGAACAGCGCGGCGGGCCAGGCGATCACCGCCGCCAGTTCGGCGCCATGGCGCCCGGCCAGCGGCTCCATCGCCGCGATCAGCGCCGCCGGCACCAGATCGGGCAGCCGCGACCAGTGCATCGCGAGGCCGCCGCCCAGCCGGTATTGCGTGAGGTCGGCGAACGCCTGTCCGCCCAGCCAGTCGCGAATCTGCGCCAGCCGCATCATGTCGTCGGGATCGGGCAGGATCAGCGCCGACAGGCTCGCCCAATCGGCGATCGCCCAGGCGAGCGTCAACAGCGCCGCGACCGCCGCCGCGAGCGCGATTTCACGCCAGTCGAAAATCCGCGCCGCCCCCATGGCCCGGCGCTACCGCAACCAGGTTAATTTTGCGAGGGCGGCAGCAATTCCAGCCCGCGCAGCAGCCGCTCCAGATGCGCGCGACCCAGCCGGCTCCACACATTGTACGTGCAGGCCTGACGGTGGATGCGGACATAGGCGAGCGAATTCTCGCCTTCGCCCGCGGGATTGTCCGCCCGATAACGCGCCGCCCCCTCCAGCCCATAGCCGGCGAAGGACGGCCGTTCGAGCTGGCCGAGTTCCATGAAATAGGGCCATTGCCGGGTCAGCCGCCGCGTCTGGCGATAGGGCGGGCCGCGATCCGCGGCGATCAGGCCCGGCCCCGCCACGCCATAGGCGCTGCGCGTGCCGGGCAGGTCGAACGCCACCGCCCAGCCGCCGCTGAACGTCGCCCGGCGCGGCACGCCGCCCGCGCCGCCATCATCGGTGAAGGCGACCGGCGCACAGCTGACGCGATTTTCCGCCCTAGCCCATTGTCGCCGGATGAGGCCGGCGGCGATGTGGCGCGGCGCGGGCGATGACGGCGTTGCAGCCGACGGCACCACCGGCGGCGCCGGAACGGCAACCGGCGCTGCGGCTGGTACGGCGCTGGCCGAGGGTTGAGGTTCGTTCGCCGGCTGCGGACCGCAGGCCGCGAGCAGGACGGCGGGACTCAGAAACAGGATGCGCATCGCGTGACGACGCGCCGCGCCGCCACGGGTTCCGTCCCGCTCAGTCCCCGCGCCTTCCCAGCAGGCGAAGCCGCAGCGCGTTGAGCTTGATGAAGCCCGCCGCGTCGCGCTGGTCATAGGCGCCCTGGTCATCCTCGAACGTCACCACCTTCTCGCTGTAGAGCGAATAAGGCGACCTGCGCCCGACGACACTCACGCTGCCCTTGTACAATTTCAGCCGCACCGTGCCCGACACATTCTGCTGGCTGT
This sequence comes from uncultured Stakelama sp., assembly GCA_964413495.1. Taxonomy (GTDB): domain Bacteria; phylum Pseudomonadota; class Alphaproteobacteria; order Sphingomonadales; family Sphingomonadaceae; genus Sphingomonas. Next base: position 171,938 of record CAYPRW010000004.1, on the reverse strand, counting down.
GATCGATCGCCGCCTGCAGCATCTCGCGCTCGGGCGCGAACCAGAAGCCGTTATAGATCAGCTCGGCATAGCGCGGCGCCAGCTCGTCCTTGAGGTGCGCCGCGCCGCGGTCGAGCGTGATCGATTCGATGCCGCGATGCGCCTGGGCATAGATGGTGCCGCCCGGCGTCTCGTACATGCCGCGCGACTTCATGCCGACGAAGCGGTTCTCGACCAGGTCGAGCCGGCCGATGCCGTGCCTGCGGCCAAGCTCGTTCAAGGCGGTGAGCAAAGTCGCCGGCGACATCACCTCGCCATTGAGCGCGGTGCCGTCGCCCTTCTCGAAGTCGATCGTGATATATTCGGGCGTGTCGGGCGCATCCTCGGGATTGACGGTGCGCGAATAGACATAGTCCGGCACTTCCTCCCACGGATCCTCCAGCACCTTGCCCTCGGAGCTGGTGTGCAGCAGGTTCGCGTCGGTCGAGAACGGCGCCTCGCCGCGCTTGTCCTTGCTCACCATGATCTGGTGCGCTTCCGCGAATTCGATCAGCTTCGTCCGGCTGGTCAGGTCCCATTCGCGCCACGGCGCGATCACCTTGATGTCCGGGTTCAGCGCATAGGCCGACAGCTCGAAGCGCACCTGATCATTGCCCTTGCCGGTCGCGCCGTGGCTCACCGCGTCGGCGCCGACCTGATGCGCGATCTCGATCAGCCGCTTCGAGATCAGCGGCCGCGCGATCGAGGTGCCGAGCAGGTACAGCCCCTCGTACAGCGCGTTCGCCCGCATCATCGGGAAGACGAAGTCGCGGACGAATTCCTCTTTCAGATCGTCGATGAAGATATGCTCGGGCTTGACCCCGGCGTTCAGCGCCTTCTGCCGCGCGGGCTCCAGCTCCTCGCCCTGGCCCAGATCGGCGGTGAAGGTCACCACCTCGCAACCATATTCCTGCTGCAGCCATTTCAGGATCACGCTGGTGTCGAGGCCGCCCGAATAGGCGAGGACGACACGGTTGATGCCCGACGTCCGGTCGGCGGGGTTGATCTTGTCGGACATCGTTTCAGCTCCAGCGGGAAAGTCGCGTGCGCCTCTAGGGCGCGCGGCGCGGTTCGGCAACACTCGCCGCGCCGACCGCGCGAAGGCCCCGCCCGGACGCAGGATAGGCACGCCTCGTCCACGCGCGTCATTGCCCCCGCGCGCGTGTTGGTGGATAGGGACTCATGACAGATCAAAGACAGGCGCCGCCGGCCGCGCTGGCGCGCATCCAGCGCAACTGGCTGGCGGTGCGCGAACGGCAGGTGCTGGACTGGCTGTGCGCGCGCATGCCGGCTGCGGTGACGCCCGATATCCTCACCATCGTGGGCATGGCGGGCGCGGTGATGATCTTTGCCGGCTATGTCGCCAGCAACCTTTCGCCCGACTGGCTGCTGCTCGCGATCCTGGGCTACGGCGTGCAGTGGTTCGGCGATTCGCTCGACGGCAGCCTGGCGCGCCACCGCCGGATCGAGCGGCCGTCCTATGGCTATTTCATCGATCACAGCTGCGACGGGCTTGCCAACCTGCTGATCGTCGCGGGGATGGGGTTGAGCCCGTTCGTGACCATGGACATCGCGATGATCGCGCTGGCGGGGTATCTGCTGATGTCGATCCACACCTTTCTGTCCGCCCGCGTGGTGGGCGAGCTGCGGCTGTCCTACCTATCCGCCGGGCCCACCGAATTGCGGCTGGTGCTGATCGGCATGACGGTGATGATGATGGTGCTGGGATCGGGCCGGGGGCTGTTCGGCGCGTGGTCGGGCTTCGACATCCTGGTCGGGGCGATCGGCGGCGCGCTGATCCTGCTGTTCGTCGGCCAGACGCTGATCACCGGGCGCAAGCTCGCGGCGGCGGAAGCGCGGCCGCCGTTCAACGGCTAGTCATCGAGGTTCGGCGATAGTCGCATGATGCTCTTGCTCTTCCTGTTCGCCGCCCAGGCCGCCGGCGTCGCGCCCGGCCCCCTCCCCAGGGCCGAGGCCGAGCGCCGCGTCGCGGAACGCTTCGCCGATCTCGACCTGAACGAGGATGGCGCGGTGGAACGCGACGAGGTGCGCGCGCGGTTCGACCTCGACGCCAGCGCCGATGCCCTGCTGGCCGCGCCGCAGAAGAAGAAGGCGACCGATCCGCGCACGGCGGTGGCCTCACGCCTGCCCGCTTATGCCCGCGCCGACGCCTGGTTCGCCGCCACCGACCGGGACCGCGACGGCAGGATCAGCCGCGCCGAACTGAGCGCCGCGATGGGTGCCGATATCGAGCAGATCGCGCCGAAATAGCTTTAATATATCCTGGTTGAGTTGATCCGGCTTGTTCCCCTGCGAAAGCAGGGGCCCAGGGTCGCAAGCGATGCGCTCCGGGCTCTGGGCCCCTGCTTTCGCAGGGGAACAACTCAATTACCCTATTCCGCGGCCACCTGCGTTGGCTCGCGCAAGTCCCGCTCCACCTCCAGCATATAGTCGCGCGTCAGCGGCAGCGCGCGGCGATGCCTGGCATATTGCAGCTGATAGACGCACAGCACGCCATGTTCGAACGCACTGGCGCAGCCGGCCAGATAGAATTGCCACATGCGGAAGAAGCGCGCGTCATACACCGCCTCCACCTCCGCACGCCGCGCCATGATCCGCGCATACCAGTGCCGCAAGGTCAGCGCATAATGGATGCGCCACGTCTCGCAATCGGTCTGGATCAGCCGGGTGCGTTCGCTCGCCCCGGTGATCTCGCTCAGCGCCGGGGCATAGCCGCCGGGGAAGATGTATCGAGAGGCCCAGGCATCGGTCGTGCCCGGCCCGCCCATCCGCCCGATCGTGTGCAGCAGCATCACGCCGTCGTCGCTCAGCAGCTCGCGGCACTTTTTGAAAAAAGCGAAATAGAAGGGCGGCCCGACATGCTCGAACATGCCGACCGAAACGATGCGGTCGAAGCTGCCCGCGACCTGGCGATAGTCGACCAGTTCGAACCGGACATGGTCGCGGACGCCGCGCCGCTCCGCCTCGGCCCGGGCATGGCGCAGCTGTTCCTCGCTCAGCGTGATGCCGGTCACGTCGACGCCGAACCGTTCATGGAGATAGAAAGCGAGCCCGCCCCAGCCCGATCCGATGTCGAGCACGCGCATTCCCGGCCGCAGGTCGAGCTTTGCGGCGATATGCGCCATCTTGTCGCGTTGCGCCTGGTCGAGCCCGACCGAGGGATCGCGGAAATAGCCGCAGCTATATTGCCGGTTCTCGTCGAGGAAGAGGTCGTAGAGCCGGTCGTCGAGATCGTAATGATGCGCCACGTTGCGCTTTGACCGGCGTTCCCAGTTGATCCGGTCGAGCCGGTTCTTCACGCGATTGACCATGCGGTCGAGCCAGCGTTTGTCGCCGACGCCGCGATGACGCTCCCACCGCGCATTGAGCCGCACCAGCGTCAGCAGCCCCAGGATATCGTCATGCTCGACGATCAGGCGGCCGTCCATATAGGCCTCGCCCGCGCCCAGTTCGGGCCGCAGCGCGACATCGCGGGCGACGCGCCCGTCCGCCAGCCGCACGGCGATGTCCGGATACCCCTCGGCCGGCGTGCCGAACCGGCGGACCCGGCCCTTATGATCGGTCAAGGTCAGCGTCCCCTGGGCGATGACCGACGAGAGGAAGCGATCGAGCAGGCTCATGGCTGAAATCCGTTCGTTGCTTCGCCCCCGCGCAAGCGGCAACCTAGGTGCGGCGGGCCGATTCGCCTAGATGCCGCCATACCATTCATAGCCGGCGGCATCTTCCCACAGCCCGCCCTTGCCGCCGTGAATGCCGTCGAGCGACGCCACCGCCTCGATCCGCATGACATATTTGGCGTGCTTGTAGCCCAGCTGCCGCTCGACCCGCAGCCGCAGCGGCGCACCGTGCGCGACCGGCAGCGTGCGGTTGTTCATCGCCCAGGCGAGGATCGTCTGCGGATGGAAGGCGTCGATCAGGTCGACCGATTCATAATAGGGCCGCCCGAGCAGCGTGTCGGCGCAGTGGAACACCAGATAGCGCGCGCCATCGCGCAGGCCGGCGAGGTCGAGCACCGTCGCCAGCCGCGGCCCGTGCCATTTGCCGATCGCGCTCCACCCTTCGACACAATCGTGACGGGTGATCTGCACACGCTGCGGCAAGGATCGGATATCGGCGAGCGAGAGCCTGAGCGGGCGCCGCACCAGCCCGTCGACCTGCAACCGCCAGCCGGCGAAATTGCCCGCCATCAGGGCGCGATAGGCCTCGCCGCCCGGCAGCCGCGTGCCGTTCGAACGGAAGCGCGGCGACATGTCGGCATCCGCATATTCGCGGGCCAGCGCGTTGCGATCGGTGACGAGCCGCTGAAGGCTGCGATGCACCGCCTCCGCCTTGAACAGCATGTCGCGCCCCGCCGCGCTGCGGCCGATCGCGTCGCAGCCGGCGAGCAGGCCCCCGGCCCCCGTCACCAACAGCGAGCGCCGAGTGATTCCGGGCGTCAGCAGCGTCATTCCGGCACCCGCCACTTGCCGGTCAGCATCGATCGCAGCTCGTTGACCGGCCCGGCCAGGATCACCAGCGCGAGGTGCACGACGATGAACCCCGCCAGCAGCATCGCGACGATGAAATGCACCGACCGCGCGCTCTGCCGTCCGCCAAAGACGTCGAGCAGCCACGGCCACGCCGCGTTCATCCCCGGCGACATGGCAAGGCCGGTCAGGATGACGAGCGGCAGCAGCCCGAAGATCACCGCCGCATAGGACAGTTTCTGGAAGATATTGTACGCGCGCGGGTTCGCGGGATCATGGAATTGCAGCCGCGCATGCGCCCTGGCGTCGGCGATCAGATGCGCCGCCGACAGCTCGCGCGCGCGGATGCGCAGGTCGCGCTGGAAATGCCGGTTGACGAGGCTGACGATCATGTACGCCAGCAGCGCGAACGCCAGCACCAGCGCGAACGACAGGTGCCAGCGCCGCGCCAGCGCGAGGTTGTAGGTCGAGGGAATGGTCAGCCAGCCCGGCACGCGCGCACCGTCGAACAGCCAGATAAGCTTGAACCACGGCTCGTCGAAATTGGCGCCATATTCGCCCCAATAGAGCTGGCCGTGCGCGTTGAGGATCATGAGGCCGCTGCCCAGCAGCACGATCACGCTGACCGCCGTGACCCAGTGCCAGATCCGCGTCGCCAGTACGTGGCGATCGATCACGGCCGGGGCGCCCGCGGCGCTCACGAGCGGCGCGTCCGCGGGCGGACGGCATGGGGGGCGGGCATCGACATCGCGCGAGCTTATCGCCGTCACGGCACGGCGCAACGCCCGATGCGCGGCAAGATCGTGCGCGACGCGGGCGCCGCCATCGGTTATCCAGCGCGAAAAAGGGGCAATGACATGACCTTCGCGCACCGTGCCGTTCCGATCGCGCTGCTGGCCGTGCTGATCGATTCGATCGGGTTCGGCATCGTGCTGCCGGTGTTGCCGACGCTGATCGTCGAGCTGACCGGGCAATCGCTGGCGGACGCGACGCGCACCGGCGGCATGCTGCTGATCGTGTTCGCGGTGGCGCATTTCTTTGCCGGGCCGATCCTGGGCAATCTGGGCGACCGTTACGGGCGGCGGCCGGTGCTGCTGGCGGCGATGCTGATCTTTGCCGTCGACTATGCGCTGATGGCGTTCGCGCCGACCATCGCCTGGCTGTTCGCCGGGCGGCTGATCGCGGGGATCGCGGGCGCGGTCTACGGCCCGGCCAATGCCGTGCTGGCCGACGTGACCCCGCCCGAGAAGCGCGGCGCGACGTTCGGGCTGATGGGCGCGGCGTTCGGCATCGGCTTCATCATCGGCCCGGCCATCGGCGGCCTGCTGGGCGATCTGGGCCCGCGCGTGCCGTTCATGGCGGCGGCGGCGATCGCCGCGTTCAACGCCACCTGGATCTTCTTTGCGATGCCCGAAAGCCTCAGCCCGGAAAATCGCCGCCCGTTCGAATGGCGGCGCGCCAATCCGCTGGGCGCATTCGCCCCGCTGTTCGGGCTCAAGGGCGCGGCGCCGCTGCTGGCCGTGGTGTTCATCTGGCAGGTCGCACATCAGATCTATCCGGCGACCTGGGCCTTTTATGCCGAAATCGCGCATGGCTGGGGCCCGCGCGAGATCGGCTGGTCGCTCGCCGCGTCGGGCGTGACGATGGCGGTGGCGCAGATCTTCATCACCGGCCGTGCGATCGCCGCACTGGGCGAAGTGCGCACCGTACTGATCGGCCTGTCGGTGGGGGCGCTGGTCTATGCCGGCTATGCCTTCGCCACCCAGGGCTGGCAGGTCTATGCGCTGCTGGCGATCGGCGCGTTGCAGGCGCTGGCCTATCCCTCGCTCAACGCGCTGCTGAGCCGGATGGTCGATGCGTCGAACCAGGGCGCGTTGCAGGGCGGCATGGCGAGCATCGCCAGCGTCGCGGCGATCATCGGGCCGCTGGGCCTGACCCAGACGCTGGCGGCCGGAGCCGAAGGCGGCTTTCCCGGCGCGGCGTTCCTGCTGGCCTGCGCGCTGAGCGTGGTGGCGGTGGGGATCGTGATCCTCTTTCTGGCGCGCCATCATCCGCCCGCCGATGCGCCGGTTGCGTAACGGCCGGGCGTCACCATCTGTCGGCCCGCAGCCATGGAGACGCGCACGATGATCGACCTGCACTATTGGCCGACCCCCAACGGGCACAAGATCACGATGTTCCTGGAGGAAGCGGGCCTGGCCTATACCCTCCATCCGGTGAACATCGGCCAGGGCGAACAGTTCAGGCCCGATTTCCTGAAGATCGCGCCCAACAACCGCATGCCGGCGATCGTCGATCACGATCCCGCCGATGGCGGCGCGCCGATCAGCGTGTTCGAGAGCGGCGCGATCCTGCTGTATCTTGCCGAGAAGACCGGCAAGTTCCTCGGGCCGAGCGAACGCGAGCGGATCGTGCAGACGCAATGGCTGATGTGGCAGATGGGCGGGCTGGGCCCGATGGCGGGGCAGAACCATCATTTCAACCGCTATGCGCCCGAACCGATCCCCTATGCCCAGAAACGCTATATCGACGAGACCAACCGGCTTTACGGCGTGCTCGACCGGCAGCTGGCCGGCAAGCCGTTCGCCGCGGGCGAGGGCTATTCGATCGCCGACATGGCGATCTATCCGTGGATCGTGCCGCATGCGGCGCAGGGCCAGGACCTCGCCGATTTTCCGCATGTGCAACGCTGGTTCGCGGGCGTGAAGGCGCGGCCCGCGACGGTGCGCGCCTATGCCAGGGGCGAGGCGGTCCGGCCGAGCGACGCGCCGATGACCGACGAGCAGAAGAAGATCCTGTTCGGCCAGACCGCGGCGAGCACGGGGCAAGGCTGACGCCGTCTCCCCTTGCCAGCGCCGCGCCGTCCCACTAGAGCGCCGCGCGAACCCCCAACCTCTAATTTGCAGGAGCCGCACGGCCATGGCCGCGAACCGGACCTTTTCGATCATCAAGCCCGACGCCACCCGCCGCAACCTGACCGGTGCGGTCACCCGGATGCTGGAGGACGCCGGCCTGCGCGTCGTCGCGAGCAAGCGCATCAGGATGACCCGCGAACAGGCCGAGGGCTTCTATGCGGTGCACAAGGAGCGGCCCTTTTTCGGCGAACTGGTCGAATTCATGATTTCCGGCCCCGTCGTGGTGCAGGTGCTGGAGGGCGAGAACGCCGTGCAGCGCAACCGCGACATCATGGGCGCGACCAACCCCGCCAATGCCGAACCGGGCACGATCCGCAAGGAACTGGCCGAATCGATCGAGGCGAATTCGGTGCACGGTTCGGATTCGGACGAGAATGCCGCGATCGAGATCGCCTATTTCTTCAAGCCGGACGAAATCGTCGGCTGACCGGCCGCACGATTTGCACGAGCACATGCCGGAACGGCCCGCGCCTGGCCGGGGCGCGGGCCGTTCTTCGTTCGGCGGGCGGTTGCGCGCGCCGGGCCGGCGGTGCATCGAGCGCGGATGACCAAATATCTCATTTCATTCCCCGGCGAGGCCATGAACGTCACCGCCGAGGAATTGCCCGCCGTCGCCGCCGCTTCGCTGGCGGTGATCGAGGAAGCCAAGGCGGCCGGCGTCTATGTGTTCGGCGGCGGGATCAACGAACCGGTCGATCCGGTGCGCGTGGCGGGCGACGGCACGGTTTCGGCAGGCGCCTATCCCGGCAGCCGCCTGACCGGCGGCTTTACCGTGCTGGAATTGCCCGATCGGGACGAGGCGGTGCGCTGGGCGGGCCGGATCGCCGCCGCCTGCCGCTGCGCGCAGGAACTGCGCGAATTCATGTATCACCCGGCCAGCTAGCCGCGCGTCCGACAGCGCGGCAGCGCGATCGTCGCGCACAGGCCGCCGCCTTCGCGGTTGGCCAGCGTGATGTCGCCGCCCGCCTCACGCACGATCGCGCGCGCCAGCGTCAGGCCCAGCCCGACCCCGCCGGTCGACCGGTTGCGCGAGGGATCGAGGCGCGTGAACGGATCGAACACCGCCGCGAGCTGATCGGGCGGGATGCCGGGGCCACGATCGGCCACCTCGATCCGCACGCCCGTCCCGTCGCGCTTGAGCGCCACGTCCGCGCCCCCGCCATATTTGACCGCATTCTCGATCAGGTTGCGCACCGCGCGCCGCATCAGCGCGGGTCGCAGCCGGACGATCAGCCGCTGGCCGTCCGCATAATCCACCGCATGCCCCAGATCGCGGAAATCGTCGACCACCGCGTCGATCAGCGCCGACAGGTCGGTCTCGGTGGGCGGCTCGCTCGGCCGGCCGAGCCGCGCCAGGCTGAGGATATCGTCGAGCGTGCGGTTCATCTCGTCGATCGTATCGGCCATGCGCGCACGATCCTCGTCATCCTCGACCGATTCGATGCGCACGCGCAGCGCGGCGAGCGGGGTGCGCAGGTCGTGGCCGATCGCGCCGAGCATCTGGTCCTTTTCATCCAGCATCGCGGTCACGCGGCGACTCATCAGATTATAGGCGGCGATGACCGCGCGCACATCGCCCGGCCCGCGCTCCTCGATCGGTTCGCTGGTGGCGGAGGGATGGAAATCGCGGGCCGCCGCGGCCAGCTTGCGCAGCGGGCGGCCCACCCGGTTGCCGACCCACAGCACCGGGATCAGCACCGCGATATACAGGAACAGCGTCTGGCCGATCAGCCGCCAGATCAGATCGCCGTCGCCGCTGGACCAGCCCGACGTCATCGCCAGCCAGCCGCGGCCCGGAATCTCGGCCGCGATGTGCAGTTCCGCGCCCCATCGCTTCATCCGTTCGACCTTTCGCGGGTCCATTCCGGCAAATCGGGGGTCGTCGGGCGAAATCGGGCGGATGCCGGTGACGATCCGACCTACCGGCAGGTTGGCCTCACGCATCGCGCGGCGGATACCGTCCTCGACATCGGTTTGCGGCCGCAGCCCCGGTTCGACCGGGTTGGTCGGCAGCAGCCGCAGCGACCAGCGCGGCCGATCGCGCATCTCGCGATCGGCGGGGTTGCGGAACCGGCCGTCGCGCAGCCGTTCGGCGCCGTCGACCACGCGGGTGATCGCCGGGGAGGTGATCTGGTAGAACTGGTTCGAGCGCCGCTCGCGCAGGATCATCGCGAAATTCACCGCCTGCGCCACGAACAGCGCGAGCGCGACGAGCAGCGCGATCTGTCCGGTCAGGCTCCTGGGCGCGAACCGCATCATAATTTGGTGACGTCGCTGGCCAGCGTATAGCCGCCGCCCCACACCGTCTTGATGAGCGTGGGGCTGCGCGCGTCGGGCTCGATCTTCTTGCGCAGGCGGCTGACCTGATTGTCGATCGCGCGGTCGAACGCCGCCGCCTCGCGCCCCTGGGTCAGGTCGAGCAGCTGATCGCGCGTCAGCACCGCGCGCGGACGCATCACCAGCGCGAGGAGGAGATTGTATTCGCCCGTGGACAGCGGCACCGACACCCCGTCGCGGTCGACCAGCGCGCGCTCGCCGGTCTTGAGCACCCAGCCCGAAAAGGCGTAGCTGCCGCTTTCCGGCGCGGCGAGGCGCGTGCCGCCGGCCTGCATCCGACGCAGCACCACGCGGATGCGCGCGGCGAGTTCGCGGGGGCTGAACGGCTTCACGACATAATCGTCGGCGCCCATTTCCAGCCCGACGATGCGGTCGGTCTCTTCGCTGCGTGCGGTGAGCAGGATCACCGGCGTCTCGCTCGCCGCGCGGATGTGGCGGCACAGGCTGAGGCCGTCCTCGCCCGGCATCATGATGTCGAGCACCACCAGGTCGATGGCATAGGCCGACAGCCGCGCGCGCGCCGCCTCCGCATCGCCGACCTGCGTGACGCGGAACCCCTGTTTCGTCAGATATTGCGCGAGCGGCTCGCGGATCGAGCGTTCGTCGTCGACGAGCAGGAGGTGGGGAATGTCGGCGGTCATGTCCATCGGATTAGCATCTGGTTCGGCAAAGCTGAACTGGCTAGCGGTGCCGCCTTCCAGCGCAGCTGGATCAAGCGAAAGTGCCGGGCGGGCACGGAGGAGGTCGGCCCGCCCGGCAGCCGCTCACGCGCCCGCGGGGGTGGCGGGCGGCGGCGGAGGCATTGCGCCACGCTGGGGACGCGCGGCGGGGTCGAACCCGCCCTCGCCGGGTTCGATCGTACCGTTTCTGTCGGCGTCCATGCGGTCGAACCGGGCTTCGGCGGCGGCGCGGTATTCGGCCCGGCTGACCAGGCCGTCGCCGTTCGTGTCGATGCGGGCAAGCATGCGCTCGCCGCCGCCGGGGCGGGGCCCGGCCGCGCCGCCGCGCGCCGCGTCGCGACCGGCCTGACGCTCCTGCGCGCTCAACTGCCCGTCCTTGTCGGTGTCCGTGGCATCGAACCGGGCGTCGGCGCGGGCGAGCATGTCCGCCCTGGTCAGCGGCGCGCGGGGCGGCGCGGCGGGTTCGGTCTGCATCGCGGCGGCGGCGCCCGCCGTCAGCAGCGCGCCGATCGCGGCGGCGGTGAGAAATGGCTTCATCGGCAGGCTCCCGTCCAGCTGGCGACAGGCCGCCGCTGATCGGGCGTTATGGCGGTCATCTGTCGCGTCGCTGTGTCAGCCGGATGGAAAACTGTCGCAAATTGTCGCAGCCCGCGCCGGCTCGGCACCGCTCAGCCAGAAAATTGCGACGCATTTCCTTGGGGCTCAGCCAAAAATGGCGACACATTTCCTTCGGGGCTCAGCCAAAAATGGCGACACATTTCCTTTGGGGCTCAGCCAAAAATGGCGACGCATTTCCTTTGGGGCTCAGCCAAAAATGGCGACGCCCTGCATCCCCTCGGCGACCAGCGCACCGTCCGCGTCCCACAGGCGCATGCGCTGGCTGGAATAGCCGTTGCGCGCCGTGTCGGTGGTGGCGTTGAGCAGCCACCAGCCCTCGCGCGTCGCCGGGCGGGGGCGCACGAGATTGATGATCCAGCTCAATGACGACAGCGGCGGGCGCTGGTCGAACAGCCGGAACGCGGCGGGCGGCAGCGCGTCGCCAAGCACCATCAGCTCGACTTCGGGGTCGAGCCCGTCGCGCTCGATCAGCCGGCCCCAGCGCAGGAATTCGGCCGGGCCGGCGGCTTGTTTCAGATCGAGGAAGTTGAAGTTGCCGGTGAAATGATCCGCCGGCCCGGTATAGAGCTTTGCCTCGCCGGGCGGCGGCGCATGGCCCGCGGCGGGCGCCGTATCGAGCGTGACGGCGGAATCGAGCGGCGCCATGAACACGAACGTCGCGCGCAATCCAAGGCCCGCGTCCGACACGATATCGGCCTGGACGAACGCCGCGTTGCGCCCGCGCCGCAACCGCGTGGCACTGACCGTCACCGCGCCCGACAGCGGACCGATGAACGCGACCTGCGCCGAGCGCAGCGGCGGCAGGTCGGGCTCGACCTGCTTCGCCGCCGCCAGCGCCAGCCCGGACGACAATCCGCCGAATGCGGTGCGCCCTTGCAGCCAGTCGGCCGGGATGTGCGTGGTGAAGCCGGTTTCCGTCCTGAGGGCATCCGCCAACAGTCGCGCGAGTGCTGTCATTGCTTTTCCATCCCCCGATCGATGCGTTACGCCGCCTGCGTCCAGCGGCCGTTCTCGTCCTGCTTCCAATAGCGCCGTTCGATGCCCTCGCGGTCGGCCAGCGCCTTCCATGCCGTGCGCGCCTCGGAGATCTGTTCCTCGTTGAAGAAATGGAAGGCGCGGTCGAAGGCGAGCGCCGCGTCGCGCCACACGCCGTCGATCAGCGCGACGAAACGCGCGCCGTTGGCCGGTTCGATCGTTTCGCCGATCAATACCGGCTGGACCTTGTCGTCGCCCGCCCCGGCCTGGGCGTGCGGCAGGAAGCTGTCGGCCTGCCAGGTCCAGAGCGAGGTGTCGATCTGGCGGCGCTGGGATTCATGGCTGGAGACGACGAGCAATCGCCCGCCGCCATCGACCACCTTGAGTGCGATGCCGGGCAAGGCGCGCTCGACCGGGGTTACGGTGAGGTGGTAGAAATCGACTTGCATTTACCGCCCTTGCACTGCCGTAGCGAACGTAGCGCGGGCAGCATTCAAGAAGAAAGATTGGTTCACGCTAAGGCGCGAAGACGCGAAGATGTTTCGCTTGGCGCGAAGCGCCCTTCTCTCATTGTCGTTACCGCAAGCGGCATCGAAGCGGTAAGGAGAAGCCGCTGACGCGGCAAAACCATCTCTTCGCGTCTTCGCGCCTTAGCGTGAACCAAAATCTTCCTACCCCTCGAAATTGTCGCGCACGAAACGGTCGAGCAGGCGCACGCCATAGCCGGTCGCGCCCTTGTCATAGGTCGCGCCGGGCTTGTCCGCCCACACCATGCCGGCGATGTCGAGATGCGCCCAGCGCACGCCCGGCTCGACGAACCGCTGGATGAACTGTGCCGCGGTGATCGATCCGGCGCCGCGCGGACCAACATTCTTCATGTCGGCGATCTGGCTGTCGATCAGCTTGTTATAGGCCTCGCCCAGCGGAAAGCGCCACAACAGGTCGCCGGTCGCGCGGCCCGCCGCCAGCAGTTCCTCGGCCAGGCCGTCGTCATTGGCGAACAGGCCGCCATGTTCGGACCCCAGGCTGATGACCATCGCGCCCGTCAGCGTCGCGAGATCGACGATCGTGCGGGGCGCGAAGGTGCGCTGCGTCCAGGTGATCGCGTCGCACAGCACCAGCCGCCCCTCGGCATCGGTATTGATGACCTCGATCGTCTGGCCGGACATACTGGTGACGACGTCGCCCGGCCGCTGCGCGTTGCCGTCGGGCATGTTCTCGACCAGGCCGCACACGCCGACGACATTCGCCTTCGCCTTGCGCAGGGCCAGCGCCTTCATCGCGCCGGCGACCGCGCCCGCACCGCCCATGTCCCACTTCATGTCCTCCATGCCGGCGGCGGGCTTGATCGAGATGCCGCCGGTGTCGAAGGTCACGCCCTTGCCGACGAACGCGACATCCACCCGGTCGGACGCCGCGCCCTCGCCCCGGCCGTTCCAGCGCATCGCCAGGATGCGGCCCTCGCGCACCGAGCCCTGCGCCACGCCGAGCAGCGCGCCCATGCCGAGCCGTTCCATCTGCGCGCGGTCGAGCACGGTGATCTCGACGCCGAGGTCGGCCAGGTGGCGGCAGCGTTCGACGAAGCTTTCGGGATAGAGGATGTTGGGCGGCTCGCTGACCAGCGCGCGGGTGAGGTCGAGCCCGCCGGTGACGGCGAGCTGTTCGTGCCACGCCGCTTCGCTGCCGGCCGGCGTGTCGACCAGCGCAAGTTCGCCCAGCGTCGGCTTGTGCTTGTCGGGCAGCCGGGTGCGATAGGCGTCGAAACGCCAGCCGCGCTGCACCGCCGCGCCGGCGAAGCGCGCCACGGCGCGGCTGCTGGGCCGGGCGCCCAGGCCCGAAAAATCGACCGCGATCGACGTGACGCCCGAGGTGAGGAAGCGCGCCGTCAGCGCGCCGCCGGCGCGCTCGTAATCGGCTTCGCCCCCCGCGCCCACGCCGACCAGCACCAGGCGATCGGCCGGTTCGCCCCCGGACAGGAAGATCTCGGCCATGGCGCCGGCCTCGCCGTCGAAACGGGCGGCCTTTGCTGCGCTGCGCGCCAGCGCCAGCGTCGCTTCGTCCAGCGTGCCCGGCGGGATGCGACCGATCCCGTCCTTTTCGACCGGCAGTGCGAGGACGGCGACAGCGGCGGGGCGCGCGGCGGCGAATGTTACGTGCATGAAACTTCCTGTTCCTGTGGATCGTTCGGATTGTCGTTGGCCGCTTCTCTAGGCCGAAGCGGCGCGAACGGCAAAACCGCGTCGGGTTCTGGCGATTGCGAAGCGGGACGCGCGGTGCAATAGGGTAGGGCGGCTGGCGGCGCGCCGTGCATGGGCGCCGGATGTGCCGGGTCGGCGTAAAAAGGGGTTGGGTTCGGACGTGACGCGCAAGGCTCTGCTGCTCGCCGGGATATTGCCGTTCGCCTTGTGCCTTGCGCCGGGCGCCCATGCCGCCGTGCCGCAGGACCTGCAGGACCGCGCGGTCGAACCGCCCCCGCCGTCCGAAGCGCCGCTGCCCGACGATCCCGATCAGATCCAGTTTTCCGCCGACACCGCCGAATATGAATCGGACGGCGACATCGTCACCGTGAAGGGCGATGTGCGCATGTTCCGCGACGGCAGCCGGCTGCGCGCCGACCAGGTGGTGTGGAACCGCAGGACCGGCGCGGTGATCGCGACCGGCGACATCGCGGTGACCAACCCCGAAGGCGACACCGCCTATGGCGACCGGATCGAGCTGACCGATTCGCTGAAGGACGGCGTGATCGAGAATATGCTGGTCGTGCTGGAGCAGGGCGGCCGCATCGCCGCGCAGCGTGGCACGCGCGACGCCGCCGGGGTGATCCGCGTCGACCGCGCCGCCTATACGCCCTGCGCGGTGGTCGATGCGAACAATTGCCCCAAGGAACCGTCGTGGAAGATCACGGCGGTGCGCGTCGTCTATGATCCGGCGCGGCAGCGCATCCGCTATACCGGCGCGCGCGTCTCGCTGTTCGGCCTGGCCACGCTGCCGCTGCCGGTCTTTTCGCACTCGGTCGGCGAAGGCAATGCCAGCGGCCTGCTCGCGCCCGACATCCGCTATGACGCGGTCAACGGGTTCGAGGTCGCCCTGCCCTATTATTTCGCGCTGGCGCCCGACCGCGACCTGACGCTGCGGCCGCATCTGTTCACCGGCGCGCTGCCGATGCTGCAGGGCGAATACCGCCAGCTGATGGACAAGGGCGCGTTCCGCATCACCGGATACGGCACGTTCAGCAGCCGCGCCGACGATTTCGTCGCGCCGCCGCCGGGCGTGTCGGACCGCAATGCGTTTCGCGGCTATGTCGACGCCGCCGGCCGCTATCAGTTCGATCCCCATTGGCGGGCGAGCGTGTCGTTCCGCCTGGCCAGCGACCGCACCTTCCTGCGCCGCTACGACATCTCGACCGACGACCGGCTGCGCAACAACATCCGGGTCGAGCGGATCGACCGCGACAGCTATCTGGCGATCAACGGCTGGGCGGTGCAGACGCTGCGGCTGACCGAGAATCAGGGGCTCCAGCCGCTCGCCTTTCCCGAGCTCGATTATCGTCGGCGGTTCGGCCAGGCGCTGTTGCCGGGCGGGCGGTTCGAGCTGCAGGTCAACAGCCTGGCGCTCACCCGCAGCGCCGGGCAGGATACGCAGCGCGCCTTCGCCTCGCTGCGTTACGACCTGCGCAAGCTGACCGCCTGGGGGCAGGAGCTGACGCTGACCGCCTATGGCCGCGGCGACCTGTACAATACGCGCGATACGCTGGCGACCAGCGTACCCAGCTATCGCGGGCTGGAGGGGTTTCGCGCGCGCGCGATCGGCGCGGTGGCGCTCGACATGAAATGGCCGCTGATCGGCGAGGCGTTCGGCGGCATCCAGCGCATCACGCCGCGCTTCCAGATCGTCGCCGCGCCGCGCGTCGAGAATCTGGACGTGCCGAACGAGGACGCGCGTTCGGTCGACCTTGAGGATTCGAACCTGTTCGCGCTCAACCGCTTCCCCGGTTACGACCGGTTCGAGGATTCGACGCGCTTCACCTTCGGCCTCGACTATGCGCTGTACCTGCCGGGCATTTCGGTCGAGGCGAATGTGGGGCAGAGCTATCGCCTGTCCTCGCGCCCGTCGCTGCTGCCCGACGGCACGGGCCTGACCGACCGGGTTTCCGACATCGTCGGGCGGACGGTGGTGCGCTATCGCGATTTCCTGACGTTGAACCACCGCTACCGGCTGGACAAGGACAATCTGGCGATCCGCCGCAACGAGGTCGACGCGACGATCGGCACGCGCACGACCTATGCGACGATCGGCTATCTGCGATTGAACCGGAACATTTCCTTCGCGCTGGAGGATCTGCAGGACCGCGAGGAGGCGCGCGTCGGCGGGCGGGTGCAGGTCGCGCGGTTCTGGTCCGTCTTCGGATCGGCGGTGATCGACCTGACCGATCGCGAGGAGGACCCGGCGTCATTGAACAGCGGGTTCGAACCGGTGCGCCACCGCATCGGCGTGGAATATGAGGATGATTGCCTGCGCCTCGGCCTGACCTGGAAGCGCGATTACCAGACGGCGGACGTCGCGCGGCGCGGCAACAGCTATCTGTTGACGCTGGCGCTCAAGAATTTAGGGCGGTAACGTTCATCTCGTCATCCCGGCGAAAGCCGGGATCTCGTGCGGCTCTGCCGGCGCCCTCGCCGGTTGAGATCCCGGCTTTCGCCGGGATGGCGGATCAAGGAGCGGCGTTTCGGGCTGTCAGCCCCAGTTCAGGCACAATTGGCGATTACACGCCCCCATCCCCTCGCGGGCATGAGGACTATAGGTACAGGTGAAGATGACTTCGAAGGTCGTTCGTTTCTGCCGTTCGGCGGCATTGATCCTTGGCATTGCCGGCAGCGCCGCCATCGCGGCCCAGACGGTTGAGGACAGCGCCGTGCCGTCCGCGGCCAATCTCGACCTGCCGCAGAATCTGCAGATCTTCGGCAAGGCCGACCCCAATGTGCGCAAGCCGACCGCGATCGTGAACGGCTATGTCATCACGCGCACCGATGTCGACCAGCGGTTCAACCTGGTCGTCGGGCTGCAGGGCTTCCAGCTCAACGAGGCCGAGGCGAACCAGCTGCGGCTGCAGATCCTGCGCCAGCTGACCGACGAGGCGATCCAGATCCAGGAAGCCCAGTCGAACGACATCGTGATCGGCGCGGACCAGATCGACCGCAGCTTTGTCGGCCTGTCGCAGCGGTTCCGGCGCACGCCGGACGAGATGCGCAAATGGCTGCGCGAGATCGGATCGTCCGAACGCTCGCTGCGCCGCCAGATCGAGGGCGAGCTGGCGTGGCAGCGCGTGATCCAGCGCAAGGTATCGGCCTTCGTCAATGTCAGCGACGAGGAGATCAAGGGCATCGTCGATCGCATGAAGGCGGCGCAGGGGACCGAGGAATACAATCTTCGCGAAATCTATATCTCGGCGACGCCGGAGCGATCGGGCGAGGTGTATCGCGGCATGCAGCAGATGATCCAGCAGATGCAGCAGGGCCGTCCGTTCGAATATTTCGCGCGCTTTTCCGAAGCGACGACCAAATCGACCGGCGGCGATCTGGGCTGGGTCCGCACCGCGATGCTGCCCGCGCCGCTCGCCGCCGCGGTGGCGCAGATGCAGGTCGGCCAGGTCGCCGGCCCGATCGAGGTGCCGGGCGGCTTTTCGGTCCTCTATCTGGTCGACAAGCGCCAGGTGCTGACCGCCGACCAGCGCGACGCGCGGTTGAGCCTGCGCCAGATCACGGTCAAGTTCGCGGCCGGCACCACCCAGGCGCAGGCCCAGGCCAAGGCGGCCGAATTCGCCAAGGTGCTGCAATCGACCGCCGGCTGCGGCGCGGTCGGCAAGGCGGCCGAGGCGCTGGGCGCCGATGTGGTCGACAACGACGCGGTGCGCGTGCGCGACCTGCCGCCGCAGCTGCAGGACATCGTGCTCAATCTCCAGGTCGGCCAGGCGACGCCGCCGTTCGGATCGCCGACCGAAGGCGTGCGCGCGCTGGTGCTGTGCGGGCGCGACGATCCCAAGACCGCCGGGCTGCCGTCCACCGACCAGATTCGCGACAATATGGAGGAACAGCGCACCAATCTGCGCGCGCAGCGCCTGCTGCGCGACCTTCGCCGCGACGCGATCGTCGAGTATCGTTAAGCCGTGATTCCTCCCATCCGCCCGCTCGCGGTCGCGATGGGCGATCCCGCCGGGATCGGGCCGGAGATCGTCGCCAAGGCATGGGCGGGGCGCGACCTGTTCGGCTTGGCCCCGTTCTTCGCCGTGGGCGATCCGCGCGCGATCGAGGCGGTGTGGGACGGGCCGGTCGCGCGGATCGGCGATCCCGCCGCGACGGGCGCCGCATTCGACACGGCGCTGCCGGTGCTGACCGTGGCCGACGCGGGCGCGATTGTGCCAGGCCAGCCCGATGTCGAAGGTGCGCGCTGCGCGCTCGATTCGCTTGAATTCGCGACCGGCCTGACCCGCTCGGCGGCGGCGGGCGCGCTGGTGACGGGGCCGGTGGCGAAAGCCCAGCTCTACCAGATCGGCTTCACCCATCCCGGCCAGACCGAGTTCATCGCCGAACGCTGTGGCATCGCCAAGGAGAATGCGGTGATGATGCTGGCCGGACCGACGCTGCGCGTGGTGCCGGTGACGACGCACATCCCGCTGGGCGCGGTGCAGGCCGCGCTGTCGGTCGAGCTGATCGTCGCCAAGGCGCGGGCGACGGCGCGCGGGCTGACGCGCAATTTCGGGATCGAAGCGCCGCGCCTCGCCTTTGCCGGGCTGAACCCGCATGCCGGCGAAGGCGGCGCGCTGGGCCGTGAGGAGATCGAGATCGTCGAACCGGCGATCCGCCAGTTGCAGGCCGAGGGGATCGACGCGGTCGGGCCGTTCGCCGCCGACACGATGTTCCATCCCCGCGCGCGCGCCGGCTATGACGCGGCGATCTGCCTCTATCACGATCAGGCGCTGGTGCCGTTGAAGACGCTGCATTTCGACGAGGGCGTCAACATGACGCTGGGCCTGCCGATCGTGCGCACCTCGCCCGATCACGGCACCGCGTTCGGCATCGCCGGACAGGACCAGGCCGAGCCGGGCGCGATGATCGCGGCGATCCGCATGGCGGCGCTGGCCGCCGAGCGGCGCGCCATCGCCGACGCCGGAGCGGCGTGACCGACCTGCCGCCACTGCGCGAGGTCATCAACCGGCACGGGCTGAGCGCGAACAAGGCGCTGGGCCAGAATTTCCTGTTCGACCAGCAATTGCTCGACCGTATCGCGCGCGTGCCGGGCGACCTGGCCGGACAGGAGGTGTTCGAGGTCGGGCCCGGCCCCGGCGGCCTTACCCGCGCGCTGCTCAAGGCGGGTGCGAAGGTGACCGCGGTGGAGCGCGACCGGCGCTGCATCCCGGCGCTGGCCGAGCTGGCCGCAGCGTTTCCCGGCATGCTCGACGTGATCGAGGGCGATGCGCTGGAGCTGGACGCGCCCGCGCTGTTCGCGGGCAAGCCGCATATCGCCTCCAACCTGCCGTATAATGTCGGCACCGCGCTGACCGTCGGCTGGCTGTCGGCGGACTGGGAGCCCTGGTGGGCGTCGCTGACGCTGATGTTCCAGAAGGAGGTCGCCGAGCGCATCGTCGCCGCGCCCGGCACCGACGCCTATGGCCGGCTGGCGGTGCTGTCCCAATGGCGCAGCAGCGCGCGGATCGCGCTGCCGGTGCACCGCAGCGCCTTCACCCCGCCGCCCAAGGTGATGTCGGCGGTGGTGCATATCGTGCCCGCGGACGAGCCGCCGGGCGTCGCGTTCAAAGTGCTGGAACGGCTGACCGCCGCCGCCTTCGGGCAGCGCCGCAAGATGCTGCGGCAGAGCCTGAAGGCGGTGCCCGGCGCGGTCGAAGCGGCGGAAGCGGTGGGGATCGATCCGACACGGCGCGCGGAGACGGTGAGCGTGGCGGAATTCGTGACGCTGGCGCGGATGTTGAGCGCCTAGATCCTCCCCGGCACGGGGAGGGGGACCATGCGAAGCATGGTAGAGGGGGCTTGCCTCAAACGGTGCGCTTCGTGGCGGGGCCCCTCCACCACGCCTGCGGCGCGGTCCCCCTCCCCGTGCCGGGGAGGAGTTGGATCAATTCCTTTTCTCTTCCGCGGTCGGCGGCGGCACCACTTGGGCGGTGGCGGTGGCGGGCGGGCCCTTGGCGATCGCGGCGGCGAGTTGCGTCGCGTCGGCGCAGCTGTTGCCGCACAGCGTCTTCACCCGCGCCAGATTCTCCTTGGCGCGCTCCACCGCGCCCTTCTGCACCATCGCCTCGCCCTGGCCGCGCAGCGCGGCGATGTCGTTGGGCTCTAGCGTCAGCGCCTCGCGATAGAAGCGGATCGCCTTGCCCGGCAGCCCCTGCGACCGCGCGATCTCGGCCAGCGTGACGTACGCCGCGCGGTTGCGCGGATCGACCGCCAGCGCGCTCTCGATCAGCCCGTTGGCGCCGTCGAGGTCGCCCGCCGCGCGCGCCGCCTTGCCGCGTTCGAGCAAGGCGATCGAGCGCGCGTCGATCTGGTCGTCCGCGCGCTGGCCGTAAAGCGAGGTCGACACGCTGAGCAGCGCGAGCGCGGCGGCGGCGGAAACGAGGGTGAAACGCATGAACCTCTCCAGGGTGAACTCGCGCAGGGCTATCACGCGCGCACCAGCTTCGCGACAAAAAAGCCGTCGGTCGAGTGGGACAGCGGGGTGAGGCGCATCCCCGCCCCATGCGGGGTTCCCGCCGGCAGCGCAAGCGGCGCCGCTGCCCAATCCGGATGCCGGGCCAGGAACGCGCTCGCCTGATCCGCCCCCTCGGCATCGAGCAGCGAGCAGACGATGTGCACCAGCGCGCCGCCCGGCCGCACCAGCGCGGCGGCGACGTCGAGCAGGCGCGCCTGCGTCTCGACCAGCTTGGCGAGCCGCGCCGGGGTGAGCCGCCAGCGCGCCTCCGGGTTGCGCCGCCAGGTGCCGGTGCCCGAACAGGGCGCGTCGACCAGCACCACATCGGCGCTGCCCGCCCAGTCGGCGAGCGGCTTTCTCTCGCGGCCGGGATCGAGCAGCCGCGTCTCGACGATCGTCACGCCCGCCCGCTGCGCGCGCGGCATCAGGCGCGACAGCCGCGACCGATCGCTGTCGGTCGCGAGCAGCGTGCCGCGATTTTCCATCGCCAGCGCCAGCGCCAGCGTCTTGCCGCCACCACCGGCGCACAGATCGACCACGCGCATGCCCGGCGCGGCACCGGCGGCGAGCGCGACGATCTGGCTGCCGGCGTCCTGCACCTCGAATGCGCCCTCGCGATACCCAGCGCTCGCCTCGACCGGGGTGTCGGCGGGCAGGCGCAGCGCGTCGGGCAGGCCGGGGATCGGCTCGGCATCGGGCAATTCGGCGCGGACTTGCGCGGGATCGGCCTTGAGCCGGTTGACGCGCAGGTCGAGCGGCGCGCGGTCGAGCAGCGCGGCTTGCTCAGCATCGATACCGGATGCGGTGAGCGCGTCGATCAGCCAGGCCGGCGCGACGCCGGTTTCCGCCACCAACTCATCCCCGATCGCCGCCGGGCCATAGGTCGAGCCGTCGAACGTCGCCGCCAGCGCATCGTCCCGTGCGGCCAGCGCGAGCAGCGCGGCGCGTCCGTTCTCCGGCCGCTCGCCGCACAGCCGGATCGCGGCATAAACCAGCCCCCGGATCGCACGGCGGTCCTTCGACCCGGCATAGCGCCGCGCCGCGAACCCGCGCGCGATCAGCACATCGGCCGACGCCCCGCCATCGCGCGCCGCGGCGATGATCGCATCGAGCAGGTCGATCGCGGCCTGGGTGCGTGCGGCGGGCGTCATGGGGCGGCGATCCGTTTCAAATCATAGGTGATGCGGATTTGCACCCATTCCCCGACCTGCGGGACGCCGCCCAGGCGCGGCGGGCGGACGCGGAATTGCCATGCCGCCGCCAGCACCGCGCGGCCGATCCGCGAGCCGGCGGGATATTCGGCGAGCAACTGGCAATTGTCGACGCGGAAATTTGCGACGGTGCGGCAGATGATGATCCCCCATCCCGGCCCCTGCGCGGTCGAGAGATAGCCGAGCAGCTCGTTGGGATAGGGTTCGCGATACCAGGCGGCGGCGTAGAGCGCCTGACCCTGCGGCCCGCGCCCGACCAGCTGCGAATCGCCGGGCATGCTGGCGAGGTTCGGCGGGCCGGCGGCACGGCGCGCGGCCGACGGACGCGCCGGCCCCCGGGGCAGCGAGCCGATGTCCGGCACGCTGGCCAGCGGGATGTCGAGCAGCGGCGGCGGGGTCGATGCGGGATCGGGTTGCGGCGGTCGCGGCACGGGATCGGCGGGCGACTCCGGTTGCGCCTCGACCCGGCTGGCGGCGCGCGGCGCACTGGCGCCCGCCGTGGCGGGTGCCGGCTCCTCCCTCGCCGTCTTCCTGTCCACGCTGATATCGAACGCCGCCATCGGCACCGGCTCTTTGGGCTTCAGCAATTGCGGCGCGAGCGTGAGCAGCAGCAACGCCAGCAACAGCTCGACCAGCAGCGCCAGCACGATCGCGGCGGCGCGCGATCCCATGCCTTGGCGAAGGCGCTGGAACGGCGTCAGGGTTTCGGAAAGGTCGGACAAGGAACCTCGGCGGCGCGATCGCGCCCCTATGCCGCGTCATTGCGACCAAAACTTGTCGCGCGCCTATCGCGTCGGGTAGTTCGGCGCCTCACGCGTGATCGTCACGTCATGGACATGGCTTTCGCGCAGCCCGGCATTGGTGATCCGCACGAAGCGGCCGCGCGATTGCAGGTCGGGGATGGTCGCCGATCCGGTATAGCCCATCGCCGCCTTGATCCCGCCGACCAGCTGGTGGATCACGTCCTTCGCCGGCCCCTTGAACGCCACCTGGCCCTCGATCCCCTCGGGGACCAGCTTCAACTGATCCTTGATGTCGCCCTGGAAATAGCGGTCGGCCGAGCCGCGGCCCATCGCGCCGACGCTGCCCATGCCGCGATAGGATTTGTACGCGCGGCCCTGATACAGGAACGTCTCGCCGGGCGCTTCCTCGGTCCCGGCAAGCAGCGAGCCGACCATGCAGGTCGAGGCGCCCGCCGCCAGCGCCTTGGCGAGATCGCCCGAAGTACGCAGGCCGCCGTCCGCGATCACCGGCACGCCCGATTTCGCCGCTTCGTTGGCGGCGTCCATCACCGCCGTCAGCTGCGGCACGCCGACCCCGGCGACGACGCGCGTGGTGCAGATCGATCCGGGGCCGATGCCGACCTTCACCCCGTCCGCGCCGGCGCCGATCAGCGCCTTGGTCGCCTCGCCCGTCGCGACGTTGCCGGCGACCACCTGCACGCGGTTGGACAGCTTCTTCACCCGCTCGACCGCGCGCGCGACGTCCTTGTTATGGCCGTGCGCGGTGTCGATGACGATCAAATCGACCTCGGCATCGACCAGCGCCTGCGTCCGCTCGAACCCCTTGTCGCCCACCGTCGTCGCGGCGGCGACGCAGAGGCGCCCGGCGCCGTCCTTGGTCGCGTCGGGATAGGTCACCGCCTTCTCGATATCCTTGACGGTGATCAGCCCGATGCAGCGATAGGCGTCGTCGACCACCAGCAGCTTCTCGATCCGCCGCTGGTGCAGCAGCCGCCGCGCCTCGTCCTGCCCGACCCCCGCCGCCACGGTGGCGAGGTTGTCGCGCGTCATCAGCTCGCTGACCGGCTGGTTGGGGTTTTCGGCGAAGCGCACGTCGCGGTTGGTGAGGATGCCGACCAGCCGGCCGCTGTCCTCGGTCACCGGGATGCCGCTGATCCTGTGCCGCACCATCAGCGCCTGCGCCTGCGCCAGCGTGCCGTCGGCGCGCATCGTGATCGGATTGACCACCATGCCGCTCTCGAACCGCTTGACCGCGCGCACCGCCTCGACCTGTTCGTCCACTTCCAGATTGCGGTGGAGCACGCCGATCCCGCCCAGCTGCGCCATGACGATCGCCATGTCCGCCTCGGTCACCGTATCCATCGCCGAGGAAATGATCGGAATGTTGAGCGCGAGCGACTTGGTCACGAAGGTGCGCGTGTCGGCCATGCTCGGCAACACCTCGGACTCGCCCGGAATCAGCAGGACGTCGTCGAAGGTGAGACCGAGAGGGATATCCATGGAGCGCGCCAGCCTTGCGAGAATCGGAAGTTGGCGGCCCATGTAAACGCGCTTCGTGACGGGCGCTAGGGGGTGCCGATCCTCCCCGGCACGGGGAGGGGGACCGCGCCGAAGGCGTGGTGGAGGGGGATCTCCACGCAGCGCAGCGTTTGTGGGAGCCCCCCTCCGTCAGCGCTGCGCGCTGCCACCTCCCCGTGCCGGGGAGGATCTAGCGTGCCAACCGCGCCAGCAGCGCCTTGGCCTGTGCGACGTGCATGTCCTCGATCATGCGGTCCTTGTACCGCTGCGCCCCACCGCTTGCCGCCGCGATCAGCGCGCGTGCTTCGGCCAGCTCCGCCTCGCTCGGATCGAACGCGGCGCGGGCGATATCGATCTGGCCCGGGTGAATCAGCGTCTTGCCGTCGAAGCCGAGCAGCCGGCCTTGCTCGCACTCGCGCGCGAGTCCCTCGGGATCGTCGAGCTTGTTGAACACGCCGTCCAGCGCCCACACCCCCCGCGCCCGCGCCGCCAGCACGATCAGTTGGAGCGCCGTCGCCAGCTGCGCCTGGCCTGCGGCGGGCGGCAGCTTCAACGATGCGGCAAGATCGTTGGGCCCGACGATCAGCCCCTGCACCCCGGCAAGCGCCGCGATCTCCGCCGCGGCGAGCACGCCCCGCGGCGTCTCGATCATCGCCAGCACCGGTTTCTGCACGATCGAATGGACGTCAGCGACGTCCCTGACGGTCTCGACCTTGGGAACGACCACGAAGTCCGCCGCGCAATCGCGCACCGCGATCATGTCGGCGCCATGTTCGGCGCTGTCCGCGCCGTTGATGCGGATCGCGGTCAGCTTGTCGCCCATGCCCGCCGCGATCGCTTCCACCGCCTGCGCGCGCGCCGCCGCCTTGTCGTCCGCCTTCACCGCATCCTCCAGGTCGAGGATGACCATGTCGGCGTCCAACCCGCGCGCCTTCTCGATCGCACGCGCGTTCGACGCGGGCAGGAACAGCGCCGTGCGCGGGGCGGCGTAAATGGCTTCTTTGCTCATTCGCGCTCTATGCTAGGAATGTCTTTTGTAGGGAAGCGGCACCAGCCCGCTCCCCCACCCGGCCACCCAGGCTGCTGCTGGGTGGCCGGGTGGGGGTAGCCCCGCAAAGTATTACTTTGCGGGGACCCCGTGGGGGAGCGGGCTGGTGCCGCACCGGATCAAGCCGCGCTTGATCCGGCAAACGAACGAGGGGATGCGACATGGAACTGACGGTAGGCGCCTTCTTCATCGGCATGATGCTGGTGCTGCTCTACCTGTTCGCCAGCATCAAGATCGTGCGGCAGGGCTATCACTATACGATCGAGCATTTCGGCCGCTTCACCACCGTCGCGCAGCCGGGGTTCAACCTCTACCCGGCCTTTTTCTACCGCGTCGGGCGCCGCGTGAACATGATGGAGCAGGTGATCGACATTCCGGGGCAGGAGATCATCACCAAGGACAATGCGATGATCTCGACCGACGGCGTCGTGTTCTTCCAGGTGCTCGACGCCGCCAAGGCCGCCTATGAGGTGAGCGACCTCTATGTCGCGCTGCTCCAGCTCACCACGACCAACCTGCGCACGGTGATGGGGTCGATGGACCTCGACGAGACGCTGTCGAAGCGCGACGAGATCAACGCGCGCCTTCTGTCGGTGGTCGATCACGCGACCACGCCGTGGGGCGTCAAGATCACCCGCGTCGAGATCAAGGACATCCGCCCGCCCGCCGACATCGTCAACGCGATGGGCCGCCAGATGAAGGCCGAGCGCGAGAAGCGCGCCAACATCCTGGAGGCGGAGGGCAGCCGCGCGTCCGAGATCCTGCGCGCCGAGGGGCAGAAGCAGGCGCGCATCCTGGAGGCGGAGGGCCGCAAGGAATCCGCTTTCCGCGACGCCGAGGCGCGCGAGCGCGCCGCCGAAGCGGAAGCCAAGGCGACGCAGCTGGTGAGCGAGGCGGTCGAGACCGGATCGGCCCAGTCGCTCAACTATTTCATCGCGCAGAAATATGTCGAGGCAGTGGGCAAGTTCGCGACCAGCCCCAACGCCAAGACGATCCTGTTCCCGGTGGAGGCGACTCAGCTGATCGGCACGCTGGGCGGGATCGGCGAGCTGGCCAAGGACGCGCTGAGCGGGATCACGCCCGCCGCCCCCGCGCCGAAACCGCAAAAGCCGCGCCCGCTGCCGTTCGAGCAGCAGAAGGAGGGCGAATGAATCTGGAGCAGCATGCCGGCTTCATCTGGCTGATCCTGGCGGCGTTGCTGGCGATCACCGAATTGATGGTGCCCGGAGTCTACCTGACCTTCGTCGCGCTGGGCGCGGCGGCGACCGGCGTGCTGGCGCTGCTGTTCCCGGAGCTCGGGCTGATCGGCCAGCTGATCAGCTTCGCCGCCTGGTCGAGCGTCGCGGTGCTGATCGGCAAGCGGTGGTACAACACCAACCCGATCCCGAGCAGCGACCCCGACCTCAACAACCGCGCCGCGCGCATGATCGGCCAGCGCGTCACGGTGGTCGAGCCGATCGCCGGCGGCATGGGTCGCGTGCGCGTGGGCGACGGCGAATGGCCGGCGGAAGGGCCTGACCTCGCGGCGGGCGAGAAGGCGCGCGTGATCGAGGTGCGCGGCGGCGTGGTGGTGGTCGAGGCGGTGAAGGCGATCGGCTCTTCTTAGCCCTCTCCCGCTTGCGGGAGAGGGTTGGGTGAGGGCCTTCTTTCTTCTACGTTCCGCAAATGCCGCCCGTCAGACGCCAGATCAGCCCGCACGCATCCCGGCTACGCCGCGAGCGGACGGAGGCCGAGGATCGCTTCTGGCAAGCCGTCCGCAACCGCCAGCTCGACGGTTTCAAGTTCCGCTTCCAGCACTCGCTCTATCCCTATGTCGCCGACTTCGCTTGCCTTGAAGCTAAGCTGATCGTCGAGCTTGATGGCGGTCAGCACAGCGAAGAGAAGGACGCGCGACGCACGGCGTTTCTTGAAGCCAAGGGGTTTCGCGTGTTGCGCTTTTGGAACAATGAGGTCCTGCAAAATCTCGAAGGCGTGCTGACGATGGTCAGCGCGGTTTTGATAGCGTCAAAGAAGTAAGAAGAAGACCCTCACCCAACCCTCTCCCGCAAGCGGGAGAGGGCTAAGAGCTGGCGCCTTCGTCAGACCCCGCTACAGTGTCATCCGTAACCACCCGCCCCGTTCCCGGAGCCGTCATGCATCCCACTCGCCGCCAGTTTCTCGCTTCCACCGCCGCACTCACCGTTCTGCCCGCCCTCCCCGCCTGCGCGCGCGGTCAGGCGGTCGCGCCCGGCGACGCGGCGGCGGAACGGCTGCTCGCGGCGGCGGCGGAACAGCTGCTGGAGGACGATCCGGCGCAGGCCACCTCGCTCGGCATCGACAAGGGCGAGCGCGCGCATCTGCGATCGATGCTGCAGGATCGCAGCGCGGCGGGGCTTACAAAGGTCGCCGACGCGCTGCGCGCCCGCGTCGCCGAGCTCAAGGCGCTCGATCTCGATACGCTCAGCCCCGTCATGCGCACCAATGTCGAGACGGTGCGCACCTCGCTGGAAATCGCGCTCGACGGTTTCGCCTTTCCCTATGGCGATGTCGCGGTGGGCGGCTGGCGCAATTCGCCCTATGCCGTGGCGCAGAATATCGGCGCCTATCTCGACACGCCACGTTTCCTGGAGACCGACCACAAGGTCGAGACCGCCGAGGACGCCAGGAGCTGGCTCGCGCGGTTCGAGCAATATGCCGGCCAGCTCGACGGCGAGACGCAGCGGCTGCGGACCGCCTACGACAAGGGCGTGATCGCGCCCGATTTCCTGCTCGACAAGACGCTGAAGCAGATCGCGCTCACGCGCGGCGGCGATGTCGGCAAATGGGATCTCGTCACCGGCTATGCCGGCAAGCCGGGCGTCACCGGCGATCAGGCGGCGAGCGCGGCGAAGATCGCGGCAGGGAAGATCGCGCCCGCGCTCGACCGCCAGATCGCCGAGCTGAAACGCCACCGCGCAAAGGCCGCCAGCGATGCCGGCGTCTGGAAATTCCCCGATGGCGAGGCCTATTATGCCTGGGCGCTGCGTGCCGCGACCACCACCACCATGACCCCGGACGAGGTCCATCGCACCGGCCGCGACGAACTCAAGCGGCTCCAGTCGGAGATGGACGGCATCCTGCGCAAGCAGGGTTTCACCAGGGGCACGGTCGGCGCGCGGATGACCGCGCTCGGCAAGGACCCGCGCTTCCTCTATCCCGACACTGACGAAGGCCGGCGCGAGATCCTCGCCTTCATGAACGAGACCATCCAGGACATGCGCGCCCGGATGCCGCGCGCCTTCCACACGCTGGTCCGCGGCAATGTCGAGGTGAAGCGGCTACCGCTCGCCGAGGAACCCGGCGCGCCGGGCGCCTATGGCGGCGCGGGATCGATCGACGGCACGGTGCCGGGCCGGGTGTGGCTGAACCTGCGCACCACCGCGCTGCATTCGCGCTTCAGCCTGCCGACGCTCGCCTATCATGAAGGCATTCCGGGCCATGCCTGGCAGGGCGAATATACTTTCAAGCTGCCGCTGGTACGTTCGCTGCTCGGCTTCAACGCCTATAGCGAGGGCTGGGCGCTCTATGCCGAGCAACTGGGCGCGGAGCTGGGCGCGTATGACGCGAACCCGGTCGGGCGGCTGGGCTATCTCCAGAGCCTCGCCTTCCGCGCCTGCCGCCTGGTGGTCGATACCGGGCTGCATGCCAAGAGGTGGGCGCGCGCGCAGGCGATCGAATGGTTCGCCACCACCAACGGATCGTCGGTCGAGGAGGTGAGCGGCGAGGTCGACCGCTATTGCGCATGGCCCGGCCAGGCATGCGGCTACAAGCTGGGCCACACGCATATCAACCAGCTGCGCCGCAAGACCCAGGCGGCGCT
The DNA here is from genome assembly GCA_964413495.1 of uncultured Stakelama sp. Classification (GTDB taxonomy): domain Bacteria; phylum Pseudomonadota; class Alphaproteobacteria; order Sphingomonadales; family Sphingomonadaceae; genus Sphingomonas. The sequence goes on along the minus strand of CAYPRW010000004.1, from coordinate 142,853 downwards.
CGGCACGCGCTATGACTTCCGTGCCTTCAACGATGCGGTGGTGCTGGGCGGCAACGTGCCCCTGACCGTGCTCGACAGCGTAATCGACCGCCACATCGTCGCGCGGCGCGCGGGCCGGTAAGCCTTTGCTAACCAAATCGCCCCTATCCGGGACGCAGGCAATGTGAGGCAAGTGACGATGCGAACGGCGAATCTGCGGCGACAGCACGACACGGCGCTCGCTCTCGCCGGCGAGATCATCGAGGCCCTGCCCGCGCTGGTCGCGCAGCCGCAGCGCGAGCACGCGGTGCGGATCACGCTGCTGCTGGCCAAGCTCACCGGTCTGCTGCGCATCCATTTCGCGCAGGAGGACCGCGCGCTCTATCCCTCGCTGATGGCGTCGGGCCGCGGGACCGTGGCCGAGGTCGCGCGGCGTTTCTTCGAGGAGATGGGGCAGATCGGCCCGCTTTACGCCGGCTTTGCCGAAAAATGGTCGAACGCCGATGCGCTGGCGGCCGCGCCGGGCGAGTTCCAGAGCGAGTGCCTCGCGATCTTCCGCGCGCTGGCCGACCGCATCGCGCGCGAAAACGACGTGCTCTACCCGCTGATGGACGCCGAATTCGGCGCGGAGAGCCGGCCGCGCGTCGCCTGACGCGCGATCCGGTTCAGGCCGCTCACGCCGCTTCGGTCGCCCTGGGCGCCGCCTGGCGGACGCCTTCGTCGACATGGGTCTCGAACTGCGCGAAATTGGCGACGAATTCGTCGACCAGCTTCGCGGCGGTCGCGTCATAATCCGCCTTGTTCGCCCAGGCCGCGCGCGGATCGAGCATGTTGGGATCGATATCGCCGACGGCCACCGGCACCATGAAGCCGAAATTGGGGTCCTTGCGGAACGCCGCGTCCTTGAGGCTGCCGTCGAGCGCGGCGTTGAGCAACGCGCGCGTCACCTTGATCGGCATGCGCCTGATGCCCGGCATCGTCGCCTTGCCGCCGCTCCAGCCGGTATTGACCAGCCAGCAATCGACCCCGCCCCTGGCGATCCGCTCTTTCAGCAGATTGCCGTAGACCGATGGGTGGCGCGGCATGAACGGCGCGCCGAAACAGGTGGAAAAGGTCGCCGACGGCTCGGTCACGCCGATCTCGGTCCCCGCGACGCGCGCGGTATAGCCCGACAGGAAATGATACATCGCCTGGTCCGGCGTCAGCTTCGCGATCGGCGGCAGCACGCCATAGGCGTCGGCGGTCAGGAAGATGATGTTGCGCGGCACCGGCCCCAGATTCTTCGCGCTGGTGTTCGGGATGAAGTCGAGCGGATAGGAACCGCGGCTGTTCTCGGCCAGGCTGTTGTCGTCGAAGTCGAGCTCGCGCGTCTCATCGTCCATCACGACATTTTCCAGCACCGTGCCGAAGCGTTTGGTCGTCGCGAAGATCTCGGGCTCGGCCTCGGCCGACAGGTTGATCATCTTGGCATAGCAGCCGCCCTCGAAATTGAAGACCGCGGTGTCCGACCAGCCATGTTCATCATCGCCGATCAGCGTGCGGCTGGCATCGGCCGACAGCGTGGTCTTGCCGGTGCCCGACAGGCCGAAGAACACCGCCGTGTCGCCGTCAGGGCCGATATTGGCCGAACAGTGCATCGGCATGATGCCCTTGACCGGCAACAGGTAGTTGAGCAGGCCGAACACCGATTTCTTCATCTCGCCGGCATAGGCGGTGCCGCCGATCAGGATCAGCTTCTCGGTCAGGTTGACGGCGATCACCGTCTCGCTGCGCGTGCCGTGCCGGGCCGGATCGGCGCGGAAGCTGGGCAGGTCGACGATCGTGTATTCGGGCACGAAATCCTTGAGCGCCGCCGCCTCGGGCCGCACCAGCAGCGTGCGGATGAACTGGCTGTGCCACGCGAATTCGGTGACCACGCGCACGTTGACGCGATGTTCGGGCTGCGATCCGCCATACAGGTCCTGCGCGAACAGCGTGCCCATGGTATCGAGATGCGCGAGGAAATCGGCCTTGAGCGCGGCGAAATGATCGGGCGTCATGCCGACATTGGTGCTGCCCCACCAGACATTGTCCTCGGTCTCGCCGTCGCGGACGATGAACTTGTCCTTGGCGCTGCGCCCGGTGTGCTTGCCGGTGGCGACGACCAGCGGCCCGTCCTTGGCCAGCCGGCCCTCGCCGCGCCGCACCGCCAGTTCGATCAGCTGCGCGGTCTGCAGGTTCCAGTGAATCGCGGCGTTCTTGCCCGCGCCCGAAATGTCGAGGCCGATGGCCGGCATACGCTCGCTCAAATCTCATCTCCCGATCGCCGTCGCCCGCGGGGCGCGGCGGATTGTCATTCGCTCATTTTATGAGTCGGGCATAGGCAGCCGCCGAAAACGGGGTCAATGCCGGTAACCGGTATCAATCCACGATTAGGCATGATCGCCGCATTAGACAACGCTGACAATTGCGCGGACGGCATTGCTGCGCCCGCGTGCCGCCGCCACAGGGCGTGGTTGAGCCGCGGACGGGGTTGGGCTAGATCGGCGCCATGGCCGCTACGATTGCGCTGGTCGACGACGACCGCAACATCCTGACTTCGGTCTCGATCGCCTTGCAGACCGAGGGGTTCGTCACCCGCGTCTATTCGGACGGCGAGGCCGCGCTGAAGGCGCTGACCGAGAATCCGCCCGACCTTGCCGTGCTCGACATCAAGATGCCGAAGATGGACGGGCTGGAGCTGTTGCGCCGCTTGCGTGAGAAGGTCGCGACCCCGGTGATCTTCCTGACCAGCAAGGACGACGAGCTGGACGAGGCGCTGGGCCTGGCGATGGGCGCCGACGATTATATCGCCAAACCGTTCAGCCAGCGGCTGCTGATCGCCCGCATCCGCGCGATCCTGCGGCGGACCGAGGCGGTCTCCGCCACCGCCGGGGCGGACGATGCGGCGCAGGCGCAGCCGGTGCTCGACCGCGGCCAGTTGAGCATGGATCCGGCGCGGCACAAGGTGACGTGGAAGGGCGACAATGTGACGCTGACCGTCACCGAATTCCTGATCCTGGAAACGCTTGCCCAGCGCCCCGGCATCGTCAAGACGCGCAACCAGCTGATGGACGCGGCGTATCAGGACGACATCTATGTCGATGATCGCACGATCGACAGCCATATCAAGCGGGTGCGGCGCAAGTTCCGCCAGGTCGATCCCGATTTCGACGCGATCGAGACGCTCTATGGCGCCGGTTACCGCTTCTCCGACGAATAGCGCGCCGGGCGGCGGCAACTTGCCGTCGCGCGAGGACCGCGACCTGGCGCTGCGCTGGTCGGCGCGGCTCAGCCTCACGCCGCGCATCCTGGCGGTCAACATCTTCGCGCTGGCGATGCTGGCGGGCGGCTTCTTCTATCTCGACAGCTATCGCGCGCGGATCGTCGACAGCCGCGTCGCCCAGGCCAGCCGCGAGGCCGGGCTGATCGCGCAGGCGGTGGCGATGACCCCGCCGGCCGATCGCACCGCACTGATCCTGCGCGTGGCGGAGGCGTCGGAGCTGCGCATCCGCCTCTATGACCATGACGGCCGCCTGACCTTCGACACGCGCGCGCAGGGTCTGCGCAACTTCGTGCTGCGCGATCCCGACAAGGATCCGTGGAACCAGAGCACCGCACGGTTCCTGGACGCGATGATCGACACCGTCGCCGGCGCCGACCGCGCACCGCAATTCCGCGAGCGCGCGCGCGACAAGGGACTGGACTGGCCCGACATCCTCGCCGCCTTCCAGCGCGGCGCCCCGGTGGCGAGCGTGTGGCGCGCGCCCGATCGCACGCCCGTCATCACCGCCGCCGCGCCGTTCGGGCCGGAGGGCGCGGTGTTCACCACCGTCAACGCGCGCGACATCACCCAGTTCGTCCGCATCGAACGGTTCCGGCTGGGCGTCGTGCTGGCCGTCACGCTGGGCCTGTCGGTGTTCCTGTCGCTGTTCCTGGCGCGCACCATCGTCCGGCCGCTACGCCGCCTGGCCGCGGCGGCGGTGCGCGTGCGGCTGGGGCGCGCGCGCGAGGTGGTGGTGCCGCGCCTGCCCGAACGGCGCGACGAGATCGGCCATCTCGCGCGATCGCTGTCGGACATGAGCCAGGCGCTGCGCGCGCGGATCGACGCGACCGAGGCGTTCGCCGCCGATCTGGCGCACGAGCTCAAGAATCCGCTCGCCTCGCTGCGATCGGCGGTCGAGAGCCTGTCGAGCGTGCGCGATCCCGCCTTGCAGGCGCAGCTGCTGGCGGTGGTGCGCGACGACGTGCACCGGCTCGACCGGCTGATCAGCGACATATCGGAGGCGTCGCGACTCGACGCGCAGCTTTCGCGCGCCAAGTTCGAATCGGTCGACCTCGCCGCGATGATCGAGGGGCTGGTCGCGCAACGCACCCAGCGCGGCATTGCGCGCGGCATCCGCCTGCGCTTCGACCCGCCGGCCCGGCGCGTGCCGCGGGTGATGGGCGAAGGCACGCGGCTGGAACGGGTGTTCGAGAATCTGATCGACAATGCGATCTCCTTCTCGCCCGACGAGGGACTGGTGGCATTGTCGCTCGCCACGCAGGACGGCGCGGTCGAGGCGCGGGTCGAGGACGAAGGCCCCGGCGTGCCAAAGGAAGCGCGCGAGGCGATCTTCCGCCGCTTTCATTCGGTGCGGCCCGATGACGAAGCGTTCGGCCGGCATTCCGGGCTGGGGCTTGCCATCGCCCGCACCATCGTCGAAGGCCATCAGGGGTCGATCGGGGTCGAATCGCGGAAGGACGGGATGCGTGGTGCGCGCTTCACGGTCCGGCTGCCGCTGGTCCAGCCCGGCTGACGGGGGAGCAAGGGTCAATGGCCATATTGTCATCCGAAACGCTCCACGCATCGTGCGTCGCGATCGGCGGCCGCGCGGTGCTGATCGAAGGCCGCTCGGGCGAGGGCAAATCGGACCTCGCATTGCGCCTGATCGACCGTGGCGCGGTGCTGGTGTCGGACGACTATACGATCTGCACGCGCAGCGCGGGCGTGCTCCATGGCGCGGCGCCGGCCAATATCGCGGGCAGGATCGAGGTGCGCGGCATCGGCATCGTCGAGTTGCCGCATGTCGAGCGCGCGCCGATCGCCTTGATCGTCACCATCCTCGACACGCCGCCGCGCCTGCCCGACGGCCCGCGCACGCACCGCATCGCCGGCGTGGAGGTGCCGCAGGTGGCGCTGCCCGCGCTCGAACCGTCGGCGCCGATCAAGGTCGAACTGGCGCTGCGCCAGCTTGCCGGGTCGGACGCATGAACCAACCGGCCGCATGAGCAAGCGGCGCGCCAAGCAGATCCTGCTGGTCACCGGCATGTCCGGCGCGGGCAAGTCGACGGTGCTGCGCACGCTCGAGGATCTCGGCTGGGAAGTGGTCGACAATCTGCCGCTGCTGCTGCTCAACCGGCTGCTCGACACCGCGCCGGCGGAGGGCGACGACGAGGGCGACCGCCCGCTCGCGCTCGGCATCGGCACGCGCACGCGCGGCTTCGACGCCGACAGCATCGTGCGCCGCATCAAGAAGCTGCGCGACGACCGCGGCTACGATGTCGGCACGCTGTATCTCGACTGCAGCGGGTTCGAACTCGACCGCCGCTATAACGAGACCCGCCGCCGCCACCCGCTGGCGCAGGACCGGCCCGCCCGGCAGGGCATCGCGCGCGAACGCGAGCTGCTCGAGCCGCTGCGGCGCTGGGCCAACCGGCTGATCGACACCAGCAACCTGTCGGGCAACGAGCTGGCGCAGCAGATCCGCGCGACCTTTTCGGGCGAGGGGCTGGGCGAGCCGACGCTGTCGGTGATGTCGTTCGGCTTCGCGCGCGGCGTGCCGGCCAATGCCGATCTGGTGTTCGACATGCGCTTCCTGCGCAACCCGCACTGGGTCGAATCGCTGCGGCCCGGCACCGGGCGCGACACCGACGTCGCCGCCTATGTCGCCGGCGATCCGGCCTATGACGACGCGCTGACGCGGATCGAGGACCTGCTGCTGCTGCTGCTGCCGCGCTATCGCGCCGAGGGAAAATCGTACGTTACCGTCGCCTTTGGCTGTACCGGAGGGAGACACCGGTCGGTCCATGTCGCCGAGCGCATCGCTGCCCGGTTGCGCGAAGCGGGATTTTCGCCCACGGTGGCGCATCGTGACTTGCAGACCGCGCCGCAGGACTCGCTAGAAGGCTCGCCGGCTGCAAGATGAACCGCATGGGACGCATTTTGGCATGATCGGTCTGGTACTCGTGACGCACGGGCGGCTCGCGGAGGAGTTCGTCGTCGCGATGGAGCATGTGGTGGGCCGGCAGGAGCGTGTCGCCACCATTTCGATCGGCCCTGAAGACGATATGGAGGGCCGGCGCGCCGATATCGCCGCCGCCATCGCGCAGGTGGATGCCGGGCGCGGGGTGATCGTGCTGACCGATCTGTTCGGCGGCACCCCGTCGAACCTCGCCATCTCGCTGATGGAGGCGGGCAAGGTCGAGGTGATCGCCGGCATCAACCTGCCCATGCTGATCCGGCTGGGCGGCGCGCGCAAGACGATGAAGGTCGTCGAAGCGGTCGCCGCCGCGCGCGAGGCGGGTCGCAAATACATCACCGTCGCATCCGAAGTGCTTGGGGAGGCCGCCGCTTGAGCCGCATCAGCCGCACCGTCCTGATCGGCAACCGCCGCGGGCTGCATGCGCGCGCCAGTGCGAAATTCGTCACCCTCGCCTCGTCCCAGCCGGTCGAACTGATGGTCGAGAAGGACGGCAATTCGGTCACCGGCACGTCGATCATGGGGCTGATGATGCTGGGCGCGGCGATGGGCGACACGATCACGATCAGCGCCGCCGGCGACGGCGCGGAAGATGCGGTGCTGCGGCTGGTCGGCCTGGTCGAGGATCGCTTCGGCGAGGATTGAGTCTGTCACGGTTTGTCACTATGTGTATCCACAAGCCAAAGGATACACATCATGCGAACCAACATCGTGATCGACGACAAGTTGATGGCGGATGCCATGCGCGCGAGCGGCGCCAAGACGAAACGGGAAGCGGTTGAGGAGGCGCTCCGCACGATGATCCGCCTGCGCGGTCAGCAGGAAATCCGGAAGTTGCGCGGCAAGTTGAACTGGGTCGGCGATCTGGACGCCATGCGGACCGACTGATGATCCTCGTCGATTCGAGCGTCTGGATCGACTATTTTCGCGACGCCCGCACGCAGCAGGTTGAAAAGCTCGATCAACTTCTCGTTCAACAGCCGCCTCTTATCGGCGATCTCATCTTTGCGGAAATACTGCAAGGCTGTGACACCGACCGCGATTTCGCGAAGGCGAAATTCGCCTTGGACCACCTGGAAATGATCCATATCTGCGGAGGAGCAATTGCGGTGCAGGCGGCACAAAACTACCGCGCCCTGCGCCGTCGCGGCATCACCGTCCGCAAGACGATCGACACGCTGATCGCCACCCGCTGCATCGTCGACGGGATCCCGCTGCTTTATTCGGACCGCGACTTCGATCCCTTCGTCGAGCATCTTGGACTGATCCCTTGCCCCGCGAGATAACCGCCTTCTCCAACCCGCTGGTCAAGCGTGTCCGCTCGCTGCGCGACAAGAAGCACCGCCGCGACGAGGGGCTGTTCCTGGCCGAGGGTCTGCGCATCCTGACCGAAGCGCGCGAGGCGGGGCACCTGCCCGCCTATCTCTTCTTCGCCAAGGATAATGACACCCATCCGCTCGCCGCGCAGCTGATCGCCGCGACGGAAGGCGCGGGCGGCGAGGCGATCGCGACCGACAGCGACATCCTGTCCAAGCTGTCGGGCAAGGACAATCCCGGCGCGGTGGTCGGCGTCTATCGCGAGCTGGCGACCGACCTCGCCCGGCTCGACCGCGCCGCCGCGCCGCTCTGGCTGGTCGCCGAGCGGCTGCGCGATCCGGGCAATCTCGGCACCATCCTGCGCACCGCCGACGCGGTCGGCGCGGGCGGCCTGATCCTGGTCGACGAGTGCGTCGATCCGTTCAGCGTCGAGGCGGTGCGCGCCAGCATGGGCGCGCTGTTCACCATTCCGATCGCGCGCGCGCCGTGGAACGAGTTCCACGGCTGGCTGCGATCCGGGCCGGGCCAGCTGGTCGGGCTCGCGCTGGAGGGCGCGGTCGATTATCGCGCGCCCGACTTTGCCGCGCCGGTGTTCCTGCTCACCGGCAACGAGGCGCAGGGCCTGCCGCCCGCCTATGCCGCGGCGTGCGACGTGCGGGTCAAGATCCCGATGCTGGGCAAGGCCGACAGTCTCAACGCCGCCGTCGCCACCGCCGTAATGGCCTATGCCGTGCTCGACCGCATCCGGCCCGTTTCCTGACCGCGCCGTTGGCCAATCCCCTTCCCCGCGCTATGGCGCGACGATGACCGGCGCCGCGCTCACCCTCTACAATTCGTTCACCCGCCAGCTCGAACCCTTCGCGCCGATCGATCCGGCCAGGGGCGTGCGCGTCTATTCGTGCGGACCGACCGTCTACAGCGATCCGCATCTCGGCAATCTGCGCGCCTATGTCTTCACCGACACGCTGTCGCGCGTACTGCGGTGGAAGGGCTATCCGCTCACCCATGTCATCAACATCACCGATGTCGGCCACCTGACCTCCGACGCCGATGCCGGCGAGGACAAGATGGAACGGGCGGCGAGGGCGCGCGGCCTTTCCGCCTGGGACATTTCGCGCCATTATGCCGATGTCTTCCGGCGCAACCTTGCCGACCTCAACATCCGCACGCCCGATCACATGCCGCTGGCGACCGATTACATGCCCGCGATGATCGAATTCGCCAGAGGCATCGCCGACGCGCATTGCTACCGGCTCGACTCCGGCCTCTATTTCGACAGCAGCACCGTGCCCGATTACGGCAAGCTCTCGGGCGGGCAGGACGATGCCGGGGAAGGCCGCATCGAGAGCGTCGAAGGCAAGCGCCATCCGCAGGATTTCGCGATCTGGCGCACCACCCCGCCGGGCGAGACGCGCCAGATGGAATGGGACTCGCCCTGGGGCCGCGGCGCGCCGGGCTGGCATCTCGAATGCTCGGTGATGAGCGCGCAGCTTCTGGGCCTGCCGTTCGACATCCACACCGGCGGGATCGACCATCGCGAGATCCACCACGTCAACGAAATCGCGCAGAACCAGGCGCATTGCAGCTGTGCCGACAGCGGTGCGAAGATCTGGATGCACAACAACTTCCTGGTGGACCGCGGCGGCAAGATGTCGAAGTCGAAGGGCGGCATCGCCACGCTCGACGCGCTCGTCGCAAAGGGCGTGCACCCCCTCGCCTATCGCCTGATGTGCCTCAGCGCGCACTACCGCAGCGAGCTGGAGTTCAGCGGCGAGAACCTCCTCGCCGCGCTCGTCCGCCTGCGCCGCCTCGTCCTCGCCGCCGAGAAGTTCCGCGCGGCGGAGGGCAAGGGCGGCGGCGATGCCGGCAACTATCTCGACCAGCTCGACAAGGCGGTCGCCGACGATCTCAACACGCCCAGGGCGCTGCCCGTGCTCGAAGCACTGCTCGCCGACAAGCAGCTCGGCCAGGAGGCGCGCCTCATGACGCTCGCCCAGTTCGACGAGGTGCTCGGCCTCGACCTGCTCCACCTGACCCGCGCCGACCTGCGCGTCCGCCCGGCCGACGCGCAAGTCGCCGAGGCCGAGATCGAAACCCGCCTAGCCGATCGCAAGGACGCGCGCGCCACCAAGGACTTCGCCCGCTCCGACGCGATCCGCGACGAACTGCTCGGCGCCGGGGTCGAGGTGATGGACGGCGATCCGCTCGGCTGGGACTGGAAGGTCGAGTTGTGAAGGCCGTCCTGCCCGCGCTCGCCCGCCCGCTGATCGAGGCGCAGCTGCCCGCCGGGCTCGACCTGCACTGGTTCGCCAATCATGAGGAGGCCGAGGCGATGGTCGCCGACGCCGATCTCGCCTGGGTCGACATGAAGCGGCCGCAATGGACCGGCGCCGCGGCGGCCAGGGGCGAAAGGCTCAAATGGCTGTTCACCGTCTATGCCGGGATCGACGCGTTCGACGTCGCGCTGCTGCGCGAACGCGGGACGATCCTGACCAACGGCGTCGGCATCACCGCGATCCCCGTCGCCGAATATGCCGTGCTGGGCATGCTCGCCGCCGCCAAACGCTTCGACCAGGTGGTGCGCATGGCCGATCGTCGGGAATGGACGACCGCCGCGCCCGGCACGATCGAGCTGTTCGAAAGCCGCGCGCTGATCGTCGGTTACGGCACGATCGGCCGGCTGATCGGCGAGCGGCTGCAAGCGTTCGGGGTCGAGGTGACCGGCGTCACCCGCTCGGGCCGCGACGGCACGCTGACGCCGGACCAGTGGCGCGCGCGCATCGGCGAGTTCGACTGGCTGATCCTCGCCGCACCCTCGACGGCACAGACCGCCGCGCTGATCGGCGCCGCCGAGCTGGGCGCGATGAAGCCCGGCGCATGGCTGATCAACGTCGCGCGCGGCGACATGGTCGACCAGCCCGCGCTGATCGCGGCGCTGGAAGCACGCCGGATCGGCGGCGCGTTCCTCGACGTCACCGATCCCGAGCCGCTGCCGCCCGACCATCCTTTATGGACCGCGCCCAACGTCATTCATTCGATGCACCTGTCGGGCCGCTCGACCCAGCGCATGTTCGCCCGCGCCACCGCCTTGTTCGTCGAGAATTGCAACGCCTTCATGGCAGGCAAACCGATGCGCAACGTCGTCGATCTCGACGCGGGCTATTAGGATCGCTAGGCCGCGCCTATGATCCTGGTCATCGACAATTACGACAGCTTCACCTGGAACCTGGTCCATTATCTGATGGAGTTGGGCGCGGAGGTGAAGGTGGTGCGCAACGACGCGCTGACCGCGCAGGAGGCGATCGCGAGCAACGCCCAGGCCTTCCTGCTCTCGCCCGGCCCCTGCACCCCGAACGAGGCGGGGATCAGCCTCGACCTCGTCGCCGCCTGCGCCGATCTGGGCAAGCCGCTGCTCGGCGTGTGCCTGGGCCATCAATCGATCGGCCAGCATTTCGGCGGCAAGGTGGTGCGCGGCGGGCTGATGCACGGCAAGACCAGCCCCGTCAGCCATGACGGCACCGGCCTGTTCGAAGGGCTGCCCTCACCGTTCACCGCGACGCGCTACCACTCGCTGATCGTCACCGACATTCCCGATGCGCTGGTGGTCAACGCCACCGCGCAGGACGGCAGCGTCATGGCCGTCCGCCACGCCACGCTGCCGATCCACAGCGTCCAGTTCCATCCCGAAAGCATCGCCACCGAACATGGCCATGCGATGCTCGCCAACTTCATGCGGATCGCGGGGATCGAGGCGAAGGCACTGGCGTGACGGTCTTCACCATGCTCCCCGACCCCGCGACCCCGCTCGCGCGCGAATCCGCCGCGCAGGCGTTCGCCGACATCCTCGACGGCTCGGCACAGGACGACGAGATCGAACGCTTCCTGATCGCGCTGTCGGATCGCGGCGAAACCAGCATCGAGATCGCCGAAGCCGCGCGCGCGATGCGCCAGCGGGTGATCCCGGTCACCGCCCCGGCCAACGCCATCGACGTGTGCGGCACCGGCGGCGACGGCCAGCACACGCTCAACGTCTCCACCGCCGTGGCGCTCGTCGTCGCGGCGGCGGGCGTGCCGGTCGCCAAGCACGGCAACCGCGCCGCCAGCTCCAGGGCCGGCGCCGCCGATACGCTCGAAGCATTGGGCCTCGATCTCGATCGCGCCGCGCTGAATGCCGAGGCGCACTTGCAAGACCTCGGCATCGCCTTCCTGTTCGCCGCCAGGCATCACCCCGCGCTCGCTCGCATCGCGCCGATCCGCAAGCGCATCGGCCGCCGCACGATCTTCAACCTGATGGGCCCGCTCGCCAGTCCCGCGCGAGTCACCCGCCAGCTGATCGGCATCGCCCGCCCCGACTATGCGCCGATCTATGCCGAGGCGCTCGAGCAGCTCGGCGTCGCCGGCGCGGCGGTCGTCGCCGGCGAGGAAGGGCTCGACGAACTCTCCCCCGAGGGCGCCAGCATCGCGGTGAGCATCGGCGACGTGCACCTGCCCGCGCGCATCACGCCCGAGGATGCCGGCCTGCCCCGACACCCGCTAACCGCGCTGCGCGGCGGCGACGCGGCCGAGAACGCCGCCGCCTTGCGCCGCCTGCTGCAAGGCGAGCACGGCGCCTATCGCGACGCCGTCCTCCTCAATGCCGCCGCCGCGCTGGTCGTCGCGGGCGAGGCGGCGGACCTGCGCGAAGGCGCCGAGGAAGCCGCCGAGACGATCGACAAGGGGCTTGCCAACGCCCTGCTCGACTGCTGGATCGCGGCGGCATGAACACGCTCGACAAGATCCTGGCAGTGAAGCGCGAGGAAGTCGCCGCGCGCAAGGCCGCGATGCCGCTCGCCGACCTGCACGACCGCGCCCTCGCCCAGACCCCGCCGCGTGGCTTCCGCGCCGCGCTCGATGCCAGGGCCGCGAGTGGCTACGGCCTGATCGCCGAGATCAAGAAGGCCAGCCCGTCCAAGGGCTTGATCCGCGCCGATTTCGATCCCCCCGCCCATGCCCGCGCCTATCAGGCCGGCGGCGCGGCGTGCCTGTCGGTCCTCACCGACGCGCAATTCTTTCAGGGCCATGAGGATTACCTGATCGCCGCCCGCGCCGCCTGCACGCTGCCGGTGATCCGCAAGGATTTCATGATCGATCCGTGGCAGGCGATCGAAGCGCGCGGCATCGGCGCCGACGCCATCCTCATCATCGTCGCCGCGCTGGAAGACGGCCAGATGGCGGAGATCGAGGACGCCGCGCTGGGCCTCGGCATGGACGTGCTGGTCGAGGTGCATGACGCGGCCGAGCTCGACCGCGCGCTCGCGCTCAAGTCGCGGCTGATCGGCGTCAACAACCGCAACCTCAAGGATTTCAGCGTCTCGTTCGACCGCACCTACGAACTGGTCGGCCGCGCGCCCGAAGGCTGCACCTTCGTCGCCGAAAGCGGCCTCACGAGCCGCGCCGATCTCGACGCGATGGCCCGGCACGGCGTGCGCTGCTTCCTGATCGGCGAATCGCTGATGCGCCAGGATGACGTCGAGGCGGCGACGCGGGCGATGGTGGGGTGAACGACCTCACCCATCTCGACGAAACCGGCGCCGCGCGCATGGTCGATGTCGGCGCCAAGCCCGAAACGGCGCGTGAGGCCAGCGCCGCCGGCCGTATCGACATGTCGCGCGAGGCCGCCGCCGCGATCCGCGACGGGCTGGTCAGGAAGGGCGACGTCCTCGCCACCGCGCGCATCGCCGGCATCATGGCGGCGAAGAAGACCAGCGACCTGATCCCGCTGTGCCACCCGCTGGCGATCAGCAAGGTGACGCTCGATCTTGCCAATGACGACAGCGGCGTCACCGCCACCGCCACCGTCGCGCTCACCGGCCGCACCGGGGTGGAGATGGAGGCGCTCACCGCCGTCTCGGTCGCGCTGCTGACCGTCTATGACATGGCCAAGGCGCTCGACAAGGCGATGACGATCACCGGCATCCGCCTGCTCGCCAAGACCGGCGGCAAGTCGGGCGACTGGACGGCGTAGCGTCAGATTCGTTTCGATGCGTACGGCACCGTTCCCCTGCGAAAGCAGGGGCCCAGGGTCACGAACGCGGCGCTTGGGGCGCTGGGCCCCCTGCTTTCGCAGGGGAACAACCGCGAGTTGATGCGAACGGCCGCGTCTCCGCCCAGGCGCGAACCCACGTCAACAAACGGTAAACGCCGCCTCCACCCTGAAAGCTCAGCGAATATTGACGGCTCCGGGCCGATCCTCGGCCCACCATCTCGGGGGCCACATGACCATTCAAGCGCGTTCGGCGATCTTTTCGCTGTCCAATGAACTCGACTCCTCCCCGCTTGGCGCGGCGGAGGACGCCGCGCCGGCCCTTTTGTCGGGTGTCGAGGGCAAGCGCGAATGCTTCGTCCACCGCATCACTTCGGGCGGGCTCAGCCTGACGGTCACCGGCCCGGTCAGTCATGGCGAGCGCGCCACGATCGAGCTGCCGTTCGGCCTCGCCGCCGAAGGGTGGATCGACGGCGATGACCCCGCCCGGATCGCCTTCCGCTTCGACCAGCCGCTCGACGTGGTCGGCGCGCTCGCCCGCTGCCTCGCCGCCTTGCCCGCCGAACGCCGCCAGATGCCGCGCGTCGAGCTGCGCCAGCGGCTGTGCATCCGCCATTCGGGCCAGGCCGATTTCGGCTGGACGCGCAACCTGTCGCCCGGCGGCATCGGAATCGAGACGCGCGCGACGCTGCAAACCGGCGAAGCGGTCGAACTCACCCTCGACGGCCTGCGCCCGCTGATCGGCGAAGTGCGCTGGGCGGAACGCGGCCAGGCCGGCATCGCCTTTGCCGAGGAACTCGCCTGGCAGACCCTCATGCCCTGGCTGCGCAAGGTCGCGAACGGTGCCCCGCGCGCCGCCGCGCCCAGCACGGACCTCCCCCCGTCCGCGCTGGGCGCGGACCTCCCGCCATCCGCGCTGGGCGCGGTCAAGGACGCGCTGCGCCTCGACCTGCCGACACATGTCCGATCCGGCGTCAGCTGGTGGAACGCGCAGCTTTCCGCGCTCAGCAACGCGCTGGTCGAGTTCGAGAGCGCGACTGAATTCGCCCCATTGTCGTCGCTGTGGATGTCGCTGCCCGAGATCGGCGGCTGGCCGATCCGCGTGATCGAATGCCACGGCGCGCGCCACGTCGCCGAATTCCGCGTGCCGCTGCGCCCGCACGAGATGGGCCGGATCAGCGAGGCGGTGCGCGGGCGCTAGCCGAGCGCCACCCCGCCCACGGCGGCGCCGATCGCGAGCACGACCGGCGTACCGAGCTTGCTTTTCCAGCGATACAGGATGACCAGCGCCACGATGAGGATCAGCGCGCTCGCCAGCGGATCGGGCGTTCGCGCCGCGGTGGCGCGCGCCAGATCCAGTATCGTGACCACGATCAGCCCCACCACCGCCGCCGCGACGCCCTCCAGCACATGCTGCAATCGCTTGTGCTCGAGCACCGCCTCGAGCCGCTCATAGAATAGCAGCGAGAAGGCGAATGCCGGCAGGAACATGCCCGCCGTGATCGCCAGCGCGCCGCCCGGCCCGCCGCTCACCCAGCCCACAAAGGTCGAAAAGATCACCAGCGGCGCGGGCAGGATGCCCGACAGCCCCAACCCGTCAAGGAACTGCGCGTCGCTCATCCAGCCGCGGCCGACCGTATCGTGCCGGACAAAGGGGATCGCGGTATAGGCGCCGCCAAAGGTCAGCAGGCCACCCTTCAGCCCGGCCAGGAACAGCGCGAGGACGCTCGGCTCGACCGCCGCCGCGGCCACCGGCGCGCCGCCGCCGTCCGGGCCGATCGAGCCGACCGCCACCGCGACGGCGGCCGCCAGGGCGACGACGCCCGCCGCGCTTCCCCGGCGGCCGGACGTCGCCAGCGCATAGGCCGCGCCGGCGGCCGGCAAGATGATCCAAAAGCCGACCCCGACGAACGACGCGGCGGCGACCGCGATGGCGGCAAACCAGAGCCGGCGGTTCAACAGGATATGCTGCCCGATCCGGTGGATGGCGCGCACGATCACCGCGATCACCGCGATCTGCACCCCCAGAAACGCCGCGCCCAGCGCCGTGCCCTGGATCGGCAGCCGCGTATAGATCCACGACAGCAGCAGCATCAGGACCAATCCGGGCAGCATGAAGCCCAGCCCGGCGAGCAGCCCACCCAGCCGTCCACGCGCGCGGATGCCCAGATGCACGCACAATTCGTGCGCCTCGGGTCCGGGCAGGACCTGCATCACCGCGAGCAGCTTGTTGAACCGGTCCGAACTGATCCAGCCCGCTTCGTCGACCAGCTCGCGCCGGATCATCGCGATCTGCGCAACGGGTCCACCGAATGCCAGCGCACCGAACCGAAGGAAGCGCACAAACAGCGCCATATAGCCAAGCGGCGGCGGCACCGCCTCCCCATCCCCGGACGGCACGCGCGAGCCATCGTCGATCAACGTCATGATCGCATCTCCCTGGGCTCCGTTGCGGGCGTTGCCAGTCCAGCGGCTTGCCGTCACGACAGGATTTTCTCCAGCGGCACGAAGGGCATCTTTCACCAGCCCCTCGCCTCTGCCAGGCCGACGCGCTAACCCTGTCGCGATGTCCGTCCTCCTCCCTGTCGCGCAAGCGCAATCCCGCCTTCTCGCGCTCGCCCCGCCGGTCGCGACCGAACAGGTGCCGTTGCGCGACGCCGCCGGCCGCTGGGCCGCCGAACCCATCCTCGCCCGCCGTACCCAGCCCGAAACCGCGCTTTCGGCGATGGACGGCTATGCCATCCGTCACGCCGACCTGCCCGGCCCGTGGCAGGTGATCGGCGAGAGCGCGGCGGGACGGCCCTTTGCCGGCCCGATCGGCGCACATCAGGCCGCGCGCATCTTCACCGGCGCGGCGCTGCCGCCCGGCGCCGACTGCGTGCTGGTGCAGGAAGAGGCACGGCGCGACGGCCCGCAGCTCGTCCTCGACGGTGAAGGTCCCGGCCATGTCGGCCGCAACGTCCGCCAGGCCGGCCTCGATTTCCATCAGGGAGAGACGCTGATCGAAGCCGGCGCGCGCATCACCCCCGCGCGCCTCGCGCTCGCCGCCACCGCCGGCCATGCCGCCCTGCCCGTGCGCCGCCGCATCCGCCTCGCGATCGCCGCGACCGGCGACGAGCTGCGCGCGCCCGGCGAGCCGCTCGCCCCCGGCCAGCTCCCCGAAAGCAACGGCGCGATGCTGGCCGCGATGCTTGCCGGCCTGCCGGTCGACATCGCCGATCTTGGCATCCTGCCCGATCGGCAGGACGCGCTCGAAGCCGCGTTCCGCGCGATCGACGCCGATATCCTGGTGACCACCGGCGGCGCATCGGTCGGCGATCACGACCTCGTCCGCCCGGCGCTGCAAGCCGCGGGCGCGGCGATCGATTTCTGGAAGGTCGCCGTCCGGCCCGGAAAGCCGATGATGGCCGGCCGGTTGCGCGATACCATCGTGCTCGGCCTGCCCGGCAACCCGGTGTCGGCCTTCGTCACCGCCATCCTGTTCTTGAAGCCGCTGGTGGTGCATCTGTCCGGCGGCGGGGATCCGCTGCCGCCCTTGTCGCGCGTGACGCTTGCCGGATCGCTGCCGGCCAACGGCCCGCGCGCCGACTATATGCGCGCCGCCCACCGCGACGGCGGGGTGGTCGCGGCCGCGATCCAGGACAGCGCGATGCTGCGCACGCTGGCCTGCGCCGACTGCCTGATCGTGCGCGCGCCGAATGCCCCGGCGGCGGCGGCGGGCGAGACGGTGGAAATCCTACAGATCGCTTGACACATCTCGGGAACAAGGCGTAAACGTTCCGCGTCTGTTCTGGATGGAGGACGTCCGATGCTTACGAAGAAGCAGCATGAGCTGATCTGCTTCATCGCCGATCGTTTGAACGAAACCGGCGTGTCGCCTTCGTTCGAGGAGATGAAGGAGGCGCTGGACTTGAAGTCCAAGTCCGGCGTCCACCGCCTGATCTCGGCGCTGGAGGAGCGCGGCTTCCTGCGCCGCCTCGCCAATCGCGCCCGCGCGCTCGAAGTGGTCAAGATGCCCGAGCGCGGCGAAGCGAAGAAGGCCGCGCCCGCCAAGGACAATGTCGTCGAGCTGAAGCGTTCTGCACCGCAGCCCGCGAACGACGTGATCGAGATCCCGCTGCACGGCCGCATCGCCGCCGGCGTGCCGATCGAGGCGATGGAGGGGTCGACGATGCTGCCGGTCCCGGCCGCGCTGCTCGGCTCGGGCGAACATTATGCGCTGGAGGTCGCGGGCGATTCGATGGTCGAGGCCGGGATCTTCGACGGCGACTATGCGCTGATCCGCCGTCAGGAAACCGCGCGCGACGGCGAGATCGTGGTGGCGCTGATCGAGGATGCGGAGGCGACGCTCAAATATTTCCGCAACGAAGGCTCGATGGTCCGGCTCGATCCGGCCAACCGTGCCTATGATCCGCAGCGTTATCGTCCCGACCAGGTGCGCGTGCAGGGCCGCCTCGCCGGGCTGTTGCGCCGCTATTGAGCCCCTTTTCCCATCGGGAAAGGGAGGCGAGGGTGAGGGCGACACGGCACAGGTCATACCGGCCGGGCCGACGCCGCAATGGAGCGATGACATGACCCTGACCGGCGGCTGCCATTGCGGCGCGATCCGCTATTCGCTTGAAGGCGATCCGCTGCACGGCGGGCAGGCGCTGTGCCATTGTTCGGATTGCCGCCGCGCGGCGGGCGCGCCGATGGTGGGCTGGTCGATGTTTCCCGAAAGCGCATTGACGATGACGCAGGGCGAGGGGCGCGAATATGCCTCGTCGGAGCATGGCCGCCGCTGGTTCTGCGAAACGTGCGGCAGCGGCCTGTTCTATCGCAATGCGCAGAACCTGCCGGGGATCGTCGATGTGCAGGCCGCGACGCTGGACGATCCCGATGCGGTGCCGGCGGTGGCGCATGTCCAGGTCGCCGAGCGGATCGGCTGGATGCAGGATGCGCACCGTCTGCCCGAATTCGAACGCTATCCTGGTCCTTAAGGTTGGAACGCATAATCCCGATCGCCATCCCCGCACGGGCAGGGATGGCGATCGGGTTTCTGGATTTCGCCGGAAACCGGCGTGATCCTGAATAGGTGTACGGCCTCTCGACCTAGCGCCCCACCTGCGCGCTCGGGCGTGGCAGGGCGATCCTGGGTGGCGCGATGCCGGGCGGGTCGATCCATGGATGCCGATCACCCGGATGGCGGACGGTGCGCACCGCCGCACTCCCCAGGGTGATCGTCACGCCCCCCGTCCGGGCCAGCGCCGCGCGGTCGAGCTTCAACCATCTGGGCCGGCACCCCGGCGGCAGCCGCCGGTCGGCGACGATGATATCGACCGACCGGCACAGCGCGATTGTTTCGGCCCAGGGCAGCAGATAGGAACTGCGCGTCGCGGCGATCCGCCAGCGCCGCCCACCGCGCTCGATCGAAACCACGCACAGGTCGGGCGAACATCGCGCCGCGCGCTGATCCGCCAGCGCCGGCAGCGCGGCATCGACGCCGCCATTCTCGGCCAGCATGTCGCGCACATAATCGCCGGCGCGCGCGCGCAGCAGCGCCATCGCGCCGTCATCGGTGCGGATCGCAAGGTGCCGCCCGTCGCCCGTCACCAACAGGTCGGGCGGCGGCGTCGCCAGCGCCCATGCCGCCCCCACCGCCGCCGGGACCAGCCCCGCCAGCCGCACCCGCGTCTTCCACAATGCCAGCCACAATCCGCCCGCCACCATCGTCGCGAACGCCCCCGCCGGCATGCCCGGCAGCATCGCCAGCGCCCCCGGCGCGTCCGCCGCGGCATGGGCGATGCGCAGCAACAGCCCCAGCGCCTGCGCCGCCGCCCACCAGACCGGCGCGCCCAGGCCCGCCGCATCCAGCAACAGTCCCGCCGCCGCCAACGGCATGATGACGAAGGTGGTCAGCGGGATCGCCACGATATTGGCCAGCGCGCCATACAATCCGGATTTGTGGAAATGGAACAGCGCGATCGGGCTCAATGCCAGCTCCACCGCCAGTCCGGTCAGCAACAGCGACGCCATGCCGCGTGCGATCCGCATGCCCCATTTTTCGTCACGCCGTTCGAACCAGCCGCGCACCCGCCTGCTTTCGTGCAGCGCGACGATCGCCGTCACCGCGGCGAAGCTCATCTGGAAACTCGGCCCGGCCAATGCCTCGGGCCACAGCAACAGCACGACCAGCGCGCCGAACGCCACCAGCCGCAGCGTGATCGCCTGCCGCCCCAGCATCATCGCCGCCAGCACCATCAGCGCGGCGATGCACGATCGCACCGTCGGCACCTCCGCCCCGGTCAGCAGGGTATAGCCGACCGCCGCGACGCCCGCCGCGCCCGCCGCGATCACCGGCAACGGCCAGCGCAGCGCCAGCGCCGGGCTGAGCGCCAGCAGCCGCAGCACCACCAGCATCACCGCGCCGACCACTGCCGTCACATGCAACCCGCTTACCGACAACAGGTGCGCCAGGCCCGATCGCCGCAACGCCTCGGCATCGGCCTCCGCGATCGCGCCCCGATCACCCGTCACCAACGCCGCCGCGATTCCCCCCGCGCTGCCCGCCACCCGCGACTGGACATGCGCGGTCAGCCGCGCGCGCAGGCCGCTGCCCGGCGCGCCCGGCGCTACCCGTTCGATCGGCGCGAACGCGCGGCCGCTCGCGCCCAGCCCGTCGAACCACGCCACCCGCGCGAAATCATAGGCGCCCGGCACGGCGGGCGGCGCAGGCGGCATCAATCGCGCGCGCAGCCGGATCACCGCGCCCTCGCCCAGGCCGGCGGGCAGATCCGCCGCCGCCGCATTGACCCGCACCACCGGCGGCAAGCCCGCGCCCGCCGCGGTGCGCAGCCGCAGCCGCACCATCGCACGCGCGGGCTGCGGCTCGACCCGCTCGACCCTGGCCTGGAACGCCACCACCGCCGGCCGCGCCAGCACCGGCGCCGCCACGCGCTCCGCCCGCCACCAGATCAGCGCGCAGCCGATCGCCACCAGCGCGGCCGCGACCGTCAACGCCCGCACGGCTCTCCCGCCATCGCTTACCGCCAGCCCCGCCGTCGCCAGCGCCAGCCCGCCCAGCACCACCGCGCTCCAGCGCGGCGCATCGGGCAGCGCGAACCACAGCGAAATCCCCACGCCCAGCATCACCGGCACCCACAGCACCAGCTGCCCGCGCTCGGCCTCCAGCCACATCTCGGCCGCTGCCCGGAATCGGGATCGCGCCGCGATTTGAAGCGGCCCGAACCCCGTGCTAGGGGCGCTCGCGGCGGTACTGGCCATCGATCATCAGCTTGGAAGGACGCGCGGTTGAGCGCAAGTTTTGAACCGGCGGCAATGCGTTCTGGCGGTGCGGCGATCGTCACGCGCTTCGCCCCGTCGCCCACGGGTTTCCTGCATATCGGCGGGGCGCGCACCGCCTTGTTCAACTGGCTGTTCGCGCGCCATCATGGCGGCAAGTTCCTGCTGCGGATCGAGGATACCGACCGCGCGCGCTCGACGCAGCCGGCGATCGCCGCGATCCTCGACGGGATGCGCTGGCTGGGCCTGGATTGGGACGGCGACGCGGTCTATCAGTTCGCCCGCGCCGCCCGCCACGCGCAAGTTGCGCATGCGATGCTGGCCGGCGGCCATGCCTATCGCTGCTGGATGAGCCAGGACGAGATCGCCGCCCAGCGCGAGGAAGCCCAGGCGGCGAAACGGCCCTATCGCATCCGCAGCCCGTGGCGCGACCGCGACGCGAGTTCGGATGGCGGCCCGATCGACCAGCCGCACGTCATCCGCCTGCGCGCCGAGCGCGAGGGCGCGACCACGATCCGCGATCTCGTCCAGGGCGAGGTCACCGTGCAGAATGCCGAGCTGGACGACATGATCCTGCTGCGGTCGGACGGGACGCCCACCTATATGCTCGCGGTGGTGGTCGACGATCGCGACATGGGCGTGACGCACGTCATTCGCGGCGACGATCACTTGAACAACGCCTTCCGCCAGCTCGGCATCATCCGGGCGATGAACGCGATCGAGGGGAACTGGCCCGAACCGGCCTATGCCCATATCCCGCTGATCCACGGCGCGGATGGCGCCAAGCTGTCCAAACGCCACGGCGCGCTGGGGGTCGAGGCGTATCGCGACGAACTGGGCGTGCTGCCCGAGGCGCTGGTCAACCATCTGCTGCGCCTGGGCTGGGGTCATGGCGACGCGGAGATCATCGATCGCGAACAGGCGATCGCCTGGTTCTCGCTCGACGGCGTCGGCAAGAGCCCGTCGCGCTTCGACCTGAAGAAGCTAGACAGCCTCAACGGCCATTATATCCGCGCCGCCGACGATGCGCGACTCGCGCGGCTGGCGGCGGGTTTCCTGCCCTTCGAACCCACGCCGCCACAGCTTGAACTGTTGCAACGCAGCATGCCCGCCCTCAAGCCGCGCGCCGCGAATCTCCTTGAAATCGCGGACGGCGCCGCCTTTCTCTTTCGCACTCGCCCCCTGGAAATGGACGCGGACGCACAAGCTCTGCTAGAGGGCGAGGCAAAGGCGATCCTGCATTCCCTGCACGCCGCGCTTGACGCGGCCGCGGACTGGAATACGGAGGCGCTCGAAACGGCGGTACGCCAGGTGGCGGAGGCGGCGGGGGTGAAATTGGGCGCGGTGGCACAGCCGCTCCGCGCGGCGCTGACCGGGCGCCGCACCTCTCCCGGCATCTTCGACGTCCTCGTCCTTCTGGGGCGCGAGGAAAGCCTGGACCGAATCGCGGATCAGATGACGGCCTCCCCAGGCGACTGATACGGATGGCTGAACGAAAGGACGACGACATGACCGACTCAACCCTCAACATCGCCGGCAAGGAATATCCGGTTCGACAGGGCAGCGTCGGTCCGCAGGTCGTCGATATCCGCAAATTCTATGCCCAGACCGGCCAGTTCACCTATGATCCGGGCTTCACCTCGACCGCGTCGTGCGAATCCGGCCTCACCTATATCGACGGCGACGAGGGCGTGCTGCTGCATCGCGGCTATCCGATCGACCAGCTCGCCGAACAGTCGAGCTTCATGGAGGTCGCCTATCTGCTGCTGAACGGCGAGCTGCCCAATGGCGAAGAGCTCGGCAAGTTCACCACCACGATCAGCCGTCACACGATGGTGCACGAACAGCTCGCGACCTTCTATCGCGGGTTCCGCCGCGACGCCCATCCGATGGCGATCCTGTGCGGCGTGGTCGGCGCGCTGTCGGCCTTCTATCACGACTCGACCGACATTTCGGACCCGCACCAGCGCATGGTTGCCAGCCACCGGCTGATCGCCAAGATGCCGACGATCGCGGCGATGGCGTACAAGTACAGCGTCGGCCAGCCGTTCCTCTATCCCGACAACAAACTGTCCTATACCGGCAACTTCCTGCGCATGACGTTCGGCGTGCCGGCCGAGGAATATCAGGTCGATCCGGTGATCGAATCGGCGATGGACAAGATCTTCATCCTGCATGCGGATCACGAACAGAATGCCTCGACCTCGACCGTACGGCTTGCCGGCTCGTCGGGCGCCAACCCGTTCGCGTGCATCGCGGCGGGCATCGCCTGCCTGTGGGGTCCGGCGCATGGCGGGGCCAACGAGGCCGCGCTCAACATGCTGCGCGAGATCGGCCGGCCCGAGCGTATCCCGGAATATATCGCGCGCGCCAAGAACAAGGACGACCCGTTCCGACTGATGGGCTTCGGCCACCGCGTGTACAAGAATTTCGATCCGCGCGCGAAGGTGCTGTCCAAGGCCGCCACCGAAGTGCTCGACAAGCTCGGCATCAGCGATCCGGTGCTCGACACCGCGCGCGAGCTTGAGCAGATCGCGCTCAAGGATCAATATTTCATCGACAAGAAACTGTACCCGAACGTCGATTTCTATTCGGGCGTGATCCTTTCGGCGATCGGCTTCCCGACGACGATGTTCACCGTGCTGTTCGCGCTCGCCCGCACCGTCGGCTGGGTCGCGCAGTGGAACGAGATGATTTCGGATCCCGACCAGAAGATCGGCCGCCCGCGCCAGCTCTACACCGGCCCGACGCAGCGCGATTATGTGAGCGTGGACAAGCGGTAACAGCGATCCTCCCCCGGCGCGAAGCTTCCGGGGGAGGACATTCAGCCCTCGCGGCTCGGCAGCGTCAGCACGAAGCGTGCGCCCTGTCCCGGCGCGCTGTCGACGGTGATGTCGCCGCCCATCGCGCGCGCCAGCCGCCTCGCGATATAGAGGCCAAGGCCGCTGCCGCCCGGTTCGGTGGGATCGACGCGGCCGAATTTCTCGAAGATCCTCACCTGGTCTTCCGCCGCGACGCCCTTGCCCTGATCGGCGACGATCACGCAGCCCAGCGCCCCGTCGCGCTCCAGCCGGATCCACACCGTCCCGCCCGGCGGCGAATAGCGCAGCGCGTTGCCGATCAGATTGACCAGGATCTGCAACACGCGACGGAACTCGCCGGTCACCGGCATCGCTTCCGCCTCGCCCGGCTTGTCGATCGTGACCTGTGCCTCGCCCGCGCGCACCGCCAGCAGCCCGGCGGCGCGGCGCGCCAGATCGGCAAGGTCGAGCGGTTCGACCTCGACCGCGAAATCATCGCGCTCCACCGCGCTCAGATCGGCGAGGTCGTCGACCAGCGACAACAGATGCCGCCCCGCGCTGGCGATGTCGTTGGCATAGCCGGCATAATCGTCACGCAACGGTCCATCGACTTGCGCACTGATGCTGTCGGCATTGGCGATGATGCGGTTGAGCGGCGAGCGCAGCGCGCGATCGAGCCGTCGGCCGAATTCGCCGTCGAACCCCGCGGCGGGCGCTACGGGCGCCGCCGCCATGCCATGCGCCGGATCGATCGCCGACGCCGCGCCGGTGAACCCGGCGAACCGCCCCTCCGCGTCGATCCGCGTGCTCGCCGACAGCCGCACGCGCCGGCCCGTGCCGCGCAGTTCGGCGACCTGTCCCTCGAACCGCGTCTGCCCGGCGGCGGCGCTCAACATCGGCAGCGCGCCTTCCGCATCGGCCTCCAGCGCGAACAGCAACGTGATCGGCTGGCCCAGCATCGCGCGCGCGTCGAACCCGTGGCGCGCGCCGGCCTCGATCGACAAATGGGTGATCCGCATCGCGGCGTCGGTCTCCCACACCCAATCGGCCTGCACGCGCAGGAAATCGCCCTCACGCGCGGCATCCTCCGCAACCGCGCGCCAGGCGGTGCGCGGGCGCCAGCCGCTCACCTCGATCCGCACGCCCGTCGCATCGGGTTCGGCGCGGACCCACAGGTCGAGATCGTCCTCGCCGTCCGCCGCGACGATGCCGCGCGATACCGCGATCCCCAGCCGCCGCGCCAGCCGCGCGATCGACGCGATCTGCGGCACCGCCAGCGGCGCGCCGGCGCTGCCTCCGGCACGCGCGTTGAGGTCGGCCAGTCGCGCCTCGGCATCCACCAGCCGACCGTCATTGCCGATCCGCCCGATCGCCACCGGCGCATGCGGGTCGAGCGCGTTCATCGCCCGCGCCCTTCCAGCGCCAGGATCGCCGCGCGGAATTCGGCGGGCAGCCGCAGCCGCGCCATCGCGTCCCGCGCCGCATCGGCTTCGATCGCCATGATCGTGTCGAGCCGGTCGGCGAACGCCTCGATATCGCGGCGCGGGTCGGCCTCGCTCAGCGCCACGCCGATCCGCGCGATCGCCCCGCGCGCAAAGTCCAGCGCGCGCAGCGCGACCCACAGCCGTTCGCTGCCGGCATCGAGCGTCAGGTCGCGCGCCACGGCATAAACCACGCCCAATGCATGGGCGAGCAGCCCGGCGAACAGCGGCACGCGCCGGTCGCCCAGCGCCTCGATCATCAGGTCCGCCAGCTCGTCCGGCTGCGCGTCGATCGCCGCCGCCAGCCGCATCGCCGCCGCCTCCAGCCGATCGCCCTCGTCATGCGCCGCCAGGCTGCGCTGCGCGGCCTCGGCCAGCGCGCGATCGAGCGCGGCGGAGGTGCCCGGCGCAGCGGCGCCCGCTTCGCGCAGCGCGGCCGCCACCCACCACACCAGCCGATGATGCAGTTCGGCGGGCAGGTCGGTCTGCGCCGGCGGGCCCCGTTCGGGCACGCTGCGCCGGCGGCTTTCGGCGACCAGCACCGCCATCGCGCCCTGTGCCAACACCCGATCGGGATGCTGGACGAAGCGATTGATCAGGCTGGGCCGGTCGGGCTCGTCAGGCGCCTGGGCGGGCATGAAGCTGGCGAGCAGCTCCTGCCGCACGCGCCCCAGCAATTCCGCCATCAGATCGCCGTCGCGCAGCACGCCCGCATCCGCCAGCCGCGCGGGCAAGTCCCGCGCATCCTCCAGCGCCGTGGCCTGTGCCGCCTCGCCCTGCGCGCGCAACAGTCGCGCGGCATGCCCCCGCACCTCGCCCGCCACCGTTTCGATCAGCGCGCGCAACAGCCGCGCCAGCGCCAGCCGGGTGCGCTCGTCAAGCCGCCCGGCATCGGACAGGAAGAAATCGTCGATCGACGCGGCGAGCCCAAGATGCGCGGCATGGTCCGCCGCCGCGGCCTGCGCGATCAGCGTCCGGGCGCCGTCACGCACGGCTTCGCTCATGTCGCCATGTCGGTCGGACATGCTCACGCCCTACAACATGTTGCGTTACGTTGAGATTAAGGCTTTTCGCGCCGGCTCTCAACCGCCGCGGCCAGCGTGACGAAGGCATAGAGCGCAACCGCCATCAACGCCCAGCTCACCCGTCCGGCGATGGCAAAGGGTGTGACGATCAGCAGATAGCCCGCCGGGCTGCCCCACCAGCGCCGCACCCGCGCCTGGGTGCGCTCGCCGATCGCGGTCGCGGCCACCGTCGCCAGCGCCAGGATCAGCCCGTCCCACGTCACGTCCACCTGCGATTCGGCCGCGCCCAGCACCAGGATCACCAACCCGGCGACACCCGCGATCAATGCTTCCTGCACGTTCGCGCGCCGGTCCTCACCCCGCAGCGCCGACAGCGCCGCGCCGGTCGCCAGCGCGGCCACGCCGGGCAGCGCCACCGCCACCCCCCACGGCCAGCCCGCCGCGATCAGCGCCGCCGCGCCGCCGCCCAGCGTCACCCCGATCGCGGTCAGCAACCAGCCGGGCAGCGCCTGCTCGACCACCTTGGGCAGCACCCAGCGCGCGATCCGCGTGAACACATGGCGGTCGGCCCAGCTCGTCCGCCGCTCGGTCAGCGCCGCCAGCACCGCGTTGCTGCGGCTGGCCAGCGCCGCACCCTCGCGCTCCACGCCATGGCCGGCACGTACCGCGCTCGCCGGCAGCGCGATCTGCTCCGCTCCCGCCTGGACGATCGCGCGCAGCAGCGTCGACTGGAAGTCATAATCGGGCGGAAACGCCGCGATATCGGCCAGCCGCTGCGCCGGCGCGCGCGCCACGCCCGCCCAGCACGACCGCGCGTCGAGCCGTTCGAGCGAGGCCGAAGGGTCCTGCGTCACCACCACCGCGTCCTTGCCCTCGCCCGCCACGCGATCGACTACATCGTCGGTCGTCACCAGCCCGTCGGCGATCACCACCACGCTGGCCAGCGGGTGCGCCTTGGCCGCCGCCTCCTGCGCCGATCGCACGACATCGACCGGCACGCCGCGCTTCGCCGCACGGCTGACCGCGCCGAGCAGCGCCGGCGTCATCCGCGTCACCGCGACCAGGATATGCCCCGCCCCCGCGCCGACCAGCAGCCGCGCCTGATATTCGAGCAAAGTCATGCCCCCGAACGGCAGCGTCGCCGCCAGCGTCCCCGGCCGGTCGCCCGCATCCTCCGTCGCGAAAATCAGCCCCACCAGCATGGGTCTTGCGGTTAGGGCAAAGTGTTTGGGGAAGGAAGAGGATTGGTTCACGCGAAGGCGCAAAGGCGCGAAGAGGTGGTTCTGCCGCGTCAGCGGCTTTCACCTTATCGCCGGCTCCGCTTGCGGTACAGTCGAGATGCAAAAAGGCGCTTCGCGCCAAGCGCAACCTCTTCGCGCCTTCGCGCCTTCGCGTGAACCAACTCTTCTTCTTGGCGACCTCAATACAGCAGGAAATCCCGCCGCCGCGCCACCCAGGCCGCCTCATCGGCGCCCGCCACAGCATCGAGGTCACCCGGCGCCGCGCCCGCATCGTCCACCCATTCGCGCAGCCCCGGTCCGCCGTTGATCACGTCGATCGCCAGCTTGTCGAATTCATATTCATACGGAAAATCGCGCCACAATTCATACTCCGGGTACAGCGCCCGGATCGCCTTGAACCCCAGCGCCTGCAGCCGCCACGGCCGGAACGCCCCGTGATCATATCCCGCCCCCTCGGCATGGATGAACACCCCGCTGCACAATTGCCCGACATGCTTGTGAAAGGTCGGCTGGAACCAGAAGTCGCGCAACGTGCAGCCCGCCAGCCAGTCCGGCGCGATGCGGCGCATCTCACCGATCACCGCCTTCGCCTCGATATCGGGCGCGCCGAACAGCTCCAGCGCCCGCGTCGTCCCGCGCCCCTCGGACAGCGTCGTCCCTTCCAGCATCACCGTGCCGGCATAGGCCCGCGCCATGTTGACGTTCGCCGCATTAGGGCTGGGGTTGATCCACACGCGGTCCACCGGCCAGCCGAAGCCCGGTGCGTCGTCGGGCCGCCAGCCCGCCATCTCGATCACGCGATACTCGACGTCGAGCTTGAACCGGTCGACGAACCAGGCGCCCATCTCACCCAGCGTCATGCCGTGCCGCATCGGCATCGGCCCCACGCCGACAAAACTTTCCCAGCCGGGCAGCAACGTCAGCCCCTCCACCGGCCGCCCCGCCGGGTTGGGCCGGTCGAGCACCCATACCGCCTTGCCGTGCGCCGCCGCCGCTTCCAGCATGTAGAGCAGCGTCGTCACATAGGTGTAGATGCGGCAGCCCAGATCCTGCAGGTCGATCAGCATCACGTCGAACGTCTGCATCGATTGCCCGGTCGGCCGCCGCACCTCGCCATACAGGCTGAACACCGGCATGCCGTAAGTGGGATCGATATCGTCGGGCGACTCCATCATATTGTCCTGCAGGTCGCCGCGCACGCCATGCTGCGGCCCGAACACCGCCGAGACGTTCACCCCCGCCGCGACCAGCGCGTCCAGCGAGTGCGTGAGGTCCGCCGTCACCGAAGCGGGATGCGCGAGCAGCGCGACGCGGCGCCCTTTGAGCTGGTTCAGAAGCGATGCGTCGGCAAGCAGCCGGTCGATACCGAAGTTCATGGCGCTTCAGGTGCCGGGAGTTCGAGCGCAAAGCAATCGGCATGATGGAAATCCGGCGCGCCCGCGGGATGGCGCAGCGCCCAATAGGATTTGGTGCCGTCGACCTCCTCGATCACGGCACTGATCCCCGCCAGCAACTTGCCGCATGGGATGGCCGACAGATCGACATCGGCTTCCAGCACGAACGCTTCGCCTTGCCGCTCCAGCTCGATGTGCGGATCGACGGGCAATGCCAGATCGCGCATCCCCGCGCGATAATCGTCGAACGCATAGGCCGCCCATTTTCCCGATGGGGAAAGGTTGAACTCGAAATAAGCCGCCTCGCGCTCGGGTTTCAGAAACAGCTCGAAACAGGTTTGCCGCCATAATTCGTCCGCGCGGCCCGCCATCATCGGTTCGGAAACGGCGAGCGCATGGGCGGGGGTGACGTAAAAGGTCAGCAGCACATCTTCCGCGTCCGTCATCGTCAACTCGACATCCACCGATCGGACGGTCCTGGCGGGCATCGCCGGGTGGCAAAGAAGCGCGTGATGCATGGCCCATCTATCGCCATCTCGCCCACACCGGCAATGGACCCCGGTTCAGCGGGGATGACGAAGCGAGGAATGGCGGATAAGGGGGCCTCACCATGACGCAATACCAGTCCGATCTGCTTCGCACCCTGTCCGACCGTGGGTACATCCACCAGGTCACCGACGCCACCGCGCTCGACGCGCTGGCGCAAAAGCAGATCGTGCCCGCCTATATCGGCTTCGATCCGACCGCGCCGTCGCTGCATGTCGGCAGCCTCGTCCAGATCATGCTGCTGCGCCGTATCCAGCAGAGCGGGCACAAGCCGATCGTGCTGATGGGCGGCGGCACCGGCAAGGTCGGCGACCCTTCGTTCAAGGACGAGGCGCGCAAGCTGATGACGGCCGAGACGATCGCGTCGAACATCGCCTCGATCAAGACCGTGTTCGAACCGTTCCTGACGTTCGGGGACGGGCCGACCGACGCGATCATGCTCGACAATGCCGACTGGCTCGATAGCCTCGAATACCTCCCCTTCCTGCGCGATTACGGCCAGCATTTCTCGGTCAACCGCATGCTCAGCTTCGATTCGGTGAAGCTGCGGCTCGATCGTGAGCAATCGCTGTCGTTCCTCGAATTCAACTACATGATCCTCCAGGCGTACGATTTCCTGGAGCTCAGCCGCCGCCATGGCTGCCGCCTGCAACTCGGCGGGTCGGACCAGTGGGGCAATATCGTCAACGGCATCGAGCTGTCGCGCCGCGCCGACGGGGCGGAGGTCTATGGCGTCACCACCCCGCTGATCACCACCGCCGACGGCGGCAAGATGGGCAAGACCATGTCGGGCGCGGTGTGGCTCAACGAGGATCAGCTGCCGGCGTTCGATTATTGGCAATTCTGGCGCAACACCGACGACCGCGATGTCGGCCGCTTCCTGCGCCTGTTCACCGATTTGCCGCTCGACGAGATCGCCCGGCTGGAACGGCTCGAAGGCGCCGAGATCAACGAGGCCAAGAAAATCCTCGCGACCCAGGCCACCGCCATGTGCCGTGGCCGCGCCGCGGCCGAAGCGGCGGCGGAAACGGCGAGGAAGACGTTCGAGGAAGGCGTTTCGGGCGACACCCTCCCGATGCTGGCCGTCCGCGGCGAGATCAGCGTGGTCGATGCGCTGGTGGGCCTCGGTTTCGCCGCGTCGAAGGGCGAGGCGCGACGGCTCATCAAGGGCGGCGGCGCGCGCATCGACGGTGAGAAGGTGAGCGACGAGACCGCAACCGTCACCGTCGCCGCGCAGGTCCGCGTTTCGGCGGGCAAGAAGCATCACGGGCTGCTCGATCCCGGCTGAGACACGCGCGACGCGATAGGCGTTCGGTAACCATGCCGGTTGCCGCCGCGTTTACGTCCGCCGATTACCATCCGTTTCCAGGGACATCGTGTCCAAGGGGAGACGTGTGACCTATCTCTCTTCAAAGGTGGCGGCCGACGAACGGCGCGTGGCGGACCGGGACGAGGTCCATTACCGCGCGCGCGCCTTTGGCCCCGACGCACAGCCGCACATGCTGCTGGTGGTCAACATCTCACCGCACGGCCTGATGGCGCGCTGCGACGCCGCCTTTGCCGAGGGCGACCGGCTGCGCGTGACGCTGCCGGGCGTGGGCGTCGTGGTGGCCGAGGTGCGATGGGTGCTGGGCGGACGGATCGGCGTCAATTTCGAGACGGCGATCGATCTTGCCAGCTATTACGAGCTGCTCGCGACGATGTTGAAGAAGTAGGTTGGGTTCACGCGAAGGCGCAAAGGCGCGAAGCGGTTTGCCCTTGGCGCGAAGCGCCTCTTGCATCTCGACTGCACCGCAAGCGCGACCGGCGACAAGGTGAAGGCCGCTGCGCGGCAGGACAACCCCTTCGCGCGAACCAAACCTTCTTCTATCCCGCCCGCAGCAACCCCACCGCCGCATCACGCTCGAACAGATACAGCGCCACCCGCGCCGCCGCGCCGCGATCGCCCGTGAGCCCGCCGTCGCGATCGACCAGCAACCGTGCATCGGCATTGGCCGCGCCGATCAGTTCGGCGAACTTCTCGGGCGGCGCCAGCCGGAAGGTCTGTTCCCCCGACTGGCGCGTACCCAGCATCTCGCCCGCGCCGCGCAGCCGCAGATCCTCCTCGGCGATGCGGAACCCGTCATTGGTCTCACGCATCAGCGCCAGTCGCGCCCGCGCCGTCTCGCTCAGCGAACCCCCACGCAACAACACGCACATCGACCGCCCGCCGCCGCGCCCCACCCGCCCACGCAGCTGGTGCAATTGCGCCAGCCCGAAGCGATCGGCATGCTCGATCACGATCAGCGTGGCGTTGGGCACGTCCACCCCCACCTCGATCACCGTCGTCGCGACCAGCACGCCAAGCTCACCCGCCGAAAAGCGCGCCATCACCGCGTCCTTCTCCGGCCCCTTCATCCGCCCGTGCACCAGCCCGATGCGATCCCCGAACCGCGACCGCAATGCCTCCGCCCGCGCCTCGGCCGCCGCCATGTCGACCTTCTCGCTCTCCTCGACCAGCGGGCACACCCAATAGGCCTGGCCGCCGCTGGACAGGTGCCGCGCCAGCCCATTGACGATCTCGTCCAGCCGTTCCTCGCTGATGACCGAGGTTTCGATCGGCATCCGCCCCGGCGGCATCTCGTCGAGCTTGCTGACGTCCATCTCGCCATGCGTCGCGAGCTGCAGCGTGCGCGGGATCGGCGTCGCGGTCATCACCAGCAGGTGCGGCGCGACGCGCGCCTTGGCCTGCAGCATCATCCGCTCGGCCACGCCGAAGCGGTGCTGCTCGTCCACCACCACCAGCCCCAGGTCGCGATAGTCGACGCCCTGTTGAAAGATCGCATGCGTGCCGATCAGGATATCGATCGATCCGTCCGCCAGCCCCATCAGCGTCGCTTCCCGCGCGCGGCCCTTGTCGCGCCCGGTCAGGATGGCGATGTTCACGCCCAGCCCGGAAAACAGCCGCTGCAACGTCTCGAAATGCTGCCGCGCCAGAATCTCGGTCGGCGCCAGCATCGCCCCCTGCGCCCCCGCCTCGACCGCGATCAGCAGCGCGCATGCCGCCACCAGCGTCTTGCCCGCGCCGACATCGCCCTGCAACAGCCGCAGCATCGGCCGCGCCTGCGCCAGGTCGCCCTCGATCTCGCGGATCGTGCGCGCCTGCGCGCCGGTCGGCGCATAGGGCAGCCGCAGCGCGCCGCGCAGCCGCCCGTCGCCCTGCAATGCCCGCCCCTTCTTCCCCCGCGCCGCGCCGCGCACCAGCATCAGCGCCAGCTGGTTGGCGAACACCTCGTCATAGGCCAGTCGGTCGCGGGCCTTCACGTCCGCCGGATCGGCATGGATCCGTACCAGCGCCTCGCGCCAGTCCGGCCAGCCATGCTTCGTCTTCAGGCTCGGCTCGATCCACTCGGGCAATTCCGGCGCGCGTTCGATCGCCTGCGCCGCCAATGCCGCCAGCCGCTTCGACGTCATCCCTTCCGAGAGCGGATAGACCGCCTCCCTGCCCCCCGGCTGCGCCTCCGCCGGCAACACCACTTCGGGATGCACGATCTGCAATTCCTGGCCATACTGGTCGAGCTTGCCCGACACCCAGCGCGGCTCGTTCAACGGCAGCTGCTTCTTCGCCCAGCCGCTATTCCCGCCAAAGAACACCAAAGTCACATGATTGCCGCGCCCATCGACCGCCTCGACCCGCGCCGGCGCGCGCGCGCTGCCGCTCATGCGATAGTTCACCGGCGTCAGCCTGATCGCGATCGTCCGCCCGACATCGGCCTGGTCAAGCACCTCGCGCGGCAGCCGGTCGATCCACCCGCTCGGCAGATGGAACGCCACGTCCACCACCCGCGCAAGGCCCAACCGTTCCAGCGGCTTGGCGAGCTGCGGCCCCACGCCCTTGAGCGCGGTCACTTCGGCAAAGAGCGGGTTGAGGATGTCGGGGCGCATCGGTTTTCGATTTAGGCGATCTTGTTCCCCTGCGAAAGCAGGGGCCCAGGGTTATCGAGCGCACCGCTTGCCGCCCTGGGCCCCTGCTTTCGCAGGGGAACTGGCTTTTTCCACATGCCCTGCCTATTTGGCCGCAAACCCAGCCGAGGGCGCATAAAAGCGCCGTCGGCCAATCCGCGTTGGACGACATGGACCGTGAAACCCGTTTGAAACGCCTCCGCTTCCGCGCCTGGCATCGCGGCGTCAAGGAAGCCGACCTGATGATCGGCGGTTTCTTCGACGCGCATCATGCGGGCTGGAGCGACGCCGAGATCGAGCTGTTCGAGGCGCTGCTGGAGGAGCAGGACGTCGACATCATGGCCTGGGCGATGGGAACCGCGCCGGTGCCCCCGGCGTATCACGGCACGATCATGTCCGCGCTGAAAACCCTGAACTACGTGCCCGTCAGCCGATAGACGTGCCCGACCTCAATCGCATCCTCGCCGCCAAGGCGCCGTTGACGCTCGCCGGCGTCCCGGCCGGTTTCCTCCCCTGGCTGCTCGCCGATCTCGCGCGCGCCAGCACCGCGGGCGCCGTCTACATCGCGCCCGACGACTCCGCGATGCGCGCCGTCGCCGCGACCGCGAGCTTCTTCGCGCCCGAGCTCGAAATCGTGCAGTTCCCCGCCTGGGACTGCCTGCCCTATGATCGCGCCAGCCCCACGCTGCGCGTGATGGCCGAACGCATGGCCGCGCTCGCCGCACTCCAGACCAGGGCGACCAGGCCGCGCCTGATCCTCACCACCGTCAACGCCGCGACGCAGCGCACGCTCACCCCGTTCCGCGTCCGCCAGATGACCGCGCGGCTGGCGCCGGGCGAGCGCATCTCGCTCGACAAGCTCGCCGCGCTGCTTTCGTCCAACGGCTATGTCCGTACCGACACCGTGCATGATTCGGGCGAGTTCGCGGTGCGCGGCGGCCTGGTCGACCTGTTCCCATCCGGCGCCGACCAGGCGCTGCGCCTCGATTTCTTCGGCGACGAGATCGAGAGCGTCCGCACCTTCGATCCCGCCGACCAGCGCACCACCGGCCGCATCGA
Source organism: uncultured Stakelama sp. (assembly GCA_964413495.1). GTDB lineage: Bacteria > Pseudomonadota > Alphaproteobacteria > Sphingomonadales > Sphingomonadaceae > Sphingomonas. The sequence goes on along the minus strand of CAYPRW010000004.1, from coordinate 108,505 downwards.
CGGCTTCACCCTGCTCCCGGCCAGCGAAGCGCTGCTCGACGAGGAAACGATCAAGCGGTTCCGCACCCGCTATCGCGAGAAATTCGGCGCCACCGCGACCGGCGACCCGCTCTATCAGGCGATCAGCGACGGCCGCCGCCTCGCCGGGATGGAACATTGGCTCCCGCTGTTCGAGGACCGGCTGGAGACACTGTTCGACCACCTCCCCGACCACGCCGTCGTCATTCGCGATTCGGGCGAGACGGGTGCCGCCGAAGCGCGGTTCGAGGCGATCGCCGATTACCAGTCCAACCGCGTCCGCGCACAATCGACCGACGCCGGCAGCTACCGCCCGCTCGGCCCCGGCGAACTCTATTTGACCTCAGGCGAATGGGCCGACCGGCTCAAGACCGCGACCGCCCATATCGCCACGCCGTTCCACGAGCCCGAATCCGCGACCGTGCTCGACTTCGACGTCGATGGCCCACGCGATTTCGCCCCCGAGCGCGCCGCCGGCACCAACATCTATGACGCGGTCACCGAACATCTCGGCAAACTGCGCAAGGCGGGCAAGAAGCCCATCCTCGCCAGCTATTCGACCGGCTCGCGCGAGCGGTTGAAGGGCCTGCTGCAAGACCACGGCCTCAAGAGCCTGGCATTTGGCGACAACCGGCAGCAAGCACTGGGCCAGGCCGACCGGGGCGTTGCCCTCATCGTCCTGCCGCTCGACCACGGCTTCACCACCCCCGATGTGGCCGTCCTCACCGAACAGGACATGCTCGGCGACCGCCTCGTCCGCCGCAACAAGCGCAAGAAATCGACCGACGCCTTCCTCGCCGAGCTCGCCACCCTCTCCCCCGGCGACCTCGTCGTCCATCTCGAACACGGCATCGGCCGCTATGAGGGGCTGACGCAGATCCCGGTGCAGAAGGCGCCGCACGATTGCGTCGCGCTGACCTATGCCGGCGGCGACAAGCTCTACGTGCCGGTCGAGAATCTCGAAGTCCTCTCCCGCTACGGCAGCAGCGAGGAAGGCGCCTCGCTCGACAAGCTCGGCGGCGAAGCGTGGCAGCGCCGCAAGTCGCGCATGAAGGAGCGCATCCGCGAGATCGCGGGTGAGCTTATCGCCACCGCCGCCGCGCGCGCGGTGCGGCCCGGCGAAGTGCTCGAACCCGATCCCGGCGGCTATCCCGCCTTCGTCGATCGTTTCCCCTTCCAGGAAACCGACGACCAGGATCGCGCGATCGGCGACGTCATCGAGGATCTCGGCGCCGGCCGCCCGATGGACCGGCTGGTCGTCGGCGATGTCGGCTTCGGCAAGACCGAAGTGGCGTTGCGCGCCGCCTTCGTCGCGGCGATGGCGGGGCAGCAGGTCGCGGTCGTCTGCCCCACCACCCTCCTCGCGCGCCAGCATTTCACCCATTTCGTGGCGCGGTTCGAAGGCTTTCCGATCCGCATCGGCCGCCTTTCGCGCCTCGTCCCCGCCGCCGAGGCCAAGGCGACCCGCGAGGGCCTTGAGGCCGGCCAGATGGATATCGTCATCGGCACCCACGCCGTCCTGGCCAAGGGCGTCGAGTTCAAGCGCCTGGGCCTCGTCATCGTCGACGAGGAACAGCGGTTCGGCGTCACCCACAAGGAGCGGCTGAAGTCGTTGAAGGCCGACGTCCACGTCCTCACCCTCACCGCCACGCCGATTCCGCGCACCTTGCAGATGGCGATGTCGGGCCTGCGCGAGCTCAGCGTGATCCAGACCCCGCCGGTCGATCGGCTCGCGGTGCGCACCTATGTCATGCCGTGGGACCCGGTGGTGCTGCGCGAAGCCCTGCTGCGCGAACATTATCGCGGCGGCCAGAGCTTCTTCGTCACCCCGCGCATCGCCGACCTGCCCGACATCGAACAGTTCCTGCGCGATGAGGTGCCCGAGGTGCGCTACGTCGTCGCCCACGGCCAGATGGCGCCGAGCGAGGTCGAGGAGCGCATGTCCGCCTTCTACGACCGCAAATACGAGGTGCTGGTCTCGACCACGATCATCGAATCCGGGCTCGATATCCCGTCGGCGAACACGATGATCGTCAACCGCGCCGACCGCTTCGGCCTGGCCCAGCTCTATCAGCTGCGCGGCCGCGTCGGGCGGGCCAAGACGCGCGCCTATGCCTATCTCACCACCGCGCCGCAGCGGCAGATGACGGAAGGCGCGGAAAAGCGGCTGAAAGTCCTGTCCGATCTGGATTCACTGGGCGCCGGCTTTCAGCTCGCCAGCCACGATCTCGATATCCGCGGCGCCGGCAACCTGCTCGGCGACGAGCAGTCAGGGCATATCAAGGAAGTCGGCTACGAGCTCTACCAGTCGATGCTGGAGGAGGCGATCCTCGACGCCAAGGCCGGATCCTCACGCGACGAGCGCCCGCGCGACCTCAGCCCGCAGATCACCGTCGACGCGCCGATCCTGATCCCCGAGGGCTTCGTCCCCGATCTCGACCTGCGCATGGGCCTCTATCGCCGCCTGAACGAGGTCGAGGACAAGCGCGGCATCGACGAGTTCGCCGCCGAGCTGATCGACCGCTTCGGCAAGCTGCCCGAAGAGACCGAGAACCTGCTGCTGCTGATTGAAACCAAATTGAACGCAAAAAAGGCGTGCATCGCCAAGATCGATGTCGGGCCGAAGGGCGCGCTGGTCAGCTTCCACGAAGACAAGTTCCCCAGCGTCGAAGGCCTGCTCGCCTATGTCGAACGTCTTGAAGGCACGGCGAAATTGCGCCCGGACATGAAGCTGGTGATCGCCCGCGCCTGGGCATCCCCGCGCGCGCGACTCAACGCCGCGCTGCAATTGTCGCGCGGTCTGGCCAAGGCGGCCGGTTAATCCCCTGTTTCACATGCGCTTTTTGTGACCCCGAAAAGCCGTGCTACAATCGCGGCAAAGGGGGGAATGAGGTGCCGCAACGGGGCTTCCTCAATCGCAGGGTCAGGCTCGCGCACAGCGCGGGCCTGTTGAGCGCCGCCACGGACGAGGCGGACGCGATCGCCATCCTGTGCGACCATGCCCGCGTCGTCGCCGCCGCGGACGGCATCACCGTGGTCCGCCGCGAGGGCGACGAGGTCGCCTATGTCGCCGAGGACGCGATCGGCACGCTGTGGACCGGCCAGCGGTTTCCGATCGCGATGTGCATCTCGGGCCTGGCGATCATGGCGGGCGAGCCGATCCTGATCCCCGACATCCGCAACGATCCGCGCGTGCCGCTCAACGCCTATCTCGCGACCTTCGTGCACGGCATGGCGATGTTCCCGATCGGCCGCACCGCCGCGCTCGGTGCCTATTGGAAACAGGCCGGGCCGATCGATCCCGAGACCGTCGAGCTGATGACACAGCTCGCCGCGGCCGCCGCGATCATTCTCGACCCCACCGCCCCGCCCGTGCGCGAAGCTGGATGACGCCGGCGGGTCATTGACTTTCGGCAGCTTGTCTGCCATATCCCCGCCCAGCGAGGCGTCATGCAGCGTGATCCGGCGCCGGCCCAAATCCGGCGCCATGGCTCCGCCTCGGTTGATCTATCCGGCTTCCCCAGTCACGCGGGTCGTCATTTCGACACCGCTTCCGCGCGCGCCGTTCGGGCTCGTGCGTGAGCCGATTCACATAAGGTTTTTCAATGCAATTCAATCAACTCGGTCTCAGCGAGACCGTTCTCGCCGCGCTTGCCGCCAAGGGCTATAGCGAGGCGACGCCGATCCAGGCGCAGTCGATTCCCGCGCTGCTGGAAGGCCGCGACCTGCTGGGCATCGCGCAGACCGGCACCGGCAAGACCGCCGCGTTCATGCTGCCCTCGATCGACCGCCTGGTCGCGTCGAACAAGCGCGCCCAGCCGCGCGGCTGTCGCATGCTCGTCCTCGCCCCGACGCGCGAGCTGGCAAGCCAGATCGCCGAAAGCGCGCGCCAATATTCGAAGGGCACCAAGCTGACCGTCGCGACCGTGTTCGGCGGCACCTCGATCCACAAGAACAAGACCGACCTCGCGCGCGGCGTCGACATCGTCGTCGCCACGCCGGGCCGCCTCGTCGACCTGATCGAGCAATGCTATGCGATCCTGCTCGGCATTGAGATCCTGGTACTCGACGAAGCCGACCAGATGATGGACCTGGGCTTCATCCATGCGCTCAAGCGCATCGTCCGCGAGTTGCCGAGCAAGCGCCAGACGTTGTTCTTCTCGGCCACCATGCCCAAGTCGATCCGCGATCTCGCCAACCAGTTCATCCACGAGCCGGTCGAGGTGAAGGTGACCCCCGTCGCCACCACCGCCGAGCGCGTCGAGCAGTTCGTCACCCACGTCAACCAGACCGAGAAGCAGTCGCTCCTCACCCTGCACCTGCGCAACGAGGCGATCGAGCGCGCGCTGGTGTTCACGCGCACCAAGCATGGCGCCGACCGCGTCGTGAAGCTGCTCGCCGGCAACGGCATCGCGTCCAACGCGATCCACGGCAACAAGAGCCAGCCGCAGCGCGAACGCGCGCTCGCCGAGTTCCGTTCGGGCAAGGTCAAGATCCTGGTCGCGACCGACATCGCCGCGCGCGGCATCGACGTGTCGGGCGTCAGCCATGTGTTCAACTTCGAACTGCCCAACGTGCCCGACCAGTATGTCCACCGCATCGGGCGGACGGCGCGCGCGGGCAATGACGGCATTGCGGTCAGCTATTGCGCCGACGACGAGCGGCCGTACCTGCGCGACATCGAGCGGCTGATCCGCCAGAAGATCACCGTCCAGCCGCTGCCCGAGAATTTCCTGGCCGAATCCGCCAGGATCAAGTCGACCCGCGCGCCAGTGCAGATGAGCCGCGACGAGCAGAACGGCCGCAACGGCCGGACCATGCAGGATCGCAACGCGCATCATCGTCACAATTCGCAGAGCCAGCGCGGTCCCCGCGCCAACCCCGCCGGCGAGCGCCGCCAAGGCGATCAGCCCCGTGGCGACCGTCCGCAGGGTGAGCGTCAGACGCGTCCTGAAGGCCAGCGCCAGACGCTCGGCGCCAGCTTCGGCGGCGGGCGCGAGGGCGGCGATCAGCGTCCGCAGGGCGATCGCCCGCGCTTCTACGGCCCGCGCAAGAAGAAGTTCAGCGCGCGTCCGGCCGGCGGCAATGGCGGTGGCCAGCGCGGCGGCGCGCAGCGTTGACGGTCTGATCCTCCCCGGCACGGGGAGGGGGACCAGCCGCAGGCTGGTGAAGGGGGGCTCGCCACAAAGCGCAGCGCAGGCGGCCCGCCCCCTCCGTCATCGCTTCGCGATGCCACCTCCCCGTGCCGGGGAGGATTTTACTCTACCGCCCCCGAGCCGCATCATCCTCCCGCGCCGCGATCAGGCTGGCCACGCGATCCGCGCCCGCCGTCGCCTCGTTGCTCCCACGTGAGATCAGCGGTGCCGCGCGGCGGTACAGCGCCAGCGCGCCGGCATAGTCCCGCGCCGCCTCGGCGCACAGGCCAAGGTCGAACGTCACTGAAGGGTGCCCCGGCGCCTGCCCGTCCATCGCCGTCCACGCCGCGCAGGCGGCACGCAGGTCGCGCTGGGTCTGCCTCACCGCGTCCTTGAACGGCCGCTCCAGTTCCCTGGGCAGCCCGCGCGTGCTTTCGCGGAAGCGGATCGAATAGTCCTCGACGCGCGGCGCGATGTCGCGGCGCACCTCGCCCGCCACATCCATGATCATGCCCCGCACCGCTTCCTCGACCGTGCGCGGCGGGTTCTTGCCGCGGCACCAGCTCGCCTCGTCGCGCCGCGACTTCGCCACCGAATAGACGATGCGCCCATCCGACCGCCGCTCGAGCCGCAGGTCGGCGTTCAGATCGATCACGCGCCGGATACAGTCGACCTCGACCTCCGCCTCGCGCGTGCATTTGTCGTTCGCGCCGCGCTCGACGCATTGCTTTTCCTTGCCCTTGTAGCGGTTCTCCTGGACGCCGCTCCGCGCCGCGCCGCCCAGCACGCCCTCCGGCCCAGGCCCGGCGCCGAACGCGCCGATCAGATCGAAATGCGGCCGCCCCTCGACATCGGGCTGCGAGAGCGCGCGTTCGATCGCCATTTCCAGCGCCCGCCCGTCGCGCCCGGAAAAGCGATCGATCCCCAGCGAGCGCAGCAGCGCCGCCTCGCGGTGCGCCGCCGCGAACTTGCCGGCCATCCGCACCGCTTCCGCCGACGCACCCGCCGACCACAGCATCGCGGCCAACGCCACGGCAATTCCCAATCTCATGGCCATCCCCCCGAGTCTCCCCGCGCCAGTGTCGCACCGTGATCGCCGATAAGGCAATGTTGCGCGTCGCCGCGATCTCCGCTATGCGCCCGCGCTTCCAACGCGACAGCAATGGAAAGCATGCGGGAGAATGCCTCGGCATTCGCCTGAACCGCTAAACTTGAACCGGTCCGTTCGCGGACCAGCTAGAGAGTGAAACATGGCAAAGAAGATCACGGGCTATATCAAGCTCCAGGTGCCCGCCGGCGCCGCCAATCCCTCGCCGCCGATCGGCCCGGCGCTGGGTCAGCGCGGCGTCAACATCATGGAATTCTGCAAGGCGTTCAACGCCGCGACCGACGGCCAGGAAAAGGGCACGCCGCTGCCCACCATCATCACCGTCTATGCCGATCGCAGCTTCTCGTTCGAGACCAAGCAGCCGCCGGCGACCTTCCTCATCAAGAAGGCGGCGAATTTGAAGTCGGGCTCGAAGGAGCCGGGCAAGGTCAAGGCCGGCACGATCAAGCGCAGCGCGCTGTCGGCGATCGCCGAGACCAAGATGAAGGATCTGAACGCGAACGACATCGACGCCGCGACCCGCATCCTTGAAGGCAGCGCCCGCTCGATGGGCCTCGAAGTGGTGGAGGGCTAAAGATCATGGCAAAGCTGACGAAGAAGGCGAAGGCCCTGGCCGGCACGGTCGACCGCGAAAAGCTGTACGGCGTGGACGAAGCGATCGCGCTCGCCAAGACCAACGCCACCGCCAAGTTCGACGAGACGATCGAAGTCGCGCTGAACCTGGGCGTCGATCCGCGTCACGCCGACCAGATGGTGCGCGGCGTGGTCACGCTGCCCAAGGGCACCGGCAAGACGGTGCGCGTCGGCGTGTTCGCCAAGGGCGCCAAGGCCGATGAAGCCAAGGAAGCCGGCGCGGACGTGGTCGGCGCGGAAGACCTGCTCGAGATCGTGCAGGGCGGCAAGATCGAGTTCGACCGCTGCATCGCGACGCCGGACATGATGGGCTTGGTCGGTCGCCTGGGCAAGGTGCTGGGCCCCAAGGGCCTGATGCCGAACCCCAAGCTCGGCACCGTCACGATGAACGTCGCCGAAGCGGTGAAGGCCGCCAAGGGCGGTCAGGTCGAATATCGCGTCGAAAAGGCCGGCATCATCCATTCGGGCATCGGCAAGGCGTCGTTCGCGGCGGAAGACCTGCGCGCGAACTTCGACGCGCTGGTCGATGCGGTGGTCAAGGCCAAGCCGGCCGGCGCCAAGGGCAAGTATCTGCGCAAGGTCGCGGTCTCGTCGTCGATGGGCCCGGGCGTGAAGATCGACGTCGCCGAGGTGTCGGCGATCTGATCCTTCGCGACAAGCGACACAAGAAAAACCCCGGGGTCGCCCCCGGGGTTTTTTGTTTCCGGCAGGGTGCGGCGACTTAATCCTCGCCGCCCTGCGATTTGGCGGCGTCCTTCACCTGGCCCTTGCCCATCGCCGAGACGAGCACGTCGCCGTTCGCGCTGAAGTTGCCGGCGGGCAGCGTCGCCACCCGATCGCCGACGCGCATCGCGATCGATTCGATCCGGCCACGCGCGTTGCGGTTCACCTGCTGCACCCGCCCGACCAGTCGGCCGCGCGCATCCTCGATCCGCATGCCGGGGTTGATCGCCGGGAGCGAGGGGCCGGCCAGCGACAGCGCGCCCTCACCCGCCGCCGAGCCCGACGCGCCGCCATTGCCGGCCGAACCGCTCGCCGAACCGCTGCCCGATCCGGTAGCGCCAAACCCGCTCGCCGCGCCCTGCGCGCGTCCCACCGCCTGGCCGGCCGTGCCGGTTGCGCGATCGCGGACCGCTCCGGTGGTGCCGCGCACTCGATCGACCGCGCCCGTCGCACGATCGCGCGCGCCGCGCACCGTGCCGCGCACATCGTCGGTCCCGATCAGGTCGGCCGAAGCCCCGCCGGACGCACCGCCCGACGCGCTGCCGCTGCCCGACAGGCCGGCGCTGCGGCCCAGCGCACCGGTGCTGTTGTCGACCGCGCCGGCGATCCCGCCATTGGCGCTGCCATCGGCGCTCACCTTGCCGCTGCGGCGATCGATGCTGCGGTTGACGTCAGCCGAACCGCGCGCCGATTTGGCTGCGCGCGTCGTGCTGGTGATCGGCTCGCGGGTGCGTTCGATCGTGCGCTCGATCGGCCGGTCGAGCGATCCGCCGAGCCGACCGCCGCCCAGCGTACCGCCGAGCTGGCCACCCAAGCCACCGCCCAATTGGCCACCCAGACCCCCGCTGCCGCCAAGCAGCTGCGCGCAAGCGGGAACGGCAACCGTCAATGCGGCGACGGCTGCGGCGGAAAGGAACAGGTTCTTCATCATATCCTCCTGGTATCCGCGCCGCGTCGAACGGCGCTTCAGGAGGGGAACGGATGCCGATCCGCGTTTAATCCGAAAAAATTTCAGCGCGGCCGGGTGGCGCAATCGCCACAGACGATGCCGCGCCCCAGCCCGCGCTTGCCCTTGTCGCGCGCCTCACGGTCGAGCGCCGCCAGCGCGCCGTCGATCCCGCCGCCCAGATGCGCCGACAGCCGCGCCGCCACGAACGGCGCCGCGAACGAGGTGCCGCGCACGCGCCGCGCCTTGCCATCGGCGCCCAGCGCCAGCAGGTCCGCGCCCGGCGCCGCATAATCGAGCTTCGCCGCCCGCCCCGCCTCGATCAACACGCGTCCGCGCGCGTCGATCCCGGTGACCGCGACAGCCTGCGGATAGGCGGCCGGATAGACGGGCCTTGCCGCCGGGCCGTCATTGCCGACCGCCGCCACCACCACCGTGCCCAGCCGCCGCGCCGCGCCGACGATCCGGCCGAGCAGCGGATTGGGCGGCCCGGCCAGGCTCACCACCACCACCGGCACGCGCTCGCGCGCCATCCACGCCAGCGCCTGGCCGATCGCCGCCGCGTTGCCGCCCGCCGGATCGTCGCCATAGACATCCGCGACATGCAGCCGCGCCCCGCCCGCACTGCCGCGCACACCGCCGCCGCCGGTCAGCAGCGACGCGATCGCCGCGGCATGATCATTGGGGCGCGGCCCGCCCTGCGCAAAGCCCTGCTGCCGCGCGAGACCCGGCGTGCCCGGCGGCACCCCGCCGTCGATGATACCGATCCGGCCCGCCGAGCCGCTCGCCTGCGCCGCGCCGCCGCCACCCATTGCGACACCCATTGCGCCGCTCGCGAAATAGAGCGGATCGGCGCTCACCTCGCGCCCGCCCGCCACCGCGCGCAGCGTCTTGATCGCACGCGCGATCCCCATGCCGCGCGGCGCTTCGAACCGGGCATAGGCGATGCCCAGCCCGTCCAGCTCGACCCGCTCGACCAGCCGGAAGCCGCGCGCCGCCGCCGCGCTTGCCACGCCCGCATCGGCATCTATCACGATCAGCTCGCCGGCGCGCACCGCATTGCCCTCTGCATCGAGCGCGACGCGATCGGGATGACGGCGCACCAGTTCACGCGCGCGTTCGAGCGGCGCCCGCGCCAGCGCGCGCGCGTCGCGCAGCGTGGTTCCGACATCGGGCAAGGCGCCGGTCACGCGATCGACCACGCCGCCCACCGGCGGCAGCCGCGGCACGAGTTGCGCGCGCGTCGGCCCCGCCGCACAAAGCGCCGCCGCGCTCACCGCCAGGATCAGGCCCCACCGTCGCATGCGCCACACCCTAGACTTGGATTTTTTCTGCGTCATGCTGGATGAAACGAGTAGCGGCGTCCGTTTCATCCACGAAGCTCAAGGAAACCCACCAGGTTGCAATTCGACGCGCAACTGCTCGATCACCTGCCACGCCTGCGCCGTTTTGCGCATGCGCTGGCGCGCAATGCGGCGGACGCGGACGATCTGCTGCAGGCGTCGGTCGAGCGCGCGCTGCTGCGCCGCGACCAGTGGGAGCCCGGAACGCGACTGGACAGCTGGATGTATCGACTGATGCGCAATCTATGGATCGACACCGTCCGCGCCGAAACGCGCCGCGGCGAAACCTTCGTGCCGCCCGATGCCGGCGACGCGATCGGCGCTACGGGCAACCAGGAGGCGGTGGTCGAACTGGGCAAGGTCGGCGCCGCGCTGCGCATGCTCCCGCCCGATCAGCGCGAGGCGGTCGCGCTCGTCGTGATCGAGGGGTTCGCCTATCGCGAAGCGGCCGAGATCCTCGATGTGCCGATCGGCACGCTCACCTCGCGCCTGGTGCGCGGGCGCGAGGCGCTGATGGCCCGGCTGGGAGAAGCGGCATGACGATCGATCCCGAAACGCTGATGGCCTATGCCGATGGCGAGCTCGACCCGCTGTCCGCCAAGCGCGTCGAACGCGCCATCGCCGCCGATCCGGCGCTGGCCGCGCAGGTCGATCGCCACCGCGCGCTCGCCGCGTCGCTGCGCGGCGCCTTCGCCCCGATCGAACAGGCGCCGATCCCGCCCGGCATCGCGGCGATGCTGCGCGAGTCCGCCAAGGTCGTGCCGCTGGCGCCGCGCCCCGCCCGCCGCGAGCGGACGTTCTGGATCGGCGCCGTCGCCGCCAGCCTTGTCGCGGGAGTCCTGGCCGCGCCGCTGATCGGCCCGCGCGACGACCTCGCAATCGAGAACGGCCGCACGGTCGCGCGCGGCGACATCGCCCATGCGCTGGACACCCAGCTCGCCTCCGCGCAGGCCGACGGCGCGGCGGTCCGCATCGGCGTCACCTTCCGCGACAAAGGCCAGCGTCTCTGCCGAACGTTCGAGCGCGGCGAGACCGGCGGCATCGCCTGCGCAACGGGCAAGGACTGGCAGGTCGAGCGGCTGTACGGCGGCATCGCCGCGCAGGGCACCGACTATCGCCAGGCCGGCTCCCCCGCCGCAACATTGATGGCCGAGGCACAGGCGATGATGGCGGGCGAGCCGCTCGACGCCACGGCCGAGGCGCAGGCGCTCGTGGGGCGCCGCTGAGACGGTTTACGGTGGGCGAACGTTAACGCTTCGCCGCTAGAGACGGGCGCGTGCACACGGGCCCGAAACCAGCATGAACGCATTCACCGCGATTCCCACGGCGGATGGCATTCCGGCGTCCCCCGGACAGCGCGCGCCCGCGGCTCAATGGACCACGCTCGCCGCCCTGCCCGCCAGCCTCGCCGCCGAGTGGGATGCGTTGGCCGAGGACGCCGCCGAACCCAATGTCTTCGCCGAACGCTGGTTCGTCGCGGCGAGCGCGCCGCTTGCCGACGCCAGCGTCCGCCTGCTGGCGGTGCGCGACGGCGACACGCTGATCGGCCTGCTCCCGCTCGCCCGCGCCAGTCATTACGGCCGCCTGCCCCTCGCCCATGTCGAGAACTGGCTGCACTATCACGCCTTTCTCGGTGGTCCGCTGCTGCGGCGCGGGCACGAGCAAGCCGCCTGGGCCGCGATCCTCGCCGCGCTCGACGCCGATCCGGTTTCGACCGGCCTGCTCCACTTGACCAACCTGGTGGAAAACGGCCCGGTCCATACCGCGTTGCTCGCCGCCGCGAACCGCCCGTGCGACATCGTCCACCGCATCGAACGCGCGCTGCTGCAAAGCGACCTCGCGCCCGACGCCTATTATGCCGCCACCGTGCGCAAGAAGAAGCGCAAGGAGATCGGCCGCCTCCAGTCACGCCTCGCCGAACTCGGCACCGTCGCCACGCGCCATTTCGCGGCCGACGACGATCTCGACGCCTGGATCGACACCTTCCTGTCGCTCGAAAAATCCGGCTGGAAAGGCCGCGCCGGCTCCGCCCTCGCCTGCCGGCCCGAAACCGCGCGCTTCTTCCGTGATGCACTCCACGGCGCGCACGCCGCCGGCAAGCTCGAAATGCTCCGGCTCGACGTCGATACGCGCACCATCGGCATCCTCGTCAACTTCTTCGCCCCGCCCGGCAGCTTCTCGTTCAAGACCGCGTTCGACGAGGATTTCGCGCGCTATTCGCCCGGCGTCCTCATCCAGCTCGCCAACCTCCAGATCCTGACCCGCGACGACATCGCCTGGATGGACAGCTGCGCCGCGGAAAAGCATCCGATGATCGACAGCCTGTGGGGCGAGCGCCGCGCGATCGTGCGCGTCACGCTGCCGCTCGCCGGCTGGCGCAGCCGCGCGCTGTTCCACGCCGCCCGCGCCATCGAACGCGCCGCCGCCGCGCTGAAACGCCGCCCCGCCCCGGAGGCCGAAGCATGACTGTCCCTTCCAGCTTCCTCAGTTCCCCTGCGAAAGCAGGGGCCCAGGATCACGGGCGCTGGCACGTGGGGCTCTGGGCCCCTGCTTTCGCAGGGGAACTGCGCATTTTCGACATGAGCGAGCACCAAGCATGACCGCCCATACCTGCCTCGTTTCCGGCACCGTGTTCGACGCGCAAGCCCGCAGGCACTTCGCCGACATCTATCCCGAGCGGTCGGGCAAGATCGCCCACGGCCTCGCCGGCCATCCCCTGTTCGAGCTGGAGGCGCTGGTCGAGCTGTCGCAGCGCATCCGCCCGGTCGACGTCGAACAGAATCTCGCCGACCTGCCGATCGAGGTCGATCCCGCCACCGTCCGTCACAACGGCCTGTCGGTCGCCGATTCGATCCGCTCGATCCAGGCGAACGGATCGTGGATGGTCCTCAAATTCGTCGAACAGGACCCCGTCTACCGCGCCCTCCTCGACGAAATCCTCGACGAGCTCGAACCCATCGTCCGCGCCCGCACCGGCCGCATGTACAAGCGCGAGGCGTTCATCTTCGTCTCCTCGCCGAACGCGGTCACGCCGTTCCACATGGACCCCGAGCACAATATCCTGATGCAGCTGCGCGGCACCAAGACGATGACGCTGTTCCCCGCCGCCGATCCCGAGCTGACGCCCGGCGAGCTGCAGGAGGCGTTCCACCGCGGCAGCCACCGCAACCTGCCCTTCCGCGACGACTTCGCCAGCAAGGGGCAGCCGATCGACCTCACCCCGGGCGAAGGCCTCTACGTGCCCGTGAAAGCCCCGCACTGGGTCCAGAACGGCCCGGCCACTTCGGTCTCGCTGTCGGTCACCTGGCGCTCCGAATGGAGTTATCGCGAGATGGACGCCCACGCCTTCAACGCGCTGCTGCGCCGGGCGGGGATGAAGCCCGGCCTGCCCGCGCGTCATCCCGGACAGAATCTGTTCAAGGCCTATGCGTGGCGCGCGCTCAACAAGCTCAAGCCAGCCCCTGCTGAATGACCACGCATTTCGCCCGGATCGAAGCAACCACCGACGCACGCATCGTGACGTCGCTCGGCGAGGTCGCGCGCGATGCGGGCGGCGCACTCGATCGGCGCGCCCAGCCTGGCCTCTACGATCGGCTCGACTGGCTCGATCTGACGCGCGAACAGCTCTGGCCCGACACGCCGCTCGCGATTGCCGCGATCCGCCACGGCGGCGACGCGCTATGGCTGCCGATCCGCGACGATGGCGACCGCCACGGCCGCGCGCTGGCGAGCTGGTACACGCTCGCCTTCGCCCCGCTGTTCACGCCACACACCGACGCCGCCACGCGCGCCGACCTGCTCGGGCACGCCGCGCGCCTGTTGCGCGGCCGCTTCGCCACGATCAACCTGTGGCCGCTGGAACCCGACACCGCCGTTGCATTGCAACGCGCCTTCGCCGCCCATGGCTGGCTGGCGCGCGACACGTTCGAGGCGGCGCACTGGGTTGCGCATACCGCCGGCCTGGACTTCGAAGCCTATTGGGCCAGTCGTTCGTCCAAGCTGCGCAACACCGTTCGCCGCCGCGCGAAGAAATCGGCCGTCGAGACGCAGATCTTCGACCGTTTCGACGACGCGGCATGGACGGCCTACGAGGCGATCTACGCCGCCAGCTGGAAGCCAGCCGAAGGCTCGATGCCGTTCCTTCGCGCGCTCGCCCGGCAGGAAAGCGCCGCCGGCACGCTCCGCCTCGGCCTCGCCCGGCGCGAGGACCGCCCGGTCGCCGCGCAATTCTGGACGGTCGAGAACGGCGTGGCCACGATCCACAAGCTCGCCCATCTCGAAAGCGAACGCGAGCATTCGCCCGGCACCCTCCTGTCCGAAGCGATGTTCCGCCACGTCCTCGATCACGACCGCCCCGACCTGATCTCCTACGGCAATGGCGACGAACCCTATAAGGCGGAATGGATGGACGAACGCCGCGAGCGCCGCCGGCTCCAGCTGTTCAACCTGCACAGCCTGACCGGCTTGTCGCGCCTCGCCATCAAGGCATGGCGCGCCGCGATACCGGAGGCTTGGCGCTAGCTGCCAGATCCGCCGCGGAGCGGCGATGTCGGATTGCTCGCACAAAGGCACAAAGCCACGAAGAAAGAACGCCCGTCTTCGTGCCTTCGTGTCTTCGTGCGAAAAAATTGCGCTACGCACGATACAGGCATGAATGCCGCGAACCAACGCCCCCTCGCCAAACGCCCACTTTTCCGCTAGGGGCCCCACTTTCCGCGCGCCGCGCCAACGCCCGCGCGCCATATATCCGAGGCCCATGACCTTCTCGCACCTCCCATCCAGCCTCGCCGAGGCGCTGACCGCGCGCGGCTATTCCGATCTCACCGCCGTCCAGGCGGCCGTCACGCAGGACGACGCCAAGGCCCGCGACCTGCTCGTCTCCGCCCAGACCGGCTCGGGCAAGACCGTCGCCTTCGGCCTCGCCATGGCCGACGAGCTGCTTGAAGACGGCGCGCTGCCCGCCCCCGCCCTGCCGCTCGCGCTGGTCATCGCCCCCACGCGCGAACTCGCGCTGCAAGTCGCCAAGGAACTGTCCTGGCTCTACGCCGCAGCCGGCGCACGCGTCGCCACCTGCGTCGGCGGGATGGACCCGTCGCGCGAGCGCCGCACGCTTTCCCACGGCACCCACATCGTCGTCGGCACCCCCGGCCGGCTGCGCGACCATGTCGAACGCGGCGCGCTCGACCTGTCGCAGACCCGCGTCGCCGTGCTCGACGAGGCCGACGAGATGCTCGACATGGGCTTCCGCGAGGAACTCGAAGCCCTGCTGGACGCCACGCCGCCCGAACGCCGCACGCTGCTGTTTTCCGCGACGATGCCCAAGCCGATCGTCGCGCTCGCCAAACGCTATCAGCGCGACGCGCACCGCATCTCGACCGTCGGCGAGGAACGCGGCCATGGCGACATCGCCTATCAGGCGATCGCCGTCGCGCCCGCCGATATCGAGCATGCCGTGATCAACCTGCTGCGCTTCCACGAAGCGGAGACCGCGATCCTGTTCTGCGCCACGCGCGACAATGTCCGCCACCTCCATGCCGGCCTGGTCGAACGCGGCTTCGCGGCGGTCGCGCTCTCCGGCGAGCACAGCCAGAACGAGCGCAACGCCGCGCTGCAGGCGCTGCGCGACCGCCGCGCGCGGGTGTGCGTCGCCACCGACGTCGCCGCGCGCGGCATCGACCTGCCCACCGTCACGCTCGTCGTCCATGTCGAGCTGCCGCGCGATGCCGAGACGCTTCAGCACCGCTCGGGCCGCACCGGCCGCGCGGGCAAGAAGGGCACCGCCGTCCTCATCGTCCCCTATCCCCGCCGCCGCCGTGTCGAAATGACGCTCAAACAGGCGAAGATCGCGGCGGAATGGCTCCCCGTTCCCAGCGCCGAGGATATCCGCGCCAAGGACCGCGAGCGGCTGATGGCCAAGCTCGTCGCCCCGATCGAGATCGACGACGAGGACCGTGCCATCGCGCAGGCGCTGCTCGCGCAGAAGGAGCCGCTGGAGATCGCCGCCGCGCTGGTCCAGGCGCACCGCGCGTCGATGCCCGCGCCCGAAGACCTGATCGATCGCGGCCCGTCCGAACAGCGCGGCCCGGTCCACCGCCCCGGCTTCGACGACACCGTCTGGTTCGCGATCAACATCGGCCGCCGCCAGAATGCCGATCCGCGCTGGATCCTGCCGCTGATCTGCCGCCGTGGCCATGTCACCAAGTCGGAGATCGGCGCGATCCGCATCGGCGCGGGCGAGACCCGCTTCCAGGTGCCGCGCGCCATCGCCGACCGCTTCGCCAGGGAAGTCGCCAAGTCCGCCGGCCCGGACGATGAGGACGTCCGCATCTTCCCCGCCGACGGCCCGCCCCCGCCCGGCACGCGCGGCGACCACGCCCCCCGCCACGGCAAACCGCGCAATCACGATCGCCAGGTCCATCGTAGCCATCCGGCGAAGCCGGGACATCAAGGGCGCCCGGCAAAGCCCCATCACCGCGGCAAACCGCCGAAGAAGTGAGCACGCTCCACATCCTCGTCGACGCCGACGCCTGCCCGGTGAAGGACGAAATCTACAAGGTCGCCTGGCGGCGCGAGGTGCCGGTGACGATCGTCGCCAACAGCTTCATCCGCATCCCCGATCACCCGCTGATCACGCGGCAGATCGTTTCGGACGGCTTCGACGCGGCGGACGACTGGATCGCTGAACAGGCCGCGGCCCGAACGGTGGTGATCACCGCCGACATCCTGCTCGCCGACCGCTGCCTCAAGGCCGGCGCCACCGTCCTCGCCCCCAACGGCAGGGCCTTCACCTCGAGTTCGATCGGCGCAGCCATCGCCACGCGCGCGATCATGGCCGACCTGCGCGCCAGCGGCGACCAGCTCGGCGGGCCCGCCCCGTTCGCCAAGACCGACCGCTCCCGCTTCCTTCAGTCGCTCGACGAGGCGCTGGCGCGGCTGGCGCGCTGACCCGCCGCCGCCCGCCGCGCTAGCGCCAGTTGGTCGACGCCGCCTCTTCCGATTGCATCAGCAGGCCGTCGATCGCGCCATAGGCGGCGGTGCGCAGCGGCATGCCGCGCGAACGGCAATTGGCGCGCGTCCTGGCGATCAGGCCGGCCGCGGTCCACCTCGCGATATTGGCCTTGTCGCGGTCGTAGAAGCCATATTCGCGATCCCCGTTCGACAGATACGGGCTCATGCTCCGCAACATCTCGTACCGCACCCGCACGATCCCCGTCGCCATGCCGAGGATGAACTGTCCGACGACGCTGTTCTCGCGAAACTGCGCGGCGGCGAACCGGCTGCAATCGCGCTCCGCCAGACCCCAGCTCGGCAGGGGATGGCTCCACGGCGTGTTGATCCGGCGCTGGGAATAGGGATGGGTGGGGCGCGTAGCGGGCGTCGCGGTCGGCGCCGGCACCGGCCGCCGCTCGGGTCCGGGTCGTGTATCAGTACCGGGAACCGGATCGGGGCCAGGCGTGGGTGCGGAGGAGGGTGCAGGCACGGGAACGCCCGTCGCACCCGTGCCAGGCACCCGCGCGACGAACCAGTGGACGCTGCCCGCCGCGCCGTCCTCGCCCCGGCCGCCGGCGACGGTGCCGGCGCGCTGGCCGCCCGGCCCGCCCGCGCCGCCATTCGTCTCGATCTGCGGATAGTCGGCGACGCCGCCGTCGAGATGCGCGACCAGGAATCCGCCCTGCCCGCCCGGCGCGCCGCCGCCGCCGCCGCTGGCCGCCGCAGTGCAGCCATGGACCGATCCCGGCGAGAAATGCGGCAGGCCCGCCGCGCCGCCGCGCCCCGCAGTGCCGCGCAGCAGAATGCGGCCGCCGCCGCCGTCGAACCGCCCGGCAACCTGCAACACCACCACGCCGCCCGCGTCGCTCGGCCCGGCGATCGCGCCATCGCCGCCGGCATGCCCGCACGCCTGGCCGGGGCGTCCGCCGCGTTCGTTCTGCGCATTGGCGCCGCGATAGCGGTCGATGTCCTGCGAATGATGCAGCTGGGAGGCGCCGCCCCCGCCGCCCCCGCCATGGCCGGTATCGCCCCGCGCCGGCGCGCCGCCGACGATGCCGATCAGCCCGCGCCCGTCGCCGCCGATGCCGCCGCGCCGCGTGCGGCGATAGTCCAGCACCAGCGGCTGGCCGTTTTCGCCGCGCACCGTCACCTGCCGTTCGGCCGCCGATGCCCCTTCATAGACGATATCGCCCTTCAGGATCATGTCGCCCGCGACGATCAGTTGAAGCGGCGCGGCCGACCCGCCGGTCACGCGCAACGTTCCGCCCGCCTGGATCTCGACCCGCGCATATTCCCATCGCTGGGCCGGGATCGTGCGGGTCTCCCCCGTCTTGACGACCAGCGGCAGATCGCGCGTCCCATCCTGCGCCGCCGACGCGGTGACGGTCAGCAGCAGCGCGCAGGACGGCATGTATCGCTTCATCTCGATCCCCTTTTATATTGACGGGGATCGTGGTGGGCGGCGGCCGCCCAGTCAATCGCGCCCGCGGATATCGCCGGACGTTCCGAGGATGGCGGCGTGACAATCGAATCCGCGCCCTCTATCATTCGCGCAACCGGTCGATCAGGATGAAGCAATCGATGTTTGGACGATCCGGGCCGCGCGTATCGGCGGCTCTGCTTGCAACCAGTATTTCCGCCGCCGCCCTTGCGCAGCAGGCGCCCCAGCCGGTCACCGCGCCGCCGCCCGCGACCACCGCGATTCCCGCGCCCCAGCCCGGCCAGATTCCGGCACCGGTGCAGATCGCGCCGATCCAGATCCCGCTGCCCACGCTCTTGCCCGAACAGGCCGATCAGGTGGGCCGCCTGATCGTGCAGGGCCGCATCGCCCAGGGCCTGCGCTATTCGACCACCGAGGCGCAGGTGTTGCCGGCCGATCCGCAGGGCCTGGTCCGCGCCGCGCTCGATTATGCCCGCGCGATCCATATCGGCCGGCTCGACGCCGCCGATTTCCAGGCGGATTGGGCGCTGCGCCCCGCCGCGTGGGATCCGCTGCCCGGCTTTGCCCAGGCCGTTGCCGCCAACCGCATTCCGCAGTGGTTCGCCGACCTGACGCCGCAATATGAAGGCTATGACAACCTGCGCAAGGGCCTTGCCCGCTATCGCCGGATCGAGACCGCGGGCGGCTGGAATGCGCTTTCCGCCGGATCCGATCTGGCGCTCGGCGCGTCGGGCGCGCGTGTCGCGGCGCTGCGCGCGCGTCTCGCGGTCGAGGATGGCGAGGTCGGCGCGGGCGGCGACCGGTTCGACGCGGCGCTCAAGGAAGCGGTGGTTCGCGCCCAGCGTCGCTATGGGCTCAATCCCACCGGCACCGTTTCGACCGGCACGCTTGCCGCGCTCAACGTGCCCGTCGCCAGCCGCATCCGCCAGATCATGGCCAACATGGAACGCTGGCGCTGGATGCCGAAAGAAATGCCGGTCGATCGCATCCAGGTGAACATCGCCGCCGCCCAGGTCGCGGTGTTCGAGGGCGATCGCCCGGTGATGTCGATGCGCGGCGCGACCGGCAAGCCGGGCGGCGGCGAGACGCCGATGCTCGCCTCGTCGATCCATTCGGTGGTGCTCAACCCGCCCTGGAACGTGCCGTCCGGCATCGCCGCGCGTGAATTGTTCCCCAAGGGCGCGGCCTATCTCGCGCGCAACGGCTTCAAGGTGATCGGCACCGGCGCCAACCGCCGACTTCAGCAACAGCCGTCGCATTCGGCGTTGGGCAAGTACAAGTTCGATTTCCCCAACCCGTTCGCGGTCTATCTCCACGACACGCCGGGCAAGGGCATCTTCTCAAGCTACGACCGGCTTGCCAGCCATGGTTGCATCCGGCTTGAACGGCCCGGCGACCTCGCCCGCCTGCTGCTCGACGGCAGCGCGCAATGGACGCCGGAAGCGATCGACACCGCGCTGGCCAAGGGGCAGACGGTGCGCGCCGACCTGCCCACCGACGTCGCGGTCTATCTGCTCTACTGGACCGCCTATGCCAGCCAGAGCGGCACGATGAATTTCCGCGGCGATCCCTATGGCTGGGACAAGACGCTCGCGTCCAAGATCGAAACCCGCTCCGCCGCTCAGGCACTGGCCGCACGCTAACTGGGAGTATTCATGAGCCGTCGCCTTCCGCTCGCCGCCGCGATTCTCGCCGCCGCCACCCTCGCCGCCTGCTCGGGCGGATCGGATGCGCCCCCGCCGCCGCCGAACGAGACGGACAATGTCGTGGTGGTCGACGAGACGCCGCCCGAGAATGTGGTCGATGTCGAGCCGAGCCCGACCCCCACGCCCACCCCGACCCCGGTCGCCGAACGCCTGCCCGACGAACAGCAGGTGCAGGACGACGCCGACGCCGTCGGCATGACCTCGCGCCTCCCGCGCTCGGAGGGCAATGAGAGCCAACCGACGGAATGATATCCTCCTCGGCACGGGGAGGATTGAGCGACCCCACCTTGACTTCCCCGCCCCGCTCTGTATTGGCGCGCCTTCGCGTGGCGGACCTGTCCGCCGCACGAAACCGTCCGAGACAGTTGGTGACCGGAATCTGCCGGTCTTAATTTCCAGCCAAGACGGGGACAGCGATATTCACCGGCTTCCACCTGGCGGCGGAACCGGGTCAGCCAGCCGGAGCTCATCCGCGCCCTGACGATCATGCCCCTCGGACGAGGGGGCCGGGCATCCGCCCGACCTCCGGCGTAACCCCGGATCAAGTCCGGGGCAGGCCTGACCGCGTGTCACGCCTGTCTCGAATGACGATTCGGTTTTTAGAGGAGACCGGCATGGATCGTACTCAGAAGACCGAAGCCGTTGCCGAACTGAACCGCACCTTCAACGAGGTCGGCGTGGTGGTGATCACCCGCAACCTCGGGATGACCGTCAAGCAATCGACGGACCTCCGCAACAAGATGCGCGAAGCCGGTGCGAGCTACAAGGTCGCGAAGAACCGCCTTGCCAAGATCGCGCTCGACGGCACGGATTATACCGTGCTCGCGGACCTGCTGACGGGTCCGACCGGGCTTTCCACGTCGATCGATCCCGTTGCCGCGGCAAAGGTGGTCGTCGATTTCGCCAAGACCAACGACCGACTCGAACTGGTCGGCGGGGCGATGGGAAGCCAGCTGCTCGACGCGGAAGGCGTGAAGGCGCTCGCATCGCTGCCTTCGCTCGACGAACTGCGCGGCAAGATCGTCGGCCTGCTTCAGGCCCCGGCGTCCAAGCTCGCAGCGATCACCCAGGCACCCGCGGCGCAACTCGCCCGCGTGTTCAACGCCTATGCGGAGAAGGAAGCCGCCTGAGAGGGCAAGCTTTCGCGACTTGATACGAACCAATCTGATTGAAGGGAATATAACATGGCTGACCTGAACAAGCTCGTCGACGCGCTCTCGGAGCTGACCGTCCTCGAAGCCGCCGAGCTCTCGAAGCTCCTCGAAGAGAAGTGGGGCGTCAGCGCCGCTGCCCCCGTCGCCGTTGCCGCCGCTGGTGGCGCTGCTGGCGGCGCGGCTCCGGCCGCTGAAGAGAAGACCGAGTTCGACGTGATCCTCACCGGCGACGGTGGCAAGAAGATCAACGTCATCAAGGAAGTCCGCGCGATCACCAACCTGGGCCTGACCGAAGCGAAGGCCCTGGTCGAGGGCGCGCCCAAGGCCGTCAAGGAAGGCGTGTCGAAGGACGAGGCCGAAAAGATCAAGAAGCAGCTCGAGGAAGCCGGCGCGACCGTCGAGGTCAAGTGAGCCTCCGCGCATAAGCGCAATGAGGCTTTCCCCGCATGGGGAAATCCGGCTGCTGCTTCACGGCAGACGCGAAACGGGGGCGGTCCGGCAACGGGCCGCCCTTTTTGCGTCTGCGCGGAGCGGGTTCGGCAACGTTTTGGTAATCGCCGCCGCGCTAAGCATCCTCCAAAGGGGGATAAATTGTGGCCGCGATTCCAGCACAACTCGACGCCAGGCCGACAGGATCGACCCGCCGATCCAAGGTTCGCCGCACGCTGCGCCTCGAGGCGCAGGGCGTGGCGGGATCCGAACGGACGGGCGTGATCGTGCTGGACATCTCGACCGCGGGTCTGTTGCTGCAGACCGGCGGCGAGCTGGGCGTGGACGAGACGATCGAGCTGGAACTGCCCGGTTCGCCGGCCGTGAGCGCGATCGTCAAATGGGCAAAGGGCGGCCTGTTCGGCTGTGCCTTTGTCGAGCCGGTGTCCGACGCCTTTGTCAGCGCGGCGCTGTTGCGTTCGTCGCCGCGCCCGCCGATCCCCGGCCTGGTGTCCGGGCCCGATCCGGAGGCGATCGCGCTGGCGGCATCCGATTCGCTCGGCAAGCTTTCGGGCGCGGCGCGGCTGGGCCTGCTGGTGGGCGTCACCTCCGTCTTCTGGATCGCGATCGGCCTGTTGCTGCTGCTGGCCTGACGCGCCCGCCACGCTATCCCTGTTTCGGCAGGTAGCGCCTGGCGCCAAGCGCGCCGAAGCCGCTCGCCGCGCGCTCGACCCATAACGGTCCCAGCCGGTCGCTGCCCGCCGCCGGCACCGTCCCCACCATGAACGCATCGCGCAGCGTCTTGATGCTGAGCCCGGCATACCAGCGCAGCGCCACCGGCACGATCGGCACGAACATCGGCTTGCCCCGCACGTTCACCGCCGGCATCTGTGCGTCGGGCAGGCTGACCTGGCCGTTCAGCATGAACACGCCGCCCGGCGCGATGCTGAACGGCGCCGACCCCGCGGCCATCCGCGCCGATGCGTGAAAGCGCGCGATCTGCGCATCCTGTTCGGCATTGGCACCCATCAACGCCAGCACCGCGCGGATATTGTCGGCGCCTTCCGCCCCCCGGTTCTGCACGAACAGCTCGAAATCGAGCGTCACCAGCCCGTCGCGGATCGCCGCGCGCAGCGGGCGCAACTCGGCGACCAGCATACCCTCGGGCGGCGGCGTGGCGGCAACGCGCGACTGCGTCTGCGGCTGCGCGGGCGGGCTGGGCGTCGGCGCTGGCGTCACAGGCGGCGCGGGCACGGCAACGGGTTGCGCCGCCGCCGCGTCCTCCAGCCGCGCCCGGCGGCGGCGGCCGAGCAGCCAACCGCCGAGGCCGCCGAGAACCAGGAGCAACGCGCCGCCCGCCATCGGCCATAACCAGCCGGGCTGCGACGAACCCTCATCGATCGGCGCGCGCGCCGGTTGCGGTGTCAGTGTGACCTCGACCGACGGGGTGGCCAGCGGCGTTGGAGTCGCTGCGGGCCGGGTCGCGGCAGGCGCGGGTCGGGTGACGGGTGCGGGGGCCGGACGGCGGGCGGGCCGGCGCGGCGTGGGCGTGACGATGGGGATCGGCGCAGGGATGACCGCCGGCGTCGCTGCCGGCGACGGCGTGGCGCGCGGCGCGGGCGTCGAGCCCGACGGCGGCAGGCTGAAATCACCGACCGGCGGCGTCACGATCACCGGCTGCTGGCCGTTCTGCCCCGCCGCCGGAAGCGAAAGAAGGAAAAGGGTCAGCGCGCTCGCGGCGCGAAGCTCGATCACGGTCACCCGGCGTCCGTTAGCAGATACGCGCGGACCCGCGCATGAAAAATGCGCGGGTCCGGCCTGGTGGGCGCCCGCTCCGTCGCGGGCGGCAGGGGGTTCAGACCTTGGCGGGGACGCTGTGCAACCGCGCCTCGATATCGGCATACATGGCCGGATCGTCGGCCAGCGCGATCGGCACCAGCGCCTCGCCGCCATTGACACGGCCGATGGTGAAGGCGGCCGCCGTGCGCCCCTCGCTGCCGTCGGGCAGGCGATAGCGCGCATCGGCCAGCACGACGGGGGTGAACCCGGCATGGCCTTCGCCGTCATTGGCGACGTGCAGGTCGTCGCGCGGCAGGGTCACCGCGCCGTCGATGCGCGTCCCGCCACCCGGCGCGATCGCATCGGCCTCGACCACCGAGTCCGCCGGTGGATCGATCAGCAGCCGTTCGATCGCGGCATGCTCTCCCGGGCGGCCGCTCAGCATGAACGCGCCGATGCGGACGTCCTCGGCCTGCACGCCACCGGCATTGGCGACGGTCAGTTCGAATTCGACCACGCCTTCATCGCGGTTCACGCCAGCGCGGATCGGGCGCATCGCCAGTTCGAGCTGCGGTCGATTGCCGTGCGGCGCGGCACCGCCCAGCACCGCGTCGATATCCTCGGCGTCGGGCCGGGTCAGCGTGGCGTTTTCCAGCGCGGCATGCACCTCCGGCTCATGGCTGGGCTGCGCGACCGGCCGGTCGATGAACGCGGGCGCGGCGGCAATCGGTTCCGGCGCGATCGGCGCGTGCGGTTCGACATCGGGCGCCGGCGCCGCAACCGGGGCGGGTTCGGCATATTCTTCATACACCTCGTCTTCGCGGCGGCGGCGCAGCAGCAGGAATGCGGCGATCGCGGCGGCGATGGCGCCCAATCCGGCCAGGATCAGCCACAGCGACCCGCCCGTTCCGGCCGGTTGCCCGGCTGTGCTGGTCTGGGCGGTCGTGGCGGCCGGCTGCTCGATCGGGGCGGGTGCGGGGGGCGCGGCTTCGACCGGCGGCGTCACCGGCGCGGCGGCGACCGGCGCGGCAGGCGTGAGTGCCGGCTCAACTGCGGAAGCGGGAGCAGCCACGCGCGCCGGGGCGGGCCGCGCCGGCGCGCGTTGGGCAGCCGGTGCGGCACGAGCGGGACGCTCGGCGGCGGCGCGTTCGCGTGCTTCCTGCTGCGCCTGTTCGGCCACGCCGGGCGCGATCGTCGTGCGCGATTGCGCCGGCGTCGCTGGCGCAGGGGCGGCGACAGGCGCCGGAGCCGGTGTCGTCGGCGCCAGCACGACCGGCGGGGTCACGCTGTCCTGCGCATAAGCGGTTGAAGGGAAGGCGACGGCCGCGAGAAGCAGAGCGGTCGCCCGGCGATGCGCATATCGCGCGATGTTCGGGTTGCGGGTCATAACGGGGGTTCAATGAGTGGAACCGGCGATTCGTCGCGCGTCAGGCTCCAAATTGCGGCGAACCGTTGAACCAGACCGGCAGGATGATGAATCCGATATCAAGCGGTGCCGTTTGACACCTTCCCGCGCGCTACCTATATCGCCCTCATCCCGATTGGCCGGGAAATGACGCGCCGTCGCGCAGCGCGCCGTACGAATTGGCCCTTCGGGAACCAGGACGCTTTGAGAGGCTGAGCTTTCCCCGTTTTCCGGACGTGGAGTCGCTCGGCCCTTTTCGCGTCCGTTCGCGTGCCTGCCCCGGCGGATACCGGGACGCATTTCAGGCTGACGAAGGCGAAATACCCACATGGCAACCAAGGCGATTTCGGGCACAGGCTCGAACGGGGCGGGCTCGAACGGCACCGTCAAGCGTCGCATCCGCAAGGTGTTCGGCGACATCCACGAAGTGGTGCAGATGCCGAACCTGATCGAGGTTCAGCGCGAGAGCTACGAACAGTTCCTGCGCAGCGATCCGTCGATCGGCTATGTCTCGGGCCTCGAAAAGACGCTGCGCAGCGTCTTCCCGATCCGCGACTTCGCCGGCACCGCCGAACTCGATTTCGTCACCTACGAACTCGAACCGCCCAAGTTCGACGTCGAGGAATGCCGTCAGCGCGGCATCACCTATGCCGCCCCGATGCGCGTCACGCTGCGCCTGATCGTGTTCGAGGTCGATCCCGATACGGAAGCCCGCTCGGTGCTCGATATCAAGGAGCAGGACGTCTATATGGGCGACATGCCCTTGATGACGGGCAACGGCACCTTCTTCATCAACGGCACCGAACGCGTCATCGTCAGCCAGATGCACCGCTCGCCGGGCGTGCTGTTCGATCATGACCGCGGCAAGACCCATGCCTCGGGCAAGTATCTCTTCGCCGCGCGCGTCATCCCCTATCGCGGCTCGTGGCTCGACTTCGAATTCGACGCCAAGGACATCGTCAACGTCCGCATCGACCGCAAGCGCAAGCTCCCGGTCACCAGCCTGCTGTACGCGCTGGGCCTGAACTCGGAAGAAATCCTCAACCACTTCTACAACACCGTCACCTTCGTGCGCGGTCCCAATGGCTGGCAGATCCCGTTCCAGCCGGAAAACTGGCGCGGCGCCAAGCCGGCGTTCGACATCGTCGACGCCAAGTCCGGCGAAGTGATCTTCCCGGCGGGTCAGAAGATTTCGCCCCGCGCCGCCAACAAGGCGGGCAAGGACGGCCTCGAAACGCTGCTGATCCCGACCGAGGAAATCTTCGGCCGCTACAGCGCGTATGACCTGATCAACGAAACCACCGGCGAGATCTATATCGAGGCGGGCGACGAAGTGTCGGCCGACAACCTCGAAAAGCTCGACAAGGCCGGCATCGATCGCATCGAGCTGCTCGATATCGACCATGTCTCGACCGGCCCGTGGATCCGCAATACGCTGAAAGCCGACAAGGCCGAGGAGCGCGATCAGGCGCTGTCCGACATCTATCGCGTAATGCGCCCCGGCGAGCCGCCGACGCTCGAAACCGCGGAATCGTTGTTCGGCGGCCTGTTCTTCGATCCGGAACGCTATGACCTGTCGGCGGTGGGCCGCGTCAAGCTCAACATGCGCCTCGACCTCGACGCCGAGGATACGGTGACGACGCTGCGCACCGAGGATATTCTCGCGGTCGTCAAGACGCTGGTCGACCTCAAGGACGGCAAGGGCGAGGTCGACGATATCGACAATCTCGGCAACCGCCGCGTGCGTTCGGTCGGCGAGCTGCTGGAGAACCAGTATCGCGTCGGCCTGCTGCGCATGGAGCGCGCGGTGAAGGAGCGCATGTCGTCGGTGGACGTGTCGACGGTCATGCCGAACGACCTCATCAACGCCAAGCCCGCGGTCGCTGCGGTGCGCGAGTTCTTCGGTTCGTCGCAGCTCTCGCAGTTCATGGACCAGACCAATCCGTTGTCGGAAGTCACCCACAAGCGCCGCGTCTCGGCGCTCGGGCCGGGCGGTCTCACCCGTGAGCGCGCCGGCTTCGAAGTCCGCGACGTCCATCCGACGCACTATGGCCGCATCTGCCCGATCGAGACGCCGGAAGGCCCGAACATCGGCCTGATCAACTCGCTGGCATCGTTCTCGCGCGTCAACAAATACGGCTTCATCGAAACCCCGTACCGCAAGGTCATCGACCGTCAGGTGACCAACGAGGTCGTCTATCTGTCGGCGATGGAAGAGGCCAAGCACACCATCGCCCAGGCTTCGGCCGAGGTCGATGGCGACAACCGCTTCGTCGAGGACCTCGTCTCGGCGCGTCAGGCGGGCGAGTTCCTGATGGCGCTGCCCGAGGCGATCACGCTGATGGACGTCAGCCCCAAGCAGCTCGTCTCGGTCGCCGCGTCGCTCATTCCGTTCCTGGAAAACGATGACGCCAACCGCGCGCTGATGGGCTCGAACATGCAGCGCCAGGCCGTGCCGCTGGTGCGCGCCGAGGCACCGTTCGTCGGCACCGGCATGGAAGAGACCGTCGCGCGTGACTCGGGTGCCGCGATCGGCGCGCGCCGTGGCGGCATCGTCGACCAGGTCGATGCCAGCCGCATCGTCATCCGCGCCACCGGCGACGTTTCGGCCGAGGAATCGGGCGTCGACATCTACACGCTGATGAAGTTCGAGCGTTCGAACCAGTCGACCTGCATCAACCAGCGTCCGCTTGTGAAGGTGGGCGATGTGGTCAATGTCGGCGACGTGATCGCCGACGGCCCCTCGACCGAGTTCGGCGAGCTGGCGCTGGGCCGCAACGCGCTCGTCGCGTTCATGCCCTGGAACGGCTACAATTATGAGGATTCGATCCTCATCTCCGAGCGGATCGTGAAGGACGACGTGTTCACGTCGATCCATATCGACGAGTTCGAAGTGATGGCCCGCGACACCAAGCTCGGGCCGGAGGACATCACTCGCGACATCCCGAACGTGGGCGAGGAAGCTTTGCGCAACCTCGACGAGGCGGGCATCGTCTATGTCGGCGCCGAGGTCGAGCCGGGCGACATCCTGGTCGGCAAGATCACGCCGAAGGGCGAAAGCCCGATGACGCCGGAGGAGAAGCTGCTCCGCGCGATCTTTGGCGAGAAGGCCAGCGACGTGCGCGACACCTCGCTCCGCCTGCCGCCGGGCGTTTCGGGCACGATCGTCGATGTGCGCGTGTTCAACCGCCACGGCATCGACAAGGACGAGCGCGCGATGGCGATCGAGCGCGAGGAGATCGAGCGCCTGAAGAAGGACTCGGACGACGAGCGCAACATCCTCAACCGCGCCACCTGGTCGCGGCTCAAGGAGATGCTGCTCGGCCAGACCGCGACCGGCACGCCCAAGGGCCTCAAAAAGGGCTCGGTGATCGACGAGGACCTGCTCGACAGCGTCGACCGTCACGAATGGTGGAAGTTCGCCGTTCAGGACGACGCGATGCAGTCGAACCTCGAAGCGGTGAAGGGCCAGTATGACGAGGCCGTGAAGCGCATCAAGGACAAGTTCGAGGATCGCCGCGAGAAGCTGGAGCGTGGCGACGAGCTGCCGCCGGGCGTGCTCAAGATGGTCAAGGTGTTCGTCGCGGTGAAGCGCAAGCTGCAACCGGGCGACAAGATGGCCGGCCGTCACGGCAACAAGGGCGTGATCAGCCGCATCCTGCCGGTCGAGGACATGCCGTTCCTTGAGGACGGCA
Organism: uncultured Stakelama sp.; assembly: GCA_964413495.1. Lineage (GTDB taxonomy): Bacteria > Pseudomonadota > Alphaproteobacteria > Sphingomonadales > Sphingomonadaceae > Sphingomonas. Next base: position 80,000 of record CAYPRW010000004.1, on the reverse strand, counting down.
CCCCGGTCGATCTCGTGCTCAACCCGCTGGGCGTGCCCTCGCGCATGAACGTGGGGCAGATCTTCGAGACCCATCTGGGCTGGGCCGCGCGCAACCTCGGCATGCAGGTCGCCTCGGCGCTTGAGGACTGGCGCGAAGCCAATCCCGACGCGAAGGCGGGCGAGATGCCGGCCGCGGTCAAGGATCGCCTGGTCGAGATCTATGGCGACCATTATGCCGCCGAGATCGAGGCACGCAGCGGCGAGCAGGTCGCCGAGCTGATCGAGAACGTCCGCACGGGCGTCCCGATGGGCACCCCGGTGTTCGACGGCGCGCGCGAGAGCGACGTGTCGGCGATGCTGGAGCTGGCGGGTCTCGACACGTCGGGCCAGTCCACGCTGTTCGACGGCCGCACCGGCGACGCATTCGACCGCAAGGTGACCGTGGGCATCATCTACATGCTCAAGCTCCACCATTTGGTCGACGACAAGATCCACGCGCGCTCGATCGGGCCGTACAGTCTCGTCACCCAGCAGCCGCTGGGCGGCAAGGCGCAGTTCGGCGGCCAACGCTTCGGCGAGATGGAGGTGTGGGCGCTGCAGGCGTACGGCGCGGCCTATACGCTGCAGGAGATGCTGACGGTGAAGTCCGACGACGTGGTCGGCCGCACCAAGGTCTATGAGGCGATCGTCAAGGGCGACGACACGTTCGAGGCCGGCATTCCCGAGTCGTTCAACGTGCTCGTCAAGGAAATGCGCTCGCTGGGCCTCAACGTCGAACTCAAGAATCTCGACGAGGTCGAGGACGGCGACGGCCTGGCCGAGGCGGCGGAGTAAGGCGGGAGCAAGGATGGATGACGGAGCCGGCCATCAAGGACAGCGCAACTCGCCGTTACACCCCTTGGGTGGCAGCGTTGCTGGGCGTGATGGCCGCCCGCCTGCTTCCGGATGGAGCTTTCTACACGTTAGCCTTGATCATCCTGCTCTCGCTCGCCGCAACACTTGCCTTTCGCAAGCGCGCGAACTGAATTCACCCCTAGAGGGACTGAAAAATGAACGAACTGACCAACTTCGCGAACCCGGTAGCCAAGCCGGAAACCTTCGACCAGATCCAGATCGGCATCGCTTCGCCCGACCGCATCCGTTCGTGGTCGTTCGGCGAGATCAAGAAGCCCGAGACGATCAACTATCGCACGTTCAAGCCCGAGCGTGACGGCCTGTTCTGCGCGCGCATCTTCGGTCCGATCAAGGATTACGAGTGCCTGTGCGGCAAGTACAAGCGCATGAAGTACAAGGGCATCGTCTGCGAAAAGTGCGGCGTCGAGGTCACCGTCTCGAAGGTCCGCCGCGAGCGTATGGGCCATATCGAGCTCGCTGCCCCGGTCGCGCACATCTGGTTCCTGAAGTCGCTGCCGAGCCGCATCGGACTGCTGCTCGACATGCAGCTCAAGCAGCTCGAGCGCGTCCTCTACTTCGAATCCTACATCGTCACCGAGCCGGGCCTGACCCCGCTCGAAAAGTTCCAGCTCCTCACCGAGGACGAGCTGCTCGACGCGCAGGACGAATATGGCGAGGACGCCTTCTCCGCCGGGATCGGCGCGGAAGCGGTCAAGATCATGCTGATGGACCTCGACCTCGAGGGCGAGAAGCGCGACCTGCTCGAAGAACTCGCGACCACCAAGTCGGAGCTCAAGCCCAAGAAGATCATCAAGCGCCTCAAGGTCGTCGAATCGTTCCTCGAATCGGGCAACCGTCCCGAGTGGATGATCCTCGACGTCGTGCCCGTAATCCCGCCCGAACTGCGCCCGCTGGTGCCGCTCGACGGCGGCCGCTTCGCGACGTCGGACCTGAACGACCTCTATCGCCGCGTCATCAACCGCAACAACCGCCTCAAGCGCCTGATGGAGCTGCGCGCGCCAGACATCATCGTCCGCAACGAAAAGCGCATGCTGCAGGAAGCGGTTGACGCATTGTTCGATAACGGTCGTCGTGGTCGCACGATCACCGGCGCCAACAAGCGTCCGCTCAAGTCGCTGTCCGATATGCTCAAGGGCAAGCAGGGCCGCTTCCGCCAGAACCTGCTCGGCAAGCGCGTCGACTATTCGGGCCGCTCGGTCATCGTGACCGGGCCTGAGCTCAAGCTCCACCAGTGCGGCCTGCCCAAGAAGATGGCGCTCGAACTGTTCAAGCCGTTCATCTACGCCCGGCTCGACGCCAAGGGCCTGTCGATGACCTTGAAGCAGGCCAAGAAGTGGGTCGAGAAGGAGCGCAAGGAAGTCTGGGACATCCTGGACGAAGTGATCCGCGAGCATCCCGTGCTGCTCAACCGCGCCCCGACGCTCCACCGCCTCGGCATCCAGGCGTTCGAACCGGTGCTGATCGAGGGCAAGGCGATCCAGCTCCACCCGCTGGTCTGCTCGGCGTTCAACGCCGACTTTGACGGCGACCAGATGGCGGTGCACGTGCCGCTGAGCCTCGAGGCGCAGCTGGAAGCGCGCGTCCTGATGATGTCGACCAAAAACAACCTCAGCCCCGCCAACGGCAAGCCGATCATCGTGCCGTCGCAGGACATGGTCCTCGGCCTCTACTACATCTCGATGGAGAAGCAGGGCGAGCCGGGCGAGGGCATGATCCTCGGCGATATGGCCGAAGTGCATCAGGCGCTGTTCTCAGGCGCGGTCACGATCCACACCAGGATCACCAGCCGCGTGCCGCAGACCGACGAGAACGGGAACCAGTATCTCAAGCGGTTCGAGACCACGCCGGGCCGCATGCTGCTGGGCGAATGCCTGCCGCACAGCCACAAGGTGCCGTTCGATGTCGTCAACCGCCTGCTGACCAAGAAGGACGTGGGCGACGTGATCGACGAGGTCTATCGCCACACCGGCCAGAAGGAGACCGTGCTGTTCGCCGACGCGATCATGGCGCTGGGCTTCCGCCACGCATTCCGCGCCGGCATCTCGTTCGGCAAGGACGACATGATCATCCCGGCGTCGAAGGATGCGACGGTCGAAGAGACGCGCACGCTCGTCAAGGATTACGAGCAGCAATATCAGGACGGCCTGATCACCCAGCAGGAAAAGTACAACAAGGTGATCGACGCCTGGAGCCGCTGCGGCGATCAGGTGGCGGCCGCGATGATGGACGAGATCAAGGCGGTGAAGGTCGATCCCGAGACCGGCCGCGAAAAGCCCGCCAACGCGATCTACATGATGGCGCATTCGGGTGCGCGCGGTTCGGCGGCGCAGATCAAGCAGCTCGCCGGCATGCGCGGCCTGATGGCCAAGCCGTCGGGCGAGATCATCGAAACGCCGATCATCTCGAACTTCAAGGAAGGCCTGACCGTCCTTGAATATTTCAACTCGACCCACGGCGCCCGCAAGGGCCTGGCCGACACCGCGCTCAAGACGGCGAACTCGGGTTACCTCACCCGCCGCCTGGTCGACGTGTCGCAGGACTGCGTCGTCATGGAGATCGATTGCGGCACCGAACGCGCGCTGGAGATGAAGGCGATCGTGCAGGGCGGCAGCGTCATCGCCTCGCTGGGCGAGCGCATCCTGGGCCGCACCACGGCCGAGGACGTGGTCGATCCCAAGACCGGCAACGTCGCGATTCCGACCGGCACGCTGCTCGACGAGCCGATGATCGCGCAGATCGAGGCGCTCGGCGTCCAGGGCATGAAGATCCGCAGCCCGCTGGTGTGCGAGGCGAAGATCGGCGTGTGCGCCAAATGCTATGGGCGCGATCTGGCACGCGGTACGCCGGTGAACATCGGCGAGGCGGTCGGCGTCATCGCGGCGCAGTCGATCGGCGAGCCGGGTACGCAGCTCACCATGCGCACCTTCCACATCGGCGGCGCGGCGCAGCTCAACGAGCAGTCGAACCTCGAAGCCCCCGTGGACGGCACGATCGAATATCGCGACCTGCGCGTGATCGAGGACCAGCGCGGCCGCCGCGTCGTCCTGTCGCGCTCGGGCGAGATCGCGATCGTCGATATGGACGGCCGCGAGCTCGCGGTGCACCGCATCCCGTACGGCGCCTATGTGCTGTTCGACGACGCGCATGTCGTGTCGAAGGGCGACCGCATGGCCGAGTGGGATCCGTTCACCATGCCGGTGATCACCGAGACCGGCGGCACGGCGAAGTATCAGGACGTCATCGACGGCAAGACGATGACCGAGCAGGTCGACGAAGCCACCGGCATCGCCCAGCGCGTGATCATCGAAAATCGCGGCAGCAATGCCAAGAAGGAGGATCTGCGTCCGCGGATCACCCTGCTCGACGAGGGCTCGGGCGAGACCGCGCGCTACATGCTGGCGCCGGGCGCGGTGCTGTCGGTCGAGGACGGCGCGGAAGTGAAGGCGGGCGACGTGGTCGCCCGTGTCGCCCGCGAATCCGCCAAGACCCGCGACATCACCGGCGGTCTGCCGCGCGTCGCCGAGCTGTTCGAGGCGCGCAAGCCCAAGGAGAACGCGATCATCGCGAAGGTCTCGGGCCGCGTCGTGTTCGGCAAGGACTACAAGGCGAAGCGCAAGATCGGCATCCAGCCCGAGGATGGCGGCGAGGTCGTCGAATATCTGGTGCCCAAGTCGAAGGTGATCGACGTTCAGGAAGGCGATTACGTCAAGCGCGGCGACAATCTGATCGGCGGCTCGCCAGATCCGCACGACATCCTCGAAGTGCTCGGCATCGAGCCGCTCGCGGAATATCTCGTCGCGGAGATCCAGGAGGTCTATCGTCTCCAGGGCGTGAAGATCAACGACAAGCACATCGAGGTGATCGTTCGCCAGATGCTGCAGAAGGTCGAGATCACCGACGCCGGCGACACCACCCTGCTCCCCGGCGAGCAGGTCGATCGCGACGAGATGGACGAGACCAACGCCCGCCTCGAACCCGGCCAGCAGCCGGCACAGGGCAAGCCGATCCTGCTCGGCATCACCAAGGCGTCGCTGCAGACCCGCAGCTTCATCTCGGCGGCGTCGTTCCAGGAGACAACGCGAGTTCTGACGGAAGCTGCCGTGCAGGGTAAGCAAGATACCCTGATCGGCCTGAAGGAGAATGTCATCGTCGGCCGCCTGATCCCGGCGGGCACCGGCGCGGGCATGAACCGCATGCGCATCGCGGCCACCAGCCGCGACGCCGCGCTGCGCGCCCAGCAGCGCAAGCTGCAGGAGGCGCTCATCGCCCCCGCTTCGGCGGCGGAGGAGCGCGCCGCCGAACTGGCACAAGACCCGGTCGACGCGATGGTCACCCATGACGCGCTCGAAGCGGTCGAGGTGTCCGGCGACGGCAGCGACGCGGCCGCGGGCGACTATCTCATCAAGGACGAGGATTGATCGTCCGGGTCGGGGGTTCGCACCGCTGACGAAAAGCGCGGCCGTCCGGGACACCGGGCGGCGGCATTTTCGTGGGCCTTACAATCTCACCATCACCCTGGCCCTATGTCGGGATGATGATCGGGAGCATGGCGCTACAACCCATCTTGTCCGAATCGAACCGTTGCGCGCGACGCCCGCTGCGATATGCAGACGGCCAATGCGCGCCTTCCTTCTCCTGCTGTCCGTCATCGCCACGCTGCCCACAGCCGCGCAGACCGGGGCGCGGCAGACCCAATCAACGACGAAACGCGCCCCTTCCCCGCCCGGCTTCGACGCGAAGTTCGAAGTCGAGGATTACGAAACCGCCTTTGTCCTGATCGCCGACGCGATCGTCGCCTGCGTCAAGGCGCAGACGGTGCAGGACGAATGCCTCGACCTGCTGCTCGTCGGCACCACCACCGCGACCCGCGCCAAGGCGCTCGAACCTGCCGAAACGCTCGCCGCCGAAGCCGCCCGCATCGCCGAAGCCGCCCTGCCCGACACCGATGCCGACCGCCTCATCGCCGCGCGCAACCTCGCCGCCGTGCTCGACCAGGCCGGCAAGCCCGCCGAGGCGCTGACGTGGCACCGCAAGGCACTCGCCCTCGCTGACCGCCAGCTCCCGCCCAACGCCCCCGAGACCGGCGCCGAGCTCAAGGCGATCGCCGCCGCGCTCGACGGCAAGGATCCCGCGGGCGAGGAAGCGATCCAGCGCCGCCTGCTCGCCTGGCGCGAACTGGCCGAGCCGCAGAACGTCGCCACCAGCCATGCCGATCTCGCGCTGCTGCTCAAGACCCAGCTTCGCTATGACGAGGCCGATGCCGAATATGCGCAGGCGCATCGCCGGTTCGCGGCGCAGCTCGGCGCGACGCACAACTACACGCTCGACGTGCTGCGCGCGCGCATCGAGATGCTGGACGAGGCTGGCCGGCGTCCGCAGATGCTGCCGCTGCTGGCGGCCTGGGCGGCGCTCGATCCGCCCGACCCGCTGATCGTCCGCTGGCTCGGCAAGACCCGGCAGGTGCTGGGCGACTATCCCGGCGCCGAAGCCGCCTATGCCCGGGCGGTCGAGCTGCAGCGCGCCGATCCCGCCGGCGACCAGGCGCTGCTGGCGGATTCGATCGCCGGCATCGCCGCCGCGCTCGACGCGCGCGGCCACCATGCGCAGGCCGAGACGCGGCTGCGCGAGGCGCTGGCGCTCCTCCCCCGGACCGAGGTGCAGCGCGAGCGCGAGCTGCGCATGACCGACAACCTTGCCGGCGCGATCATGAGCCAGGGCCGCTTCGCCGAGGCGGAGGGCATATACCGCCAGGTGGTCGCCGCGCGCCGCGCCCGCGATCCGCTGTCGCTCGCCAATTCGCTGTCGAACCTGTCGGTCGCGCTCAGCTACCTCAAGCGGCTCGACGAGGCTGCGGCCGTGCAGCAGGAGGCGACCGCCCTGCGCCGCGCGAACCTGCCGGCCGATCATCCCGACATCGCACTGTCCGAATCGGTGCTGGCGGGAATCGAGGAGGAGCGCAACGGGCATGCCGCCGCGCTTGCGCTGCGCCGCACCGCCTATGAACGCTATCGCCGTGCGCTCGGCGACGATCACCCGCGCACCGCCGGCGCGGCCGAGGATCTGGCGCTCGCCATCGCTTACACCAGGGGCGATGTGAAGGAGATGGACACGCTGCTCACCCGCGCGCGCCAGGTGATCCTGCGCCTCGATCCCGACAGCTATGCCCGCATCACCAATGCCAGCTATCTCGCCACCACGCTGATGGCCGGGCGCGAGCAATTGCCGCGCGTCCGGGCGCTGTTGCGCGAATCCGTGTCCGGCATCCAGCGCCGCGTGGCCGGGTTCCGCGATTTCGGCCCCGAGGCGCAGCGCGAGATGCGGATGTACAGCCCGATCTTTGGCCAGCAGGTGCAGGCGGCCTGGCTGCTGGCCGCGCCCGCGAAACCCTAGATCCCGCCCGCCGTCACCTCACGCCCCTCGCCTGCCAGCCGCGCGGTCAGGTCGGCGATGCATGCGTCCACCACTCCCTGATCGGTCGCGCGCACCACGAAGTTCGCGCCCGTCCGCCCCTCGCGGAAGAACGGGTAGCTGCCGATCGCCACGCCCGCATGCGCGCGCTCGGTCGCGGCGAGCAGGTCGGCGATCTCGCTCTCCGCCACCCAGCAGCCGATCGTCGCGCTCACCACCGGCCGGCCGCCCTCCAGCGTGCCGGTCAGCATGTCGAGCATGCCGGCGGTGATGTTCGGCACCCCGGCCAGGATGAAGATATTGCCGACGCGGATGCCGGGGGCGCCCGACATGCGGTTGGGGATCAGCTCGGCCCCCTGCGGCACCCGCGCCATGCGCAGCCGTGCCTCGGTCAGCCCCCCGCGCGTCTCGTAATAGCCGGCCAGCATCGCCCGCGCGCCCTCATGGATCACCACCGGCACGCCCAGCGCGGCGGCGATCGCATCGACCGTGATGTCGTCATGCGTCGGCCCGATCCCGCCGGTGGTGAAGCAATAGTCGCAGCCGGTCCGCATCGCATCCACCGCCGCGACGATGCGCGCCTGCACATCGGGCACCACGCGTACCTCGGTCAAGCGGATGCCCTGCACGTTCAGCCACACCGCGATCTGTGCGACGTTCCTGTCCTGCGTGCGGCCGGACAGGATCTCGTCGCCGATCACCACCAGTCCCGCGGTCCAGATGCGCTCGCTCATGGGAGTCCTTAGTTGGTTCAGCAAGCTGAACCGGTGCCGCCATCCAGCGCAGCTGGATCCAACTAGCCTCAACGCTCGCAAATCGCCAGTCATTCGCCTATATCGCGCGCCATGACCGAATATGTGACCGTGACCGCCGACACCAATTTCGCCCGCGACGGATCGATCAAGCTCTATGGGCCGGACGGGTTCGCCGGCATGCGCGCCGCCGGGCGGCTCGCGGCCGAAATCCTCGACGCGATCGCGCCGCACGTCGTCCCCGGCGTCACCACCGCCGAACTCGACGATTTCGTACGGCAACGCACGCTCGAGGGCGGCGCGGTGCCCGCGACAATGGGCTATCGCGGCTATACGCACAGCTGCTGCATCAGCATCAACCATGTCGTCTGCCACGGCATCCCCGGCGCCAAGACGTTGAAGGACGGCGATATCGTCAATATCGACGTGACACCTTTGCTCGACGGCTGGCACGGCGACACCAGCCGCATGTATCTGGTCGGCGACGTCCCGCTCAAGGCGAAACGCCTCGTCGACGTCACCTATGAATGCCTGATGCTCGGCATCGAGCAGGCGAAACCCGGCAACACGATGGGCGATGTCGGCCACGCGATCCAGCGCCATGCCGAGAAGCATCGCTATGGCGTCGTCCGCGATTTCTGCGGCCATGGCCTCGGCCGCGTGTTCCACGACGCGCCGGAGGTGGTCCATGTCGGCCGCCCCGGCACCGGCCCGGAGCTGCGCCCCGGCATGTTCTTCACGATCGAGCCGATGATCAATATCGGCCGCCCCGACGTGAAGCTGCTCGACGACGGCTGGACCGCGGTGACGCGCGACCGCTCGCTCTCCGCGCAGTTCGAACATTCGATCGGCATCACCGAGGATGGGTGTGAGATCTTCACGCAATCCCCCGCCGGCCTCCACCAGCCGCCCTATTTCTGATGAGCGATTCGAAATTCGAACGCCACCGCCAGCCCTGGCGCCCCGACGAGGTGCAGAAGCTGCACACGCTGGCGAAGAAGGGCATGGCGCTCAAGGCGATCGCCAAGGCGCTGACCCGCAGCGAGGAATCGGTGAAGGACCGCGCCAAGGCCGACGGCCTGTCGATCGCGAAACTGCGGTGATCGTTTCGATCCTCCCCGGCACGGGGAGGGGGACCGCGCCGAAGGCGTGGTGGAGGGCGCTCGCCACGCAGCGCAGCGCCCGTGGAAGCCCCCCTCCGTCATCGCTTCGCGCTGCCACCTCCCCGTGCCGGGGAGGATCGTGATTTACGACGCCATCATCCTCGGCGCCGGTGCCGCCGGGCTGATGTGCGCGCTCGTCGCCGGGCAGCGCGGCCGGCGCGTGCTGCTGGTCGATCACGCCGACCGGCCGGGCAAGAAGATCCTGATCTCCGGCGGGGGCCGCTGCAACTTCACCAACCTGCACACCGCGCCCGACTGCTACCTCTCCGCCAACCCGCATTTCGCCAAGTCGGCGCTGCGCCGCTATACCGCGCAGGACTTCCTCGCCCTGGTCGAGCGCCACCGCATCGCCTGGCACGAAAAGACGCTCGGCCAGCTGTTCTGCGACGGCAGCGCGCGGCAGATCGTCGACCTGCTGCTCGCCGAATGCGGGGCCGGCCAGGTCGAACTCGCGCTCGGCCACCCGATCCGCGACGTCACCCACGCCGACGCCGCCTATCGCGTCACGATCGGCGAGCGCACCGCCACCGCCACCGCGCTGGTCATCGCCACCGGCGGGCCTTCCATTCCGAAAATGGGCGCCACCGGTTTCGCCTACGACCTCGCCCGCAAGTTCGGCCTCAAGGTGGTCGAGCCGCGCCCCGCGCTCGTCCCGCTCACGCTCGGCGGCGACGAGATCCTGTTCCGCGACCTGTCCGGCGTCGCCGCCCCGGTCGAGGCGCGCGCCGGCAAGGCCGCCTTCCGCGAAGCCGCGCTGTTCACCCATCGTGGCCTTTCCGGCCCCGCGATCCTCCAGATCAGCTCCCATTGGCGCCACGGCGAGCCGGTCGAGATCGATTTCCTCCCCGGCCACACCGCCACTTGGCTCCTCGACGCCAAGCGCACCCACCCCCGCGCCACGCTGCGCAAGCTCCTCGCCGACGCCCTCCCCACCCGCCTCGCCGACACGCTCGCCGATCAGCTCGCGCTATCCACCGAACTCGCCAACACCCCCGACCAGGCGCTCGCCGACGCGCAACGCCGCCTGTCCGCCTGGCGCTTCCACCCCAACGGTACCGAGGGGTATGCCAAGGCCGAGGTCACGATCGGCGGCATCGCCACCGCCGGGCTTTCGTCGCAGACGATGGCCGCGCGCGATGTGCCCGGCCTGTACGCGATCGGCGAGGCGGTCGACGTCACCGGCTGGCTCGGCGGTTATAATTTCCAATGGGCCTGGGCCAGCGGCTGGGCGGCCGGCCAGGCGATCTGACGGTTTGCCCGACCCCGCCGATCCCGACGGTTGCGCCCCGGCGACGCGCTTGCCACATCCGCGCCGGGAGGCACGCATGCGTATCACGGCCTGGTTGACCCCGTTGCTGCTTGCCGCCGCCCCGGCATCGGCCTGGCACGAGGCACGCCAACCTGCGAACGAACCCGCGGTCGAGGCGGTCGCCACCGCCCTCCCCGCGCTGAACGAAGCCGATGCCGCCCGCGCGCAGGACCTGTTGTTCGATGCCGTCACCCAATTGCTGGCCGATCGCCGGACCGCGGCCGCACCGCCGCTCGACGCCGCGCTGAAGCTTGCCGGCCCGCCCGCCGACGTCGCACGCCTCGCCGATCAGCCCAACGACGTCTATCGCCGCTGGCTCGATGCCGAATCGGCGGCATGGCGGGCGCGCGACTGGCCGCGCTATACGCGCTGGGCGGTCCTCACCGCCGGCTATCGCCTGTCCTTTCCCGCGCGCGACCGGGCGGCGGACGCCGCGCCGCTGACCGGCGAGACGTTCGATCCGGTCTATCCGCTCGCCTATGGCCTGTTCCTGTCGGGGCGCCCCGACCGCGTCCGCGCGCTGGTTCAGCCGTTCCTCGCCACGCCCGATCCGCAATTCGAGCGCGCCTTCGCCGAACATCTGCTGGGCCGCGCGCAGAGCACCCAGTCATGGGGCGGGCCCGACAAGGGCAAGGCGCACGATTTCATCGCCCTCATCCTGTCGCTGTTCGATCGCCCCGGCGCGCGCGCGACCGTGCAGCTGCGCGGCTTTCACACCCTGCTCGGCGACCTGCGCCGCCGATCGGGCGATATCGCGGGCGCCCGCGCCGCCTATGCCCGTGCGCGCGCGCCCGGCGCGCCGCCAGCCGATGCCGAAATCGCGCTGATGTTCGACGCGGGCGAAGGCGATGCCGGCCTGCGCGCGGTCCAGCAGGCGCTGGGGGAGCCGCCCGGCGCCCCGCCGTCGCGCGCCGCCGCCGACCGGCTGGTCGCGATCGCCGGCCAGACCGGCGGTGGCCATGCCGGCACGATCGCGATCCTCCGCCTTGCCGTGCAAGGCTATCGCCGCCTGCTCAAACCCGACGACAAGGTGCTGGAAAACGCCCTATCGACCCTTGCCGGCGCGCTGATGGAGGCGGGCGAGGCGGCGCAGGCCGAACCGCTGCTCGCCGAACTGTTCGCCTCTTATGAACGGCGCTTCGGCTTCGATTCGGGCGGCGCCAACATATATGCCAGCCGGCTGGCCGCCGCGATCGCCGCGCAGGGGCGCCATGACGAGGCCGACCTGCTCTATCGCCGCCTGTGGTCGCTGGTCGAACGATACGGCGCATATCATGACGATGACGCGCAACGTTATGCCGAAGCCATCGCCGGCATCGCGATCGCGCGCGATCAGCTCGCCGCCGCCGAGGCGTTCAACGGCGACGCGCTGCGCCGCGCGCGCACCTCGAACGAGCTGGATGACGCCACGCGCGCCGCCTATCTCGTCACCCAGGCGCGCATCCTCACGCTCGCGGGCAAGTTGGTCGCGGCCGAAGCGGCCGCGCGCGAGGCGATCGCCGCCGGCCCCGCCGACGACCAGTTCACCGTCTCCGCCGCGTTCGACACGCCCGCCGCGCGCGCCCGCGCCCAGCTGGCCGCGGTGCTCGAAGCGCGCGGCAGGGCGGGCGAGGCCGAGCCGCTGCGCCGCCTGCTGCTCGCACGGATCGAGGCGAACGACATGATCCCGTGGGAAGGCACGCTGCGCCGCGACGCGCTGCTCGCCCTCGCCGCCAACCTCACGCTGCAGGACGAGCCGGCGGGGCGCGCCATGTTCGCCGATCGGCTGGCCGCGAACATCCGCATCTTCGGCGCGGACAGCCCGCAGGCGCTCGACGTCGCCGAACCCTTTGCCCGCGCATTGCTGCGCGCGGGCCGCGCGGGCGAGGCGCTCGTCCCTGCCCGCGCCGCGCTCACCGCGCGCACCTCCAGCCGCTATCTCGGCGACGCCGCGGGCATCACCGCTTCCGATCGCGCGCGCGCCGATCGCCGCCGCGAAGCCGCGCGCCGGATGGTCGAGGCGGCATGGCGCGCGCGGCGCTGACCGCTGCCCCGCAATCGCGCAGGATTCCGCGCGATCTGCCCAATTGTTAGGCAGGGGTTAACACGCTGCGGCGGCGACTCGCGGATTCCCGCCACCCGCCATTCTGGCACGCCCGTTGCAATCCGCGCGACAGGGGCGGTCCACTTGATCCTCGCGCGTTGCTGGTTCAGCGTGCCGGCCGGACACATGCCGGGCGCCCGCGCAAAGCGAAGGAACGAGAGGCCGTGAAAAAGATCGAAGCCATCATCAAGCCGTTCAAGCTCGATGAGGTGAAGGAGGCGCTGCACGAGGTCGGCGTCTCGGGCATCACCGTGACCGAGGCCAAGGGGTTCGGCCGGCAGAAGGGCCATACCGAATTGTATCGCGGCGCCGAATATGTCGTCGATTTCCTGCCCAAGGTGAAGCTGGAAGTGGTGGTCGACGACAATCTCGCCGAGCGCGTGGTCGAGGCGATCGCCGCCTCGGCGCAGACCGGCCGCATCGGCGACGGCAAGATCTTCGTCACCGCGATCGAGACCGCGCTGCGCATCCGCACCGGCGAGCGCGACGCGGACGCGATCTGACGCATCATCCTCATCCCGCGCCGCATCGCGGCGCATGTCATCTCCGGGCGACCGGGCTAACGAACGTACAGAAAGGGGCTTGTTCCAATGGCTAACACCGCCAACGACATTCTGAAGATGGTCAAGGATCAGGAGATCGAGTGGATCGACCTGCGCTTCACCGACCCCAAGGGCAAGTGGCAGCACCTCACCATGGTCGCCGGCGTGGTCGGCGAGGACGAGCTGACCGACGGCCTGATGTTCGACGGTTCGTCGATCGAGGGGTGGAAGGCGATCAACGAATCCGACATGATCCTCAAGCCCGATCTCGACGCCGTCTGGGTCGATCCGTTCAGCGCCACCCCGATGCTGATCCTGGTGTGCGACGTGGTCGAGCCGTCGACCGGCGAACTCTATGCCCGCGACCCGCGCTCGACCGCGAAGCGTTCGGAGGCCTATCTCCAGTCGCTCGGCATCGGCGACACCGTCTATGTCGGCCCCGAAGCCGAATTCTTCATGTTCGACGACGTGCGGTTCGAGAACACCTATTCCTCGTCCTATTACCAGCTCGACGATATCGAGCTGCCGGGCAACTCGTCCAAGGAATATGAGGCGGGCAATATGGGTCACCGCCCGCGCGCCAAGGGCGGCTATTTCCCGGTCGCGCCGGTCGACAGCGCGGTCGACATCCGTGGCGAGATGGTCTCGACCATGCTCGAAATGGGCCTGCCTTGCGACAAGCATCACCACGAAGTCGCCGCCGCGCAGCACGAACTGGGCCTCACCTTCGGCACGCTGGTGCAGACCGCCGATCGCATGCAGATCTACAAGTACGTCGTGCACCAGGTCGCGCACGCATACGGCAAGACCGCGACCTTCATGCCCAAGCCGATCAAGGAAGATAACGGCTCGGGCATGCACACCCACATCTCGATCTGGGACAAGGGCAACCCGCTGTTCGCCGGCAACGGCTATGCCGGCCTGTCCGAAATGTGCCTCTACTTCATCGGCGGCGTGATCAAGCACGCCAAGGCGCTGAACGCCTTCACCAACCCCTCGACCAACAGCTACAAGCGGCTGGTGCCGGGTTACGAGGCGCCGGTGCTGCTCGCCTATTCCAGCCGCAACCGCTCGGCCTCGTGCCGCATCCCGTACGGCGCGGGCAGCAAGGCGAAGCGCGTCGAGTTCCGCTTCCCGGACGCGCTGGCCAATCCGTATCTCTGCTACGCCGCGCTGCTGATGGCGGGCCTGGACGGCATCCAGAACAAGATCCATCCGGGCGACCCGATGGACAAGAACCTCTATGACCTGCCGCCCGAGGAACTGAGCCAGGTGCCGACCGTGTGCGGTTCCCTGCGTGAGGCGCTCGACAGCCTGGAGGCCGATATGGACTTCCTGCTCAAGGGCGACGTGTTCAGCAAGGACCAGATCGAGGCCTATATCGAGATCAAGCGCGCCGACGTCGCCCGCTGGGAAATGACCCCCAGCCCGGTCGAATTCGACATGTACTATTCCTCATGAGTTTCCCGCGCCGCTTCGGCGATGCGGCGACGGACAGCAGGCGCCCGGGTCGAAAGGCCCGGGCGTTTTAGCGCGATGTCCCTGCCCGTCGCGTCAGCCGATTCCCGCGATCGGGCTGAAACCGGATACAGCCTCTTCGAAACCACCTTTCGCACCGCCCGCCATTTCCTTGTGCGCGATCCGCGCTAGGCTGGCGCGATGATCCGCGCCCTGATCGCCCCGCTCGCGCTTGCCGCCGCCCACTTCGTCCCGTCGCCCGCGCTCGCCCAGAGCGCCACCGACCGCAGGATCGCCGCCACCGTCCAGGCCGAAACCGAGCGTCACGTCGCGCTGCTCGAACGGCTGGTCAATCAGAACAGCGGCTCGCTCAACCTCCCCGGCGTCACCAGGGTCGGCGAACAGGTGCGCGCCGAGCTCGAGCCGCTCGGCTTCCAGGTCGAGTGGATCGACATGAAGCAGACCGGCCGCGCCGGCCACCTGATCGCCACGCACAAGGGCAACGGCCGCGGCAAGCGCATCCTGCTGATCGCGCATCTCGACACGGTGTTCGAGCCCGACTCGCCCTTCCGGAAATTCGTCCGCGACGGCAATCGCGCCACCGGCCCGGGCGTGGGCGACGACAAGGGCGGCATCGTGGTGATCGTCGCCGCGCTGCGCGCGATGCGCGCCGCCGGCACCCTCGAACAAGCCGATATCAGGATCGTACTGACCGGCGACGAGGAGCGCGCGGGCGCCCCGCTCGCCATCGCCCGCCGCGACCTGATCGCCGCCGGCAAATGGGCCGATGTCGCGCTGGAATATGAAAATCTGGCGCGGGAGGACGGCAAGGATCACGGCACGATCGCGCGCCGCAGCTCGGCCAGCTGGACGCTCACCGCCACCGGCCGCACCGGCCATAGCAGCCGCGTGTTCAGCGATGTGCTGGGCTATGGCGCGGCGTACGAGCTGGCGCGCATCCTCGACGAATTTCGCCGCACGCTGCCCGAGCCCAACCTCACCTTCAACGTCGGCGTGATGGCCGCGGGCACCCCGGCGACGCTCGCCGAGAACGGCTATCAGGTCGGCGCCGGCGGCAAGACCAATATCGTCGCGCAAACCGCCGTCGCACGCGGCGACCTGCGCGCGCTCACTCCCGATCAGGAGGCGAAGGCGCGCGCCGCGATGCAGGCGATCGTGGCGAAAAGCCTGCCCGGCACCAGCGCCAGCCTGGTCTTCCAGGAAGGCTATCCGCCGATGTCGCCGACGCCGGGCAACCGCGCGCTGCTCGACCGGCTCAACGCGGTCAACCGCGACCTCAAGCTGCCGGAGATGGCCGAGATCGACCCGGCGGCGCGCGGCGCGGCGGATTCCGCCTTCGTCGCCGCTGACGTCGACACGCTCGCCGGCCTCGGCATCGCCGGTGGCGGCGCGCATGCGGAAGGGGAATGGGCCGATCTCACCTCGATCCCGCTCCAGGCACTGCGCAGCGCGGTGTTCATCACCCGGCTGAGCCGGGAGCGGCGTCAATCGGTTAAGTGAATGGGTTCACGCAAAGGCGCGAAGGCGCGAAGATTGGTTCACGCAGAGGCGCAGAGAGCGCAGGGAGGTCACCCCCGGCGCGAAGCGCCCGCATATTCCTTATCCGCGCCACACGGCACGGCCGAATGGTTGAAAGCCGCTGACGCGGCAGGACCACATCTCTGCGCCCTCCGCGCCTCTGCGTGAACCATCACTTCTTCTTCGCGTCTTCGCGCCTTCGCGTGAACCAAATCTTCCTCTTCAAAAACCGCCCCTCACGGCACCAGCACCGTAGATCCCACCGTCTCCCCAGCCTCCAGCGCGCGATGCGCCTGCGCCACATCCTCCAGCGCGAACCGCTGCCCGATCTCCACCTTCAGCACCCCCGCCCGCACCAGTTCGAACACCCGCGCCATCCCGGCCGCGCGCTCCGCCGCCGTCACATAATAATCGCTCACCTTGGGTCGCGTCACGAACAGCGAGCCATGCTGGTTGAGCGTCGCCAGGTTCACGCCCTCCACCGGCCCGCCGGCATTGCCGAAGCTGACGATCAGCCCGCGCCGCGCCGTCGATGCCAGCGACGCCTTCCAGGTCGATCCGCCCACCCCGTCGATCACCACCTCGCACCCAACGCCGCCGGTGATCTCACGCACCCGCGCCGCGATGTCCTCGCTTTTATACTCGATCACATGATCCGCCCCCAGCGCCAGCGCGCGCTCGGCCTTCGCCGCGCTGCCGACCGTGCCGATCACCGTCACGCCAAGATGCTTGAGCCACTGCACCGCCAACTGCCCCACCCCGCCCGCCGCGGCATGGACCAGCACCGTCATGCCCGGCCGCACCTTCGCACAGCGTTCGACCAGCGATTCCACCGTCGCGCCCTTCAGCGTCACCGCCGCCGCGGTCTCGAAATCGACATCCTCGGGCAGCTTGAACAGCGACACGGCCGCGACATTGCGCGCGCTCGAATAAGCACCCAGCGCCGGCCCGAACGTCGTCACGCGATCCCCGATCGCCAGCGTATCGACGCCCTCGCCCACCGCCTCGACCACCCCCGCCGCCTCGCTGCCCAGCCCGCTCGGCAGCGGCACGGGATACAGCCCGCCGCGATGATAGGTGTCGATGAAATTGAGCCCCACCGCCGCATGCCGCACGCGCACCTCGCCCGCGCCCGGCGGCGGCAGCTCGCGCGTCACCCACCCGATCACCTCGGGCCCGCCGGTCCGTTCGATCACCGCAACGCGCGCCATACCCGATCCTCCATTTTCACATTGCAACCGGCGTCCGCCGCCGCCATCTACCCGTTTCAAAACCCTGGGAGACGACGATGCGCAGCTATCTCAACCACTATATCGACGGCGCCTGGGTCGAGAGCGAGGGCGGCACGCGCCATCACGTCATCAACCCCGCCACCGAAGCCGCGGTCACCGAGATCACATTGGGGTCGCAGGCCGATGTCGACAAGGCCGTCGCCGCCGCGAAAGCCGCGTTCGACGGATTTTCCCGCACCAGCGTCGAGGAGCGCGCGCAGCTGCTCGAAGCGATCCTCGCGGAATACAAGGCCCGCGCCGGCGACCTCGCTGAGGCGATGGCGGCGGAAATGGGCGCGCCGATCAGCCTCGCCCGCACCGCGCAGGCCGGCAGCGGCATCGGCCATCTGATGACCACGATCAAGGCGCTGCGCGAATTCCAGTTCGAGGAGCAGATCGGCAAGAGCCTGGTCGTCCACGAGCCGATCGGTGTCGTCGCGCTCATTACCCCGTGGAACTGGCCGATGAACCAGATCGTCGCCAAGGTCGCGCCCGCGCTCGCCGCCGGCAACACGATGGTGCTGAAACCGAGCGAGGAAGCGCCCTCCTGCGCCGCGATCTTCGCCGAGATCCTCGACAAGGCGGGCGTGCCGGCGGGCGTCTTCAACCTCGTGCAGGGCGACGGTCCCGGCGTCGGCACAGCATTGAGCCGCCACAAGGATGTCGACATGGTCAGCTTCACCGGCTCGACCCGCGCCGGCATCCAGGTCGCCCGCAACGCCGCCGACACGGTCAAGCGCGTGCACCAGGAGCTCGGCGGCAAGTCGCCCAACGTCATCCTACCCGGCGCGGACCTTGAAAAGGCGGTCCCCACCGGCTTGATGAGCGTCATCATGAACTCAGGCCAAAGCTGCATCGCCCCCGCGCGCGTGCTGGTCCATGAAAGCCAGGCCGCCGACGCCGCGCGCATCGCCACCGCGACGATGCAGGCGGTCGAGACCGGCGATCCCGCGCAGGAGGGCCGCCATATCGGCCCGGTGGTCAACAAGACGCAATGGGAGAAGATCCAGGGCCTGATCGCCAAGGGCCTGGAAGAAGGCGCCACGCTCGAAACCGGCGGCCCCGGCCGTCCCGACGGGCTGGAGACGGGCTTCTACGTCAAGCCGACGCTGTTCTCGGGCGTGCGTAACGACATGACCATCGCGCGCGAGGAAATCTTCGGCCCGGTCGTCACGATCATCCCGTACAAGGACGAGGAAGACGCCGTCCGCATCGCCAACGACACCGATTACGGTCTGTCGGCGGTGCTGTTCGGCAGCGCGGACGAGGTCAAGCGCGTCGCCCCCCGCCTGCGCGCCGGCATGGTCTATATCAATGGCGGCCAGCCCGACGCCGGCCTGCCGTTCGGCGGCTACAAGCAATCGGGCAACGGCCGCGAATATGGCAAATACGGCCTGGCCGAATTCATGGAGATCAAGGCGCTGGTCGGCGCGCTCGCCGATTAATCCTCCCGGCACGGGGAGGGGGACCGCTCGCGAAGCGAGTGGTGGAGGGGGACCGCCACGCAGCGCAACGCTTGTGGATGGCTCCCTCCGTCATCGCTGCTCCTAAGGAGCAGTCCATCCTGAGCGACGCCGCAGGCGGCGTCGAAGGACGATGCCAACTCCCCGTACCGGGGAGGATCACCTCAATCGAACAGCTCTTCCAGAAAGCTCTTGCGCCGCTTGTGCTTGTAATAGCGCGGGTCGTGGCCATAGCCGGGCTGACCATAGCCTTGTGGCTGTCCACCCCATGGCCCGCCCTGCGGCGGCTGGGGCGCTTGCGGCGCGGGCGGCGGCGGCGCCTCCGCCACCCCGCTGCGCTCGATGATCTTGTCGAGTTCGCCGCGGTCGAGCCAGATGCCGCGGCATTGCGGGCAGTAGTCGATCTCGATCCCCTGCCGGTCGCTCATATGGAGCCCTGTCCTGCACACGGGGCACAGCATGCCGGCAACGGCTTCGGGGGTTCGCATCATCGGCTCCTGATCGTGGTCGCTGGGGCCTAGCTAGGGCGCATCGGCGCGCGCCGCAATGACCACGGGATCAGTGGACCGTGCCGACCGCCCGGTTGACACTCATCAGCACGATCAGCCGCTCGATCTGACGCCAGCGGCAGAAGTTGATGTGATTGCCCAGGTCGCGATAGCGGTCGGCGCGCGCCGCCGCCTCGAACCCCGCATCCTCGCCGAACCGCGCGATCAGCTCGGCCGCGTCGACCGCATAGGCGCGATCGGCAAGATAGGGGACGTGCGGCAGATCGGGGGCCATGGGCGCTCCAGCAACGGGGGTGACGCCGCCCAGCATCCAATCGCCGTGCCAGCATCGCCGATCCCGCCCGTTCCGCGGCTTGCGAGGGTAAATCGCCATAAACCATGGCTGAAATTCCGTGCCGCGCTTCCCGCATCGGGACGGTGGCGTCCCGGCGCGGGACGTGGCAAGGGATCGCGGATGACCGACAAACCATCCCCGGTGCCGCTTGCCGGCGGCGCGCTGCTCGCCTTCAGCCTGATCGTCGGCAGCGTGATCGGCGTGCTGCGCGGCCAGCCATCGGTGGGGTTCGTCGGCGGGCTGGGCGTCGGCCTCGCGCTGCTCGTCGCGATCGCGTTGATCGACCGCGCCCGCACCCGCTGACCCCGGCCGTCATGACCGCGCGAATCGACATGGGGCTCGACACCGGCGGCAATCCCGTCGCGGTCGATCTGGAGGAACTGCTCGCCACCCGGCTGCTGGTCCAGGGCAATTCGGGATCGGGCAAGTCCCATCTCCTGCGCCGCCTGCTCGAAGGCAGCGCGGGCCTGGTGCAGCAGCTGGTGATCGACCCGGAGGGCGATTTCGTCAGCCTCGCCGACGCCTTCGGCCATATCGCGGTCGACGCCGCCGACTATAGCCTCACCGAACTGGGCCGGCTCGCGCTGCGCGTCCGCGAGCATCGCGCGTCCGTGGTCCTCAACCTGGAAGGGCTGGAAATCGACGGTCAGATGCGCGCCGCCGCAGCCTTCCTCGCCGCCTTGTTCGACGCGCCGCGCGAACATTGGTACCCGGTCCTTACCGTCGTCGACGAGGCCCAGCTGTTCGCCCCCGCCGCCGCGGGCGAGGTGGCGGAGGACGCGCGCCGCGCCTCGCTTGGCGCGATGACCAACCTCATGTGCCGCGGGCGCAAGCGCGGCCTGGCCGGCGTCATCGCCACCCAGCGCCTTGCCAAGCTGGCCAAGAACGTCGCCGCCGAGGCGTCGAACTTCCTGATGGGCCGCACCTTCCTCGACATCGACATGGCGCGCGCTGCCGACCTGCTCGGCATGGAGCGCCGCCAGGCCGACACGATCCGCGACCTCGCGCGCGGCGAGTTCCTGGCACTCGGCCCCGCCATCACCCGCCGCCCGATCCGCGTCAGGATCGGCGAGGTGAAGACCGGATCGCGCGCGGTCAGCCCCAAGCTGACGCCGCTTCCCAGCGCCGACAGCGGCGATCTGCGCGACAGGCTGTTCGCCCCTTCCGCGCAGGGCGAGACGCCGCCGCCGCCACCGCCCGCGCCCACCCCGATGGCCGATCTGATGCGCGCGGTCGCCACGCCCCCGCCGGCTCCGGTGCCGGACATGCCGGTGCTGGCCGAAGACGAACAGGCCGATATCCGCCGCGCGATCCTCACCGAGATCGCGGCCGAGGAAAGCCGCCAGCCGCTGCCCAATATCTTCCAGGATTACGCCGTCCGCTGCCGCATGCGAGGGGTCGAGTCCGGCCTGGACCTCGCGAAATTCCGCGCATCGCTCGCGCTCGCCCGCGCCGGCATCGCGGATGCGGAGGGCTGGGACGACGCGCTCACCCTCGCCGCCGCGTTGCCCGAAGAGATGCTGGCGCCGTTCCTAGGCATCGCCCGCGCCGCGCGCGAAGGCCACTCCTGCCCCTCCGACGCGCAGATCGCCGCGCTCTACGGCACCAGCTCGCTCGGCCGCGCCAAGCGGATGATGAGCTTCATCGAGGAAAAGGGCCTGATCGTCGCGCGCACCGACCTGTCGGGCAAGCGCAGCGTCAGCTTGCCGCACCTCGGCTGGACCACGGCCCCGGCCTGGCCCGATCCCGCCAACCCGCAACGCCCCGGCCGCAGCACGGTGCGCGCGGCGGAACGAGCCCGGCTGCCCTGATACCGTCGCGGCCAGGCCGGACCTCAGATCAGCAGCGCCGCCACCAGCACGACCAGCAGGAACGCGCCCGCCGCCTCGAGATAGGCGCACACGCGCCGGATCGGCTCCTGGTCCGTTGCTTCGGTCGGCTGGTGCGCCATATCGGCGACACCGGCAATCAATGCTTTCAGTGTCATCACATCCCCCATCAAGGATGCTGCGCCCGATCCGCGGGCATGTCGAGTCCATATACCCGGCATAACATACCCAATATGCAACAGTTCCGCCGATGCGGTCGGCATCCCCGCGGCCCTCACCGGACGGCCAGGCGATCCGCACCGGCACGTCAGGCAAAACTGCCCGCCCGGCCCGCCTGCGCGGCGACCAGAAATTCGACATTTCCGTGCGGCCCGGTGATCGGACTGCGCGTCACCCCCGCGACCCGCCAGCCGCCCGCTTCCAGCCACGCCGTCACCTCGCCGCACACCCGCGCGTGCACCGCTGCGTCGCGCACCACGCCGCCCTTGCCCACCTCGTCGCGTCCCGCCTCGAACTGCGGCTTGATGAGCGCGACCGCCCATCCCCCCGTGCGGACAAAGGCGAATGGGCGTTCCAGCACCTTGGCCAGCCCGATGAAGCTGGCATCGCACACGATCAGGTCGACCGGTTCGGGGATGTGATCGCGCGTCAGGATGCGTGCGCTGGTCTGTTCGTGCACGGCGACGCGCGGGTCCTGCCGCAGCTTCCAGGCCAGCTGGTTGGTGCCGCTGTCCACCGCATGGACGCGCCGGGCGCCGCGCGTCAGCAGCACGTCGGTGAAGCCGCCGGTCGACGCGCCGACGTCGATCGCCACCATCCCCGCCGGATCGAGCGCGAAATGATCGAGCGCGTGCGCCAGCTTCACCCCGCCGCGCGACACCCAGGGATGATCGCGCCCGCGCACGTCCAATGGCGCGTCGGGCGCGATGGCCTGGCCCGGCTTGTCGATGCGCCGGTCGCCGCTGAACACCAGCCCCGCCAGGATCAGCGCCTGCGCGCGCGTGCGGCTTTCCACGAGGCCGCGATCGACGAGCAGCTGATCGGGACGCGATTTGGCCATGCCGCTTTCTAGACCAGTCGATTCCATTTTCCTACAGCGAACCATATAGGTACATGTCCTGCCGGTAACGGAGGGCAGGCAATGACCATCGATCAGCTTATCGACGACGTGATCGCCCGCGAGGGCGGCTATAGCGACCACCCCGCCGACCGCGGCGGGCCGACGCGCTGGGGGATCACCCAGACCGTCGCCCGCGCGCACGGCTTTACCGGCGACATGCGCGTCTTTCCACGCGACGAGGCCGCCGCGATCTATCGTCGCATCTATTGGCAACGGCCCAACATCGTCGCCGTCGCCAGGTGCGCGCCGGCGCTTGCGGCGGAACTTTTCGACACGGGCGTCAACATGGGACCGGCGGTCGGCGCACGATTCCTGCAGCGCGCGCTCAACGCGCTCAACCGCAACGCCCGCGACTATCCCGACATGGCGGTGGACGGCGCGATCGGGCCGGTCACGCTCGCCGCGCTCGACGCATTCCTGACGCTGCGTGGCGCGGCGGGTGAGGCCGTGCTGCTCAAGGCGATCGAGGCACAACAGGGCGAACGCTATATCGCGCTGGCCGAGGGCCGCCCGGCCAACGAAGCCTTTCTCTATGGCTGGCTTGCGAACCGTATCGGTTCCTGACGCCTGCCCCGAACGATCAACCTACAGGAGCATCTATGGGCATCATCGAATCCCTGATCGGCCCGATCGCCGGCCTGATCGACAAGATCATCCCCGATCCCAAGGCGCGCGACGCCGCCAAGCTGGAACTCATCAAGCTGGAAGGCACGCAGGAACTGGAGCGTGTGCGCACACAATTGTCGGCAATCGTCGCCGAGGCGCAGTCCCCCGATCCATGGACCAGCCGCGCGCGGCCGAGCTTCCTCTATGTCATGTACGCCCTGCTGCTATGGGCGATCCCGATGGGCCTGATCGGCGCGGCGCAACCGGAGATGGCAAAGGGCATCGCCGCCGCCATGAACGCCTA
The DNA here is from genome assembly GCA_964413495.1 of uncultured Stakelama sp. Taxonomy (GTDB): domain Bacteria; phylum Pseudomonadota; class Alphaproteobacteria; order Sphingomonadales; family Sphingomonadaceae; genus Sphingomonas. Next base: position 56,414 of record CAYPRW010000004.1, on the reverse strand, counting down.
TCTCGCCGGCCTGCCCGAACCGCTCTATGCATTGTTCGGCACCGGCTATCTCGGCTACACCGCCGCGCGCCAATGGGGCAAGATCAAGGGCATCGAGAAGTGATGCGGCGGGATCAGCCCGCCAGCGCCTGGAGCTTGCCGGCATCCACCGCGCCGACCAGCGCCTTGAGCGCGCCGATGTCGGGCGCATCGCCCTCCGCCTCGATCAGGAAGCGGTCGCCCAGCAGCACGCCATAGCTGCCGCGCCCCGCCTTCTCCCATTTCTCGATCGTGTAGCGGCCGTCGATCATGCCCGATCTCTCATATCCGCGATCGGTCTCGCGGCTGCTCTCGATCTTGAACGCGCTCGCCATCGCGGCGAGCGCGCCGGCGGCGGCAAGGTCGGTCACCTTCAGCCGCACGGACTTGCCGTCCGCCTCATATCTCGCTTCGGCCCGCGATCCGCCGAGCCCGGCCGCCCCGGCGCTCGAACTTTCCAGTTCGGTGCGCGTCCAGCCGCCGGCCGCTGCCGGAAGTAGCGCGGCAAGCGCCAGGCGGTCGGCCGGGGTGGCGCTTTGCGCGCGGGTCGCCGCCGCTTCCATTCTGGCGGCGGCGTCCTGCATCTTGCCGACATCGACCTTGCCGACGCCGGGTACGGTCACCTCGCCCGTCACCGTCCCGCCGCTTTCGCCGAATGTCACCGCGCGCGGCGCCAGCGCGCCGGTCAGCGCCGTCGTCACCGCGCCGACCACCAGGAACAATATGATCGCGACGATCACCGTCACGATCGTATAGCTCATCGCCTTTTCCTCAGGCGCCTTCATCAGCCGCGGCAGGCCGAGATAGAGGAGGTAGAGGCTGTAGAGCCCGAGCAGACCCAGGATGGCGAGCGCCGGGATGACCTGGAAGATTCCCGCCAGATAGGCGGCGGTGCCGCTATAGGCGGCGACCTTCATCGCCTGCACGCCGTTCTTCTGCCCGCCGAAACTCGGCGCCAGCGCGTCGATGATCTTCGAAAGCAGGAACGCGCTCACCAGCGCCAGCGCATAGCCGATCACCGCCTGGGTGACCGCACCGGTCACGCTCGGCCGATAGGTGACGCCGAACGCGCTATAGCCGAAGACCAGCCCGCCGATCAGCCCCGCCACCGGGCCGATCGCGGCCAGCGGCACGACCCAGCCGGTCATCAGCCCGCCGACGGTAGCTGGCTCGGCATCGATGACCGCCCATTCCTCTTTTGGTTTCAACAGGATGTTCTTGCACCGATCGATCAGTCCGCTCGCCATGACATGCCCTCCCTGTTCCAACCCGACTCGGCATATACCAGAATCGCATTGAACCCGAGAGGCGCGGCCCCATATCCTGCGGCCATGAGCGATCAACATAAGTGGCACGGCACCACCATCCTTTCCGTGCGCCGCAACGGCCGCGTGGTCATCGCCGGCGACGGCCAGGTGACCCAGGGCCATACCGTCATGAAGCCCAATGCCCGCAAGGTCCGCCCGCTGGGCGACGGCAGCGTCATCGCGGGCTTTGCCGGGGCCACCGCCGACGCCTTTACCCTGTTCGAGCGGCTGGAAGCCAAGCTGGAGCGCCATCAGGGCCAGCTGATGCGCGCCGCGGTCGAACTCGCCAAGGACTGGCGCACCGACAAGTTCCTGCGCAACCTGGAGGCGATGCTGATCGTCGCGGACAAGGACATCACGCTGATCGTCACCGGCAATGGCGACGTGCTTGAGCCCGAGGCCGGAATCGCCGCGATCGGATCGGGCGGCAACTACGCCCTCGCCGCCGCCCGCGCGCTGGTCGATTACGAGCAGGATGCCGAGACGATCTGCCGCAAGGCGATGCAGATCGCCGCCGAGGTCTGCGTCTATACCAACGACCGGCTGACGGTGGAGGCGCTGGACGCCGCCGCCTAAGTCCCCCTCCCGCTTGCGGGAGGGGCTAGGGGAAGGCCTGTCCCCTAGCGCATCGTTCCATGGAGACAGGCCCTCCCCCAACCCCTCCCGCAAGCGGGAGGGGAGAAGAAGTAGAATGAACGACAATCTCACCCCCAAGGCGATCGTCGCCGCACTCGACGCACACATCATCGGCCAGCGGGAGGCCAAGCGCGCGGTCGCCGTCGCGCTGCGCAACCGCTGGCGCCGCCAGCGGCTGAAGGCCGATCTGCGCGACGAGGTGACGCCCAAGAACATCCTGATGATCGGGCCGACCGGCTGCGGCAAGACCGAGATCAGCCGCCGCCTCGCCAAGCTCGCCGACGCCCCCTTCGTGAAGGTCGAGGCGACCAAGTTCACCGAGGTTGGCTATGTCGGCCGCGACGTCGAGCAGATCGCCCGCGACCTGGTCGAGGAGGCGATCCGGCTGGAGAAGGAACGCCGCCGCGCCGCGGTGAAGGACAAGGCCGAGGCGGCGGCGATGACCCGCCTGCTCGACGCGCTGACCGGCAAGGACAGCTCGCAGGCGACGCGCGAGGCGTTCCGCGAGCGGCTCAACGCCGGCCATCTCGACGCCACCGAGATCGAGATCGAGGTCGAGGCGACCGGCGGCATGCCGTTCGAGATCCCCGGCGCCGGGCCGCAGATGATCAACCTGGGCGAGATGATGAAGGGCTTTGGCGGCCCGCAATTGAAGCGCCGCAAGATGAACGTCCACGCCGCCTGGGCCAAGCTGGTCGAGGAGGAAGCCGACAAGCGGCTCGACCAGGACGAGGTCAGCCGTCAGGCGCTGGCCGACGCCGAGGCCAACGGCATCGTGTTCCTCGACGAAATCGACAAGATCGCGGTCAGCGACGTGCGCGGCGGCAGCATCAGCCGCGAAGGCGTGCAGCGCGACCTGCTGCCGCTGATCGAGGGCACCACGGTCTCGACCAAATACGGACCGATGAAGACCGACCATATCCTGTTCATCGCCAGCGGCGCGTTCCACGTCGCCAAGCCCAGCGACCTGCTGCCCGAACTGCAGGGCCGCCTGCCGATCCGCGTCGAGCTGAAAGGCCTGACCGAGGACGATTTCGTCGCGATCCTTTCGGACACCAAGGCGTCGCTGCCCGAACAGTATCGCGCGCTGATCGGCACCGAGGGCGTCGAGATCAGCTTTACCGACGACGGCATCCGCGCCATCGCCCGCATCGCCGCCGAAGTGAACGGCGAGGTCGAGAATATCGGCGCCCGCCGCCTCCAGACGGTGATGGAGAAGCTGCTGGAGGAAGTCAGCTTCGACGCCGAGGATCGCGCCGGCGGCTCGCTGACGGTCGATGCGGCCTATGTCGAGAGCCAGCTCGCCAGCATTGCGCGGAATACGGACCTCAGCCGCTACGTGTTGTAGAGGTTCCCCTCCCGCAAGCGGGAGGGGAGATCACCTCACAACCGCACCCGCACCCCGCCGAACAACGACCGTCCCTCGCCGGGATAGAACACTGCCTGGTCCACGCCCCCGGCATTCACCACCGCGCCAAACTCCGGCACATGTATTTTGTCCGTCAGGTTGCGCGCATCGGCAAACAGCGTCACCCCGCCCGGCAGGTCGACGCCGAACGACAGATGCAGCAGCGCATAGCCCAGTGCCTTGAGCGTGTTGCGGTAATCGACCCACACGCTTTTCGGCCGCCAGTCCAGCATCGGCTCGACCCATGCGCCGCCCTTGTCGAAGCGCAGCGCGGTGCGCAGCTGATGCTCGGGCACCACCGGCAGCCGCTTGTCGCCATAGGTCGCGTCGCCGGCAAAGCGGAAGTCCGACCACGCCCAGCTCTGCCGCAGCCGCAGCGACGGCGCGATCCGCCAATCCAGGCTCGCCTCGATCCCCTGATGCCGCGTCCGGTCCGCGTTGAACACCGCCGCCGGAATGTCCGGCGAGACCGCGAAGTTGAGCATCTCGCCCCTCAGCGAGGCGCGATAGGCCGCGACATCCCACGACACCGCGCCGCTGCGGCCCCGCGTCCCGATCTCCGCCGTCCACGCCCGCTGCGGCTGCACCGGGACGAAGGCGAACCCCGAAAAGCCCGACTGCACCAGTGCGCCGAAGGTCGGCGGCTCGACCGACCGCGTGACATTGGCATAGACCTGCGCCCCGCCCCGTTCCCACAACAGCCCGAAGCGCGGCGCGAGCCACTGGAAATCGGCTTCGTCGCCCCGTCCCGCCAGCCGGTTGGTGTAGTCGCGGCTGGCATGCCCCCAGCTCGCCCCGGCGACCAGCGCCAGCTCCGGGACGACAAAGAACCGCCCCTCGGCGAACAGGTCGAGCCCCGTCGCCCGTTGCAGCGCGTCGCCGATCTTCGCGCCGTTCGCCCCGGCGATATTGGCATAGGTCTGCTGATCCAGCGCCCCGGTGCGAAAGCTGGCCCCAACGAACAGGTCGGCACGGTGCCCGCCGATTTCGCCCGACAGGTCGACCCGGCCGAACGCGCCCTCCGTATGAATCGCCTGCTCCAGCACGATCGGAATCGGGTGACGCAAGTCGGTGCCGGTGGCGTAGACCCCGCCCTCGAACACCACGCCCTCGCTCAGCCGCAGCCGCGTCTGCAGCGTCACGCGCCGCACGTCCTGATCGCGCGACCAGCGCCCGGCAACCACCGCCGCGCTCGCCTGGCGCGGATTGGCGCGCGCCTGCGCCAGCGTCAGCGCACCGGGCGCCCCCTGCTCGATCGTCGCCGCGGTGGCGATCAGCCGGATCTCGCCATCCTCGCCGATGCGGTAGCCAAGGTTCACCGTGCCGCGCAGCTGCTCGCTGTACGAATTCGCCCGGTATCCGTCCGCCTTGTAGCCGTTGATCGAGCCATAGGCGTCAAAGCCGCCGATCACGCCGCCCGCCGCGGCCTGCCCGCGCCGGCTGTCATAGCTGCCGCCCTCGGCGCGCAGCAGCACGGTCGAGGAGGTCGTGCGGCCGTTGACCGTGACCAAATTCACCGCCCCGCCGAGCTGCGCGCCGCCGAACCGCAGCGCATTGCCGCCCTTGTACACCTCGATCATCCGCGCGCTCAGCACATCGACCTTCTGGAAATCGGAAAAGCCGTCGGCATCGGCGAACGACACGCCGTTCTCGGCGATCAGCACGCCGCGCTGGTGGTTGCCCTGCCCGATGCCCGAACCCCGGATCGACAGCCGCGATTCCTCGCCATAGCGTTTGTTCGACAGCACCCCCGGCACGTCGCGCAGCACGTCGGGCATGCCGATCGCGAGGCGGCTTTCGAACGTCTCCGCCGCGACCACCGCGACCGCCCCCGGCGTGCGCGACAGCCGCTCGCGCGCCTGCGCGACGACAGGTGGATCGTCGGGGTCAGCACGACCGGTCACGATGATCGGCGGGTCTTTCTGCTCGTCGGCCAGAGCGGGATGGGCAAGGCAAGTGACGGCGAACAGCGCCGCCGCGTGAAACATCTTCATGGGATAAAAGTCCTGATCGGCGCACAGGGACCTGCCGCGCGCGGGTTCGTCAAATCGGCGAAGGATCAGGCGATGAGCGGCGGACCTCGCAACGGCGGCCAGGCTTGGCGTGCACGCCGTAGCGAAGGCAACACCACCGCCGCGAAGCCGAGCGAAAGCACGAACGCCAGCGCCGCCGCGATCTGCACCGAATCGGCGCCCGGCAACAGCGCCTGGCTCAGCCCCGCGAACACGCAGGGCTGATCGGCCTTGGTCGTGTCGTCGGGCTGCGCCGGCGCGCCCGGCACCTCGATCGTCACGCGCTGCGGCCCCATCTGGGTACAGACCAGCACCACCATCGTCCCCGGTCCGGCGACCGGCATGAACCCGGCCGGCACCACCAGCTTCATCGCCAGCGCCAGCGCGATCAGCGCGGCGGCAAGGCGAGGATGGGACAGGATCAGGCGGCGCAGCACGGCCGTGCGGTTAGCGGCTGGAAACCCGCCTGTCATCCGCTAAAGGAGCCCGCAAAAGAGTCATGCGGGGACATGCAATGGTTACGATCAAGGCGGCCGATCTGATCGAGAGCGTCGCGGACGCGCTCCAGTACATCAGCTATTATCACCCGATGGATTATATCCGCGCGCTGGGCGATGCGTATCAGGCCGAACAGTCGCCCGCCGCCAAGGACGCGATCGCGCAGATCCTGACCAACAGCCGCATGTGCGCCGAGGGGCATCGCCCGATCTGCCAAGATACCGGCATCGTTAACGTCTTCGTCAAATGGGGCATGGACTGCCGCCTCGACGACACAAGCCGCCCGCTGCAGGAGGTGATCGACGAAGGCGTGCGCCGCGCCTATCTCAACCCCGAGAACAAGCTGCGCGCCTCGGTCCTCGCCGATCCCGCTTTCACCCGCCGCAACACCCGCGACAACACGCCGTGCGTGCTGCATGTCGAGATGGTGGCTGGCGACCATGTCCATATCGACGTCGCGGCCAAAGGCGGCGGATCGGAGAACAAGTCAAAGTTCAAGATGATGAACCCCAGCGATTCGATCGTCGACTGGGTGATCGAGATGCTGCCGCAGATGGGCGCCGGATGGTGCCCGCCGGGCATGCTCGGCATCGGTATCGGCGGCACCGCGGAACATTGCGTGCTGCTGGCCAAGAAGGCGCTGATGGAGCAGATCGACATGAGCGTGCTGAAAGCGCGCGGCCCGCAGAACGATTTGGAAATGCTGCGCATCGAGATCTTCGACAAGGTGAACGCGCTCGGCATCGGCGCGCAGGGGCTGGGCGGCCTCGCCACCATCCTCGACGTCAAGATCATGGACGCGCCCTGCCATGCCGCGGGCAAGCCGGTGGCGATGATCCCCAACTGCGCCGCCACCCGCCACGCGCACTTCACGCTCGACGGCTCGGGCCCGGCCTATCTGGAGGCGCCGAAGCTCGACGAGTGGCCTGATGTCAACTGGACGCCGGACAAGGCCGCGATCCGCGTCGATCTCGATGGCTTGACGCCGGAGGTGGTGCAGAGCTGGAAGCAGGGCGACCGCCTGCTGCTCAACGGCAGGATGCTCACCGGCCGCGACGCCGCGCACAAGCGCATCGCCGACATGTTAGCCAGAGGCGAGCAACTGCCGGTCGAGTTCAAGGGCCGCGTCATCTATTATGTCGGCCCGGTCGATCCGGTGGGCGAGGAAGTCGTCGGCCCCGCCGGCCCCACCACCGCCACCCGCATGGACAAGTTCACGCGGATGATGCTCGAACAGGGCCTGCTCGCGATGGTCGGCAAGGCCGAGCGCGGCCCCGCCGCGACCGAGGCGATCCGCGACCACAAGAGCGCCTATCTGATGGCGGTCGGCGGCGCGGCCTATCTGGTGGCGCGCGCGATCAAGGGCTCGAGGGTGGTCGGGTTCGAAGACCTGGGCATGGAGGCGATCTACGAGTTCGAGGTGCAGGACTTCCCGGTCACCGTCGCGGTCGATGCGCAGGGCAACAACGTCCACCAGATCGCCCCGCTGGTGTGGAAGGAACGGATCGCGAAGGAACGGCTGCTGGAGGGGGCGTGATCGCGTCGTCGATCCGGTCTGGTACGGCGCTGTGCGGCCCGAACCGTTCGGTCGCCGGCAAATCGGCCCTTGCCGGGACCGCCACGCTGAATCGTATCGCGCGTAAGGGAAAACCGTTGTGGACTTAATGCGCGCGTCACGGCACCAATCCTGGCGGTGCCGCCGATGAACAACCTTACCAACCGTCGCGTGCTCGTGACAGGGTCTGCCGGCTTCATCGGCTATCATACCGTCCAGCGGCTGCTCGACGCGCGGGCACAAGTCTTGGGCATCGACAATTTCACGCCCTATTATGACGTTTCGCTCAAAGAGGCGCGCAACGCGCGGCTCGAGATGCGGCCGGGCTTTGAGCTGGCACGGCTGACGATCGAGGACGCGGACGCGCTGGGTAAGGCATGGCGCAACTTCGCGCCCGACACGGTGATCCATCTGGGCGCGCAGGCGGGGGTGCGTTATTCGATCGAACACCCGGCCGAATATGTCTCCACCAACGTCACCGGCACCTTCAACCTGCTTGAACTGGCGCGCCACCACCCGGTACGTCATTTCCTCGCGGCTTCAACAAGTTCGGTCTATGGCGCGAACAGCGACATGCCGTTCGCCGAAACGCAGCGCACGCACACACCGATGAGTGTGTATGCGGCGACCAAAGGCGCGACCGAACTCATCGGCCACAGCTACAGCCATCTGTTCGGCATCCCCACCACCTTTTTCCGCTTCTTCACCGTCTACGGCCCATGGGGCCGGCCGGACATGGCGCTATTCAAGTTCACCCGCGCGATGCTCCGTGACGAACCGATCGACATCTACAACCGCGGCGAGATGGCGCGCGACTTCACCTATATCGACGATCTGGTGCATGCGCTGGTCGCGCTGGTCGATGCGGTACCCGCCACCACGCCGATCGCCGCCTGCGACAGCCTGTCGCCGGTCGCGCCGTTTCGTACCGTCAATATCGGCGGCGGCTGTTCCACCCCCCTGATGGACTATATCGCCGCGCTCGAGGCGGCGTTGGGCAAGCCTGCGCGCAGGAATTTCCTGCCGATGCAGGCCGGCGACCTGCGAGTGACCGACGCGTCAGCCGAATTGTTGCGTGCGCTGGTCGGCTTTGTGCCGGCGACGCCGGTGCAGGAAGGCGTGAAGGCGTTCGTCGACTGGTATCGCGACCATTACGCCAAGTAGCGGCGTCTTAACGAGCCGCCGCTAGGGGGACTGCATGAGCAACGCGAAAGTCCTGGTGATCTTCGGCACGCGGCCCGAAGCGATCAAGCTGTTTCCGGTCGTGGATGCGCTTCGGCATGTATCGGGACTGGCGGTGCGCACATGCGTGACCGCGCAGCATCGCGGGCTGCTCGATCAGGTGCTAAAGGTCGCGGGGCTGACGCCGGACATCGATCTCGATCTGATGGAGCCGGGCCAGTCGCTCGACCGGCTGACCGCACGGCTGCTGACCGGGCTGGGCAAAGCGATGGACGCCGAACGGCCCGATCGCGTGCTGGTGCAGGGCGATACCGCAACCGCGATGGTCGGCGCGCTCGCGGCATATTATCGCAAGATCCCGGTCGGCCATATCGAAGCCGGCCTGCGTTCAGGCGACATCTGGCAGCCCTGGCCCGAAGAAGTGAATCGCCGCATCGTCGCGCCGATCGCCGATCAGCATTTCGCGCCGACCCAGACCGCCGCCGATGCGCTGAAGCGCGAGAATATCGCTCCGGCGACGATCCACGTCACCGGCAATACGGTGATCGACGCGTTGTTGACGACCCAGGCGCGCATTGCCGAGGAACCAGCGCTGGCAGCCGGCCTGGACGGGATCGCCACGCGTTTTTCGGACAAGCGCCTCGTCCTCGTCACCACGCACCGGCGCGAGAATTTCGGTGGCGGCATGGCGGCGATCGCCCGCGCCATCGCCCGTATCGCCGACCGCCCCGACACTGCCATCCTGTTCCCGATGCATCCCAACCCCAATGTCGTGTCGGCGATGAACGCTGTACTGGGCGAACGCGCCAATGTCGCGCGGATCGAGCCGCTGGATTATCCCAACTTCATCCGCGCACTGGGGTTGTGCGAGGTCGTGCTCAGCGATTCGGGCGGCGTGCAGGAGGAAGCACCCGCGCTCGGCAAGCCGGTGCTGGTGATGCGCGACACGACCGAACGGCCCGAAGGCGTCGCCGCCGGCACCGCTAGGCTGGTCGGCACGGACACGGACCATATCGTTTCCGAAATTTCAACCCTGTTGGACGACAAGGGCGCCTACCAGGCCATGGCACGCGCCCACAATCCGTTTGGCGACGGCCATGCCTCGGCACGGATTGCAAAGGTCGTCGCGCATGGATTCGGGCTCTGAACTCAAGGTTGCCGTACTGGGTCTCGGCTATATCGGGCTGCCTACAGCCGCGGTGATCGCGCGCACCGGCGCGATGGTGCTGGGGATCGATGTCCACCAGCATGTCGTCGACACGGTCAATGCCGGCAAGGTGCATATCGAGGAAGTCGATCTCGACGGCCTGGTTTCGGGCGTGATCGCCCGCGGCACGCTGCGCGCTTCGACGCAGATCGAGCCGTCGGACGTGTTCGTGATCGCCGTGCCGACGCCATTCGGCGACGATCACGCGCCGAATATCGGCTATGTGCTTCAGGCGGCGACTACCGTCGCCACCGTGCTGAAGGCGGGCGATACGGTGATCCTCGAATCGACCTCACCGGTTGGCACGACCGAGAAGGTCGCCGAATTGCTGAGCCGGTTGCGGCCGGACCTCAAGGTGCCGGGTCATTGCGTCGGCACCGCCGATATCGCCATCGCCTATTGCCCCGAACGCGTGCTGCCGGGCCGTATCCTGGTCGAACTGATCGAGAACGACCGCGTCGTCGGCGGCATCACTCCGCGTTGCGCCCGCAAGGCGCTGCAATTCTACCGCCGCTTCGTCCGCGGCGCGTGCGTCACGACGACGGCGCGCGCCGCAGAGATGACCAAGCTCACCGAAAACGCGTTCCGCGACGTGAACATCGCCTTTGCGAACGAGCTGTCGATCGTGGCGGACGGCATTGGCATCGATGTGTGGGAGGTCATTCGCCTCGCCAACCGCCATCCCCGAGTTAACATCCTTTCGCCCGGACCCGGAGTCGGCGGCCACTGCATCGCCGTCGATCCGTGGTTCCTGGTGGCAGCAGACCGCGAGAACACGCCGCTGATCCGCACGGCACGCGAGGTGAACGATGGCAAGGTGGCTTATACCGTGGCGCGGGCCGAGGAATTGGTCGCCGAGCTGCCGGGGGTTCCCATTGCGTGCCTAGGCCTCGCGTTCAAGGCGAACATCGACGACTTCCGGGAAAGTCCGGCGCTGCATATCGTCGAAGCACTGGCGGCGCGTCATGGTTCGCGATTGCGGGTGGTCGAGCCCTATATTTCCAAATTGCCGGATAGCCTCAGCACAACTGGCGCACAATTGATCGATATCGATACCGCGCTGGAGACCTGTCCAATCTTGATCGTATTGGTCGATCACGACGTCTTCCGCTCGGTTCCGCTCGCCGAGCGCAGCGACAAGCTGGTGCTGGACACGCGCGGAATTTGGACGGATCAACCCGTTCCATCGCATACGCCCTTTTCAATCGGCGTGGCCGTTTGACGAGGTTTAGCGCGATGGGTGAGCGATCTAGGCGGATGTGACCGCGGGGATGACGCGTCGATGCGCCAGCACGGGAACACGTTGACGCACTTCAATCACCCGGCTTAGGTCAATATCCGCAAAGCCCAGCCCCGGCGCTTCACCCATGTCGAGCAGCACGTCGCCCCAAGGATCGATCACCAGGCTGTGACCGTAGGTTGCGCGGCCATCCTCATGTTCGCCGGTTTGAGCCGCAGAAATAACGAAGCATGCATTCTCGATCGCGCGGGCGCGTTGCAATATATGCCAATGCGCGGCGCCTGTCGGTCGCGTGAAAGCTGCGGGCATCGTCAGAATCTCTGCTCCCGCCGCAGACAGCGCCTGGAACAATTCCGGAAAGCGCAAGTCATAGCAGATTGCCGGCCCCACCTTGCCAACGGGGGTTTGAACCACTGTCGCACCTTCGCCTGCGGCGTAGCTGTTCGATTCGCGCCAGCTCTCGCCGGTCGGTAGATCGACATCGAACAGGTGAAGCTTGTCATAGGTGGCGCGGACCGATCCCATATCGTCGATGACATAGCAGCGGTTGGCGAGTTTTCCTCCGTCTAGCTGCACCGCATGGCTACCGATATTTACCCAAATGCCGCATGCCGCTGCCTCTTGCCGCACAGCGGCGAGCACGACATCACGCTCCTCGGAAGCCACGCTTGCGAAGACGCGTTCGCGGTCGCCATCGATCAACCCGGACATTTCGGGCGTGAACAACATCAGGCCACCACCGGCCGCGGTTGCGGAGATCGCATCGACCATAACCTTGGCGTTGCGGGCAGGGTCAATCCCGCTTGTCATCTGGAGCAGTGCGATCCTCACAGCGCGATTGTCCCCAATTGGCAAAGGCTTATCATCGCTCGTACTGGTTCTGCTGTTCTTGATAGCCCAGACGCGCTCAGCTCGCCGCTGTCAAAGGCGCATGCCGGTTCCGCACCTGCTCGATCGCGATCAGGTCCGACATCTCCTCCTTACGAGCATATTCGGGCACAGCTTCCTGCAACAACGCCTGGATCGCCTCAACGTCGTTCCCGAGCATGGCCGCGTCGAGACGGTCGAGCAAAGGCGCCAACCGTTCCCAGGCAAGATGACCTTCGCGCGCCTTCATGATCAATGGATGCGCCGTTTGCTGCGGGTCGCCACCGATCAACAACTCCTCATACAGCTTTTCGCCCGGCCGCAACCCTACCGTCACGATCTCGATATCACCATCGGGATTGTCATCGTCCCGAACGGACATGCCGGAAAGCTCGACCATGTTTCGGGCAAGATCGATGATCTTCACCGGCTCGCCCATGTCGAGCACGAACACCTCACCTCCGCTGCCCATCGCACCCGCCTGAATCACGAGCTGCGCTGCTTCAGGAATGGTCATGAAATACCGCGTGATCTCGCTGTCGGTCAGTGTGATCGGACCGCCATCCTTGATCTGGCTACGGAACAAAGGCACCACTGATCCACTTGAACCCAGCACGTTGCCGAACCGAACCATAGAAAAATGAGTCGCGCTCCCTTGGGCAGCAAAGGCTTGGAGGATCATTTCCGCCAGTCTTTTGCTGGTACCCATGACATTCGTCGGACGCACGGCCTTGTCTGTGCTGATCAGTACGAAATCCGACACCCCGACCTCGCGTGCGAGTTGCGCCGCGATCATCGTGCCGAACACGTTGTTTCGAATGCCCTCGGCGGGATTGTGCTCGACGAGCGGCACATGCTTGTAGGCAGCGGCGTGATAGACCGTCTCGGGGCGCCATGTTTTGAAGATATCGCGCAACCGCTTTTCGTCACGGACCGAAGCAAGCAGCGGCACGATGCATGTGGGGGTCCCGGAGGCGCGCGCGGAAAGCTCGCGATCGATCGCGTAGAGCGCATACTCGCTGCTGTCGACCAGCAGCAGACTGAGCGGCTTTGCCGCCAAGATCTGACGGCAAAGCTCACTGCCGATCGATCCTCCGGCCCCCGTGACCAGCACCGTCTTGCCCAGAATATTGCGCGAAAAAAGAATCGGGTCGGGCGCGGCAACATCGCGTGCCAACAAATCTTCGATATCCAGTTCGCGCAGTGCGCCCATCTCAACACGGCCGTGAGCAAGATCCATGATCGCCGGCAGTGTCCGCACCTTCACGCCAAGCGGCCGAAGCGTCTCGAGAATCTCGTTGCGGCGCTTGCGTGCGGCGGAAGGAATGGCAAGCAGCACATGCGTGACCTCACCCTTGTCGACCAATTGCGCCAGATTCGTCCGTGCGTAGATGCGATGACCGTTCAGCATGCTTCCTGTTAATGCTGGATCATCGTCGATAAACCCGGCAACGCTCATCTCGCGGCTTCCATCCAGCGCGGCCGCCAATTGTCGCCCGGACACACCAGCCCCATAGATCAACGCCTTCTGCACGCCCTCGACCGAAAAAACGCCGCCCAAAAGGTGTCGCACCACCGTCCGCGAGCAGCCCACGGCCAGCAGCAGCAGGATCGGCTGGATGATACCGATGGTGCGCGGCACGCCGGGAACGCTGACAAAGGTGAAGATGCTCATGTAGATCAGGCCATAAACGGTACACGCGCGTACGACCGCCGCCAACGCGCCCAGCCCGGCGTAACGAAAGATCGCGCGGTACAGGCCTGAAATCCAGAACAGCGGCAACGCGACGATCAGTGCTGTTACGACCGCGATCCAACGCGTGTCGACGATCGCTATCCATTCGCCGAAGCGCAGGTAGAAGGCGAACCAGACCGTCAGTATGCAGATCGACGCATCGACACACAATGCGAGCAGACGCTTGGCACCGCGTGGCATTTCAAGTGCGGCCGTCTGTACGCTCTTTCCTAACCGTATCCTCATCTCAATCCTTTAAGCTCACCGCAGACGGCGCTGCCGATCAGTGCGAAACGCCTCTTCCAGCGACTACCTTCCAAGCGGTGAGGGCAATGATCTTCACATCAAATCCCAATGATCTGCGGCACAGATATACGTGATCGAGAACGACCTTATCAGAAATGGACAGTTCATCGCGCCCATTGATCTGAGCCCAGCCAGTAATACCCGGCCGCAAAATGTGAATGCCGGCTTTCGTTCGCAAAGAGATGAGATCATCCTGGTTGAACAATGCCGGTCGAGGGCCGACGATCGCCATCTCGCCCGTAAGCAGGCACCATAGCTGCGGCAACTCATCCAAGCTGGTTTTGCGCAGAAAGCCGCCGATGGGCGTCAGATGTGCCTGGCCGTCCACTAACAGATGCGTGGCAAGTGCCGGCGTTCCCACGCGCATGGAACGGAATTTCGGCATGCGATAGGTGGCATTGTTCCGTCCTACCCGATCTGACCAATAAAGCACCGGCCCCGGCGAGGTCAGCTTGATCGCCAGCGCCACGAGCAACATCGGCAACGCGAAGATCACAACCGCCGCAGTCGCCAGAAGATGCTCGGCCCAACGCGGCATTAGCGACGTCCTAATATCTTGCTCACTGTGGCGATAATCCGCCCGATTTCATCCGCGGTCATATTGGAGCCGGAAGGCAGGCAAATACCCGTGTCGAAGAGCTTGTCCGCCACCGATTCATTGCCGTCCGTCACATAGCTGCAGCCCGCGAAGACTGGCTGGCGATGCATCGGCTTCCAAACCGGTCGCGCTTCGATCATTTCGCCGGCAAGCTTTTGTATGAGCTCTGCGGCGCTCATGCGGTGAACGGCGGGATCGATCGTGGCGGTCGATAGCCAGCGCGTAGCGAAGCTCCATTTCGGCTCGGGCATCCAAGTCAGGCCTTCGACCTCCGACAGCCCTTCCACATAGGCGTCGAACACCGCGCGCCTCGCCGCGACCCTTTCGGCGAGCACTTGCAGCTGCCCACGTCCGACCCCCGCCAGAATATTTGACATGCGGTAGTTGTAGCCGATCTGGCTGTGCTCATAATGCGGCGCCGGATCGCGCGCTTGAGTCGAAAGGAAACGTGCCTTGCCGATCAAGGCCTCATCGTCCGACACGAGCATCCCGCCGCCCGAGGTGGTAATGATCTTGTTGCCGTTGAACGAGAAGGCGGCAAGCTTGCCGAACGAGCCGGACGGCTTGCCCTTGTAGGTGGCGCCGAGGGACTCCGCAGCGTCTTCAATCACTGGCACACCATATTCGTCGCACAATTCCAGGATGGGGTCCATGTCAGCTGACTGCCCATACAGATTTACGACCATCACCGCCTTGGGCATGCGGCCTGCTGCACGGGCCGCCTCAAACGCCCGCTCAAGTGCGCGTGGCGACATGTTCCAGCTTTCCGGCTCGGCGTCGATGAACACCGGATCGGCACCCTGGTAAGCGATCGGATTGGCCGAAGCTGCGAAGGTGAAGGTCGAACAGAACACCAAATCGCCGCGCCCCACGCCGAGCAGGATCAGCGCCAGGTGGAGTGCGGCCGTGCCCGACGATACCGCCGCGGCGTGGCCGACACCTGCAATCCGCGCTATCTCCTTCTCGAACGCATCGACATTCGGGCCGAGCGGCGCAATCCAGTTGGTCCGAAACGCCTCCTCCACAAAGGTCATCTCATTGTCGCCCATATGCGGCGTTGAGAGCAGAATAGGCTTTTCTATCTCGCGTCGCTCCAGCACCGATATCACGCGACCTTCGGCATCCACGACGGGCAAATGATTTACTTGGCGCTGGTCCATCCGTTCCAGCGCCTCGCGCCGCGGCGCATCAGCACCGATAACCAGCGACTCGATACGCGGCAAGATTTTAAGACTGTCGTCAATGGTGGCGCCATTGAGCAGCAACCGCCGCAAGTCACCATCGGTCACCGTACGTTCGAAACGGCCGTGCTCGTCCAGCAGCAAGACCAGACCATGACCCGATCGGTCGATCATCGCCAGCGCGTCGCGCACGCAGCTTTCCCGCGTGGTGCTGTTTTTCGACCAATCCGTCATTTTTCCAGCTTTCTCGCCGGGTTCCCTACCCAGGTTCCCGGGCCGGTTATACTTGTCCGCATGACTGCACCAGCACCGATGACAATTTCGTTCCCTATCGTCACTCCGGGAAGAACGACTGTCCCCGCCCCAACGAGGACGCGATCCCCAATCCGTACACCCCCGCCCAAAGTGGCGTTCGGCGCGATGTGGCTGAATTCACCTATCACGACATCATGATCGACCACCGCGCCGTGATTCACGATCGCGCCTGTACAGATTTTGGCACCAGGCCCGAT
Organism: uncultured Stakelama sp.; assembly: GCA_964413495.1. Taxonomy (GTDB): domain Bacteria; phylum Pseudomonadota; class Alphaproteobacteria; order Sphingomonadales; family Sphingomonadaceae; genus Sphingomonas. The sequence continues at coordinate 40,152 of CAYPRW010000004.1, read as the reverse complement.
CGCCGCCAGCGCGGCGACGAAAGCTGCGGATTCGACCATGGCGTGCAACGATACAGAAGCGCGCGGATGCACTATTGAAACGGGGCGGGCGCCCTGCGCTATTGCCGACATGTGCAGCGCCAAGCGGATCTCCGCGCTGCCGACCGCGACGTGAAAATATGCACCGCTCATCTCGATGCAAATTTCAGGAGTGGCAACCGGCATGCCGAGCAAGGTCAAGCCTGGTCGGCTGTCTCGCGGAATGATGGATTTGGCGGGAACGCCAGCGGCGAGCAGCGCGTCCGCAACCACACGGCCATGCCCGCCCGCGCCCAGCAGGTGGATTATTGATCCCGGTTCAATGGGCATTGGCTTTGGCCATCAGTTGCGGGCCGAGCGGCGCGGCGCGTAGTGCTGCGACGATATGTTCCGCAGCCTGGCCGTCGCCATAGACGTTAGCCGCAGCGAGGCGCCCGTGAGCAATCGCTTGACCTACCGCCGTTTCGATGGCGATCGCGTCGATTGGCACGTCGACAATATTGCTGTTGCGTTCGCGCAGATTCTGGCGCGAACCGATATTCACCACGGGTGTGCCAAAGCTTGCTGCCTCTATGATTCCCGCGCTCGAATTGCCGACCATCACGTCAACGCTTGCCATGGCGCGAACAAAGTCGGCACGAGCGAGATGCACGACCAACGCGACTTCCGGTCGATTACCTCGGGCCTCCAGTGCCTGACGGATCGCTTGGCTTCCGGCATCGGCGTTGGGCATGAGCACCAGGGCTTGAGCCTTCGTCGCGAGTACGGCGTCGAGCACCGTCCCGGCTTCCTCGCCGGCGCTGTCCGCGCCCTGCAGGACGGGATGATAGATCAGCAGGGCGATCGGGCGCGCAGGATCGAAACCGTATTTCGCAGCCAGCTCCGCATGCGAAATGCGCTCAACCTCGACCAGCCCGTCCAGTCCCGGCGCGCCGGTGACCCGAATATTGGCCGGCGCTTCGCCCAACCGGATCAACCGTTCCCGCGCCTCTTCGGTCGCTGTCAGGTGGATGTGAGATAGCTTCGAAACGGCGTGGCGCACGGACTCGTCGACCGTGCCGGATCGCTCGCCGCCATGCAGATGGGCAATCGCGATATTCAGATGCAACGCCGCTATCGCACCAGCCAGCATCTCGCCACGGTCGCCCAAAAGCAGGACGATGTCGGGACGCTCGGTCTCGAAAATCGTGGTGAACTTCGCCAGCATCGTCGCGATGCCCCTTGCCATCGTCGCCCCGGTGGCTGGTGCCATCGCGACAGGCACTCGTGCGACGATTGCGAGGCCACTCTCCTCCACCTCACGCATTGTGTCGCCATATAGCGGCGACAGATGCATGCCCGTTACGACCAACCCTAGCGACAGGTCCGCAGCCGCATCGATCGCCGACAGCGTTCGCTGCATCAGCCCGAAATCGGCACGCGTTCCGGTGACGTATAGGATTCTTCGCACGGTCGACGCTCAGGCCAGATCGGCCCAGACGAGCGGCATACCCGCCGCCACGTCACGCGCCAGCCGGCGTCCCGCAAGCGAATCGAGATGCTTCGGCTCAATGCCCGTTCCGGGCCGCAACAACGCCAATGCCGACAGTTCGACCGTTTCGCCGGCACAAAGTGCTCGCGCCGCCGTCACGGATCTGCGCGCCACCTGCCGCACGGCCAGTTCAGCATCAGACGGCGCTTTCACAGCAGAACCTAGCGCCGCCTCGATCGTTCGGATCTGCTTGACCAGCGCAGCCAGTTCCTCCGGCGTCAGCGATGCGCGATGATCGGGACCTGGCAAAGATCGGTCTAGCGTGAAGTGCTTCTCGATCACGGTCGCGCCCAGCGCCACGGCGGCAGTCGAAACCGCTAGGCCGAGCGTGTGGTCCGAATAACCGATCGGCACGCCCGTCGCTTCGGCGATCGTGCGCATGGCTCTAAGATTCACGTCCCGCGCGGACGCTGGATAATTTGAAGTACAATGGAGGACCGTCACCATTTCTTGGAGCGGAGCGACAAAGCCTGCGGCAGCTCGCGCAGCTGCGATCACGGCGAGCGCCTCTTCGATCTCTTTCAGTGTCGCCATACCCGTTGACACGATCAGCGGCATATCCTTGGCAGCGAGATATCGCAGGAACGGGTGGTTAGTGATCTCACCCGACGGAACCTTGATTCGTTTCATGCCAAGCGCCGCAAGCATTTCGGCCGCCTCGCTATCGAACGGAGTCGACATGAATTCAATGCCCTTCTCGTCGCACCGTACGAACAGCGCGCGATGCAGATCCTCTGACATCTCAAGCGCCTTGAGCATCGCATACTGGCTCCCGCCGCCAGTCTCGCGTTTCTGATATTCCGCCTTCTCCGCGGCCTCCGTTACAAGCTTTTCGGCCGAAAACGTCTGGAACTTGATCGCGTCGGCGCCCGCGGCAGCGGCGATATCCACCATTTCAAGCGCGCGTGAGGCGTCACCATTATGGTTCACACCCGCCTCGGCGATGACGAACACGCTCATGCCTTGCTCCGCGGCGGTGACCAATCGAGGCGCACCTCTGTTGCCCCAATGTCGATTTCCAGGTCGCCGATCAACTGGCTAGCGAGATTTCCGCGCCCCAACATGCGCAGGGTCGCCCTCAGGGCCGGCGCCGGCACGGATAGCAGGCGGGGCCGCTTGCCGACAAGATCGGCCAGCCGCTCTACGATCTCGCGCGTAGACAATGCTTCACCATCGCTGACCAAAAAAACGCCTCCCGCGGCATCGGGATGATCGACAGCCAGCGAAACCAGGTCTGCGAGCGTATCAATCGATACAAGGTCGCGGCGATTGTGCGTGATCATCCCGAACGGCAGTGGCAATCCTCTGGCAATCGCGGCGCTGAGCATATGGAGATTGCCTTTCGCGCCTGGCCCGATCACCAGTGGTGGGCGAATAATCACCAGCTCCAGGCCGGTCTCGCGGGCCAGTCGGGTTAACGCCTGCTCGGCTTCCCATTTGGCGACCGCATAATCCGAATGGGGATGTGGCGCGTCCGTGGCAGTGAAGGCGATACCACGGGTCGCATTACCGTTGACGCCGATCGACGACAGGAAGATCAGCCGTCTTACGCCACCGGCCACTGCCGCCTGCGCCAACGTCAGCGTGGCATCCCGGTTGATCGCGCGAAATTCTGCAAGCGGATCCGCCGAGTTGTCGCGCAGCACGTGCGCGCGCGCTATACAGTGGATCACCGTATCGACGTGCTCGAGCACTGCTGTCCAACTGGCCTCGTCCGAGATATCTCCGACCAGACGCGGTTGCGCCATAGCGGGCGCATTCCATGGCGCACGCGTTATCGCTGCGACATTGCGACCGTCGGCAAGCAGCCGCCGCACGATCGCACGACCGACAAAGCCATTCGCACCCGTAACGCCAACATAGGCAGGACGAAGTTCAGCCATCATCCCTGGCGACGCATTCGCTGACCTCCAGATTCAAGATCGAGGACGGCTCGGTGTATCGGAACATTCGGGTCAACTGACCGGGCAGAAGTAGATATTCTCAACATTGATGTCCGATGGCGAGATGGCCCTGAACCGATCTCCCTCGGCAACATGCGGGGCATAACCGCGCTCGCCCAACCATGCGCAAAGTTCAGCCACGCTGTTGCCGAAGCGTCCAAGATACTCATCGACCACTTCCAGCATAATGACGTTCGGACGGCGATCGGATCGGAGCAGCCGATCGGCACCGCGCAGGACGGTCAACTCCGCCCCTTCCACGTCAATCTTGATCAGCGCCACCTTCCCCATATTTCCACGCTCAAGGACATCATCCAAGGTCTGGCTGAGCGTATCCCCATCCTTGGTGGGTCCGTCGCGAAAATAAGTATAGGCACTGTCGCCTTCTGGAACCGTGGGAGTCAGGGATTTGCCGCTCACGTCGGACAGAGGCGCGCGTATGACCTCGACGTGATCGAGCCCGTTCAGTTCGCAATTCAACTGGGTCAACAACGCGTTGCGCTTGACCGGCTCGAACGCGAGCACGCGCCCGCCCGGGCCAACCAAACGGCCAAGGAACAGCGAATAAAGACCGATATTGGCCCCGACATCGATACATATGTCACCCGGCTTGGCCAGACGCGACAAGCGAGCGAGATCTTCCGCCTCAAACGACCCAGTCGTCAGGATGCGGCGACCGATATACTCGTTCGCCCAAACCAACAAGGTGAGACCGTCAAGCTTCGTCTGACGAACGGTCGACTTGGTGGGAAAGAACATGCGTGTCATACGCATACCGGCACGCAGTACCGTACGCACCGGACCGGCGCTGCGTTGCTTGATTTCGCTATTCATCAATTGCTCCGATGTCTTTCAAGCGGGAAGGCGCCGTAATTCTCAGCACACCGTTTTTGCGTGCATCTTCCAAAATATATCGCGCGCCCACGACGCTGGGATGATTGTCATCGATGTAAAGCGCCTTGCCGTCCTTGATCGACCAGCACCGCACCTTATCGCAGAACACATTGCGCGGATCGATCAATGTGATGTTCGGTACATTTTCCAGCGTGTCCAGACGAGCGTTGGTCCAGGCGTTGCGCGTTTCGGCCTCGGCACGCGTCATTCCGGTGCCCCGAAGCCGGGCGCGCGGATCGTAGACATAGCGTTCGACCGGTACAGGCAAATCTGGCACCGGACGAATGATAACGACTTGCTTGCCCGCGGCGCGGAGCCGGTCGATCATGGTTCGAAAGCTTTCCCAAAAACGGTCTCGCGCGGCGTTGGGGGAAAGCTCGAGGAGGAATTTGGGCCGCTCGTTCGGCATCTTGGGGTAGGTCTTCAACTGATCGCCGAACAGATGATAGCTGTAGCGATAGATCATCATAACGTGCGTGATCTCATCGTGCTTTTCCAGCCATTCCAGCGAATGACGAGTCCATTCGTTGCAGCCGGACCCAGGATGCTCATAAGTCAGCGCGGCAGGGCATCCACTGAATGAAAGATGCAGCACCCCCTCGCCCTTAGGCTTGAGCATTTCTGCGAGTGCATAGGCCAGTTCGACAGCCTCGCTATCACCAAAAACGGCCCAGCTTGCCTTCTGGTTGAAATAGCGGCACGCCTTCTCCACCCGAATATGGTTTACGCCATCGGTATGACATGTATCCCGATAGGGACTATAAGTCATGCTGTCAGCTACTGCCCGAGTTGCCGCGTTATAACGTTGTGGCAGTCCTTGACCGATATAAAGCGCGGCACCAACACCGATCGTCATCAACGTCGCCGCAATCGCCGAGCCGAAGACGAACAACCTCGAGAAGCGGTGCCGCGATCGGAATGGCGTTTCGATATAACGCCATGACAGCCACGCCAGTACGAATGTGACTACAACCAACCCGGCTGCATCACCTGCCGTGAGCGGCCGGCCGATCGAGACCCGGGTGAAGGCGAATACCGGCTGGTGCCACAAATAGGCGCTGTAGGAGATCAAGCCGACCAGCACGAAGCCGCGCGAGGCGAGCACACGCCCGACCGGCGTGGTGCTACGGCTCGCGGCGAGCAACATGACCGTGCCGACGATAACCGGAACAGCCGCTAGACCCGGCCATGGCAATCCATCATGGATGAACAGGATGGATCCGGCGACCAGGACCGTACCCCCCAGCTCCACACCGGTTCGGATCGCCCGCCGGCCATCCAACCACGCCATCGCGTTCGCGCGATTGATCGCGAGCAGCGCGCCCGCCAACAGCTCCCAAGCACGCGTATGTGTCCAGAAGAACATCGATACCGAATGGCCGGAAAAAGCAAGCATGGCCCACAGCAAGGACCCAGCAGCCAACGTTGCGAGCAACCAGCTCATGGTCTTCGCGCCCACCCGCGTCAGCAGGAGCATCAGAACCGGGAAGAACACGTAGAATTGCTCTTCGACCGACAGACTCCACATATGGATCAACGCCACATTGTGCGTATCTTCGGCGAAATAACCAATCTTCATCGGGAAATAGATGTTGGCCGTAAACGATGAAGTCGCGATCAAGCTCTGGCCAAAATCCTTGAACTGCCTGGGCGTATATATGAAATAGGCGGCGATCATCGCCATGACCAAAACAAGGAACAGTGCTGGAAAAATTCGCCTAATTCGCCGCTCATAGAAGTTCAAAAAGGTGAATTCATTTGCAGCGATATCGTTGGCTATGATCGAGGTTATCAGATAGCCGCTGATAACAAAAAATATATCGACGCCGACGAATCCGCCGCCCGGCCATGTCGCACCAGCATGAAAGAGTATGACCGAAACGACGGCAATGGCACGAAGCCCATCGACCTCGGGCCGATAGGCTATGTGATGCGCCGCCGGCTGCCGCGTAACGGCCTCGACTGCCTCAAGCGTTTTCACGTGCGCGCATTCTCGGATCGCAGACTTTGATGATTTTGCAAGATCCGCACTCGCGCGAGCATGAAAGCGGCGATCAGCCAGAAATGCACCATCAGCCCATTGGCGAAGCCAAGCGGCGTATTCACGATGCTGAACAGAATCCCGAAGACGACAAATGGCGCGATCAACAGCCAGCGGGGATCTCTGCCGAGGTGCGCATGCTTGTAGACCAGTCCGCTCAGATATCCCCAGATACCCACAAATACCGGACTGAGCCCGCCAAAGTCGATATAGGCCGAACCGAACGCGGTGGGCAGGAAGCCGTAAATATTGAGATCGAGCAGACCCAGAAAACGTGTGGAAAGGAACATGGGATCGACGCGGCGAGCGATCGCACCACCCAGATCGGTGCCATAGGCCCCAAACGTTGCGCCACCAGTATAATATGTGAAAATCTCACTGACGATCACCACACCTTGGATCAGGTACCAACTGAACGAAAGCAACAGAAACGTATTGGCTTCACCGATGGTGCTCATCAGAAAATTGTACCAGTCAGGGTCAAGGCTGACGCCCCAGTTCAAAGCCGCATTGTTGAAGGCGATAACAACACCGCCGGTGGCTTCCGCACGCGCGAGAAAGACTTGGGAGAAATAATTGACCGCGAATATGCCGATAATGCCGATCACGATGTACAATGCGAGCGTTCCGCTGCCGAATTGCGGTACGAACTCTTTGCCCAGCAGGCGCTTTCGGACACCAAGCGCCAGCAAGAAGATCGCCATGGCATAGAAGATCGGCGAGCGGCCGCCAACCGCCAGCGAGAAGGCAATGGTGGGAAAGACGCCGAAGATCAGCAAGTCGCGCATATTGATGCGCCGATCGAACCCGACGGTGCGCGCAATCCAGATGATCGCGGCGGGATAGAGCATGAAGCCGATCTGGAAAGCGACACTGGCGCCCGATTCCAACCCGTTCATCAGTGCTTCCGCACGCGAAGACCGTTCGAAATGCGATTCACCGAGATTGAGGAAGTTGCGACGGCTCAACTCCACCGTGAACGTAGCGAGCGAAATTGCCGAAACCCATTTCAGCATGCGATCGGTGCGCCTGAAATCCACTTCAACATCGCGGATCGGCTGAGCTTGTCCGGCAACCGGACGTGCCGCGAGCAAGGATCCTCCCATGAATGCTGCGATGAACCCGATCAGCACGGTAAAGCCGTACAGCGACAACGAACGGCCGTGATATTGCAACGGCAGAATGAAATACAGCAGCAGGATCGTGCCCCAGACAAACAACATCTGGGTGGCGGGATGATATTTCATAAAGCGATCATACCTGCATCCAGCCTCGCGACGAAGTCCGCATAAGCGTTCGCCAGCCCATCGCGCAGGCCGATCCTGGGCTTCCAACCGAGCGCATCGAGCTTGCCGGTATCGAGCAGCTTGCGCGGGCTGCCGTCAGGACGACTGGTATCGAACACGATCCGCCCTTGATAACCCGTCACGTCGGCGATCACTGCAGCGAACTCACTGATGGAGATATCCTGTCCCCAGCCGATGTTCACCGGTCCCTCGTCGGAAAAATGCCTGAGTGCAAAGATACAGCCGTCCGCCAGATCGTCGGCATGCATGAACTCACGTCGTGGAGTGCCTGTACCCCACACCACGACTTCGTCCGTGTTGGCGACGCGCGCTTCATGGAACCGCCGCAGCAGCGCCGCGGGCACATGGCTAGAAGAACGGTCGTAATTGTCGCAAGGACCGAACAAGTTGGTCGGCATCACGGAGATGAAATCGCACCCATAGGAACGGCGGTAGGCGTCGCACAACTTCACACCGGCGATCTTGGCGATCGCATACCATTCGTTGGTCGGCTCCAGCGCGCTGGTGAGCAACGCATCTTCGGTCATCGGCTGTGGTGCGAGCCGCGGATAGATACAGGACGATCCCAGGAACAACAATTTGCGCACGCCGACGCGATGGCTTGCCTCGATCAGATTCGCCGCGATCATCAAATTGTCGTAAAGAAAAGGTTGTGGCTGGGTATTGTTGGCTTCGATGCCCCCCACCTTCGCCGCCGCGATGATCACGGTCTGCGGGCGCTCTGCGTCCAGTAGTTCAAACGTGGCGACTTGATCGCGAAAATCAACACGCTGGCCCTCGCGATTGATCAGCTCACAGTCCTCTTCCGCCAGCCGACGCGAGATCGCTGACCCTGCCATCCCCCGATGGCCGGCAACCAACACGCGCCCGAAACTCGAATACATCGACGGATTCTCCAAGAGGAAGCGGTCAACTCAGGATATAGCGGCTGACGTGTGGGTCGAGCGTGATGCCATGGAGTTGCTCCATGGCCTCACGCTTCAGCACCGGCCTACGGGGCAAATTGGGCAACGGCACCAGACCATAGACCACTTGGAACAGGAGTCTTACGTCCTGTCGGACCGGCGTGCCACGATGCACACCAGACGTGTCTTCCAGAAAGGCATCGCCGGCCTTGCCGGTCAATATCTTCACATTTCCTTCGCCGAACGTACCGACAACATCCTGATCGGAGAGTCGGGCGATATTCCGTAACTCAGGTCGCTGGGCGGAATGCGTCACATAAACATGCGGACCTTGCAACTCGCCCACGTCCGTGAGATAAACAAAAAACTTGATAAAGCGCCAATCATCCACGTCCCGATGAAAGAATTCCGCATGCTGCGGGCCCACCGGCGTCGGATAGCTCCACCATGCCGAAAACGCGGTTATGGCAGGCTTGCAGCCCAGATACTCCTCCACCAGCGACAGGATCTCCGGCCGCATGGCAAGTGCAATCAAGTGAGGAGCCGCTAGCACGTCCGCCAGGCTGTGGTTGGCGACATGGCTCAGCGGATCGCGCGTATCGGACAGGGGCAAAAATGCGCCATCCTCGGGCCGGTAAAAATTCTCGACCTTACGGCTCTCGAACCAAGCGCAGATCTCGGCGATCTGCTGGGCAGCCAGCACTTGGCCAAGCCAGCACAAGCCTTCCTTTCGCAATTGTCCGCTCCGCGCGGGGTTGAGATCGCTCGCATATCCGGCAGGCTCGCGTAGCGCGCTTACCCATCCGCCAATGCGGTCGCGAAGCTGCGGGGCCTTGATCGTCCGCTGCAGATGAAACGCCAAAGTGCGCAGGTTCAGATTGTTGACGCCTGCCACGATCGCTACGTCCTCATCTCTAGAATTCACGGCCCTAGACGCGCTGCCGGAACGGCGGCGCCTATAGGATCAACGATTTATCCGCGCAAGTGGCGGCCTCTCAATTAAGGGGTGATCCGGCATGCCGCCCGCCATCCGGCGGCATGTGCCTGCCATGCCAGTCCTCCCCCGCCGGCCCGAGTTTTCGAATCTGCTTTCCGAGCGCCCGCCCGAACTCGGCAGCAGCCGGGTGGGGATTACCGGGATCAAACCCGCGGTAGGACCAATAATCGGCATCAAAGCTCCCGCGCAGCAGCTGCGAGACAATTCGGCGCTGCCGTTGGTCAAGGTCGGCCGCCCTTTCCCATCTGCCGAGCTGGGCGGGCAGGCCAGCGACGTCGGCTGCAGTCTTCAAGACGATGAAGTCGCGCTCGTTGGCGTAATAGGCCTCGCCGACGATCGACGCATTGCCGAACAACGCGCCCTGCAGGCCGAGTGTGCCGGTCGCAGTCAGGCTGGCGCCGCATACCGAGAGCATCGCATTGCCGCTGATCTGATATGGAACGATCACGACATTGGGCAGCATCTTCAGCCGGCGGATCAGCTTGACCTGACGGAAGCCGAATTGCAGCGGATGGTCCTTGACCACGACCATATAGCCTCCATCGGTCAGGGTCCGTGCCGCGTCGATCAGCATCTCCTCGTGCCGCACCAGATCGAGGCTTTCGATCCAATAGTCGATCGCCGCTTCCGGGAAGAGCTGCAGGCCGAACAGCACGCGTCGTTCGCTCGGCATCGCGGCGATCCGGCTCTCCCAATCCTGGTCGATCAGGTCGAGGACCGCGATGTCGGACCAGTGCGGCTTGTGTCCCAGCCCCGGCTGCGCATCGAGCAGATGGCACCGTAGCGGGTCTCTGACGAGGTACGACCACGCCTTGAACAGGATGCCCCGGATCTGGAAATAGCCGAAGATTCGCGCGAACCGGGCAGGCGTGAACGGGGCCTGATTCTGCACGTAGATCGGCGCGAAAAGCGGATCCGCGATCTCGCGGACGCGTGCCGCGATCGCTGCCGCGTCAGGTTCGATGTCGCTCGTAATCAGCCGCCCCCGATGCATCAGCATCGCCATGCCGGGCAGCGCACTTACCGTCACTTCGAAGGTCGGGATGCCTCGGCTCCGTGCACGCCGCGCGATGACGTCGGAGACATAGCTATCGATCGGAAAGCACAGGAAGACATCAGGATTGACACGGTCGAGCATGCGATCCGATGCGATCGCCATTGCTGCCGCCATGCGCCGCGCTTGTGGCGTCCAGCGCAACGTGCGACAGCGTGCGACGACATCGTCGAGTTCAGCCTCGCTGAATGGCGATCGTTCGGTGCCATTCCCCAACCCGCGATAGGCGGCATAGAAATCATCGGTCAACCAGCGATCGCCGCGTCCGCGCCGGTCGGTGATGACGGTACTCTCCGAAAAGCCGAGATTGTGCCCGACGTGCCGCCACCAGTTCTCGGTACGATGAACGGCCCAAATCAGTGCCCGATCGAAATCAGCGCCATGCATCTAATCACTCCGGGTTGGCGGCGCGAGCGGCGGAGTCGGTCCCTCCGCCGGCTGGGGCATGAGAGGGGGCATCGCCGGCAATCGAAAGACAGACTGGGCGACGAGGATCAAGTAGGCACTCGCGGCCACCACGCTCGAAGCCCCCGTGCCGAACAGACCGAATATCCAGGTCAGCGTGACCATCGCGATCGCGCCCAGCGAGAAGGCGATGATCTGCGCGCGCAATACCTGCCCCTCATGCAAGCGCGCATTGCAGATCACACCGCCGAATTCGGCAGCGATGCGCAGCAAGGCACCGACGACGAGAATCGCGGCCAATGGAGCGGACAAGGAGAAGCGCGCGGAGATGGTCCATCCACTGAACTCGTCGATGGCCAACGCAAATCCGAAGGCGGCGGCAACGACCACAACGATCAGCGCATATTCGCGCCGCAGCATGGCGAGCATCGCGCCGGTGCTCATCGTTCGTGACGTCAGGAAAATGCGCGGAGTGACTCGATTGAGAGACGCGATGGTAAAGAACTGATAGACGAAGGAAACGATGAGAATATGGCGAAAATAGATGCCGACAGTCTCAAGGGGTAATAGGGTACCGACCGCCAAACGATCATATTGCAAGGTCAGGATCGCGACCAGCCCGATCAGGAAATGCGTGCCGGAATCGCGATGTTGCGCAAAGATGTGTGTCCGGAAGCGAAACGGCCGGTCGAGCGATGTACTCTGCCGCATCCGTAACCATTGAGCCACGATCACCAACGTGGAACCGAACTGAGCCAAGGCCCAGATGATCAGGATTCGCGGCAGATCAAGGCTCCCGGACACCAGCGCCATTGGCACCAGCACCACCAGCGCAACAGCGGCGTTCTTAGCTGTGGCGGTAATCACCAACGGGCGATAGCGGTCGTCGACCATCGCCATCTGATAAGCCCAGGTTGAAATATGTTCGCCCACCAGCGCCAACATCGCAAGCCCGATCATCGCCGGCGTGGCTTCGGCGAGTAACAGCATGGCCAGCATGAAGAAGGGCAGCAGGACGGCCTGGTTGAAGCTCCAGAACGGGATTGCCGATAGCACGACCTTGTCAAAGATTTCCGGAGGTTGGCCGACCCAACGGCGCTGGATATCGTGGTGGCGGTCAAAATTGCCGGCGAATGCCCACAGGCCGATGATAGTCACGATCAGACCAAACTGCCCGGCGTCACGCAACGGCAACAGATAGCTGACGCCCACCACGAACGCTGCGCGCGCGAAAACATCGACGAACTTGATGAAGACCAGATACATGGCCCTGCCTTACCAGGCGGTCCAGCCGCCATCGGCCGCCAGCACTTGCCCTGTCACATAGCTTGACGCATCAGATGCGAGAAACAATGCCGGTCCGACCATTTCCTCAGCTCGCGCCATCCGCTGCATCGGTACGCGAGCGGAATATTTCTTGCTGAATACGCTGTTCTGGCCGCTGCTGACACCGCCGGGCACCAGCGCGTTGACGCGAATGCCGCTTGCCGCCCAGTACGTCGCAAGCCAGCGCGTCAGACCGATTACCGCGGCCTTCGACGCCGAATAGACTGCCGGCGTGTTGATCGGCCCGCCAAGATAGTCTGACCCTTCGTAGATGCTCGAATCAGGCCCCACCAAACCATATATCGAAGCAGTCTGGATCACGCTGCCGCCACAACCGCGTTCGAGCATCAGCTTGCCCACCGCCTGCGCCATGAGGAACATGCCGTCGATGTTGACCGACATCACCTCCCGCCACGTCTCGATGGAATAATCTTCGAACGATGTGAAAAATGCACGGACATCGGCGCTCTTGGACGCGGCGTTATTGAGCAGCACGTCGACGCCGCCGAAACGCTGCGCGATCGCAGCCACACAGGCCTTGACAGAGTCGGGATTGGCGATGTCACACGCAAATGGCGCCGCCGCTGTGCCGATGCTTTCCGCCACTTGCCCGGCAGCTTCCTCCGCCAGATCGACCACGGCGACCTGCGCGCCCGCAGCTGCAAGACCGGTGCAGAAATGGCGTCCGAGGATACCCGCCCCGCCGGTGACGAGTGCGACACGCCCGGTAAGATCCGGAATCGCGGCGGACATCAGTTGTACGACCGGAAGACGGGCTTGACCGGCGCCCCCTCCAGCAGGTCGCTGACACCGTTTTCAAGCGCCTGGCGATAGACCGCCATGGCGCCATCGAGTGCATCGAGCGTCAGCGCGAGTTCCGCTTCGCCATGCGCGAGGCTGAATGAAATCCACGGCATCATCACCCCCCGGCGCAGCATCTCCTGCGCGAACAGCGTACGCATCGCAGGCGAAGGATTGCCGTCGGCGTCGTACGTCACGAAATTAAGTGCGATCGCGGGACCCTCGGTCACCAGATGGGCGGTCAGTCCGTGCCGCATCGCGATATCCGCCCAGCCATCACGAAGCTTTGCGCCATAGGCCCACAAATGCCCGGCGACATCGTCTTCCTGGTTGATTTTCATCACCGCGAGGAATGCGCCAAGCGCCGGCATTTCTCCGCCATGCGTAGATGAAAGCAGAAAGGTTCGCTCCATCCCCGGCTCGTCGATCGAGCCGACCTTCATGAACTCCCGCTTGCCGGTCACTGCGGCCAGCGAGAAGCCATTGGCCATCGCCTTGCCAAAGGTCGACAGGTCCGGTTCAACGCCGAAAAAGGTCTGCGCGCCCTGAAGATGCCAGCGGAAGCCCGTGATCATCTCGTCAAGGATCAGCAATGCACCGTGCTTGCTGGTCAATTTGCGCACTTGGCCAAGGAAACCAGCCTGGCGCGCGCCCTTTGGCCAGCGCTCGGGATCACCGCTACCCTGCGGCACGATATGTGTCGCCGGTTCCATCAGGACCGCGGCAATCTCTCCAGGATATTGCTCGAACAGCGCGTTCAGGCTGGCAAGGTCGTTATAGTCGAACACCAGGGTCGAACTGACCTGGGGCGCGTCCACGCCACGCCGGATCGCCGTGGTCCCTATGAACCAGTCGTCGAACGAAAAGAAGGGATGCTGGCGCGGCACGCAAACGAAACGGCGGCGCGTATATGCACGCGCGATCTTGACCGCCGCGGTGGTGACGTTCGAACCGTTTTTTGCGAACTTCACCATCTCCGCCGATGGGATCAGGTCGCAGATCTTCTCGGCCGCCTCCAGTTCGACGGTCGAGGCGCGGGTGAGATTCACGCCCTTCTCGATCTCCGCGATCGCCGCAGCATTTATGCGCGGATCGGCATAACCGATCGTGATCGCGCGCAATGCCATGCCATAATCGAGGTAGCGGTTGTCATGAGTGTCCCAGACGTACGCCCCCTTGCCCCGGTCGAGCACAGGCGGTGCGATCGACGGAAACTGGTCGTCGCCGCGGCTATAAGTGTGCGCGCCGCCCGGTATCCGACGATGAAGCCGCGCACGCAATGCAGCAAAGTCGGCCTGGGTATTGGATCGCTGGTTTGCCATATCGTGCCTTTACTTGCGCCAAAGAGGATAGGTCGCCTCGTTGCGCTTCACCACCATCGTTTTAGGGTTACCGATGTAGAGCGAATTGTCCGGCAGATCGCAGTCGATCACCAAGCTTTCGGCGGCGATCTGGCAATAGTTTCCGATTGCACAGTCGCCGAGCACCGCCGATCCCGGGCGCAGCGTGACATGTCGTCCGAAACGCGGGTAGACATCGTGGTTCGATCCTACGCCAACCCGCTGATAGCTTACGAAATAGTCGGCATATTCGCCGCGGCCTAACACCGTGCCCAGTGGATGCACCAGCAGGAAGATGCTGGGCAGAGCCACTTCATAAAATATATCGCAGCCATGTAGCGCCTTGTTGAGCAAGAACAGCTTGGCGCAAAGCTCGGCCGGCGCGCCTTGGTGAAACAGCTCGTTACTCAGAAAATAGAGCCACATCGCATATTGGTCACCATGCAAGTGGTTGAACACCACCTGCTCGCCATCGAAGAAATACTTGCTCTCGACTGCGGAAAAGCAATGTTCCAGCCGCTCAAGCGCGCACGGCACGGCAGCCATCAACGCGTTGCTGCTGACGTCCGCACCGTCCGGAAAGAACGAATTGGCCTGCCTCTGCGCCAGC
The DNA here is from genome assembly GCA_964413495.1 of uncultured Stakelama sp. GTDB lineage: Bacteria > Pseudomonadota > Alphaproteobacteria > Sphingomonadales > Sphingomonadaceae > Sphingomonas. The sequence goes on along the minus strand of CAYPRW010000004.1, from coordinate 24,980 downwards.
TGTGCCAGGCCAATTGGAGGCAAGGACGATTGAACGCGGATCATTCGGCGGCTGCGATTGTCTGCCCGCCAGCCATTCGTCGGCCGCGATATAAATGCCACAGGCCGACCAGGGGCACAAATTGCTGGCGCCACCAGCTTTCAGGTACGGCTTCGCCGACCAGACCATAGCGCAGTTCGGCATCGCCACGCGCCGCATAGGTTCCGAACAAATGATCCCACACCGTCAGCACGCCACCGAAATTACGATCGAGATGCGGTTCGAGCGACGAATGATGCACTTCATGGAAAGAGGGCGAAACAATGATCCGTCCGAGCGGCCCGAATTTGAACCCGGTATCGGAGTGAATCAGAAGTTGATGAAACTGAAGCGATATTGCGATCGCAATGGGCATAGCGATGTCCACACGCATCACCGCCGCAGGGATGGCAAGCGCAACGAGCGTCACGATCCGGTCGATGATCGTGTTGCGAAAGCCCGTCAGGACATTGAGCTGAGTCTGCGAATGATGCGTCTTATGGAACTGCCAGGTGACCGCGCTGAAATGCTGCAGGCGATGCCACCAGTAAACGCAGAAATCAGTAAATGTGAATAAGATGGCCAGTTGCGCCCAGCCCGGCAGCTGGGCGAGTGCTTCGATCGTCAGCCACGGCGCATCGTTCGCGATCAAGAGCGCGACGAAGAGCAGGACCGGCTGGATGATCACAAACTGAACCACGTGCGAAAGCTCGAGCACACCATAGACGGCATCGACCCGCACCGGCCGCGAAAAGTAACGCGCGCGCAGGCTACGCCCGCGATAGATATCGAACGCCAACCCGATCCCTACGGCCAGCACGAGCTGCAGGTAAAACGCCCACTCGGCACTCAAATTGCGCACAACGCTGGCAAAGATGATCCCGAAGCTGTGCGCCGGCTCGTGGATCAGATCCGGGAGACGCAATGCAAGTACGCTCACGACCTGCTTCCCCTCTGGTTGCGGACGGGCACACCGTTGGTCGCAAGATAGGTCCGCACCTTGATCGGGCTATGGTCGGTAAAGATGAACATCGACGAGATCGTGATCGCAGAGGCGCCGGCATCTAGCGCGTCCTTGCAATCCTGAAGGCTGCCGGCGCCTGATGAGGCGATCAGTGGCACGTTCAGCCTGTCCGACAGAGTCGCGATCATGTCGAGGTCATAGCCTGACATGGTGCCATCGCGATCAATCGAGGTCATCAATATCTCGCCGGCGTGCGCATCCTGCATCCGCAACGCCCATTCGACCGCGTCCATTCCCGTCGCATCATTGCCGCAACGCGACCAGACTTTCTTTGCACGCCCCGCTTCCTCGCGATAATCGATCGACGCCACGATGCACTGGTCACCAAAACGCGACGCGGCCTGGGTGACGAAGCCTGGATCGGCGATGGTTGACGAGTTGATACTGACCTTGTCCGCGCCGGCCTTGAGTAGCTGCTCGATCTCACCAAGCGTGCGGATACCGCCGCCGACGGTGAAGGGAATGAACACTTCCTCGGCAACACGTTCGATGATTGAGCCGGTGACGGCGCGCCCCTCCGGCGTCGCGTCGATGTCAACGAAGATCAGCTCGTCGATGCCGTAGCTGTCATAGACCTTCGCGGTCGAGACCGGATTGCCTGCCTCGCGCTGATTGTCGAAGAAGCGCACGCACTTCACCAAACGGTTCCCTCGGATCAGGAACTTGGGGATGATGCGCTTTTTCAACATGAAAAATCGTGATCCATCCAGTTCTGCAACAGCTGCAGACCATTGTCCTGGCTCTTTTCGGGATGGAACTGGGTCGCAACCAGATTGTCGCGGCGCACCGCCGCGGTGACCATACCGCCATGGTCGGTCGTTCCCACGCGATCGCTCGCATCGTGGCAGATCATATGAAACGAGTGGACGAAGTAATAATCACTCTCGCCCGAAGGCAAACCTGCGAACAGCCATTCTTCGGACTCGAAGCTCACCGCATTCCAGCCGACATGCGGAATTTTGGCCGGCGCCGCCGCAACGATCGGAAGCACCTCGGCATTGAGCCAGCCCAATCCCTGGTGACGGCCATGTTCCAGGCTGCTCTTCGCAAAGAGCTGCATGCCCAGACACACGCCGAGCACCGGCTTTCTCTCCTCAAGCGCCAGCCGGTCGAGCAGCGGACGCAATCCGCTTTCGTTGATCGCGTCCATGGCGTCGCCGAACGCACCCACGCCCGGCAGCAGCAGCCGCTCCGCATCCGCCAGTTCGCCCGGGTCTTTCGACAGCACGACATCGGCACCGATATATTCGAGCGCATTGGTCAGCGACCTGACATTGCCCATGCCGTAATCGATGATCGCGATGGTGCCGTCCATGGCAAGGAGCTCCGCGTCAGCGTTTCTCGGGCCCAAGCGGCACGTGCGACATGTCGGTACGGTCCCACTTGTCGAAGTCGGGCATCGTCTCGCCTGGCTCGACCTGCTTCGGATCGAACTGCCAGGGATGGACCTGATGCGGCTTGAGAATATCGTAGAATTCCTCTTCCTTCATCTTAAGAATATCGAGGAACCAGTCCATCGAAGCCGGTCGCTTGCCGTCATACTGATACTCAACCTCGGCAGCTTCCTCCCGCGTCTTGCGTCCATTGCGGATGTCGATCGACAGCAGGTGATTGGCCCTGCCATAGCCGCGCTTCACGAACTTCGAATAATCGCGCATCCCCTGGAAGGTGCATTCAACCTTCTCATAATCATATTCCGGAGGAACGCCTTCGACCCGCTGGCCTTTCCAAGCGAGCTCGTTCTTGATCAGTTCGACATTCGCCTTGGTGTCCCACTCGATATAGTTACCGAGACAGATCGAACGGACCTTCAATCTGATAAGGTCCTTCCGTTTGGGATAGTCGAACATCCACAAGTCACGCCTTTTCACACGGCCTTGCAGAAATTCGAACATGTCGTCCGCAGTAATCCCCTGATTCATCAGGCGATTGAACCGCTTCTCGTCGACTTCTTCCATTTCCTCGAACGTGTACCAGCTATGATATTCGGCCGTGCTTTCGCCCCAGAAGAGCAGCGGCACTTCGAACCGGACCGCCATGTGCATGACGCCCGAATAGATGCCGGTATGGCAGTGCCAGCAGAAATCGCCTCGGCGCTTAAAGCTCTCAAGCATCAGTTCGCGCACAACATGGAAATTAGGCGTAAATTCAACGACGTCGCAACCGATCTGCTTGAAGACCGAGATATTGTTATCTTCGACCAGCGGCCGATAGCCCCAGTGATTGTATCGAACAACCAGTGGCTTGAGCTTAAGAACCTTAACAATATAAAAAAGCTGAAATACGCTGTCTTTACCACCTGAGTATGGGACAATACAGTCGTATAGGCCCTTATCTTTATATTCCGAGATCAGTTCCTGAAGCTGACAACCACGTTCTTCCCAGTCGATCTTGTCCTTCTTGAACTCGACCTGACGGCAGACGCTGCAAACGCCCTCTTCATCATAGGTAATCGTATCTACCGTTTCCGGCGTCAGGCATCGAACACACTTGCGCATATCGTCCCTCAAAATGAAAAGTCGCTGCTCAAAGTCAGGACTTGCCGCCCTCACTGACGCCAGCCTTGTTACGGTGCGCCATTAGCGCCTCGATGCACACAAAGTCCACTAGATCATCGACTTCAAAGGCCTTGAATCTGTTGGTGACATATCCAAGCGTACGAGCGTGACAAAAGCCCTGCTTGGCACGAATCGCCGCCACCGTGGATACGTAGAGCGAACCATCGAGCGCATAGACTGGCGGCAAATCCTGGCGGCGCGGGAGGTCGTCGAAGCTCGCCGAACTCAACGGTGATATTATTCCGCCCTCGTCGCGAGTTACGGCAAAGGCCGGGTGGCTGGCCTCTAGCGGCGCCACGCCAACGATAGCGTCGGCCCGGTCGGCAGCACCGGTAAGAAGCTCTAGCGCCGCGTCGACGTCGGCAGACTCGGTCAGCGGCGAAGTTGGCTCAAGCAAGACGAGCAAGTCGAACTGCTGCCCCAAGGCCGCCATCGCATCTAGCGCATGCAGGATGAACTTGATCGAGGGCGCCGTGTCACTCGCCAGTTCGGAGGGCCGAAGAAAGGGTGCCGACGCTCCATGGGCGACAGCAATATCGGCAAATTCCTGATCGTCGGTCGAAATGATGGTTTCGTCGATATACCGCGATCCGATTGCTGCGGCGATCGGCCAGGCAAGCAGCGGCTTGCCATGCAGCGGCCGGATATTCTTGAGCGGCAGTCCCTTTGACCCCCGCCTTGCCGGAACGATCGCCAGACAGCGTTTGCCGTCAATCATGGCGGGGTTCCAGCGACAGTTTTCGTGATCGCGCCGCAACCCGTTGGGCTACCCGGTCGATCAGTTTGTGCGCAAGAAATTTCCAGGCAGGATAGCTTGCGCCATGCCGCGCCTGCGCGTGTCGTATCTCTTCGTTCTGAAGCTTGATGCTTTTGAAATTACCGCCCGTCGCGCCGCCAACCCGCATCTTCACCCAGATTTCCGGGACATGCACGGCCTTAACCCGATGCGCATAGAGAACACGCAACAGAAACTCATAATCGGCCGCCAGCTTGTACTGCAGGTCGAACAGCCCGACACGCTCATAGACGGACCGGCGCAGGAACACCGTTGGATGGGCGGGGATAAAGCCCCGCGCAAGGTTGCGATCGGTGCACGGGCGCGATCGCCACCAGCGAACGACTTTCGCCGTATCCTCTTGATCGACGTAGACTAAATCCGCATGCACCGCTTCAAGTGCAGGATCAGCCTCAAACAATGCAATAACGCGCTCCGCAACCCCAGCATGCGCGTAGAAGTCGTCCGAGTTGATGAAGCCGATGATGTCGCCGGTCGCGAGGCCGATGCCTTTGTTGTAAGCATCGTAGATACCCTGGTCACGTTCAGACAGAATGCGCGCGACATGCGCGCCCTCCTGCGCGACAACGGCCAGGGTATCGTCGGTCGAGCCGCCATCTATGATAATGTGCTCGATATTCGGGTAACGCTGGATCGCGACGCCGCGAAGCGTATCGGCCACTGTCTTGCCGCTGTTATAGGTCGCAGTAAGCAGCGTTAACTTGGGCTTTAAACGATTCAGCGCGCCAGAAGTCATTTTTTCCAGTCCACGTCGCGCATCAGGACCGACTTGCGAGCCGCAAGCAGATCTGAATCGACCATTTCCTTGACCAGTTCGGCAAAGCTGATCTGCGGCTTCCAGCCCAGTTCCTGCTCGGCCTTGCTGGCATCACCGAGAAGCGTCTCGACTTCAGCAGGTCGAAAATATTGCGGATCGACGCGGACAATCGTCTGACCGACCCTTATCGCAGGGCAACGCTCGCCGGGCGCATCGGTGAAGATTGCATCCACGATGCCGCATTCGTCGGCACCTTCCCCTTCCCAGCGCATTCGCAACCCGATCCGGGCAGCGGCTTCTTCGACGAACTGGCGGACGCTATACTGAACACCTGTAGCGATGACGTAATCCTGGGGCCGCTCCTGTTGCAGCATCATCCACTGCATACGAACGTAGTCCTTAGCATGACCCCAATCACGCAACGCATCGAGGTTACCGAGAAACAAATGGCTGCTCAAACCCTGCGCGATATCGGCGAGACCCCGCGTGATCTTGCGAGTGACGAACGTCTCACCGCGACGCTCGGACTCATGGTTGAACAAGATGCCGTTACATGCATACATGCCATAGGCCTCGCGGTAGTTCACGACGGTCCAATAAGCGTATAGCTTGGCCACCGCATAAGGACTGCGTGGATAAAATGGTGTCGTCTCGCGTTGCGGCACTTCCTGCACCAGGCCGTAAAGCTCAGACGTAGAGGCCTGATAAAAACGGGTCTTGCTTTCCATCCCGAGGAAGCGGACCGCTTCTAAAAGACGTAGAGTACCGATGGCATCGACATCCGCAGTATATTCAGCAGACTCAAAGCTGACCGCGACGTGACTTTGCGCGCCGAGATTGTAGATTTCATCGGGCTGCGTTTCATGGATAATACGGACCAGGTTGCTGGTGTCGGTAAGGTCGCCGTAATGCATCTTGAACCGCACGCCATTTTCGTGCGGATCTTGATAGATATGGTCGACGCGCTGCGTATTAAACAAGCTGGAGCGGCGCTTGATGCCATGTACCGTATAGCCTTTTTCGAGCAGCAGCTCAGCAAGATAAGAACCGTCTTGGCCGGTAACGCCAGTGATCAATGCGATCTTGCCAGTCATTTTCGTCGCCTCATTTGATCCGTAGGAGGGTTGCCGCTGCAACCGCGTGACTTACGCAGGAGTGAGTTCGATCGCGGTCACCCAGCCCATACCCCCCTCGCTACTCGATGCTGCTGAAGCATCGAGTCTGAGCCATTGCGCAGCGCAGTCGTTGGCCGGTATCTGGAAGATTAATCCGCCGCGAGCGCCTTTCGCGCTACCTAAAATCTTTTGCGAAAAAACCTGTCCGCCGCGGCCGAAGCATTGGAGCGTCCATATGGGACGAGCGGCGTTGTCGTTCGCATCGCTGCCACCAAGGAACGAGAAACGATATCGCCCAGGTTCAAGCACCGTTAGTTGGCGCACCACCTCACCCGCTGAATAGCCGGAAGTCTGAAACTCCAGCCGTGTTGGCCGTTCGCCCTGCGGCGGTAAACGCTCTGCCAAGACGCCTTGGGCCGTACCGAATATCCAGGCGAACGGGTACATCTGTCGTCCCTGCCCGATAAATTTAGCATCTACGATCCGTTTATCGCGTTCAGGCAAAGCTGCAACGTTTCGCAATCGCACTGCAAGATCGATCTGCCTGGCGTCGACAAGACGATATAGTAGCTGTTGCAGCGCGGTATCGTTGAAGGGAGCGCGTCTTTGGCTTAAAATGTCTGCCAGCGACACGAGGCCCGGCAGCGACTGGCTGGTATCGATGGCCTTGTACAGAAAATCCTCTCGCCATGGAACCGGCTTAGTCAGGAGATCTGCGAGCGGGACAATGACCGCAGGATCACCAAGCGCGTTAGCGAGAATTGGATAGAGCATGCTGCGCGACGGCAGCGATGTGCGTAGCGCGATGTCATAGTGATGCAATGCCCCGATCACGTCACCTTTGCGGACATTGTATTCGATGAACCAAAGTTGCGTTGGCAGATCGCGTCGGGACAGCAGTTCCGAATGCTTCATTAATCTCAAAGCGCGTTTCCGATCGCCGCGCAAATCGGCGATTAAGGCGAGCAGGCGATAGGGCGACGCGAGGCTGGCGTCGATGCGTATCGAGGCCAGAGCAAGTGCTTCAGCGCGCTTTTGCTGCCTTGGATCGGCGATCTTCTCGGCAACTTTAGCTGCTGCGCCAGCAAGTGCGCGCGCATCGCGCGGCATAAACTTCATCGCCATGGCAGGATTCACGCCGCGCAGCCAGGCAGACACCCCCGTACCGGCCACAAGGACCGCTGCCGCCATGGCGGCGAGCACAACCGCGGCGCTCATCGCGGCGCCTCGATGCAGCCAGTCCGCGCGCATCACTCGGACGATTTGGAGCCTTGGCCATAGCCATAACCATAGTCATAGCCATAGCCATAGCCGAAGCGGGCAGACTTGGATTTGAATTTGGTGAGCACAACACCAAGTAGATGCGCATTTGCCGAAACAAGTCGGTTTAGCGCCACTTGAATAAGCCGGACGCGAGTCCCTCTGGCTTCTACGCCGTAGATTACGGCCTCGACCTTGCTTGCGATCAACGGTGCGTCGGCAAGGCCCATCACCGGAGGAGAATCGATGACCACATGGTCATATCGTTCCAGCAATCGTTCCAGCAGGACGTCAAGGCGCGAACCACTCAAAAGCTCGGCCGCATTTGGAGGTTGTGGACCGGCCGTCATCAGGGTCAAGCCACTTACGCCCGAGGGACGAACCAGTCCCTCCATATCATCATTACCGGACAGGAAATTGCTCAACCCTTGGCCGTTGTCGATTCCGTGAAGATGATTCAGCGACGGCGAGCGCATATCCGCGTCAACGACAATGACCGAACGTTTCGAGCGGGCGAGAAGGAGCGCGAGCGCGTAGACGGTACTGGATTTACCTTCAGCGGGACGCGTGGAAGTCACCGAAATCGAACGGGGAATCCCGTGCGTCGTGGCGAATCCCAAATTCGTACGGACGGAAATGTAAGCTTCCGTTGCCGGAGATTTTGGATCGGCCAGCGCCTGTATGATCCCCTCATCGCCCGCGTACGGAATCACGCCTAGGAGGGGCAGATTGAGATTCTGTTCAACGTCCGTCGGATCGTTGATCGCCTCATCGATTTGCTCAAGAGCAAGCGCAATCAGACCTCCCAGACCGAGGCCCACAAGGAGAGCCAAAAGCAAATTGACCAGCAAATTGGGCTTGGAAGGGGCCGTCGGAACCTCCGCCCGGTCAACGACCGATACGTTGTTGGATCCAACGCCGGCCACGACACCGACTTCCTTATAACGTTGAAGCAGGCCATCATAAAGCTGGCGGTTCGTGTCCACTTCGCGCTGATAAATATTATACTGAATGCTTCGCCGACGCAGGTCGAGCAACTCGGCCTGAGCTTGATCGACCTTTGATCGAAGACCATTCTCGCGCCTGAGAGCTTCATCGTAACTGGCGCGGATCGACGACCCGACCCGGGCTTCTTCGCGACCGATATTCGCATCAAGCTGCGCAATTTGCGAAGCAAGGGTACGTGCTGGCGGATAGTCTGGCTCAAACTGCGACATGAGACGCGCATATTCAACGTTTAGCTCGGCACGGCGCGCGCGAAGTGAGCTAATGCCGGCATTATTGAGTGCTTCGGGTGAGGTTCCGCCGCTTTGACGCAACCGGCTCTCCGCCTTAACGCGGTCGGACGTAGCGACGAGCAACTGCCCATTTAGAGCCGCCAGATTGTCCGCTATGACCGAACGCTCAGCCACGCCCGCGCCCGGCTGTCCAGGCACGACCGCGGCCGGCAGATTCACAATGCCCTGCGACGCGGCATAGGATACCAAGGCCCTTTCTGATTCTTCCATCCGTTGGCGGATTTGCGCCAGGCGAGTTTCAAGAAATTTCCGTGCATAGGCCGTCGCGTCAAAGCGCCGTTCGAGATTGGACTGAATAAAGCTGCGGCCCCATTGATCAGCAATCTGAGCCGACAGGACGGGATCCGGGCTGGTGTAGCTAATCTCGACCAGGCGCGAGGCGCGAACAGGCGTGATCACAACGTTCGCCAGCAAAGCTCGCGCAATCTGCGACGTACGTGCCGCCGCATTCTGCGGCACCGCAGCCCCTTCAAGACCATGCACTTCCAGAAAGCGGCGATTCTGCGCCAGACGCATGTCCCTTACGACCCGTTCGGCAAGCTGCCGTGATTTCAACAGCCCATATTGCGTCTGATAGAACTCCATGTCCGAAGTGGACACTTCCCGCTCTACGCCTTCAGTTTTGAGAACGCGATCAGAGTCGCGCGCGATTTCGATCGATGAGGTCGCCGTATATAACGGCGTCATCAACATGGTCAGGATGAACGCCGCCAGCACCATCGCCGCGATGGCACCGAGTATCAACCATTTCCATCTAACAAGAACACCTAGATATTGCGTAAGGAGGGGAACCGCGCCCTCTGCGCGTCCGCTGGGAAAACGGGTCCGTCCATCATGTGCCAATAAGGGGTCGGCCCGCGGCAGCGAGCGATCGAACTGTTCGACGTCGTTCATGTTGTTCCTAAAACCCGCTATTGAAGCAGATAAACTAGTGGCGTGGTGAGCAACGGCGCAGCGGTCAGAACATCCTTGAAGATACGGCGCGCTGGAGAGTCTCCAACGATCACGATGTCGCCTGAATAAATCTCAGGGTCTGGATACGACCCGCGACGGATAGCTCTGAGATTATAGAGCGCCGCCATCCGCTGGCCGTTAACGGTGCGGAAAATAACCACATCGTCTAACTTGGCAAATTCCGACAGCCCGCGCGCAGTTGCAATACCGCGCATCAGGGTCATGTTCCCGATCACGGGATAGGAGCCGGGCTGCATCACTTGACCATCAATCGTCACCAGGCGACCAACCGACTCTTTCAGGTTAACGGTGACCTGAGGGTTTCGCACATAGCCCTTCAACCTGAGCTCGATCGCCTTTCCGAGCTCTTCGAGCGTGAGACCGGTGCCATCCACCACCCCGATCAACGGCAGTGCGATCTTGCCACCGCCGTCGACCTGCAGGTCACCGCTGCTCAGATCTTCGACGCCGAAAACATTCACGATCAGCCTGTCAAAGGGGGCAACGATATATGGCCGCGAACCGCTTGATAAATCAGCGCGCGTGGGTGGCGGCAGCTCACCACCAGGGACCTGCACATACGGCGTTGACTGCAGAGGTTCCGTTCGTGCGCAACCAGCAAGCAGTGCCGGTATGACGATACACCAGAGCAGCATTCTACACATATGGGTCAAGGTAAGCTCACACGGATCCGAGGTCGCCGCGTGGTAGCGGAGCAGGTTCATCGGGTAAAGCCACATTGCGCTCAACGTGCTGCGCTGCAAGCATCCACACCGAGCCGATGGCGAACAGCACGGCCAAGGCGGGCGTCCTTAGAGGATAGTCGAATAAACTCGCCACCATCATAATGCCCGTCACTAACGAACCCAGACGAGCAAAACCCGCTCGTTCTGTGCCCCCTTCTCGCCAAGCCGTCCATGCCGCCCGCGTCCACCATACCAAGTAAATAAGTAACAACAGGAGTCCGATCGCCCCCCCTTCCACGAATATCTGCACCAGATCATTATGTGCTTCGTTGATATAAGTTGTCTTCAAGATATAAAAAGGCTCGTACGACCTAAAAACCGTATCGAAAGACCCGAAACCAGATCCGAATGGAAAAAATTCCTTCCCTACATCGATGAACATGGGAAGCCAGATAAATCTCTGTTCTTCTACCAAGTCTGTTTCAGCTAATCTAGACAATGTCGCCGACTTGATCAAAAGTAATATTGCAAGAGAAAGTATGAATATACAAACAATACCGATCGAAATACGAAATCTCTTTCCCCAATGGCTACTCTGCAGCATGCTTCGTTCAGCGTTGCGGAGATAGAGCCAGCAGGCGCCGCCAGTTGCGGCAAAGCCGCAAAGCGCGCCTGCACGCGATCCTGTCATTAGAATACAAACAGCGAAAAAGACACCTCCGCAAATCGCGATCCAGCGTCGCGTTTCCGCACTATGCAATGCCCTGCCCGGCATTGATGCCCACTGCGCAAGCAGCAGGATAGCCGTAACTAGAAAAAGCGCATTGTGGTTTCGGTTTGCGAATAATCCGACCGGAGAACTTTCGTTCTTTACTGCGTAATAACGCAATGGCGATGTGTCGCCGTGCGCTACTTGCGCAAGGCCTAGCATTGCGCTGAAGATCGCAAGCGCCAATAACAGCCGCAAGCACCAGGCGCGCTGACGCCCTCGGCACAATATGGCGCCGCAGATTGCGCCGATTGGCGGAAGCAAGGACAGCAGCGCGTTGATGGTCATATCTGGCGTAAGCGTCAGCGGCCGCCACACGGCCGCATCGATACCGAGCGCAATGAACTGGTTGTAACGGTCATGCCCCGGCAAAGCCCCCCAAAGACCCGGCGGCAAGGGTATGAGCTGGAACGTGATGACCAGCGCCAGGATTGCAGGGAAAAGCAGCGCGCCCATCACCAGCTTCAACTGGACGCGCGGCAATGTCAGAACGCAGACAGTCAAATAGACCAGCGCGACCAGCCGGACCGCCGTGCTCGACAAGACATCAGCACGCGAGCTACCTCCCCCTATGAAGCTGAGAATTATCAGCGCCATAAATCCCACAGCGTAGGCCAGGCCGGCTTCCGCGGAGCGATCCCTCCCTGAACTTTTCAAACCCGAGCGCATGCCTTCTCCCTTTGCTCGCGGCCGGTTGATAGCGACGCATCTGCCAAACTCCAGCCTATTCTACCCTGATTCCATGAGAGGCCTGCCTTCAAAGTCGCAAATGGGCCGGGCACCATCGAGCGGGAGAGGCCGTGACAGATGTGACCATGCACAGGAGTCGATAGTCTCAACGACGATCATGCGCTACCCAAGGCGCATGCTTACGATATCGGAAGACAGACAAGGCGAGATCGAGGTCCGCGGTCCAGCGATCATTACGTCACAAATTATCGGAGATGTGACGGTCGCCAAGGATGGCGAGCTCAGGCTGATGGGTGAGGTGTTAGGTAATATTATCGTCAAACCCTCAGGCGGGCTCATTGTGCTCGGTCGCGTCAAAGGCAAAATCATAAATGAAGGGGGGGCTGTCGACATATTCGGCTTTGTCGGGCAAATTTCAGATTGCGGAACGACAGAAACTTTTTTGTCGCGTGGAGCTATTTTAGGCGGAAAACGAGCGTCCAGGCCCTCGAAGCTTTCTAGCTTCATCGTTGATTAATAGCACCGGCGGCGTCCGACGAGTGCCGCCGCATAATAGCCCTTACCGACAGCAGCGATCTCGCAACTCCGTCGTAGAAATTTCCTGTGAAACCTTGAAAGTGCGATTATTCCAAATGGATGCTATGCACCGCTGGTTTGCAGGATCCAACGTTGGTCGCCTTCAAACCCCATCGCCGTCAGTTTGCCGGTCGCATAGGCGCCGGTGTCCAAACCGATCCGGAACGCGCGCTGCTCGACGTCGTCGAAGATGGTATGGCCATGCACGACCACCTTGTCGAACGGGCCGGTGCTGTTCAGAAATTCGCCGCGGATCCAACGAAGCGCCGCTGGTTGTTGCTGGTCCATCGGCACACCCGGCGCTACCCCAGCGTGCACGAAGGCATAGTCGCCGACGATGATCATATCCTCAAAGCTTGAGAGAAAGTCGACATGCGCCTGCGGTACGCGCTCGTGCAGCAGGTCGAGCAGGGCGGGATAATCGCTCGTGCGATACTCCGCTTCGCTCACTCCATAGCTGAGCACGGTCGGCTTACCGCCGATCTTGACGAAGAATGGCAGGGCCTTCGGATCACCCGCCATTGCCTTGAGGAAAACCTCTTCATGGTTGCCTTGCAGGAACCGGATGCCCGGATTTTCCGCGCCGATTTCCATCAACCGTTGCACGACCTGCGCTGAATTGGGGCCGCGATCGATCAGGTCGCCGAGAAAGATCAGCCGGGTATCCGCCGCACCCCGAGCCGCATCATCGGCATCAACGAGTTCGAACATCTGTTCAAGCAGGTCGAGCCGGCCGTGAATGTCGCCAATCGCATAGATGCGCTCTCCCGCCGGCAGTGCCGCCATTGGCATTTGCACGAATTGGGGCCTGGAAAGCACTGCAAGAAGTTTTCGAAGCATGATATAGCGTTGCCGTTCGCCGCCCGATAGCCGCTTTACGCTTTTGGTTGCAATCGGCGTTGGTCATAATGCCCTGTATGACGCGCAGCATTCAACGCATAATCGGGCTCGCCTGCCGATGGATCGGTGCCGCGATCCTGCTCGGATCGACGGCGCCGACCCGGGCGAGCGACACTGAGCTGTTCGAGGCGATGCGACATGCCGACGTTGCGCTTGCGACGATCGGTTTCAAATTGAGCAAAGCGGCGGCGCCGCTGTGTGATCGGCTCGAACCCGGGCTTGGCTTTCAACTGCATTTCCTCACGCAATATGGTGCGGCATCACGCGAGCGCGTGCGAACGCATTTTCGCTTTTCCGGGCCTGTGGCGACCGAGGGGGTGGTCGCTGGCAGCCCTGCCGCGCTGGCCGGGTTGCAGCCCGATGACGGGATCTTCAGCATCGACGGCGTCACGATACCGGATTCGCCGTCGGCGGAGCCCACCACTGCCCCGCTTCAGGCGCTCTATCGACAGTTGGCCGCGCGTCCGCCAAACGCGCCCGTTGACCTCGTCGCCCAGCGCGGCGATCGACGATTTCACATCGAGCTGAAGCCAGTACCAGCCTGTCGCACACGCTATGAACTCCGCATAGCCGATAGCTTCGACGCGCGCGCTAACGGTGAACTCGTCCAGATTTCCTCGAAATATTTTGAGGTAATCGACCCCGACCTGCTGCCCGCCGTGATTGCCCATGAACTGTCGCACAACATCCTGCGACACCGCGATCGGCTCAAGGCGGTTGGAGCGGATTTTGGCTTGGCATCGGGCTTTGGGCGCAATGTCGGTTTTTTCCGGCAGACCGAAATTGAAGCGGATATCCTGTCGGTCCATTTGCTCGCACGCGCGGGTTATCCGCCCATGCTAGCGGCACGGTTTTGGGGCAAGACGGGCGAGAAGGTAATGGCGGGCATGATTCGCAGCCGGTCGCACCCGTCGATCAAGGATCGCATCGCCGCGCTCGAAGCCGAAGCGGCCAGGGTAGCCACACCGGGCGAAGCCTCGCTGCCCGCTTTTTATGCCACGCGCGACAAGCCACTGGACGGAAACTGGCGAGCACTGCTCCAACGGCCGTGACCCTGATAAAAAACGGTTCGTTGCGGGTTGAGTCATGCGCGTATCAGCCGCCGTTGCGATGCCAAATTCAGGCAAGCCAGAAGCGGATGACTATGGCGACCGCGCCGAGCAGCAGGACGCTCGCGCACCAGATCAAAGCCAGCCAAGCCAGCCGTTCCCACCACGGCCCCGGCATATCCTCCGCCATCAATGATAGCCCTCCAGCCCCACCTTGCCGCGGAATACCCAATAGGACCAGGCAGTATAGGCCAGGATCACCGGCACCAGCACGCCCGCGCCGATCAGCATGAAGCCCTGGCTGGCGGCGGGCGCGGCGGCATCGAGGATCGTGACGCTGCGCGGGATGACATAGGGCCAGATGCTGACGCCCAATCCCGCAAAGCCCATCAGGAACAGCCCGAGGGCGAGGAAGAAGGGCCGCGCCTCGCGCCGTTTCTTCAATGAGCGGTGGAAGGCGAAGGCGATGATCAGGGTGAGCAGCGGCACCTGCGCGGTGACCAGCACTTGCGGAAAGTCGAACCACCGCTGCCAATAGCCGTGCGACAGGAACGGCGTCGCCGCGCTGACCGACGCGATGGCGGCAAGCGTCGCCAAACCGAACCAGCCGGCAAGGGCGTAGGCATGGTCCTGCCCGCGTCCGTCGGTCTTCCAGATCAGCCAGGTCGCACCGAGCAGCGCATAGCCCGCCACCACGCCGACGCCGGTGAGCAAGGTGAACGGCGTCAACCAGTCGAGCCAGCCCCCGGCATAGGCCCGGCCGGCGACCTTGATCCCCTGCAGCAGCGCCCCCAAGACGATGCCCTGCGACAACGCCGCCACGAACGACCCGGCGGTGAAGGCGAAGTCCCACCAGCGGCGGTGGCCTGGATCGCGCCAGCGGAACTCGAACGCCACACCGCGGAACACCAGCGCCAGCAGCATCGCGATGATCGGCGGATAGAGCGCGGGCAGCACGATGGCGTAGGCCAGCGGGAACGCCGCGAACAGCCCGCCGCCGCCCAGCACCAGCCATGTCTCGTTGCCGTCCCATACCGGCGCGATCGAGTTCATCGCCTTGTCGCGCTCGTCGCCGACCTCGAACGCCGGGAACAGGATGCCGATGCCGAGGTCGAACCCGTCCATCACGACATAGGCGAACACGGCGAAGGCGATCAGGAACGCCCAGATCATCGCGAGGGTGAGATCGGGGGTCATCGGCGCGCATCCTCTTCGTCTTTCGTCTTGTCGTCCTCCGGGCCCTTCTGCGCAGGCCCCGGCGTGATGCCCGCGGTACGGATCGGCGCGTCGTCGGTGATCTCCGGCTCGTGCGGCTGCGCGCCCTTCTGCATCAGCTTCAAGATGTACCACGCGCCGAAGCCGAACACCGCGAAATAGACGATGACGAACGCCATGAGCGAGGCGCCCACCGCCGGCGCGGCGAGCGGCGAGGCGCTGTCGGCGGTGCGCAGCAGGTTGTAGACGGTGAAGGGCTGCCGCCCAACCTCGGTCGTCACCCAGCCGGCGATCACCGCGACGAAGCCCGATGGCCCCATCGCGATCGCGGCGCGGTGCAGCCAGGGCCAGTCGTAGAGCTTGCTGCGCAGCCGCGCGAACAGGCTCCACAAGCCCAGGCCCAGCATCAGCATGCCGATGCCGACCATGATGCGGAACGACCAGAACACGATCCACACCGGCGGCTCGTCCACGTCGGGGATCGTGTCGAGCCCCGCCAGCGGGGCGTTCGGATCGTGCTTGAGGATCAGCGACGAGGCCTTGGGCAGCTCGATCGCATAATCCACCCGCTTCTGCGCCGCATTGGGGATGCCGAACAGGATCAGCGGCGCGCCGTCGGGATGGCTTTGATAATGGCCCTCCATCGCCATCACCTTTTGCGGCTGATGCTTCAGCGTGTTGAGGCCATGCAGGTCGCCGCCGAAGATCTGCACCGGCGCGACCAGCGCGGCCATCCACATCGCCATGCTGAACATCTTCCGCGCATGCGCGTCGGACTTGTCCTTGAGCAGGTGCCACGCACCGACCGCGCCGACCGCCAGGCTGGTGGTGAGATAGGCGGCGATGACGGTGTGGACCAGACGATAGGGGAAGCTGGGGTTGAAGACGATCTCGATCCACGGCGCGGCGGGGACGAACTGGCCGGCGGCGTTGACCGCATAGCCGACCGGCGTGTGCATCCAGCTATTGACGCTCAGGATCCAGAAGGCGGAAATGAAGGTGCCGATCGCGACCATACAGGTCGCGGCGAAGTGCAATCCCCTCCCCACCTTCTTCATCCCGAACAGCATGACGCCGAGGAAGCCGGCCTCGAGGAAAAAGGCGGTCAGCACCTCATAGGCCATCAGCGGACCCAGGATTGGCCCCGTCCTGTCGGAGAAGACCGACCAGTTGGTGCCGAACTGATAGGACATGACGATGCCGGAGACGACGCCCATCGCGAAGGCGACGGCGAAGATCTTCACCCAATAGCGGAACAGGTCGAGATAGAGGTCGCGGCCGGTCTTCAGCCACAGCCCCTCCAGCACCATCAGATAGCTGGCGAGCCCGATCGAAAAGGCCGGGAAGATGAAGTGGAAGCTGACCGTGAACGCGAACTGGATGCGCGCCAGGACGATGGGGTCGAATGCGTCGAACACATTGCGCTCCGCGGGGCGGAGGCCCCTCGCCGCGGGCTAGTGCGCGTTTTGCAATCGCGCGGCAAGTGCGCGACTCGCGACGCGGCGTGCAGTCAATTCCCGGAAGGCGCGGCGCGCATCAGCGTCCGGAAGGCGGCGGGGGAGGACTGCCCGGCGGGGGACCGCCCGGCATGCCGCCCTGCTGCTGCTGCTGCATCATCTGCATATAGACGCTCTGCGGCAGGAATTCGAGCAGGCTGACCTCGAACACCAGCAGCGAATTGGCGGGGATCACCTCACGCCCCTGCGGGTCGCGCTTGGCCTCGGCGCCATAGCCCAGTTCGGGCTTGATCCACACGCGGTACTTGCCGCCCTTCTTCATCGCCTTGAGCGCCTCGGTGAAGCCGGGGATCATGCCCGCGACCGGCAGCGGCGTCGGCTGCTGGCTGGCGTCGAACTGCGTGCCGTCGCGCAGCGTGCCCTTGTACATCACCAGCGCCACGTCGCTGTCGGTCGGGCTCGCGCCCTCGCCGTCCTGAAGCACTTCATATTGCAGGCCGGTCGAGGTCTGCACGACGCCCGACCGCCCCTTGTTCCAGGCGAGGAAGGCGGTGTTGTCGCCCTTTTCCGCGACGACGCGCGACGTGCCGGCCCAGGCCAGCGCCACGGCGGCGATCACCGCCGCGATCACGCCCGCCCACAACCAGGCAAGATAGCTGCGCCGGGTCGGCGGAATCGGCACGGCGGTGACGGACGACATGGATCAGCTATCCCCGATGCCGCGGGGTGAGACGCGGCGAAAAGTCACAAAGGTCACGCCATCATCACGCACGCGCGCCAATGGCGATCCGGCGGGCCTTACCGCGCGCCGTCGCGCTCCATGCGCTTGCGTTCGAGCTTGCGCGCGCGGCGCACCGCGGCGGCACGCTCACGCGCGCGCTTTTCGCTGGGCTTTTCATAGTGGCGGCGCAGCTTCATCTCGCGATAAACGCCCTCGCGCTGCAGCTTCTTCTTGAGCGCGCGCAGTGCCTGGTCGACGTTGTTGTCGCGAACGATGATTTGCATAAGGCCGTCTCAACTCCGAATCATATCAATAGCGATAGGGTCGCCGAAGCGCAGGCTTCGGGCGTTGGGACGCGCCCCTAGCAGGGCACGCCCGCGATGACAAGGCACGGGCGGCGAAGCGCCCGCAGCGTGACGCGAATGCCACAGCGACGCCCCGCCGCGGCCGGGCAGGCCGCGCCGCCACGCCCGGCCATCGGTCACGGCCACCCGAATGATCCGTCAAACACATGAATTCATGAGGTGTTTTGCTGCTGACGGCGATGCCGGCGTGCGATAATGTCGTGGGATCATGACTCCATCCCGCCTGCCTGCGCGCCGCCCGAGCGCGATCCTCGCCGCCCTGGCGCTGCTGTCCGCCTGTGGCGGCGGCGATGGCGGCGGCTCGATCGGCGGCGGCACCGTCACGCCCGGCCCGACGCCCACGCCCACCTCCACGCCCGCCGCCGGCACCTGCTCGCTCGCCGCGCGCAAGGACTGGGTGCGCGCGCAGATGAACGAATGGTATCTGTTCCCCGACACGCTGCCCGCGAGCATCGACCCGGCCGCCTATGGCGATGTGCAATCGTTCATCGACGCGCTGACCGCCACCGCGCGGTCGCAGCGCAAGGACCGTTATTTCACCTACATCACCTCGATCGCCGAAGAGAACGCCTATTACAGTTCGGGGTCGAGCGCCGGGTTCGGCGTGCGCTTTTCGCTCGACACCGCCGCGCGCCGCCTGTTCGTGAGCGAATCGTTCGAGGGCGCGCCGGCGCTGGCCGCCGGGATCGACCGCGGCGCGGAAATCCTGGCGATCGGCACCAGCGCCGCGACCCTGCGCAACGTCGGCGACATCCTGGCGAGCGAGGGCAGCGCCGGCATCGCCAATGCGCTGGGCGCCAACACCGTCGGCCTGAGCCGCGCGCTGCGCGTCGCCGACGCCGCCGGGACGCGCAACGTCACGCTGGCCAAGGCCGATTACGCGCTGGCCCCGGTCTCGTCGCGCTATGGCGCCAAGGTGATCGACGATGGCGGGCGCAAGGTCGGCTATGTCAACCTGCGCACCTTCATCACCACCGCCGAGGCGCCGTTGCGCGCCGCCTTTGCCGATTTCCGCGCGCAGGGGATTACCGAAGTGATCGTCGACCTGCGCTATAATGGCGGCGGATTGATCTCGATCGCCGATCTGGTCAACAACCTGATGGCGCGCGACCGCACGACATCCACCGTGGCGAACTATGTCACCTTCCGCCCGTCCAAGGCGTCGGAGAACGAGACCGTCTATTTCACGCCGCAGAGCCAGTCGATCGCACCGACGCGCGTCGCGTTCATCGGCACGAGCGGAACGGCGTCGGCCAGCGAACTGGTGATGAACAGCTTCATTCCCTATCTGGGCAATCGCGCCGCGCTGATCGGGACCAACACCTATGGCAAGCCGGTCGGCCAGATCGCGATCGACCGGTCGGCGTGCGACGACCGACTGCGCGTCATCGCCTTCGCGCTGGAGAATGCCAGCCACCAGGGCGCCTATTATGACGGGATCGCGCCGTTCATGGGCGCGACCTGCCAGGCGGCCGACAACGTGACCCGCCAGCTGGGCGATCCGGCGGAGGGGTCGACGCGGGCGGCGCTCGATTTCCTGGCCGGGCGCAGCTGCGGCGCGGTGATCGCCGAAGGCGGCGCCGGCCCGGCGGCCCGATCGAGCGCGTTGCGCCCGCGCGCGGAAATGGCGCTGCTGAGCGCCGAGCGGCCCAGCGCCGCGCAGCGCGAGGTGCCGGGGCTGTTCTGAGCGGGACGCATATCGCTGGTATGGCTGTTCCCCGGCGAAAGCAGGGGCCTAGGGTTTCGGGCCATGGCGCTTGTGACCCTGGGCCCCTGCTTTCGCAGGGGAACGATCAACGTGGCAAGGGCTGGACTCTGCCAACGGGTCCGTCGCATGTCACGGGGTGACGGTCGAGGGGAGTGAGATGGCAACGGCAAGCGACGCGCCCGATACCCGCCACCGCCTCAAATCGATCCTGGGCGGATCGGCGGGCAATCTGGTCGAATGGTATGACTGGTACGCCTATGCCGCCTTCACCCTTTATTTCGCGCCGCATTTCTTTCCCAAGGGCGATCAGACCACCCAGTTGATGAACACCGCCGCGGTGTTCGCGGTCGGATTCCTGATGCGGCCGATCGGCGGGTGGCTGATGGGCGCCTATGCCGACCGCCATGGGCGCAAGGCGGGGCTGACGCTGTCGGTGTCGCTGATGTGCGCGGGGTCGCTGCTGATCGCGGTGACGCCGGGCTATGCGACGATCGGCTGGGCCGCGCCGGCGTTGCTGGTGTTCGCGCGGCTGATGCAGGGGCTGTCGATCGGCGGCGAATATGGCGCGAGCGCGACCTATCTGTCGGAAATGGCGGGACGGAAGCACCGCGGTTTCTTTTCCAGCTTTCAATATGTCACGCTGATCTCGGGCCAGCTGATCGCGCTTGGCGTGCTGCTGGTGTTGCAGGCGGCGATGAGCGAGGCGGCGCTGGAGGACTGGGGCTGGCGCATCCCCTTCTTCATCGGCGGGGCGCTGGCGGTGATCGTGTTCTGGCTGCGGCGCGGGCTGGCCGAGACGCAGAGCTTTCACAATGCGAGGGCGCAAGGGCGCCGGACCGGCGCGCTGGCGCTGTTGCGCGAACATCCGGGCGAGTTCGTGCTGGTGATGGCGCTGACCGCGGGCGGCACGCTCGCCTTCTATGCCTATTCGATCTACCTCCAGAAATTCCTGGTCAACACATCGGGCTTTGGCCGCGAGACGGCGTCGCAGATCAATGCGGCGGCGCTGTTCGTGTTCATGTGCATCCAGCCGCTGGCAGGCGCATTGTCCGACCGGATCGGGCGCAAACCGCTGATGGTCGGGTTCGGCGTGCTGGGCGTCGTCTGCACCTGGCCGATCTTTACCGCGCTGGCGAGCGTGCGCAGTCCGGTCGCGGCGTTCGCGCTGATGCTGGGCGCGCTGGTGATCGTCACCGGCTATACCTCGATCAACGCGGTGGTGAAGGCCGAGCTGTTTCCCGCGCACATCCGCACGCTGGGCGTCGCCCTGCCCTATGCGCTGGCCAATGCGGTGTTCGGCGGGACGGCGGAATATGTCGCGCTGTGGTTCAAGAATCGCGGGTTCGAACAAGGATTCTACTGGTATGTGACCGCGATGATCGGCGTTTCGCTGGCGGTATATCTGCGCATGCGCGATACGCGCGACCATAGCCGGATCGTCGAGGATTGAACGCGAAAAGCGGCCTTTAGCGGCGCAGTTCGCGTCGTTTCGCCCTGGAGTCTCCGGCCATGCGCAGCTTGCGCCAATAAGCCCGGCGCCGCCTGACGCCATAGGCAACAGCCGCACAAAGGCCCGTCGCTGCGATCAACCCGAACGCAATCACTTCACGAACTTCCATCTTACGCTCTTCTAACCCCGATGAACCCGATCGGGAACCTGTCCCGCATTCGTCGAAATCCCAACCCCCAGGGCGGATCGACATTCCTCTTACACATCCATACCGCGCTTTCAAACATGCGCGGTGCTGAGATACGGCCAGATCGGGCATGAACGGTGGCGCCGGGCGGCCGAACGATCTAGGGCGATCCGATGCGCCCCGTCCTGAACGTCCACCATTCGATCCTGGGCCAGCCCTGGCGGTGGCGCGGGCTGGCGGCGGACGGACGCGATCCCGGCTTTGCGCCCGACGATCTGGTCACGCAATTGCTGCTGACGCGCGGCTGCCCGCGTGAGGCGCTGGAGGCGCACCGGTCGCCCAGCATCCGCGCGTTCATGCCCGATCCGTCGATCTTCCGCGACATGGACAAGGCGGCACAGCGGCTGGCCGACGCGGTCCAGCGCGGCGAGGCGGTGACCGTGTTCGGCGATTACGACGTCGACGGCGCGACTTCGGCGGCGCTGCTGATCCGCCTGCTGCGCGACCTGGGCCTGGCGCCGCGCGCCTATATCCCGGACCGGCTGATGGAGGGCTATGGTCCGTCGGGCGAGGCGCTGGTGCGGCTGAAGCGCGAGGGCGCGGACCTGATCGTCACGGTCGATTGCGGCGCGATGGCGTTCGAGGCGCTGGCGCAGGCAAGTGCCGCCGGGGCGGAGGTGATCGTCGTCGATCACCACAAATGCGCGTCGGAATTGCCCCAGGCGCTGGCGCTGGTGAACCCCAACCGGCTGGATGAGGACGAGGGGCGCGAACACGGCCATCTCGCCGCGGTGGGCATGGCCTGGCTGCTGGGCGCGGCGACGGTGCGGGTGCTGCGCGAGCGCGGTTTCCTGACCGGGCGCGACGAGCCTCGGCTGCTCGACCTGCTCGATATCGTCGCGCTGGGCACGGTGGCCGATGTCGCGGCGTTGCGCGGGCTGAACCGCGCGTTCGTGGCGCAGGGGCTGAAGGTGATGGCGCAGCGCCGCAATATCGGCATGAACGCGCTGATCGAGGCGAGCCGGCTGACGCGCGCGCCGACCTGCACCGACCTGGGCTTTGCACTGGGGCCGCGGATCAACGCCGGCGGGCGCGTCGGCAAGTCCGACCTGGGGGTGCGGCTGCTGACCACCGAAGACGCCGACGAAGCGCGCGCGATCGCCGAGGAGCTGAACCGGCTGAACGACGAACGCCGCGCGATCGAGGCGGAGGTGCAGCAATCGGCCGAGGCGATGCCGGCCGAGGGCGCCGTCGCGGTCGTCGCCGCGCGCGGCTGGCATCCCGGCGTCATCGGCATCGTCGCCGGGCGGCTCAAGGAGAAGCTCGGCCGTCCCGCCATCGTGATCGCGATCGGCGAGGACGGGATCGGCAAGGGATCGGGCCGGTCGGTCGCCGGGGTCGATCTGGGCGCGGCGATCATCGCCGCGCGCGAGGCCGGGCTGCTGATCGCCGGCGGCGGACATGCGATGGCGGCGGGCGTGACCGTGGCCGAGGATCGCATCGCCGAATTCGCGGGGTTCCTGGACGCCAGGCTGGCCGACGGCGTGGCGCGGGCGGCGGGCGATCGCGCGCTGCTGCTCGACGCGGTGCTGGCGCCGGGCGGGGTCAATCCGGCGCTGGTCGAGGCGATGGAGGCCGGCGGCCCCTATGGCATGGGCTGGCCCGCGCCGCGCGTCGCCGCCGGGCCGGTGCGGATCGTCAAATGCGACGTGGTCGGCAATGGCCATGTCCGCGCGATCGTGGCGGGCGAGGACGGACGCAGCATCAAATGCGTGGCGTTTCGCGCGGCGCAGACGCCGCTTGGCGTTGCGCTGCTGGGCGCACCGCGCGACCGGCGGTTGTGGGTGGCGGGGCGTGCAAGGATCGACGATTGGGGCGCGCGGCCGGCGGCGGAGATCCATGTCGAGGACGCCGCCTGGGTGGACTGAACGGCCGGGTTGTCGCGCCAATCCGCCCGAACGCCGCAACGCGGGCGCCGCTGACGCTACGGCAAGGCGACGTCGATATCCTTCCGTTGGTCTCAAACCGTACGTTTGTCGCGTGACAGGCCATCGCGCTTTGGCTATACGCTGCGTCGCAACAAGCCGCGTTGCGTAAGGGAGAAGGTGTCGATGAAGCTGAAAACGATTTTCGCCGGGGCGAGCGCCGCCCTGTTGCTCGCAAGCACCGGCGTTGCGCAGGCGAACTCTGCAAAGGCGCTGAGCCTGTCCAATTCGCCGGCGGCGCGCGCGTCGACCGAAGCGGGTGACAGCAATGCGGCGGCTGGCGGTTTCCTGATCCCGGCGATCGCGATCGTTGCGATCATCGCCGGTGTGCTGATTATCTCGGACGATTCCGACAGCAACTGATCGATCGCGATTCGGTCAAGTGAAATGGCGGCTGCGGCCGCCATTTCCATTTGTGGCGCGCGGCATGGGCGATCTGCGACCGCCGGCACGGGAGGCTGCCATGGGGAGTGAAATGCCCTTGACCGGAGGACGATGCTTGCCTAGTCCGCGCCTTCGCTTCACGGCCCCTTCGTCTAGCGGTTAGGACGCGGCCCTTTCACGGCTGAAACACGGGTTCGATTCCCGTAGGGGTCACCAAGCGATTACAAGCACTTAGACGTTTGATCGCCGGTGCGGCTTCCCGACTTCGGCAATAGATCGGTTCTAAACACGCTGAAACAGCGTGAACTAAGCTGGAACAGCTTGGGACGGTTGCGGGAACACCCCGCCCCCTGATAGCCATGCACGCAGGGGGTGAATAATGCTTGGCATCTCGGCTTGGTGGAACGGACTGTCAGTTGAGCTTCAAGCTGCGCTGGTTGTGTGCGGGCGCGATGGCGGGTGCCGCAATCCTCGGTGTCATAGCCGTTATCGCACAGGTCCGGTCGCAAGGGCGGCAATCGCGGGCAGTCATAGCCGAGACTGAGCGCAGGAAGACCAACGCCGCCTTGTATGAGGACGCGGTGACGATCTGCCGGGGGCTGGCAGACCCATTGATCGAGCTGAGCACTAAGCTCCTCACGATGAATATGGAGATCGAAGTTGCCGCCCGGGCGGAGGCTGCTTCGCTTGCCTACAACCTACCAAGCGGCCGGTTTCCGGCGTTGAGCGCACTATACGGCGAGTTCACGGATGCCGCCTGCGATTCTCATATTCCTGATAGAGGGCCGATACATCGTAGATCCGCGTATCCTGATCTTCCGCACCGCCATCAGCACAGTCCTGCATAACAACCGGCAGTCGATGTTCTCGGACTTCGTTTTGCAAGTTATGCCCGCCTTCCTACAGACAATCCCAATGGTGGTATATTCCCCTACCCGCTTCGCACCGTCTTTGCGCTTAGCTCGAGATGCCGGGGCCGCCGCTCTCGCGCTGCGACACAGAGTGACGTGCTCCCCTGGATGTGACCGATTTTGAGTAGAGTCCGCCTCGAAGGAGTT
>CAYPRW010000003.1:0-219856 GCA_964413495.1 uncultured Stakelama sp. | reverse complement strand
CCCCCTGGCGGGGGAGGATTTGGGTTGATGCGTGACCGGCGTGCCGCCGAGCGATCGGGCCGTGACGGGGAGACGCGCGCGGCCTGGTATCTGCGGTTGCGCGGGTGGCGCATCCTCGACCGGCGGGTGCGGACGCCTGCCGGGGAGGTCGATCTGGTGGCGAAGCGCGGCCGGCTGGTCGCGTTCGTCGAGGTGAAGGCGCGCAAGACCGTGGCGGAGCTTGATTTCGCGATCGACGAGCGGCGGCTGGCGCGGGTCGCGGCGGCGGCGGAATATCTGATGCCGCGCTATGCTACGGACGGTGAGGATATCCGGGTCGACGTGCTGTTGCTCGCGCCCGGCGTGCGGCCGCGTCATATCGAGAATGCCTGGATCGGGTGACATTCCGCCTTCGCGTCCCTAACTGCCAGCGAAACGAATGGAGGAAATGTTGCCCCTCACCGTCGCCGTGCAGATGGACCCGCTCGATTCGATCAATATCGCGGGCGATTCGACCTTTGCGCTGATGCTGTCGGCGCAGGCGCGCGGGCATCGGCTGTTTCATTATGCGCCCGAGGACCTGAACTATGCCGAGGGCCGCGTATGGACGCGCGCCCATCCGGTGACGGTGCAGCGCGTGGCGGGCAGTCATTTCAGCTTTGGCGATGCGGTCAGCCTCGACCTGGGGGAGGATGCCGATGTCGTGCTGATGCGGCAGGACCCGCCCTTCGACCTGGGCTATATCACCGCGACCCATCTGTTGGAGCGGATCGCCGACCGGACATTGGTGGTCAACGATCCGGCCAGCGTGCGCAATGCGCCGGAGAAGGTGTGGGTGCTCGATTTCGCGCGCTTCATGCCGCCGACGCTGGTGACGCGCAGCCTGGATGAGGCGAAGGCGTTCCTGGCGAAGCATGGCGCGATCGTGGTCAAGCCGCTGCATGGCAATGGCGGCAAGGCGATCTTCAAGGTCGAGCGCGACGGCGCGAACCTGTCGTCGCTGATCGAGGTGTTCAACACCGCCTGGCGTGAGCCGCACATGATCCAGGCGTTCCTGCCCGACGTGGCGAAGGGCGACAAGCGTATCGTGCTGGTCGACGGCGAGGTGGCCGGCGCGGTCAACCGCGTGCCGGGCGAGGGCGAGATCCGGTCGAACCTGGCGGTCGGCGGCACGGCGGCCAAGACCGAGCTGACCGCGAAGGAGGCCGAGATCTGCGCCGCGCTGGGGCCGGAATTGAAGGCGCGCGGGCTGATCTTCGTCGGGATCGACGTGATCGGCGGCGAGTGGCTGACCGAGATCAACGTGACCTCGCCGACCGGGATCGTCGCGATCGACCGGTTCAACGGGACGGATACCGCCGGCATGATCTGGGATGCGATCGAGGCGCGGGTGGCGGGGATGAAGTAGGTTTTTTTGGCGCCCTGCGGGCGCAAGGCGCGGAGGCGCGGAGATGTCAGGTAAAGAGGCCGCGTAGCGGCTTCCGATTTGCCGGGTTGAGGTGTCTCCCGACCGCAAGCATCGGATCGTACCATCTCCGCGCCTCCGCGCCTCGCGCCCGCAGGGCGCCAAAACATCCATCCTGTCCTAGATCGAACCCGACCCCGACCCGAGACGTTACCGCGCATCCATGACCGAGTTCATCCTCAACCTGATCGCCTGGGGCGGCTATGTCGGCATCTTCCTGCTGATGGTGATCGAGAACGTGTTTCCGCCGATCCCGTCCGAGGTCATCATGGGCTTTGGCGGGATGGCGGTGGCGCGTGGCGACATGGCGATGGCGCCGTTGCTGATCATCGGCACAGTGGGCACGACGATCGGCAACGTCTTCTGGTATGCGGTCGGGCGATGGATCGGCTATGAGCGGCTGAGGCCGTTCGTCGAGCGGCATGGGCGCTGGCTGACGTTGCGCTGGGAGGATGTCGAGAAGCTGCACCGCTTCTTCGTCAGGCATGGCCTCTGGGTGGTGTTCGTGTTCCGCTTTCTGCCGACCTTCCGCACGATGATCTCGCTGCCCGCCGGGATGGCGAGGATGGGATTGCCGCGCTTCCTGATCGCGACCTTTGCCGGCAGCGCGATCTGGAACGCGGTGCTGGCCTATGCCGGGCTGTTGCTGGGATCGCGGTTCGAGGCGTTGCAGGACTATGTCGGGCCGGTCGCGGTGGCGATGACCGTGGCGATGGGGGTCGGCTATCTCTATCGCGTGGTCACCTGGAAATCGCGCGACTGAACGTCGGCGAGATCGAGCGCGGCGGCGATCTCGTCCGCCATCGCCTGCATGCGGGGGATGATGGTTTCGAGCTTCACGCGGCAGGGCGCCGGATCGATCGCGCAGAGCGTGCCGAAGAAACCGCCGAGGCGCAGGATCGGCAGCGAGATATAGCTTTCGAAGCCATAGAGCGCGGGCGTGTGATGCGTGCGCCAGTCCGGATCGTTCGATACGTGGTCGATGATCACATGGCAGCCGCTCTGACGGATTTCGTCGCAGATCGTGGTCTTGAGATCGAGCTCGCCGCCCGCTTCGAGGCCGAAGCCGATCTGGTCGAGCACCTGGCAGGCGACCCAGTGCGTGTCGGTGACGCGCGCGACGGCGGCGAACCCCATGCCGGTCAGCGCGCAGACCTGCTGCAGCATCGCCTCGACGCCGGGGATGCGGCGCACGCGGGCGATATCGGGCTCGAACGGGCTGCGCGACCAGTCTGTCATGGCGGGCAGCGTAGCGCGTTTCGCGGCGATGTCACGCGCGCGGGTGCGCGTTGCGGTACACGTCGAGCAGGTGCGCGGCATCGACCGCGGTGTAGATCTGGGTCGAGCTCAGGCTGGCATGGCCGAGCAGTTCCTGCAGCGCGCGCAGGTCGGCGCCGCGGCCGAGCAGATGTGTGGCGAAGCTGTGGCGCAGCGCGTGCGGCGTGGTGCGCGGCGGCAGGCCGAGCCGGGTGCGGGCGGCGCGCACCGCGCGGCGCAGGATGGCGGGCGAGAGCGGCCCGCCGCGCGCGCCGCGGAACAGCGGCTCGCTCGCGGCGGTGCCATAGGGGCAGCGGCGGGCATAATCCGCGATCGCGTCGCGCACCTGGGGGAGCAGCGGGACGATGCGGGTCTTGCCGCGCTTGCCGGTGACGCGCAGCGTTTCGCCGAGCGGGAGGATCGCGCCGGTCAGGCCCATCGCCTCGCCGATGCGCAGGCCCGCGCCGTAGAGCAGCAGCAGCACGGCGAGATCGCGCGCGGCGATCCATGGCTCGCTGGCGTCGTCGGCGACTTCTTCGGCAAGCGCGACGGCCTCGTCGGGCGAGACCGGGCGGGGGACGCCCTTCCTGACGCGCGGGCCGCGCAGGCGGGGGAAGTCGGCATCCTCGCCGCCGGCAAAGGCCAGGAAGGTGCGGACGGCCGAAAGTTCGCGGGCGGCCGAGGCGTTGGTGAGGCCGGCGGCGCGGCGGTGCGCGAGATATGCGCGCAGGTCGGCGGCGGTGATCCGGGCGAGCCGATCGCGTGAGGCATGCTCGCCCCAATGGCCGCCGAGGAAGGCGATCAGCCTTGTCGCCGTCGCTTCGTAGGCGCGCACCGTGTGCGCCGAGCGCCGCCGGTCGCGGGCGAGATGCTCGGCGAAGAGGAGGGGCAGGGGGCGCTCGTCCATGCCAAAGCGGTAGCACGGTTCATTGCCGCCGCGAATCCGCTAAGAGCGCGGCATGAGCGAACTTGAGACCGGCGGCGCGCGCATCGCCTTTCATCACGTGGCGGGCGACGGCCCGACGATCCTGTTCCTGCCCGGCTATGCCAGCGACATGAGCGGTAGCAAGGCGGTGGCGATCGAGGCGTGGGCGCGGGCCAATGGGCGCGCCTGTCTGCGCTTCGACTATGCCGGGTGCGGGGAGAGCGAGGGCGCGTTCGAGGACCAGACGCTGGCCGGCTGGCGCGACGACGCGCTGCTGATGATCGACCGGGTGATCGACGGGCCGGTGGTGCTGGTGGGATCGTCGATGGGCGGGTGGATCATGCTGCTGGTCGCCAGGGCCCGGCCGGAGCGCGTCGTGGGGATGGTCGGGATCGCGGCGGCGCCGGACTTCACCGACTGGGGCTTTACCGCCGAGCAGAAGATGACGCTGTTGAGCGAGGGGCGGCTGGCGCAGGCGTCGCCCTATTCGCCCGAGCCGACCGTGACGACGCGCGGTTTCTGGTCGTCGGGCGAGGCGAACCGGGTGATGCACGGGCCGATCGACCTCGATATCCCCGCGCGGCTGATCCACGGCCAGCGCGATCCCGACGTGCCGTGGGAACGCAGCGTGACGCTGGCCGGGCTGCTGCGTTCAGCCGATGTGCAGACATGGCTGGTCAAGGACGGCGACCACCGGCTGTCGCGGCCGCAGGATATCGCGCTGATCCTGCGCGCGATCGAAGATGTGAGTGGCTGAATGATCCTTCTGCTGTTGTTGGCGCAAGTTGCTGGCCCGCCTTCTCCGGATCACGACCGCTGGGAACGGTGCGTCGAGGTGGCCACGACCGATCCCGAAGCGGCGATCGCCGATGCGGAACGGTGGAAGCTGGCGGGCGGCGGGTTCCTGGCGCAGCAATGCCGCGGCATGGCCTATGCGCGGGTGGCGCGCTGGGAAAGCGCGGCGGGCGCGTTCGAGGCGGCGGCGCGCGAGGCCGAGGTGGCGAAGGACGTGCGATCGGGCAAATATTGGGCGCAGGCCGGCAATGGCTGGCTGGCGGCGGGCGATCCGGCCAGGGCGCGTTCGGCGCTGGATGCGGCGTTGGCGAGCGGGGCGCTGGCGGGGCTGGAGCTGGGCGAGGCGCATCTCGACCGGGCGCGGGCGCGCGTGGCGCTGCGCGATCAGCAGGGCGCGCGGCAGGATCTGGATGTGGCGGTGGTGAAGGCTGCCGCCGATCCGATGGCGTGGCTGCTGTCGGCGACGCTGGCGCGGCGGATGGGCGATGTGCCGCTGGCGCAACGGCATATCGCGAGCGCGATCGAATTGGCGGGTGACGACGCGGCGGTGCAGCTTGAAGCGGGCAATGTCGCCGCCTCGGCGCGCGATGAAGCGGGCGCCAAGGCGGCCTGGGAAAAGGCGGTGCAGCTGGCGCCGGGCTCGGAGGCCGCGGCGGCGGCGCGCGCGGCGCTCAAGCAATTCGAGGGCGTGGCGCGATAGACAGCCGGAAAATGCGCCCTATCTTTGCGGAAACGACAAGAGGGTGCGATGAACTATCTCCATAGCATGATCCGCGTCACCGATCCCGATGCGACGATCCGGTTTCTTGAGCTGATGGGCCTCAAGGAAGTGCGTCGGTTCGAGAGCGAGAAGGGGCGGTTCACGCTGATCTTCCTCGCCGCGCCGGGCGATATCGCGGATGGCGGGGAGCGGGCGAGCGCGGAGGTCGAACTGACCTATAACTGGCCGCCCGAGGATGGCAGCCCGGCCGAAAGCTATGGCGGCGGGCGCAATTTCGGGCATCTCGCCTATCGCGTCGACGATATCTATGCGACCTGCCAGCGGCTGATGGACGCGGGCTACACGATCAACCGCCCGCCGCGCGACGGGCATATGGCGTTCGTGCGTACCCCTGATGGCATCTCGGTCGAGTTGTTGCAGGACGGGCATCTGGAACCGGCCGAGCCGTGGGTGTCGATGCCGAATACCGGTAGCTGGTAGGCGGCGATGCCCCGGATCGACCGCTTTCTCGATCTGAGCGGCGCGCGTGTGCCGATCGTGCAGGCGCCGATGGCGGGCGCGGGCGGGGTCGAACTGGCGGCGGCGGCGATGGCAGGCGGGGCGATGGGGTCGCTGCCCTGCGCCCTGTTGTCGCCGGCGCAGGTGGTGGCGCAGGCGGCGGAGGTGCGGGCGCGTGTGCAGGGGCCGCTCAACCTCAATTTCTTCTGCCATGTGCTGGGGCCCGAGCCGGACGACAGTGCGTGGCGCGCGGGGCTCGCGCCTTTCTACGCCGAGTTCGGCATCGAGGCGGTGGGCGATCCGCCGCCGCTGCGCCGTCCGTTCGATGCCGCGATGGCCGAGGCGGTCGAGGCGGCGCAGCCCGATTTCGTGAGCTTCCATTTCGGCCTGCCCGACCCGGCACTGTTGGCGCGGGTGCGGGCGACCGGCGCGAAAGTGATCGGCAACGCCACGAATTTCGACGAAGGCATGTGGCTCGACGCGCAGGGCTGCGACGCGATCGTCGTGCAGGGATTCGAGGCGGGCGGCCATGTCGGCTATTTCCTCGATTGCCACCGGCCGGTCGGCACGCTCGCGCTGTTGCGTCAGCTGGACGCATCGGTAGCCACCCCGCTGATCGCGGCGGGCGGGATTTCGGACAGCGAGAGCATGGCGGCGGCGCTGATCGCGGGCGCGAATGCCGTGCAGATCGGCACCGCCTATCTCGCCTGTCCCGAAAGCCTGATCGGGGACGCGCACCGCGCGCTGCTGGGGACGGCGGCGGAAACGGTGTTCACCAATGTGCTGACCGGGCGGCCGGCACGGGGCTTTCGCAACCGGCTGATCGATGCGCTGGGGCCGATGCATGCGGATGCGCCGGCCTTTCCCTATGCATCGAACGCGCTGGCGCCGTTGCAGGCGCGTGCCCGGGCGGACTTTGGCGCGTTATGGGCGGGGCAGGGCGCGCTGCACGCGCATGCCGTCCCCGCGCGCGAGCTGACCGAGCAATTGGCCGCCCGCGCGCTGCGGATATTGGGAGAAACGCCGTGATCGAGGTCGTCCGCATTCCCGCGCTCAGCGACAATTATATCTGGCTCGCACATGACGACGCCTCGGGCGAGGCGATCGTGGTCGATCCGGCGCAGGCCGATCCGGTGCTGGAGGCCGCGGCGGCGCGCGGGTGGCGGATCGGCGCGATCTGGAACACGCATTGGCATCCCGACCACACCGGCGGCAATGCGGCGATCAAGGACGCGACCGGCGCGATCGTCATCGCCCCAGCGGCGGAGGCGGCGAAGATCCCGACCGCCGACCGGCTGGTGGGCGAGGGCGACACGGTGATGCTGGGCGGGCACGCCGCGCAGGTTCTGGCGGTGCCGGCGCATACCGCCGGGCACATCGCCTATCATCTGGCGGAGGCGGGCATCGCGTTCGTGGGCGACACGCTGTTCGCGATGGGCTGTGGGCGATTGTTCGAGGGGACGGCCGAGCAGATGTTTCGCAACATGGCGCGGCTCGCGGCGCTGCCGGGCGAGACCGCGGTTTACTGCGCGCACGAATATACCCAGAGCAACGGGCGCTATGCGCTGGTCGCCGAGCCGGACAATGAAGCACTGGCCGAGCGCATGGCCGAAGTCGACGCGATGCGCGCGCAGGGGCTGGCGACCGTGCCGACCACCATCGCGCTGGAGCGCGCGACCAATCCGTTCATGCGCGCCGCGAGCGTGGCGCAGCTCGCCGAGCGCCGCGCCGCCAAGGACGATTTTCGGGGTTGATGGCGCCGCCGCCGGAACGATAGCTGCCTCACATTCATTCTGACGTTCGCAACAGGAGAGCCGGACATGATTCGAAACGGATGCGCCATCGTGGCGATTGCCCTCGCGACCGCCGCGTGCGGGGGTACGACCACGCCTTCCGCCAATGTCGTCGAGCCGGCGAACGAAGCGATGCCGATCGAGAACGAGGCGCTCGGCAACGACATGGCCGGGAGCGAGACCGCGACCGCCACGCTGGCGATGGCCGACGGCACCCCGGCGGGCAGCGCCACCGCGACACCGACGGCGGACGGCATCGCGGTCACCGTTTCGGTCACCGGCGTTCCGGCGGGCGCGCATGGCGTGCATGTCCATATGACCGGCAAGTGCGAGGGGCCGAAGTTCGAGAGCGCCGGCGGGCATTGGAATCCGGGTTCGACCCAGCATGGGCTGGAGAACCCCAAGGGCGCGCATGCCGGCGACATGCCCAATCTGACCGTCGCCGATAACGGCACTGGCACGCTGACCTTCACGCTCAAATCGGGCACGCTGGCGCAATTGCTCGACGCCGACGGATCGGCGTTCGTGGTGCACGCCAAGCAGGACGATCAGAAGACCGATCCTTCGGGTGACAGCGGGGATCGTATCGCCTGCGGCGTGTTCGCCGCGAGCTGAGCAAGGGCGCCTGCGGCGTGTTCGCCGCGAGCTGAACAGAAAGGGCCGTTCCCCGGCGCAAGCAGGGGCCAGGGCTCGAAACGTATCGCTTGCGACCCTGGGCCCCTGCTTGCGCAGGGGAACAGATTAATCGGTTAGGGAACGGGTCAAGCGGATAGGGGATAGCGTTCGACCGGCTCATAGGTCGCGCCGCCATGGCCGAGGGTGCTTTCGTAGAGCGCCATATGCGTGATGCGGAAGGGCGGGCTGGACAGTGCGGCATGTTTGGCCAGGAAATGGTCGGTCGGGCCGGCCGAACCCGGCAGCCGCGCGAGCGTGATGTGCGGTTGATAGGCGCGGCGTTCGGGTTCGAGGCCGGCGCGGATCAGCGCCTGGTCGACCTTGCGGTGGAGCGCCGCCAGAGGCTCGCGCGGCGCGACGCCGGCCCAGATCGCGTTGGGCCTGCCGCGCGTGTCGAACATGCCGCAGCCGTCGAGGCGAAGATCGAGCGGTGGGGCGTGGATCGAGCCGAGCGCGGCGGCGGCATCGTCGGCGGTGCGGGCATCGACCTCGCCGATGAAGCGCAGGGTGAGATGCAGCTGGTCCTCGTCCTGCCAGCGCGCGCCGGGCACGCCTTCCATCAGGTCCAGCAGCGCCATGCGAATCTCGCGCGGCGGGCGAAGCGCGACGAACAGCCGATGCATGTCCGATCCCTTAACCGTTTATGTCAGAAGAGGCGATGCCGGTTTCGCTTGAAAACCGCGCGCCGAACCATGATATTCGATCACATCCGGCGGAATTTCGCCGGGCAAAGGAGTTTGTGATGGCGAACTGGTCTGACCCCCAAACGACCGCCGCGCGCTACGCGACGGCCGCAGGTACGCGCGCCGATGCCGCGTACGATGCGGGGCTGCGGTCCTATATGCTTTCGATCTACAACTATATGGCTTCGGGCGTGCTGCTGAGCGGCATCGTCGCGCTGCTGTTCAGCTGGGGCGGCGAGACTTCCGCCGCGGCGTCTGTGTTCGCCAATGGCGGGCCGCTGGCGTGGCTGATCATCCTGTCGCCGCTGGGAATCGTGTTCGCGATGAGCTTTGGCCAGAACAAGTTCTCGACCGGCACGCTGCAGGTGTTGTTCTGGGCGTTCACGGTGCTGATGGGCCTGTCGCTCTCGACGCTGTTGCTGCGCTACAGCGGCGAATCGGTCGCGCAGGCGTTCTTCGCCGCCGCCGCCGGCTTCGTCGGCCTGAGCCTCTATGGCTATACGACCAAGAAGGATCTGTCGGGCCTCGGCAGCTTCCTGATCGTCGGCCTGATCGGCATCATCGTGGCGTCGATCATCAACATCTTCACCCAGTCGGGTACGTTGTCGCTGATCATCAGCGTCGCGGGCGTGCTGATCTTCGCGGGTCTGACTGCCTATGACACGCAGCGGATCAAGAGCGTCTATCAGTATGTCGCCGGCACCGACATGGTCGGCAAGGCGGTGATCCTGGGCGCGCTGAACCTGTATCTCGACTTCATCAACATGTTCCAGTTCATCCTCAGCATCATCGGCAACCGCGACTGATCGCTGGCGAAAACTTGAAACGCGAGGGCCCGGCGGGAGACCGCCGGGCCCTTTTTCGTTGCGCTTGCGCAGCGGAACGCCGGACGGGGTGGCGCGTTTTCCCATGACATAGCGGGAGTTTAGAGCAATGACCGACGACCAGAGCATAGAGCACAAGCGCGGCGACGCCGGCACCGATGCGTCGATCGAGGAACGGCTGGAGAAGAATCCGGAGAGCAAGCAGGCACGGCTCGACCGCGCGCTGGACGAATCGATGGACGCTTCGGACCCGCCCGCCACGACCCAGCCGGTGCATTCGCACCAGCCGCCCGAATCCTCGGGCTATGACGAAGCGAAGGAAAAGGCGCTGGCCGAGGAGCGCGGGCGGCAGGCCGACGCCTGATTGCAGCTGCCTGATACAGCTGCCTGATACAGCTGCCTGACACAGCTGGTTGCTCGCGGGGCGAGCGGTCCCTAGGAGGCGGGAATGCTCCGCCGGATCGCCCGCCTCGCCCCCTTGCTGCTGCTCGCCTTTGCCGCTTTGCCGGCGCAGGCGCGCGTCACCATCACCTTCTGGTCCTATGAGAATGGCGGCGATTTCCCGCACGCCTTCTTCACCCTTCATGGTACGCCCGATCGTGGCGGCGCGCCGGTGCGGTTGAGCTATGGCTTCACCGCCAAGACGATCACCCCGGCGATCCTGCTCGGCAATGTGGCCGGCAAGATCGATCTGACGACCAGGAGCTATATCGCGCGCGGGACGCCGCATTTCGCGGCGGCGATCAGCGATGCGCAATATGACGCGGTGCTGCGGCAGGTGAGCGAGTGGAATGCGCGGGGCGGCAACAGCTATAACGTCAACAAGCGGAACTGCGTGCATTTCGTTGCCGAGGCGATGCGGCGGTCCGGGCTGCGCGTGGTCGAGGACCCGAAGCTGATCAAGAAGCCGCGTTCGTTCACCCGTTCGATCGCGGCGCTGAACGCGGGGCGGGTGAGTGTGATCGAGAAGCCGTCCGCATCCTATCTGGCGGCGATGCCGGGGTTGGTGGGGGTGGGTCGATAAGGAAGAAATTGGTTCACGCAAAGGCGCGAAGGCGCGAAGATGGAATCTGCCGCGACAGCGGCTCTCATCTCTCCACGGCTGATGTTAGCTGCCACGTCGGAGAAGATGCGGGCGCTTCGCGCCAAAGACCAACCTCTTCGCGCCTTCGCGCCTTTGCGTGAACCAATTTCTTCCTATCGCTTCAGCACGTCCAGCGCCGCGGCGGTCATCGCTTCGGCCGCGGTGCCGATCACGGCTTGCGCATCGGGCGCCCATTTCGCGCTGTGCAGCGAGGGCAGGCCCTTGCCGCCATTGGCCTGCGCCGCGTCCCATTTGTCCTTCGGCACGCCGCCGACCCAATAGATCACGCTCTGGATCGAGGGGTCGGCCACCAGGTAGCGGCCGAAATCCTCGCCCGCCATCGTCGGCGCGATGTCCTGCACGCGGTCTTGCCCGAAGCGCGTGGTGAACAGCGACTTGAGCTGGCCGGCAAAGGCATCGGTGCTGACCGTGGGCGGGGTGAAGGGATCGCGCACCGTCACCATCGGCTCGGGCGCGCCGGCGGCGATCGCCTCGCCCCTGGCGATGCGGGCGATGCCGTCGAGCAGCTGCCGGCGCACCTGCGGCGTATAGGCGCGCACGGTCAGCAGCAGCAGCGCCTGTTCGGGGATGATGTTGTGCCGCGTGCCGCCCTGGAAGCTGCCGACCGTCACCACGGCGGATTCGAGCGGATCGACCTCGCGGCTGACCAATGTCTGCAGCGCCGAGACGATGCGCGCGCCGAGCACGATCGGGTCCCTGGTCGTCGCGGGATAGGCGCCGTGCCCGCCCACGCCCTTGACCAGGATGTCGACCGAATCGACGCTGGCGAAGGTCGGGCCTGAGCGGATGCCGATCGTGCCGGCGGGGAGCGCGGCGCTGTTGTGGAACGCGATCGCGTGGGTCGGCCTGGGGAAGCGCGTGTAGAGCCCGTCCTTGAGCATCGCGAGTGCGCCGGCGCTGACCTCCTCGGCCGGC
Organism: uncultured Stakelama sp.; assembly: GCA_964413495.1. Taxonomy (GTDB): domain Bacteria; phylum Pseudomonadota; class Alphaproteobacteria; order Sphingomonadales; family Sphingomonadaceae; genus Sphingomonas. The sequence goes on along the minus strand of CAYPRW010000003.1, from coordinate 208,221 downwards.
TGGGCGATCATGACGAGCGTGCCGCGCCACTTGTCCTTCATCGCCGCCAGGTTGCGCAGCGTGCCGATCCAGGCGGCCATGTGCGTGTCGTGGGCGCAGGCGTGCATGACGCCGGACTCGACGCCTTCGGCGGTGGTACCGCGCACCTTCGACGCGAAGGGCAGGCCGGTCTCCTCGGTCACCGGCAGGCCGTCCATGTCGGCGCGGATCAGGATGACCGGGCCTTCGCCGTTCTTCATCACCGCGACGACGCCGTGGCCGCCGACCTTTTCGGTCACGGTATAGCCGGCCTTGCGCGCTTCCGTCGCCAGTCGGGCCGCGGTCTTGCCTTCGTTGAGGCTCAGTTCGGGATTGGCGTGGAGGTCGCGATAGAGCGTCATCAGCGAAGGCAGTTCCTTCGCGGTGGCGTCGCGGACGGGATCGGCTTGGGCCGGGATCGACAAGGCGAGCAGACTCGCGGCGGCGGCGATCACAGGCGTCTTCATGGCGGCTAGCCTAGGCCGTGTTGGCAGCGGTTTGAAGCGCATTGTTCCCCTGCGGAAGCAGGGGCCTAGGGCCGCAAGCGTGCCTTCCGTGACCCTGGGCCCCTGCCTTCGCAGGGGAACAAGCGTTTCGATGCGCGCGAAACGTCAGGCCGGCACCAGCTCGATCACGTCCAGTTGCGATTCGAATGCCGGCCAGGGCAGCACCAGCCGCCAGCGCGTGGTGCCGATCCGCTCGACATAGCCGGCCAGGTCGCGCTTGGCGTCGAGGCCGTAGTCGAGCGGCACCTTCTCGTCGCCCAGCTCGAGCGAGCCGAGGAAGACGACGCGCGCGTCGGTCTCGGCATAGAGCTTGCCCATCGGCCGCTGCGACCCGTCGAGCTTGACCAGCGTGGGCATCTCGCCCGCCCGACCGACGCGGCAGGCGAACCAGGGATAGGCGGTGAAGTCGCGCAGGCCGGGCCGCTGGGCGCCGAGCTTGAAGGTGCGGCACTTGTAATCGCCGGCTGGGGGCATCGCGTTGCCCATTGCCTGGTCCGGCTCGAACAGCGCGCCGCCCGCGGCGATCGCGGATGCGTCCGCGGTGCGTGCCCTGGGCAGCGCCTCGGTCCATGCCTTGCGCCAGTTGCGCAGCCGGTCGCGGTCCTGATCGGTGGTGATCGCGCGCCAGCGCGTCTCGGGGGCGCTGATCGTGTCGAGCGCGCCGCCCTTGGCACAGGCAGAAAGGCTCAGGGCGAGCACGAGGCTGGTAGCGAAGCGCATGTCAGGCCGCCGTCCAGCCGCCATCGATCGAATAATTGGCGCCGGTGATCGCACGCGCTTCCTCCCTGCACAGGAATACGGCCAGCGCGGCGACCTGTTCCGGCTGGACGAACTGTTTCGTCGGCTGCGCGGCGAGCAGGACGTCATTCATCACCTGATCGCGGGTCAGGCCGCGCGCCTTCATCGTGTCGGGAATCTGGTTCTCGACCAGCGGCGTCCAGACATAGCCGGGCGAGATGCAGTTGACGGTGACGCCATGCGTCGCGGTCTCCAGCGCGATCGTCCTGGTCAGGCCGGCGATGCCGTGCTTGGCGGCGACATAGGCCGATTTGTTGGGGCTGGCGACGAGCGAATGGGCCGACGCGGTGTTGATGATCCGCCCCCATTTCGCCGCCTTCATATGCGGCACCGCGGCGCGCATCATGTGCCAGGCGGCGGACAGGTTGATCGCGATGATCGCGTCCCATTTCTCGACCGGGAAGTCCTCGATCGGCGCGACATGCTGGATGCCGGCATTGTTGACGACGATGTCCGGGCCGCCGAGTTCGGCATGGCAGCGTTCGACCATCGCCTGGATCGCCTGCGGATCGCGCATGTCGGCGGCGTCGTACAGCGCCCTGGTCCCGCTCGCCGCTTCCAGCGCCGCGCGTTCGGCCTCGATCGCGGCGGCGTCGCCGAAGCCGTTGATCATCACGCTCGCGCCCTCGGCCGCCAGCGCCCTGGCGATGGCGAGCCCGATGCCCGAGGTCGAGCCGGTGACGATGGCGGACTTGCCCTTGAGGAACATGCGGACTCCGTGCTTTTGCGCATCATTGGCGCGCGCGGCGGCACAGGGCAATCACCGAATCGGCGTGCAACGCCTGGCTGTCTGGGGCATTGTCACGGGGAAGCAGTTGAAGGGGTGACCGCCATGCGGCTCGACGATCTCGATCCCAGCGACAATGTCCGCGATCTGGGCTCCGGCGGCGGGGGCGGATTCGGCGGGGGCGGCGGCAACATCCTGCTCGGGCTGTTGCCGATGCTGCTGGGCAGCCGGATGGGCTGCGGCACGATCGCGCTGATCGGCATCGCGGTCGCGGCGTTCATGGCGTTCGGCGGCGGTGGCAGCCTGCTCACCGGCGGAGGTGTGTCGTCGAGCGGGCCGCAGGTCAGCCAGAGCAAGGCGTGCGACACGCCCGAGGAGCTGCAGGCGTGCCGGGTGATGACCAGCACCGAACGGACCTGGGGCGCGTTGTTTCGCGCGCAGGGCGAGCAATATCCGGCGCCGGTGCTCAGCTTCTATTCGGGCGGCGTGCAGTCGGGCTGCGGTTCGGCGACCTCGGCGGCGGGGCCGTTCTATTGCCCGGCGGATCGCGGCATCTATCTCGACACCAGCTTCTTTCGGGAACTGGCGCAGCGGTTCGGCGCGGCGGGCGACTTCGCGCAGCATTATGTGATCGCGCACGAGGTCGGCCATCATATCCAGAACGTGTCGGGCACGATGGAGCGCGTGCGGCGCGAGCAGGGCCGCATGAGCCAGGCCGAGGGCAATGCGCTGTCCGTCCGCGTCGAGCTGCAGGCCGATTGCTATGCCGGGGTATGGGCGGCGCGGAACAAGGACCGTCTGGAAGCGGGCGATATCGAAGAGGGCATGCGCGCCGCCAACGCGATCGGCGACGACACGCTGCAGCGCCAAGCGCAGGGCACGATCGTGCCGGAAAGCTTTACCCACGGCACCTCGGCGCAGCGCCAGACCTGGTTGCGGCGCGGGCTGGAGACCGGCGATCCGGCGCAGTGCGACACGTTTAGCGGCGATATCGGATGAGCGTGGCGTTTCGCCGGGAAAGCGATGAGGAACACAAGGAACCCAAGTTCGAGCTGCCGATCCCGCCCGGTCCCAACCTGGTCACCGCGCGCGGCCTGGCGCTGATCGGCGAGCGCATCGCGGCGCTGGAGGCCGATCTCGCCCTGGCGGAAACCGACGAGGCGCGCGAAGCGGTGCGCCGCGACCTGCGCTATTGGCATACGCGGCAGACCACCGCCGAGCCGGCGCCGATACCGGGCGAGGATGTGGTGGCGTTCGGCGCGCGCGTGCGCTTTCGATTGAACGGGCGCGAGCGCGCGATCGATATCGTCGGCACGGACGAGGCCGATCCGGCGGCGGACCGTATCGCCTTCACCGCTCCGCTCGCGGCGGCGCTGATCGGTGCCGAGCCGGGCGAAACGGTTGCGTTCAACGGGCGCGAGGACGCGATCGAGGTGCTTGCGACGCAGGCCATTCCCTGAAAGCAAAGGGCCCGGACGTCGCCGTCCGGGCCCGCTCATGGCCGGGTGAGCGGCCTGCTTGGGACGTCTCAATAGGTGCCCGAAAAGCTCCGGTTGAGATAGTGGCTGCCGCTCCGGTCGCCCTGTTCGCCGAACAGCGCGCCGCTGCGTTCCTCGTCCTTCCATGCCGCCTTGGCCTCGTCGGCGGTCTTGCGGATCGTCACCCTGTCGTCGACCGATTCGATCCAGCGCGACGGAATCGAATGATGATGCCCGCCGGCATCGGCATCGCCCTTGGTCAGCACGATGCGGTCGCCGCGCACCTTGTCGACGGTGCCGACATGCTGGCCGTCGGACCCGACCACCTCCATATGCTCGTTCACGCGGCCCAGCGACGAACGCTGGCCCTGGCGCTCGGTCCGCCAGCTGCCGAACTCGTTCTCGAACCGGGTCGCGTTCTCGCGGCGATATTCGTCATAGTCGCGATCGAGGTCGGCGATCTGGCAGCTGCGCCAGCCGTGATAATGGCTGTCGCGTTCATCGTCGCGATACCGCGCATCCTGGCGCGCATCCTGTTCGCGGCGGCGTTCGGCGTCCTCGTCGCCGAACCAGGAACGGACCTCGTCGCCCGCGCGGCTGAAGAAGTCGCGGTCCTGATAGCTATAGCCTTCGGGGCGCCGGTCATAATTGCCGCGATAGCCGGGGGTGCGGCGGGGATCGTCCCACCCGCTATTGGGCAGGCCGCGGTCGCTGCCATACCCGCGGTCCTCGTTACGGTTCCAGCTCGAGCTGCCGTAACGGCTCTGACCGCGGTTCGCGGAAACGCCGTAATCGTCGCGGTTGCGATCGGCATCGCGGTCGCGCCCGAACTGGCCGGCGGCGGCATATTCGCGCGCGCTCGACCGGCCATAATCGCCGCCGAAACCGGGGTCGCGGTCATATTCGGTGTCGCGGCGACCGCTCCAGCTGTCGTCGCGGTCGTTTCGCGGATATCTTTCGTAACCCACAGGATCTTCTCCTTTTGTCACAATGGGAACGGCGCGGGCCGCACCGCCTCAGACACAAGAAAGAAAGAACGATTCCGGCGAAGGTTCCGCCACTGGCCGCGCGTCGGCGCGTCCCGGCGCAAGCGCGGCGAAAAAGCGCGCGAAGGCGGTTGCACGGGGGCGGGGGTAACGCTAGAGGAACCGCCTTCCGGCACTGCCGGGACGTGGAGCGGGGCTGTAGCTCAGATGGGAGAGCGCTGCAATCGCACTGCAGAGGTCAGGGGTTCGATTCCCCTCAGCTCCACCAACCCTCGCCGGGATCACCGCCCCAGGATGCGGGCGTAGAGCGCGAGATAGGCGTCGGCCATCCGTTCGACGCTGAACCTTTCGACCACGCTCTGGCGGATCGCGGCGCGGTCGAGCTCGGCCGCGCGGTCGATCGCTTCGACGGCTTGCGCGACGCTGTTCACGAGATAGCCGTTGACGCCATGCTCGATCAGTTCGGGCATCGAGCCGCGGTTCATCGCGATCACCGGCGTGCCGCAGGCCATCGCCTCGATCACCGACAGGCCAAAGGGCTCGTCGAAATTGATGAGGTGAAGCATCGCGCGCGCCCGGCCCAGCGCGGCGAGGCGTTCGCCGCCGCCGGCGACGCCGTGATAGCGGATCGTGTCGCCGTCGATTCCCGGCAGCACCTCGCGCGCATGATAGCCCTCGTCCTGGATCACCCCGTACATATGCAGCCGGCGGCCGCTGGCGCGCGCGGCGGCGATCGCCTCGACCGGTCCCTTGTCGGGGTGGATGCGGCCGAAGAACAGCAGGTCCTCGCTGCCGTGCGCGTCGAACGGGAAGGTCTCGACCGGGATGCCGTGATGGATCGTCGCGGCATAGCGCAGCGACGGGTGGCGGTCGGCGTCGCTGATCGCGACATAATGCACGCGGTGCTGATAGGGCGCGTACATCGGCAGGATACGCTCGGACGAGAAGCCGTGGATCGTGGTGACGATTGGCGTATCGGTCAGCTTGGCGAAGGCGTGCGCGGGGAAGTCGGCCTGGTTATGGATGAGGTCGAAGCGATCGGCCCGTTCGAAGACATGCGCGAGGTGGCGGAATTCCCAGACCTTGGCGTCGATCGAGGGGTCTTCATTGTAGGATGCGGGGACGACGCCGTCGAGCTTGCCGGCGGTGACGCTGTCCTGCGTGGCGAACAGCGTGACGTCGACGCCGCGCGCGACCAGCGCCTCGGTCAGCAGGCTGGTGACCAGCTCCCACGGGCCATAGTGACGCGGCGGCGTGCGCCAGGCGATCGGGGCGAGCATGGCGATCTTCATGCGAGGATCAGCCCTTCGTCGGGACGGAGCAGGCCCGGCTGCGGATCGCCGTTGAGCGTCGAGAGCAGCACGTCGCCACGCCAGTCGATTGAGCGGGCTTCATTCGTCAGGTTGAGCAAGATGCGCAGCGTTTGCCCGTCATGTTCGCGCTCATAGCCGAGCGCGCCGTCGGGCGCGTCGAGCAATCGGAACGCGCCGACCGACAGCGTGGGTTCGCGCCGGCGCAATGCGAGCAGGCGGCGGTACAGCGTCAGCATCGAGTCCGGATCGCCTTCTTGCGCGGCGACGTTGCGCGCGGACCAGTCGGGATTGAGCGGCAGCCATGGCTCGGCGCTGCTGAACCCGGCATTGGGCGAGCCGTCCCATGGCATCGGCGTGCGCGATCGGTCGCGGCCGATGTCGAGATGCGGCTGGCGCAGATGCTGGGGGTCGCGGATGCGATCGGGCGGGATCGGCACTTCGCCGATGCCGAGTTCGTCGCCCTGATACAGCGTCGGCGTGCCGCGCAGCGTGAGCAGCAGCATCGCCGCGACACGCGCTTGGCGCTCGCCGATGCGCGCGGCGATGCGCGGCGCGTCGTGGCTGCCGATCACCCAATTGGGCCAGCCGAATTCGGGCAGCGACGCTTCATAGTCGGCGATCACGTGGGCCAGCGTGGTCGCGTCCCAGCCATTCTCGATCAGCTGGAAATTGAACGGCAGATGGACCTGCGGGCGTTCGGCGGTGCCGTACCAGCGCGCGTGGCGATCGTTGGGCAGGAAGATCTCGCCGATCAGCACGCGGCCATTTTCCGGATCGGCGCCATAGCTGTCGGCCAGTTCGCGGAATTCGGCCGAGATCGCATGCGCCTCGGGCTGGTCGGTCGAATGCAGCTGGATCACCTTGTCGCGCTCGGTGCGGTCGGGCGTCCAGTCGGGATTGAGCGGATTGTCGCCGAAATGCTCGGCCTTCACGATGTGCCACAACACGTCGATGCGAAAGCCGTCGACGCCGCGGTCCATCCAGAAGCCCAGCACGTCCATCATCGCGCGCTTGAGTTCGGGATTGCGCCAGTTGAGGTCGGGCTGTTCCTTGAGGAAGGCGTGCAGATAATATTGCCCGGTCGCCGCGTCCCATTCCCAGGCCGATCCGCCGAAATCGCTGATCCAGTTGTTCGGCGGGCCGCCATCAGCCCTGGCATCGCGCCAGATGTACCAGTCGCGCTTGGGATCGTCGCGCGCGCTGCGGCTGGCGATGAACCAGGGATGCTGGTCCGAACTGTGATTGGGGACGAAGTCGAGGATCAGCTTGAGCCCGCGGTCATGCACCGCGGCGAGCAGCCGATCGAACGCGGCGAGATCGCCGAACATCGGTTCGATCGCGCAATAGTCGGCGACGTCATAGCCGAAATCCTTCATCGGCGAGGGAAAGACCGGCGACAGCCAGATCGCATCGACGCCCAGGTCCGCGATATGATCGAGCCGCGCCGCGATGCCGGCGAGATCGCCCACGCCATCGCCGTCGCTGTCCTGGAACGAGCGCGGATAGACCTGGTACACCACGCCGCGTTCCCACCAGGGGCGTTGCGGCATGTCGGTTGGTTCCCCCATCGGCATCGCCGAGATAGCGAGGGCGGCGCGATTTGGTTCCGTCAGCCGCGCGGACGGCGGAATATCGGCGCCTCGTCGCGCAGCGCGTCGGCGACCCGCTCGACCAGTTGCGCCGGCTCGAACGGCTTGACCAGATAGTCGCGCGCGCCCGCCGCCATCGCCGCGTCGATGCTGTTGCGGCTGCGATCGGCGCTCAGCATCAGGATCGGCGTGCGGTAGAGGCCGGCAAAGGATTTGAGCGAGCGCAGGATGTCGATCCCGTCCATGCCAGGCAGGTCGCGGTCGAGGATCACCAGATCGGGCTGTTTGAGGTAGATCGTGTCATGACCCAGCTCGCCATGACCGACCACGCCGACCAGATGCCCGGCCTGGGTCAGGATCTCGCGCACCAGTTCCGCGACGATCGCGTCGTCCTCGACATAGATGATACGTGCCATTCAACGGGCTTCCAACAACAGCTCGGCCCGAAAGACCAGCTCCTCAGGGTCGAACGGCTTGCGCAGATAGTCGTTGGCGCCGGCGAACCGTGCCAATTCCTCATCCTGCTCGCCGCGGCGGCCGGTCAGCATCAGGATCGGCAGATCGTTGAACTCGATCATCGTGCGCAGTTCCCGAACCACGGTGATACCCGACATTTCGGGCATGTTGCAATCGAGGATCACCAGATCGGGCCGCCGCGCCCTGATGACCGACAGCGCCTCCGCGCCGTTCGCCACCAGCCCCGCGCCATGCCCGGCCGCGATCAGCGCGTCCCGCGCCACCTGACCCACCAGCGGGTCGTCATCCGCAATGATGATCCGTGCCATCGATGCGGATCAACCGCGCCGCGGCCAGCCGGTTCCATCGCGGCGCGAAGGATCGTGGCTAATGGACGGTGAAGGCGGCCTGGCCGCCGCGCCAAGATTCTGGTAACCGGTTGGCGCCTATCCGTCTTTCCCAAAAGGACAGGAATCGCATGGCATCCGCGCTGCCCCAATCGCCATCGCCCGCGCGCTGGGCGATCGCCCCTGTTCCCGCGAACGAGGCGCACCGGTTGCGCGCGATCGAACGCTATCGGCTGGAGGGCATCGGCCGCGAACCCGCTTTCGATCGCGTGACGCGGCTCGCCGCGGACCTGTTCGACGTGCCGATCGCGCTGGTGTCGATCGTCGGATCGGACATGCAATGCTTTCGCGGCGCATGCGGGATGGACGCGACCGGCACGCCGCGCGACCAGGCCTTTTGCGCCTTCGCCATCCTGGGCGAGGACGTGATGGTCGTGCCGGATACCCATGCCGATCCGCGCTTTGCCCGGCACCCGTTCGTTGTCGGCGACCCCTATGTGCGCTTCTATGCCGGCGCGCCGTTGCGCATCGACGGCCTGGCGCTCGGCACGCTGTGCCTGGTCGATACGCGGCCGCGCGGCTTTGATGCGGCCGAACGGCGACGGCTGGCGACGCTGGCCGAGACCGTCATCGACATAATCGAACTGCGCGTCGACCGGTTCGCCGCCGAAACGCTCCGCCAGCGCACGCTGGAGCAGCGCGAATTGCTGACGCTGACGGTCGAGAATGTGAGCGAGGGCGTGGCGCTGTTCGACGGCGACCTGCGGCTGACCTTGTGGAACGAGTCGTTCCGCGACCTGTTCGGCTATGCGCCCGGCGACATCGGCGAAGGCATGGCGGCGGCCGATCTGATGCGGTTGACCGCGACGCGCGGCGAGCTGGGGCCGGGCGATCCCGACGCGATCGTCGCGGGGTTCGTGGCGTCGATCAGGGCCAGTCTCACGCGCGAGATCGAGGTTCAGCGCGCCGGCCGCGTGCTGGAGGTTCGCCGCCGCACCATTTCGGGCGGGCGCTTCATCCTGACCGCGCGCGACGTGACGCACGAGCGGCAGATCGCGCGGCTGAAGGACGAGCTGGTGTCGACCGTCAGCCATGAGCTGCGCACGCCGCTGACGGCGATTTCCGGCGCGTTGGGGCTGATGGCGTCGGGCGCGGCGGGCGAGCTGCCCGAACGCGCGGCGCGGCTGGTGGCGGTGGGCCATCGCAACGCCGAGCGGCTGGCGACGCTGGTCGACGACCTGCTCGACATGGACAAGCTGCAATCGGGCAAGCTCGCCTTCCGCTTCGAGACCGGCGAGCTCGGCCTGCTGCTCGCCGAGGCGGTGGAGCAGAACCAGCCCTATGCGGACCGGTTCAAGGTCGGGCTCGACCTGACGCGCCCGGATGCGCCGGTCGTCGCCCGCTTCGATCACCTGCGCGTGATGCAGGCGATCACCAACCTGTTGTCCAATGCCGCCAAATTCTCGCCCGAGGGCGGCCGGGTGGCGGTATCGCTGACCGTTGCGGGCGACGTGGCGCGGATCAGCGTCGGCGACCAGGGGCCGGGCATCTCGCCCGCGTTCCGCGCGCGGCTGTTCGATCGCTTCGCGCAGGAAGAGGGCGAACATCAGAACAAGCAGCAGCCGGGCACCGGCCTCGGCCTCGCGATCAGCCAGGCGATCGCCCAGGCGCATGGCGGCGCGATCACGCTCGACGAGGCGCCGGGGCCGGGTGCGACTTTCCATTTGACGCTGCCGCTCGCCGGCCCGCAGGCGAGCCGGCCATGACCGTGCGCATCCTGTATGTCGACGACGAGGCGGACCTGCGCGAGGTGGCGATCATGTCGCTCGAACTCGACCCCGGGTTCGAGGTGCGCGGCTGCGCATCGGGCGAAGCCGCGCTGGCGGTGGCGCGCGACTGGCGGCCCGCGCTGATCCTGCTCGACATGATGATGCCGGGGATGGACGGCCCGGCAACGCGGCGCGCGCTGGCCCATCGGCCGGAGACCGCGGCGATCCCGGTGGTGTTCATCACCGCGCGGACGCAGGCGCAGGATGTCGAGCGGCTGCTGGCGCTGGGCGCCCGCGCGGTGATCGCCAAGCCGTTCGATCCGATGACGCTGGCGGGGGAGGTCCGGAGGCTGCTGGATGGCTGACTTCGCGTCGCGGATGGCGGCGCTGCACGAACGGTTCGTCGCGCGCCTGGCCGTGCAGCTGCCCCGGATCGAGGCATGCGCGCGCGACGGGCGGTGGATCGAGCTTGGCGACATCTGCCATGTCATCGCCGGCGGGGCCGGGATGTTCGGCCTGCACGCGCTGGGCGAGGCGGCCCGCGAGGTGGAGGAGGCGATCGCAGGCGGCGCGGCGCCAGGCCGGTTGCAGGAACTCGTGCTGCATCTGCTCGACGAGGCGAGGCGGCCGCCGGGCTGAGCACGATCGCGCCGTCCCTCGCCTCCCGGTTCCCCCGGTCGGGGGCGAGGATCGTCAGGCGGCCGGCCGCCGCGCCCCCTCAGGCATCGATTGTTCGGCGGTCAGGCCGGCGAGGTGCGCCAGCCGCAGCGCCTCGGGCAGGCTGCGCACGGCCAGCCGCCGCATCATGCGCACGCGATGCATCTCGACCGTGCGGATGCTGAGGCCGAGGTCGAACGCGATCACCTTGTTCGGCTTTCCCGCCACCAGACTGGCGAGCACGTCCTGCTCGCGCGCACTCAGCTCCGCGATGCGCCGCGCGGCATCGCGCTGGGCTTCGTCGCGCTCGGTCGAATGGATCAGCGAGGCGGCGGCGCTGTTCACCGCGCCGACCAGCACATCCTCGTCGATCGGCTTCAGCAGGAAATCGACCGCCCCCGCCTTCATCGCCCGCACCGCGCAGGCGACGTCGCCATGGCCGGTGACCATGATGACCGGCACGGCCGGCGCGCGCTGCCTGACGCGCGCGAGCACATCGAATCCGTCCAGTCCGGGCATGTGCACATCGGTCAGCATCGGCGCCAGCGGCAGATGGTCCAGCTCGGCCAGCAGATCCTCGCCGCTGGCGAAAACGCGCGGTGCGTAACCGGCGGTTTCGAGCATGAACCAGATCGCCCGGCGAACCTGGGCGTCGTCATCCACGACATGCACGGCCGCGCGCATCGGTCGCCCGCTTATCGCGTTCATCTTCCCTCTCCCTATGACAGGAGAGGGGTAGTCATACCGAAATAGCTCGGTAACGAACAAGGAAGAACGATCCGAAGTGGGGAGGATCGGAGGTATTGTGTCGCGTTGCAGCATGAATGACGTTTCGACAGGTCAATGCACTTGATTTTCTATATTTTGCATGGGCGAAGTATTGTATTCTGCCGCATTGATCGGATGAGCATCATGCCGTGATATGTACGGTAAAATTACTGCATATCATGTCGATCCTATCGAAAATTACCTTCACGTAAAAGTAAGCTAGCGCGGACAGCTTGGCCAGGACGGTAACAAGCCCGCACGACCCAAGTAGAATGCCTCCATTACGGAGCATTTCGCCGTTCGTATCGTGGCGTGCTCGCAAACGGGGGTTGAAGGGACGATGCGCATATTGGTCAACGGCCGGCCCAGCGGCGCGATCCTGATCGCGCTGGGAGCGATATTGGGGCTGGGCCTAATCGCCTTTGGCGTGATGCGGTTCAACAACCGCGTCATGGTGCCGCAAGGGGCGGCCGCGCAGCCGGACATGAAGCTGTCGCGGCTCGTCACCGCGGCCAAGCCGATCGAGCGCGGGCAGCTCATCAAGGCGAGCGACCTCAAGGCGACCCTGGTGTTCGGCGCGCCGCCGCCCTATTCGATCGTGACCCCCGCCCAGGCGATCGGCCGCGTCGCGATCGCCGATATCCAGCCGCAGCAGTTGATTCTCAACTCGCTGATCTCGTCCGATCCGGCGGCGGCGGGGCTCGCCATGCTGGTGCCGGTCGGCCAGCGCGTCATCAGCATCGACACGACCGACGAGATCGCGGTGGGCGGGTTCCTGCGCCCCGGCGACACGGTGGATATCGAGATCGTGCTGCCGAACGAGGCGTTCGGCACCACCGCCGGCGCCGACCGCAGCGAGGCGCACACGCTGTTGCAGAACGTCAAGGTGCTGACCGTCGGCCCGACGCTGGGCGAGGTCGAGCCCCGGGCCAAGGACAAGGACGAAGCGGCCAAGGCCGCGCAGCAGCGCCGTTCGCTGACGCTGGCGATGGCGCCCGAACAGCTTGGCCAGTTCACGCTGGCGCGCAAGCTCGGCCGGTTCTTCCTGGTGCTGCGCAACCCTGCCGACGACGCGGTGGTGCCGTCGGGCCGCACGACGCTCGCCGGACTGCGCGGCGGCGCGCCGGCGCCCCAGGGCTATGCCGCGCCCCAGGGCTATGCCGTGCAGCGCCGCCAGCCCGCCGCCCAGCCCCGCCCGGTCGAACTGATCGTGGGCGGCGAACGTCAGATCATCTATTCAGGAGGGGGCCGCTGATGCGCTCGCTTGTCCATCCCGCCGCGACGCTCGTTTGCGCGGTCGCCGCCATTCCCGCCGCCGCGCAGGAGATCGAGGTCGGCGCGAGCCGCACCCTCGCCGCCCGCGGCGCGATCCGCCAGGTCGTCGTCGACGTGCCCGGCATCGTCGAGGCGCAAATGCAGGGCAGCCGCCGCCTGCTGGTGCGCGGGGTGATGCCCGGCCGCGCCACGATCACGCTGGTCAGCCGCGCGGGGCGCAGCGTCCATGTCGTCGATGTGGTCGAGGCCGGCACGATCGCCGCGGCCGAATTCCGCCGCCGCCTGAACGAGGAACGCGGCGCCGAGGATGTGCGGATCGAGCGCAAGGGCGGACAGCTGATCCTGTCGGGCAGCGTCGGCGATCTTGCCACGCACGGCCGCGTCACCGCGCTGGCGCGCGCGCTCGCCGGGGACAGGCTGGTGGATCAGTTGCAGGTCGCCGGCAACCAGATGGTGGCGGTCGACGTCCGCTTCGTCGCGGTGTCGGATACCACGCTCAAGTCGCTGGGGTTCAACTTCTCGAAGCTGGCCGGCGGGTTCCAGACCGCGCTGGTCGGGCCGAACAGCCTGGGCAGCTATGACTTCGGCGGCGGCGGGCTGCAGATCGATGCCAGCGCGCCGTTGCAGAATGCGTTCAACCTGTTCCTCGCCAGCCGCGGCAACGGGCTGCTGGGCGTCATCAGCGCACTGTCCGACACCGGGCTGTCGCAGGTGCTGGCGCAGCCGACGCTGCTGGCGCGATCGGGCGAGCAGGCCGAGTTCCTGGCCGGCGGCGACGTGCCGGTGCCGGTGCCGCAGGTCGGCGGCAATTCGGGCGCGATCACCATCGAATATCGCCAATATGGCGTGCGGCTGAGCGTCGAGCCCTATGTGCTCGGCAACCGCCGCATCGCGCTGAAGCTGGCGCCCGAGGTCAGCGAACTGGATTACGGCAACGGCGTCAGTCTGCAGGGCTTCCGCGTCCCCGGGTTCCGCCGCCGTTCGGCCAACACCACGGTCGAGCTGGGCGATGGCGAGAGCTTCGTCATCGCCGGGCTCAGCTATGCCAGCAGCAACATCAATGAAGGCAAGGTGCCGCTGTTCGGCGACGTTCCGATCCTGGGATCGCTGTTCAAGCGCACCGAGCGCAGCCGCGAAAAGCTGGAACTCATCATCATCGCCACGCCGCGGCTGGTCAATCCGCTCAACGAGGCGGAGGTGCGCAGGATCGTGCCGCCGCCGCCCGGCGCGCCGAGCCTGTCGGACAGCGTGACCAACCCGCGCGGCGCCGAACAGCGCGCCGCCAGCTTTGGCCTGAGCCGCTGACATGGAACGGATCGCGCTTCTGGGCCATGACCAGTTCCTGATCGGCCGCGTCCGCGCGGCGGCGGCGGACCTTGCCGGGGTCAGCGTGCTGCCGATGCTGCCGACCAAGTTCGCGCCCGAACTCGCCATCCTCAAGCCGGCGCTGGTGCTGATCGATATCGGCGGCACCGACACGCTGGCGATCTTGCCGCAGATCATCGCCAGCGTCGTGGCGGCGGCGGGCGACGTGGCGGTGGTGGGGATCGGCGATACCGGCAATGCCGCCGACGTCCTGGCCGCGGTGCGCGCCGGATCGAGCGACGTGATCGGCCGTGAGGAACCGATCTCGAACCTGCGCGCGCATCTCGAGCGGCGGCTGGCGGCCCATGACGGCGTGCGCCATGACGGCGCCGCCAGCTTTTCGGTGGTGCTCAACGCCCAGCCGGGCGGCGGCGGCGGGCTGTTCGCGCTCAACCTGGCGCTGCTGCGCGCGTCGCGGGCGAAGGAGGCGCTGTTCATCGATTGCCAGCTACCGGCCAGCGATGCCGGCGCCGCGCTCGACATCGGCATCTCATATTCGCTGCCCGATGCGGCGCGCGATATCAGCCGGATGGACCGCACGCTGCTGTTGTCGGCGATCGCGCAGCATGCGCCGTCGGGCCTCAGCGTGCTGCCGCTGGCGGTGCGCGCGACCGACCAGCTCGGCCTTTCGCACGAAGGGCTGCTGGCCGCGCTGCGCACGATCCGGCCGCTGTTCAACGACGTGGTGCTGAACGCCGGCGGCATCCGCGAGGCGGCGGTGCTCGACGTGCTGTGCGAATGGGCGAGCGCGGTGTATCTGGTCTGCCCGCAGACGGTGACCGCGCTGCGCCATGCCAAGGATCTGCTGGCGGCATTGCCCGCGCGGTTCGAAGCGGCGGGCAAGGTGCGACTGGTGATCGACCAGTTCAGCCCGCGGATCGAGCTGTCGCCCGAAAAGATGCGCACCGCGCTGGCGGTCGATCATGTCGTGACGCTGCCCGATGCGCGCGACGATCTGGTCAACGGGCTGAACATCGGCCGCCCCTATGTGCTGGCCAGCCCGCGTTCGCCCTATGCCCTGGCGGTCGCCGGTGCGGCGGGCGCGGCCGAACCGGCGCCGCCGGCGCGCGCGCGCAGCCTGATGAGCGCGATCGGCCTGGGCAGGCGGCGGGCATGAGCGTCCATATCACCTCGTGGAATTCCCCCGTGCCGGTTCCGGCGCCGGCCGACGCCGTGCCCGGCTTTGGCCAGAGCGACGCCTATCAGGCGACGAAATTCTCGATCTTCGCGCAGGTGCTGGAACTGCTCGACGACCGCGGCATCGCCGCCGATCCCGCTTCGTCGCGCGCGGTGCGCACGACGATCGAGGAAGGGATCCAGCGCCATGCGCTGCGCGAGGGGCTGGCGCTCAATTCGGCCGAGCGCGTGTGGCTGGCCGACGACATCTATCACGAGATCACGGGGCTCGGCCCGCTCGACCCGCTGCTGGGCGATCCGTCGATAGACGACATCATCGTCAATGGGGCGCGGCACATCTATGTCGAGCGCGCCGGACAGCTGGAGACGGTTGCCGCGCGCTTTCGCGACGACGCGCATCTGATGACGATCATCCAGCGCATCGTCAGCCCGATCGGCCGGCGCGTCGACGAAGCCTCGCCCTTTGTCGACGCGCGCCTGGCCGACGGATCGCGCGTCAACGTGATCGTCCCGCCGATCGCGCTCGACGGCCCGATGCTGTCGATCCGCAAGTTCAAGCCCGAGCCGATGAGCGGCGAGGATTATGTCCGCACCGGCGCGATGGACGAGGCGATGCTGGCGTTCCTGGCGAACGCCGTCGAATCGCGGCTGAACATCCTGATCTGCGGCGGCACCGGATCGGGCAAGACCACGCTGCTCAACACCCTGTCCGGCTATATCGGCGAGAAGGAGCGGCTTATCACGATCGAGGACGCGGCGGAGCTGCGGCTGCGGCAGCGCCATGTCGTGCGGCTGGAGACGCGCCCGCCCGCGCTGGACGGCAGCCGCGAGGTGATTGCCCGCGACCTGGTGCGCAATGCGCTGCGCATGCGGCCCGATCGCATCATCCTGGGCGAGGTGCGCGGCGCCGAGGCGGTCGAGATGCTCCAGGCGATGAGCACCGGTCATGCCGGATCGATGGCCACCGTCCATGCCAATAGCGACCGCGAGGCGCTGTCGCGGATCGAGATGCTGCTCAATTTCGGCGGGCTGCGCACCGATCTGCGCACGCTGCGCCGCTATATCGCCAACAGTATCGAGCTGATCGTGCATATCCAGCGCATGGGCGACGGCCGCCGCCGGATCCATTCGATCGCCGAGGTGATGGGGCTGGAAGGCGACACGTTCACGCTCAACCAGCTCTATCGCTTCGTGCCCGTCACGCCGTTGAGCGGCGAGGGCAGCTTCGAATGCGTCTCGAACCGCCCGTTCTTCGCACAGCGGCTGAAACGGCCGGTGGTCGCGGCGCCGGGATGGGCGGCGGCATGATCGGCCTGCTGCTCCTGCTCGCCGGATCGGCGACGATGCTGATCGTGGCGGTCGCCGCGCAGCGCATGCTGAAGCAACAGCGGCAGGTGCAGCTGGTGCTGGCGCAGCGGCTGGATGCGATGCGGCCCAGCGCCGAGGCGCAGGCGCATGCCGAACTGCCCTGGATCGACTGGATCGAGGCGCGCATGCCGGCGTTCCTGGAGCGCAATCTGGCGCGCGCCGACATGACGATCGGGCCGCGCTTCCTGGCCGGCCATGGCGTCGCGCTGGCGGTCGCGATCCCGCTCGCCGGATGGGGGGCGGGGGTGTTGGGCGTGGTGGCCATATTGACCGCCGGGCTTGCCGCGCCGCTGTTGTGGATCAAGCATGTCGCCGACCGGCGCGTCGCCGCCTTTGTCGGCCAGCTGCCAAACTTCCTCGATTCGATCCGTCAGCTGCTGCTGGTCGGGCAATCGTTCCAGCAGGCGCTGACCCGCGCGACCGAGGATTCATCGGAAGCGGTCCGCCGCTATCTCGATCCCGCGATGCGCCGCATCGCCAACGGCGCGTCGGTGACCGAGGCGCTCGACAGCGTCGCCGGGCGGATCGACCTGACCGAGTTGCACATGGTGGTCGCCGCGGTGCGCACCAACCAGCGCACCGGCGGCAGCATCGCGCCGATGCTGATCGGGCTCGCCACGCTGTTGCGCGATCGTGCCCGCGTGGTGCGCGAGCTGAAGGCGGCGAGCGCCGAGACGCGGCTGAGCGCGACCGTGCTGTGCGGGCTGCCGCCGGTCGCCTTTCTGCTGATCTCGGTGATGAACCATGATTATATGCGCTATCTGTGGGAAACCGATGGCGGGCGCCGCCTGCTGCTGATCGGCATCGGATTCCAGACCGCCGGCCTGCTGACGATGCGCCGCCTGATGCGGCTGGACTTCTGATGCCCGGCGCGCTCGACATCGCGCTGCCGGCGCTGGCCGCGCTGTTGTGCGCCGGGCTGATGACGCGCGGCGTGATGCAGCTGGCCGGGGAACGGCAGCTGGGCCGGCGGCTCGATGCGCTGACGGTCGAGGCGGCGGGCGATACGCCGCGCGCGGCCGGCGAGCGCACCGCGCTCGCCACGATCCTGGCGGGCGGCGGCGAGGCGCGGGCGGAGATCGAGCGGCACCTGGCGGCCGCCGGCTATCTGTCGCGCAACGGCGCGCTCACCTTTGGGTTGATCCGGCTGGGCGCGACGCTGGGGATCGGCCTGCTGCTCCATGTCGTGCTGGCGATGAACGCGGCGCCGGCGGCGCTGCGCTGGGCGTTGCCGGTCGCCGTCGCGGCGGCGGTGTTCCTGCTCGCCCGGCTGGTGCTGCACATGCGCAGCGCGCGGCGCGAGCGCCGCATCCGCGCCGAACTGCCCTTCACGCTCGATATCCTGGTGATGATGGTCGAAAGCGGCGCCAGCCTCGACCAATGTTTCCGCAATTTCGCGGCGAGCGAGGGCCGGGCGGCGCCGCTGGTGCGGATCGCGGTCGCGGCGCTGGTCGAGGATATCCAGCGCGGCATGCCCTATGACCTGGCGCTGACCCGCTGGGCCGACCGGCTGGGCGTGGACGGCGCGCGCGAGCTGGCCACGGTGCTGCGCCAGTCGATGAACCAGGGGACCGAACTGGCCATGACGCTGCGCGAGTTCGCGCGCGAATTCGCCGAGCGCCGCGTCTTTGCCGCGCGCGAGGCGATCGGGAAGAAGACCACGCAGATGACGATCGCGATGCTGGTGCTGCTGATGCCGGCGCTGATGATCGTGCTGGCCGGTCCCGCCGTGTCCACGCTGGGCACCACCCTTCGCCAGATCAGCAACAGCAAATGAGGAGCGAGATCATGTCCCTGCATATCCATTGGCGGTCGTGCCGCGGCGGGCGCTGTGTCGCTCGGCTGGCGATCGCGGCCGCGCTGGCCGCGCCCGTGCCGGCCCTCGCCGGCCCGGACCCCAGGCCTGGACCCGACGAGCGCGTCACCGCGCGCGAGGCGGTCGAGCGCCAGTTCGCCGCCGCGCCCGCGCCCGCGGGCGCGCCCGCGATGAGCGGGGCGGAGGCCGCGTTGATCCTGGAGAAATATCGCGCGCGCATCGGCAAGATGCTGGAGCCCAAGCGTGAGACCGGCGGCGGCCGCGCCGAACGATGAATCGCGCGCGCGCCACCTGGCTGTCATGCGACCGGGGCGTGATCGCCCCCGCCACCGCCGTGCTGCTGGCGGTGCTGGTCGGCATGGTCGGCCTGGTGACCGACACCAGCGTCTGGTACGCGCAGCGCCGCCAGTTGCAGGCGGCGACCGATGCCGCCGCGCTCGCCGCCGCGCCGCATGCGGACGATGTCGGCGCGGCGCGCAATGCGGCCAATGCCATGCTGATCGAAAATGGCCTCGACCCCGACGAGGCGGTGACGAGTTTCGCGATCGGGCAATATTGCGCCGACCAGGCGGTGGGCCAGCGGTTTCGCACCGCGGGTTGCCCCGGCGCGATCGATACCACCACCGGCAATGCGGTGCGGATCGAGACCGGCCTCGGCACGCCGCTGTTCCTTTCACGCCTGTTCACCGCCAGCGCGACCGACGAACGGCGCATCAGCACCGTGTCGACCGCCGCGCGGATCAACCAGGCGGGCTTGCAGGCGGGCAGCGGCCTTGCCTCGCTCAACGCCGGGCTGGCGAACGCCTTGCTGACGTCGCTGACCGGCAGCAGCGTCTCGCTGACGCTGGCGCAATATGACGGGCTGATCAGGACCCAGGTCGATGCGCTGACCTTTTTCGACGCGCTGGCGACGCGGGTCGGCGTCACCGCCGGCACTTACGGCCAGCTGGCGCAATCCAGCGTCGGCGTGCGCGACGTGCTCGCCGCCCAGGCCGCCGCGCTCGCCGCGCAGAACCAGGTGGCCGACGCCGCCGCCGCGATCGCCGGGCTGCAGGCGCTGCAAGGGCAGATCGCCGGCAACCCGACGATCGCGCTCGGCACGTTGTTCGACCTGGGCCTGTGGAAGACGCGGCAGGTGGGGCAGGCGACGTCCGCCAGCGCGCTGCATGCCGGGATCAACGTGATGCAGCTGACTTCGTTCACGCTCCAGGCGGCCAATGGCGCCAACGGCTTTGCCGTGCCCTCGTCCTCGGTCGGGATTCCGGGGGTGGCCGGGGTCCGCATCGCGGCGACCGCGATCGAACCGCCGGTCGGCGCGCGCTTCGCCTTCGGGTCGAAGGGGATCAGCGTCCACACCGCGCAAGTGCGCATGAAGCTTGAGGCGACCGTCGCCGGCATCAGCACGATCCCGCTTTATATCGAAGCCGCCCATGGCGATGCGACGATCGACGACATCGACTGCGACGGCGATCCCACCGCCGACACGCAAGTCGAGGTGACCGCGCACAGCGGCATCGCCACCGTCTATCTCGGCACGCTGCCGACCAATGTGATGACCAATTTCAGCACCCCGATCACCGCCGCGATGGTCCAGCCGGCCCCGCTTGTCGGCTTGCTCAACCTCATCACGGTGAACGCCAAGGCGCGCGTGCCGGTGGGCGCAGGATCGGGCAGCCTCCTCTTCAAACAGCCGGGGCAGGCCGGCGGCAGTGGCGTCGGCTTTATCGGGCGTCCGGCAGGGAACGGACAGGCCGCAATCGCACCGGTTCCCGCGACGGTCGGCACGCGCAGCTATGCAACGCCGCTGCTGGCCGGCCTGGCCAGCAGCCTGACGCTCACTGCCTGCATCCTGAACTGCACCGTTTCGGTCGCGCTGAACGCCGGGCAGGTCAATACGGTCACCAATACGCTCCGTCCGATCCTGGTCAGCCTCGACGGCGTCGTCGACGGGCTGCTCACCACGCTGGGCCTCCAGCTTGGCTATGTCGATGTCGCCGTCACCGGGGCGCGGTGCGGCGTCCCGGTGCTGGTTTCGTGAATTCCGGCGGCGTGCGGGGCGCGCCGCCGGATCCTCCCCTTGCCCCAAAAAGGAAGTGACATGTTGAACAAGCTCAATCAGTTCCTCCAGCAGGACGACGGCGTCACCGCGGTCGAATATGCCGTGCTCGCCGTGCTCATCATCGCCGCGATCGTGCTCGCCATGACGGCGTTCAGCGGCGCGCTGACCGATGCGTTCGAAGCGATCGGAACCCGCCTGACCGGCGCCCAGCTTGGGTCGTGAGGCGGGCATGGGCGGTGCGATGAACCGGGTGCGGGCGGCCATGCCCGGCTGGCGGCGGGGCGTGAAGCGCCTGTCGGCGTCGGACGGCATGGTCGCGCTCGAATTCGCGCTCATCGCGCCGCTCTTCCTGCTGCTGGTGTTCGGCACGATGATCTTCGCCCTCTATTTCGCCACCTTCGTCGCCGTGATCCACGGGTCGGCGGAAGGGGCGCGGGCGACGATCGGCGGGGCCACCGATGCCGAACGGTCGCAGCTCGCACGGGCGCGGGTGACCGCGCTGCTGACCGGCTATCAGCCGCTGCTAAACCCCGCCCGTGCGACCGTCACCACCCAGGCCACGGTGTCGGACGGGCGCCCGGCCTATCGCGTGTCGGTCGCCTATCCGGTCAGCGATTTCGGGTTCGGCTGGTTCTACGGCCTCGTCAATTCGGTGGGCGGCGACGGACAGAGCGCGCCGGCGACCGTCTCTTACGCCGTTACCGTCGCCAATGGCGGCTATTGATGACGCCGGTCGAGATCATCGCCGCCGGGGTGCTGGTGCTGCTGCTCGTCCCGATCATCGTGGTCGATCTGCGCGACCGGCGCATTCCGAACGGGTTGAACGTCGCGCTGGCCGCGACCGGTGTGGCGTTTCGCGCCGTCGCCGCGCCGACATGGTGGGCGGTGGCGAGTTCGCTGATCGCGCCGATCGCGGTGATCGCGCTGTTCCTGGCGCTGATCGGCCTGATGAAGCTGCTCAGGCGACCGGGCACGCTGGGGCTGGGCGATGTCAAGTTCCTTGCCGCCGCCAGCGTCTGGGTCGGCTTTGTCGGGACGACGCTGGTGTTCGTGCTCGCCAGCCTTCTGGCCCTCGGCTTCACCTTGGCGCGCGCGCCGTGGCGCAGACCCGATTTCAGGGCGGCGATCCCGTTCGCGCCGTTCCTGGCGGTAAGCCTGGGGCTGGTATTTGTGGCGGGCTCTTCGGCCGCGGGCTAGTTTGCGGGTAGCCTTGCGGCCTGGGCCGCGAGTTCGGTTTCGATTTCGGCGCGCTGTGCCGGGTCGGCAATAGCGGCCAACATGCGTCTCGCCGCCGCCTCGTCGCCCGACGCGGCCAGCGCCAGGATCAGGTTGTTGCGCGCGCGCGTGTCGCCGGGCGCCAGCTCCACCGCCTGGCGCAGCCGGAACACCGCGTCGGCCGGCCGCCCCGCGCGCAACAGCACGAAGCCATAGTCGCTGAGATAGGCGGGCAGCGTCGGCGCGAGCCGCACGGCCTGCGCATATTGCGCCGCCGCCGTGGTCCAGCGTTCGTTCAGCGCCTCGATCCGGCCCAGCCCGGCATAAGCGGACGCCGCCTGCGGCCCGCGCAGCAGCCGCCCGAACACCGCCGCCGCGCCGGCATAATCCTTGATGTCGATGAGGCAGTTGCCGCGCAGGATCGCCGCGTCCCCCGCCCTGGGGAATTGCCGGTCGAACGCATCGAGATGGGCGAGCGCGGCATGGACCTGTCCGCTCTTGCGCAGGTTTTCGATAAGGCCGAGGTACAGCGCGCGCGACCGCGCATCGCGCCCGGTGATCGCCGTCGGCGCGCCCGCGCCGCCGGGCGGATCGCTGCGCTGCGCCAGCGCGGGCGGGGCCGCCAGCGCCCCCGCCAGCGTCAATCCCAACGACCAGATCCGGCTGCGCCGGTCGAACGGCAGAAGCATCGATCAATTCCCATCGCGCCGGCATCGGCGCCGCTCGACTATAGCCGCGTTGCGGGAAAATTGCAGATCGTCAGGTTCGATCCGGACCTGTCCGCCTCCGGCGGGTCGGTCGCGATTTCATATAAAGATATCTTTATATCTTGTTCGCGGCGATTTGTGCGTCTAAGGCCGGTTGCGAGGGACGGGGCGTGGCCGCGTCGCTCAAAGATCGCGCCGGTGCCCCGAACGGGGCTTAAAACGGGAATGCGGTGCGGGCGAGCGATCGCCCAAATCCGCGGCTGTCCCTGCAACTGTGAGCGGTGAGCGAGATACACCGTCCGGCGCACAAGGCCGGACAGCCACTGGGGAGACCTGGGAAGGCGTGTATCGAGCGGCGACCCGCGAGCCAGGAGACCTGCCGGCGTGGGTCGCTCAATGCCTGGGTCCAGGGCAATGGCCAAGGCACGGAGGTTTCCGTCGAGCGACGACCAGCGGGTGGAACCGCCATGGCGTGGGATGCGGGCGTGTTGCGCCCGTCCGTCCTCCCGCGCCGGCCGATCGCGTGCGCGCATCGGCAGGTTCCGCCTTCGTTGCCGGCGCGAGGGGAATTCCGATGCACAAGACCTTTATCTCCATCATCGCTCTGGCCGCGGCGACGCCCGCGTTCGCGGAGGCTCCGGATCGCGAGGACGGCGACGAGATCGTCGTCAGCGCGTCCGGCATCGAACAGTCGCAGGACGAGGTCGGCCAGGCGATCACCGTGATCGACGACGCGACGATCGAAACGCGCCCGACGATCAGCGTCACCGACCTGCTGACGAGCGTGCCGGGCATCCGCCAGAACCGCAACGGCCCGGTCGGCGGGGTTGCCGGCGTCTCGATCCGCGGGGCGGAGATCGGGCAGACGCTGGTGCTGATCGACGGGGTCAAGGTGAACGACCCCGCGGGAATCGGCGACGCCTATAATTTCGGCCCGCTGCTGACCGGCAATCTCCGCCGGATCGAGGTGCTGCGCGGTTCCAATTCGGTGGTGCATGGCAGCCAGGCGATCGGCGGCGTGGTCAGCGTGACGACCGGCGTGCCGGTCAGCGGTTTCGGCGCACAAGCATCGGGCGAATATGGCGCGTTCGACACATGGGGCGTCAAGGGCGATGCGTCGGGCACGGCCGGTTTCGCCTCGGGCGGGGTCGGCGCGGCCTATTACCGCACCGGCGGGATTTCGGCGAAGACCAGCAATGTCGAGCGCGACGGTTACCGGAACTTCGCCGGCAATGCGCGGCTGAAGCTGGCGTTCAGCGACGCGATCAGCCTGGACCTGCGCGGCTACTACATCAATGCCGACCTTGATTATGATGGCTTTGCGGCGCCGTATCGCGACGTGAACAGGATCGACCAGTATGTCGGCTATGCCGGGCTGAACGTCGCGTTGTTCGACGGGGCGTTCGCCAGCCGCGCGGCGGTCACCTATCTGCGCAACGACCGCACCGATTTCGCCTTTCGCGGCGATGCGCCGAGCTTTGGCTATCGCGGCAAGACGCTGCGGTTCGAATATCACGGCGTGGTGACGCCGGTCGAGCAGGTCAGGCTGCTGGTCGGCTATGAGCATGAGACGCCGGAATATGCCTATTTCGGCTTTGGTTCGACCGAGCATGCCCGCGCCGATCTCGACAGCCTCTATGCGCTGGCGATCGTCGAGCCGGCGGCCGGCCTGTCGGTGACGGGCGGCGTGCGGCACAGCGATCACAGCCAGTTCGGCGGGGCCACCACCTTTGGCGCCAACGCCAATTATTCGCCCAATGGCGGCGCGACCAACCTGCGCGCCAGCTATGGCGAGGGGTTCCGCGCGCCGGCCTTGTACGAGCTTTACGGCGCATTCGTCGCCAACCCCGATCTGAAGCCCGAACGGTCGCAAAGCTATGATATCGGCATCGACCAGAGCCTTGCCGGCGGCAAGGCGATGATCTCGCTCACCGCGTTCCAGCGCGATACCAGGGACCAGATCAACTATGACGGGTCGCTGCCGCCGTTCGGCGGGTACAACAATATCGACCGGACCCGCGCGCGCGGCGTCGAGGCGACGCTGGCGCTGCGTCCGGTCAAGGCGCTGCGGTTCGAGGCGGCGTACAGCCATGTCGACGCGCGCGACCGGTCGGGCCGGCCGGCGCTGAACGGCAAGCGGCTGGCGCGGCGCGCGGGCGACGCGGTGAGCGTGTCGATCGATCATGACTGGTCGTTCGGCCTGTCGACCGGGGCGACGCTGACCGTGGTGGGCGACAGTTTCGACGATCCGGCCAACAGTGTCCGGCTCGACGGCTATGCGCTCGCGGGGGTTCGCGCGTCGTTTCCGGTCGGCGCGCATCTGGAGCTCTATGGCCGCGTCGACAATCTGTTCGACGCGCAATATGTGACGGCGGCCGGCTATGATAATTTCGGCCGCGCCGCCTATGGCGGCGTGCGCGTGAAATTCTGATCGGCGACGGGAGACGATCGACCCCAATGCGCCGCCGCCTCATCCTGCCGGTGATCCTGGTCATGGCCGCGATGACCGGCGGCGCGGGGTCGGCCTCGCCCGAACCGGCGGCGCCGGTGGCGGGCAAGCCGCGCCGCGTCGTCTCGGTCAATCTGTGCGCCGACCAGCTCGTGCTGGCGCTGGCCGACCGCGACCAGATCGCCGGCCTGTCGCGCAACGCGGCCGACCCGGAAATGTCGGCGGCGGCGGGCGCGGTCGGCGACCTTCCCGTCCTGCGTGACCTGGGCGAGCGATTGCTGGCGATCCAGCCGGACCTGGTGATGGGCATGCCGCCGCCCGCGAGCGGCGCGGCGCGGCGCTATCGCGTGCTGGATGTGCCGGACGCGCGATCGCTGGACGAGATCCATGCCTCGATCCGCGCCGTCGCCGCCGCGCTGGGGCATCCCGCGCGCGGCGAACGGCTGATCGCGCGAATGGCGCGCGAACTCGCCGCGATTCCTCCTGTCGGCAAGGGCGAGGTCGCGGCCTATTATCAGCGGCGCGGCTATCTGACCGGCACCGGGACGCTGATCGACGGGCTGATGACGCGGCTGGGCCTGGTCAACCTTGCGACGCGGCTGGGCAAGCCGGCGCTTTCGCAGCTGAGCCTCGAGGCGATGATCGCCGACCCGCCGGACTATCTGATCGTCGAGCGCGCGACCGACCGCGTCGCGGACCAGGGGACCGAGATGCTGCACCATCCGGTGCTCGACGGCATTCCGCGCATCACCATTCCCCAGGCCTGGACGGTGTGCGGCGGGCCGGCCTATGTGCTGGCGGCGCGCGCCATCGCCGGGCAGGTCGCGCGCCATCGCCGGATCGCCGCGCGATGACGATGCGGCGACCGCGCCGGTTGATCGGCATGACGATCGCGCTGGCCCTTGCGGTGGCGACGGGCTCGCTGATGCTCGGCCCGGTGCCGCTGTCGCCGGCGCGGATCTTCGCCGCGCTGGCCGGCCATGGCGACCCGGTGGCGACGGCGATCCTGTTCGAACTGCGCCTGCCGCGCACGCTGTTGGGGCTTGCCGTCGGCGCGATGCTGGGGCTGGCCGGCGCGGCGCTGCAGGGGTTCTTGCGCAACCCGCTGGCCGATCCGGCGGTGCTGGGCACGTCGAACGCCGCCTCGCTCGGCGCGGTCGCGGCGCTGTATTTCGGGCTGGCGCACTGGCATGTGCTGGTGCTGCCGGGGCTGGCGGTGCTTGGCGCGCTGCTGTCGCTGGCGCTGCTGTTCGCGCTGGCGGGACGGTCGGAAAGCCCGTTGACGCTGATCCTGGCCGGGATCGCGGTGGGCACGCTGGCCGGGGCGGGGATCAGCCTGGCGCTCAACCTGTCGTCCAATCCGTTCGCGGCGATGGAGATCATGACCTGGCTGCTGGGCAGCCTCGAGAACCGTTCGTCCGACCATCTGTGGATCGCGCTGCCGTGCATCGCCGCCGGCATGGCGCTGTTGCTGTGGGACGGCCGCGCGCTCGATGCGCTGACGCTGGGCGAGGATGGGGCGCGGGCATTGGGCGTCGACCTGGCGCGCACGCGGCTGCGCGTGCTGATCGGCACCGCGATCGGCGTGGGCGGCGGCGTGGCGGTGGCGGGCGCGATCGGGTTCGTCGGGCTGATCGTGCCGCATCTGGTCCGCCCGTTCACCGATCGCAGCCCGTCCGCCATCCTGCTGCCGTCGGCGATCGGCGGCGCGATCCTGTTGACCGCGGCCGATCTGGCGGTGCGGATGATCGGCACGTCGAACGAGCTCAAGCTGGGGGTGGTGACCGCGTTCCTGGGCGTGCCGGTGTTCATGATCCACCTGATGCGGGAACGGCGGCTGTGGTGACGCTGACGCTCGATCGGGCCGGCGTCGTGCTGGGGCGGCGGCAGGTGGTGCGCGATGCGACCGCCGCGTTCGGGCCGGGCACGCTGACCGGGATCGTCGGGCCGAACGGGGCGGGCAAGTCGACGCTGGCGCGCGCGATGCTGGGCCTGGTGCGTTACGCCGGATCGATCGGCGTCGATGGCCGGGAGGTGGCGGTGATGCCGCGCCGGGCCTTGGCATCGTGCGTGGCCTATCTGCCGCAGGGCCAGGCGCTGCACTGGCCGTTGACGGTCGAGCGGCTGGTGGGCCTGGGGCGATTGCCGCACCTTGGCCCGATGTCGCGGATCGGCGCGGGCGATGCCGCGGCGATCGAGCGGGCGATGGCGCGCGCCGATGTGCTTGCGCTGCGCACGCGCGATGCGACCGAGCTGTCCGGCGGCGAGCGCGCGCGCGTGCTGCTGGCGCGCGCGCTGGCGGTGGAGGCGCCCGCGCTGATCGCCGACGAGCCGCTCGCCAGCCTCGACCCCGGCCACCAGATCGATGTGATGGCGCTGCTCAAGGCCGAGGCACGGGCCGGGGCGACGGTGATCGCCGTGCTGCACGACCTGACGCTGGCGGCGCGCTATTGCGACCGGCTGATCCTGATCGATGCGGGCAAGATCGTCGCGGACGGCACGCCCGCCGCGGTGCTGACCCCGGCGCATCTGCGCGCCGTCTATGGTATCGCGGCGCGGGTCGAGGCCGAAGGCGAATTTCCGGTGATCACGACGCTGGGCCGGATATGACGCGGTGGAAATCGCGCGCAAGTGTATGTTCCGGCGCGCCGTGCGTCTTGGATTCAGGGCTGCTGGCAGCCTTGTCTGGTTGGAGAGGCGATGGCCGACGCCGCCGCGAATGAGCTGTTCGAACTGGGGCGACGCTATCGGCCGGCGCTGATGGCGTTCTTCGTCCGTCGGATCGGCAATTCCAGCGAGGCGGAGGACCTGACTCAGGAAGTGCTGATCCGGCTGATCGAGCATCCGGGCGAGGATATTGCAAATCGGGAAGCGTTCATCTTTCGCATCGCGGCCAATCTGGTGCGCGACCGGCATCGGCGGCGGCAGGTTCGCGACGGATGGCAGGCGGATGCCGTGCATCAGCACGCCCATGCCGATTTCGTCGATCCGCTGCGCGTGCTGGAGGCGCGCGAGCGCATCGGGCTGGTCAGCCAGGCGCTTGCCGATCTGTCGCAGCGATCACGCGACGTGCTGCTGCTGTTCCGGCTGGAGCGGATGCGCAAGCGCGAGATCGCCGAGAGCTTCGGCATTTCGGTGAGCGCGGTGGACAAGCATCTGATCCGCGCGACCGCGCATCTGACGAAGCGGCTGGAGGAGGGCGAATGAGCCGCGCCGTCGACGCGCTGTCGGACGAGAATCGCGAGATCGCGGCGGGATGGTGCGTGCGCATTTCGCAGGGTCCGCTTGGGGCTGCCGATCGCCGCGAGTTCGAGCGGTGGCTGGCCGGCGATGTGCGGAATGCGGCATTGTTCGAACGTACCGTCGCGGCGTGGCAAGCGGTCGACGATCAGGCCGCGCAGCCCGAGCTGATCGTCATGCGCGGCGAGGCGCTGGAGCGGATCGCCGACGCCAATCGGCGGCGCTGGACGCGGCCGCGATTTTCCTGGCGGCAACTGGCGGCGGTCGCGGCGTCGGTGCTGTTGCTGATCGGGATGGGTATGTGGTGGGGCCTTGCGCCGACCGCCTATGAGACGGGGATCGGCGAGCGCCGGGTGGTGACGCTGACCGACGGATCGGCGATCTCGCTGGATGCGGCGACGCGGGTCGAGGTGCGCTATTCCGGCGATCGGCGTCAGCTGTGGCTGGAAGCGGGCCGCGCGAAATTCAGCGTGGCCAAGGATCCGTTGCGTCCCTTCTCGGTCCAGGCGGGGAACCGCATGATTGTGGCGACCGGCACGCAGTTCAGCGTCGAACGGCTGAGCGGGCAGGTGCGCGTGCTGCTGTATGAAGGCCGGGTCTCGGTGCTCGATACCAGCGCGGCGGACGGCGGGCCGGTGCCGGTGCGGATCGGCGCGAAGCGGCAGATCGCCGAGCAGGCGCTGCTGCCCGGCCGGGAATTGCAGATCGCCGACCGGCAGGCGGTGGCGCGCGTCGCGGCGGTCGATCCGGGCCGGGCGGTCGGCTGGGAGGCGGGGCTGCTGGAGTTCGCCGACGAACCGCTGGGCATCGCGGTGGAGCGGATGAACCGGTATGGCAGGGTGAAATTGCGCGTCGCCGGTGCGCGCGTGGGCGCGATCCCGATTTCCGGCCAGTTCGACGGCGGCGACGAAAAGGCGTTCGTCGAAGGCATCACCGCGGTGTTTCCGGTGACGGCGACGCGCGGCGCGGATGGCGGAATCGTCTTTCATGCGGAAGGCGGAAAACAGGATTAAGATTTTCTTGGCGGACGGGATGAATCTTTCGCCGCCTGCTGCGTCTTTCGTTCGAGGCCGGTCCGGCAGCGTTGGGGGACGATCATGACAGGGACGAAGGGTGCAAGGGCGCTGATGTGCGCATCGGCGATGGCGGCGATCGCGATGATCGGCGCGCCGGCGGCGGTACAGGCGCAGGAAGCGGTCTATCAATTCGCGATCCCGGCGCAGGATCTCGCTTCCGCGCTGCGCGCCTATGGGCGCACGACCAAGCGGCAGATCGTCTTCAACGGCCAGGATGCGCGCAAGGTGCGCAGCGCCGCGCTGCGCGGCAGGTTCGGCGCGGCCGATGCCATCGCGCAGCTGTTGCGCGGTACGGGTTTCGTCGCGCGCAACGGAACCGCGGGGGTCGTCATCGTCGAGCGGGAGGCGGGCACTGGCCCCACGGCCGCGTCGGGGGAAGCGCCCGCCGCCGGCGATGACGGCGCGGATATCGTGGTGACGGGCACCAACATTCGCGGACAGGCGCCGATCGGGTCGCCGCTGACGGTGGTGACGCGCGAGGATATCGCGAAGAGCGGTTACGGCCGGATCCAGGATTATCTTGAGACGCTGCCGAGCAATTTCAGCGGAAGCACCAGCGAGGACAGCAATATCGATTTCAACGGCGATCGGAACACGACGCGGGGACAGGGCGTCAATCTGCGGGGGATTGGCGCCGGATCGACATTGGTGCTGGTCAACGGACGCCGGCCGGCGCCGGGCGGGTTGATCGGCGGCTTCGTCGATATTTCGAGCCTGCCCGCCCAGGCGATCGAGCGGATCGAGATCCTGACGGACGGCGCGTCGGCGCTGTACGGGTCGGACGCGGTGGGCGGCGTGGTGAACTTCATCCTGCGGCGCGATTATGAAGGGTTGGAGACCAGCGTGCGGCTGGCGACGATCGACGGCGGGCTGGACGAGCTTCAGGCATCGGTGACCGGCGGCTTCAAATGGGACGGCGGCAATCTGATGGCCGGCTATGCCTATTCCCACCGCTATCCGCTGTACAACAAGGACCGGTTCTACGCCTCTTTGAATACCGACTTCCGGTCGCTCGGCGGCAATGATTTCCGTCCCACTTTCGGCAATCCGGGGACGATCATCCGGTCGGGTCAGCCGTCCTACGCCATTCCGCGGGGGCAGGACGGCACCGCGCTGACGGTCGCGCAACTGACCCCCGGCGTGAACTACCGCGATCAGGTTACCGGGATTACGTCGCTCGGCGACCAGGAAACCCACAGCGTCTTCGCATCGGCTTCGCAGGAGCTGTCTAGCAGCGCCCGGTTGTTCGCCGATGGCCGTTTCGGCAAGCGGTTCGGGTTGGTGGTTGCGGGTGGATCGACGACCACGGTCAGCGTGCCATCGACCAACCCCTATTATGTCAATCCCTATGGCGGGACGGCACCGGTGCAGGTGCAATATGACTTTACCGGGATTGTTGGACGCCGCCCGCAGAATAGCGATGTCACGACCTATAGCATCAATGCCGGTGCGGAGGTCGACTTCGCCGAAAACTGGCGGCTCAACCTGACCGGATCCTATGGCCGTGAACGCACTTACTGGGAAAATCTGAACGGTATCGATTCGACCCGCCGTAACGCCTGCCTTTCCGGTGTCGCGACCCCGGCGCAATGTCCCGGGCGACCGCTGAACGTCTTTGGCGACGGGCGTGGCAACGATCCGGTGACGATCGATTTCATCAGGGATAATGACGAGACCGTCGCTGTCGCGACGCTGACCGACCTGACGGCGATCGTCGATGGCAACCTGTTCGCCCTGCCGGCCGGCGACGTCAAATTGGCGCTCGGCGCCGATTATCGCAGGGATAGCCTGCGGGTCACTGGGCGAATTGTGACGGGCAGCACGGTGACTGTGAAAACCCCCACGATCGCCGACCGCGATGTATGGGCGGCATTCGGCGAGCTTGCGATCCCGTTGATCGGGACGGATGAGCGTCGTGTGCTGGAAGCCTCGATTGCCGCGCGCTACGAGGATTACAGCGATTTCGGCTCGACGTTCGATCCCAAGTTCGGCGTCAGCTTCATGCCTGCCGACGGAATCGTCATTCGCAGCTCCTGGAGTACATCGTTCCGCGCGCCGCGGTTCAGTGAATTGATCCGCAGTCCGTCAGGGGGGTTTGTGTCGCTTCCGGATGCGCAATCGCCTTCGGGGTTCACCGACTCGCTGCTTACCAGCGGTACGCCTGTCGATAATCTGGGACCAGAGACTGCGAAAACCTGGACGATCGGATTTGATGCAAAGCCGGAAATCGTGCCGGGTCTGAGCCTGTCTGCCACCTATTTCCAACTGAACTATTCAAACAAGATCGTCGATCTGGCAATCGTCAATCCACTTGGTGCTCCGGCCATCTATGCATCGGTCATAAACCGAAGCCCGACACCGGCGCAGGTGACCGCGATCTGTAATAGCCCCGGATTTCGTGGCGTCTGCCCGGCGTTTGCCGATGTCGACGTCATCCTGGATCTGCGTCGGCGCAATCTGGCGATCGTGCAGGTGCGCGGTCTGGATTTCGATTTCGATTACCGCAAGGATATGTCGTTCGGCGGCATCAACCTGGGCGTGGCAGGTACGTGGCTGTTCCGGCATTCGCTGGCGGTGAGCCCGACCGGCGTGCAGGGCAATGTGCTCAATACCTTCGCCAATCCGCTCGAGTGGAAAATTCGCGGCAATGCCGGCGTTCGGTTCGGCGACTGGTCGCTCGATACGGCGCTCAACTACCAGAATGCGTATGACGATCCGTCCAACAATCGCCGGATCGGATCGTGGACCACGATCGATGCCGGCATCGCCTATCAGGCGAGCGGCACGGGCTGGCAAAAGGGGCTGTCGATCCGTCTGGCGGCAACCAACCTGTTCGATACGCCGCCGCCATTCGCCAATAACTTCAACGGGTTCGATGGCGCCAACGGCAACCAGACCGGGCGCAGCGTCAGCCTGAGCATCACGAAGCAATGGTGAGTGCTCGCGGCTGCGGCCGCGAGCTTTTCCCCACCTATTCACGATTGGAGTCGAGCGTGAACCCGAGCAGATTCGGTCCCCTGTTGATCGCCGCCGCCAGCCTCGTCACCGCCAGCGTTGCCGTAGCTGCCGATAAATCGCCGATCACCGTCGCGGACCTGGTGCGCTTCGCCAAGATCGGCGATCCCTATGCGCTGAATGATGACGAGGATTATGACGAGGCGCCCGGCGTGTTTTCCGCCGACGGCAAGCATGTCGCCATCGTCGTGCGCCGGGGCAATGTGGCGGCCGGCACCAATGACGGCACGCTGCTGGTCTATCCCACCGCGACGCTGTTGAGCGATCCCAAGCCGATCACCGTCGCGCGCTTTTCATCGACCAGCAATGCGCATCCGATCGCGTTCGTGCGCTGGCTGCCCGACAATCAGTCGCTGATCTTCGGGGCGACCGATGGCGAGAAGGCGCAGGTCTATCGCGCGAGCATCAAGGGCGGAAAGCCCGAGCAGCTGACCAGCGAAACGGAGGTCATTGCGGGGTTCGACGTCGATGCCGCGGGCAAGCGGCTGATCGTTTCGACCATCCCGAAACCGACGCCGCCGGTCAGCGATCCGGAATGCGTGAAGCGCGGCTGCCTGGTCGATGCCGGGACGGTGTGGGACGCGCGGTTCGGCCGTTATGGCGGCACCCATCCGCTGGTGGTCAAGGACATCGCCGGCGGCCCGGTGCGGGTCATCGAGGGCGCCGAGAAACGGGTGGCGACGGTTCGCAACTGTTACGATCCGGTGTTCGGATCCGGGCTTTCGCCGGACGGCCGCTATGTGCTGCGCATGTGCGAGCACAAGCAGGGCGTGGAGCCATGGTGGACCAGCTATCGCGCCACGCCGCGCCTCAGGGAATGTATCGACTATCCGACGCGCGGATGTTGGCGGCAGCTTGAGCTGGTCGACCTCGACAGCGGCAAGGCATGGTTTGTGCAGCGCGCGCCGATGATCTATCGCGCCGCCCAGCCGCTGTGGATCGATGGCGGCCGCTATCTCGTCATCCCGCAGGCGATCGAGCCGCTCGACGATGTGGACGCGGCGGAAAAGGCGCGGCGTCAGCAGTCGCTGGCCGTGCTGCTGGTCGATCCGAAGACGGGCGCGATCTCGCGCATCGCGCGGCTTCCGGCCGGAACCGCGCAGGTGACCGAGGCGCGCTGGGACGCCGCGACGCAATCGCTGATCGTCAAGGCCCAGGACGAGAAGCGCGGCGATCTGCCGGCGATGCGCTATACGCGGCGCGGTGCGCGGTGGACGGCGGCGCCGGCGGGGGCGGACGAGGCCAAGGCGGTAGCGGCCAGCGCGCCGGTGCGCCTGGAGATCGCGCAGTCGCTGAACGATCGCCCGGTGCTGGTGGCGATCGATACGCAGAGCGGCGCGCGCAAGACGATCCTCGACCCCGATCCCTGGCTGGCGGAGCGCGAGCTGGGCAAGGTCGAACCGTTCCAGATCGTGTCGAAGGGCGAGGCCTGGAAGGGCGCGGTCTATTATCCACCCGATTACAAGGCCGGCACGCGCTATCCGGTCGTCATCCAGACCCATGGCTTCGACGAAGGCGTGTTCTCGCTCGATGGCTATTCGCGCAACTATGCCGGGCGCGCGATCGCGGCGCAGGGCATGCTTGTGCTTCAGATCCAGGAGCAGTTCGGACTCGATGCGGCGCCGGTCGAAGAATATCCCAACGTAAAGGCGGGCTGGGAAGCGGCGATCGACGAGCTCGACAAGCGCGGCCTGATCGATCGCAAGCGCGTGGCCATCCAGGGGTGGAGCCGGACCGGGCCGCAAATGGGCTATACCATGACCCAGTCGGACTATCCGTTCGCGGCCGGCGCCTTCACCTCGACCGCCGATTTCAGCTGGTTCTGGTATTTCAATGCCGGCACCTCGATCGGCCAGGACAATCTCTATGGCGCGCAGCCGTTCGGCAAGGGGATGAAGCCGTGGCTGGAGAAATCCGCCGGGTTCAACCTCGATCGCCTGCGCACGCCGATGCTGATGTGGGGCGAGGATGTGGGGCTGATGTGGGATTGGTATGCCGCGCTGCGCAAGCTGAAGAAGCCGGTGGAATATTGGAACGCGCAGGACGGCGCGCACGACATCTTCCAGGTGCCGCAGCGGTTGCGGATGAACCAGCTGCTGGTCGACTGGTTCCAGTTCTGGCTGACCGGCAAGGAGCGCGCACAGGTCGTCGCCTGGGGTGGGGAGAGCGCGGCCGATCTGGAGAAGCAATATGCGCGCTGGCGCGTGCTGCGCAAGCAACAGGACGCCATCCTTGCCCAGCCGCGTCCGCCGTTGCTGGAATGGACGGCGACACCGCGCGGGAGCGATGCCGGCAACTGATGCGACGGTCGCGCGGCCGCACGCCATGGCTTTCGAAGTTCGATTAAATGCGTAACATCGTACCCCTGGGGAGAGGGTGCGGACAATGACAACGACCTTTGACGAGGCTGATGAAGACCGGCGCGCGATGAGCCGGAAGGCGCGCAAGGTCATCCTTGCCGCCTCGCTCGGCACCGTGTTCGAATGGTATGATTTCTATCTCTATGGCTTGCTCGCGGTGGTCATCACCCAGCAATTCTTTTCCGGCGTCAACGAGACCACCGGCTTCATCCTCGCGCTTGCCGCCTTTGCCGCCGGGTTCGCGGTGCGGCCGTTCGGGGCGCTGGTGTTCGGCCATCTGGGCGATCTGGTCGGCCGCAAAT
The DNA here is from genome assembly GCA_964413495.1 of uncultured Stakelama sp. Taxonomy (GTDB): domain Bacteria; phylum Pseudomonadota; class Alphaproteobacteria; order Sphingomonadales; family Sphingomonadaceae; genus Sphingomonas. The sequence goes on along the minus strand of CAYPRW010000003.1, from coordinate 173,425 downwards.
ACACGTTCCTGGTGACGATGGGGCTGATGGGCTTTTCGACCTTCGCGGTCGGTTTGCTGCCCTCCTACGCCGCGATCGGCGTGGCGGCGCCGGTGCTGCTGGTGCTGTTGCGGTTGTTGCAGGGATTGGCGCTGGGGGGCGAATATGGCGGCGCCGCCACCTATGTCGCCGAACATGCGCCGGAAGGGCGGCGCGGGATGTTCACCAGCTTCATCCAGACCACCGCGACGCTGGGCCTGTTCGCCGCGTTGCTGGTGGTGATCGGCATTCGCCTGGCGGTGGGCGAGGCGGCGTTCGCCGACTGGGGCTGGCGTCTGCCGTTCCTGGTTTCGATCGGGCTGCTCGCGGTGTCGCTGTGGATCCGCATGCAGCTGGCGGAAAGCCCGGTCTATCAGAAGATGAAGGACGAGGGCAGAGCCGCCAGGTCGCCGATCCGCGAAAGCCTTGGCAACCGGACGAACCTGCGCATCGTGCTGATCGCACTGCTGGGCGCGGTCGCCGGGCAGGCGGTGGTCTGGTATACCGGGCAATTCTATGCGCTGTTCTTCCTTGAAAAGGTGATGAAGGTGGACGGCGCGACGGTGAACATCCTGGTCGCGATCGCGCTGGCGCTGGCGACGCCGTTCTTCGTCATCTTTGGCTGGCTGTCGGACCGGATCGGGCGCAAGCCGATCATCCTGACCGGCTGCCTGCTGGCGGCCGCCACCTATTTCCCGCTGTTCGACGCGCTGTCGAAGGCGGCGAACCCGGCGCTCCATGCCGCCGCGCACGCCGCGCCGGTGACGGTCACCGCCGACCCGGCCGACTGTTCGGTCCAGTTCGATCCGATCGGCAGGAACCGGTTCGACGGCACGAGCTGCGACATCGCCAAGTCGTTCCTGGCCAAGGCCGGCGTCTCCTATACCAATGTCGCCGCGCCGGCGGGGACGGTCGCCCGCGTCGCGGTGGGCGACCGGGTGATCGCCGCGACCGATCCCGCCGGCATCCCGGCGGACGAACGCGCGGCCGCGATCAAGGCGTTCCAGGGCGAGGCCAAGGCGGCGCTGGGCGCGGCCGGCTATCCCGAAAAGGCCGATCCGGCGGCGATCGACCGGCCGCTGGTGGTGGCGATCCTGTTCGTGCTCGTCCTGTATGTGACGGCGGTGTACGGGCCGATCGCCGCGATGCTGGTCGAGCTGTTCCCGACGCATATCCGCTATACCTCGATGTCGCTGCCCTATCATATCGGCAATGGCTGGTTCGGCGGGTTTCTGCCGACCACCGCCTTTGCGATCGTGGCGGCGACGGGGAACATCTATTCGGGCCTGTGGTATCCGGTGATCGTCGCGGCGCTGACCGTCGCGATCGGCCTGCTGCTGTTGCCCGAAACGTTCCGGCGCAGGATCGACGGCTAGTCGAGCCGGGTGTCGACCTCTGCGGCGTCGCGGCAGGCGAAGCTGGCGGATTGGTCGACCGGCCCGCCCAGATATGCCTGGCGTTGCGGATAGGGGCAGAGCGGCCGCGTGCGACGCATCGATCCATCGGCATTGCGAAGCCTGGCCGTCACCGCGCCCGGCGCCCGACGGTGTTCGACCCAGTCGGTCAGCGTCTTGAGCAGCCCGGTCGGCGCGGGGCCGTCGCCGCCGAAACAATGGCCGACGCCCGGCGCCAGATAGAGGCGCAGGAAGCCATCGCTCCGCTTGCCGCCCAGCGTTTCGCGAATGGCGTTGACATAGGCGATCGATCCGCCGGCGGGGATCACTTCGTCGGCCAGGCCGTGCCAGATGATCGTCTTGCCACCCTTACGTTCGAACGCGCTGATCCGGCCGGGCGAGCCGCCCAGATCGGCGGTGAAGCGCGTGGCCGATCGCGCGAACAGCCGTTCGAATTCGGCATGCGTCGGCGGGCGCTGGTTGAGATCGGCGCGGCGCAGCAGGAAATGGCGATACCAGCTCTTGGCCAGCGGCGCCGCGCGGCCCTGCAGCGGATCGCCGGCAGTGGCGGCAGCGAACGAGAGGGCGGCGGTCCGGTCGAGCGCGTACCACAGGCGCCTGCCGTCGATGCCGCGCGGGCCGTCCCAGATGCGGCGGATGACCTCGGCATCGCGCGGTTCGATCGGGCCGCAGCCGGTGGGCCGGCCGATCAGCGCGCGTGCGTCGAACGCGCAGCCTGCGATATCGCTGACCAGCCCGTCCTCGGCGCCGTCCTGTTTATCGCAGGCGGCGACTGCGGCGCGTCGCGCGGCTTCGAACTTGCATTGTGCGACCGGCCGCACGTCGCGCATCGCCAGTTGCGGCCACAGCGTGGCGGGCACCCAGCGCGACCAGTTGATCGCCGGCGCGCCCGACAGCACGCCGTCATAGTCGCCGGGATATCGCTGGACCTCGACCTGGCCCTGTCGTCCCCCGCCTGAACAGCCGACGAAATAGGACCGGTGATCGGTCGTGCCGTAAAAGGCGGCGGTCAGCGCCTTGCCGATCACCGTCATCCGATGCGTGCCGGCATGGGCGAAGTCGCGGATCGCCGACCGATCCGGGCGGCCATCGGCATCGACCGCGAACGAACCGTCGAACGAGAGCTGGAAGGGATTGTTGTCCGCGTCGTCGCGATTGCCGGTATCGACATGGCCCGAATTGGTCGAGGCGGTTGCGAAACCAAGCCGTACCGCCGATGCGATCGCCGAAGGGCCGCCGGTGACATAGCCGCCGCCGCCCAGCCCCAGGAAGCGGCCGTTCCAATCGTCGATCGGCAGCCCCGCCCAGATCGTGATCGGCGCCCTTGCCCCGTCGCGCCGCACTTCGATCCGGACCGAACACCATTTTCCTGGGGCATCCGCGACCATATCCGATTGCGCGACCGTGGCGCCGAGTGGAAGCCTGACGGACCTGAGCGCGGTGCAATCGATCCGGGGCGGGCGGGCGGATTTGGCCGGGAATTGCGCCTCGCCGAATTGCCAGCGCGCCAGGGTCTGATCGGTCGGCGGCGATGTCTGCGCCGCCGCCGGGGCATGGCCGGACGGCCAGTTCAGGCAGGCCAGACCGATCGCGATCGTCGCGGCGATCGCGGCCCTTTTCGGCGTGTCGAACCATTTTCGCATTCTGGGCTGCACCTTCAGATCATATGGCAAGGCGGCAAACGATCTGCACCCGCCGTTCGGACATGGGATCTTCAGCTTGCCCGACGCGACTGCGATTTTGGCCGTCCCGGCCGATTTTTGCCTTTGCGACGGCGCAAAATCCTTTTGCGCGGTGGTGCCGGCATCTTCGCGATGGACGAGCACCGACTTCACGATACCGGGCTCGAAATGGTCCCGGATCGGCTGAGCCCTGCGGTGTCCGGATACCGAGTCTAGAATTCCGGCCATCGCTCGCAGGCCGGCGCGACCTGCGCGTCGGCCTGGCCATGCGCGGCCAGCCTGGCCGCGATCCAGCCGCGCGCTTTCAGTTCCTCGATCGTGCGATGGAGCCAGGCGCGCGCGACCGGCCGGCCGGCGGGGGTGGCGGCGGCCTGGCGGATCGTGGTGAAGCTGTCCTCGATCACGCGAACCGCGCGGTCGGCGGCCTGATGCGCGACAAGCGCCTGGCGGATGCCCGCCGCCGCGTCGAGGTCGTCGCGCTCGAAACAGGCGATCGCGGCGGCCGAGGATGGGTAGCGCCGCAGCGTCGCGTGGCGCAGCGTCCGGCGCAGGAAGAGATCATAGGCCGCGCCGTCGCCGACCGCGATCTCGACCCCGGCGCGATCGAGATCGGCGACCGAGCGATAGGGTGAGGCCTGCCGCACGAGATAGCTGCCCTCGATCACCACATAGGGCGCGGTGAACAGGGCGTCGCGTGCGCGCACCGGATCGATCGCGAGGAACATGAGATCGATGCCGCCCCCCGGCAGCGCGGCGCACACCGCGCCGGCGGATTCGAACGGGACATGGCGCACCGCCACGCCGAGCCGATCCGCGATCTCCCGCGCCAGATCGACCGAGATGCCGCCTGGCGTGCCGTCGGAGTCGCGATGGGCCAGCACGGGATTGCCGAAATTGACCGCGACGCGAAGCACGCCGGTGGGGGCGAGTTCGCGCAGTATCTCGGCGGGCGCGGCGGTCATCGGCGCGGCTCGGGCACGATCACATGCCCTTCCATCAGGCGGCGGGCGCTGCGCGTGACGGTGACGTGGTCGACATGCCATTCGCCGCCGATTTGTGTCGCAGCCGCCTGAATCTCCAGGCGGCCGGAAGGGTGGCCGATGCGCAGCGGGCCTTTCGGCGTGGAACGTGCGACACGGTGCACCAGCGTCCCTGGGATCGCCGCCGCCGTCGCCAGCGCGACGGCGCCGGTGCCGGTCATCGCATGGTGCAACGCCCCCATCGAAAAGGTACGCGCGACCAGGTTGATCGAGTCGTCGGTTATCGACTTGCCATCCGATGCGGTGAAGGTTCGAGGCGCGGCGACGAACGCCAGCTTGGGGCTGTGGGGGCGCAGCCGATGCGCCGCGTCGGCATCGGCGGCGAGGCCCATCGCGACCGCGCCATGACAGCGAATGCGCTCGGCCCGCGCGAGCAGCGCCGCGTCGGCATTGACCTGTGGCGGCATCTCGATCCCAGCAAGGCCGAGCGACCCGGCCTCGACAAAGATCATGGCGATGCCCGAATTGAGCAGCGTTACGTCCACCGGGCCCACTTCCGGCACGTCGAGCGTGTCGGTCATCCGCCCGCTGGGAAACGTGCCGCCGTGCCCGCCCGGATCGATGAATTCCAGATCGATCGCCGCCGCGGGGAATGCGACGCCGTCGAGCATGAAGTCGCCCGCTTCCTCGACCGCGCCGTCGCGCATCGGCACATGTGCGATGACCTGCTTGCCGATCGCGGCCTGCCACATCGCCACGCTGGCCGTGCCCGTGGCGGGTGCCTCGACCAGGCCGGCATGGATCGCGAACGGCGCGACCGCGGCGGAAAGATTGCCGCAATTGCCGCTCCAGTCGATCACCGGCCGCTCGATCGATACCGCGCCAAAGCGATATTCGATCGCGCAGCCCGGCTGCGAGCTGGGCGATACGATGACGACCTTGCTGGTGCTGGACGTGCCGCCGCCCATGCCGTCGATCTGCTTGCCATAGCCGTCCGGGCTGCCGACGACGCGCAGCAGCAGGGCGTCGCGCTCGGCCGCGTCCTCGGGCAGGTCGCGCGCGAGGAAGAAGACGCCCTTGCTGGTGCCGCCGCGCATGAAGGTCGCCGGAATGCGAAGCGCGGTCATGGCTACATCCCCTGTGTCGTCGCTTCCGTCGCTGCCTGCTGTCCCGCCGCGATCTCGTCGGCGATCCGCGGCAGCAGCCCGCCCGCCAGGAAGACACGGCATTCCTCGGTCGTGTCAATCCGGCAGCGCACCGGCGTGGCGAGTTTGTGGCCGTCGGCGCGCGCGATCTCGAGCGACAGGGCCATACCGGGCACGAGTGGGCGGTCGAGCCCGGCGATGGTGAACGTCTCTGATCCGTCTAGGTCGAGGGAGTGGCGGGTGATGCCGTCGGCGAATTCCAGCGGTAGGACGCCCATGCCGACCAGGTTGGTGCGGTGGATCCGTTCGAAGCTTTCGCAGACCACGGCGCGGACGCCGAGCAGCCGCACGCCCTTTGCCGCCCAGTCGCGTGACGAGCCGCAGCCATAGTTGCGCCCGGCGATGACGATCAGCTGCTGCCCGCGCGCGCGATAGGCCTGTGCCGCCTCGAAGATCGGCATGACCTGCGCCTCGGGGAACAGCCGCGTGAACGCGCCCTCCACGCCCGGCACGATCTCGTTGACGAGGCGCGGGTTGGCGAAGGTCGCGCGCATCGCGACGAGGTGGTCGCCGCGCCGCGTGCCATAGGAATTGAACCCGGACGGCGCCACGCCGCGCTCGACCAGATAGCGGCCCGCCATGCTGTCGGGCAGGATCGCGCCGGAGGGCGAGAGGTCGTCGGTCGTGACATTGTCGCCCAGCATCGCGATCGCGCGCAGGCCGGAGGCAATCGGATCGGCGGTCAGCGCCGCGTGCCAATAGGGCGGGCGGCGGATATAGTTGCTGTCTTCGCGCCAATCGAACAGCGGCGAGGCGGGCCCGGTCCCGGCAGCCGCCGGTTCATCGGCGAACATCGCGTCATAGACCCGGTCGAACTGCGCGCCGCGGACATGCGCGGCCAGCACCGCGTCGATCTGTGCATCGCTCGGCCAGAGATCGTCGAGATGCACCGGATCGCCCGCCCCGTCGAAGCCGAGCGGCGCGGTCATGAGGTCGATCCGCGTCGTGCCGGCGATCGCATAGGCGACCACCAGTGCCGGCGATGCCAGGAAGGCGTTGCGGACGCGGGGATGGATGCGGCCCTTGAAATTGCGGTTGCCCGACAGGACGGCGCTCGCCGCCAGATCGCGCGCGAGGATCTCCGCCTCGATCGCGGCGGGCAGGCCGCCGGACATGCCGTTGCACGAGGTGCAGCCATAGCCGACGATCGCGAACCCCAATTGGCCGAGCGGCGCGAGCAGCCCGGCCTCGTCGAGATAGGCTTCGACCACTTTCGAGCCGGGGGCGAACGAGGTCTTGACCCATGGCTTGCGTTGCAGTCCCAGCGCCACCGCGCGTTGCGCCAGCAGCCCGGCGGCGATCATGTTGCGGGGATTGGCGGTGTTGGTGCAGCTGGTGATCGCGGCGATCACGATCGCGCCGTCCGGCAATTGCGTCGGCGGTGTGTCGTCCGTGCCTTCCCGCGCGACGCCGCTGCCCACCAGTCGATCGAGCGGAATGCGCTGGTGCGGGTCGGCCGGTCCCGCGATCGCGCGGCCGACCGTGCCGAGGTCGAAGCTCAGCTGACGGTGGCGGCCGGCGGCGGGATCGAGCGTATCCGCCCACAGCCCCTGCGCGCGCGCATAGGCCTCGACCAGCTCGATCTGCGCAGTGCGCCGTCCGGTCATGGCGAGGAAGTCGAGCGTGCGCGTATCGATCGGGAACAGTGCGGCGGTCGCGCCGAATTCGGGCGCCATGTTGGCGATCGTGGCGCGATCGGCCAGCGCGAGTCGGTCGATCCCCGCGCCATGGAATTCCAGGATGCTGTCGACCACGTCGTGACGGCGCATATATTCGGTCAGCGCCAGCACCAGATCGGTCGCCTGCACGCCTGCGCGCCGCGTCCCGGTGATCTCGACGGAAACGATCGCGGGCGGCCGCATCCAGATCGGCCGGCCGAGCATCACCGACTCCGCCTCGATCCCGCCGACGCCCCAGCCCAGTACGCCCGCCGCGTTGATCATCGTGGTGTGACTGTCGGTGCCGACCAGCGTGTCGGCGAAGGCGATCCCGTCCTTTACACGCACCACCGGGGTCATGCGTTCGAGGTTGATCTGGTGGAGGATGCCGTTGCCCGGCATGACGATGTCGAGGTTGCGGAACGCGGTTCGCGCCCAGGCGAGGAATTCGAACCGCTCGACATTGCGGCGCTGTTCGATCGCCATGTTGCGCGCCAGCGCGTCGGGCTCCATCCCGCCGGCGTCGACGTTGAGCGAATGATCGACCACCAGCTGTGTCGGAACGACCGGATTGACCCGCAGCGGGTCGCCGCCGCGATCGGCGATCGCGTGCCGCAGCCCCGCCAGATCGACCAGCGCCGGCGTGCCGAGCAGATCCTGCAGGACGACGCGGGCCGGAAAGAAGGGAAAGTCCTGGTCGCCCCGTCCGTCGATGAGCTGGCGCAGCTGGGCGTCGAGTTCGGCACCCCGGCCATGACGGACGAGATTCTCGGCGAGGATGCGCTCGCTGATCGAGAGGCGGTCGAACGCGCCCGGCGCGACGCGATCGAGTGTTTCGCGAACCGCAACGATCTGCACATCGTGGCCTGCAAGCCGGCGGAGCGGAGGTGATGTCGTCATTGCCGGCCGCGCCCTTCCGGCTTGCCCAGCCTTGTGTCGAAGAAGTCGGCGACGATGCCATAGGCCTCACGCGATTCCGGCAGTTCGGGGTCGGTGATGAAGCAATGGCCGAGCCCGTCCCACAGATGCAGCCGGGCATCCACGCCGGCCAGGACGAGCTCGCGATGCGTCTGGATGACGGCGCTCATGTCATAGCCGCGCGTGGCGCTGAGCAGCAGCGTCGGCGGAAAGCCGCGCAGAATGGCGCGCGACAGGGCGGGGGAGGCATAGGGATCGTGGCTCTTCCCGAGTGTATAATGGCGTTCGCCGCGCCGCGCGCCGGGCGGGGTGCCGGTCGGCGGCAGCGGCCGTTCGCCCAGCAGCGGCGGCGCCATGTAGCGCGAATCGCCGCCCCAGCTTCCCGGACGGCCGGGTCGCCGGAGAAATCGCTGAACGCGCCGGCGCTGAACATCGCGATCGCGCCCGGCCGCGGCAGGCCCTCGCGCTGCAGCGATGCCACGGTCATCGCGGTCAGGATCCCGCCCGCCGAGCAGCCGAAGATGCCGATATCCTGCGGACGATGGCGTTTCAGCAGCTGCCGATAGACGTTGACGACATCGTCGCTGGCCGCGGGAAAATGATGTTCGGGCGCCATGCGGTAATCGACGCTGATGACCCGGGTCCTGGCGATGCTCGCGATCGGCACCGCCTCGGCCAGGCCGCCCCAGCCCGCCCCGTTGAGGAACGAGCCGCCATGTAGTTCGATCAGCACGCGCCTGCGGTTCGCCGCCGGGATCCGGCCTTGCGGCACGACGATCTGGGTCGGGATGCCGGCGATGACCTGCGTGTCGATCGTGACGGGGTAGGTCGTCCGCGCGCGCGCGACCACCGCCTCGAAATGCCGAGCGACGATGATCCGCTGTTCTTCAACCGAAGGCGGTCTGGCGCGGTCGTCGCGTGACTGATCGAGCTGCGCCCGCAGCTTTCGCCGCGCGTCCTGGCTCATATAGCGCGAGGGCGGCACGCTGAAGCCGGGCAAATGGACCGTGGCGTCCCGCTCGGCTTGCGGGCGAACCGCCATGTCCGACTGTGCGCCAAGCGACGGGCTCAGCAGCGTGCTCGCGGCGACGATGCCCAGACGGAAGGGGCGGATCATGGCGATGTCGGGACAACAGCCGAGCTATGCAGATAGCCCGGCTGTCCCCCCTTGTTCCGCGATGCAGTCACGAACTGTCTTCAATATTTGAACGTGCCCTGGATGCCGATCGTCCGGGGACGCAGGCGGGCGGCGTTCAGGCTCACGTTCGAATCGCGCCCCTGGACCGCGCCGCGTTCATCGAACAGGTTCGTGGCGAACAGGCCGAGCGACCAATGGGTCTTCTCGATGCCGATGCTAACATTGACTGCCGTGATCTCGTCCGAGGCCGACACCGTCAGTGTATTCCCGCTCAGATAGCGCAGCAGTCGCGCCGAGCTGTAGGTGAGGTTGCCCGCAGCGACGAGCCGTATGTCGTTGCCGATATCGCCCCGGTAGTTCAGGCCGAATGAACCGGTCCATTCGGGCGAATCGTTGAGGCGCGATCCCTTGAGGAACAAGGGCTGATTGCGCGAGAGCGACGTTTCGTTGATGCGAAGGTCGTTCCACGCCAGCGTGCCCTCGAACGACAGCGAATCCGATGCCTTGACCGCGATGCGCCCTTCCGCGCCAACGCCATGGGCGCCGGGAATATTGACGCGGGCGTTGAACCCCTGCGGCACGCGGTAGATCTGCTGCGTGTCCTTCCAGTCGGTATAATAGACCGCGGTTTCATAGGTGACCATGCCCTCGGCCAGCGAACCCTTGGCGCCGAATTCATAGTTGGTGATCGAATCCGGCCGCACGTCGGGGAAGGTCGGATCGATGAACAGCACGCCCGACGACTGGTTCATGCCGCTGCGGAAACCGGTCGAGTAAGAGGCATAGAAGGTCGCGGCCGATGACGGCTTGAACGTCACGAGCGCACGACCCGTCACCTTTTCATATCTGCCGACCCGGACCCCGCCCGGCGCGTTCACGTTGAAATTCGAGATCTGGGTGGTCACGTGCTTGTCGTGGAAATAGCGAATCCCGCCGGTCAGTTCGAGGCGATCGTCGAACAGCTTGCGCGTGACATCCGCGAACGCGGCATAGGATTGCGAGGTTTCGTGCGCCCGCAGCACGCCTTCGAATCCGGGTACCGGCCGCGCATCCTGCATGAGGTCCTCGGCGACATGCTTGTAGAAGCCGCCGATCGTCCATTGCCACGGCCCCTGATCCGAGGACGAGATGCGCAGTTCCTGCGTGAACGATCTGGCGGGCTGCGCGAATTTCAGGTCGATCCCGCTGATCGAGAGATTGGCGTCGTTCGTATAATCGACATAGCCCGTCGCGCTGTAGAGCGACACGGCCCCCGCATCATAGTTGGCGACCAGGCTGTAGACGTCGAGCACCTTGTCGTCCGACTGGTTCGAGCGGAATGCCGTCGTGAAATCGTCCAGAGACTGGCTCGGCGCGCCATTGTTGATGACGCCGTGCGAAACCAGCCCGTCGAGCGTGAAATTGTCGCTCGGCTGGAACCGGACCTTGAAACGGTAATTCTGCGCGTCGGTGTCGTTGATCCGGGTGCGCCCGTCGAGACGGCTGCGGATGAAGCCGCTGAGATAGCCGTAGCCCACCACGCCACGTACCGCGAGCGTGCCGGGCACGAGCGGGAGGTTGGCCATCAGGTCGCCCTGGAAATTGATCCCGCCGCCGCGGCTGGTGTCCGAGACGCGGATGCGGCCGCTGGTCTGGATCGCATCCAGATCGGGGTCGTTGGTGATGATCCGGACCGTGCCGTTGAGCGACGAGGCGCCGTACAGCGTGCCCTGCGGGCCGCGCAGCACCTCGACCCGCGCGAGGTCATAGGCGTTGGAGTCAGGCAGCGTGGAAATGCGGATGAACGCGAAGGGAACGTCGTCGAGATAGAAGCCGGTGGCCGAGGTGCCCGCGCCGGACAGCGCGCCGCGGATCGCGATCGACGTTTCGCCCGGCTTGCTTTCGATCAGCGAGACGCCCGCCACGCGGGTCAACGCATCCGACACGCCGCGCACATTGGCCGAATCCAGGTCCGCCGCGGTCAGCACGCCGATCGACACCGGCGTTTCGAGCAGCTTGGTGTCGCGACGCTGCGCGGTGACGACGATGTCGCTGCCGGCAGGCTGCGTCTCGTCGGCCGGCGACGCCCGGGCGTCGTCCTGCGACTGCGCGAATGCCGGACCGGTCAGGCCGATGGCGCAGGTCGCCGCGGCCAGCGCCAGCGTCGAGATTTTCGATATCATGCCGACTCGTTTCATCATGCTTTCTCCCCCTTGGGTCTGCCCAGCGCCGACGTTCTTCGCGCCGCGTGAGCCGGGTTCTGTTCGTCCCATGCTGGGGATAAAGCGTTACCGTCACGACCGCTTATCCGCCCTTCCGAAGATCGTGTGCGCAATGCCGAAAAGGGGATGGCACGCGGGTGGGACCTTCGCACAGCCTGCCTTCGTCATTTCGGTTCGTTCCCGCGCAAAGGCATTTCGTGGCGGGGGAAGCGCGCCGCGCGCGCGGCGGGCTATGATCGGCGGTCGAGATTTGTGGAGGCGTGGCGCACCCGCGCGTTCGATGGGAGGCAGGCGTGGTTGGCAGGCATGGGGGCGGTTCGCGGACGCTGCTGGCCATCCTGCTGACGGCCTTTGCGGTGGCGCCGGGCGGCGCGCGCGAGCGTGGCGTGCGGATGTCCGGGCCGGTGTCGATCGCCGCGCAGGGCAGTTTCTTCATCGGCGGGCGCGACAGCGTGTCCGACGCGCTTTCGCGCATGCCGGGCTATGCCAGGCGCGGCACGTTGGCGCTCGATCAGGTCTATGTGCGCTATCAGATCCCGGCGCGGCGGCGCGGGCCGAACCTGGTGTTGGTGCATGGCTGCTGCCTGACCGGGGCGAGCTGGGAGACCACCCCCGACGGCCGCATGGGCTGGGACGAGTATTTCGTCCGCGGCGGATACCCCACCTATGTCATCGACCAGGCCGGGCGCGGGCGCTCCGCCACGGCGATCAATGCGCTCAACCTCGTCAAGGACGGGCAGGCGCCGGCCGATCGCCTGCCGGACGTGTTCGCCGTGGGACGCGAGGATGCCTGGTCGATCTTCCGCTTTGGCCCGCGCTATCCCGAACCGTTCCCCGGCCAGCAATTCCCGGTCGAGGCGCAGGACATGCTGTGGAAACAGATGGTGCCGACCTGGGAGATCACGCGCACGCCCAATGCGACGGTGCCGGCGTTGCGCGCGCTGGTCGATCGGATCGGGCGGACGATCCTGGTCAGCCATTCGCAATCCGGGCGGTTCCCGTTCGAGGTCGCCGCGCTCGATCCGCGCGGGATCGCCGGGATCGTCGCGCTGGAGCCAGGGGCCTGCCCCAGCGCGACGGACGATATGCGCATGCTGACGGGCATTCCCGTGCTGGTGGTGTTCGGTGATTTCGTCGAACAGTCGCCGCGCTGGGCGCCCCGGCTGACGGCGTGCCGGGCGTTCGTGGCGGCCGCGCGCAAGGCGGGGGCGGATGCCGAATTGCTCGAACTGCCCAGGCGCGGCATCCACGGCAATTCGCACATGCTGATGCAGGATCGCAACAGCCTGGTGGTCGCCGACCTGCTGAGGCGGTGGATGCGCCGGGTGCGCTAGGGCGACGGACGGCGCGATTCACGGGGTCGCAAACGATTTTCGGCGTTTCGCACAGGCCGTATTCGTGAACAGCTGGGAAGATGACGCCGGAAGGCATGCGCCTTCGGCAACGGTGCGGCGCGGGATGAGCGCGATGAACGAGCAGGCGATTGACGTTTCGAACCCGGCATGGACCCTGCCGCGCCAAGGCAAGGGCTCGCTCAGGGGTGTGACGATCCGTCCGGGATTCGGTGTCGCGATCGCCGATCTGACCTATGAGGAACAGGTCGAGGCCGCGCATCCCGGCGGCGATTTCCTGCGCGTGCAGTACAAGGTTGAAGGCGAGAGCGCGATCAGCGGCGAGGATCGCGATTTCGCGACCGTCCAGGCCAGCCGCGTCGCATTCGTGGTGCAGCCCACGGATTCGATCAAGCATCAGCGGATCGGCGCCCATACCCACTCCCGATCGGTCACGCTGAGTTGCAGCCGCGAATTCGTGTCCAGCCTGGTGCCGGGCGAACGGGCGCTGCCGGTGCCGATCGACGATTTCGTGCGCAACCGCGTCTCGCGCTTTTCCTATGCGTCGATCCCATTGCCGCCCCAGATGCGGCTGATCGCGGAGGATATCCTGCGCAATCCCCATACCGGGTCGCTGGGCGAGGTCATGCTGGAGTGCAAGGCGCTGGAGCTGATGTGCCTGACGCTCCACCAGGTGCTTGCGGTGCCGGCGGCGGGTGGCGCGGTGCGCGGCCGCGACCTCAGCCGCGTGCGCGACCTGTGCGCCCATATCGAGGCAAATCCGGGTTGCACGCTCAGCATCGCCGAACTCTGCCGGCTGACCGCCTGGAACGAGACCCAGATGATGGAATGTTTCAAGCAGGTCACCGGCACCACCATCTTCAGCTATCTGCGGCGGGTACGCATGGAGAATGCGCGCCGCCAGCTTGCGTTGACCGACGCCTCGATCACCGAGATCGCGTTCGATGCGGGTTATGAACATGCCAGCAATTTCGCCACCGCGTTCAAGCGGGCCTATGGGGTTCCGCCCACATCGCTCCGTGCAAGGGCGCGCTGAACGGCATGACGGTCGGGCGCGCGGGATTTCCGAGGGGTCAAAGGCTTTAGGGGATTTGGCACAAGCGGTGGCGGCGCGCGCGTCTAACTAGATGGCATGGATCATCGGTCAGGGCCAGCGCGCGAACGGCGCCATCTCGCCGCCGCCTCGAACGCGCGCCGTTTCACGCCTGCTCCGGACGACGGCTTCCGGCGGGGGGACGCGCGCGACCACGGCGTCGATGGCGACGCCGTGGTCGCGCTGCTGGACGCGATCGATGCGCAGGGGTTCGAGCTCAACAGCTTCATGCTCTATCGCGCCGGCCATGTCGTCGCCGAATGCTGGTGGTGGCCCTATCGCCCCGAATTCGTGCACATGATGCATTCGGCGACCAAGTCGTTCGCCGGCATCGGCACCGTGCTGGCGACGGCCGAGGGGCTGTTGTCGCTCGACGATCCGGTGCTGCGCTTCTTTCCGGGGCGGGTGGCCCGGCCCAGTGCCAATCTGGAGGCGATGACGGTCGAACATCTGCTGACGCAGACATCGGGGCATGCGCAGTTCATCTCCGGCACGGCGTGGCGCCCGATCAGGACGAGCTGGATCGACGAATTCTTCAAGGTGCCGGTCGTGCACCCTCCGGGCAGCGAGTTCGTCTATTCGAGCGCGACCAGCTTCATGCTGTCGGCGATCGTGAGCCAGGTCACCGGGGCGCCGATGTACGATTATCTGCGGCCCCGGCTGTTCGAGCCGATGGCGATGCACTCGCTGCGCTGGGATATGGGCCCCGAGAATATCAGCCCCGGCGGCAATGGCCTCAGCTGTACGACGAGCGACCTGCTCAAGCTTGGCGTGCTGCTGCTTGACAAGGGCAAATGGCAGGGCCGCGAGCTGCTTCCCGCGCATCTGGCCGAGGCGATCGCCTTGCCCCGGCACGGCAATCTCTATGGCTATCAATGGTGGGTCATGCCCGATGGCCTGGGCTATTTCGCGGGCGGGAAGTTCGGGCAGTTCGCCTTCGTCTTTCCCGGGCTCGACGCGGTGCTGACGACCACCGCGAGCATACCCGACGGCCAGGTCGCGCTGGACGCCTTTTACGACATCATATTCGGCCATATGCCGCGGATCTGCGCGGGCGGGGGTGGTGCGGCCGCCAATCGCAATCTGCTGGCGAGAGCGGACGCCGCGGCGACCCCGGCACCGCTCGTTCCGCGGACGTCGATCGTCGCGCCGTCGATCAGCGGCAGGACCTTTCTGTGCGATCCCAACGAGGATGGGGTGCGCTCGATCAGGCTGACCTTCGGCACGGATCGCTGCGAATTCGAAATGGTCGACGGTCGCGGCACCCATGTCGTAACCTGCGGCACCGACGATTGGCTGGAGGGCGAAACGACGATCACCGGCAGCAAGCTGCATCACGAATATGAGCCCGCCGTCTCGCGCGTGGTCGCGGGTGGGCGCTGGGTGACGCCGTTCCGGTTCGAGATGACCTGGCATTTCGTCGAGACCTCGTTCCGCGATACCGTCTGTCTGCACTTCCGCGAGCGCGACGGCGAGGTGCGCTTCGATCGCTTCGTCAACGTCAATTCCGGGACGGTGGCGCGGCCGCCGGTGACCGGCTGGGCGACGCCATGAGCGCGATCGTCAGGCGCCGGTTTATTCGTGTCGCCGGTCGCGGCGTGCATTATCTGCGTGCCGGTGACGGCCCGCCGGTCGTGCTGCTGCATTCGGCGATCCGCTCGGCCGATGCCGAGCTCGCGCTGCTGGAGTCGCTTGCCGGCGATCACAGCGTCTTCGCGTTCGACCATCCCGGCTTCGGCGATTCGGACGCGCTGCCTGGCCCGGTCAGCGTCGAAGCCGCCGCCGATGCGCTGGCGCAGCTGCTGGCGGCGCTCGAGATGCCGGGCTGCCCGGTCTACGGCTCGCACACCGGCGCGACGGTCGCGATCGAGCTTGCGCGGCGCCACCCTGCGCGGGTGACGGCGCTGATTCTCAACGGCGTGCCCGCCTTTGACCTGGCCGAAGCGAAGTTGCTGGGCGGCAAGGCCTATTGCCCGCCGCTCAAGATTCGCGGCGACGGCCGGCATCTGTTCGCGACCTGGGTCAAGGGGCGCGACGCGGCGACCT
Organism: uncultured Stakelama sp.; assembly: GCA_964413495.1. Taxonomy (GTDB): domain Bacteria; phylum Pseudomonadota; class Alphaproteobacteria; order Sphingomonadales; family Sphingomonadaceae; genus Sphingomonas. The sequence goes on along the minus strand of CAYPRW010000003.1, from coordinate 157,719 downwards.
GGTTTCCCTGGTATCGGCGCAAGGGGCGCAACCGCCGCGTGGCGCCGTTCCCGCCGTCCGCGAAGCTGCACGATGCCTTTGTCGATGCGATGCGTGGGGCCGATACCTATGCCGCGCTGTACCAGGCGGTGTTTGTGCACGACTTCGATCAGGCGGTGCGCGCGATCGAACAGCCCGCGACGTTCCTGGCGTCGCATCAGGACATCCTGTTCCCGCATCTCGACCGTCTTCCGCCGCTCAAGCCCGGCCAGACAATCGTGCGCGACGTGCCGGACGGCATGGACTTCGCCGAGCATAAGGTGCGCGCGGTGCGGGCCTTTCGCGTCACGGCCGATGCGCCGCGCGAGCCGGCGTTCGCGCCGACGCCCGGTGCGATCAACCGGCGCTATGTCGATATCGGCGCGGGGCAGCTGCTGGTGCGTTCGGGCGGCGAGGCGCTGCCCGGCCGGCCGCTGGTGCTGCTGCATGACGGGCGGGCATCGTCGCGGGTGTTCGAACCGTTGATGCGCGCGCTGATGACCGAACGCGCGGTGTTCGCGATCGACCTGCCCGACAATGGCGCCTCCAGCGCGCTGCCCGCGGCGCGGCCGGCGATCGGCGACTATGCCGATGCCGTGGCCGCGGGGCTCGCCGCGTTTGGCCTGGCCGATTGCGACATCCATGCCGTCGGTGCGAGCGGCGGGGTGGCGCTCGAACTGGCCGCACGGTCCGAATTTCGGGGCGCGAGGCTGTTGCTGGAGGCGCCGGACTTCTATCCGCCGCAACTCGTGGCGGCGCTGGCGCAGTCCTGGGTGCCGCCGCTCGAACCCGAATGGGACGGCGCGCATCTGAGCCGATTGTGGCTGATGTTGCGCGACGAACATGCCTATTGGCCGTGGTTCGACAAGTCGCCCGCCGCCGCCTGCGCGCTCGATACGCCGTCGAACTGGCGTGAGATGCATGCGCGGGTGGTGGACATCCTGCGCAGCCTGCGCACCTATCACCGCCTGCCGCAGGCGGCACTCGACTATGACTGGCAAACGGCGCTGGGCAAGGCCGATCGCGCGCGGGTGACGCTGGCGGCGACCGTGCGCGAGCCGCGCCAGGTGCATGTCTGCGAGGCGGCGCGGCTGGCGTCGCTGGGGCCGGTGGCGACGCTTCCCGCTGCGATGGGGAAGAAGGCCGGGGCGATCCTGCGGTTGCTGGGGGAGCGGTAGGGCGCGTCCGACCCGTCGATCAGGCGGCGCGGTTCTCAATCGATCCGGCCGCCACCGCCTCGCTCGCGGCGAGATCGCGCGCGACGGTGCGGGCGGCGAGCCAGAAGAAGCAGCCCGCCGGGATCGCCACCAGCGACACCGCGATCATGCCATAGCGCAGCGAATCGGTGCCGAGCGTCGGCTTGAGCAGATCGCTGACAATGCCCACCACCTGCGGGCCGACCCCCATGCTGATGAGGTGCACCAGCGTCATGACGATCGCCAGCGTCGTCGCCCGCACGTTTGCGGGCAACAGCCGCTGGAACAGCGCGAAGGTCGGCGCGAACAGGAAGAACATCAGCGCCATGTACGGCACCAGCATCGCCAGCGCGTGATAGCGGTTGGGGAGGAACAGGAAGGCGGCGAGCAGCGGGACCATCATCATCACCATCGTGCCGGTGAGCATCAGCTGCCCGCGCTCGTTCTCGCCCAGGAAGCGGCTTGCGATATAGCCGCCGAGCGTGATGCCCACGATCCCGCCGCCGCCCATGATGAGGCCGAGCCACAGCCCCAGCTCGCTGGTCGCCATGCCGTGGCTGCGGATCAGGAACGCGCCGTACCAGGGGGTGAGGCCGTGGCCGAGCGTGTAGAACAGGATCAGCGCGATCATCACGTTGCGCGCCGTCGCCTGCCGCCACATCAGCAGAAAGGCATGCCACAGCGACGATGCCGGCGGCGTGGCGGCCGCGACGGGCCCGGCGGCGCGGGCCTGGCGCGGTTCCCGGAGCGTCAGCCAGAACAGCACCGCGATCGCGATCCCCGGCAGGCCCATGATGAGAAAAGTGTGCCGCCAGCCGAAATGCTGGTTGAGCCAGCCGCCGATGATGAAGCCGAACAGCGCCGAGACGGGATTGCTCAGCCAATAGACCGTCATCGCCCGGGTGCGCTCGGCGGGCCCTGGGAAATAGTCGCCGACCAGCGAATAGGTCGGCGGTTTGCACCCCGCTTCGCCGACCGCCACCGCCAGCCGCGCCGCCAGCAATTGCGCGAAGCTGCCGACAAAGGCGAAGCACAGCATCGTCGCGCCCCACAGCCCGATCGATCCGGCCGCGATCAGGCTGCGGTTGCCGCGATCGGCCAGGCGCGACAGCGGCAGGCCCGCGACGACATAGAAGACGCCGAAGACGATGCCGGTAACCAGCCCGACCTGCGTGTCGCTGAGCGCGAGATCGATCCGCATCGGCTCGATCAGCAGCGTCATCAGCACGCGCTCGGTCAGGTTCAGGCCATAGACCGTGGTCATCAGCGCGAGCGCGTAGCGGCGATAGGCGGTCGTCATGCGTTGTGGCATCCTCTTGGACGCAGCCTAGCATCGCGCCGCGCAATCCGTCTTTGCCCGATCGCGTATCGCGTTTTTGCGCGCGTGAGATTTCGCTCAGATCTCGATCCGGTAGATCCGCGCCGCCGTGCCGCTGAACAGCGCGGTCTTTTCGTCGGCCGACGCCTCGGCGGCGATGCGCTTGAACGCATTCCACAAGGTCCGATAGCTGCCGATCGAGGCATCGACCGGGAAATTGCTCTCGAACATGCAGCGATCCACGCCGAACGCCTCGATACACGCCTCGATATAGGGCGCCCATTCGGCGGCGAGCTGCTGCGACGAGGCGGGCGGCGAGGCGAGGTATGACGCGAAGCCGCCGAACGGGATGCCGAGGCCACCCAGCTTGACGGTGACATTGGGACAGCCGGCAAGGTCGCCGATCGCGCGCTTCCACAGCGGGAAGCGCGACTCGCGCTGGCCGGCATAGCGCCCGACGCCGACCGGTGCGCCGACATGGTTGAGGATGATCTGCGTCTCGGGAAAGGCGCGCGCCAGATCGAGCAGGCCGGGCAGTTGCGGTTCGAGCAGCCATGCCTCGAACGACAGGCCGAGCGGCTGGAGCTGCGCGAAGCCCGCGCGGAACATGGGGTCGGCCATCCGGTCGGCGGGGACGGACGACGACATGATCGCCGGGTCGGGATCGGTCACGATCGCGCTGCGCACGCCGCGATAGCGCCCGCCGCCGGCGGCGATGTGCGCGAGCATGACCTCGCGCGCGGCCTCGCCCAGCGTCAGGTCGACGCCGCCGACGATCGCGGCGCACAGCCGGGGCTCGCCGAACGCGCCGCTTGCCGCCATCGCCGCGACGCCGTTGACGAACTCGACCTCGCCGACCGAACGCAGCGCGGTCGGGCCATCCTGCCGGTACATCGCGCGGGCATCGATGAACACGCTGGCGCGGATATTGTGGCCCGACGTCACGTCGCGATGGAATTCGTCGAACAGATAGCGCGCATGGGCGCGAAAGACCGGCAACAGCGCCGTCGCGGAGATACTGGTCCCCTGCGCCATCGCGTCGAGCGTCGCGGGCGGCAGGAACCACAGATGGTGGTGCGCGTCGATGATCGGCAGCGCCGGGTCGATGACGGGTTCTTCGATCATGGCGGTCATTTCTTCGCGGTCGAGAGTTGGGTGCGCATCGCCTCGCGGATCAGCGCCAGGTCGGCGCCGAGCAGGAACATGCGGTAGCCGCGCTCGATCAGCGTGGCGATCGGCGTGTCGCGGGGCGGGGCGACGCCCGCGATCTTGCCCGATGCGGCGGTGGCGGCTTCGAGGCGCGATACCGCCGCGCCGAACGCGGGCACCGATACGTCGCCCAGGCTGCCGAGCGAGGCGCTGAGATCGGACGGGCCGATCATCGCCGCGTCGACGCCCTCGACCGCCACGATCTCGTCGATCGCCGCGACCCCCGTGGCGCTTTCGATCAGTACCGCGAGGAACGCTTCGCCGCGCGGATCGGCCTTGTGCCGCGCCACGTCGAGGCCATAGCGCGAGGTGCGATGCGCGCCGGCGCCGAAGCCGCGGGTGCCGCGCGGCGGATAGTCCATCGCGCGCACCAGCGCCTGGGCCGTGGCTGCGCTTTCGACATTGGGGACCAGCAGGCCGTCCACGCCCATGTCGAGATAGCGGCCGATCGCCTGGCCGTCATGCCCCGCCGGGCGCACCAGCACCGACATGTCGGTCGCCGCGACCGCCTGAAGCGTCGCCAGGATATCGCCGTCGGTGAAGATGCCATGCTCGCGGTCGATGACGATGAAGTCATAGCCGCAAAGGCCGGCCAGCTCGGCGAACACCGGATTGGGATAGATCTGAAGCAGGCCGAACACCGGCTGTTCGGCAAGCTTCATGCGAAACGAGGCGCGGTCGGTTCGGGGATGGGGCACGGCCGGGGCTCGCTTCATGGACAGGTGATGCGGCCGATTATGCCACGCGCCATGCCGCGAAACATAGACGATCATGGCGTATTGGTGGACGATCCTGCCATCGTCGCATCGCGCCGGATCCGGCGGTGGCGCGCTACATCTGCTCCTTGCGCCGATAGTCGCGCGGCGGGATGCCGACCACCTTCTTGAAATCGCGGCTGAAATAATAGGGATCGCCATAGCCCACGCGCTCGGCGATGAGGTGGATGGGATCGCTCGATCCGGCGAGCGCGCGCTTGGCATTGTTGATCCGTTCGCGGCGCAGATAGTCCATCGGCGAAACGCCCAGCGCGGTACGGAAACGGCGGAAGAACTGGGTCTCGCTCAGTCCCATCAGCTCGGCGAAGTCGCGGATCGACCAGCGCCGGTCATAGTCGCGGCGCATCGCGCGCAGCACGGCATGCAGATCGTCGCCCACCCGGTTCTCGGCCGCCGGATGCGGGCCCGCGATATCGCGGGCGAGGCGCGCTTCGAAGAACATCGCGACCAGCGCGCCGATCGCGGCGTTGAGCGAGGCGTCCATCGAGATCGGCCGCGCGCGCATCAGTTCGAGGATCGTTTCGAACCCGGCGAGGGTCGCCGCCAGGTCGCGCGGCACGAAGATCGGATTGGCGGCGACGTTGAGCATGTCGGCCAGCTGCGCCATCTGCGGCGAATCGACGCGCGTCCAATAGATCGTCCAGGGTTCGCTGCGCGCCGGCCAGCGCACGTCGCTGTCGTTGCAATTGGCCCAGACCAGCTCGCCCGGCCCGATCCTGAAACTCCTGTTGCCGAGCTGGACCAGGCCGCTGCCCTCCACGCCCAGCAGCAGGTCGTGGCCGGGATGCGACCAGCTCTTGAGCGGAAAGCCGGGATCGAGCCGCGCGCTGCCCGCCGTCAGCACCGAGTGGAAGACGCGCGCAAAGCCCCGGCCGGGCGTGTGATGATAGCGTGCGCGAATGTCCGTCGACAGATCGTACATGCGCACAGGATAGTTCATTCATGCCGGCAGCACACCCTGAATCGGTGATCCACTGCCGAACTCGATCCGATGGCGGCATTGTCCATCCTTTCGTACGGATCGTTCATGTCGATCGCGTCGCGGCGCGCATATCGTGGCCACCGACCGCAGACTTGGCGGCATGCCATGGGAGCGACGGCGATGACCCATCAACCGCTCAACGCACCGCCTTCCGCGCGGGAGCCGGGCTTTCAGCGCAATGCCTGGTATGTCGCCGCGCTGCCCGGCGAAGTCGGCCGCAGCCTGATGCGCCGCGTGATCCTGGAACAGCCGGTCGCGCTGTTTCGCCGCGAGGACGGGTCGGTGGCGGCGATCGGCGACACCTGTCCGCACCGCTTCGCGCCGCTCAGCAAGGGCGTGCTGCATGGCGATGTGGTGGAATGCCCCTATCACGGCCTGCGTTTCGCGGCGGACGGATCGTGCGCGCTCAACCCGCATGGCCCGATCGTCGCGAACCTTCAGGTCCGCGCCTATCAGGTGGTCGAGCGTCATTCGCTCGTCTGGATCTGGATGGGCGATCCCGCACTGGCGCAGGCGAGCGCCATCCCCGACCTGTCCTATATCGACGCGCACGAAGTCCGGCGGACCGTCTTCGCCTATATTCCCGCGCGGTTCCGCTACGATATCCTGGTCGACAATCTGCTCGACATCTCGCACGCCGACTATCTCCATGTCGGCAGCTTTTCCTCGGGCCCGCCGCAAGCGGCGCGGACCGAGGTGGTGGACGAAGGGAATTCCGTCCTGGTCGTCCGCACCCAGCAGGGATCGCCGGCGCCGCGCGCGTTTCCCGGCTTCGACACGGTCGACATGGAGTTCCGCATCCGCTGGCATCCGGGGCAGGTGATCGATTTCGAGCTGCGCGCGGCGCCCTCGGGCCAGCCGCTCGCCGATGTCCGGCCGCGGCGGTTCGCGCATTTCATCACGCCGCAAAGCCGCGACGCGACGCATTATTTCATCTCGCAATCGCGTGAGAGCGACCTCGACAGCGCGGCGGTGGACCGCGCCCAGTCGGACGGGCAGCGCCGGCTGATCGAGGGCGAGGATATCCCGATGCTGGAGGCGATCCATGCGCAGATGGACGGCGCCGGGCTGATCGCGCTGCGTCCGGTGATCCTGCCGATCGACAAGGGCGCGATGATCGTCCGCCGCAAGCTGCAGAAGCTGATCGCCAACGAAGCGGAACACGCGGCGTGAACGCGGACGCGCCGGCACGGCAACGGGAGATAAGGATGACGAGCGATCAAGGGCGGCTGGCGGGCAAGGCCGCGCTGATTACCGGGGCGAGCAGCGGCATCGGGCGGGCGATGGTCGAGCTGTTCGCCGCGGAGGGCGCGCGTGTGGCGGCGATCGGCCGCAGCCCGGCCGGCCTCGAGGCAGTCGCCACGCTGGACAATGTGGTCGCGATCAAGGCCGATATCACGCGGGCGAACGATGTCGATCGCATGATCGGTGAGGCCGAGGCGCGGTTCGGCGGGCTCGATATCGTCTGCAACGTCGCCGGCATCAACGATCTGGCCTATCCGCTCGACGAGACCAGCGACGAACGCTGGGACGATGTGCTCGACCTCGATCTCAAGGCGCCGTTCCGCATCTGCCGCCGGGCGATCGGCGGAATGATCGCGCGCGGCGGCGGGGTGATCCTGAACATCGGTTCCTATGCGGCGGTGCGCGGCAATCACGGGCCGAGCTATACCGCCGCCAAGGCCGGGCTGACCGGCCTGACGCGCAGCATCGCGGTCGGCTTCGCCGCCAAGGGCATCCGCTGCAACGTGCTCAATCCCGGTGCGGTCGATACCGACATCAAGGCGCATTCGGGCGGCGACTATCATCCGCGCGGGCTGGCGATGTTCCGCGACATCGCGGGCAAGCTGCCGGTGAAGTGGAAATGCGAGCCCGTCGAGATCGCGCGCGCGGCGCTGTTGCTGTGCAGCGACGATGCGCGCCATATCAACGGCGCGGAAATCGCCGTCGATGGCGGGATGAGCGCATGCTGAGCGGAGCTTCGGGGGCTGCCCCCGAAACGGTCGATATCCTGATCATCGGCGGCGGACCGGCGGGATGCGTGCTGGCCAGCCGCCTGTCGGAGGATCCGGCGCGCCGCGTACTGCTGGTCGAGGCCGGCGCGGATTCGCCGCCGGGCGGCGAGCATCCCGATATCCGCAACGTCTTCGCGCCGATCGCGACGGGCAACGCCGCCTTCCACTGGCCGGGCCTGCGCGCGCGGCTGTCCGCCGGGGCCGGCGATCGCGGCTATGTCCAGGGGTTCGGCATCGGCGGCGGATCGAACATCAACGGCATGGGCGCCGATCGCGGCAATCCCGCCGACTATGACGAATGGCGCGACCTTGGCGCTGCGGGTTGGGGCTGGCAGGACGTGCTGCCGTTCTTTCGCAAGCTGGAACGCGATCTCGACTTCGGCGGCCCCAATGCGACGCCGATTCATGGCGATGGCGGGCCGTTCCCGATCCGCCGGCTCGATCGCCCGCGCTGGGGCCCGTTCTGCACCGCGTTCGGCGAGGCGCTGGAAGATCGCGGCCTGCCGTTCCTCGAAGACTATAATGGCGATTTCCGCGAGGGGTTCGCCGCCGCGCCGACCAATTGCGTCGCCGACGGGCGGATGTCGGCGGCGATGGCCTATCTGACGCCGCAGGTTCGCGCGCGTCCCAACCTGCATATCCTGACCGGCGCGCATGCCGATCGCCTGGTGATCCAGGACCGGCAGGTTCGCGGCGCGCATCTTGTGGCGGACGGCGCCGCGCGCACGATCCTGGCCCGTGAGACCGTGCTGTGCTGCGGCGCGATCCAGAGCCCGGCGCTGCTGCTGCGTTCGGGCATCGGACCGGCGGCACAGCTGCGTCAGCTCGGCATCGCGGTCGTGCGCGATCTGCCGGGGACGGGCGCCAACCTGCTCAACCACCCCTATATCCTGCTCGCGACCTATCTGAAGCGCGACGCCGCGCAGCCGCGCGACAATCCCTGGTTCCTGCAGAACTGGGCGCGCTATTCGTCGCGCCATCCCGGCTGCGTCGAGAACGATATGCACCTGTTGCCGCTCAACCGCACCGCCTGGCATGCGCTCGGCCGCCGCGTCGGCGCGGTCGGGCTGTCGGTGTTCCGCGCCTATTCGAAGGGGAGCGTGACGCTGGCGAGTGCGGACGCGCGCGATGCGCCGCGCATCGAATTCAACCTGCTCGACGATGCGCGCGATTTCGAACGGCTGGTGTCGGGCACGCGCTTCCTGCTCGAACTGCTCGACAGCGAGGCGGTCGCCGCGCGGCGCAACGAGATCATCCTGCCGCCCAAGTCGATCGTGGCAAGGATCAGCCGGCAGGGCGCGGCGAACCGCATCGCCGCCGCGCTGATCACCGCCGTGCTCGATTCCGGGCCGCTGCGCCGCCGCCTGCTGGCGCCGCATCGCGTCGACACGAAGCGGCTGCTGGCCGACGACGCGGCGCTGCGCGCGTTCGTCCGCGCCAATGCGCAGGTCCAGTATCATGTCTGCGGCACGTGCCGGATGGGATCGGCGGAGGACCCGGATGCCGTGGTCGATCCGGTCGGGCGAGTGCATGGGATCGGCGGATTGCGCGTCGCCGACGCCTCGATCTTTCCGACCGTCCCGCGCGCCAATACCCATGTCTCGGTGCTGATGGCGGCGGAGAAGATCGCCGACGCGATGCGCTAGGCTGACCTTGCGATCCTGCGGGGCGGGGCAAGCAGGTCGCGCCCGGCCTCGGTCACGTCGCGGCAGCCCGACAGGCGCATCGCGGTGACCAGTTCGGTCTGCAAGAGGTCGATCGCCCGATGCGCGCCCGCCTCGCCGCCCGCCGCCAGGCCATAGAGATAGGGGCGCCCGACCATGCACGCCTTTGCACCGAGCGCCAGCGCCTTGAGGATATGCACGCCGCGCCGGATGCCGCTGTCGAGGATCACGTCGACCCGGTGGCCCACCGCATCGACGATCGCCGGCAGCGCGTCGATCGCGGCGGCCGCGCCGTCGAGCTGCCGGCCGCCATGATTGGAGACGATGATCGCCGTGGCCCCGGCATCGGCGGCCTGGCGAGCATCCTGCGGCGACATGATCCCCTTGATCGCGAAGGGGCCGTCCCACAGCGTCGCGAATTCGCGCACATCGTCCCAGCCGATCGAGGTGTCGAGGCTGTCGCCAAACCGCTTCGCGCTCACCGCGAAGCCGTTGCGGCGGCCCGGCGCGTCGAGGAAATTGGCGAGCTGGAACGGGCCGGCGGCGAGCTGGCCCAGCGCCCAGCGCGGATGCAGCGCGAAGCTGGCGATGCTCCGCGGCTTCAATCTCAGCGGCATGTTGAAGCCCGAGCGCAGGTCGCGCTCGCGCTTGCCCAGCACCGACGCGTCGACCGTCAGGCACAGCGCGCCGTAGCCGGCCGCCTTGGCGCGGCGCACCAGGCCGCGGCTGACCTCGCGGTTGCGGGAGATGTAGAGCTGGAACAGCTTGGGGCCCTCGCTCGCGGCGGCGACGGCCTCCAGGCTGAAGGTCGAGCCCGACGACAGGCCATAGGTCACGCCCGCACGCCCCGCGGCGCGCGCCACCGCCAGCTCGCCATCGGGATGGAACACGCGCGACGCGCCGGTCGGCGAGCAGATGATCGGCCAGTCGACATCCTGCCCCAGCACGCGCGTGCGGGTCGAGACGGTGGTGACATCGGCGAGGCAGCGGGGCAGCAGCGGCCAATCGTCGAACGCCGCGATATTGCGCCGCATCGTGCCTTCGGTTTCCGCGCCGCCGTCGAGGAAGCCGAACACCGGCGCGGGCAGGCGGCGTTTCGCCAGGCTGCGCAGATCGTCGATGCTGTGGCAGTTCTGCACCATTGACCAACCCCTTGAGTGAAGGCGCGGATTTCGCACCGGCCCGGCCTACGCCATCGGCCAGGACCCAGGAATGGACGCCGGCACCAATTTTATGGACGATCCTGTCGCTTGCCCGAACAATGCGCGCGGCGGATAAAATCCGCACCGCGGCACGAAATTGGGTTACCCATTCCACGCGCTGAATTGTCTCACCTGCGCCGACAATGCGATGCATGAGGATTGGCTGACGGACGCGATGGTCGACGACGACATGCTCAACAACTGGTTCGTGCGAGAGGTGTTGCCGCTCGAACGGGCGTTGACGACCTATCTGCGCCGGAACTGGAGAGTGGCGGAAGACGTGTTCGAACTGCGGCAGGACATCTATGAGCATGCGCTGGTCGGCGCACGGCGCGAGCTGCCCGCGAACACGCGCGGCTTCATGTATACGCTTGCCCGCAACCACCTGATAAACCAGGCTAAGCGGGCGCGGATCGTGTCGTTCGAGATCATCGCCGACCTGGATGGCGAGCTGCGCGACTTCGACATGTTCGAGGCCGAGCGCGCGCTCACCGCGCGGGACGAGTTGCGCCACGCCAAGGCGGGAATCGAAAAGCTGCCGCCGCGTTGCCGCGAGGTGGTGCGGCTGCGCAAGCTTGACGGGCTGTCGACCCAGCAGGCGGCCGAGACGCTGGGCGTTTCCACCGAAACCGTGCGCCAGCAGCTCAAATACGGGATGAAGGCGCTGATCGACCATATGGTCGGTGGGCCGGGCAAGATCGTGCGATCCCGATCCGGCCGGCGGCCGGCGAACGAGGCGCAGACATGATCCGCCCGCTGAACCCGCCGGCCGGCCCGCATGCGGGAATCGAGGACGAGGCGATCGACTGGCTGATCCGCCGCGACGAGCCCGGCTGGACCGGCGGCGACCAGGCCGAGTTCGACGCATGGATCGCCCGGTCCATGGCCCATCGCGCGGCCTATCTGCGTGCCGAGCATGGCTGGGCGAAGGCGGACCGGATCGGATCGATCGGCGATTGGGAAAGCGCCGGCGGCGGCCTGGCGAATTCGGTTCGCCGATGGCTGCCCGCGGCGATTGCCGCCAGTATCGTGGCCGCGCTGGGCATCGGCGCCTATTCGCTGGCGCCCACGTCCGGCCCCGTATCCGGCCCCGCGGGCGAGCGTCGGCAGGCGCGTTTCGACACGCCGGTCGGCGGCCGCAGGATCGTCGAGCTGGCGGATGGCAGCAAGGTCGAGCTCAATACCCGGACGGTCGTGCGCACGGCGGTCGATGACAGCCGGCGTGACGTCTGGCTGGATGCGGGGGAAGCCTATTTCGAGGTCGCGCACCGCGCCGACGAGCCGTTCGTGGTGCATGCCGGCCGGCGGACGATCACCGTGCTGGGCACCAAATTCTCGGTGCGGCGGGACCGGGATCAGGTGACGGTCAATGTGCTCGAAGGTCGCGTCCGGGTCGATGACGGGTTGCGGCGCGACACCAGCGCCGCGATCATCGCCGCCGGCGATACGGCGATCACGCGCGAAGGATCGACGCTGATTCCGGCGAAGTCGGAGGCGCGGGTCGAGGAATCGCTCGCCTGGCGCGACGGCATGCTGAGCTTCAACCTGCGGCCATTGTCCGAGGTGGCGGCGGAGTTCAACCGCTACAACCGCACGCAGCTGACGGTTCGGCCGTCGGCGGCCGCCATCCCGATCGGCGGCACCTTCCAGGCGACGAACGTCGATGCGTTCGCGCGCCTGCTGCACGATGCCTATGGGCTCGAAACCGTGCGCGACGGCGAGAATATCGATATTTCCGACTGACGGTGTTACCCGTTCGTCGCGATCGCTTGTCCATCGGGCCGGGGGGCGGCTTTCGCCCCGTCATGGGGGGCAACATGATCCGGACATTCGCAGCAGCACTCGCGACCACCACCTGCATCGTGGCGATCGCCACACCGGCCGCGGCCCAGACGCGCGAGTTCGACGTGCCCGCCGGATCGTTGCGGACGGCGCTGGACGCATTCATCCGCCAGTCCGGGCGCCAGCTGATCTATCGCGGCGATGTGCGGTCCGCGCGCTCGCCGGGCGTGCGCGGCGCGCGAACCGCGGAAGATGCGCTGAACGCGATTCTCGGCGGCAGCGGCTTCGTCGCGAGGGCGGATCGCAGCGGGGCATTCGCGATCGTGAAGGCGGGAAACGGCGACGCCGCTGATGTCGCGGCGGACGAGCCGGCCGAGGGCGGGAGCGGGCAGGATATCGTCGTAACGGGCACCAATATCCGCGGCAGCGGCCCGATCGGATCGCCACTGACGATCGTGACGCGCGAGGATATCGAGAAGAGCGGGCACGGCCGGATCGAGGATTATCTGGAGACGGTGACGAGCAATTTCAGCGGCACGACGAGTGAGGATTCGACGCTGAACTTCAGCAGCGACCAGAATCTGGCAAGGGGCCAGGGGATCGATCTGCGCGGTCTCGGTTCGGGATCGACGCTGGTGCTGGTCAACGGCCGGCGGCAGGCGCCGGGCGGGCTTGTCGGCGGGTTCGTGGATATCGCGAGCATCCCCGCCCAGGCGGTCGAGCGGATCGAAATCCTGACGGACGGTGCTTCGGCGCTTTACGGATCCGATGCGGTGGGCGGCGTCGTCAATTTCGTTCTGCGCCGCGACTATGAGGGGCTGGAGACGAGCCTGCGCATCGCCAATATCGACAGTGGCATCGATGAGCTTCAGGCGTCGGTGACTGGCGGCATCAGCTGGGACGGCGGCAACCTGATCGCGGGTTATGTCTATTCCCGCCGCAAGGCGCTCTATCTCCAGGATCGGCCCTATGGCCGGCTCAATTTGAACTACACCTCGCTCGGCGGTTTCGATTTCAGAGCGATCGAGGCCAGCCCCGGCACGATCCAGCGTTTCGGCGAGCCATCCTATGCCATTCCGGCGGGGCAGGACGGCACGAGCCTGACCGTCGCGCAGCTCGTTCCGGGCGTCAATTATCGTGATGCGGTCACGGGCGTTTTCGCGCTGCCCGATCAGGAATTGCACAGCGTCTTCGCATCGATCTCGCACGATCTGACCGATGGGATCAGGCTGTTCGCCGACGGCCGGTATGGCCGGCGTCGAATGCACCTTGAAAATGGCGCGGACTACCTCACGCTCGATGTGCCATCCAGCAACCCGGTCTATGTCAATCCCTATGGCGACACCGATCCCGTCTCGGTCGGATATGATTTCCGCGGAATATTGGGCCTGATCGAGCAAAACGCGACGACAACGACCTATAATTTTACCGGTGGCGTTGATGTTGAGCTTGGCGGCCGGTGGCAACTCAAGCTGACCGGCAGCTATGCACGCGAACGGAACTGGTTCGAAAATATAAACAACCTCGACTATGGCGCGGTCTTCGGATGCCTGTCCGGCACGGCCACGCCGGCCGAATGTCCAGGGCGCCCGCTCAATCTCTTTGGCGATGGACGCGCCAACGATCCGGTCACCGTGGCGTTCATTCGCGGACGTTTCGACGGCGCTTCGACCGCATCCCTGACCAATGTCACGGCGCTGATCGACGGACCGTTGTTTCGATTGCCCGCAGGCGAGGTGAAATTCGCGGTCGGCGCCGATTATCGCAACGATACGCTTGATAAGACCGAATCCTACAAGGATAGCGGCATGATATTCGCGGGCACGCCGATCGATGCCAGCCGGCGTGTCTGGGCGGCGTTCGGCGAGCTGGCGGTGCCGCTGATCGGCAATGACAGCAAGACGATATTGGAGGCGTCGTTCGCCGGTCGCTATGAGGATTACAGCGATTTCGGATCGACCTTCAAGCCCAAGATCGGTGTGAACATCTGGGCGGTCGACGGGCTGGGGATACGCGGTTCGTGGAGCACGTCCTTCAGAGCGCCGCGCTTCAGCGAGCAGGCTGGAAGCGGCTCTTCGGGCTTCTACGATTTTCCCGATCCGCAATCGCCGACTGGAACCACCCCCATCCTCTACATCGCGAACGAGCCCGTGCCCGATCTGGGGCCGGAAACGGCCGACAGCTGGACGGTGGGCTTCGACGCCAAGCCACGCTTCCTGCCCGGTTTGACGGCCTCGGCGACCTATTTCCAGCTGAACTACTCGAACAAGATCGTCGATCTGGCGATCTCCAATCCGTTTGCCGCGCCTGCGGCTTATGCTTCGATCATCACGCGCAATCCCACCCAGGCCCAGATCGATACGGTCTGCAACCGTCCGGATTATTTCGGCGGGTGTCCTGCGCCTGCGGATGTGGGCGCCATTCTCGATCTGCGCGTCCGGAACCTGTCGGTGGTGAAGGTTCGCGGCATCGATTTCATGCTGGCCTATAATGTGCAGCGGTCGTTCGGAGACCTGACCTTCGGCGTTTCGGGGACGCGGCTGTTCCGTCATTCGCTCGCGATCAGCGATACCGATACGCCGGTGAACGTCGTCAATACCGTCGCAAACCCGTTGAAGCTGAGGTTGCGCGGGACGGCCGCATGGAGTCACCAGGGCTGGTCCTTCAACGCCGGCGTCAATTTCGCGAACGCCTATGACGACCCGGCCAGCAATCGCACGGTGGATTCATGGACCACGGTCGATGCCAGCATCGGCTATGAGTTCAAGGGCGATGGATTGAGCAAGGGTCTGTTGCTTCGTCTTGCGGCCACAAATCTGTTCGATGCGCCGCCGCCGTTCGCCAATCAATTGTGGGGATTTGACGGGGCGAACGCCAACTGGACCGGGCGGTCGGTCAGCCTGACCGTGACCAAGAAGTGGTAGCGGCGGCGATGGCGATCAAATCGCGCAGACGTTGAATATTTTCCGTCTCGCCAGCGCATCGAACCACGTTCGATGATCGAGTTGCTGGCGGAGGCAAATTGACTGGGGAAGACCATGAACATGAAGGCAATCGGGTTTCTGCTCGCCAGTACGTTATTGGCGTCAGGTGCGGACGCGCAGACCCCGGGAAGAGCTCCGATATCGGTCGAAGATCTGACCCGCTTTGCCACGATCGGCGATCCGCAGACCTTGGGTGATGACGGAGGAGCCATTCCCGCAGAGGATGTCCGCTCGTTTTCTCCGGATGGCAAACACGTTGCGGCGGTCGTACGGCGCGGCAACCCTGAAAAAGGAACATTGGAAGGCAGCCTGCTGGTCTTCAAGACTGCGGACCTGATGAACGGCCCGGCGCCGGTAACGGTCGCCGAATTTGCGTCCGCCGGCCAGAATATCCAGCCGCTGGCCTTTGTGCGTTGGTTGTCGGACAACGAGACGCTGGTATTTACCGGCACCAGCGGCACCAGCCGCCCGCAGATATACAGCGCCAACATCCGGACCGGCAAACTCACTCAGCTCTCGCAGCTTACCGACACATTGGCGGACTTTGACATCGACGCGACGGGATCGACATTGGCTGTCACGCAGACATCCACGCCGGTGCCCGTCATTAAAAATGCCGAATGTGTGCGGGTGGGTTGCCGGGTCCCGGATCATTTCGATCTGTACGAGCTTGGGCAAGGCGTTTCATCAGGATCCAATCCGCTCACCATTTACAATTTGCGCGATGGCAGTGCCAAAGTCATTCCCAGCCCTGAGATATCCCATCAAAGCCTGAAGATGTGTCTTGATCCTTTGGTGGCTGCACCCGGGATGTCTCCGGATCAACGTTATGTGTTGCGTTTATGCGAGCACCGGGCGCAGCAGGAACCGTGGTGGACGCAATATAGCGCTTCGCGTCGGTTGAGGGATTGCGTGCGGGATTCCAACAGGGGCTGTTGGCGTCGATATATGCTGGTTGATCTCAAAAGCGGCGAAAGTACGGCGCTGAGCGAGGCGCCCTCGGTCTATCGTCAGGCAACCCCGGTTTGGATCCACGGAGGGCGTGGAGTCGTCCTGGCGGGCGCGATCGAGCCATTGGTCGGGGTGGATGCTGCCGAACGCAAACGCCGGGCATCTTCGCTCGCAGTGCTTCTCTTCGATACTGTGACGAAGCGGATGACCCGCATCGCGCGTCTGGACGCTGGAGTGGATGATGTCACAGATACGATCTGGGATGAGGCGAGCCAGACGCTGACAGTCAAGACAAGGGACCTGAACCGCAAGCCGCTCGCGGATGCTCGGTATCGTTACACCGGCGGACGCTGGGTCGAGGCTGCTGGCCTCCAGGCCAATGCCCGCAGCGAAAGCACCAAGCCGAGTATCGATCTGGTGGTCGAGCAGACGCTCAATGATCGCCCCCTGCTCGTCGCAATCGACAAGCAGACCGGTCAGCGTCGGGTCGCGCTCGATCCCAATCCCTGGCTCGCTCAACGCGAGCTCGGCCGGGTCGAGAGCATCAAGTGGAAGAGCAAGGACGGCAGCATATGGGGCGGCGGATTATACTATCCGCCCGGGTTCACCGCGGGCACCCGCTACCCGCTGATGCTGCAGACGCACGGCTTTGATGATGGTGTGTTCTCGCTCGATGGCTACACCCGCAATTATGCCGCGCGAACCCTGGCCGCGAACGGGATCATGGTCCTTCAGATCGAAGAGAATTTCGGAGACGATCCCGAAAACAACAGTTTCGGCAATCCCAAGGAATATGACACCATCAATGCCGGCTGGGAGGGGGCGATCGATCATCTCTCCGGTCTCGGCCTGATCGACCGGGAAAAGGTGGGCATCGTGGGCTGGAGCCGCACGGGACCGCAGATGGGTTTCACGCTCACCCACTCCGACTATCCGTTTGCGGCGGCCGCCTTCACCGATTCCGCCGATTTCGGCTGGCTGTATTACCTTTATCTCGGGGGCGTCCAAGGCGCTTATGACGTCTACGGGGTGCGGCCTTTCGGCGCCGAGATGAAAACCTGGCTTGAACGAGCACCGACCTTCAACCTGGAGCGCGTGCGCACGCCCGTTCTCATGTATAACGGCGGCAACGGCACGGCTACCTGGGACTGGTATGTCGGCCTTCGCGCGCAGAACAAGCCGGTCGAGAACTGGGTCGTGCCCACCGCGGCGCACGATCTCATGCAGACGCCGCAACGGCTAAAGTCCAACCAGCTCTACACCGATTGGTTCACCTTCTGGCTAAAGGGAGAGGAGCGCAAGGAACCGCTTGCCCTCAACCAGGAAACGACGAAGTCGCTGGCTGAGCAATACGCTCGCTGGAGAGCGTTGCGCAAGCAGCAGGACGCCGTCCTTGCCCAGCCGCGCCCGCCGCTGCTGGAATGGACGGCGAAGCCGCGCGAAATGGTTCCGGCGCCGAAAAAGCCGGCGGAATGACGTGATATCGTTCGACCCGGCACGATCCGATCGTGCCGGGATCGGCGATTACGGGCCGCTTCAGAACAGCCTGGTCAGCGAATAGAACAGTGCGCCTACCGCCGCCGAGGCGGGGATGGTGATGACCCAGGCAGCGATCACGTTCTGCGCCACGCCCCAGCGCACGGCGCTGGCGCGGCGGGCGGTGCCGGCGCCGATGATGCTGCCGGTGATGGTGTGGGTGGTGGAGACGGGGATGCCCAGCAAGGACGCCGTGAACACCATGATCGATCCGCCCGTCGAGGCGGAAAAGCCCTGGTGCTGCGACAATTTGGTGATGCGGCTGCCCATCGTCTCGATGATCTTCCACCCGCCCGACAGCGTCCCCAACGCGATCGCGATGTAACAGGCGATCGCGACCCAGTGGGGGACGTGGAACTCGCCCGAAAGGTATCCGGTCGAATAGAGCAGCACGGTGATGATCCCCATCGTCTTCTGCGCGTCGTTGAGGCCGTGGCTGATCGAATAGGCGGCGCTGGAGAGCAGGTGGAGCGCGCGGAAGCTCCTTTCGGCGGTGCGGTTGCCCGCCCTGGCGAAGGCCCAGCTGGAGAGCAGCATGACCAGCATCGCCAGCAGCATGCCGAGCAGCGGCGACAGCACGATGGCGATCAGCGTCTTGTTGAGGCCGGCCCACTGGATGCCGGTGAAGCCGGCATGCGCGACGCCGGCGCCGACGATGCCGCCGACCAGCGCGTGGCTGGACGAGGACGGAATGCCCTTGAGCCAGGTCACGACGTTCCAGAACATCGCGCCGACCAGCGCGCCGAACACGACGCCGGGGGTGACCAGATCCTTGTCGATCAGCCCCTTGCCGATCGTTTCGGCGACCTTGTGCAGTTCGGGGAAGCCGAGGGTGAGGAAATAGGCGGCGAAGTTGAAGAAGGCGGCGAACGCGACCGCCTGCACCGGGCCGAGCAGGCGCGTGGCGACGACGGTGGCGATCGAGTTCGCCGCGTCGTGCAGCCCATTGAGAAAGTCGAACGCCAGCGCGACGAGGATCAGGCCGACAAGGAGGGGGAAGGCGAGTTCGTGCATGGGGTCAGCTTGCGTGCTTCGATGCGCCGTTATTCCCCTGCGAAAGCAGGGGCCCAGAGCCACGAACGGCGGGGCCTGTGGCCCTGGGCCCCTGCTTTCGCAGGGGAACAGCAGTGCGGGCGATGCTCACGCGTGGTCGATCACGATGCCGTCGATCTCGTTGGCGACGTCTTCCAGTGCGTCGACGATGCGTTCGAGGTGCTTGTAGATCTCGCGCGCGACGATGAATTTGAGCGTGTCGGTGGCGCCATATTGCTTGAACGCGCGCTTGATGCCGGCGTCGTGGATATCGTCGGCATGGCCCTCCATGCGGACCAGGCGCTCGGTCAGCTCGTGCAGGCGCGCGCCGTTCTTGGCGACATCGCGCAGCAGCGGCATCGCCTCGGCGGTGAGGCGCGCGGCGTCGACGATGATCGCGGCCATGTCGCGCATTTCGGGCTCGAATTCGGTCACCTCGTACAGATCGACCGCGGCGGCGGCGGCCTGCATCTCGTCCACCGCATCGTCCATCGCGCCGATCAGGCTGGTGATCGCGCTGCGGTCGAACGGGGTGAGGAAGGTCTTCCGCACGGTCTGCAGCACCTCGCGGATGATGTTGTCGGCATCATGCTCGCGCTCCATGATCTCGCGGATATGGTCGGCGGTGGGGCCGCCATTCTGCTGGAGCAGCCGGGCGAGCGCGTCGGCGGCGGCGGTGATCGTGACCGCATGCGCCTCGAACAGCTCGAAGAAATTGCCGGTCTTGGGAAGAAGGCGCTGGAACCAGCCGAACATGTGGGGAATCCTTGATTTCTGGGCGACGGCGGCGAGCATGGTGGCGCGGCGGGTGGCCGCGCGAAACTCGCGCGCGTCGAACGAGCGGATGAGATCGCGCAGGTCGGGCTCCTCGACCGCGTCGGCGGCCTCGGCAAGGGAGAACCAGCGGCGCTCGCGCTGGTGCTGTTCCTTCCACTTGGCGAGTTCGGTGGTGACGGCGAGCGGGAACACCTCGACATCGGCCATCAGCGAGGCGCCGTTGCCGCGGCGCTTGCGGTAGCGATAGCTGCCGATCGGGGTGGGGCAGGCGGCGCCGACGACGCCGGCTTCCTCCTCCGCCTCGGTCGCGGCGGCGTCGTGCGGGGCGAGGCCGGACGTGACGTTGCCCTTGGGGATCACCCAGCGCCCGGTCCCGCGCGAGGTGACCAGCAGCACGCGCACGGGGGCGTCGATGCTGGTCTCGTCGGTGCGATAGGGCAGGGCGGCGATCTGGCGGATGGTGCGGGCTCCGGTTTGCGCCGCGAATGCCCGATCCGGGGAATTGTTACAATGATGTGACGCAAGATTGCGGTGGATTGTCGATCAGCCGGTCGCGCAGTCGCAGCCAGGCAGGGCGTTTGGCGACGAGGCCAACGGTGTGGAGCGGGCTGCTGGAGGGGAGCGCAACGATCGCGAGCCGGGTGGCGCCAAGCTGGCGGATACCATGCCTGAGCGCGGTGCCGCCGTTGAAGGCGATGGCGGTGAGGTGCGGGAGCGTGGCGGCGAGCGCGGCGATGTCGTTGGGGGCGATGTCGGCGAGCGCGGCGTCGGCGCTGCCCTGGCGGCGGGCGGTGGCGACGACGTCCCACAGCCCGATCTGCGCGTCGAGCAGCGCGGCGAGGCGGCCGGGATAGGCAAGGGCGGTGAGGTCGCGGTCGATGACCGCCGACATCAGCGGCCAGAACTGGTTCTGGGGGTGCGCGTAATATTGCCGCTGCGCCAGGCTGCGCTCGCCGGGCAGGCTGCCGCAGATCAGCAGGCGGGTGCGGGCGTCGACGACCGGCGGGAAGCTGGATTTGAGGATCACGCGGCGGGCGTGATGTCGGTGTGGATGAAGTCGTCGCCCTTGAACAGCAGCGGCTCGCCGCTGGCTTTGGCGAGCGCGTAGGCGAAGCAGTCGCCGAAGTTGAGGCGGGCCTTGTGGCGAGAACCATGACCGAACTCACGATAGGCCTGGGCGCCGATTTCAGCCTGCTCGGCCGTGACCTCGGCAATCGCCAGGGCAAATTGCTTCACGAGCCGATCCAGTGCGAGTTGAAAGCCTCTGTTGCCGCGCACCTGCACCGCGGCCAATTCAATCCATGTGCCACCCGAGATCCTGCATTCTTGTGCCAAGGCTAGTGCTTCGACAAACGATGGCTTTTCCGGTTCATCAAGCAGGATTGCCATCAGTGCCGATGTATCGACGATCATTTAGGGAGGCCGTCCTCATCATAGATTGAATCCATTATTTCTTTGGACGTTTTTCCAACCCATTCATCGGGCATGTTTGCCTTGAACTCGGCGACAATCTCATTGACGCGGGCGATCGTCTCTTGGACCGCTGCCTCCTGCGCCTTCGCTTTTTCTTCCAGTGCTTCCTTGATCGTCTCCGTCACACTCTTGTGAAGCTGTCTCGCCAATGTGCGCGCCAGCTGGACCGTCTCCGCGTCCTTGATGTTCAATTGCGCGCCCATTTTCTACCTCCGATCAATATCTTTCTACCATGGTCGCACGTTGAGTGCCAGTGCATGCGGCGCAACTTCGCTGCATGGCGCGCGCGATCAGCCGCTATGGCGATTGAAGGCGGCCGGCGTCAGCCCATAGTTTCGCTTGCTTGCGGGCGGGCGCGGGGCGTGCCAATTCACGGCATATGCAGGTAGCAAAAGACACGCTCGCGCTGATCGGCAACACGCCGCTGGTGCGATTGAAGGGGCCGAGCGACGCGGCCGGGTGCGACATCTTCGGCAAGTGCGAGTTTGCCAATCCAGGCGCCAGCGTCAAGGACCGCGCGGCGCTGTTCATCGTCGAGGATGCCGAGGCGCGCGGGCTGATCCAGCCGGGCGGCACGATCGTCGAGGGGACGGCGGGCAATACCGGCATCGGGCTGGCGCTGGTCGCCAACGCCAAGGGCTATCGCACGATCATCGTCATGCCCGAGACGCAGAGCCGCGAGAAGATGGACACGCTGCGCGCATTGGGCGCGGAGCTGGTGCTGGTGCCCGCCGCGCCCTATGCCAATCCCGGCCATTTCGTCCACACCAGCCGCCGCATCGCCGAAGAAACGCCGAACGCGATCTGGGCCAACCAGTTCGACAATATCGCCAACCGCAAGGCGCATATCCTGGGCACCGCGGAAGAGATCTGGACGCAGATGGAGGGCCGGGTCGACGGGTTCACCTGCGCGGTCGGTACGGGCGGCACGCTGGCGGGGGTCGGGCTGGGGCTGAAGGAAAAGGACGAGCGCGTGCGCGTGGCGCTGAGCGATCCGCATGGCGCGGCGCTGTATGAATATTATGCGCATGGCGAGTTGAAGGCGGACGGCACCTCGGTCGCCGAGGGGATCGGACAGGGGCGGATCACCGCCAATCTGGAAGGCGCGCCGATCGACACCCAGTTCCGCATCGCGGACGAGGAAGGGATGGAATGGGTCCGCCGCCTGCTCGACGAGGAGGGGCTGTGCCTGGGCCTGTCGTCGGGCATCAACGTCGCGGGCGCGGTGCGGCTGGGGCGCGAGCTGGGGCCGGGCACGCGCGTCGTGACGATCCTGTGCGACACCGGCTTTCGCTATCTCTCGACGCTCTACAATGCCGAATGGCTGCGCGCGAAGGGGTTGCCCGTGTTCCCGTGGCTGGAGACGGCCTGAAAACCGCCATCGACAAGCCCGGCGGGGGGTGTTACATTTCTGCCACAGCCATGAAGTCGCTTCCGACCGATCCCAAACAGAGCATGCAGCGCGTCCGTGTGGGCCTGACCGGCCTTGCCACCATATTGCTGCTGATCGGCGTGGCGAGCGCGATCTTCTCGTCCGCCGATCGTGAGACGCCGGTGCTGGCGGACGGCGCGCCGCGGCCCGAGGTGGTCGCCAACATGACCGACGCGCTGGCCGGCAACATGGCGTCGGAAAAGGACGAGCCGATCGCCGAACTCGGCATCGCGCCGCGCACCGCCGAAACCCCGCAGCCGGTCGTCACCCCCTATCCCATTCCCGCGCGCTGAACGCCGTGTTGAGCGGCGGCCATCGTCGCGCGATCCCGCAAGACGGTGATAAGAACAAATCAAGAACTGGTAAATGGCTTTGCTTACCCGATATGCCCATATTCACCCGTTAGACGCCGAATGATTCCAGATTTCGGGGCATTTTACCGTAGAATCCCCGGTTCAGGCATTGAAATGCCGGGCCGCTTGGGTTACGCCTTCAAGTTAACAGGGCAATCCTATCGTCAGCCGGGCAGGGTCCGGGGCGGGCAATCATGCACGCTTCCGGAGGCGGGAGGGGTTTGTCCGTCGACAAGAGGCGGGCGTGGCGCGAAGCGGGTATCGAGGCGTGGGACTGCAGATGGTCGACGACAAGGGTCGCGTCGCCATCCCCGCGACCCTGCGCGCGACGCTGGAAAAGAACAGCGGCCATCCCCTCGACACCAAGGACAGCCGCGTCGCCATCCTCTCTGCCCATGAGAGCGACCGCTGCCTGATCGCCTATGACGAGCCCTATTTCGACTTGCTGTTCGAGCGGCTGACCGGCCGCGCCGAAGCCCATGCCGGCGCCCGCGGCGAGGCGGATTCGAACATCATGCGTGAAGGCATCGGCCCTGGGGAGAACATCGCCTTCGACCCCTCGGGCCGCTTCATCCTGCCCGGCTTCCTGGGTGAGCATGCCGCGATCCGGAAACAGGGCCATGCCTTTTTCTATGGCGTCGGCAACGTCGTCGAGATCTGGGACCCGAAGACGCTGCTCGACCATCCCAAGGCGCCCGAGATCATGAAGTCGGCGTGCCGTTATCACCTGGCCGAAAAGAAGGTGGTGTTGTGAGCGGCGGCGCGCCTCATATCCCGGTCCTGCTGGACGAAGTGATCGAGGGTCTCGCGATCCGGGCCGGCGAGCGGCATGTCGACGCGACATTCGGTGCGGGCGGCTATACCGGCGCGTTTCTGGCGCGCGGCGCCGAGGTGGTGGCGTTCGACCGTGATCCGAGCGCGATCGAGGGCGGCCAGGCGATGGTCGCCGCCAGCGCGCGCCGGCTGGCGCTGATCGAGGCACCGTTCTCGGCGATGGATGCCGAGCTGGACGCGCGCGGGCTGGCGCCGGTGGATGGCGTGACGATGGATATCGGCGTGTCGTCGATGCAGCTCGACCAGGCCGAGCGCGGGTTCAGCTTTCAGGGCGACGGGCCGCTCGACATGCGGATGGCGGGCGAGGGCATGACCGCGGCGGAATTCGTCAACGAGGCGGACGAGGCCGAGATCGCCGATGTGCTGTTCCATTATGGCGAGGAGCCGCGTTCGCGCCGCGTGGCCAGGGCGATCGTCGCCGCGCGCCCGCTGAGCCGGACCGGCGAACTCGCGAACGTCGTGCGCAAGGCGCTGGGGCACAAGCCGCACGACAAGAAGGACCCGGCGACGCGCACCTTCCAGGCGATCCGCATCCATATCAACCGCGAGCTGGACGAGCTGGCCGAAGGGCTGGCGGCGGCGGAGCGCGTACTGAAGCCCGGCGGGCGGCTGGCGGTGGTGACGTTCCACAGCCTGGAAGACCGGATGGTCAAGAAGTTCCTGCGCGAGCGCAGCGGCGGCGAGCCGGCTGGTTCGCGGCACCGGCCCGTGGCGGGTGCGGCCCGCGCGCCGAGCTTCGAGACGCCGGCCAAGGCCGTGCGGCCGAGCGAACAGGAGATTGCGGCGAACCCGCGCGCCCGGTCCGCGACGCTGCGCCTCGCGCGGCGCAGCGCGGCGGCGGCATGGACGAATTGAGGAGGCGGTGATGGCGATCAAGGCGTTGAACGGGTTCGGGTGGTTCCTGACGGGCGTGATCGTGGCGCCCGGCTGTTACCTCGTATCCTCGCAGGTCGCCTCGGAACGGGCGCGCGTGGAGGGGCTGGAGCGCGCGATCGTCAAGGCGCGCAAGGATATCCGGGGCCTTGAGACCGAATTCGACACGCGCGCCAATCTCGCCCAGCTCGAACGCTGGAATGGCGAGGTGATGCGCTATACCGCGCCCACGCCGGCGCAGTTCCTGCCGGGCGACGCGGCGCTGGCGCAGATCCGCCCGCTGGAAGGCGACGGCCTGGCCGAACGCTATGCCGCGATGGTCGTGCCGGAAGGCGTGCCGGAAGTCGTGGTGGCGAAGACGGCGAGCGACGCGGTGAACGCGGCGGCGCCCAGGCCGGTCGCGGCGGTGGTCGCGGCGGCGCCCGCCGTCAAGGCCGAGACGATCGCGGCGGCGGTGTCCAAGCCCGTGCGCGCGGCGGCGGCGAAGGCCAAGGACGAAGCGGTCGCCGCGCTGGACAGCCGATTGCTGAAAGACAGTTCGTTCGGCGACCTGATGAAGGGCGTGCGCGCGGAGGCGACGAAGATCCGGTGACCGTCCTCGTCGCGCCCGCGCCCCGCGATCGCCCGCGTTCCGGTTCCCGGCACGCGGGACTCGCGGTCGCGCATGTGCGGCTGATGATCCTGGCGCTGCTGTTCGCGGCGGCGATCAGCGTGATCGTGGGGCGGCTGGCGCTGCTCGCCCTGTTCGCCGAGCCGCAAGGCGCGACCAGCATCAACGCGATGCTGGTGCCGTTGCGCGGCGATCTGGTCGACCGCAACGGCGCGCCGCTCGCCCGGACGATCGACGCCTGGTCGATCGGCGTGCGGCCGGGCAAGGTGATCGGCGACAGGAACGAGCTGGCCAGGATGCTGGCGGCGACGCTGCCGGGCAAGAGCGAGGGCGAGTATCGCGCGCTGCTCGATAGCGACTCGAAGTTCACCTATCTGAAGCGCCGCGCGGTGCCCGAACTGGTCGCGGCGGTGCACGCGCTGGGCGAGCCGGGGATCGAGTTCGCGCGCGAGCCGCAGCGGCTGTATCCGCAGGCGGCGCTGGCGGCGCACACGCTGGGCTATGTCGATTTCGACGGCAAGGGCGCGTTCGGCATGGAACTGGCGCTGAACCGGCAGCTGACCGATCCGGCGATGCGCGGCCGGCCGGTGGCGCTGTCGCTCGATCTGCGCGCGCAGGCGGCGCTGGAGAGCGAGCTGGGTCAGGCGATGACCAGTTTCCAGGCGCGCGGCGCGGCAGGGCTCATCATGGACGTGGCGACCGGCGAACTGGTCGCGGTCGCCTCGCTCCCGACCTTCAACCCCAATAACGTCAAGGGCGCGAACCCCGAGCATTTCCGCAACAACGTGACGCAGAGCGTCTATGAGCTGGGTTCGACCTTCAAGCCGCTGACGATGGCGGCGGCGATCGAGAGCGGCGTGGTGCCGTCGATGGCCAAGCGTTACGACGCGACCGCGCCGCTGCAGGTCGGCGGTTTCCGGATCCGCGACGACCATTCGCAAAAACGCTGGCTAAACGTGCCCGAAACGCTGATTCATTCGTCGAACATCGCCACCGCGCGCATCGCCGACGAGATGGGCAGCGACCGCATGCAGACATTGTTCCGCAACCTGGGGTTCGATCACAAGCCGACGGTCGAGCTGGGTGGCCTCGCCGGGCCGCTCTGGCCCAAATACTGGGCGCGCACCACGGTGATGACCACCGCCTATGGCCATGGCATCGCGGTGACGCCGCTGCATCTTGCCAGCGCCTATGCCGCGCTGGTCAATGGCGGGATGTGGCACCCCGCGACGCTGCGCAGGATCGAGCCGGGGCAGGTGCCGCAGGGGCGCCGCGTCTTTTCCGAGGCGACCAGCGCGCGGATGCGCCAGCTGCTGCGCCTGATCGTCACCCACGGCACCGGCCGTAATGCCGACGCCCCCGGCTATCGCGTCGGCGGCAAGACCGGCACCGCCGAAGTGCCCGGCGCGGGTGGTTACAAGCGCAATCAGAATGTTTCCACCTTCGCGGCGGCTTTCCCGATGGACGCGCCGCGCTATGTGGTGCTGGTGATGCTCGATTCGCCCGTCGGAAACGCCCAGTCGGCCGGCCAGACCACCGCCGGCTGGACCGCCGCCCCGGTCGTCAACCGCGTGATCATGCGCACCGGCGCGATGCTGGGCGTGGTGCCTGACGAGACGCGCGACGTCGACGTTTCCGACGTGATCCCGCTCTTGTGGAAGGCCGAGCCGAAGACCGGCGTGAAGGCGGCAGCACACACGCCGATCGTGGCGCCGGGAGCGGGGGAGTGAGGCTGGGCGAGCTGACCGGCGGCGCCGAAGAACGACAAGTCACCGGCTTCGCCATCGATCACCGCAAGGTCGCGCCCGGCACGGTGTTCGGTGCGTTTCGCGGCGTGCGTTTCAACGGCGAGGATTTCATCGACCAGGCGATCGCGCGCGGCGCGATCGCGGTGGTGGCGCGGCCCGAGGTGAAGGTGGAAGGCGCGGCGCATATCGCGACCGACCATCCGCGCACCGAATTCGCGCGGATCGCGGCGCGCTTTTTCGCGCCTTTTCCCGAAATTTCGGTGGCGGTGACCGGGACGAACGGCAAGACTTCGACCGTCGAGATGGTGCGGCAATTGTGGCGGATGGCGGGGCATCACGCCGCGTCGATCGGCACGCTGGGGGTGACCACGGCCGACGAGAGGGTCTCGACCGGGCTGACCACGCCGGATGTGGTGACGTTCCTGTCGAATGTCGCGGGGCTGGCCCGCGAGGGCGTGACGCATCTGGCGTTCGAGGCGTCGAGCCACGGGCTTTCGCAGTACCGGACGGAAGGGCTGCCGGTGAAGGCGGCGGCGTTCACCAACCTGTCGCGCGATCACCTGGACTATCACAAGGACATGGCGGAATATCTGACCGCCAAGCTGCGGCTGTTCGCCGATGTGCTCGATCCTGACGGGACGGCGGTGGTGTGGGCCGACGATCCGCATTCCGAGCGCGTGCTGGATATCGCGCGGATGCGCGGCAACCGCATCATGACGGTGGGCGAGCATGGCGACGCGCTGCGGCTGGTGTCGCGCGAGCCGACGCTGCTCGACCAGAAACTGGTGATCGCCGCGGACGGCGTCGAGCATCGCGTGAGCCTGCCGCTGATCGGCGGCTATCAGGCGGCGAACGCGCTGGTCGCGGCGGCGCTGGTGATCGCGACCGGGGGCAATGTGGCGGCGACGATCGGCAATCTGGCGCGCTTGCAGCCGGTCAGGGGCCGGCTGGAACGCGCGGCGATCAGCCGGGCCGGGGCGCCGATCTATGTCGATTACGCACATACGCCCGACGCGATCGAGGCGGCGATCGCGGCGTTGAAGCCGCATGCGGCGGGGCGGCTGATCCTGGTGCTGGGCGCGGGCGGCGACCGCGATTCGGGCAAGCGCGAGCCGATGGGCATGGCCGCGGCGGCGGGCGCGGACGTGGTGATCGTGACCGACGACAATCCCCGCGGCGAGGACCCGGCGCTGATCCGCGCCGAGGTGATCAAGGGCTGTCCGGGCGCGACCGAGATCGGCGACCGGCGCGAAGCCATCGCCGCGGCGGTGGCGCAGGCGGGCGCGGAGGACATCGTGCTGATCGCCGGCAAGGGGCATGAGCAGGGGCAGGTGGTCGGCGACCGGGTATTGCCGTTCGACGATGTGAGCGTTGCGCGCGAGGTGGCGGCGTGAACGGGGCGGCGGTTCCGACTGCCCGCCTGTTCCCCTGCGAAAGCAGGGGAACGGCAGCGGGAGAGGAGACGTGAGCGAGCCGCTGTGGACCTCGGCCGAGATCGCCGCTGCGACCGGCGGGACGGCGTCGAGCGAGTTCGAGGTCGAGGCGGTGGCGTTCGACAGCCGCGAGGTGGGGCCAGGGGCGCTGTTTTTCGCGCTGACCGGCGAGACCACCGATGGGCATCGGTTTCTGGACCAGGCCTTTGCGAG
The DNA here is from genome assembly GCA_964413495.1 of uncultured Stakelama sp. Classification (GTDB taxonomy): domain Bacteria; phylum Pseudomonadota; class Alphaproteobacteria; order Sphingomonadales; family Sphingomonadaceae; genus Sphingomonas. The sequence goes on along the minus strand of CAYPRW010000003.1, from coordinate 129,308 downwards.
CGGGGCCGCGGGTGCGGTCGTTTCCTTGCCGACGACGCACCCCCATATCCTGGTGGGCGACACCACGCTCGCGCTGGAAAATCTGGCGCGCGCCAGCCGCAAGCGGATGAGCGGCACGGTGATCGGGGTCACCGGATCGGTCGGCAAGACCGGCACCAAGGAGGCGCTGTTCGAATGTTTCGAGCGGATCGCGCCGGGGGCGGCGCATCGCTCGGTCAAGAGCTACAATAATCATACCGGCGTGCCGCTGAGCCTGGCGCGCATGTCGCGCGATGCGCGGTTCGGCGTGTTCGAGATGGGGATGAACCATGCCGGCGAGCTGCTCGCGCTGACGCATCTGGTGCGCCCGCACATCGCGCTGGTGACGACGATCGCCCCGGCGCACACCGAATTCTTCGACGGCGAGGAAGCGATCGCCGACGCCAAGGGCGAGATCTTTCAGGGGCTGGAGCCGGGCGGGACGGCGATCGTGCCGTTCGACAGCCCGCATCGCGACCGGCTGATCGCCGCCGCCGCGCCGCATGCCGAGCGGGTGGTGACGTTCGGCCTGGGCGAAGGCGCCGAGGTGCGCGCGATCGAGATCCTGCCGGGCCAGCCGGGCGGGACGTTCGTGACCGCCCAGATCGGGGCGGCCAACGGAAACGAAGGGCGCACGCTGAGCTTTACCTTGTCGCAGCCGGGCGATCATTGGGTCGCCAATGCGATGGCGGTGCTGGCGGCGGTCGATGCGGCGGGCGGCGATCTGGAGCAGGCGGGGCTGGCACTGGCCGAGATGGGCGGGCTGGCCGGACGCGGCGCGCGGTTCGAGGCGGCGGCCGGCGACGGCACGGCGCTGGTGATCGACGAAAGCTACAACGCCAATCCGGCATCGATGCGCGCGACGCTGGCGGTGCTGGGCGAGGCGCGCGCGGCGCGGCGGCTGGCGGTGTTGGGCGAGATGCGCGAGCTGGGCGAGCAGTCGGCCGACTTCCATGCCGGGCTGGCCGAGCCGATCCTGGGCGCGGGCGTCGAAGCGTTGCTCCTGGTCGGCGAAGGGATGGCGCCGCTCGCACGGGCGCTTGAGGGGCGCATCGAATTGGTCCATGTGCCCGACGCCGCCGCCGCCCGTGAGGCGCTGGAGACGATGCTGCGTCCGGGCGACGCGGTCCTCATCAAGGGTTCGAACGGGGTCGGGCTGTCGCGGATCGTCGCGGCGCTTCAGGGAAATAGCTGATGCTGTACGAGATCGCCGAGTGGCTGGGCTTTCCGGGGCTGCTGAACCTGATCCGCTATCTCTCGTTCCGCACCGGCGCGGCGGTGGCGACGGCGCTGCTGATCGGGCTCATCATCGGCCCGCGCTTCATCGGCTGGCTGCGCGTGCGGCAGGGCAGGGGGCAGCCGATCCGCAGCGACGGGCCGCAGAGCCACCTCGCCAAGCGCGGCACGCCGACGATGGGCGGGCTGATGATCCTGACCAGCCTGGCGCTGTCGGTATTGCTGTGGATGGATCTTGCCAATCCCTATGTCTGGGCGTGCCTGTTCGTGACGCTGGGCTTTGGGCTGATCGGCTTCCTGGACGATTACGACAAGGTGCGGAAGGCCAGCACGGCGGGGGTATCCGGGCGAACACGCCTGCTGGGCGAATTCGTCATCGCCGGCGTCGCGGCATGGGTGATCACGCAAGCGAACGGGACCGTGCTGTACGTGCCGTTCTTCAGCCAGTTCAGCGTCGATCTGGGGCCGTTCTACATCGTCTTCGCGGCGTTCACGATCGTGGCGTTCGGCAATGCCGTCAACCTGACCGACGGGCTCGATGGCCTCGCGACGATGCCGGTCATCATCGCCAGCCTCGCCTTCCTGCTGATCGTGTATCTGGCGGGCAACAAGATCTATGCCGGCTATCTCGGCATTCCGCATGTGCCGGGGGCGGGCGACCTCGCCATCTTCTGTGGCGCGATCGTCGGCGCGGGGCTGGCGTTTCTGTGGTTCAACGCGCCGCCGGCGGCGGTGTTCATGGGGGATACCGGGTCGCTGGCGCTGGGCGGGGCATTGGGCGCGATCGCCGTCACCGCGCATCACGAGCTGGTGCTGGGCATCATCGGCGGGCTGTTCGTGGTCGAGGCGATGAGCGTCATCATCCAGGTGTTCTTCTACAAGCGCACCGGCAAGCGCGTGTTCAAGATGGCGCCGATCCACCATCATTTCGAGCAACTGGGCTGGAGCGAGCCGACCGTGGTGATCCGCTTCTGGATCATCGCCTTCGTGCTGGCGCTGGCCGGGCTCTCGACGCTCAAGCTGCGGTGATCGTTTCCAGCGCCTGGCGCGGGAAACGCTATGCGGTGCTGGGGCTGGCAAGGTCCGGGGTGGCGAGCGTGCGTGCGTTGTTGGGGGGTGGGGCACGGGTTGTTGCCTGGGATTCGAGTGAGGCGGCGCGGGATGCTCTTTCTCCCTCTCCCCTCTGGGGAGAGGGTCGGGGTGAGGGGGAGCTCTCAGCGAGCGATGCGCCTGCGGATAGGCCCCTCTCCCAACCCTCTCCCCAAGGGGGAGAGGGCTTGAGCTTTGCCGATCCGGTGGACATCGATCTGACCGGGTTTGCAGGTGTCGCCGTGTCGCCCGGGGTGCCGATCAATCGCCACCCGATCGCAGACAAGGCGCGTGCCGCAGGAGTGCCGCTGATCGGCGACATCGAATTGTTCGCGCAGGCGCGGAACGAACTGCCCGCGCACAAGGTCGTCGGGATCACCGGGACCAACGGCAAGTCGACCACGACCGCGCTGATCCACCATATCCTGAAGACGGCGGGCGTTCCGGCGCGGCTGGGCGGGAATATCGGGTTGCCGATCCTGGGGCAGGATCCGCTGCCCGAAGGTGGCGTCTATGTGCTGGAGCTGTCGAGCTATCAGATCGATCTGACGCGAAGCCTGGACTGCGACGTGGCGGTGTTGCTCAATATCACGCCCGACCATCTCGACCGCTATGACGGGTTCGAAGGCTATGCCGCGTCCAAGGCGCGGCTGTTCGCGATGCAGTCCGAGGGGCATGCGGCCGTGATCGGGATCGGCGACGAAGCTTCGCAGGCCGTGGCGAAGCAGGTCGCGCGGTCGGGGCGGGCCGAGGATCTGACGAAGATCGCGCCGGGCGTGTGCATGGACCAGTCGCGCTGGCCCGCCCTGCAGGGGCCGCACAACGCGCAGAACGCGCTGGCCGCGATCGCGGCATGCGAGGCGCTGGGGGTGGATCAGGCGAGCATCGACAAGGGGCTGGCGAGCTTTCCCGGCCTGCCGCATCGCATGGAGCGGGTGGCGACGCGGGGCGGCGTGCTGTTCGTCAACGACAGCAAGGCGACCAACCCGACCTCGACCGCCCCGGCGCTGGAGGCGTTCGATGGGATCCACTGGATTCTGGGCGGCCTGGCCAAAACCGATGATCTGGAAGCTTGCCGTCCCGGCTTCGCGAACGTGCGGCGCGCCTATACGATCGGCGAAGCGGCGGGGTTGTTCGCCGATCTGTTGAAGGACGAGATGCCGGTGGAGCGGAGCGACACGCTGAACGCCGCGGTTGCATCGGCGGCGGCGCAGGCGCGGCCGGGGGAGACGGTATTGTTGTCGCCGGCGTGCGCGTCGTTCGACCAGTTCAGGGATTATGAGGATCGGGGCGCGGCGTTCCGCGCGGCGGTGGGGGCACTTGCATGACCGATATACGACGCAACGTTCCGGCATTGCGCGGGTGGCGCGGGCGGTTCGAGGACAAGTTGAGCCGGGGGAGTAATTCCAGCATCGGCCTGTGGTTCTGGGAGATCGACCGCGTCCTGCTGCTGCTCGCGATGCTGCTGATCGGTATCGGGCTGATCGCGGTGGCGGCCGCCTCGCCCGCCTCGGCGGTGCGCTATTCGGACGAGGGCAAGCAGTTCGCCGCGATGCATTATTTCTGGCGGCAGGCTTTGTGGGTCGGCGTGTCGCTGCCGGTGCTGTTCGTCGTGTCGATGCTGCCGGTCAGCTTCGCGCGGCGCATGGCGATCCTGGGGACGGCGGTGTGCCTGGTGCTGGTCGCGATGGCGGGGTTCTTCGGCGCCGAGGTCAACGGCGCGCGGCGCTGGATCGGCGTCGGCTTCGCGAGCTTCCAGCCTTCGGAATTCCTGAAGCCGTTCTTCATCGTGACCACCGCCTGGTTCCTGTCGCTGCGCGCCAGGGACGAAACGTTGCCGGTGATCCCGCTGACCGGGGTGCTGACCTTGCTGGTCGCGGCGCTGCTGATGAAACAGCCCGATTTCGGGCAGACGATGGTGTTCGGGCTGGTGTGGATCGTGCTGCTGATGCTGGCCGGCATTTCGGGGCGGGCGATCGGCATGCTGGGCGGCGGCGCGATCGGCGGGGTGATCGCGGCCTATCTCTTCTATGACACGGCGCGCACGCGCATCGACAGCTTCCTGTTCCCCGATCCCGACAAGGCGGCGGCGGAGCATTACCAGACCGACATGTCGCACGCCGTGCTGACCGCGGGCGGCGCGACCGGCACCGGGCCGGGCGGCGGGACGGTGAAGTTCAAGCTGCCCGAGGCGCATACCGACTATATCTTTTCGGTGGTCGGCGAGGAATTCGGGCTGATCGCGTGCATGGGCATCGCGATCCTGTATCTGGCGATCGTCATCCGCGTGCTGCTCAAGCTGCTGGACGAGGAGGATAATTTCCGGCTGCTCGCAGCTGCCGGCCTCGCCGCGCAATTCGGCATCCAGGCGCTCATCAACATGGCGGTGAACACCGGCCTCGCGCCGTCCAAGGGGATGACGCTGCCGTTCATCTCCTATGGCGGCAGCTCGATGGTGGCGCTGTCGATCGGCATGGGGCTTCTGCTCGCTTTCACGCGCCGGAACCCGTATCTGAAACGCTCGCCCTATACGGTTCGGGGAAGCTGATGAGTTCGAAGCAATATGTGTTGGCGGCCGGCGGCACCGGCGGGCATATGGTCCCGGCGGCGGCGCTGGCGGCCGAGCTGACGCGGCGCGGGCACAAGGTGGCGCTGCTGAGCGACACGCGCGGGACGCGGTTTCCCGACCTGTTCGACGGGGTCGAGACGCGGGTGGTGCAGGCCGGGCGGTTCTCGGGCGGGCCGGTCGGCTGGGCCAAGACCGTGGGGCTGATGCTGAAGGGGCGTCGCCAGGCATTGCAGCTGTATCGCGAGGTCAAGCCGGCGGCGGTGATCGCGTTCGGCGGCTATGCCTCGCTGCCCGCGTTGCTCGCGGCGTTCTCGGCCAGGGTGTCGACGATCGTGCACGAGCAGAACGCCGTGCTGGGGCGGGTCAATCGGCTGGTGGCGGGCCGGGTGGCGGCGATCGCGACCAGCTATGACAAGGTCGAGCGGTTGAAGCCGCAATATGAGAAGAAGACGCATCTGGTCGGCAATCCGGTGCGCGAGGCGGTGCTGGATTTGCGGCTGAAGCCCTATCCGCCGCTGGAGGAAGACGGGATCTTCCGCGTGCTGGTGACGGGGGGGAGCCAGGGGGCGTCGGTGCTGTCGGAAGTGGTGCCCGATGGCCTCGCGCTGCTGCCGGTGCATTTCCGCCGCCGGCTGCAGGTGACGCATCAGGCGCGGGTCGAGGATATCGACGAGGTGCGCCGCAAATATGCCGAGCACGGCATCCCCGCCGAGATCGCGACCTATCTGCCCGACCTGCCCGAGCGGCTGGCCTGGGCGCATGTCGTGATCGCGCGTGCCGGCGCCTCGACCATCGCCGAGCTGACCGCCGCCGGGCGGCCGGCGATCCTGGTGCCGCTGCCGACCGCGACCGACGATCATCAGACCGCGAACGCGCGCGAGATCAGCGAGGCGGGCGGGGCGCGGACGATCCCGCAACGCGCTTTCACCGCGCAGGAGCTGGCCAAGCAGATGCAGAAACTGGGCCTGGAGCCGGCGGGGCTGGCGCATGCCGCCGCCTGCGCGCGCAGCGTCGGGCGGCCCGACGCGGTGCGCGACCTGGCCGATCTGGTCGAATCGATCGATGCCGATTGGGCGTCGGCCGGGCTGGGCCGGGCCGAACCGGTGCGGCAGATGCAGGCCGGCGCGGCTTATGCCAAGGTGGCGGCATGAAGGGCGTCGCCAAGGAGATCGGCACGATCCATTTCGTCGGGATCGGCGGGATCGGCATGTCGGGCATCGCCGAGGTGATGCACAATCTGGGCTACAAGGTGCAGGGCAGCGACGCGGCCGAGGGCTATGTGATCGAGGGGCTGCGCAAGCGCGGCATCGCCATCGCGATCGGCCAGTCGGCCGACAATCTGGGCGACGCGGCGGTGGTCGTCACCTCGACCGCGATTCGGCGCGACAATCCGGAGGTGCAGGCGGCCTATGCGCGGCGCATCCCGGTGGTGCGGCGCGCGGAGATGCTGGCCGAGCTGATGCGTCTGAAATCCACCGTCGCGGTGGCGGGGACGCATGGCAAGACGACGACCACCAGCATGATCGCCGCGCTGCTCGACGCGGGCGGCGTCGATCCGACCGTCATCAACGGCGGCATCATCAACCAGTATGGCTCGAATGCGCGGCTGGGCGACAGCGAATGGATGGTGGTCGAGGCCGACGAGAGCGACGGCAGCTTCCTGCGGCTCGACGGCACGATCGCGGTGGTCACCAATATCGATCCCGAGCATCTCGACCATTACGGCTCGTTCGACGCGGCCAAGGACGCCTATGTCGAGTTCGTCGAGAATGTGCCCTTTTATGGTGCGGCGCTGTTGTGCCTCGATCATCCCGAGGTGCAGGCGATCATCCCGAGGGTTCGGGATCGCCGCATCGTGACCTATGGCTTCGCGGCGTCGGCGGACGTGCGCGGGGTGAACGTGCAGCCCTATCCCGGCGGCAACCGGTTCGAGGCGATCATCCGCTCGCGCGACGGCAGCACGCGCTCGATCGAGGGCATCGACCTGCCGATGCCGGGGCGGCACAATGTCCAGAACGCGCTGGCCGCGATCGGCGTGGCGCTGGAGATGGGGATCGCCGACGCGACAATCCAGAACGGCTTCGCGCAGTTCGGCGGGGTCAAAAGGCGCTTCACCAAGGTCGGCGAGATCGGGTTCGCCAGCGGAAGCCCGGCGGTGGTGATCGACGATTACGGCCATCATCCGGTCGAGATCCGCGCGGTGCTGGCGGCGGCGCGCGAGAGCGTGGAAGGGCGCGTGATCGCGGTGGTGCAGCCGCACCGTTACTCGCGGCTCGGCAATCTGATGGACGATTTCGCCCAGGCGTTCAACGATGCCGACATGGTATATGTGACGCCGGTCTATGCGGCGGGCGAGACGCCGGTCGAGGGCGTCGATGCGCAGGCGCTGGTGGCGCGGGCGAGCGAGCGCGGGCATCGCGCGGCGGCGACGATCGGCGATGCGGGCGCGCTGGCCCAGGCGATCGGGCAGGTGGCGCAGCCGGGCGACCTGATCGTGTGCCTGGGCGCGGGCGACATCACCAAATGGGCGGGGGGCCTTGCCGACGCGGTGAACGCACAGCGGGCGCAAGCGGCATGAGCGACTGGTTCTCGATCGCCAGCGACATGCAGTGCGAGATCCTGCGCGCGCAAAAGGCGCAGATCGAGGCGGCGCAGAAGCTGCTCGACGCCGGCAAGCAGGTCGCCGAGCTGCAACAGGCCGGGCAGCAGGCGGCCGAGGCGAATCTGAAGTTCTGGAAGCAATGGGCGAAGCTATGGGGGGTGAAGTGAGTGTGTCCCTGCTCCCCAAGGTGCGCGGCAAGCTGACCCCGGACGCGCCGCTGGCGCCGCTGGTGTGGTTCAAGAGCGGCGGGACCGCGGAATGGCTGTTCGAGCCGGCGGATATCGACGATCTGGCGGCGTTTCTGGCCGATCTCGATCCGGCGGTGCCGGTGATGGCATTGGGGCTGGGGTCGAACCTGATCGTGCGCGATGGCGGGGTGCCGGGCGTGGTGGTGCGGCTGGGCAAGGCGTTCGCGCGGGTCGAGCAGGTCGATGCGGTGACGCTGAAGTGCGGCGGCGGGGCGAGCGGCATCCTGGTCTCGTCGAGCGCGCGCGACGCCGGAATCGCCGGTGTGGAGTTTCTGCGCTCGATCCCCGGCACGGTCGGCGGGTTCGTGCGGATGAACGGCGGGGCTTATGGGCGCGAGACGGCGGACGTGTTGGTCGAGTGCGAAGTGGTGTTGCGATCGGGCGCGTTGCGGACGCTGACGGTCGATGCGCTGGGCTATGGCTATCGCCACTCGCAACTGCCCGAGGGTGCCGTGGTGGTGAGCGCGACGTTTCGCGGGCAGGCCGGCGATCCGGCGGCGATCCAGGCCGAGATGGACCGCATCGCCGCCGCGCGCGAGGACTCGCAGCCGTTGCGCAGCAAGACCGGCGGGTCGACCTTCAAGAACCCGCCGGGCGAAAAGGCGTGGGCGCTGGTCGATGCCGCCGGCTGTCGCGGCATGACGCGCGGCGGGGCGCAGGTGAGCGAGAAACACGCCAATTTCCTGCTCAACCTGGGCGATGCGACCAGCGCGGATATCGAAGGGCTGGGCGAGGCGGTGCGCGCGAAGGTGAAGGCGCATTGCGGCGTTGAGCTGGAGTGGGAAATCCAACGCGTGGGCACATCAACGTGAGCGGGAAATTGCACATCGTCGTGCTGATGGGCGGCTGGTCGGCGGAGCGATCGGTGTCGCTGATGTCGGGCGAGGGCATTGCGCAGGCGCTGGAGTCGCTGGGGCACCGGGTGACGCGGATCGACATGGATCGCGATGTCGCGGCCCGGCTGGCGGCGGCGAAGCCGGACCTGGTGTTCAACGCGCTGCACGGGACGCCGGGCGAGGACGGGACGGTGCAGGGCATGCTCGACCTGATGGGCCTGCGCTATACGCATAGCGGCATGGTCACCTCGGTCATCGCGATCGACAAGCAACTGACCAAGCAGGCGCTGGTGCCGCATGGGATTCCGATGCCCGGCGGGCATATCGTGCGCACCGCGACGCTGTATGAACGCGATCCGCTGCCCCGGCCCTATGTGCTGAAACCGGTCAATGAAGGATCATCGGTCGGCGTGGCGATCGTCACCGCGGAAGGGAATTGCGGCAATCCGATCTCGCCGGACGCCAAGGGGCCGTGGCAGGAATTCGACGAGCTGCTGGCCGAACCGTTCATTCGCGGGCGTGAGCTGACCACCGCGGTGCTCGGCGGCTGCCAAGGTGAAGCTCGGGCGCTGCTGGTGACCGAATTGAAGCCCAAGAGCGGCTTTTACGATTTCGATGCCAAATATACCGACGGGCTGACCGACCATATCTGTCCGGCGGAGATTCCCGACGAGATCGCGCAGGCGTGCAAGCGCATCGCGCTGGACGCGCATCGGCTGCTCGGCTGCAGGGGGGCGTCGCGGTCGGATTTCCGCTGGGACGACGAGCTGGGGGTCGAGGGGCTGTTCCTGCTTGAGGTCAACACCCAGCCCGGCATGACGCCGCTGAGCCTGGTGCCCGAACAGGCGAAGAAGCTGGGCATGAGCTATGCGCAGCTGGTGCAGGCGATCGTCGACGAGGCGATGAACGCGCAGGGCGTCGACGAGGCGATGAGGGTGGACGCATGAGCCGCAAGCCGAACCCCGCCAAGCGCCCGACCGTGAAGCCCAAGCGGCGCGCGCAGACCTCGCGCGCACTGGTCAAGAAGAAGCAGCCCAACGTGCTCGACCTCGCCATTGCGGCACTCCCGGTGAGCGAGGCGACGCTGCACCGGATGACGGTGTGGGGGATCACCGGGATTGCCGTGGCATCGGTGCTGGGCGTGGCGACGATTTTCGGCGTGCCCGGCATCATCGGCACGGCGGTGGCGGAGAGCGTCGGGCGCGCCGGATTCCGCGTCGAGCAGGTCGAGGTGACCGGGATCAGGCGCGCCGACAAGATGGCGGTGTATAATTACGCGCTCGACCAGAAATCGCAGGCGATGCCGCTGGTCGATCTGGAGGAGGTGCGCGGCAAGCTGATGAGCATCGGCTGGGTGGCGGACGCGCGCGTGTCGCGGCGGCTGCCCGACACGCTGATGATCCATGTGATCGAGCGCACCGCGGCGGCGGTGTGGCAGCACCAGGGCCAGCTGATGCTGATCGATGCCGAGGGCGTGCTGCTGGAGCCGGTGTCGGCCGAGGCGATGCCCGATCTGCCGCTGGTGATCGGCGACGGCGCCTATGCCCAGCAGCCGGCCTATCAGCGGCTGCTCGACGCGGCGCCGGCATTGAAGCCGCTGGTCAAGGCGGCGACCTGGATCGGCAACCGGCGCTGGGATCTGAGCTTCAACACCGGCGAGCGGCTGGCGCTGCCCGAGGGTGAGGCGGACGCGGCCAGGGCGCTCAAGAAATTCGCCGAGCTGGATGGCGCCGACCGGCTGCTTGGGCGCGGCTATCTGCGCTTCGACATGCGCGATCCGGCGCGGCTGGTGGTGCGGATGCCGGGACAGGGCGTGCGCAAGACGATTGAAACGATCGGCGAAACGGCGAGTGTGGGCGAGTAGGGGATTTTATGGCGAAGACGGCACCTGAAGGATTGATCACCGCGCTCGACATCGGATCGTCGAAGGTGTCGGCGCTGATCGCGCAGAAGGGCGATGGCGGCGAACTGGTCGTGCTGGGCACCGGCCAGCGCGAGAGCCGCGGCGTGCAGCGCGGCTATATCGCCGACATGCACGCGACCGAGGTGGCGGTGCGCGAGGCGGTGGAGCAGGCCGAACGCATCGCGGGCACCAATATCGAGGATGTGTGGGTCAGCTTTTCGGCTGGCGGCATGGAATCGAACATCCTGCGGCTGGAGGTCGATCTGGGCGGACATCGCGTCGAGCAGGCCGATGTCGACGATCTGCTGCGCGCCGGGCGCGAGGCGATCAATCCGGGCGGACGGATGGTGCTGCACGCGCAGCCGACGCGCTATACGCTCGACGGGCTGGCCGGGGTGAAGCAGCCCAGGGGGCTGCATGCCGAGCGGCTGGGGGTCGATATCCATGTCGTCTCGACCGAGGGCGCGCCGGTGCGCAACCTGGACCTGTGCGTCCGTTCAGCGCATCTGGAGGTGAAATCGATCATCGCCGCGCCGGTCGCCACCGGGCTGGCATGCCTGTCCGAGGAGGAGCGCGAGCTGGGCGTCGCGCTGGTCGAGATCGGCGCGGGCGTGACCAACGTGTCGGTGTACAAGGACGGCGTGCTGACCGGGCTGTCGTCGATCGCATGCGGGTCGGCCGACATCACCGACGACATCGCCAGCGCGTTCGGCACGCGGCGCGGGCAGGCGGAGCGGATGAAGTGCTTCTATGGCAGCGCCAACATGACGCCGCGCGACAATCACGAGATGATCGACGTCGCCCCGCTCGCCGCGCAGGAGGAGCATGCCGAGGGCACGCGCATCACCCGCGCGCAATTGATCGCGGTGATCCGCCAGCGGCTCGACCGGATGATGGGCGAGATCCGCGACGAATTGGCCAAGCTGCATTTCGAGGATCCGGTCGGGCGGCAGATCGTGCTGACCGGCGGCGGCGCGGAATTGAAGGGCATCGCCGACTATGCGCAGCAGGCGCTGGGCCGATCGGTGCGCGTCGGACGGCCGCGCGGCCTGTCGGCGCTGCCCGAGGCGCATGCCGGGCCGGCGTTCGCGACGCTGGCGGGGCTGGCGACGTTCGCGGCGGCCGATCCGGTCGACCTGCGCACGCTGGAGCCTGCGGGGCAGCTGGTGGTGCGCGCCAATCCCAAGGCGATGCTGCAGCGGATGATGGCTGCATTTCGGGCCAATTACTGAAAAATACTGTTGATGACTGGTTAAATGCGCTGGCACCCGTCATCCGCATGGTGCAGAAACAAAGGTCAAGCAGGCGGTGCTCGTGGGGCGTGCCGCCTGATGGAGACAGGTTAGCATGAGCATCGACTTCCTTCCGCCCGACCTCGACGAGCTGACCCCCCGGATTACCGTGATCGGTGTCGGCGGCGCGGGCGGCAACGCCATCGCCAACATGATCCGCGCCGAGGTGCAGGGCGTCGAGTTCCTGGTCGCCAACACCGATGCGCAGGCGCTGAAGGCGTCGACCGCGGCGCAGCGCATCCAGCTGGGCGCGAAGATCACCCAGGGCCTGGGCGCGGGCAGCCGGCCCGAGATCGGCCGCGCGGCGGCGGAAGAGACGATCGAGTCGGTGCAGGAGGCGCTGAACGGCGCGCATATGTGCTTCATCGCGGCCGGCATGGGCGGCGGCACGGGCACGGGCGCGGCGCCGGTGATCGCCAAGGCGGCGCGCGACATGGGCATCCTGACCGTGGGCGTGGTGACCAAGCCGTTCGCGTTCGAAGGCAAGAAGCGCGCCCAGTCGGCCGAGGCCGGCATCGAGGAATTGCAGAAGTACGTCGATACGCTGATCGTCATCCCCAACCAGAACCTGTTCCTGGTGGCCAATGCGAACACGACCTTCAAGGAAGCGTTCCAGATGGCGGACGAGGTGTTGCAGCAGGGCGTGCGCGGCATCACCGACCTGATGGTCATGCCCGGCCTCATCAACCTCGACTTCGCCGACGTGCGTTCGGTGATGAGCGAGATGGGCAAGGCGATGATGGGCACCGGCGAGGCGAGCGGCGACAGCCGCGCGATCGAGGCGGCGCAGCAGGCGATCGCCAACCCGCTGCTCGACGGCGTGTCGCTGGATGGGGCGAAGGGCGTGATCGTGTCGATCACCGGCGGCGAGGACATGCGCCTGCTGGAGGTGGACGAGGCGGCGAACCATATCCGCGAGCTGGTCGACGACAACGCCAACATCATCTGGGGTTCGGCGTTCAATCCCGAGCTGGAAGGCAAGATCCGCGTGTCGGTCGTCGCGACCGGCATCGAGGCGGACCCCAACAAGGTCGCGGCGCCCGCCGCCGCCGCCGACACATCGCGCAGCTTCTCGTTCGGCACGGTGCGCCGTCCGCTGGCACCTGCCGCCGAGACCGCGCCGGAGCCGGTGGCCGAGGCTGCGCCGGAGCCGGTCGCCGAGGTGACGGCCGATGCGCCTGAGGTGCAGCCGGAAGCGGCCGAGCCGGGCTTTTCGGTGAGCGCGCCGGACGCGGATGCAAGCGACGACGAACTGACGCTGGAAGCGCCGCTGCCGCCCGAGCCAGCGGCGGAAGCGCCGTTGCGGTTCGAGGACGAGCTGGTGCTGGGCAGCGACGCGGTGGTGCCCGAAGCTGCTCCACAGGCCGAGGTGCCGGCCGAACCCACGATCCGCCGCCGCTGGTTGACCGGCGGCGGCGACGATGACGCGGCGCCCGCGGCCGAAACGCCCAAGCGCGGCGGCACGCTGTTCGAGCGCATGGCCGCGGCGCGGGGCGGATCGAAGGATGACGATGGCGACAAGGATCCGCTCGACATTCCGCGCTTCCTCAATCGCCAGAACAATCAGTAATCGCGAGCGGCCCGTTCCGGTAGCGGGCGGGCCGTTTCGATTCGCCGTTCGCCTGGCTCGGTCCGCCGATGATGTCGTCAAGCGACAGTGCGCGTTCAGCCGCGGCGTGGTCTAGCGGCGGGCACGCATGATCCGGATTTCGAACTTTCGCGCTCGCGTGGCGCTGGCTGCGTGCGGGCTGGCACTTGCGACCGGCGCCGCACCGATTGCCGCGCAGGAAGTGGCCCCGCCCGCCACGCCCAACGCCGACCGGTTGGCGCAGGAGATGCGCGTGCTGGCGCGCGATCCGCGCAATGTGCGCGCGCTGCTGGCGGCGGGTGAGCTGAGCGCGCGGCTCAACGATCCGTCGGCGGCGGCCGGTTTCTTCGCGCGGGCGCAGGCGCTCGAACCGGGCAATCCGCGGCTCCAGGCGGGGCAGGCGATGGTGATGGTGCGGATGGAACGGCCGGGCGAGGCGCTGCGGCTGTTCGACGCGGCGGCGCGCGCCGGACTGGACATGGATGAATATGCCTCGGACCGCGGCCTCGCCTATGACCTGATCGGCGCGCAGGCGCATGCCCAGCGCGAACATCGCGTGGCGATGCGCCGCGATCCCGATGACGAGACGCGGCGGCGCTATGCGCTGTCGCTGGGCATTGGCGGCGATGCCGACGAGGCGATGCGCGTGCTCGATCCGCTGTTGCGGCGCAGCGACCGGGCGGCGTGGCGCGCGCGGGCGTTCATTCTGGCGATGTCGGGCGACGCGGCGGGCGCGGACAAGATCGCCGCAAGCATGATGGGCGGGTTCGGCACCGCGCTGTCGCCCTTCTTCCGCCGGCTGCCGACGCTGCCTGCGGCCGACAAGGCGTTCGCCGTGCATTTCGGCGAGATCCGGCGCACGCCCGCGCGGATCGCGGACGCGAGCCTGGCACCGCCGCTGCCGGTGCTGCGCGGCGAACCCGGCGTGGCGGTGGCGGTGGCGGCGGCGCAGCCGGCCCGCGTGCCGCCCCCGCTGACGAGCGGATCGCGCGAACGCCCGCCATCGCGCCGCGAATTGCGCGAGCGTGAGCAACGCGCGGCCGAGGCGCAGGCGGCGCAGATGCGCGAGGCGCAGCGCCAGGCCGAGCTTCAGGCACAGCAGCGCGAGGCGCAACGCTTGGCCGACCTCAAGGCGCAACAGGCGCCTGAGGCGCTCGCCGCCCGGCAGCGCGAGGCGGAGCGGCTGGCGGACGAACAGGCGGCGCGCGAGGCCGAAGCGCGTCGAGTGGCGGACTTGCAGGCGCGCGAGCGCGAGGCGGCGGCCGAAGCGGCACGTGTGCGTGAGGCGGAGCGTATGGCGCAGGCTCAACCGCAGCCGGTGGCGCCGGCGCCGGTCGAAGCGCCGCCGGCGCAGGTCGCGAGCGCGGCCGAACCGCCACCCGCCGAGACGCCGCCGGTCACCGCCCCACCCCCGGCGCAGACCGCGGCCGTGCCCTCGACGCCCGCGCTCGGGCGCGAGGATAATGTGATCGCGCGGATCATCGCCGGGATCACCATTCCCGCCTCGGAACTGGGCGTCCAGCCGATGCCGGGCGAGCCGCCGGCGGCCGCACAGTCGCCGCCGCAGCCGGCGCCCGAGCCGGTTCAGGTCGCGCGCGCGACGCCCGCCCTGCCCAAGCCCGTCGCGGAAGCGCCGCGTTCGCAACCCGCTGCCGCGCAGGCATCCCGAGCGAAGGCCGTAGATACCAAAACAAGGGCCACCGATCCGAAGGCCAAGCCGACCGATCCCAAGGCGGTCGCCAAGGGCAAGGCGAAGCCCGAGCCCGTCAAGGCCGAACCGGCGCGGCATTGGGTGCAGGTGGCGGGCGGCGCCAATGTGAAGGACCTGCCCAAGGCGTGGAAGGCGCTGGTCGCCAAGGCGGAGCCGGAATTTCGTGGCAAACAGGCGTGGACGACGCCGTTGCGCTTCACCAACCGGTTGCTCGCCGGGCCGTTCAAGTCGCCGGGCGAGGCGCAGGGCTTCGTCAACGCGATCGGCAAAAAGGGGCTGTCGGCCTTTGCCTGGACGAGCGAGGCCGGGCAGAAGATCGAGAAGCTGGCGGCGAATTGATCTATGCGGCGGCGATGCCGATTCGCCTGAAGGCCCTCGCATGACCGCGCTTGCCCCCTATGCCAGCGATCCGGCGCGCAGCCGGGGCCGGCTGCATGCGGAGGGCGACGGCACCGCGCGGGGCCCGCGCGATGCGTTCCAGCGCGACCGCGACCGCATCGTCCATTCGATCAGCTTTCGCCGGCTGCGCCACAAGACCCAGGTGTTCATGGCGCCCGACGGCGATCATTTCCGCGTGCGGCTGACGCACAGCCTGGAGGTGGCGCAGATCGGGCGGACCGTCGCACGCACCCTGGCACTGAACGAGGATCTGACCGAGGCGCTGTGCCTGGCGCACGATATCGGCCATCCCCCGTTCGGCCATGCCGGCGAGGATGCACTGAAGGCGGCGCTGACCGGCCAAGGCGGGTTCGATCACAACGGCAACACGCTGCGTGCGCTGATGGTGGTCGACAGCCCCTATCCCGGCTGGGACGGGCTGAACCTGAGCTGGGAGGTGCTGGAGGGGCTGGCCAAGCATAACGGCCCGGTGCGCCATCCCGGCTGGGCGCTGGCCGCTGCCGACGCGGCATTTGCGCTGGACCTCGACAGCCATGCCTCGCTCGAGGCGCAGGTGGCGGCGATCGCCGACGATATCGCCTATGACAATCACGATATCGACGACGGGCTGCGCGCGGGGCTGTTGACGATCGAGCAGCTGCTGGCGGTGCCGCTGGTCGCGCGCGGCTGGGACGCGGTGCGCGCGCGCTTTCCCGAGGGCGAGCCCAAGCGGCTGATGCGCGAGCTGGTGCGCGCGCAGATCGGTACGATGGTCAACGACCTGGTCGGGGAGACGCGGCGGCGCGTGGCGGCGGCGGGGGTCGAGACGGTGGAGGACGTGCGCGCCGCGGGCGCGACGCTGGCGTGCTTTTCGGACGAGATGCGCGAGGCCGAGCGGATGCTCAAACGTTTCATGTACGCCAATCTCTATCATCACCCGCGCCAGCTGGCGGCGGCAACGGCGGCGCAGGGGATCATCGCCGGGCTGTTCGCCGCCTATCGCGCCGATCCGACGCTGATGCCGGAGGGATGGGGCGACTGCCTGCCGGCCGAGGCACCTTGGCGCAGCCGCCACATCGCCGACTTCATCGCCGGGATGACCGATCGCTATGCGATCGCGCGCTATCGCGAGGCGGTAGGCCCGATCGAACTGCCCGAGGGGTTCTGAGGGCGGCATATGCCACCGTCTTTCGCCTCCCAAAGCAGGTCTTGGCTTTCCGCGCCGCGCGGGGGCGCTAGGATCTGGTGATATGAAGCAGGGCCTTATCATCCGTCACACGCCCTATGAGGGGATTGCGGGCTTTCGCGCGCCGGTCGAGGCGGCGGGCTATGCGCTCGACCGGATCGACGTGACCGATCCGGCCTTTTCCAGCATCAACTTCAATGCGCCCGATCTGCTGATCCTGATGGGCGGGCCGATGGGCGTTTACGAGCGCGACACGCATCCGTGGATCGATTGCGAGGTCGATCGCCTGGCCAGCCGCATCTCGCTGGGGCTGCCCACGCTGGGCGTGTGCCTGGGCGCGCAGATGATCGCGCAGGCGATGGGCGCGACGGTCTTTGTGGGTCCGGTGCGCGAAGTGGGTTTCGCGCCGGTGCGATTGAACGCGGCGGGCGCGCGATCGCCGCTGCGGCACCTTGCCGACGTGCCGGTGCTGCACTGGCATGGCGATACCTTTCCCCTGCCCGATCGCGTCGAGCTGCTCGCCGCCACGCCCGGTTGCGCGCATCAGGCGTTCCGGCGCGGTCCGGAATTGCTCGCGCTGCAATTCCATGCCGAGATGGGGGAGGATCCGCGGTTCGAGGAATGGCTGATCGATGCCGACGATTATGTCGCGGGGGCGGGCACCGATGTCGCGCGGCTGCGTCAGGAACATGACCGGCATGGCGCCAATGCGGTCGCCGCCGGACGAGCGATGATCGCGGAATGGCTGACGGGGCTTTGATTCGTCAGAGCTGGCGCTTGATCGCCATGTCGGTGGCCTTGCCATAGGGCGGCTTGAGCCCGCCGAGCCTGGCGATATCGAACCGCGACTGGCTGAACACGCTCCGAGCGTGGCTGAAGGTGCGGAATCCGGCCTCGCCATGATAGGCGCCCATGCCCGACGGGCCGATGCCGCCGAACGGCAATTCCTCGATCGCATTGTGGAAGATCGTGTTGTCCAGGCAGACCCCGCCCGAAATGGTGCGGTCGAGCACGCGGCGGCGTTCGTCCTTGTCGTGGCCGAAATAATAGAGGGCGAGCGGGCGGCCGCCGCGATTCACCTGCGCGATCGCGTGATCGATCGTGTCATATGTGCGGATGGGCAGGATCGGGCCGAATATCTCCTCGCGCATCACGATCATGTCGTCGGTCGGGTTGCGGACGATATGCAGCGGCAGCTTGCGCGCGTTCGAGGCGGCGAAATCCTCTTGTCCCGGGTTCACCGCGATCACCTGTGCCCCCTTGGCGCGCGCGTCGTCGAGCGCGGCGGTCAGGCGATCGAAATGGCGGTCGTTGATGATCGCGGTGTAGTCGGGATTGGTCAGCAGCGTCGGGTACATCGCGTTGGCGGCGCGGACGATGCCGTCGACGGCGGCGGCTTCCTGTTCGGCGGGGACCAGCAGATAATCGGGCGCGATGCAGATCTGCCCGGCGTTGAGCAGCTTGCCCATCGCGATGCGTTCGCTCGCCTGCGCAAGGTTCGCGCCGCGGCCCAGGATCGCGGGCGACTTGCCGCCCAGTTCAAGCGTCACGGGCGTGAGGTTGTCGGCGGCGGCGTGCAGGATGTGGCGGCCGATGCCGGTCGCGCCGGTGAACAGCAGGTGATCGAACGGGAGCGCAGCGAACGCCTGGCCGACATCCGGTCCGCCGCTGACGAAGGCGAGTTCGGCAGTATCGAAGTAGCGGGGGGCCAGCTCTGCGAACAGCGTGGCGGTGGCGGGGGTGAACTCGCTGGTCTTGACCATCGCGCGGTTGCCGGCGGCGAATGCCCCGGCGAGCGGCGACATGACCAGGTTCACAGGGAAATTCCACGGCGCGATGATGCCGATCACGCCCTTGGGCTGATATTCGACCCAGGCGCGCGCACCGAGCAGGCCGAGCGGGAACATCACCGGTTTCTTCTCGCGCTTCGCCCAGCGGTCGACATGGCCGATCGCGTGCTTGAGCGGGGCGACCGAGGCGGCGATGTCGGTGATCATCGACTGGCGCGGGCTGCGATGGCCGAAATCTTCGCTGAGCGCGTCGCAAAAGCGGGCGGCGTTGTCGCGCACCAGCGCGGCGGCGCGGGCGAGCCGGTCCTTGCGGATCGCAGGCGGCACCGGAAGTTCGGCCATGAAGGCGGCGCGCTGGCGCTCAAGGATTTCGCGCATTCAGATCCCCATGCCGTACAGCCATGCCGGAAAGGCGGCGATCGCGAGCAATGTGCCGAGCGGCAGGCGGCTCGTCATCCTCATTTCACGGCCGGCGAGCCGCGCGGCGAGCGCGACGGCAAGCCCGATCAGGCTGGCGGCGAGCAGCACCGGCGCCAGCATCGACGCGCCCAGCCACAGGCCGATGCCGGCGAACATCTTGGCGTCGCCGCCGCCCAGCCCCTCGCGCCCCCGGATATGGCGATAGGTGAAGCGGGCGAGTTCGAGCAGGCAATAGCCGATCACGCCGCCGGCGATGCGGTCGATCCAGCCCGGCTGGTGGAACAAGCCGTCGACGATGCCGGCGAGCGCCAGTGCGGCGGTGAGGACGTTGGGGAGCCAGAAGGCGACAAGGTCGAGCGCGGCGAGCGCGAGCAGCAGCCAGCCGAACACCGCGCCCGCGACACCTTCCCAGCCCGGCGCGACGAGGCCGGCGGCGACGCCGACGATCAGGCCCGCGATCTCGGTGCCGGGATGGCCGGGATGGATCGCTCCGCCGCACGCGCGGCAGCGCCCGCGCTGGAGCGCGAAGCTGAGCAGCGGGACCAGTTCGTGCGCGGTCAGTGCCTTGTCGCACGAATCGCAGGCGGAACGGCCGTTCAGCGCGCTGCGCCCCTCGGGCCAGCGCAGTGCCAGCGTGGCGATGAAGCTGCCGAAGACCAGGCCGAGCAGGCCGAGGAGGATGGGCCAGAGCCAGTCAGGCATCGAATCCTCCCCGGCACGGGGAGGGGGACCGCCCGCGCAGCGGGTGGTGGAGGGGGGGGCGCCACGCAGCGCAGCATTTGTGGAAGCCCCCTTCCGTCAGCGCTGCTCCTACGGAGCAGTTTATCCTGAGCGTCGCCACAGGCGGCGTCGAAGGGCGCTGCCACCTCCCCGTGCCGGGGAGGATCGAGTTGCGCTCACGCATCGGCCGGCTTCTTGCGGATGAGATAGCGGTAGACGCCGAAGATGTTGATGCCGAACATCACCACGTTCTGCGACAGCAGCGGTTTGTCGTCGCTCATCAACGCACCCGCGATCCATGCGATGCTGGAAAGGACGAACAGCGCGAAGCCCCAGCCGGTGACGCGGCGGCCATTGTCGAGGCTGACCATGAACGCGGCGACGATGCCGCTGATCGAGGCGAACCAGGTCAGTGCGTCATGCAAACTCAAAATACCGCCTCCTCTTTTGCAATCCGTTGGCCGCGCCTAGATCGCGCCATGACTCAACTCACAGGAAGCCGATCATGTCCAGCGATCCCGTCGTCATCCTTTCCTATGCGCGCACGCCGATGGGCAGCATGCAGGGCGTGTTCGCCGATGTGAGCGCGACCGAACTGGGCGCGGCGGCGGTCGGCGCGGCGGTCGAGCGCGCGGGGCTGAAGGGCGAGGCGGTGGATCGCATCTATATGGGCTGCGTGCTGCCGGCCGGACTTGGCCAGGCGCCGGCGCGGCAGGCGGCGCGCAAGGCGGGCCTGCCCGACCATATCGAGGCGACGACCGTCAACAAGATGTGCGGATCGGGCATGCAGGCGGCGATCATGGCGAGCGAGGCGCTGGCGGCGGGATCGGCCGACATGATCATCGCCGGCGGGCTGGAGAGCATGACCAACGCGCCCTATCTGTCATTGAAGCATCGCGGCGGCGCGCGGATCGGACATGACCGGCTGTACGATCACATGTTCCTCGACGGGCTGGAGGATGCGTATGAGCCGGGACGGGCGATGGGGACGTTCGCCGAGGAGATCGCGACCGAATATCAGTTCACGCGCGAGGCGCAGGACGCATTCGCGATTGCCAGCCTGACGCGCGCGCAGCAGGCGTCGAACAGCGGTGGTTTCGATCGCGAGATCGTGCCGGTCGAGGTCAGGACGCGCAAGGGCGTGGTGGTGATCGACCAGGACGAACAGCCGGCCAAGGGCGATCCGTCGAAGATCCCGACGCTCAAGCCCGCCTTCGCCAAGGACGGGACGATCACCGCGGCCAACGCCTCGTCGATCTCCGACGGCGCGGCCGCGCTGGTGCTGACGCGGCTGTCGGTTGCCGAGAAGCTCGGGCTTCAACCGGTGGCGAAGGTGGTGGCGCATGCCGGGCATGCGCAGCTGCCGGCGCGCTTCACCACCGCGCCGGTGTTCGCGATGCGCAAGGCGCTGGAAAAGGCGGGCTGGGCCACCGGCGACGTCGATCTGTTCGAGGTGAACGAGGCGTTCGCCTGCGTCGCGATGATCGCGATGCGCGACCTGTCGGTGCCGCACGACGTGCTCAACATCAATGGCGGCGCGTGCGCGCTGGGCCATCCGATCGGCGCGAGCGGCGCGCGCATCCTGGCGACGCTGCTCGCGGGGTTGCAGAATAACGGCCAGAAGCGCGGGCTGGCGTCGCTGTGCATCGGCGGCGGCGAGGCGACGGCGATGGCGGTGGAACTGATGTGAGATGCGATTGATCCTCCCCGCCAGGGGGAGGTGGCAGCCCCCGCGAAGGCGGGGGATGACGGAGGGGGAGGACGGCGGCGTGCCTGAAATTTTGAGCGGACCGCCGCCCGCCCCCTCCGTCGCCTTCGGCGCCACCTCCCCATGGCGGGGAGGATTTTGGCGTTTCAGTCGATTTCCTCGCCCGGGTCGGTGCCCCAGATGCGGTTCTGTTCGACATAGCCGGCGCGGCCGCGCACGTCGAACCAGCACCAGCCGCGCTGGCATTTGCTGATTCGGCCGACCACGCCGGGCGCGGCGCGCCAGTTGATGCGGCCATTGGCGCGCGGCGCATCGCGCAGCTCGACGATCCCGCCGACGACATAGGCGGTGCGCTGGCTCGACATCAGTTGGACCTGCATCCAGCCCTGGGTGCCGTCCGGGTCCTCGACCTTGCGCCAGTCGTTATACACTTCCACCACCTTTACCGGCAGGTCGGCGCGTTGATAGAGCCAGCTGGCGGGATAGTTGCGGCCGGGGCCGGTGCGCATCCGCGCCTTCGACGCCGCAATCGAAGCGTAATAGGGCGGCTTGCGCTGTTGCGCCCACGCTTCGCCCAGGGCCGCCATCAGCAGGCTGAGCACGATCAGACCGAATATGGCACCCCGCCGAACGCGCATTTCGACATATCCCAAGTTGTTCGGGCCATTTAGAGCGACCGCCCACCGCGCATCAACCGTTGACTGGCGGCGGCGGCAAGGCCAATCGGCTTGACATGGCACAACAGCGTCCCCGCGTCGTCGTCACCCGTGAACTGCCGGCCGGTATCGGACAGCGGATGGGCCAGTTGTTCGATACCGTATGCAATCCCACCGACGCGCCGATGAGCCGCGATGCGCTCAAGGCGGCGATGGCGGATTGCGACGTGCTGGTGCCGACCGTGACCGACCAGATCGACGCCGAGCTGATCGCAGGGGCGGGCGAGCGGCTGAAGCTGATCGCCAATTTCGGCGCGGGCGTGAACCATATCGATTTGAAGGCCGCGCGCGCGCGCAGGATCGTCGTCACCAACACGCCGGGCGTGCTGACCGAGGATACCGCCGACATGGTCATGGCGCTGATCGTCGCGGTGCCGCGGCGACTGGCGGAGGGCGAGAAGCTGGTGCGATCGGGCCAGTGGCGGGGCTGGTCGCCGGGCGGCATGCTGGGCCATCGCATCGGCGGCAAGCGGCTGGGCATCGTCGGCATGGGGCGGATCGGCCAGGCGGTGGCGCGGCGCGCGCGGGCGTTCGGCCTGTCGATCCACTATCACAACCGCCACCGGCTGCCCAAGGTGGTCGAGGCCGAGTTCGGCGCGGAATGGCATCCCAATCTGGACGAGATGCTGGGCAATATCGACATATTGACGATCCACACGCCGCTCAACGACGACAGCCGCGACCTGATCGACGCGCGGCGCATCGCGCTGCTGGGGCCGCAAGTCTATCTCATCAACGCTTCGCGCGGCGGGATCGTCGACGAGGATGCGATGATCGAGGCGCTGGAGGCCGGCAGGCTGGCAGGCGCGGGGCTCGATGTGTGGCGGTTCGAACCGGAGATCGATTCGCGGCTGCTGGCGCTGCCCAATGTAGTGATGACGCCGCATATGGGATCGGCGACGCTGGAGGGCCGGGTGGCGACCGGCGAGAAGGTGATCGCCAATATCCGCTTCTGGGCGGACGGCCACCGCCCGCCCGATCAGGTGCTGGAGGGGTGGGCCTAGGGCGTTGTTCCCCTGCGAAAGCAGGAGCACAGAGCCAAGGGCGGCACGCTTGATCCTGGGCGGGAACCAGGTCGATATGACCTATATTCGGTCGGACGAACTCGCGGCTTCTGCCTCGCGTCGCCGCCGGATCGCGCGGGTGATGAGGATGCCGCCCAGGATGAACCCGCCGGGCGCGAGCAGCACGGCCGCCGCGATCCCGGCCTTTTTCCAGCGCGGATCCACGGGCAGAACGGCTTCTTTCGCATCCGTCATGAAAATTCCTTGATATTGTGCGAGTGCGAATAAATACTCGTCACATGCGCTGCACTGCACAGTCAATGCCGGACAATCGGCGCAAGGCCGCCAACTGATGGCGAATGCGCCGCGGATCACCCTGCTGACCCGCATCGCATTGCCGATCCAGACCGTGTTCGACCTGTGGACCCAGCCGCGGCATATCGGCCACTGGTGGGGCGGCGCATCTGGAACGGTGGTGCAGGCCAGTATCGAAGCCAAGGCGGGCCGGGGCTTCTGGATCGCGGTCGCGCTCAACGATGGGCGCGGTTATGACAATTTCGGCACATTCACCCTGGTGATCCCGGGCGATGTGCTGGGAGTGGATTGGGAACATGGCGACCGGCCGCCGTCAAAGCTGGTCGTGCAGTTGCTCGAACTTGGCGGGATCACCGAGCTAAGCCTGGTCCACCGCGAATTTCCGGACGAACGGAGACGCGACGTCCAGCTCGAACGCTGGCGCGACGCGCTGGCCGCGTTCGAGCTTTATGCCGCCCGGCTCAGACCGTGAAGCTCTCGCCGCAGCCGCACGCGCCCTTGGCATTGGGGTTGTTGAAGACGAAGCCGGCGGTGAAATCGTCCTCGACCCAGTCCATCGTGCTGCCGATCAGGTAGAGCACCGAGCCACCGTCGACGAACAGCGTGCCGCCGGGCGTGTCGATGCGTTCGTCCATCGGGTTCGCCGCGGTGACGTAATCGACCGAATAGGCAAGGCCCGAGCAGCCACGACGGGGGGTCGACAGCTTGACCCCGATCGCTTCGGCGGGCGCGGCCGCCATCAGCGCGGCGACACGCGCTTCGGCATTCGGCGTCAGCAGGATCGCGGCGGGGCGGGCGCGGGTCTTCGTCTCGGTCATCACAGCATCCCCAGTTCGAGCCGGGCTTCATCGCTCATCTTCTGCGGGTCCCAGGGCGGATCCCAGACGAGGTTGACCTCGGCATGGCCGACGCCCGGCACCGCGCCGACGCGCAGCTCGACCTCGCCCGGCATCGATTCGGCGACGGGGCAATGCGGGGTGGTGAGCGTCATCGTCACCACGGCATGGCCTTCGCTCGTGACCTCGACATTGTAGATCAGGCCGAGGTCGTAGATGTTGACCGGGATTTCGGGGTCGTAGATTTCCTTGAGCGCCTCGATGATCGCGTCATAGGTGGCGCCGCCGGGCTCGCCGGCTGGGACATCCGAGGGTTTTTGCGAAAGGAAGCCTTCGAGATAATCGCGCTTGCGCTCGAACGTCTGGCGCGCCTCCTCCACTCGCGCGCGCGGCGGCGCCTCGACC
The DNA here is from genome assembly GCA_964413495.1 of uncultured Stakelama sp. Taxonomy (GTDB): domain Bacteria; phylum Pseudomonadota; class Alphaproteobacteria; order Sphingomonadales; family Sphingomonadaceae; genus Sphingomonas. Next base: position 104,738 of record CAYPRW010000003.1, on the reverse strand, counting down.
GAGGTCACTTCTTCCACTTCGATTTTCCGTTCTTCATTCACCCGAAGATCCTCGTTACCCGTTCGATACCCTTGACCAGCGCGTCGATGTCCGCCGCGCCGTTATACACGCCGAAGCTCGCCCGCGCCGTTGCCGCCATCCCCAGCGCGTCCATCAGCGGCTGGGCGCAGTGATGGCCGGCGCGGATCGCGACCCCGCCTTCGTCCAAGATGGTGGCGACGTCGTGCGGATGCACCCCCTCGACCGCGAAACTGACGATTCCGGCGCTGTCGGCGGGGCCGAACACGCGGACGCTGTTGAGGCCGGCCAAGGCTTCGCGGGTGCGGGTCACCAGCGCGGTTTCGTGCGCATGGATGCGATCGAGGCCGATGCCGTCGACATAGTCGATCGCGGCGTGCAGCCCCACCACGCCGACGATGTGCGGCGTCCCCGCCTCGAACCGGCCGGGTGGCGGGGCGTAGGTCGTCTTCTCGAACGTCACGCGATCGATCATCGATCCGCCACCCTGATAGGGCGGCATCGCGTCGAGCAGCTCGTAGCGGCCCCACAGCACGCCGATCCCGGTCGGGCCATAGAGCTTGTGGCCGGAGAAGACATAGAAGTCGCAATCGAGATCGGCGACATCCACCGCCAGGCGCGGGACCGCCTGGCAGCCGTCGAGCAGCAGCTTCGCGCCGACATTGTGGGCGAGCTTTGCGGCGCGTTTGGCGTCGAGGAGCGAGCCGAGCACGTTGGAGACATGGGCGAGCGCGACCAGCTTGTGCTGGGGGGTCAGCATCCTTTCCATCGCGTCGAGATCGATGCGGTGGTCGTGGGTGAGGGGGATCACGTCGATCGCCGCGCCGGTGCGCTCGGCCGCCATCTGCCACGGCACGATGTTGCTGTGATGCTCGAGCTGGCTCAGCAGGATGCGGTCGCCGGGCTTGAGGTTGGTCTGTGCCCAGCAGGTGGCGACGAGGTTGATGCTTTCGGTGGCGCCGCGGGTGAAGACGATCTCGTTTTCCTGCGCGCCGATGAAGCGGGCGACGCGGCGGCGCGCGGCTTCGAACGCCAGCGTCATATCGGCCGAACGCTGGTACACGCCGCGGTGCACGGTGGCGTAGGTGGTATCATAGCCGCGCGTGATCGCGTCGATCACCGGTTGCGGTTTCTGCGAGGTTGCGGCGGTGTCGAGATAGGCCCAGCCGGCGGGGATCGCGGGGAAATCGGCCAGCACGTCGAGCGGGGCGGTGGCGGTGAGGGTGGTCATGCGCCGTCACCCAGTGTCGGCACATCGTTCCAAAACAGGCGCTGTTCCCCTGCGAAAGCAGGGGTCCAGAGCCAGGGGCGGTGCGTTGCGTGACCCTGGGCCCCTGCTTTCGCAGGGGAACGGGATTGGATTGCAGCAAGACTCACAGCGCCGCCTCCAGCCACTGATCCGCATCGGCCTTGAACGCCTCGCGCACCGTCTCCTCGCCGATCCGGTCGAGCGCGTCGGCGACGAAGGCGTGGGTGAGGAGGGCTTTGGCCTGCGGCTCGGGAATTCCGCGCGATTGCATGTAGAACAGCGCCCTGGCGTCGAGTTCGCCGACGGTGGCGCCGTGCGCGCATTTGACGTCGTCGGCGAAGATTTCGAGTTCGGGCTTGAGGTTTACCGTCGCGGTGCGCTTGAGCAGCAGGCCGCGCAGCGATTGTTCGCCGTCGGTCTTCTGCGCGTGGCGGGCGACTTCGGCGCGGGCGGCGAGGCTGACGGTGGAAGCGTCGGCGGCGACCGCGCGCCAGACCTGGCGGCTGGTGCCTTCGGGCACGGCGTGGTGGACCGCGACGGCGGCTTCCTGTCGTTGCTGCGCGCGGGTAAGCAATGCGCCGCTCATCTCGGCATAGGCGCCGACGCCGTCGAGGCGCAGCGCGCCGTCGATGCGGCTGCCCGCATTCCCGGCGCCGAGGAAGGTGGCGACATAGCTGGCGGCCTCACCGATGCTCGCCTCGTCGCGGATCGAGACGAAGCCTTCGTCCTGGAGGATGCGCACGGCGCGCATCAGGCGGGCGCCCTTGCCGAGCGAAGCGTGAAGCAGGCGGTTGCTCCAGCCGCGGCCGGCGAGCGTTTCGATGAGCGTGGCGACGGCGTCGTCGGCCAGGTCGATGCGCGCGGGGACATGGTTCTCGCCACCGGTGGCGAGATGGACGATCTGGACGGGGTCGGTGGCGGCGCGGGCGTCGAGGTGCAGCACCCAGCCTTCGCCCTGGGCAAAGCGGCCGAGCGGGTGGGTGCCGGTCATGTCGAGGCGGGTGAGCTGGACTTGGCCGGGGCGCGAATGTGCGGGCTCGAACGCGCCATCGATGAAGGTGAGACGCGGGCCGGGCAGGTCGAGGAACAAGCCTGCCGGATCGATGCTGGTCGCTTGCGGCGCGGTGTCGGCGGCGGCGCGGAGCGTGTCTAGATCGCTCCAGCGCCACGCTTCCTCGCGCGGGGAGGGGAGAGTGAGGGTGTTCATCTTACGCGATCCGCAAAAGCGCGCTTCATTTCGGCGAGCAACGTTGGCTTGCGCTGATCGATGCAGGTATGAACCGCTTCGATCTTGCGTGCGCCTTTCCGCACGCAATCCGTGGCGGCCCGGCAATAGCGTGAATCGAGTCGGCGGTCGCCGCTCGACCGGTTGAGCGCGCAGCTATAGTTGCCGCGCGCGTCGCGACGCACGATGCCGTATGAGGCCTGGCGACCGACCACGACGACATCGCCTTCATCAACGATTGGCTCGGCTGCCTGCGGTAGCGTCGCGAGAAAAAGCGCGAATGCGATCACGCCGCCACCTGCGCATAGCCTTCACGTTCCAGTTCCAGCGCCAGCTCAGGTCCGCCGGTCTTGACGATGCGGCCGTCGGCGAGGACGTGGACGACGTCCGGCTTCACATAATCGAGCAGCCGCTGATAGTGGGTGATCAGCAGCACCGCCTTGTTTGCGCCACGCATGATGCGGTTGATGCCTTCGCCGACGATGCGCAGCGCGTCGATGTCGAGGCCGGAATCGGTCTCGTCGAGTACCGCGAAGCTCGGGTTGAGGACGCCCATCTGCACCATCTCGTTGCGCTTCTTCTCGCCGCCCGAGAAACCGACATTGACCGGGCGCTTGAGCATCTCGGCGTCCATCTCCAGCGTTCCGGCCTGGGCGCGGGCGAGCTTGAGGAACTCGGCGCCGGAGAGCGGGGTCTCGCCGCGCGCGCGGCGCTGGCTGTTCAGGCTTTCGCGCAGGAACTGGACGTTGGAGACGCCGGGGATCTCGACCGGATATTGGAAGCCGAGGAACAGGCCGGCGGCGGCGCGCTCGTGCGGGTCGAGAGCGAGCAGGTCCTGACTGGCGAAGGTGACGGTGCCGCCGGTGACCTCATAGCCGGGGCGGCCGCCCAGGACATAGCCGAGCGTCGATTTGCCCGCGCCGTTGGGGCCCATGATCGCATGCACTTCGCCCGCGTTCACGTTGAGCGAGAGGCCCTTGAGGATCGGCTTGCCGTCGACTTCGGCGTGGAGATCGGTGATCTGGAGCATCGGATTCATTCGTGGGATATTTCCAGGCAGCCGTTCCCCTGCGAAAGCAGGGGCCCAGGGTTATGCGAGCGAAGCGCGTGCGACCCTGGGCCCCTGCTTTCGCAGGGGAACAAGGCGGAATGGACAGAACCGATCACTTCGGTTCCTCCACCTTCGGGCCGCCAAAGGTGACGAGCGGCGGGCCGTTGTCGGCCTTGGGCGCAGGCGGGAGCTTGCCGAGGCGGTTGGGGTCGTCGTCTTCCTTGGCGGTGACGGCGGGGCCGACGGCGGGCTTCTTGGGCGCTTCGGGCTTGGTAGCGAGGCCGAGACCGAGGATAGCTGGCGGCTTCGACCTGGGTTCGACCGCGACCAGCGCGGTGCCGCCCTTGCCGCAATATTCGCTGCCGGTGGTCGAGGTGATGCAATCGGGCAGCGCGTTGCAGGCCTTGTCGTCGATCCGGCGCACGCCGCTGGAGACGAAGACGCGGCAGTTGATCAGGCGGCCGTCCGGCGCCTTGTCGAAGATGAGGGCGACGCGGCCGACCTTGGCCTGGACGACGATTTCCTCGACTTCGTCGGCGGTGACTGCGGGGGCTTCCTGCGGGATGGCGGCGAGGAGGGCGAGGGTCAGGCTCACGCGCAGACCTCCGCCACACACTCACCGTCACCCTGAACTAGTTTCAGGGTCCATCTTTCCACAGGCGACTGAGCCGCTGGTGGAGAGATGGATGCTGAAACAAGTTCAGCATGACGGAAATGGATGAGTGTGCGTAGGCGGGTCATCCCACCGAACCTTCCAGCGAGATGCCGAGCAGCTTCTGCGCCTCGACCGCGAACTCCATCGGCAGCTGCTGCAGCACCTCTTTCGCGAAGCCGTTGACGATCAGCGCCACCGCCGCCTCCTGATCGAGGCCACGCTGCATCGCGTAGAACAGCTGGTCCTCGCTGATCTTCGACGTGGTGGCTTCGTGCTCGATCTGCGCCGAGGGATTGCGCACCTCGATATAGGGGACGGTGTGCGCGCCGCACTGGTCGCCGAGCAGCAGGCTGTCGCACTGGGTGAAGTTGCGGACATTCTCCGCCGTCGGGCCGACGCGGACGAGGCCGCGATAGGTGTTGTCGCTGCGGCCCGCGCTGATCCCCTTCGACACGATGGTCGAGCGGCTGTTCTTGCCGAGATGGATCATCTTGGTGCCGGTATCGGCCTGTTGGCGGTTGTTGGTCACCGCGACCGAATAGAATTCGCCGACGCTGTTCTCGCCCGCCAGCACGCAGCTGGGGTATTTCCAGGTGATCGCGCTGCCGGTCTCGACCTGGGTCCAGCTGACCTTGGAATTCTTGCCCTGGCACAGCGCGCGCTTGGTGACGAAGTTGTAGATGCCACCCTTGCCGTCCTCGTCGCCGGGATACCAGTTCTGCACCGTCGAATATTTGATCTCGGCATCGTCGAGCGCGACCAGCTCGACCACGGCGGCGTGGAGCTGGTTCTCGTCGCGCATCGGCGCGGTGCAGCCTTCGAGATACGAGACGTATGCGCCCTTGTCGGCGACGATCAGCGTGCGCTCGAACTGGCCGGTATTCTCGGCATTGATGCGGAAATAGGTGCTCAGCTCCATCGGGCAGCGCACGCCCTCTGGAATGTAGACGAAGGTGCCGTCGCTGAAGACCGCGCAGTTCAATGCCGCGAAATAATTGTCGTGCATCGGCACGACCTTGCCGAGCCATTTCCTGACCAGCTCCGGATATTCGCGGATCGCCTCGCTGATCGAACGGAAGATGACGCCGGCGGCTTCCAGCTCGGCGCGGAAGGTGGTGGCGACGCTGACGCTGTCGAACACCGCGTCGACCGCGACCTTGCGCGAGCCTTCGACGCCGGCGAGCACCTTCTGCTCCTCGATCGGGATGCCGAGCTTTTCATAGACGCGCAGGATTTCGGGATCGACCTCGTCAAGGCTGCCGAGCTTGGGCTTCGCCTTGGGCTCGGCGTAATAATAGGCGTCCTGATAGTCGATCGGCGGCACGTTGAGCTTGGCCCAGTCGGGCGGCGTCATCGTCAGCCAGTGGCGATAGGCCTTGAGCCGCCACTCCAGCATCCATTCCGGCTCGTTCTTCTTGGCCGAGATGAAGCGGACCGTGTCCTCGGACAGGCCCTTGGGGGCGAATTCCTGCTCGATGTCCGAGCTGAAGCCCCATTCGTACTTCTTGCTGGCGGCGGCGATCGCCTCGGCGTTCCTGGTGGCCATTTACGCAACTCCGGCCGCGCAGCGGCCTTCACAAATCTTCGTGGCTTCGTGGCTTCGTGCGAAAAGATTTTTCTCGCACAAAGACACGAAGCCACGAAGAAGAAGGGGAAAATACGCCTGGCGCGGGGAAATGCTCATACCGGCACCGCCATCGACAGAGCGGCGAGGGTGACGCCCGCGAGCGCGCCGCGGACGGCGCCGTTGACGTTGTTCCAGTGCGGCTTCACGCGGCAGCTCTGCTCGATGCAGCAGTCGTGCCTGCCGGTGTCGACGCAGGCGGTGAGCGCGATCGGGCCCTCGATCGCCTCGACGATATCGGCGAGCGAGATCGTCGCGGGCGGGCGGGAAAGGCGAAAGCCGCCGCCGGTGCCGCGCGCGGATTCGATGAGCCCGGCGGCGGAAAGCCGGCTGACCAGCTTTTGCACCATGGGCAGCGGCAGGCCGGTTTCGTCGGCCAGCACGGTCGCGTTCAATCGCCCGCTGATGCCGCAGTGGCGCGCGGCGGCGGAAAGCATCACGACGGCATAATCTGTCTGGGCCGAAAGGCGCATGTTGCGAACGGTTCTCAAATCGGAACGATTCGTTCCGATTGAGCAGATGGGGGCGGGGGTCGCCTTCGTCAACCCATGTGATATGGGCCATTCCCATGCTCTACGACCTGCTCAAGCCGTTGATCTTCACGCTCGATGCCGAGAAGGCGCATCGGCTGGCGATATGGGCGGCGGCGCTGTCGGCCGGCGGGACCGCGCCGTGGGTGCGGGCGGTGCCGCGCGTGCGGCCGGTGACCATCGCTGGGCTGGAATTCCCCAACCCGGTGGGTCTGGCGGCGGGGCTGGACAAGGATGGCGAGGCGATCGACGGGCTGTTCAACCTGGGCTTCGGCAGCGTCGAAATCGGGTCGCTGACCCCGCGGCCGCAGCCGGGCAATCCCAGGCCGCGGCTGTTCCGGCTGACGCAGGATCGCGCGGTGGTGAACCGCATGGGGTTCAACAATGGCGGGATCGACGCGGCGATCGATCGCGTGAAGGCGGCGCGGCGGCGCAAGGAACATGGGGGCGTACTGGGGATAAACGTCGGCGCGAACAAGGACAGCGACGATCGGGTGGCCGATTATGCGCTGGGCGTGGGCAAGGCGGCGCGGCATGCCGATTATGTGACGATCAACGTCAGCTCGCCCAACACGCCGGGGCTGCGCGATCTGCAATCGCGGCCGGCGCTGGACGATCTGCTGGCGGCGTCGGATGCGGCGCGGCATGTGGCGGGCAAGCGGGTGCCACTGTTTTTGAAGGTCGCGCCCGATCTCGATACGGCGGGGCTGGACGGTGCGGTGCGCGCGGCGATCGACCATCATGTCGACGCACTGATCGTGGGGAATACCACGATTTCGCGCCCCGATACGCTGCGCTCCCCGCTGGCGACGGAAACCGGCGGTCTGTCGGGGAGGCCGCTCGCGGCGCTGGCGCGGATGAAGCTGGCGCAGGCATTGGCGGCGAGCGGCGGGCAGCTGCCGGTGATCGCGGCGGGTGGGATCGATTCGCCGGCCGAGGCGCTGGCGCGGCTGGAGGCGGGCGCGGCGATGGTCCAGGTCTATTCGGCGCTGGTCTATGAAGGTCCCGGCCTGGTGCGGCGAATTCTCAAAGCCCTTTGACGCGGCGGCCGCCGGGTCGTTACGTTCCTGCCTCAAGGCGCGGGCACGAACTCGCGCGTCGGGAGTTGGATGGCCAGGATGCGCAAGCTCGAACGGTTCGACAATCTGGTGCAGATGTTCTTTTCGCGCGCGCGCGAACAGGGCGATGCGGCGTTCCTGTGGGCCAAGACCGGCGGGCAATGGCGATCGACGAGCTGGGCGGAGGCGGCGCGGCAGGTCGCGAGCCTGGCGGCCGGGTTGAAGGCGCTGGGGCTGAAACCCGGCGACCGCGTGATGCTGGTGAGCGAGAACCGGCCGGAATGGTGCATCAGCGACCTTGCGATCATGGCGGCGGGCGGCGTGACCGTGCCGACCTATACGACCAACACCGAACGCGATCACCAGCACATCCTGGACAATTCGGGCGCGGGCATGACGATCGTGTCGAACGCGAAGCTCGCCAGGACGCTGCTGCCCGCGATCCTGCACACCACCGGCAGCCGCAGCCACACCGTGATCGGGATCGAGGAGATGCGCATCGGCCAGCCCGGCGCGATCGACTTTCACGACTGGCGCGCGCTGATCGCCGGCCATGCCGCCGATGCGGCGCAGGCGGCGGCGGACGCGGACAAGCTGCGGCGCGAGGATCTGGCGTGCATCATCTATACCAGCGGCACCGGCGGGAGCCCGCGTGGCGTGATGCAGCATCACGGCGCGATCCTGATGAACGTCGAGGGCTGCTGCGTGGTCATTTCCGAGGATTTCGGCTGGGACGACGAGGTGTTCCTGTCGTTCCTGCCGTTGAGCCACGCCTATGAACATACCGGCGGGCAGCATTTCCCGATCGGGCTGGGCGCGCAGATCTATTATTCCGAAGGGCTCGACAAGCTGGCGTCGAATATCGAGGAAGTGCGCCCGACGCTGATGGTGGTGGTGCCGCGCCTGTTCGAGGTGCTGCGCACGCGGATCACCAAGCAGGTGGAGAAACAGGGCCGGTTCGCCAGCTATCTGCTCGACCGCGCGGTCGCGATCGGCGGCAAGAAGGCGGCGGGCAGGCGCACGCTGATCGATTTGCCGATGCGCCTGCTGCTCGACCGCACGCTGCGGCCCAGGCTGGCGAAGAAGTTCGGCGGACGGATCAAGGCGATGGTGTCGGGCGGGGCGCCGCTCAACCCCGAGGTGGGGGTGTTCTTCGAGAGCCTGGGCGTCACCTTCCTGCAAGGCTATGGCCAGACCGAGGCCGCGCCGGTGATCTCGTGCAACCGGCCCAAGGCGGGATTGAAGCACGACACGGTCGGCCCGCCGCTGGAGGGCGTCGAGGTACGCATCGCCGAGGATGGCGAGATATTGGTGCGCGGCGAGCTGGTGATGCACGGATACTGGCGCAACGAGGCCGAGACCGCGCGGGTGCTGAAGGAGGGCTGGCTGCACACCGGCGATATCGGACTGATCGACGAGAAGGGCCGGATCAGGATCACCGATCGCAAGAAGGACATCATCGTCAACGACAAGGGCGACAATGTCGCGCCGCAGAAGGTGGAGGGCATGCTGACGCTGCAGCCCGAGATCATGCAGGCGATGATCGCGGGCGACCGCAAGCCCTATATGACCGCGGTGATCGTGCCCGATCCGGAATGGACGCAGGAATGGTGCGCGAGGAACGGCGAGAAATGCGATCTCGCCGCGCTGCGCCAGGATCACGACTATCGCGCCGCCGTGGGCGCGGCGGTGGAGCGGGTGAACAAGGACCTGTCGGTGATCGAACGCATCCGCCGCTTCATCCTGGCCGACGAGCCGTTCAGCATCGAGAACGAACAGCTGACGCCCAGCCTGAAGATCCGGCGGCATGTGCTGAAACAGGTCTATGGCGAGCGGCTGGACGGGTTGTATCGGGGATAGACATCTTCCTCCCCGGCACGGGGAGGGGGACCGCCGCCGAAGGCGGTGGTGGAGGGGGCTCACCACGCAGCACAGCGTCTGTCGCACGCCCCCTCCGTCATCGCTGCTCCTACGGAGCAGTCTATCCTGAGCGACGCCGCAGGCGGCGTCGAAGGGCGATGCCACCTCCCCGTGCCGGGGATCGAGGCCTACCGCGCCGCCGCCGCCTTTTCCTCCGGCAGCACGACCAGGCGCCAGTCCTTTTGCGGGGCGAGATATTTCGCGGCCAGCGCCTGGAGTTCGAGCGGCGTCGTCGCGGCATAATCGCGCGCGATCGTGGCGATCGCGGCCAGGCGGCGCGGGTCGCGCGTGCCGCCCTCGGTCTGCTGCATCCAGAACGGATTACCGCTCGACCGGCGCACCATCAACTGCGCGGTCGGCACCAACGCACGGCGCAGCTCGTCGGTCTCGATCGGCCTGGCGATCAGGTCCGCCGCGATCTCGCGCGCGACGCGAAAGAACAGGTCGATCCGATCGGGCGGGATCAGCGTCAGCGCCAGGATGCGCCCGCCGCCGGGCTGGCCGACCGGCGACTGGCTGATGAACGTGGGCGAATAGCTCGCGCCTTCGGCCGAACGGATGCGGTCGAGGATGCGGTCGCGCATCACCGCGGCCAGGATTTCCAGCTTGCGGCCTTCGGCGATGGCGTCCGCGCCGCCGCCCGCGGCCCAGGCGATCACCGCCGCCGCCTGATCGGGCTGGCCGCCATGGCGCAGCACCAGCGGCGTGGCATTGTGCGCGGGGAAGTCGACGGTGGGCGAGACGACCGGCGCGTCCTTGCGCGGGCGCATCGCACCGATGGTCGCGCGTGCCGCCTCGATCGCCTTTTCGGCATCGATGTCGCCAAAGATCTGCACCTCGATCGGCCCGCTGGCGAGCAGCGGCTGCCACAAGGCGCGGAAATCCCCGGCGTTCAGCTTCTCGATCTCGGCCAGCGGCGGCATGCCCCAGCGCGGATCGCCGCCGCGCAGCAGCCGGTCGAGGTCGCGGCCGATCACCGCATCGGGCGAGGCCGAGGTCGCGGCATAGCTCGACACGGCAAGCGCGCGGGCGCGGGCGATCGGCTTGGGGTCCCAGCCGGGCGATTGCAGCTTGGCGGCGATCAGCCGCAGCTGGTCCACAAGGTCGGCGGGTGAGGTCTGGGCGGAGAACTGGAAGGCGTCGTCGCCGATCGCAAAGCCAAGCTGGATCTGGCGATCGCCGGTCAGCTGGTCGATCTCCTCCTGGCCCAGCACGCCGCCGGGCGCGGCGATGCCGCTGGCCGCCAGGCCCATGTCGCCGGCCCAGGCCGGGGTCTGCCTGTCCGCCGGCAGCGCCTGCATGCCGCGGCCGAAGCGGACATTGACATAGACGCGGCCGACCTCGCCCGGATTGCGGTACAGCAACAGCGTGCTGCCATTGGCAAAACGCACCTGTTCGATCCGGGGCTCGTTCACCGCGACGGTGCGTTCGACGACCTTGCCCGGCGCGCCCAGCCGGGGCAGCGCGGCAAAGGTGACGCGCCGCGCCGCCTTGCGCGTGCCGGCAAGCCCGGAGACATCGGCTTCGAGCGCCGCCGCCAACTTGGCCTGGATGTTCGAATCCGGCGTGCGCGTGATGACGAGCGCGCGCGTCGCGGTGCCCTGAAGGATGCGCTGCGTCGCGGCGAGGACGCGGGCGGGGACGAACATCCGCTTGGCCCTGGCGCCGGCAAAGATGTCATGGCTTGCCTGTTCGGTCGTCGTCACCTCGTTGATGTCGATCGCCTCGATCAGATTGTCGGCGCGGCGCGATCCGGCGGTGACCGGGGCGGTGGCGATCGAATTGCGCATGCCGGCATCGATCTCGGCCACCTCGCGGTCGATCTCGGCCTGGGTCGGCGCGTTGACCAGCGCGTCGGCGATCACCGCGCGCACCTCCTTGACCGCGCGTTCCCAATCCTCGCCGATCGGCACCACCTGGATCGCGGTGATGTTGGCGGATCGCATGGCATCGGACAGGTCGGCGCCCGCGCCGACGAAGCTCGACCCTGCCCGCGCGCGGCTTTCCAGGCGGCGGTTGATGATGCGCAGCGCGACGAAATCGATCATCCGTTCCTGGTTGAAGACGATCGTGTCCTGGAACACCGTCCATGGCCGCAGCACCGCCATCGACACGGTCGGCGGCAGCGTCGGTTCGACCAGCGCGGCGCTGGTCGGCCGTGCGGGATCGGGCTTGCCGAAATCGGGGCTGGACGGCGCCGGGCCGGTACCCTTCCAGCTTGCGAAATGCTTGACGATCATCCGCTCGAACAGCGCCGGATCGAGATCGCCGACGATCACCAGCGTGGTCCGCTCGGGCCGATACCAGCGATCGTGGAACGCCTTGACCGTCTCTGCCGTCGCGCCGCCCAGCGTCGCGGTGGTGCCGATCACCGGGCGCTCGCCGAACAATTGCCCGGCGAACATCAGCTCGCGCTGCGCGTCGGCGGCGCGCACCTGCGGGTTGAGCCGCTCGCGCTGTTCGGCGAGCACCACCGGGCGTTCGGCGGCGAGCGCCGCCGGGGTGATGCCGGGCGCGGCCATCATGTCGGCCAGGATCATCATCGACTGGTCGAGGCTGGTCTCATTCGCATCGGGCAGGTCGAGCTTGTAGGTGGTCGAAACCGGCGTGGTGACGGCGTTGCTGTCCGAACCGAAAGTGACGCCCAGGCGCTGCCACACGCGCTTCGATTCGCCGTCCGGCACCTTGGACGAGCTGCGGAACGAGAGATGTTCGAGCAGGTGGGCAAAGCCCAGTTCGGATTGGCGCTCGTGCAGCGAGCCGACGTCCATGCGCAGCCGCACCGCGACCTGCCCCGGCGGCACCCCGTTCCTGCGCACCGCATAGCGCAGCCCGTTGGGCAGCGTGCCGAAACGCCATTCGGGATCGTGCGGCACGTCGCTGCCCTTGTACAGCCAGGGCGTATTGTCGACCTGGACGGCGGGCGCCGGACCGGGCCGCGGCGCCGCGGTCTGACCGCGCAACGGCGCGAGTGCCGAAAGTGCGAATGCGGCGGTTAGGAGGGAGAGGGCGAGCGGCCTGACGCGGAAAAACGATACCATCGCATCCAGTCTAGTCGGGTTGCCGTCCTTCCGGCAACCGCGATGGCGACAGGGCCGGCCCGGTGCTGGCGCGCACGACCAGCCGGCAGTCGAGAGTCAGCCGGTCGTGCGGGCGATCGGGCGCCAGCAGCAGCTCGGCCGCGATGCGCCCCAGTTCCTCGATCGGCTGGTGGATGGTGGTGAGCGGCGGCCAGACCGCGGCGGCGAGGTCGGCATCGTCGAAGCCGGCGATCGACAGCTCGCCCGGCACGGCGATGCCGAGTTCATGCGCGACGGCAAGGACGCCGGCCGCCATGTCGTCATTGCCGGCGAAGATCGCGCCGGGGCGGGGATCGCGACCGAGCAGCGCGCGCGCCGCGGCGCGGCCCGAGGCGAAACCATAATCGCCCTTCACCACCAACGCGGGATCGAACGCGATTCCCGTGGCGGCGAGCGCCTCGCGATAGCCGCGCAGCCGCTCGGCCGAGGAGAGGTGGCTTTCCGGCCCGGTGATGAAGGCGATGTCGCGATGGCCGAGCGCGACGAGATGCGCGGCCAGCTCGCGCGCGGCGGCGGCACCGTCGATCGTCACGCTGCGGCCCGCGTTGCCGCGGATGCCGGGTTCGATGCGGACATAGGCCAGGCCGCGGCGATCGAGTTCGTCGAGCAACATCGCGGATTCGGTGACGGGGGGCGAGAGGATCAGGCCATCCAGATGCGTTTCGTCGATCAGCGCCGCGACCTCGCGCACCAGCGCGGCCGATCCGGCATCGACCGGCTGGGTCAGCAGGCGATAGCCCAATGCGGCGCAGGCCGCCTGCGCGCCGGCCAGCAGGTGATAGACGTAATGCGGGCTGGGATTGTCGTACAGCAGCCCCACCTGGAACGATTTGCGCCCGGCCAGCGTGCGCGCCGCGATGCTGGGGCGAAAGTTGAGGTCGGCCACCACCTGTTCCACGCGGCGGCGGGTTTCCTCGCTGACATTGCGTTCGTTGTTGAGCACGCGCGACACGGTCTTGAACGAAACGCCCGCCAGCTTGGACACTTCTTTGATCGTCGGCCTGCGCGCCATCCGCCCGGCATAGGTGACGGGATCGGCCGGGCGCAAGCCAAGAAAAATCCCCGCCCGGCGCCGGCCGGACGGGGATCGCATGCCGATCGCGTGCGGATCAGCCGCCGCCGCCCGCCAGTGCCGCAAGCAGCAGCAGCGCGACGATATTGGTGATCTTGATCATCGGATTGACGGCCGGGCCGGCGGTGTCCTTGTAGGGATCGCCGACGGTATCGCCGGTCACCGCGGCCTTGTGGGCTTCGCTGCCCTTGCCGCCGTGATTGCCGTCTTCGATATACTTCTTGGCATTGTCCCACGCGCCGCCGCCCGAGGTCATCGAGATGGCGACGAACAGCCCCGACACGATCACGCCGAGCAGCATCGCGCCGACCGCGGCGAAGGCGTTGGCCTGGCTGTCGACGTTGAGGATCACGAAGTAGAGCACGATCGGCGACAGCACCGGCAGCAGCGACGGTACGATCATCTCCTTGATCGCGGCGCGGGTGACGATGTCCACCGTGCGGCCATAGGCCGGGCGGCTGGTGCCGGCCATGATCCCCGGATTGTCGCGGAACTGCGCGCGGACGTCCTCGACCACATGCCCCGCCGCGCGGCCGACGGCGGTCATGCCGAACGCTCCGAACAGATAGGGGAGCAGCGCGCCGAGCAGCAGCCCGACGATGACGAACGGATTGCTCAAGCTGAAGTCCACCGGCACGTCGGGGAAGTAGCGTTTGAGATCCTCCGTATATGCGCCGAACAGCACCAGGGCGGCGAGCGCGGCGGAGCCGATGGCATAGCCCTTGGTCACCGCCTTGGTGGTGTTGCCGACCGCGTCGAGCGCGTCGGTGCGGGTGCGCACGTCGTCGGGCAATCCCGCCATCTCGGCGATGCCGCCGGCATTGTCGGTGACCGGCCCATAGGCGTCAAGCGCGACGACCATGCCGGCGAGCGCGAGCAGCGAGGTGGCGGCGAACGCCACGCCGATGATCCCGGCGAGCTGGTAGGAGGCGATCACCGCGACCACGATCACGATCGTCGGCAGCGCGGTCGATTCGAGGCTGATCGCCAGGCCCTGGATCACGTTGGTGCCGTGGCCGGTTTCCGACGCCTTGGCGATCGACTTGACCGGGCGATAGTTGGTGCCGGTGTAATATTCGGTGATCCACACGAGCAGCCCGGTGACGCCGAGGCCGATCATCATGCACCAGAACAGGTCCATGCCGGTGAAGCCCTCGCCGACCGCCTGCACCGCGACTTCCGCCGCAACGTCGATATTGGTCGCGTCGGCCGGACCGCCGATCACCGCGTTGAGATCGCCCAGCGTATATTGCGTGATCAGGTAGATCGCCGGGATCGCGAGGATCACGGTGGTCCAGAACCCCTTGTAGAGCGCGCCCATGATCGACTGGCCCTTGCCGAGGCGGACCATGTAAGTGCCGAGGATCGAGGTGATGATGCACACCCCGCCGACGGCCAGCGGCAGCGCCATCAGCGCGAGCAGCTGCGCCGCGCTGCCCGTGACGAGCAGCGCGATCGATACCATGGTGAGGCCGATCGTGACGACATAGGTCTCGAACAGGTCGGCGGCCATGCCGGCGCAGTCGCCGACATTGTCGCCCACGTTATCGGCGATCACGGCGGGGTTGCGGGGATCGTCCTCGGGGATGCCGGCCTCGACCTTGCCGACCAGGTCGGCGCCGACATCGGCGGCCTTGGTGAAGATGCCGCCGCCCAGCCGCGCGAAGATCGAGATCAGCGAGGCGCCGAAGGCGAGCGCGGTGAGCGCGTGGATGATCTCCTCGCCATTGGGCGCTTCACCGGCCACGCCGACGAGATACCAGAAGAGCAGCGCGATCGAGAGCAGGCCGAGGCCCGCGACGAGCATGCCGGTGATCGCGCCCGAACGGAACGCCAGCGTCAGGCCGCCCTGCAGCGAGCCGCGCGCCGCCTCCGCCGTGCGGACGTTGGCGCGCACCGAGATGTGCATGCCGACATAGCCGGCCACGCCCGACAGCACCGCGCCGAGCAGGAACGCCACGGTCGAAAGCGTGCCGAGCGTGAAGTAGAGCACGACCGCGACGATCAGGCCGACGATGGCGATGGTGGTGTACTGGCGGCCGAGATAGGCCTTGGCGCCTTCCTGGATGGCGGCGGCGATATCCTGCATCTTCTGATCGCCGGCCGGCGCGCGAAGCACCTGCTGCGATGTCACGAGGCCATAGAGCACGGCGATCACGCCGCACGCGATGGCGATATAGACAATCGTCATTGAGCATCCTTCCCCTGTGAACCCGCTCGCGCCCGGGTCTATGCCCGGTGCCGCTCACGGCAGGCGGCGGAGCCTAGAGAGGGGAAGGGGGCTGTCAAGCGCCGTGACGGTAGCCGAGGCGCTCGGGCAGCGGGACGTCGCGACCCGCGGCGCGCAGGTGGAGGCCGTTGCCGGCGGCGGCCGTGCCGATGCGGGTCGCCGGCACGGGCGGCGCGACCCCGGCGGGCAATGCGAAGAGCAGCTCGTAATCGTCGCCTGCCGTGGCGGCGTCGATCGAGTCGAGGCCGGGCAGGGCGAGCGGCACGGCGTCCAGGTCGATCGTCAGTGAGATGCCGCTCGCATCGGCCATGCGGCGGGCGTCGATCAGCAGGCCGTCCGAAATGTCCATCATCGCCGTGGCGAGCGGCGCGAGGGCCTGCCCCTCGGCGAGGCGCGGGGTGGGGCGCAGATAGCGGGCGAGATCGCGCGGCTCGCCGTCCGGGCCGAAGCCCGCGCCGCCGATGCCGCCGGTGACCCACAGCGAGTCGCCGGGGTTCGCGCCGCTGCGCAGTGGGATGCGGGCCTGGGCCGTGCCGAGGGCGGTGAGGGTGAGGCTGCGCGGCGCATCCGGCGGCATCGCCACGGTGTCGCCGCCGAGCAGCGGCATGGCGTGGCGGGTCAGCGCGTCGTTCAATCCGGAAAGGAAGGCGGCGTCCCATTCGGCATCGCCGGACAGGGCATAGTTGAGCAGGCAGCCGAGCGGGGCGGCGCCCTTGGCCGCCAGATCGGAAAGATTCACCGCCGCGAGCTTCCAGCCGATCGAATCGGGCGGATCGTGCGGGCGGAAGTGGACGCTTTCGACCATCGTGTCGCTGGTGAGGATCAGGCGGCCGGCGGCGACGTCGAGTTGCGCCGTGTCGTCGGTCAGTCCAGCCGCCGCCGGATGCGTGGCGATGGCGCGCAGGGCGGCGAGGAAGGCGAACTCGTCGGGCATCGCGTTAGCGGTAGGCGAGCGCGGGGGTGGTGGGAAGGGGCGGGGCTGCTATCGGCGGCCGGTGCCTGCCCGCAGTGTCCGGACCAGCCAGTCGCCCATGGTCTGCAGCGCAATCGGGGCGATCGTTTCCTCGATCTGGGCATATTCCTCCATCGCGCCGGTCTTTGCCGTCTGGAAGAGGTGGTTGAGGCCCGGCAGCGTGACGACTTTCGCCGCGCGATTGCCGGCCAGCGCCGCGCGCAGCGCCGGCTCGTTCCGGGCGGCTGCCACCTGCACGTCCTTTTCCGCGAGCAGGGCGAGCACCGGCAGGCGCAAGGCACGCAGGACGGGCGCCGGATCGTGCGTGATGCGAACGCGATAGCCGGGTGAGGACATGACGGTCAGGACCGGCTCGGCCGGAGGGGGCAGGCCGGCGGCGGCGAGCGTCGCCGTCATCGCCTGGCGCGCCGCCGCCGGGTCCGGCGTCGACAGCGCGGCATCGATCAGCATCGTCTGCATGCGCAGCAATGACTCGATCTGGTCGGCGGGCGTACCGGCCAGTTTCATGATCGCGCGGGTCTGGTCCGCGGCGACTTGCCTCAAGGACAAGCCCGGCCCGGCCCACAGGACGATTCCCGCCAGCCTGGGATCATCGCGCGCGACCAGCGGCGCGATCAGCCCGCCCTCGCTATGGCCGAGCAGCGCGATGCGCCCGGCGTCGATGTCGCGGCGGCCGCGCAGATAGGCGATTCCGGCCTCGACATCGGTGGCATGGTCGAGCAGCGAATCGTCCGGCGACCCGCCGGTCGAGCCGCGGACGCCGCGATCGTCGACGCGCAGCACGGCCAGGCCGCGCCGGGTCAGGTAATCGGCCAGCACCAGGAAAGGGCGATGGCCCACCATCGCTTCGTCGCGGTCCTGCGGCCCCGTCCCCGTCAGCAGCAGCACCGCCGGAAACGGGCCGCGTCCCTGCGGCAGGGTGAGCGTTCCCACCAGCCGCACGTTCGTCGCGCGTGGGTTGGCATAGGCGACCTCCTCGGCGCGATAGGGAAAGGGTGCGCGGGGCATTTGCGGGCGGGGCGGCCCCACAAAGACCCCGCGTTCGAGGGTGAGCGGCAGGCTCTGCCCGCTCTGGCGCCAGGTGCCGGCAAGGCGGGCGCCGTCTTCGGAAAGATCGCCCTCGAACACCGCGCCGATCGGCGCGACGGTCACCGTGACGCGCCGGCCGGCAATGGCATGTTCGGCGGGCAATGCCCACCATCTCCTGATCGGGGCTGTCGAGGCTGGACTTCGCGCCGAGATGAAAGGCGATGCGCAGTTCGCCGCCTGGGACGCGCAATGTGCCGCGCCAGTCGCCCGTGGGATCGCCCGGCTGCGCCCCGGCGGCGAGTGGCGTAAGGAAGAGTGCGACGATGAGCGAGAGCAGGCGCAGGAGCTTCATTTTCGTTCCTTCATGGGGCATCGTCGCGCAGGAACACCTCTTCGATCCGCAGGCCGAAGGCGTCGGCGATGCGGAAGGCGAGCGGCAGCGACGGATCGAACTTGCCGTTCTCGATCGTGTTGATCGAATTGCGCGAGACCTTGACGATCTCGGCAAGGTCGGCCTGGCTCCAGCGTTTCTCGGCCCGGAGCACGCGGATGCGGTTGTTCATGCGGTTGCGGTCATCGTTTCGAGATCAGCCAGGCGACGTGCAGGACGATGGCGGCGATGGCGTTCAACAGCATGATGGCGACGAACGCGAACACGATCGACATTGAGACGGTGCGGGGATCGACGACGGCGCCCGTTCCGGCGGCGAGGCGCGTGACGGCAGCGGTCGCGAAGGCATGAAACGGCGGCAGTATCAGCGCCACCGAGAACAGGACCTGTCCGGCCCAGCCGCCCCATTGCGTCGCGAAGCCGGTGCCGGCGCTTTCCACCTCGTCCAGGCCGCGCTGCCAGCGGAGCAGGAAGCGGGTGCTGCAGGCCAGTATGAACAAGCCGACCGCCGCGGCGACCAGGTTGGTCCCGGTGACGCCGAACGTCGCCTTCAGCCAGGGTTGCAGGATCACCAGCCCCGCGCACGGCACGAGGACGAGGACGAAAAACTGCAGAACCGCGCGGCCGCGCTGGGCTTCGCCGATGGATTTGGCGCCGATGGCATTGGACATGACAAGCTTGCCTCTCAAAATGCCAAATAAACTTGGCATATTCGAATATGCCGGTCAAGCCGCTTCGGTCCCGGCTCGACTCTCGGCGTGTCGTTGCAATCAGATGAGGGCGATCAGCGCGATCTGGCGGCCGTAATCGGGCTCGCCGCGATGCGTGGCGCGGCGGAAGCTGTAGAAGCGGTCGGGCTGGCTGTAGGTGTCTTCGGCGAGTGGCTCGACGGTGGCGATGCCGGCGGCGGTGAGGCGGTGGGCGACATAGGCTTCGAGGTCGAACTGGTGGTGGGCGGCGCGGCCGGGGGTGAAGAAGCGCGTGTTGGCGGGATCGTGCTCGGCGAAGCGGGTGCGGAAGGCGTCATCGACCTCGTAGCTCGCGCGGGCGATGCACGGGCCGATCGCGGCGGCGATGTTCTCGCGCCGCGCGCCGAGCGCCTCCATCGCGGCGATCGTGGCGTCGGTGACGCCGCCGAGCGCGCCCTTCCAGCCGGCATGCGCCGCGCCGATCACGCCGGCCTGGCGGTCGGCGAAGAGGATCGGGGCGCAATCGGCGGTGAGGATGCCGAGGATCAGGCCGGGGCGGGCGGTGACCAGCGCGTCGGCGTGCGGGCGATGTTCGTCCTCCCACGGGGCGGTGACGGTGACGCAGTCGGGGGAATGGACCTGGTAGAGCGTGACGAGATGCGTGCCCGGTGCAACGGCGGCGATGGCGCGGCGCTGGTTCTCGACCAGCTCGGGCGTGGGCGGCAGGCCGCGCCGGCCCATGTCGAGCCCGGCCATCGCGCCGGTGGACACGCCGCCCCTGCGGCCGAGAAAGCCGTGGGCGATGCCGGTGAGCGATTGGGCGCGAAGGGCTTCGACCTCGCTCACAGTGCGAGCCGCAGGATGAGGTCGCGGTCGATCTGGTTGCCGACCGGATAGTCGCAGTCGCCGATCTCGACGAAGCCGTATTTGGCGTAGAAGGCGATGGCGCGATGGTTCGCCTCGAACACCGTGAGCAGCAGGGCGGGGGCGTTGCGCGCGCGGGCGGTGGCGATGGCCCAGTCCATCAACGTCTGCGCGACGCCGCGGCCGTGCCGGTCGTGCGCGACATAGAGCTGGCCGAGCTGGAGGTCGCCGGGGGCGGCCAGATCGACCCATGGGGAAATGAGCTTGGCATAACCGACGATGTCGCCATCGGCGCGGGCGACCTGCCAGAAGATCGCGGGGTCGGTCAGGTGCGCGCGGAGCTGGCCGGTGGGGCCGTAAGCCTGGGCGAGATAGGCGTCGAGATCCTCGGGCGCATAGCCGTGGCCGAAGGTGCGGACCCAGGTGTCGCGCGCCATCGCGTCGAGCGCGTCGGCGTCGGCCGGTGTGGGGGTGGCGCAGGTGATCATGCGAACCCCGCCGGGACGGGCCAGCCGGGGGCGGTGAGCGCGATGACCTTGAACAGCTCGCCCATCGCGTCGTCATGGACGAGGCGGTGGCGGGCGGTTTCGATCTCGTCGGCGCGGTCGGGCGACTTGGCGGCGAGCGCGGCGGCGCGCGGGCCGATGCCGAGCGCGGTGAGGAAGGCGCCTTGCTTGACCGGGCCATATGTCATGAGGCCCTCGGCGCGGGCGGCCTCGATCAGCGTGCCGAAATCGACATGCGCGGTGAGGTCGGCCTCGCCGGGATCCTCGAACGGGTTGGCATAGGCGTGGCCGCGCACCGCCTGGAGCGTGTCGCCGAGCGCCGGGCCGGCATAGCCATAGTCGACGATCAGTGCCGCGCCGCCCTGCGCCAGCAGCCGGGCGGCGAGCGCGCGCAGGATCGCGACGCTGGGCGGCGAGGTTTCGAGGATCGCGCCGTCGGGCGCGTCGCGGAAGTCGGGCGGAATGATCGGATCGAACACGGTGTTGCCGATCACCGGCAGGAACAGCGTGTCCTGACAGGCGACGAGCCGCTCGCGCCAGCCCTGCGGCGTCTTGACCAGCTGGCGGATCGGCAGCGCGTCGAAGAATTCGTTGGCGACGACCAGCAGCGGCGCATCGTCGGGCAGGCCGACGAGATCGAGCGACCATTCGGCGTGCGGCACCTGTTTCGCCTGCTGCGCGCGCAGCACCGGGCTGTTCTCGACGAAATGCACCGGCGGGGTCAGGCCGGCGCCGGCCATGGCCCGCAAGGCGTCGGCGGCAAGCGTGCCGCGACCGGGGCCGAGCTCGACATAATGCGCGTGCGGCCGGCCGGCGCGGTCCCACAGGTCGGCGAGCGCGAGGCCGACCAGCTCGCCGAACATCTGGCTGATCTCGGGCGCGGTGGTGAAGTCGCCGCGCGTGCCGAGCGGGTCGCGCGTCGCGTAATAATGCGTGTTCGCCGCGCCCATGAATTGCGACAGCGGAATCGGCCCGGCGAGCGTGATGGCGCGGGCGATCCGATCGGGGAGCGAGCCCCCTTCGATATTGGCGTCCGACATGGCTTCAGGCGATGCTGGGGCCGCCGGCGATCGGCTCGATGCGCTCGCGGCGGCGCTTCGCGGTGGCGATCAGGTAGATGCCGCCGAGGATCATCGGGACGGTGAGCAGCTGACCCATGTGCAGGCCCGGCGTGGCGAAGATCGTCCCTTCGAACTGGCGGTCATATTCGCGGAAGAATTCGACGAAATAGCGCGACAGGCCATAGCCGAGGATGAAGGTGCCGACGAGCTTGCCCGGCTGGTAGCGCGCGTCGGTTCGCCAGAACAGGAACCACAGGACGGCGAACAGGACGATGCCTTCAAGGCCGGCTTCGTAGAGCTGGCTCGGGTGGCGCGCGACATCCTCACCGGTGCGGTCGAACACGATGCCCCAGGGGGCATTGGTGGGATGGCCCCACAGCTCGCCGTTCACGAAATTGGCGAGGCGGCCGAAGAACAGGCCGAACGGGACGACGCAGGCGACATAGTCGTGGACGCGCAGCCAGGCGAGCTTTTCCTTGCGGCACAGCCACAGGATGCCGAGGCTGGTGCCGATCACGCCGCCATGGAACGACATGCCGCCTTCCCACAGCCGCAACAGGCTGAGCGGTTCGAGGAACAGCCGCGGCTGGTAGAAGATCGCATAGCCCAGCCGCCCGCCCAGGATGATGCCGATCGTGGCGTAGAACACCATGTCGTCGGCATGGCGGCGGGCCATCGGCGCACCGGGCTGGGCGAGCAGCTTGAGGAGGTACCACCAGCCGATCAGGATGCCGGCGATATAGGCGAGGCTGTACCATTTGAGCTGGAAGAAGCCGAGGTCGAGCGCGACCGGATCGAGGCCGAGATCGCTGAAACGGAGATGAGTCGCGGCGCCGGAAAGGGCGGATGCGGCGGCGGTCAGGATCACGGACAGGGCTCCCCGGGGTTGGGCGGCCGTCCTATCCGGATATGACGGCAAACCCAAGCGGGGATTGGCGTTCGCGGCGCGATCCTCCCCCGCCAGGGGGAGGATCGCGCCGAAGGCGACGGAGGGGGCGGACACGGGCTGCCCACCGTCCTCCCCCTCCGTCAGGCTACGCCCGTCATCTCCCCCTGGCGGGGGAGGATGGACCGGCGCAATCAACCGTTGGCGCTGGGCCTGAAGCGCGGTTAGAGCAAGCGCGATGAGGCATATCGGCGGGAACGGAATCGATCGGCGCACGCTGCTGATTGGGGGTGGGGCGGGAATCGGGCTGGTGGTCGCCTGGGCGACCTGGCCGCGCGCCTATCCCGCCAACCTGCCGGTGGACGACAGGGAAACCGCGTTCGGCGCATGGCTCAAGATCGCCACCGATGGCCGGGTGACCGTCGCGATCCCGCAATGCGAACATGGCCAGGGCGTGTTCACCACCTTGCCGCAGGTGCTGGCGGACGAGCTGGGCGCGGACTGGCGGATGGTGGGCGTGGAACAGGCGCCGTCCAGCCCGCTCTATGCCAATGACCTCGCTTCGGCCGAGCTGTTTCCCGATCTGGTGCCCGCCCGGCTGCGGCGCACGCATGCGGTGCGCACGGCATTGGTGCTGACCGGCGGATCGACCTCGCTGCGCCGGTTCGAGGCGCCGCTGCGGCAAGCGGGCGCGGCGGCGCGGGCGATGCTGTGCCGGGCGGCGGCGCGGCGCTGGGGCGTCGACTGGCGGGAATGCGAGACCGGCGGCGGCCTGGTCGTGCACGGCCAGCGCCGGCTGGGTTTCGGCGAGCTGGCGGCGGATGCGGCGGGCGAGGACGTGCCGGACGAGCTGATCTATCGCGAGGGCGAGACCGGGCGACTGGCGGGCGAACCCGCGCCGCGCCTCGACGGGCCGGGCAAGGTCGACGGCAGCGCCAATTTCGCCGGCGACATCCGCCTGCCGAACATGGTGTTCGCGGCGATCCGGCAGGGGCCGGTCGGCAATGTGAAGCTCGTGTCGATCGACGAGGCGGCGGCACGCGCGGTGCCGGGCGTGATGCATATCGTGAAGAACGAACGCTGGGTCGCGGTCGCGGCGAACAACTGGTGGGCGGCGGCGCGCGCGCTCGAAGCGATCGATCCGCGCTTCGAACGGGCGGGCAGCGTCGAAAGCGCGACGATCCAGGCCGCGCTCGACGCCGCGCTGGACGGCGAGGGCGAACGGATGGCGGCGGCGGGCGATCTGGCGGCGGCGTTCAAGGGCGCGCGGGTGGTGACCGCCCAATATCGCGCGGGGCTGGCGCTGCACGCCGCGATCGAACCGGTGACGGCGACCGCTTCGTGGGAGGCGGGGCGCGTGCGCATCTGGCTGCCGACCCAGGCGCCGGGGCTGGCGCGGCGCGCGGTGGCGGACCTGCTGGGCCTGGGCGAGGGGGACGTGGTGATCCATCCGATGCTGGCGGGGGGATCGTTCGGACAGAATCTGGAACATCTCGTCGCGCAGCAGGCGGCGCTGATCGCGCGCGAGATCGACAAGCCCGTGCAGCTCACCTGGTCGCGCGGCGAGACCTGTTCGCACGATCGGTTCCGCCCACCCGCGGCGGCACGCATGACCGCGCGGCTGGGCACGAACGGCGCGGTGACCGGCTGGCTGGCCAAGATCGCGGCGCCGGCGACGGGCCATGAACTGGCCGATCGGCTGATCGGCGGCGATCCGGCGGTCGCGGCGGCGCGGCTGGCGCGCGGCACGGGCGATCCGGCGGCGGTGGCGGGCGCGGTGCCGCCCTATCGCATCGCGGCTTTCGCGGTCGATCACCATCCGGCGGCGATCGGCGTGCCGACCGGCTACTGGCGATCGGGCGCGCACAGCTATACCGCCTTCTTCACCGAAAGCTTCATCGACGAACTGGCGCATGTCGCGGATATCGAGGCGTTCAGCTTTCGCATCGCGATGCTGGGCGGCGAGCCGCGGCTGGCGCGGTGCCTGTCGACCGTCGCCTCGCTCGGCGGGTGGCAGGGCGGATTGCCGGGCAGCGGGCAGGGCATCGCCTGCCACGCCTTTGCCGGATCGTACATCGCGGTGATGGCCGAGGCGTCGGTCGGCGGCGACCAGCGCGTGCAGGTCGACCGGCTGGTCGCCGCGGTCGATTGCGGACGCACGATCAACCCCAGCGTGGTCGAACAGCAGATCGAGGGCGGGCTGATTTTCGGCATGGCGGCGGCGCTGGGCGTGACCACCGGCTTTACCGGCGGCATCGCCGATGCGCGCAGCCTGCGCGACCTCGACCTGCCGCGCCTTTCGACGACGCCGGAGATCATGGTCGAGCTGATCGCGAGCGAGGCCGAGCCGGGCGGGGTGAGCGAGCTGGCGGTGCCGCCGGTGGCGCCCGCCATCGCCAACGCGCTGCATGCCGCGACCGGTCTGCGATTGCGGCAATTGCCGCTGATCCCGGGCGGCGAGTGATGCGGGCGCAGGATCATCCCCCCATTGCGGCGGCGCGCGTCGGCGTGCTGCTGGTCAATCTCGGCACGCCCGATGCGCCCGATGCGCGCGCGGTGCGGCGCTATCTGGGCGAATTCCTGTCGGATCGGCGCGTGGTCGAGATCCCGCCGCTGCTGTGGCAGCCGATCCTGCGCGGCGTGATCCTGCGCACGCGGCCGAAGAAATCGGCGCACGCCTATCGGTTGGTGTGGACCGAGGCGGGGTCGCCGCTCGCCGCGATCACCGCGCGGCAGGCGGCGGCGCTGCAGGCGGCGTGGCCCGGCGTGCGCGTCGACTGGGCGATGCGGTACGGCCGGCCGGCGATCGGCGATCGGCTCGCGGCGATGAAGGATGCGGGGTGCGAACGGATCCTGATCGCGCCGCTCTATCCGCAATATTGCGCGGCGACGACGGCGACCGCCAACGATGCGGCGTTCGCGGCGCTGGCCGGGATGCGCTGGCAGCCGGCGGTGCGCACCTTGCCGCCCTATCATGACGATGCCGCCTATATCGGCGCGCTCAAGGCGTCGGTCGAGGGGCAGCTCGCCGCGCTGGATTTTGCGCCGGACGCGATTCTGGCGAGCTTTCACGGCATGCCGCGGCGCACGCTGGACCTGGGCGATCCCTATCATTGCCATTGCCGCAAGACCGCGCGCCTGCTGGGCGAGGCGCTGGGCCGCGAGCTGACGGTCGCGTTCCAGTCGCGCTTCGGGCGGGCGAAATGGCTTGAGCCGGCGACCGATGCGACGCTGGCGGCGCTGCCCGGCCGGGGCGTCAGGCGCGTCGCGGTGATCGCGCCCGGTTTTTCGGCGGATTGCCTGGAGACGCTGGAGGAGCTGGCGATCCGCGGGCGCGAGACGTTTCTGGGCGCGGGGGGCGAGCGTTTCGCATATCTGTCATGCCTCAACGATCGTGCGCCGGGTTTGGAAATGCTGCGCAATATCGTGGCGCGGGAGCTTGCGGGCTGGGCGGACGTTGAATAGCGTTACGCAGGCGCATCTTTTGGAGGATTCATGGCACGGGTAGCGATCGTAACCGGCGGCACGCGCGGCATCGGCGAGGCGATCAGCGTCGCGCTCAAGGAACTGGGCATGACCGTCGCGGCGAACTATGCCGGCAACGATCAGCGCGCGGCGGAATTCACCGAGCGCACCGGCATCCAGGCGTTCAAATGGGATGTGGCCGATTATGATGCGTGCCAGCAGGGCGTGGCCGATGTCGAGGCGGCGCTGGGGCCGGTCGATGTCGTGGTCAACAATGCCGGCATCACCCGCGACGGCACGATCCTGAAGATGACCTATCAGATGTGGAAGGAGGTCATGGACACCAACCTCGGCGGCTGCTTCAACATGGCCAAGGCGACCTTTCCCGGTATGCGGGAGCGCAAATGGGGGCGGATCGTCAATATCGGATCGATCAACGGCCAGGCCGGGCAATATGGCCAGGTCAACTATGCCGCGGCGAAAAGCGGCATCCACGGCTTCACCAAGGCGCTGGCGCAAGAAGGCGCGCGCGCCGGGGTGACGGTGAACGCGATCGCGCCGGGCTATATCGACACCGACATGGTGGCGGCGGTGCCGGCCGACGTGCTGGAGAAGATCGTCGCCAAGATCCCGGTCGGGCGATTGGGCCAGGCCAACGAGATCGCGCGCGGCGTCGCCTTCCTGTGCTCGGAAGAGGGCGGGTTCGTCACCGGATCGACGCTGTCGATCAATGGCGGGCAGCATATGTATTGAGCCGGCGCGGCGCACCGCACCTTCCGAAATCGCATGCGAACCGCGCGCCATTGGCATATTAATTCGGTTCGTATACCATGAAACATCATTTTAATCGGGCGGGTGCATGGCGCAGAACGACCTCAGGGGATTGCACGGCCGGGTGGTGAACGACCTGGGGCGGCGGATCGTTTCCGGCGGCTATCCCGCGGGCGGACCGTTGCCGGGCCAGGATGAGCTGTGCGCGCAGCTCGCGGTCAGCCGTACCGTGCTGCGTGAGGCGTTGCGCGTGCTGACCACCATGGGGCTGGTCGATGCCAGGCCCAAGGCGGGTACGTTCGTCAGGCCGCGCGTGGCATGGAACTTCCTCGATCCGGACGTGCTCGGCTGGTGGCTGGAAACCGACGAGCAGGAACTGGCGATCGAGAAACTCTACGAGATGCGCCAGATGGTCGAGCCGATGGCCGCCTATCTGGCTGCCAGGCGCGCGAAGCTCGACGATTTCCGGCGGATCGGCGACGCCTTCGACCGGATGGCCGCGGCGGAGCTGGGGCCGGAAAGCATCGAGCCCGATCTCGATTTCCATCGCGGCATCATCGCCGCGTCGGGCAACGAGCTGTTCATCGCGCTGGGACGGGTGGTCGAATCCGCGCTGCGGCTGAGCTTCAGGATCGGTGCGGAGAATCCCGAGGGCTCGGCGCATTCGCTCGAGCTGCATCGCACGATCCTCAATGCCATCGTCGATCGCGATGCCAACGCCGCCCGCGTCGCGATGCAGGCGCTGATCGATTATTCCAAGCAGGTCGTCACGAAGCTTGAGGTTCGGCCGCGCGTCGATCCGCCGCCGCGTGCCGGCGGGCGCCAGCGGGCGGCGCGCTGAGCATGCCGGCCTTCCCGATCGTCGACACGCATTTGCACCTGTGGGATCCGTCTCGCATCGACTATCCCTGGCTTGCCGACAACCCGTTGCTCGACCGGGCCTATGGGCTGGGCGACTATGCCGCGGCGACCGCGGGCCTGGATGTCGAGGCGATGGTGTTCGTCCAGTGCGAGGCGGATTTCGCACAATTCCAGGACGAGGCGGATTGGGTCGCGCAGCAGGCGCGGATCGATCCGCGCATCCGCGCGCTGGTCGCCTGGGCACCGCTCGAAAAGGGCGCCGCGGTCGCCGCCGATCTTGAGCGGTTGAAGCGGCATGATTTCCTGCGCGGCATCCGGCGCATCATCCAGTTCGAGCCGGACCCCGATTTCTGCCTGCGGCCCGATTTCATCGAAGGCGTGCGCACGCTGCGCGAGTTCGACCTGTCGTTCGATATCTGCATCGATCACCGGCACATGGCTAATATCCTCAAATTCGCTGAAATGGTGCCGGACGTTCCGATGATCCTCGACCATATCGGCAAGCCGGCGATCGCTGCTGGCATGATCGAGCCCTGGGCAAGCCAGATCAAGGCGTTGGCGGCGTTTCCGAATATCGTCTGCAAGCTGTCCGGCGTCGCCACCGAGGCGGATCACGGCAATTGGACCGAGGCGCAGCTGCTGCCCTATATCGACGCGGCGATCGATGCCTTCGGGTTCGAACGGCTGATGTTCGGCGGCGACTGGCCGGTCGCGATCCAGGCGATCGACTATGCCCGTTGGGTCGATCTGCTCGATCGCCACCTGACCGGGCTGGATGCGGCAACGCTGGATGCCTTCTGGCGCGGGAATGCGCGGCGGGTCTATCGGCTCTGACGCCTGGCGGGCGGCATCGGCGCTCCGGATGGGATCGCCACGGGCGCCATCGTCCGCGGGCGCGAACTATTCATATTTTTATGCAGATAATCATCGACAAATAATATTATTATATTAATCTTCTAGCCGGGACGATCGCGGCGGGAGCGGGGAGAGGTATGACTCAGGGCGACGATGGCAATCGGCGGTTGTTCCTCACCCTTTGTCTGATCGTGCCGTTCGGCGCGGTGCAGCTGGTCTTCATCCCGTTCTGGATCGGCGCGCTGACCGCGAACAAGGTGCTTTCCGTCATCGATGCCGGGCGGCTCGCGTCGCTTGAACTGGCCATGCTGGCGGCCGGATCGGTCGCCGTGGCATTTTTCGGGGACCGGTTTCGGCCCAGGGTGACGCTGGCCATCGCCCTCGCCCTGGTGGGATCGGGCAACGCCATCGCCATGTTGCCGATCGACCACGCGCTGGCCGTCGGGTTGATGCTGATCGGATTCGGTGCCGGCTCGATGTCCATCAACCTGCGCCTGCTGGCCAGCCTTGCCCGTCCGATCGAGGCGATCAGCGCCACCTCGATCATCTCGCTGATCGTGCAGACCATCGGCAAGCTGTGTCTGCCGGTGATCCTCGGCCAGAACGGCACGCTGTATTTCTTCGGCGCCAATGCGCTGCTGGCCGCCATCATCCTGCCGCTGATGTGGCGGGGGCTGGCCGATACGGAGTTCTCGCGCGCGGAGAAGGCGGTTTCGAGCGGGAAGCGGCGTTGGGTTCCGTCGATTCCGGCGGGGATCGTGATCGCGGCGGGGCTGATCGTCATATTGGGTGCATCCGGTGGAATTCGCGCGAATTTCCTGGTGGTCATCGGCCAGAGCCAGTCCTTCTCGCCCAGCCAGATCTCCTACGCATTCGCCGTTTCCGGCATCGTCGGCATGCTGGGCGCGGTCATCGCCAACCGGCTGGGCGAACGGGTCGGGATGATCGCGCCGCTGGTGGTGTCCTATGCCGTGCTGGCGGTCAGCTGCATCATGCTGATCTTCTCGTTCTCGCTGCCGATCTGGACGGCCAGCCTGTCGGTCGCCGCCATCGCGGCGGGCTGTGCGACGCCCTATCTGATCAGCTGGCTTTATCGCATCGATCCCAGCCGGCGGCTCGTCAGCCTCAACGTGGCGCTGGGCACGTTGGGGATGTCGCTGGGCACGGGCATCGGCGGGTGGGTCTATGAGCGTATGGGCGCCCATATGATCTTCGTGCTTTCAGCGTCGGCGACGACGTTCTTCCTGCTCTGGCTTCCCTTCCTCAACGCACGCCTGACAGGTCGGCGCGAACAGGCGGTGCCGGCGTGACATTGGCTTGACGGGCGATTTTGATAGTCATATTTAATAGCTTCATGATGGAAAATAATATCTGTTTTATCGCGTCCGGCGCATGCGATGGCTTGAAGGGAGATGGCGTGCGAACGGCCGGGCAGGCCGCGGAACAGGCTGCTGTCCTTGCCGACATCCTTGGGCAAGCGCCGCTGAACGGCACTCCGCTCGAGCGTGATCTTGGATCTCAGGCCAATTGATCGAACGATGCCTGATCGTTCACCAAGCAATTGACGCTGGAGGCTGTCGCGTGACGGGTTCGGCGATTCATACCGGCATCGGTGCTGAGCACGGCGGAATGAAGGCGGCCTTCGACGCCGCCAGCCGGTTTGCCCGGTAAGGGCGCGTTAGGCGCGCCATGCGAAATTCGACCCTATTTGGAGAGACGTCATGACGATCGAGGAACGGCTGAAGGAATTCAAGGAGCAGGGTTACACGATTTTCAGCGGCGTCTATTCGCCCGAGGATATCGCGAGCTGGAAGGCGAAATATGACGATATGGTCGCCCGCTCGACGCCGTTCGGCGCAACCGAGAAGAAGCTGTGGCTGAGCAGTGCGGTCGAGCTTGAGCCCAAGCTGATGCTGCCGGTCGTCAACAATCCCCAGATCCTCGACTTCGCCGAGCGCGTGATGGGGCCGTTCGTCCAGCTCGACAACCTGACCTTCATGGCGTTCCCCAGCGTCGATCGCAAGGAGGTCGAAGGCCTGGTGACCTCGTGGCATCGCGATCGCTGGGGCGGCATGCCGCGCGGCAGCGACTATGTGTCGCCCTGGTCGTGCAACGCGATCACCTATCTGCAGGATCTGACCGAGGAATATGGGCCGTTGCGCGTGGTGAAGGGGTCGCATCGCCGGCCGATCACCATGCATCCCGACGATCTGCGCAAGCCGCGCGAAGACGAACTCGTCCTGAATGTGAAGGCGGGCGACGTCGTCTTCACCCATGCCGGCCTGCTGCACACCGGGACGCCGAACGTCAGCGGCAAGCCGCGCTATTTCATCAGCACCTATTATACGCGGGTCGGCCTGCGCACGACCGACAATCATGGCGGCCCCAATGTGACGGGCATCCTGAACTGGGCGCGCGAGCGGCAGGACCGCCGGCTGATGCGGCTGTTCGGCGAAGACCCGCTGCTGCGCCTGCGCGCCAATTCGGGCTTCACCACCGAGGACGAGGAGACGTGGGACAAGTGGATCGCGGAGGACCGCGCCGTTCTGCAACAGTGAAGCTGCCGGAACCGGGGCCGGAAACCAGGGCCCGAAACAGGGCCCGAAACAGGGCCCGAAACAGGGATTGAGTGGCCGGCCTTCGGGCCGGCGGACGGAGCGCATGGCATGACGTTCGAGGAACGGATCACGGAGTTCAAGGACCTGGGATACACGACCTTCCGGGACGTGTACTCGGCCGAAGAGCGGGAAAGCTGGAAGGCGAAATATGACGACATGGTCGCCCGCGCGACGCCGTTCGGCGCCACCGAGAAGAAGCTGTGGCTGAGCAGCGCCGTCGAACTTGAACCCAAGCTGATGCTGCCGGTGGTCAACAATGCCGAGATCCTCGATTTTGCCGAGCGCGTCATGGGGCCGTTCATCCAGATGGCAAACCTGACCTTCATGGCGTTCCAGAGCGTCGATCGCGATGCGGCGAACGGCCGGGTGACGGGATGGCATCGCGATCGCTGGGCGTGGATGCCGCGCGGCGGCGATTATGTGACGCCCTGGTCGTGCAACGCGATCACCTATCTGCAGGATCTGACCCCGGAATACGGGCCGTTGCGCGTGGTGCCGGGGTCGCATCGCTTTCCGGCTGCGATGAAGGAAGAGGAGTTGCGCAAGCCGCGTGACGACGAGCAGCTGATCCATGTGAAGGCCGGCGATGTCGTGTTCACCCATGGTGCCCTGCTGCACAGCGGGACGCCGAACATCAGCGGGCATCCGCGCTATTTCCTCAGCACCTATTATACCCATGTCGGCCTGCGCCCGATCGACAATCATGACGGGCCCAATGTGGCGGGGATCCGCAACTGGGCGCGCGAACGGCAGGACCGCCGGCTGATGCGGCTGTTCGGCGAAGACCCGCTGCTGCGCCTGCGCGTCAATTCGGGCTTCACCACCGATGACGAGGACATGTGGGACAAGTGGATCGCGGAAGACCGCGCCGCCTTGCAGCAATAGTAGCGGCATGGAACTGACGCATGCCTCGACGCAGGGCATTCCCCTGCTGGTCGCCGCGCCGCCCGATCCGCGAAACGCGGCGCTGGTCATCTGGCTGCCGGGGTTCGGCGGCACCAAGGAGGCGGCGGCGCCGCATCTGCAGTTGATCGCGCAGGCCGGGTTCGTCGGCGTCAGCTTCGATTTCGATCAGCACGGCGCGCGCGCGTCCGAACCGTTGGCAAAGATGTCGGCGCGGCTGCACGGCAATCTGCGCGCGCATTTCTGGCCGATGCTGGCGCGGACGGTCGAGGATATCTCGCGGGTGATCGATTGGGCCGATGCCGAATTTGGACCGCGAACCGGTGTCAGGATCGGCGGCATTTCGATGGGCGGCGACGCGGCGATCGCCGCGGCGGGGCAGGATGATCGGATCGTTCAGGTGGCGGCGGCGATCGCGACGCCCGACTGGCTGCGTCCGGGCACCTCGCAGGCGGTGGGGGAGGCGGACGATCGTGCCTGGGCGTGCTATCATCGCCACAACCCGCTGACCAATCTGGATCGGTATCGCGGGCGGCCGGCATTCGCCTTCCATGTCGGCGAAAACGATACGATCGCGCCCGCGTGCGGCGCGCATCGCTTTCTGCACGCATTGCGTGAGGTCGATCCGGAAAGCGCCTCGCGAAATTCGATCGCCGTCCATGGCGGTCTTGGACATGCCGTCCCCCCAGACATGCTCGACGCCTGCCGGAACTGGCTGATCCAGGATCGGGCGGCTACCGCCTGAGGGACAGCACTGGGAAAGGACCGGCGCTGGGGGGCGCAAGACGCGCCGCGCGTCGCCCGCCGGATCGCTGATGCGCGACGCGAACAGGATTTCGATCCAGGCGCATGATCCGTTGACCTGAATATATAATAATATTAAATGATTCATTATTCCCGACATTGCTATGATTTAGGAGTTTGAAATGAAGATCGCGCTGACCGACGCTGCCTTTCCCGATGTCGAGCAGGAACGTGCCGTCGCGTTGCGCCATGGCGCCGATTTCGTGGCGGCGAAATCGACCGGCAAGGCCGATCTGCTGGCCGCGGCGGATGGCGCGAACGTGCTGGTGGTTCAGTTCGCGGCGGCTGACGCGGATGTGCTGGGTGCGCTGGCGCCGGGCGCGCGGGTGGTTCGCTATGGCATCGGGCTGGACAATATCGACCTGTCCTTCGCCAAGGATCGCGGCATTCCCGTCGCCTATGTGCCCGACTATGCAACGGGAGAGGTGGCCGATCACACCGCGACGCTGGCGCTGACCCTGGCCCGCCGGGTCGCGGCACTCGATGCATCGGTGCGTGCCGGGGAATGGGATGCGGTTGGGGCGGCCGGCGCGGTCCGCGCGTTCGATATGACCACGGTCGGCTTCCTGGGTTTCGGCCGGATCGGCATGGGCGTGTGGCAGCGGCTGAAGGCGTTCGGCGTTTCGGGCATCGTGCATGATCCCTATGCCGATCCGCAGGCGATGGCCGAGGCGGGGGTGCGTCAGGTCTCGCTCGACGAGCTGTTCGCGCAGGCCGACATCCTCACGCTGCACGCGCCGCTGACGGCGGCGAACCGGCATGTCGTCAACGCCGCGTCGCTCGCGGCGATGAAGCCGTCGGCCTATCTGGTGAATACGGCGCGCGGCGGGCTGGTCGATCCGGCGGCGCTGGCCGACGCGCTGGCCGGCGGCACGATCGCCGGCGCGGCGCTCGACGTGTTCGAGGAGGAGCCGCTGCCGGCCAGTTCGGTGCTGCGCGGCGCGCCCAATCTGCTGCTGACCCCGCATGCCGCCTGGTATTCGACCAGCGCGATCCGCCGGCTCCAGGCGATGGCGGCGGACGAGATCGACCGGCACTTCACGGGCCAGGCGCCGCGCTGCCCCGCGCCGCTGCCGAACTGAGCGCGGGGAAAGGGGGAGGCGATGAACACTTATGATCTGAAGGGCCACACCGCGGTCATTACCGGCGGGGCGCAGGGGATCGGCCTGGCGACCGCGCAACGAATGATCGAATCCGGCGCCCGCGTCATGCTGTGGGACCATGATGCGCAGGTGCTGGGCAAGACGCTCGGCCGGCTGGGGGGCGAACAGCTGCTGGGCGAGCAGGTCGATATCTCGGACCTTGCCGCGGTGGAAAGGGCGGCTGCCGCGGCGAAGGCGGCGCTGGGTCGGGTCGACATCCTGGTCAACAACGCCGCGATCGTCGGGCCCAATACCACCACCTGGACCTATCCGCCCGACGCCTTTCGCGACGTGGTGCAGGTCGGGCTGACCGGCACCTTCTATTGCTGCCGCGCGATCGTGCCGCACATGATCGAGGCGGGCTATGGCCGCATCGTCAATGTGAGCTCGATCGCGGGCAAGGAGGGCAATCCCAACGCCGTCGCCTATAGCGCCGCCAAGGCGGGCGTCATCGCCCTCACCAAATCGCTGGGCAAGGAGCTGGCCGGACAGGATATCGCGGTCAATGCGGTCACCCCCGGTTTCGCCAAGACGGCCTTGTCGTTGCAGCAGAGCGAGGCGCATATCGACTATATCGTCTCGAAGATCCCGCGCGGACGCATGCTCGAGATCGACGAGGCGGCAACGATGATCTGCTGGCTCGCGACGCAGGAGAACAGCTTCACCACCGGTGCGGTGTTCGACCTGTCGGGCGGGCGCGCGACCTATTGACCGCCAACGGCGCGGCGATGGAGGGGTTATGATCGGGAGCAGCGCAAATGCGCGGGATTGAAGGCCGCACGGCGGTCGTCACCGGCGGGCTGGGCGACCTCGGCCGCGCCACCGCGATCCGCCTGGCCGAGGAAGGCGCCGATGTGGTCGTGCTCGACAGCAAGGCCGATGACGGCTCGCTGGCGCTGGGCAGGGGGTTTTCGCGGCAGGTCGATATCACCGACGAAGCCGCGCTGACGGCGGTCTTCGCCGAGGTCGAGGCGCGGCTTGGCCCCTGCACGATCCTGGTCAATTCGGCGGCGGCCTTCGTCTTCAAGGGGGTGGAGGCGAGCGGCGAGGATTTCGCCAGGATCTGCGCCGTCAACATCGCCGGCACGTCGCTGGTGACGCGGTTCGCGGTGGAGCAGATGAAGCGCGCGGGCGGCGGCAGCGTCGTCAATTTCTCGTCGATCAGCGGCTTGGTGGGACAGCCGGGCTTTGCAACCTACAACGCCACCAAATTCGCGATCCGTGGCCTCACCAAATGCTGGGCGATCGACCTGGCGCCGTTCGGCATCCGTGTGAACGCACTCTGCCCCGGCTATATCTATACGAGCGCCTTTGTCGACAGCTGCACCGCGCGCGGCGTCGATATCGAGGCGGAGGATCGGTTGGCCGCATTGCTGCATCCGCTGGGGCGCCAGGGGCGGCCGGAAGAGGTCGCGGCGGCGGCGGCGTTCCTCGCCAGCGACGATTCAAGCTTCATGACCGGGTCGGATCTGATGGTCGATGGCGGTTACACGGCGCGCTGAGCGCCTTTTACTGAAAGGGACGAGTGGGTGAAGATCTTCCGTTACGGCGAAATTGGCAATGAAGCGTTCGGGATCGTCGATCGCGCCGGGGGGCTGCGCGATGCGCGCGGGGCGCTGGCGCAGCTGGCGGAGGGCGATTTCGCCGGGCAACGCGCCGCGCTGGCCGCGCTCGATGCCGACGCGCTGCCGCGTCTGCCGGACGATGTGCGCCTGGGCTGTCCGTTGCCGCGCGTCGGCAAGATCGTGTGCATCGGCCTCAACTATGTCGACCATGCCGCCGAATCCGACATGGCACTGCCGACCGAGCCGGTGATGTTCATGAAGGCGCCGAGTTCGCTCAGCGGCCCGAACGACGACATCCGCATTCCCGCCGATGCGGAAAAGACCGATTGGGAAGTCGAACTGGGCGTGGTCATCGGCAAGCGCGCGACGCGGGTGGCAGAGGCGGATGCGCTGGATCATGTCGCCGGCTATGTCGTCGCCAACGACGTGTCGGAACGCGCCTGGCAGCTGGAGCGGGGCGGCCAGTGGCTCAAGGGCAAGAGCCTCGACAGCTTCTGTCCGGTGGGGCCGTGGTTCGTGAGCGCGGACGAAGTGCCCGATCCGCAGGCGCTGCGGCTGTGGCTCGACGTCAATGGCGAGCGCCGCCAGGACGGCACGACCGCGAACATGGTGTTCCCGGTACGCACGATCATCCATTATGTCAGCCAGTTCATGTCGCTCGAGCCGGGCGACCTGATCCTGACCGGTACGCCGGCCGGGGTCGGCTTCGGACAGCGGCCGCCGGTCTATCTGCGGCCTGGCGATGTCGTGGAGCTGGGCATCGACGGGCTCGGGTCGCAGCGGCAGCGGGTGGCGCTGATCTGAATCGGGCGGGGGGAAGCGTCAGGGGGCGGGCGTGTGGAACGCCCGCAACCCGGCGTAGAGCGCCTGCGCCCGGCTGGGCCCGTCATGCACGGCGCCGGGAAATATCCTGACGTCCAGTCGCAGCGAGGGGTAGCGGCGCAGCGCCAGGATTTCCGCCATGCGGACGGTGCCGCTGGCGATGCCGGCGGCCGAAACGATGCCGCCCTGGGCAATCTCGCCCTCGCCGGCGCTGAGGAACAGCTTTGCCTTCAGATCCGAATGGCGACGGGCATAGGCTTCCTCGACTTCGAACAGCGCGCCGTTCGCGTTGTTCGGGGCGGCGCTGCCGCAGATATATTTGTGAAACGCATCGGGGCGCGTCAGCAATGCGTAGAGGCACAGATTGCCGCCCGCCGAATAGCCGAACAGCGTGTGATCGTTCGAGCCGCGATATCGCTTGAGGATCTCCGGCCGCACCCTATCGACGAGAAAGGACAGGAACGGCGCCGATCCGCCCTTGCGGCCGATCCTGGCGAGCGAGCCGCACTCACGTTCGAACAGTGCGGCGCCGGGGAGCGTCGAACTGCACAAGGGCCGATCCGCCGAACTGAAATCGTAGAAGCGCCGGCTGACCGTTTCGTCCCGCTCATCCGCAGGGGTGCCGATCGCGACCACGATCATCTCAGTCACGCCCGCGGCGGTGGACGAGGTTCCGACGGCTTCCTCGAACAGGAAACTTCCGTCGGTCACCCATAATATCGGATAGGATTTCCCGGCTTCATGATAGGATCGTGGGAGGGCGACGCGGATCTCATAGTCCCAGGGGCTGCCGGGATATCGCATGCGCAACGGCGGCTCGATGAATGCGCCGCTGTCCGTGGTGCGGGTTTCGGAACGCACGGCCTGCTGTGTCTGGGCCTGCAGGGGGGGCGCGATCAGCAGCCCGGCAAGGATATAGGGCAGAATCGTTATGAAGCGGCGACAATCTTTCAGCATAATGATCATACTAAACGCCGAGATAGAGTGAAAACAAATAGGATTGGACGACATCGATCGCGCAGCCGCGCAGCCGCGCCGGAAATGGTCCGCATATGCGTGATTCGGTTGATAGGATAATCCATCTATCAGAGAGGATCGTGAATTTCCCCGGTACCGGCCATGTGTCACTATTCAGCATCGGAACAGTCGGGTGGCCGGCGCGGATGCGCCGAACCGTGATCTTGAGGAGGGATTGAATGAGCGAGCAGGCCGGTACATCGGGGGGCAGGCTGGCCGGCAAGGTGGCGCTGATCACCGGCGCGGGCAGCGGCATGGGGTTCGCCATGACCAAGCTGTTCGCGCAGCAGGGCGCAAGGATCGCGGCGATCGCGCGCAGCGACAGTGCGCTGGCGACGCTGGCCGCGATCGACAATGTCGAGCCGATCCGCGCCGACGTCACGGTTCGCGCCGATATCGACCGGATGTTCGACACGGCGGAAAGCAAGCTGGGCCCGGTCGATATCGTCTGCAACGCGGCCGGCATCCATGACGGGCTGCATCCGCTGCACGCCACCGATGACGAGCTGTGGGACAAGCTGATCAACACCGATCTGCGTGCGCCGTTCCAGATCTGCCGCCGCGCGATCGATTCCATGGTCGAGCGCAAGTCGGGCGCGATCCTCAACATCAGCTCGATCGCCGCCTATCTGGGCCTGCACGGGCCGAGCTATGGCGCGGCCAAGGCCGGGATGATCGGCATGAGCAAGTCGATCGCGGTGCGCTATTTCGAACATGGCGTGCGGTGCAACGTGATCTGCCCCGGATCGACCCGGACCGAGATCAGCAACAAATCCGGCGAGCTGTTCCATGACGGTCGCCAGTTCATCAAGGAAGTCGCGGGACGCGATCTGCAACGCTGGGCCGGCAATGCCCAGGATATCGCCGAGACCGCGCTGTTCCTGTGCAGCGACGAAGCGCGGCATGTGAATGGCGTGGTGCTGCCGGTCGATGGCGGCATGAGCTCATGCTGATCGCGCCCGGCTTTGGCCCGGTCGGCATGCCGCCCAGCCATGGCCGGAGATAGGAGCGGGCCAATGACATCGACATCGCGTATCGAGGCTGCAAGGATGAGTGGGGCATGACCTTGATCCACGGTGTGCGGCGCCGCATCGACGGGATGGCGCGGGCATGGCCGGCACCGGCTTCACGCCGGGTCGTGATCGGGCGGCGGTTCGCGTGACGATGGCCAGGCCCCGTCCTGATGCGGATGCGAAGGGCGCCACGGACATTTCGGGCGCGACGGCATCCAATCGCGATGCCGCCGCCTATGCCGCGCCGACGATGGGGGCGATGTTCCTCTATATTCCGATGTGGGGAATTCTGCCCGGCATCTATGCCAAATATTTCGACGTGAAGCTGACGGCGCTGGCCGCCGTGCTCATCCTCATCCGCGTGTTCGACGCGATCGTCGATCTGGCGGTCGGCTTCCTGTCCGACTGGCACCAGTCGCGCGGCGGATCGCGAAAGACCTGGGTGATCGTCGGCGGGCTGTGCCTCGTCGTGGCGTGTTACTTCCTCTATGTGCCCTCGCCGCCGGTATCCGCCTCCTATTATCTCAAATGGGCGCTGGTCTATTTCCTGGCTTGGGCGATCTTCGAGATCCCGCACCAGACCTGGGGCAGCCAGCTGACCTCGGACTATCAGGGGCGGGCGCGGGTCTATGCATTTCGCAGCTTCTTCATGCAGGTGGGCGTTGCGGCCTTTTACGCGCTGCCTCTGCTGCCGATCTATGCCACGACGCAATATACGCCCGAGATCATGCACGACGCGGTCTATTTCGGCGCGGCGCTCAGCCTGATCGGCGTGGCGTGGACCGCGATGGGGCCGTCCGCGCGCGGGCAGAAGATCCATGCTGCGGCTTCGAAACAGCCGGGCGGCATGGCGGTCGTTCGCGCGCTTCTGGCAAACCGTCCGTTGCACCTGATCGTCTCGGCGATCGGGCTGTCGGCGGCCGCTTACGGGATGTGGATCGGGATCGCCTTCATCTATATCGATTCCTATCTGGGCCTGGGCACCCAGTTCGCGCTGATCTTCTTTGCCAGCACGGTGTGGACCGGGGTTGCGACGCCGATCGCGCTGCGCGTCATCGGCCTGTCGAGCAAGCCGACGGCGTGGCTGATGGGACTGGGCATCTTCCTCATGTTCCTGCTGGCGATGGCCTTCGTTCAGCCTGGTC
Source organism: uncultured Stakelama sp. (assembly GCA_964413495.1). GTDB lineage: Bacteria > Pseudomonadota > Alphaproteobacteria > Sphingomonadales > Sphingomonadaceae > Sphingomonas. The sequence goes on along the minus strand of CAYPRW010000003.1, from coordinate 65,646 downwards.
AGCTGGGCTGGACCGCGTTCCTGATCGTGTTCATCGCGCCCTTCTATCTGATGTTCAAGAATGTCGCGGCGCCGGCGATGATGGCGGACATCGCCGATTACGGGAAGCTCAAGCTCGGCCGGGAATGCGCCGGCAGCTATTTTTCGTTGCAGGCGTTCATCTTCAAGATCAGCGTCGGCCTGGGCGGCGCGATGTCGATCGGGCTGACCGGGCTGTTCGACTATGATCCCGCCAGTCCGGTGCATAGCGCGCATGCGATCCTGGGCCTGAAGCTCGCCTTTTTGGGCTGTCCGGCACTGCTCATCATGATCGCGGCATGGTGTGTGTGGCGCTCGCCGATCACCCGTGCGCGCCATGACATCATCATGCGGCGGCTGGCGACGCGCGAGCAGCGATCGCGCGCGGCAGCCGGCTGAGCGCGCGGCGTCGCGCCACAAGATTTGTGCCCGTTGGAGGAATGCCCAAGATGACGCCGGAATCGCATCCATCGCCGACGATCCTGCGGCGCTTCGTCGCGATCGACGGCTGGAGTGCGCACTATCTGAAGGGCGGGGAAGGGCCGCCGGTGGTGATGTTCCATTCCGCCAATGCGTCGGCGAAGCGCGAATTGCTGCCGCTGATCAAGGTGCTGGCACAGGATCACAGCGTCTATGCCTTCGACCTGCCCGGCCATGGCGATACCGAGCCGCTGCCCGGCGGCGAGGCGATCGACGTGCCGATCGCGGCGGAACATATGCTGGCGGTGTTCGACAGGCTGGGGCTGGATCGCTTCAAGGTATATGGTTCGCATACCGGCGGCGCGCTGGCGATGGAGATCGCGCGACAGGCCCCCGATCGCGTGGCGGCACTGATCATCGACGGCCTGCCGGTGTTTTCCGAAGCGGAGAACGAGTTGCTGCTCAGCGACGACTATCTCTCGCCGTTGAAGGTCAAGTCGGATGGCAGCCACCTGACCTCGATCTGGGTGAAGCAGCGCGATGCGTTGACGTGGTTTCCGTGGTGCCGGCCGGCGGCCGCCAACCGGCTGAAGCGGCCCTTTTCCTTTCCCGCGCCGGCATCGGTGCATGACGGTGCGCTGCAACGACTGTTGGCGGGCAATGGCTATCGCGCGATCTATGGCGCGGCGTTCCGCTATCCGGCGGTCGAGCTGATCACGAGCGTGACGATCCCGACCACGATCATGGCGGCCGAATACGACATCCTGTTCCCCTATCTCGACCGCCTGCCGGAACTGCCGCCCAACCAGAAGCTCGAACGGCATCTGGTGGACGAGGTGGCCTATGTGCAGCGGTGCGCGGACGCGGTGCGCGCCTTCGCGCTCGACGTCGCCGCGCCGGCCGAGCTGCCGCTGGCGCCGCGCCGAGATGCGATCAATCGCCGCTATATCGATTGCGCGCACGGCCAGCTGCTGATGCGGTCGAGCGGCGAGGGCCAGGCGGGCACGCCGCTGCTTCTGCTGCATGACGGCTTTGCCTCGTCGCGCGTCTTCGAACCGCTGATGCGCCGGCTGGCGACCGGGCGGCCGGTCTATGCGATCGATCTGCCCGGCAGCGGCGCTTCCGATCCGCTGCCCGGCGAGCCTTCGGCCGCACGGATCGCCGACGCGATCGAGGAAGCCTGGTCGCACATCTCGCCGGATGCAGCCGATCTCTATGCGGTCGGCGCCGGGGCTGCGGTTGCGTTGGCGCTGGCCGGCCGGCCTGCCTTCGCCACGGGCAAGATCGTGCTGGAGGCGCCCGATTTCTTTCCGGCCGAACTCGCCGAACGCCTTCGCGAAGGCGCCGCGCCGCTGGCGGCGCAATGGCATGGCGGCCATCTCAACCAATTGTGGCTGATGCTGCGCGACGCCTATTGCTTCTGGCCGTGGTTCGACAAGTCCAAGGCCGCCGAGCGCGCGCTGGACGGGCCGGAGGATTGGGGAGAATTCCATGCGCGGGTCGTCGATGTCCTGCGCAATCTCGACACCGCGCATGTGCTGAGCCGCGCGGCGCTGGAGTTCGACTGGAGCGCGGTGCTGGCGCGGATCGATCCGGCCCGGCTGGTGCTCGCGGCGATACCGGACGAGCCGCGCCGCCCGCATGTCGAGGCTGCGGGCCGGGCCGTCGGCGCGGGCGCCGTCGCGCCATTGCCGCGGCTGACCGATGCCAAGGCGCAGGCGCTGGCGGCATGTTTCGCCGCGCACGGCTCGCGCCTTCGCGACAAGCCGATGGTCGAGGGATGAAGAATGCGTCCGGGCGCCATCGCCCGGATCGCGACAGCCAAGGAACGCCGATGCAATTTCTTCAGAACAGCTGGTACGTCGCTGCCTTTTCCGAAGAGGTGACGCGCGATCTTTTCCGGCGGGTCATCCTCGACCAGCCGGTGTTGCTCTATCGGCGGGAGGACGGCGATCCCGTCGCGGTCTTCGATCGTTGTCCGCACCGTTTCGCGCCGCTGAGCCGGGGGGACCTGATCGGCGACGTCGTGCAGTGCAAATATCACGGCCTGCGCTTCGACGGTTCGGGCCAATGCGTGCACAATCCGCACGGCACGGTGATCGCGCCGGCGATGCACCTGCGCGCCTTTCCGCTGGTCGAACGCCATGGCCTGGTGTGGATCTGGATGGGGGCGCCCGACCGGGCCGATCCCGCCACGATCCCCTATCTGGGGCATATCGAGGAGCCGAACGGGCTGCGGCTGGCGACCTTTTACGAGGCATGCCCGTTCCGCTACGACATCCTGGTCGACAATCTGCTCGACCTGTCGCACGCCGACTATCTGCATGCCGGCAGTTTTGCCGGCGGCGCCCCGCAATCGGCAAAGACGCAGATCGTCAATGACGGGGATGCGATCACCGTCATCCGCACGCAGCATCGCGCGCCGCCGCTGGTCGGTTATCCCGATCGTTCGGAAGTGGATATCGAACTGCGCACCCGCTGGCACCCCAGCCAGGTGCTGATGTTCGAGATCCGGCTGGCGCCGCCGGGCGAACTGGCCACCAATGCCAAGCGGATCTCGCAATTCAGCCATGCGATCACCCCGGAAACAGCGGGGACGAGCCATTATTTCCTGATGCATTCATGGGATGGATCGCTGAGCGACGAGGAGTTCGAGCGGCGCAAGGTGGGGCAGCGCAAGCTCATCACCACCGAAGACCTGCCGATGCTGCTGGCCGTCGACCGGGAGATGCAGGGTCAGGAACTGATGGACCTGCGGCCCGTGATCCTGCCGACCGACCGGGGCGCGATCATGGTGCGCAACCGGATGAAGCAGTTGCTGTCGGCCGAGGCGGGGGACGCCGCCCCCTGAGCGGCTAATGCGTTTGCGCGTGCGTGCGGCCGAGCTGGTTCCAGGGCCGGGCGCCCGGTAATGGCGACAGCCGCTGACCGCCCCGCGCGATGATGTGACGGGGTGCCGTCCGTTTCCAGCATTAAAATATCGTTATGCCTTCTATCCCACTATTTTCATTCCGGTAAGGGCAGCCATGCCCTAACTGGTAAGCCGGCTCGGTCTCCGGGTGCTGGCCAATAAAAAATGAGGGGGGTTTCATGTATAACGATAAATCGCATGGCGCGTCGTTGCCGAAGGGCGCCGCGCGTTTCCTGGTATCTGCGGCGCTGGTCGCCGCGGGCCTGGCGCCGGCCGGTATCGCGCACGCGCAGGAAGCTGCCGCCGACAAGCCGGCGGACGAGATCGTCGTCACCGCGCAGAAGCGCGAGGAAAAGCTGATCGACGTGCCGGTGTCGATCGCGGTGCTGAGCGGTGAAGAACTCGACCAGTCGAACATGAGCGGCGTTACCGAGGCACTGCGGACCGTTCCGGGCGTGATGGCGACCGCGACGATCCAGGGCGGCGGCTCGTCCATCGCGATCCGTGGCGTCGCCGGCGCCAATCCGGTGTTCGGCGGATCCGGGCCGACCGCCTATTATCTCGATTCGGTATCGCTGAGCCTGGCCAAGACCGCGGTCGTGCCCGATGCGGGCATCTATGATCTTTCGCGCGTCGAAGTGCTGCGCGGGCCGCAGGGCACGCTTTACGGCGCGGGCGGTTTGGGCGGCGTGGTCCGCGTGCTGACGCACGAGGCGGATCTCGACAAGTTCGAGGTCAAGGCGCGCGCGTCGGTCGCATCGACCGACTATTCCGACGGGCTCAGCTTCCGTGGCGACGCCGCGGTCAACGTGCCGCTGATCGAAGGCAAGGTCGCGGCACGCGCCACGATCAGCTATACGAGCCAGGCCGGCTGGATCGACCGGCCGATCGCGGAAGATGCGAACGGGCGTGAAGCCTGGAACGCCCGCTTCAAGCTGCGGGCCGATACCGGCGAAGGCCTGTCGCTGGGCCTGAGCGCCTGGATTTCGCGCGACAACAGCAACGCGCCCTATTCGCTCGACAATCGTTTCATCTCGCGTCAGCGGTTCGAACCGATCACGACCGATTTCGATATCTTCGCGGGTACGATCGATTATGATTTCGGCAGTTTTGCGGTCAAGAACACCGCAAGCTATATCCGCTACAAGAATGAGAGCCAGATCGATACGATCATCTTCTTCATTCCCGGCTATCAGCGCACCCTGTTCGAAGCGAATTCATTCAGCAACGAGCTGAACATCACGTCGAACGGGGAAGGCGACTGGAAATGGTCGCTGGGGGCATTCTATCGTCATTCGAAGGATCTTACGCTTACTCATATCGTTGGAATCCTCCCGGAGGGCAGAGGTTACGAGGTATCCAACTCGGGCGCGATCTATGGCGAACTGACCCGGTTGCTGCTGGATGGCCGTGTCGAGATCACGGCCGGTGGCCGCTATTTCGTGGATCATCAGGTGTCCAGCGCCGCCACCGCCCCGGCGCCGGTCACTCAATATGCCAAAGGCACGTTCAAGGCCTTCACGCCGCGCTTCGTCATCACGGGACATCCCAGTGAGAAGACGACGATCTATGCGTCCTATTCCGAAGGCTTCCGCAGCGGCTACAATCAGGTGGCCACCAATTTCCGGTCCGTGGCGCCGGACAAGCTGAAAAACTACGAAGTCGGCGTGAAGGGAAATTGGTTCGACGGCAAATTGAGCGTGGAAGCGGCCGGCTATTATATCGATTGGCAGGACGTGCAGCAGATCCTGACGATCACGGACGGAACCCGTTTTGGACCGCTCGGCATCAATGCCAAGTCGGCGAGCGGCCCGGGCTTTGAAGTGTCGGCAACATTCCGCCCGACACGGGGGCTGTCGCTGACCGGCGCCTATTCCTGGAACGATGTCACCTTTGACAGCGATGTGATCTCCGGGGGCGTCGTCTTGTATGCCAAGGGGTCGCGGATGAATTTCTCCACCAGGGAAACGCTGAGCGGCTCGGTCAACTATGATTTCCCGATCGGCGGCAATGGCATGGAGGGGAATTTTTCGCTGACGGCCAACAAGTCGACGAAAATCCCGCTTCGCCGCATCACGGGCGACGTGCCGCCTCAGATCTTCCTCTCCGATGGAGATTCGCTGACGAATGTCAGCGCCCGGATCGGCATCTCGGCGCCGGACGATCGCTGGACCATCTCCGCGTTCGTCGAAAACCTGACCCAGGAAGACGGGGCCAATTTCCGCAATTTCCTCGGCAAGCTGGATTTCGACATCTATCCGCGCCCGCGTACCTTCGGCGTGCAGCTTGAGCTGAAGATGTAGATCGCAGGCCAACGATCGGTTTCCCCCTTTGTGGCATCGGCGTCAAAAGCGCCGGTGCCGCTTTTTTGTCGCTGCCGGAAGTGCGTATCGAGAATGCGATATATTCTGCCGCATCTGATCCGGCGCGAGCTCAATGCAGATTGCGAGCGAGTTGGCGCCGGTCCGGGCAGGCGATCGTGTCTTCATGCAGCTGGCGTACCGAATGGAAACAAGGGCTTGGCAATGTCCGAACGTGATATTCAACGATCGAGCCGGATCGAGCCGGATCGAGCAGCCAGAGTGGACACGCAATGCGTACTGATCTCGATATCTCACGTCGTAGTTTGATCGCGCTTGCGGGAGCGGCAGGCGGCGCGGCGATGTCCGCAAATGCCGCCCCCGACAAACTTCCACGGGGCGGCTTTTACCGACAGGTGGACGATATCCGCGTCTGGTGCGAAGTCAGCGGCGAAGGCCCATTGCTCGTGCTGCAGGCGGGCCTGTGGCTGGTCAACTCAGCTTCGGCCGGGAACGAGATTTTCACCGCGCTGAGCCGCCATTTCACCGTGCTCACCTTTGATGGCCGGGGTCAGGGAAAGACCAGCCTTGGAAAAGGTCGTACGAACTATGGGCGCTTCGCAGCCGATACCGTACGCATTCTGGATTGCTTCGGGATCGAAAAGGCGCATTTCTTCGGCCATAGCGACGGTGGCTGCGTTGCGCTGGAATTGCTGCTCGATTTTCCAGATCGGGTAAGGACCGCAACGTTGAGCGGTACGCCATTCAACCATTCGTGCTATACGCCACAGCTCCAGCGGGTCTTTCGTGCCTGGTATGAAGACATGCGAAACGATTCCGATACCTTTCGTTGGCTGGACGGGAAGAAGATGCCGGCCGACATCGAGCGCGCGTTGCGAAGGAACTATGATGCCAATTCGCCGCACCCTGAATTGCTTGTCGAGGTGATGAAACAGCAACGGCGGTGCTGGAGCACCGAACCCGATATTTCGGAGCGCCGCCTGGCCGCCATCGATACGCCCGTTCTGGTGCTGTGCGCCGGTGCCGATGAACATATTCCGCTGGCCAGTTTTCGGCGCCTCGCCGCCGCGATACCCGATGCGCAACAGCTGAACCTACCTGACATGACTCATGATGTGCGCCCGTCGCTCCCACAGATCGTGTCGTCGATGGTGACGTTCACGACCCCGCATGATTGATCCGGCGCCGGCAATAGCCTTGCCGATAGCCCTTTTCGTTGCCTGGAGGCGTCATGCAAATCTCGTTCGCGGTGTTGGACGGCGTTGAGGAACTGGATCTGGTCGGCCCGTGGGAATTTGCCGGGTTGCTCGCGATGCGGGGCTATTGCGCCGCGCCCCGGCTGATCTCGCTTGGCGACATGGCGCCGGTCGGGGAGCATGGCATGCGCTTTTCGGCGGATGCGCATCATGGCGCCGCGCAGATCCCGGACGTGCTGGTGGTTCCCGGCGGCAGCGGTGCGCGGCGCGCGATGCTCGATCCCGCGGTCCTCTCGTTCCTGCAACGAAGCGCGGCGGCGCCTGGCGAGATCCTGTCGGTCTGCACCGGCAGCTATCTGCTCCAGGCCGCCGGCCTGCTGCGGGGCAGGCGCGCCGTCACGCACTGGTGCTTCCTCGACCATCTGCGCGACGATCCCGATATCGTGCTGGACGAGCGGCGGGTCGTTCGCGACGGCAACATCTGGACGTGCGGCGGCGTCTCGTCGGGCATGGACATGATGCTGGCGTTCATCGCCGCCCGCTTCGGCGAGGAGGTCGCCGCGCAGGTCCAGCTCGACGCCGAATATTTTCCGGAAGCGGTGATCTATGGCGCGCCGCTCGATGACGAGCGGCTGACGCGCTATCTGCGGGAACTCGGCCGAAGCGCCTGACGCTTATGCAGTTGACCCCAGGGTCAACGGCGCGGACAGCACCTCCGGCAGGCAGGTGAACCATTCGTCCGCGACATTGGCATAGGGGATGAAGCGGTGGTCGGGATAGCCGGCGATGCCGAACGCCACGCCGTCACCGGCCAGCCGCGTCATCGCCGCGATCAGATCCGCGGCGGTCAGCTCGATCCGCGAAGGCGGGTTCGACCCATCGCCCTCGATCAGCGCCAGCAGCAGCGGCCCATACAGGAACGCGCCGCGATCATGGTCCGGCGCGGGCTGTTCGACGCCTTCATAGATCGCGAAGCGGAGCGCGGGCTTCAGCACCAGCGACACCTCGTCCCGGTCGTTCCACAACCGGTCGATCCGCAGATACGAACCGGGCGTGCCGGTCGCCACGACCTCGCCGTTCAGCATCGCGCGAACTTCGCCGTCGAGATCGCGCGGAATGCGGATGCGCAGGTCGAGCTGCACGGGCTGTGCGGTGTCGACCGTGAGCGAGAGCGTTTCCGAAACCGGGAAATCGGTCGACAGCGTCAGCGTGCAATCGGCGTCCGCCAGCTTGAACTCGCTGGCGATCAGCTGATGGATGAAGATCGTGGAGGTCGCGCGGCTGTAGATGAGCTCGGGCAGGCGCGCGAACAGATCGGTGCTGGTGACTTCGCAACAGGTGCTGCCGCATCGCGGCGGCTGCTTATGCCCGGACAGGACGTTGTGATAGATGATGTTGCCGCCATCGTCCTGCGCCGCCAGCATGACGTTGAACAGCGACTCTTCGATCTCGTGCGCATATTGTTCCTGGTCGGGGAACAGCTCCAGCAGGCGCAGGTTGAGGTTGATCCAGAACACCGATCCGCAGGCTTCGCCCATCAGCGACTTGTCGACGACATAGCTTTTGGGTGGGCTCTGCGAGTCATATTCCATGATCGTGGTGGCGCCGCCGAACAGCTTGAACGCGCTGCGATAGGCTTCCCATCCGCCCAATGCCGCGTCGAGATAGCGGGTGCTTCCGGTCGCCAGATAATGTTCGAGACAGGTCTCGATCCCCAGCAGTTCGTAGCAGTGGACCCGCTCGCCCGGATAATAGGACAGCGCCAGCGGATCGGCCAGGCTCAGCCGGTCGATCCAGTAATCCTGGTCGAAGAACCGGATCGAGGTGATGAGGTCGGCCGGCTTTCCGACCGGCGAGGCATGGACGAGCGCGCCGCCCGGCGTGCCGTTGGTGGCGTTGCCGCCCAGCAGCATGTCGCCCAGATAGTCCGACTGGTTGAACCAGTCATACATCCGGCGGACGAGATCCGGGCCCTGTTGATAACCGATGCGGCCGGCGGCGAGCAGGCCGCGCGTCCAGAACACGCGGTCGTAATTCTTGCGCTCGCTGTTGCGCGTGGCGTTGAGCTTGAAGGAATCTTCCTCCGGATAATAGTTGAAGAAGCCGTCGGCACGCATCTGGGCTTCGACGCGCGCGAGGATGTCGGCGATGACGGTCCGCAACTCGCCATGTTCTTCCCAGCGCAGCGTGTTCGCGGCGGCCATCAGCATGCGCCCGTCGCTCGACGCCGGCAGCCATTCGGTCCAGCCGATCCCGTCGCAATGCGTGGGGCTGGCCGCGCAATGCTTCAGATAGGCGATGTTGCGCTCGAACGCCTGCTTCATCGGGCCGCCCGACAGGTTCACGCCGGTGGTGGGGCGCGAGGCGGCCAGCGCCACCGGCGTCCATTGCGCCGGATCGGGCTGCGGTTTGCCGCCGGCGCGGATCACCGCATATTCGGCGTTACGCGCGCGTGCGATCTCGACCGGGAAGCAGACGGGATCCAACGCCTCCAACCCCTCCAGATCCTGGAAACAGTCGATCGCCTGGGGATGTCGCTGCTTGCGCACCACGACGCGCAATTTGTGCAGGCGATCGCCGGGAATGTCGTGACGCTCGAACGCGACATGGCCGGTCTGTGGCGCCGGCGCATAGGTGTCGACCGTTTCGACCAGCTGGCCGTCCAGATAGACATCGGCAAAGCCATGGTCGGGACCCCTGCCGCTGATCCAGCGGACGGATGCGCCGTAGAAGGAGAATTCGAACGCATTGAACTGCGTGTTAGAGGCCATCGGCGAATCCGGGCTCATCCCGCGCCGCCACCACTCGCCGATATAGAGGATCTGACCAAAGGCGTGGAAATTGGTTTCGAGCGTGCGTTCCTCGTCACGCGGGCGCAGCGCGCGCAGGGCGGGGGTCGCCGGGGCCGCGGTGCGCTCCGTCAGACTATCGTGGCTCATGTCGGCGGCGCTCCGGGAATTTGAGAGGATATCGTCGTGAAATGGCGGAGGGGCACGCGCCAAGACCGTTGCAAGGCACGTCGCCTATCCGGCGGCCGGCGGCAGCAGGTGTTCGACCAGGCGAACCCACGCGGTGCCGCCCAGGGGAATCAGCGCGTCGTTGAAGTCGTAATGCGGGTTGTGCAGCATGCAGGGCGGGGGCGGCGGCGTTCCGGTTTCGGTGCCCGCCGCATCGTTGCCCAGGAAGAAATAGCATCCCGGCTTTTGTTCGAGGAAATAGCTGAAATCCTCTGACCCCATGGTCGGTTCGAATTCGACCACCTGTTCGGGCCCCGCGAAGCCGACCAGTGCCTGGCGTACCTGTTCGGCCTGCGCCGGATCGTTGATCGTCGCGGGGGACTTGCGGTCGAACGCGAAGTCGTAAGTCGCACCGAAGCCGGCGCAGAGCCCGTCGATGATCTCGCGCATCCGCGTCTCGATCAGGTCGAGCGTATGGGGCGTGAACGCGCGGACCGTGCCCTGGATCTCGCAGATTTCGGGAATGATGTTGAGCGCGTGCCCGCCATTGATCCGGGTGACGGAGACGACCGCGGGTTCGAGCGGGTGCTTGTTGCGCGAAATGATCGTCTGGAATGCCTGGACCAGCTGGCTGCAGATCATGACCGGATCGATTGCGCCGTGCGGCATCGCGGCATGGCCACCCTTGCCGGTGACGGTGACGCGGAAATAGTTGCTCGACGCCTCGACCGGGCCGGGCTTCACGGCGAAAATGCCCTGGGGCAGGCCCGGCCAATTGTGCAGGCCATAGATCGACTGCATCGGGAACAGGTCGAACAACCCGTCGAGGATCATCTGGCGCGCGCCGCCGCCGCCTTCCTCGGCGGGCTGGAAGACCAGATAGACGGTGCCGTCGAAATTGCGGTGCCGCGCCAGGTGGCGCGCCGCCGCGAGCAGCATGGCGACATGGCCGTCATGGCCGCACGCATGCATCTTGCCGGGAAAGACGCTGGCATGGGCGAACTGGTTCAGCTCCTCCAGCGGCAGCGCGTCCATATCGGCCCTTATTCCGATCGCGCGGTCGCTGCTGCCGGCGCGGATGGTGCCGACGACGCCGGTGCGGGCCAGCCCGACATGGGTTTCGATGCCCCATTCCTGCAACAGGTCGACGATCAGGGCCGAGGTCCGATCTTCCTCGTACCGCAATTCGGGATGCGCGTGGATATCCCGCCGGATCGCGGCGAACAGTTCCTGGTCCGCCACCAATTCCCCGACCAGGCCCGATTGCAGCGACTCACCCATATTCGAACGCTATCCCTGTCGCACGCATTCCGGGCGTGCTGGTTGAATGGCGAGGGGCGACGACGGGCGGTCGGGCAATGTGCGTCTCGCCGGACGCGGCCACATCGCCGTCCGCCGATCCCGGCACCCAGATCCGGCCCCCCCTCGTTACCACGATCTATCGCGCCCCCATCTTGCGCGCCGGATGCCTGACGGCCGGCAGAACGGCGGCATCGGAGCGGAGGGAGACCTATCAGGCGCTGACAATTCGAGAAATGTGAATTGTGGAATAGTAGATATAATAAATTTATATGCCTCAACTGCGCGCCACCGGTTCAAGTTGGGACGGACGGCAAATGCGACGGGGATGGGCATATGGACCTCAAGCAGCTGAAGACATTCCTGCGGGTGGCGGAGACGGGATCGCTCAGCAAGGCATCGGACCGGCTGCGGCTTGCCCAGCCGGCACTGTCGCGGCACATCAAGCTGCTTGAGGCCGATATCGGCCTCGACCTGTTCGTACGGCATGGCCGCGGCATGGAATTGACCGATGCGGGTCAGGAATTGTTCCAGCGCGTCGGCGGGCTCGTCTCCCAGCTCGAGAAATCGATCGAGGATCTCCAGGCGTTGCCGGGGGATCCCAAGGGGCGCGTTTCGATCGGCATCCTGCCCACGGTCAGCATGATGCTGGCGACCCCGATCATCATGCGCCTGTCGCGGGAATTCCCCAACATCTCGCTGCGCATCGTCGAGGGGCTGACCGGGCACCTGATCGACTGGTTGCAGCGCGGCGAGCTCGACCTTGCCTTTCTGCCTGGGCCGGGGGCGGACTTTCACGTGCGCGCGATCGACCTGTTGTACGAGGAATATGTGCTGCTGGCGCCGTTGGACTCGGACATCGGGCGTGACGGCACGCTGGCCGTGGCCGACCTGGCCAGCCTCGACCTCATCGTTTCCAGCCATATGCACGGCATGCGCAAGATCATGGAAGCCGCCGCGCACAAGGCCGGGATCAGCCTGTCGGTCAACGTGGAGGTCGATACGCTGCCGCTCGCGCTCAGCCTGGTCGAGGCCGGGCTGGGCTATGCCATCCTGCCGGGCCTGGTCGTCGATCATCGCAGCGACCGGCAACGGTTCCGCACGATCCGGCTGGTCAAGCCCGCCGTCACCCGGCAGCTGATCCTGGCACTGCCCGCCGGTCGGGCCGATACCCGCGCGGTGACGGCGGTGCGCGACGTGATCCTCAAGGAGATCGCGGCGTTGATCCGGGCGGGCACATGGCGCGCGACCGCCGATAGCGGGATCAGCCATCTTTAAGGCGTCTCGGCCGGCACCGGGAGCGCGCGATTCAGCCGACGGACCAATCCTGCCGGATCCGGTCGGCGATCTTCTCGGCCGCCATGATGACGATGAAATGCGTGTAGCCGCGCGGCACCGTCGGAAAGATCGAGGCATCGGCAACGCGCAGCGCCTGGATGCCATGCACCCGGCCCGCGCCGTCGACCACGGCGTCGGGATCGTCGGCGCCGCCCATGCGACAGGTGCCGCACACATGATATTGCGCATGGGCGAGCTTCATGACGAAGGCGCGCAGGGCCTGCTCGTCGCGCAGCAACTGAGCGATGCCGATCGCCGACGAACCGAGCATCAGCCGGCGCAGCGGGCGCCATTCGAGCAGGCGGGCGATCAGCGTCGCCTTGCGCGCATTGGCGGGCGTCTGTTTGGCGAGGCCGGCGACGATCCGGTCGTTGCGCAGAAAGGCCGGGCCGCGCAACGCCGCGATATCGCGCTGCGCGAACAGCTCGAGCACGAAGCGGGTGCCGGCGATCATCCGGTCCTCGTCGCGCTTGTCGGCGAGGAGGTTCGAGTCGACGTGCGGCGAGACCGCGGGATCGCGGCTGGTGAGGCTGACCTGGCCGGCCGAATGCGCTTCCAGCACGGTGATCGCGGCGGCGCCGACCTGGTCGCCGACCGCATGCCAGGCGCATTTGTTGAAGATCATCAGATGCATGTCGCCCGCGCCGCAGCCGGGCAGCCCCGACGAATAGCGCGCCCAGTTCTGCAGGAACGACTTGTTGGCGGCCGGTTGCCGCGCGGCCGGCCGCAGCCAGGTGGGAATGGTGACCACCGGATGGTTGAGCAGGTTGCGCCCGACGCCGGGCACGTCGCGGACGCTTTCGATGCCGAGTTCGCCAAGCGCCGCGGCCGGGCCGATGCCGGATCGCATCAACAGTGCCGGGCTCTGGATCGCGCCGGCGGTGACGATGACCTCGTGGCCGCGGACCCGGCGTTCGGCGCCATCGACGCGCACGATCACACCATCGGCGCGCTGGCCGTCAAAGGTCAGGCGGTCGGCCAGTGCGCGCGGCAGGATCGTCAGATTGGGCCGGGCGCGGACCGCCGCCGTCAGATAGGCGGCGGCGGCGGACACGCGGCGATCGGGCATGCCGTTGGTCGGCGCCGCGCCGAAGCCGTCGCGGAAATCGCCGGTATAGTCTTCCAGAAAGGGCAGGCCGCGCCGTTCGAGCGCGGTGCCCACCGCCTTGGCGAAGGGCGCCCAGTCGGTCCGCGCGATCCGGCGGACGGGCATCGGCCCGTCATCGCCATGCAGCACGGCCGCATTGCCGCCGGCGAAATCCAGGTCGCGCTCGGATTTGCGAAAATAGGGCAGCACCGCGTCCCAGCCCCAGCCGTCCGCACCCATGCTCTCCCACAGCTCGTAATCCTGGGGCAGCCCGCGGTCGACGCCCATGCCGTTGATGTTCGATCCGCCGCCGATGCCGAAGCCCTGCGTGTAATGGCCACGACGTGGCGGCTGGCCGTCATCGCCCTCGGGATCGGTCGTGGCGACGAGGCCGGGCCAGTGGAACGCGCCGTTGCTGCTGCCTGTGGGTGCATAGGGATCGAGCAGGTCGGGATGTTCCTCGCCCGGTTTCTGGTCCGGCCCTGCCTCGATCAGCAGGATGCGCTTGTCCGGGCATTCGGACAGCCGGCTGGCGAGCACGCAACCCGCCGGGCCGCCGCCGACGATGACCGCGTCGAATGTCTGATCGTCGGCTGCCATGGCGGCCTGTCCTTTCGGTCTGGAGGAAATGGAAGGGGTCAGAGGTCGAGCGCGTAGACGCGGGTCGCGGTGCCGCTGAACAGCGCGGTCTTCTCGTCCTCCGAACAGCCCGCGGCGATCCGCTTGAAGGCGTTCCACAAGGTCGCGTAGCTGCAGGCTGCGGAATCGACCGGGAAGTTGCTCTGGAACATGCACCGGTCGGCGCCGAAGGCCTCGATGCAGCTTTCGATATACGACGCCCAGAGCGGCGCAAGGGTGACGGAGGATGCGGGAAGCGCGACGCGCGCGCCGAAATCGGCGAAGGGCAGGCCGAGCCCGCCCAGCTTCATCGTCACCTGCGGATAGCGGGCGAGCGCGCGGATCTTTTCGCGCCACAGCGGAAAGCGTTCGTCGAGCTGGCCCTGGTAACACCCCACGGCGATCGGCACGCCGACATGGTTGACGATGATCGGCGTGTCGGGGATGCGTTCGGCCAGGTCGATCAACTCGTCGAGCTGCGGTTCGAACACCAGCGCATCATAGGACAGGCCATGCGCGTGCAGGCGGGCAAAGCCGGCGCGGAACGCCGGATCGAGCAGCAGATGCGGGCGCCCGCCGCCGCCAAGTATCGCGGGATCGGCGTCGAACAGCGTGCCGCTGCGCACGCCGCGATAGCGCCCGCCACCGGCGCGCATATGCGCCTCCAGCACCTCGTCCACCGCCTCGCCCATCGTCAGGTCGACCCCGCCGACGATGCCGGCGCAGATCCGCGCGGGGCCGAACAGGCCGCTCGCCGCCATCGCCGCGACGCCATTGGCGAATTCGACCTCGCCGACCGAGCGCAGCGGCTCCGGGCCGTCGGTGCGGTACATGGTGCGGGCCTGGATGAAGACCGTGCCGACCACCTTGTGGCCCGAGCCGATATCGTGGGCGAATTCGTCGAGCAGATAGCGGGCGTTGCGGCGATAGACCGGCGCCATGGCGCGCGCGAGGACGCTGGATTGCGATTCCAGCGCGGCGATCCCGGCATCGGTCTGCAACCAGAGGTGATGATGCGCATCGACGATCGGGCGATCGGGATCGAGGATCGGTTCGGGCGGTTCAGGGCTGGCGGTCATCGCATCTGCATTCCTGGGGAGGGAGCTGAAAGAGGGCAGGACTCAACCGTCGGCGGCCATGCTGGCCCTGGCGGCGGCAAGCTGGTTCGACATCCCTTCGCGGACCAGGCCGGTATCGGAGCCGATGATGAACAGGCGATGCCCCCGGCGCGCCAGTTCGGCGGCGGGCTGGCCGGGGACCGGCGGCATGCCGATCACCTTGCCATGCGCGGCGCCCGCGGCCTCGAGCGCGGCGACGGCGTCGTGAAATTCGCGCGTCGCGAAATTGCCGGCATCGCCGAGCGTGGCGGTGAGGTCGGCCGGGCCGATCATCGCGCCGTCGACGCCGGGGGTTGCCAATATTGCCGGCAGATCGGCGATCCCGGCGGGACTTTCGACCAGCATCAGCAGCAGCGCATCGTCGCGCGGCGGCTTTGTGTCGTGTTTCAGGTCGAAGCCATAACGGGTCACGCGATGCCCCGAACGCGCATAGCCGCGCGTGCCGGCGGGCGGATAGCGCGTCGCGGCCACGATTGCCTGCGCCTGATCGGCGGAGGCGATGTTGGGGACCAGCAGGCCGTCGACCCGCATGTCCATGATCCGCCCGATCGCCTGGAGATCGTGCGTGCGCGGACGGACGAACACCGACAGGCCGAGCGGCTGGGCGATGTGCAGCGCATGAAGGATCGCGGCATCGTCGAACAGCCCATGTTCGGCGTCCAGGACGATGAAGTCATAGCCGGCGATGCTGGCCAGTTCGGTGACCATCGGGCCGGGATAGGCCTGCATCAGGCCGAACAGCGCGGATCGGCCGTCCAGCTTCGCACGCACCGATTTGTGTCCGATCGGGCGATCGTCCGATCCGGTCAGCATGAGGATGTCCGCCCATCGGCCGGCGTCGCTTCGGCGCCCCCCGCACATTCCGCGACGCCGGCCGGCATTCCGGCACGGGCGAGCCCGGCCATCATGACGCCGTATCGATCATCGGGCAGATCCCCCTCATCCCGCGGCCCTTTCATCCTTGCGGCGACGATCGAATTTGCCATGGCGAGGATCGCGGATGAATTGACGATCCTCTCCAGTTGATGGAGTATCCTATCAAATGCATGTGAAGCGCACGCTGACCCGTCAGGTCTATTATCATACGCCGGCGCGCGACCGGCGCGGGGTGTTCCATAGCGTGTTCAATGGCGGGCGGATGTGCATCCCGCCCGGCTATCCGCTGCAGAGCTGGTCCCAGCCCGGCCACGACCTGATGCTGTCGATCGCCGGGTCAGGGATCATCCAGGCGGGGGGGCGCACCTTCCGGATCGCGCCGCACGACCTGGTGTGGTCCGACAACAACCAGGTCGATATCGTCTGGCCCGAACGGCCCGACTGGTGGGAATTCTGCTGGGTGCGGGTCGATTCGGCGCACCTCGACACCGTCTCGCAACTGCTCGACGTGCGAAACGGCCCGATCTTCACGCCGTCGGGCGATGATCGGCTGGACGAGGTGTTCGGGAGGATGCTCTCGCTGTTGCACGACCGGCCGGTGACGCTGGAGCCGGCGCTGCATGCCGCGATCGGATCGATCGTGGCGAGCGCCTTCGATGCACGTGCGGGGACCGGTTCGGCGAAGGACGAACCGCGACTGCCCAGCCTGGCGCCCGCGATCCTCGACGTGCTCGACATCATGCGGGCGGATTATGCGCGGGCGTGGAAGGTGCGCGAACTGGCCGATCGCGCCGGGTGCAGCGAACCGCAATTCTTCCGCCTGTTCCGCCGCGTCACCGGATCGACGCCGACCGACTGGCTGCGCCACGAACGCATCAACCACGCCAAGCGGCGGCTGGCGGAAACGCGCGACCAGATCCGGCTGATCGGCGATGCGGTCGGCTATCGCGACCCCTATTATTTCAGCCGCGACTTCCGCCAGCTGGTGGGGGTTTCGCCACGGCAATACCGGCTGGCCGAACATGCCCGCCAACCACGGATCGGGTCGGATGCGGAAGCGGATTGATATCGAATATTGTTATGACTCATATGCCTGTTTTTGAATTCTCTTTTGGCTGGCGGCCTGCCTTAAGCCTCGCCAACGCTGGGCCCGGCGGCCCGACTCCGGGGGAATGACGATGCGCCAAGCAAATCATGATGAGTATCGCGCGCGGGTGGCGCTGGCGCTGGCGCCGGCATGGGGCGCGTCGTCATGGTAACCTCGTTCATCGACGGCACGGCGCGGCCCTCGTCCGGTGACGAAATGCTGCGCGTCGTCAATCCGGCGACCGGTCAGCCGCGCTATGATTTCCAATCGGCCAGTCTTGAGGATGTCGATGCGGCGGTCGCCGCGGCGCGGCGCGCATTCGGCCAGGTGTGGCGCAAGTCGCCGCCCTCGTTCCGCAAGCAGGTGCTGCTCCGCTTCGCCGACCTGATCCTGCGCGATGCGGCGATCCTCGACCGGCTCGATGCCGAGGATATGGGCAAGCCGATCAGCACGCCGATAGCCGGCGGCGCCGTCGCCTCGACCCTGATGCGCTTCTTTGCCGAGGCGGTGGATAAGGTATCGGGGCACGTCTATGAAAGCGACCAGCATTCGCTGGTGCTTCAGCGCCGCGTCCCGCGCGGCGTGATCGGTGCGGTGACGCCGTGGAATTTCCCGACGATGAACGCGCTGCGCAAACTGGCGCCGGCGCTGGCGGCGGGAAATGCGATCGTGCTGAAGCCTTCGGAATGGGCGCCGCGCTCGGCGCTGCACCTTGCCGGGCTGGCGATCGAGGCGGGCATTCCCGCCGGCGTCTTCAACATCGTCATGGGTTCGGGCGCGAC
Organism: uncultured Stakelama sp.; assembly: GCA_964413495.1. Taxonomy (GTDB): domain Bacteria; phylum Pseudomonadota; class Alphaproteobacteria; order Sphingomonadales; family Sphingomonadaceae; genus Sphingomonas. Next base: position 47,619 of record CAYPRW010000003.1, on the reverse strand, counting down.
GGTCGGGCGCGCGATCGCGACGCATATGGACGTCGACATGCTGACCTTCACCGGATCGACCGCGGTCGGCATGGCGATGATGCAGTATAGCGGCCAGTCGAACCTCAAGGAGGTGATGGCGGAATGCGGCGGCAAATCGCCGCAGATCGTGTTCGACGACGGCGTCGACTTGGACGATGCGGCGCGCTCGATCGCGGGCGCGCTCGTCACCAACCAGGGCCAGATCTGCTCGGTCGGCTCGCGCCTCATCATCGAACGGTCGATCGAGGCCGAGTTCGTCGAACGGCTGAAGGCGCATGTCGCGCAGATCCGGGCCGGCGATCCGCTCGATCCGGCGACGACCTTCGGGCCGCTGGTGTCCGAACGGCAGCGCGACCGCGTGATGGGCCATATCGAAGCCGCGCCGGGGGAGGGGGCGCAGCTCGTCACCGGCGGGCACCGCCTGCTGCCCGAAACCAACGGCTTCTATGTCGAGCCGACGATCTTCCGCGCGGTCGACCCCACGTCGCGGCTGGCGCAGGAGGAGGTGTTCGGCCCGGTGCTCGCCGTGTTCGCGTTCGATACCGAGGACGAGGCGATCGCGATCGCCAACGGCACCGCCTATGGCCTGGCCGCCTATGCCTGGACCACCGAGCTCAATCGCGCGATGCGGATCGCGAACGGTATCAACTCGTCGGTGCGGGTCAGTTCGGTCGCACCGATCGGCGAGGCGGCGGGCCATGCCGGATCGTCCGAGCCGGCGGGCCAGTCGGGCGTCGGCATCGAATCGGGGCTGCCGGGGATGGAAAGCTATATGCGCCGCCAGGGCATCACGATCACCCACGGCTGATTTCGCGGGACGCACAGCTTTGCCGGAGCCGACCGGCGAGGATCATTGGATTTGAAAATGCCGTTCCGGTCGACATTCAACATGCCTGAACCCCGCGCTTGGCGCGCGCGGATCGGCGGCCCGTCCCCATCGTGGCGATGCGGTCGCGGCGGGCGGGTGCGATGATCGCCCGCGGCGACGGATTGGCCGGCGAAGACGCCGCGCAACGCCCGTCGCGCTGGCTGTTGATCCTGCTGGGCGGGTCGATGGCGCTGGTCTATGTCCAGATGACCGCATTCGGCTTTGCGATCCCCAGCATCAAGCGTGAGCTTGGCCTGTCGGACGCGCAGATCGGGTTCCTGACCGGCCTGGGCTTTTCCGCGATCAGCGTGCTGATCGGCCTGCCGATCGCGGCGCGGGCGGATCGCGGAAACCGGATCAACCTGCTCAGCATTTCGGCGGTGATCGGCGGGATCGGCGGCATGCTGTGCGGCGCGGCGGGCGGCTTCCTGCAACTGCTGGGCGTGCGCATGGGCGTTTCGGCCTTTGCCGCGGCGACCGGCCCGATCAGCGTTTCGTTGATCGCCGACACCTATCCCCGCGCGGCCCGGCCGCGCGCCACCGCGCGGCTGATGCTGGGGCCGTCGGTGGGCATCGTGATCGGATCGCTCGGCGCGGGCTGGCTGATGCAATATTGGGGATGGCGCGCGATGCTGGTGATCGTCGGCATGCTGCCGATCGTCCTGGCGATGCTGTGCAAGACATTGCTGCGCGAACCGCGCACCCAGGCCGCGGCGTCCGCCGATCCTGCGCCAATGCGCGGTTCGCTGCTCGACGGCGTGCGCGAGCTGTGGGCGATCCCCGCCTATCGCTATGTGCTGATCGCCTGGTGCGTCCAGTCGATCTGGATCAGCTCCTATCAGCAATGGCTGCCGGTCATATTGATGCGCACTTACGACGTGTCGCCGGCCGCCACCGGCATCTGGCTGGCGGTGATCGCCCTGTGCAGCGTGATCGGCACGTTCCTGGGCGGCGAGTTCGCCGCGCGCTGGGCGCCGGGCGATGAGGCGCGCCAGCTGCACTGCATCGCCATCGTCCTGATCTTTTCGATGGTCATCAAGGCCAGCATCTTCCTGTCGCCCGATCCCTATTGGGTCTTCGGCCTGATGGTCGTCAGCCATATCGTCAGCTCGATCGTCAACGGACCCAGCACGGCGGCGACCCAGACGGCATCGCCGCCGCACCTGCGAGCACTGTCGTTCGCGCTTGTCACGATCTCTACCGGGTTGATCGGCGCGGGGCTCGGCCCGCTGGCGACCGGGTGGATCAGCGACCGGCTGATGCCGTCGTTCGGGGATCTTTCGATCAGCTATGCCATCGTCCTGCTGAGCCCGGTCTATATCGTGGTGAGCGGCTGTTTCTGGGCGGCGAGCCGGCATGTCAGAACGATGGGTGAATTGAGTTGACCGCCATTTGCGGCCAATCGCGATGCGGCGCGACGCCGCGATATCCGGAAGGGAGACGGGCATGATCGGGCGCAAATTTCTGAAATCGGGGATCGCGACATGGGCCGTGGCGCTGTCGTCGCTGCTGCTGCCGGTCGCGGCCAGTGCCGGGCCGCTGGACGACGCGCAGACCCAGCGCCTGCTGGCCATCACCGCGCAACATCGCGCGGACCTGACGCGCGACGCGCTGGCGATCTGGGGGTTCGCCGAGGTCGGTTACAAGGAGCACAAGAGTTTGGCCTTGCTCCAGGAACGGCTGCGCAAGGCCGGGTTCACCGTGACCGCCAATGTCGCCGGGATGCCGACGGCGTTCGTCGCCAGCTTCAAGCAGGGCGAGGGCGGCCCGGTACTGGGCGTGCTGGCCGAATTCGATGCGCTGCCGGGATTGTCGCAGGCGGCATCGGCCGAACGCCGGGCGATCCCCGGCCAGGCGGCGGGCCATGGCTGTGGCCACAATCTGTTCGGCGCGGCGTCGGTGTCGGCGGCGATCTCGCTGAAGGACTGGATGCGGGCGAATGGCGTGCGCGGCGAGATCCGCGTGTTCGGCGCCCCGGCCGAGGAAGGTGGATCGGGCAAGGTCTATCTGGTGCGCGGCGGCCTGTTCGACGATGTCGACGCGGTACTGCACTGGCATCCAAGCGACTCGAACGACTTCGCCTCGTCGCCCAGCCTCGCCAATATCTCGGGCAAGTTCCGCTTTCGCGGCGTTTCGGCGCATGCCGCGGGCGCGCCCGAGACCGGCCGTTCGGCGCTGGACGGGGTGCAGATCATGAACATCGCCGTCGAGCATCTGCGCGAGCATGTGCCGGCCGGCACGCGCATCCATTATGTCATCACCAATGGCGGCGGCGCGCCCAATGTCGTGCCCGATTTCGCCGAGGTCTATTATTATGCGCGGCACAAGGACCCGGAGGTGGTGCGCAACGTCTGGGGGCGGATCGTCAAGGCTTCGCAGGGCGCGGCACTCGCCAGTGAGACCCGCGTCGAGAACGAGATCACCGGCGGGGTAATGAGCCTGCTGGTCAGCAAGACGCTGCTCGGCGTGGCGGAGCGCAATTTCCGGCGCGTGCCGATCGCGCCGTGGAACGATGCGGAAAAGGCATTCGTCGCGGCGGTCGCCGGAAAACCGGCAGAGTCGGGCGCGTTCGATCCGGTGCCGATCCGGCGCTCGTCCACCGAGGACAAGGGCGGGTCGACCGACGTTGCCGATGTCAGCTGGGTCGTGCCGACGATCGGGATCACCACGACGACCTGGGTGCCGGGCGTGCCGGCCCATAGCTGGCAGGCGACGGCGGCCAGCGGTTCGTCGATCGGCACCAAGGGTGCGTTCGTCGCGGCGCAGGCGTTGGCGCTGATCGGCGCGGAACTGCTGCAATCGCCCGACACGCTCGCCGCCGCCAAGGCCGAACTGGCGGCGCAGCGCGGTGCGGATTTCGTGTATCGGCCGATGCTGGGCGATCGCAAGCCGGCGCTCGACTATCGCGATCCGGCGGCGGGGCGGAACTGAACCTATGGGATCGGCACGATGTTGAAGGCGAGCGCGGCGAGAAAGAAGACGAGCAGCGAGCCGAGCGCCCACGGCAAGGTAAAGCGCAGATGCGCGCCGAAATCGATGCCGACCAGTCCCACCAGCAGATAGGTTGAGGGCACGAGCGGGCTGAGCAGATGCACCTGCTGGCCGATCAATGAAGCTTGCGCCATGTCGATCGGAGCGACGCCGATCTGCGCGGCGGTCTTCGCGAAGAATGGCAGAATCCCGAAGAAGAAGGCGTCGTTGGACAGGACGAAGGTGAAGGGCGCGCTGAGCAGGCCGGTGGCCGGCGCGATGTGGGCGAGGAATGCCGCCGGCATATGTCCGGTGACCGCCGCCGCCATCGCATCGGCCATGCCGCTGCCAGACAGCACGCCGACCAGCGTGCCGGCGGCGAAGGTCATACCGCCGACCGCGAGCGCGTTGCCGGCATGCGCGGCAAGCCGCTCGCGCTGCGCTTCGAGCGAGGGGTAATTGACGGCAAGCGCCAGCGCGAAGGCGAACATGAACAAGACCGGTAGCGGCAGGGCGCCGCTCACTAGCAGGACGAGCAGCGCCGTCGTCAGCGATGCGTTGAACCAGAACAGCCTGGCGGCCGGTTTGACGGCATTGTAGGTGATGCCGGTCGATACCGGGTCTGCGACGGGATCTTCGATCGTAGGGACCAGCGCCAGCCTTTTGGCTTCGCGCCGCCCAAGATGGCCGGCGACGCCCAGCACCCACAGGCCGGTGATCGCCATCGCTGGAATCAGTTCGAGGAAGACATCATTGGTGTTGACGTTCAAGGCAACCGCCGCCCGCGCGGTCGGGCCGCCCCATGGCAGCAGGTTCATGACGCCGCCGCACAGCATGACGATACAGGCCAGGATATGCGGGTTCATGCCCAGCCGCCGATAGAGCGGCAGCATGGCAGAAACGGTGATGAGATAGGTCGTGCTGCCGTCGCCATCCAGCGACACGATGAGCGCGAGGACCGCGGTGCCGATCGTCACGCGCACCGGATCGTCACCCGCGATCGCCACGATCCGACGAGTCAGCGGATCGAACAGCCCGGCGTCGATCATCAGCCCGAAATAGAGGATGGCAAAGATCAGCATCACCCCGGTCGCCGCATTGGCGCGTACGCCGTCTAGCACGAACGTCCCGAGTTGCGGCCCGAAGCCGGCGGCAAGCGCGAAGGCCGGCGGGATCAGGATCAGCGCGGCGAGGGTCGACATGCGCCGCGTCATGATCGCCGTCATGAACGTTGCGATCATCGCAAAGCCATGGATCGCGAGCATGTGCCGCCCCTATTCCGGCAGGAATTTGAGGTCGCCGGTGGTCACCGCATCGTCCGCCTGCCGCAGCAATGCCACCCCGTCTTCCGCAAGGAGCAGCCGGTCATCGATCGCACGTGCCACAGCGTCGCGAATGGCTTCGAGATAGGCGCGCTTGGTCGGATAGCGTTCCGCGATCGACGGGCGCGGATCGGCGGCGGCGACCCGTTCGGCACGGGTCCGGGCAAAGGGGACGAAGCTGCCGTCGAACGAGCAGATCTGACCCGCATAAGGCCCCTGCGCATAGCTGTTCCAGCTGAGATACGTCCCCAGCGGCACCGCCATGTTGATCGATCGCGCGCCGGCGATCTCGTTGCCGTCGGCATCGACCTGTGGGACGAGCGCGGGAATCGATCCGGTGATCGCCGGCGGCAGCGCGGCGATGACGCCGGACATGTCGTCATAGTCGAACGCCGGGCCGTAATCATAGATCAGCAGCGGGTTGGCGATGCCGAACGGCGCGGGCACGCCGGGCAGTTTCGGTATGCGCAGCGCACCGGTGCGGTCGCGCACCAACTGGCCCGAGGCGAGCGTCGGATAGCGGCTCGGCGGTGGAGGGGTGTCCTTGGCCACCCAGTCGGTAAGTGCGACGAGCAGCGCCTTCAGCTGCTGGACCTTCGGATTGTGGTTGGGCGGCAACAGGCAGTCGCCGCGATCGGCGCGCACGGCGCTGTCGAGGATCATGCCGCCGACCGGCTCGCTATGCTGCGTGCCCGGAAACAGGAAGCGCCGCACGTTCGGAGGAAGCGGGATGTCTGCCGCCAGATCGGGCGTCACCAGCCCCGCTACCATGCGCTGGTTCCACAGTTCGGCGCCGCTCAGCGCCTCGAAGATCCGGGGGCAGGTTCGCGTCTTCTCGCAGCGATCGAGCAGCGAGACCGCCGCCTCGCCGCCGCGCACGGCGTTCGGTACCTTGCCCCACCACAACACGCCTTCGCTGCCCGGCAGGTAGAGGGTGGCGGAGCTGCCGGTGGTGGCGAAGCGATAGTTGATCGGCGTGCGGCGCGCGCCCGTCTGCGGATAGGCGCCGTCCCACACCCGCCGTCCGCGCTCGTCGGCGGTGAAGCCCAGCGCGATCATCGACTTGACGAGGTTGCCGACCTGCGATGCGCCCAGCGCGATCGTATATCGCGTGCGATCGGCGATCGGATTGGGCGATCCGTCGGCGGCGCGAAGCTCGTAACGAAAGAACGAGGTGGCGTCGCGCAATGCCGCGAGCCCCAGGCCGAGCACCAGCGGATCGCGCGCGGTGAAGCGCAGCGTATAGCTCTGGTCGGCGCTGAACTGTCCCTTCAGCCGCTTGATGCACAGATCGCCGGGCTTTTCCGCGGTTTGCGGCGCGGCGTCGCGCGTGCAATTCCACCAGCGCCAGTCGGCCGCCGGGATGGGCGCGCGGGCGCCGCGCGACTTGCCGTCCAGTCCCTCGGGTACGCCGCCGATCAACTGCGCGGCGGCGGGGTCGAACGAGGCGGGGAAATATTGAAGGCTGCCGGCACGCCCCTGGTCCAGCCGCATGATAGCGCCCTGCGGACCTGGACCGCCCAGCGTGGGCACGCGCACCATATAGGGGCCGGCGATCGCCCGCCCGGCCGGCCGGATACGCGGCACTTTCAGCGCCTCTTGCGTCAGCCTGTCCGCCGGGGTGGCGATATCGGGCGCCTGATCCAGATCGCCCTGCCAGCCGACATGCAGCACGGCATAGCCGCGCGATCGATAGAAATTGTAGGGCAATGCCGTGCCGCGCCCGCCGCGATTGGGCACTTCGAGCAGCAGCACGCGATTGTCGCGCCGCGCATCGGCCGGGACCAGCAGCGTGAAGGTCGAGACATATTCCACCCGGCCGCGCGCGTTGCGCGGGGCAAGGGCGATGTCCTGGATGATGCGATTGCCGGGCGCGCCGGGATCGACCTCGCCGAACAGCCGCCCGCGCAGCTTGCGATAGGCGGGAATGCCGCGCAGCTCGTCGGCCGGAACAGTTTCCTCCGTGTCGATGAGGACCCGGCGGATCTCGGCATGCGCGGGGCGCAACGTAAGCAGCAGGGTGGCGAGAAGCACGGCCGATATCCGGATGCGCGGATTGCGGATCGAGGCGGACGTGCCGCAATCCGTGCGCCGCGTGCGAAAGGTCTTCTCGCTGTTCATAAGCCCTTCGATGTCAGCTTTGTCAGTGGGGAAAGCGCGGTCGGCTGCGCTGGGGGCCGTAGGCAGCGATCGTTGCCGTTGTTGCGGTACCCCGTCGCCTGCCGGCTATCTTGCCGGCGGCGGCGGGTCCGCCATGCTGCGCAACGCCTCGTACAGGCTCTGATTTCGGCCCGCCGAATTGTGCACGGCGCCAGGAAGGATACGAGTTTGGAGGCGAAGCGACGGGTAATTTCGAAGGCGCAGGATCTCGGCCATCCGCGCGGTGCTGCTGACGATGCCATAGCCGGAGATGATATTGCCTTGGGTGATCTCCCCTTCGCCGGCGCTGAGGAAGAGCCGAACCGGGAGATCGGTATGCTCGGCGGCATATTGTTCTTCCAGCTTGAAGAGCGCGCCCCGCTCGCCATTCACCGCCGGGCTGGCGCAGATATAGCGGGAATAGGCCTCGGGTCGCTTGAAAAGCGTGTAGAGGCAGAAATTGCCGCCACCCGAGAAGCCGGCAAGCGTATGATTATCCTGGGCGCGGTATCGCTGCATGATCCTGGGCCGCACCTCATCCACCAGGAAGCCGAGAAATTTCTCGGCGGTCCAGGGCCCGCTCTTGCCCGGATCGGCCATTTTGGAGGCTGCGGCCTGCGGCCGCCGTTTCTGTTCCAACAGGCCGCGGCCCGGGCCCTCAATGTCTGTAAAGCGAAATTCGGTGCCAGTCCGAAAGTCCAGCGAACGGCGCGCCTGGAAGTCGGCTTTCAGGGCGCGCGGCACCCCGACCGCAACGATGATCGTCGGCGGGAGCGCGCCCAGGCTTCCGAACACCAGGCTCACCGTGTCGTCGAACGAATGGCTGCCGTCGGTGACCCACAAGATCGGCAGCGGCCGCGGGTTCGTCGCATAGTCGAGCGGGAGTGCCACGCGGATTTCATAGGACCAGCGGCTGTCGCGGGGCGTCATCAGAAATGGCGGCTCGATCGTGGCATAGGCATCGGTGGGGATGCTGGCGGCGGGCTGCGCCATTGCCGGCCAGGCGGTGGCGCCGAGGATCGCCCAAAGGCCGAGCCAGGCGCAACGCGACGTCAAGGACCTGAAGATCGAACGACCGAACATCATCGCCAACAAACCCGCCCTCGCAACGATACCGCATTGTTACCGGGCGGTCGGGCGATAAACCATTCGCATAAGGGAATAGCACCTATTTCGTATCGGCAAGTCGCCTCGCACCGTCATGAGCGCAGGTCCTCCACCGGGTCGTCGGGAGGAGTGCGAAGCGGTTGTGCCAGGGCACAGGCAGCGATGGCAAATTGGATGGTGGAGCCAGGCTCTAGCGGTAATCGGATTTCGAATGGTGGCTCTCAAGCCGCTCCCGTCGAGCTCTCGCAGATCGATATGGCGTTGCTGGCAGCCGGCAAGGTGTGTAAGCGCCCTTTCTCGCTATTTTCGACCAAATCAGTTCCTGTCCAATGGACTTGGGATGCGATCCATGAAGTGACCGCAAGGGGGGCGGACAGGTGACTGGCCCAATCGCGCTAGAGCGCCGGCATATGAGCCGCAAGGGGATCTGGCGCATCGTTCCGCTGTGTTTCCCGCGCTTGATCGTCGCTTATATCGATCGCGCCGACCAGGGCCATACGGCTTTGGAGCTGAACGCGGAACCGAGCCTTTGCCCATGAATGGGGTGCTATTCCTTGCGACGTTGACGCTGGTTTCGTTCGTTTTGACCTGCATCGCGCCATTGCAGGTCAAGGACGGCGGCTCTGAAGTCAAAGCTGGATGAGCCGGCGTGGAATTATGCCAAGCCTGCCGATGCGCGAGGTCGGCGATGGCATTGCCTGCATAGATCTCGCAACGGCGGTCGGCAGCGAGTTGGATCGCATGCCCTATGTCCACCGCATCCTGATCGAGAATATTCTCCGCGGACAGCCCGCCGATGAGGCAAAGGAGGCAATTGCCGCGTTTCGCGCCTGGCTGTCACAGGGTCGCAGCGAACGCGAAATTCGCATTTTGCCTAACCGCATACTCATGCACGATACCACTTGCGGTCCGGCTTTGGTCGACATCGCGGCGATGCGCGATGTATTGGCCGAGGCCGGCGTTAATCCACGGCGGCTGAACCCGGTGCTACCTGTCGCGACCTCAACCGACCATTCAGTCGCGGTCGACCGATTCGGCCGGCCGGATGCCCTGTCAGGCAATCTCGAAATCGAGCTGTCGCGCAACGCCGAGCGATATCGCTTCATGCGCTGGGCAGGCGAAGCGATCGACGGGTTCCGCGTTTTTCCGCCCGGTTCGGGCATCATGCACACGATCAACATGGAGCGGCTGGCCGAAGTAACCGTGGTTGATGCGCGGATCGACGGAACGAGGCTCGCATTCCCCGACATGTTGGTCGGCACTGACAGTCATACCCCGATGATCAATTCGATGGGCGTGCTCGGCTGGGGTGTCGGCGGGATCGAGGCCGAAGGGGTGATGTTCGGGCTGCCGATTTCGATCCGCATGCCGGACGTCGTCGGCGTACGCCTGATCGGTACCCTGCCCGAAGGTGTGCTCGCAACCGATCTCGCGCTGCAAATCACCCATTTGATCCGCGCCGCGAGCATTTCGGGGGAGTTTGTCGAGTTCTTTGGACCTGGCGTTTCCACGCTTACCGTGGGCCAGCGGGCGGTGGTTGCGAACATGGCTCCGGAATATGGAGCGACAACCGGCTTTTTTGCCATCGATGACAAGACCATCGACTACCTTCACTTGACTGGGCGGTCGGCGGAAAGAGTCGATCTCGTCGCTGCGCAGGCGAAGGCACAACATCTCTGGTTCGATCCCGAGATAGAGCCCCGCTATTCGCGTATCCTTCAATTCGATCTTTCATCGCTGAGCCTCACATTGGCAGGACCCAAGCGCCCCCAAGACCGCCTCTCCAGCGTGGAAGCAAAGTCCATCCTGGCGATCGCGCCGCCCGACAATTCATGCATGCCTCGCGATGCGGTCGCAATCGCCGCGATCGCTTCGTGCACCAACACCACCGATCCCGGTCTGCTCATCGCTGCGGGCCTTCTTGCACGCAATGCGCGCGAGCGTGGCCTGTCTGTGCAGCCCTGGGTGAAGACATCATTGACGCCGGGTTCTCCTGCAACTGCGCGGCGCTTGGAACGCGTCGGCTTGTTAAGCGAGCTCGAAGGGCTGGGTTTTGCAATCGTCGGCCATGGTTGCGCGACCTGCATCGGCAATTCAGGTCCGTTGCAGGAGGAGATGGCCAAAGCCGTCGCGGCAGGCGCGGTGGAGCCAATTGCCGTTCTGTCGGGCAACAGGAATTTTCCGGGCCGCGTTCACACCCAGATTGACCGGGCACTGCTCGCATCTCCACCGGTGGTTGTCGCATTTGCATTGGTCGGGAAAGCCGGCGTCGATATTGCAAGCGATCCACTTGGCCTTGACTCTGACGGTGGGCCTGTCGTGCTTGCCGACATTTGGCCCACCGCCGAGGAAATCGAACAGCTGACTGCCCAATCGTGGAATCCGGCCGACGTCGCAGATGCTTACCGCGCCGCAGAAGCAGCGCCATTCTGGCACGACCTCGAGACGCCACGCGGTGCGCGTTTCGCGTGGGATGAAGAGTCGACCTATTTGCGGCGCCCGCCTTTCGTGACACTGCCGAAGACGTTGCCGCTTCCAGGCGTACTTTCGGTCCGTCCACTGATTTCGCTCGGCGACGATATCACGACCGACCACATCTCACCTGCGGGGGCGATCCCGGAACGCAGCGATGCGGGACAATGGCTAATCGCGAACGGGGAGGATGCGCACGACCTCAATGTTTATGCTTCACGGCGCGGCAATTGGGAAGTGATGCTCCGTGGCCTGTTCACCAACCGGAACACGGACAATCTGCTCGGCGATGGGCTGAAGGGCGGACTGGCCATCGATCCCAGCAGCGGTGAAACCTTGCCGATCTGGCGGCTTGCGGAACGCTTTGCGCAGCGGAACGAAGCTGCGTGTATTGTTGCCGGCGAGCGTTACGGCACAGGATCGTCGCGTGATTGGGCGGCCAAGGGCGTGCAATTGCTTGGCGTGCGTGTGCTTCTGGCGAACAGTTTGGAACGAATCCATCGCTCCAACCTGATTGGCATGGGCGTTCTGCCGATCCGGCTGCCAGACGGCTGGCGGCCGGCGACACTGGGCCTCGAACCTGGAGATTGGTTCGACATGGAATGGAACCCTGAGCATTGGGAACCGCGTCTGGAGCTGGGAATCGCCCTTCACCGAAGATCGGGCGGGGTTGAACGCGGTATTGGCGTGGCTTTCATCGAAACCCATGCCGAAGTCGACCTGCTGCGTGCCGGCGGCATGATACCCAAGATCCTGATGGACGCTTGCCGCATGGCCTCGAACGCCTGACAACGACAAAGCTGGATGCGGTTCAGGCCCCTCAATTGAAGAGTGGCTGTCGGCGAGCAGCGCCGCCTTCGACGGCTGACCGGCCTTGAGATGCCGCGCGGGCAGGCGGGAAGCAGCGTCCATGTCATTTCTTCGATCCGATAGAGGATCGCGGGATGCGTTGCGGACCGTGTCGGGGTGCATCGGCGGTCGAGCTTTGGTCTATCCCCCAGCGCGAACCCCGGCATGATCGAAATCGGCGCTTTGAAATCTTGGTATTGTGCTTGCCGGAAAAGATTTCGTGCTCTTTCCCTGGTCTTGCGGGCAGGATCGGAGAGCCGGGACAGGCCCAACCAATCTGCCAAGTCTAAAGGCAACCGGATCTTCGAGCGGAGGTTGGTCGCGCAACATGCCGACCAGGTCCAAGTGATATTCAATACTGATTAAGACCGCTCAAGAGATGTTAGCCTCGTAGCGGCCCGGTGCGGCGTTTTGGCTTTCGCAGACAAACTTCGCTGCTTCGCAAAAGTGTGAATTGTCCGCGGGGGATACAGGACATTCGGACAATTGCATGGATTGAACCACGTTAATGGTGATCCAAGACATGCCATATCAACGGGGGGAGGCCTATGACCAGACTATATATTGCTCGCAGATCGAGCTGGATTCTTCTCGCCACCGCTTCGGCGACGGCGTTGTCGGGGGTGGCTGGCGCCCAGACGCTCGATTCTCCCAGCGCAAGTGCCGAGGAAGTCGGCGGCAGCGATATCGTCGTAACGGCGCGCAAGACCGATGAGAGGTTGCAAGACGTTCCGCTGACGGTCACTGCGATTTCGGGCGCGGCGCTCGAAGCGCAGGGCGCGACGACGTTGAAAGAGGCGCTCGTCAGTGTGCCGGGCCTGTCCTTTATCGGCGTGGAGGCTGGCCAGTCTCGTTACGTCGTTCATGGGATCTCCAGTAGCGTCGCCTCGCCGACAACGGGCGTCTACATCGACGACGTCTCGGTCATCACCAACAATCCGAGCGGCTTCACCGGCGCATTCGATCCGATCCTTTTCGACCTCCAGCGGGTCGAGGTTCTGAAGGGACCGCAAGGCACTTTGTACGGCGGAAGCGCAATGGGCGGCGCGATCAAATATGTGACCGCGCTTCCCAGTCTTTCCGAATTTTCGGGTAGCGTCGGCCTGGGAGTGGGCACCACCCGCTATGGCGCCATGTCCGCCAATGGCGAGGTGGTCGTAAACCTCCCCATCGTTCCTGATGTTTTGGCCGCGCGCGGCGGCTTCTACTACGGCCATGCCGGCGGCTACATTGATAACGTGGCCGGTCAACCGGTCGTACGAAATGACAAGTCCAGCACGGCTTCCCCGACCTATACGCCATTGGTTTCTCCGTCCCTGAGCACGGTCAGCAAGGAGAATTACAATTCGCGTGACACCTATTCCGCGCGTTTTTCAATGCTGTTTCAGCCGGACGAAACCTTCACGATCCGGCCGCAGATCCTCCATCAAAACTCAAAGCTCGACAATCAAAGCGTATTCTGGCTGAACCTGCCAGGATTGACCACGTCCTATCGACGGGTCGATCAGCCGTATCACGACGTTGCCACATTGCTCAGTCTGGAAGTGTCGAAAGACATAGGTCCGGTCACGCTGACCTCGTTGACGGGCTATTTCAAGCGCAACGTCGATGCGACCCAGGACTACAGCTTCTATGTGTCAACTCTCAACCCGAGCCCTACATATTATAACACGGACTCGACCCTGGTAAATCAGACCCATTCGAAGACGTTCAGCCAGGAAGTCAGGCTGGCGTCGAATAACGGTCCTGACGCTGCGCTCAGCTGGACCATCGGCGGCTTCTATTCGAACTATCGGGAAAAGCAGGACGGGCTTGTCGCCAACAGTGTCATCGGCACACCCGACGGACAATTGTTTCAATCCTATGTCGACACACGCGTCAGGCAATATGCTGCCTTCGGCGAAGCGTCTCTCAACATCACAGACGCCTTCACAGTGACGGCAGGCGGTCGCTACTACGATACCGAGTTCGGATCCTTGACGACGAATTTGGCGCGCCCGCTCAACCCGACCGCCTCGGTCAGTCAGGTTGGCGTTCGGGAGAAAGGCTTCAACCCGAAATTCGGCCTGTCATACAAAGTCAGCAAGGATAATCTGCTTTACGCCTCGGTCTCCAAAGGCTTCCGGCCGGGCGGCGGTATTCCGACGCTCTTTGCGACCTGTCAGGCAGAGCTTGCGCAGCTCGGCTATACGACGCCGCCCACAGGCTTCAAGTCGGATCGCCTTATGAGTTTCGAAGCAGGCTCGAAGAACGAATTTGCCAATGGTCGCGTCGTGGCGAACGTCTCGGTCTTTTATTCCAAATGGGATGACATCCAGCAGAATATTCGACTTGCCACTTGCGGCGCCAACTTCACGACGAATGCCGGTCGGGCGCATGTGCGTGGCGCCGAGTTCGAGGGTAAGGTGAATGTTACCCGGGAACTGCAACTTGGCGGCAACGCGACCTACACAAAGGCGACCTTCGCGCAAAACGTACCGTTCACGCCCATCCTCAAGGGCGACGATGTGCTCGATACGCCGAAATGGATCGCGAGTGCTTTCGCCAGCTACGCTGCGCCGGTGTCCGACGATTGGAATCTGAAAGTGCGCGCGGACTATCAATATCGCGGTCCTCAGCGTCGCGCCTTTGGTACGACCTATCGCGTCCGTTTCCCTGTCAACGGCAGCTATGTCGGGACGCCGACGGCGAATTTCGTGCTCCCGCAGCAATTGCAGTTCCAGAAGGGGTTCAGCGTCGTCAATCTTGCTGCTTCGGTGGACAATGGCGAAACGACCTTCAGGCTGTTCGTGGACAATCTGACCGACTCGCGCCCGCTGATCGACACCAGGCTCATCAATGGCGATGCACGCAGCTCGACACTGCGTCCTCGCACGATCGGAGCCGAGATCCGTCAGAAATTCTAATTGCGGAGATTCTCCTATGGCAGATGCGGGCTGACCCCATCCAGGTCAGCCCGTCGACCTGGGGTCTGATCGGGGGCGACGTCGATTTCGAGACGTGGGAAATTACCTATCGGCCCAGAAGCAGCTACTGGATGGAAGAAGCGAACGACGCCGGGCATACGCGGCCCGAACGGCTCGAGGGGCCTTGAGACGCGCCTGCGAAGCGATCGGCGCAAACGTGCAGTTCGAAGTCCTTCCCGGTCATCCCATGATCGGCTGAAACTGCTCGATCGCGTCCAGGATTTCCGGGCTTCGATCCTGGTCGCAAAAGCCGGGTTTCGCTCCGCACGGCAGGTTGGGGGATTTGAGAGGTTCGTCATGCAGCACTGGACCGACAATTTCCCAGGCCTGGCATCGCGCTTCGGCGCCCTCTTGCTGGCGCTGTTGTGTTGGCCGGCTGCTCATATCGCCGTCGCGCAGCCGATACCGGAATCTGTTCGATCGCCGTCGCCCGAGGTCGCACAGGAACGCTTGAGGCTCGAAGCACGATATCCGAAAGGCCCCGACTCCTTCCCGCACCCAGCCGTCCCAAAGGGCGAAATTTCAAGCTTCAACTTTTCGAGCAAGAAATCCTTCCCAGGGACCAGTCGCACGATACGTCTTTACGTCCCCGCCCAATATAAGGGGGATCAACCCGCGGCCCTTTATCTGGTGCTCGACGGCTTTTTTCTCGAAGAACCGGTGGTTTTCGACAATCTCATTGCCCGCGGCGAAATGCCTGTCACCATCGCGGTTGTCGTTGAACCGAGCATGACCCCGTCGGCACTGCCCCCGGCGAACCCGCGCTTCAACCGATCGAACGAGTTTGACAGTGTTGATGATCGGCTATTTCGATTGATCGACGAGGAAGTGTTGCCCGCAGTTGAAAGGCGACGCACCCAGGCCGACCTTCCAATTCGCCTGACCCGAAATCCCGATCTGAGGGCTGCCGCGGGCGGAAGCTCCGGAGGGATTGGCGCGTTCACGCTCGGCTGGACGCATCCTGAGTCATTCCGCCGGATATTCTCGGCGATCGGCACGTTCGTCGGCATGCGGGGCGGCGATGCCTATCCCGTCCTTGTCCGCAAGACCGAGCCAAAACCGCTTCGCATCTTCCTGCAGGACGGCAGTCGGGATAATCTCGACCATTCTCTGGGAGAAGTCGGAAACTGGTGGCTCGCAAATCAGGCGATGGAAAGCGCGCTGCAGTTCGCCGGCTATGACGTCCAGCATGCCTGGGGAGAAGGTGGTCACGATGGTATCCAGGCAACCCGTATTTTTCCCGACGCCATGCGCTGGCTTTGGCGCGGTTGGCAAAACCCGGTCAAGGCACGTCCGTCGAATAATATCTTCTTCAAGGACATCCTGATCGATGACGAGCAATGGCGGAAGATCGAGACTGGCGCGCCGGTTTCATCGCGGCTCGCATCTGCGCCCGATGGAAGCGTCTGGTTTGACCGGGGCAATACGGCTTGGCGGATCGATCCTCGCGGCTCGGCGCCCGTTGCAGTGGGCGCCGCGAGCCCGGGGGTATCGGCGTTCGATCCTGAGGGTGTCCACATCAGGTCAGATATTTCGAAAGACATCATTGTCATCGCTCCGGGAAATGGGAAACGGCAAAGGATCGCCGCCGGTATCCGGGCCACGGACATGGTCGTCACACATGACGGCCGCCTGTACGCAATCGATCGGCGGTGGCCCGGTCATGCCGATCGGCTATGGTTGGTTACCGCCGAAGGACGAAAGGCGCTTCTCGACGACCAGATCGGCCAGGCCGCCGGCTTGTCCTTGTCCGCCGATGGGTTGTGGCTCACAATTGGCGAGGCAAATGGTCGCTGGTTGCACAGCTACCGCGTCCTCACGGATGGTCGATTAGAGCAGAAAGAACGTTTCTATTGGCTTCATCTGCCCGACACTCCGGCCTTGGGCGGGACGGGGCAATTGGTTCAGGACCGTCAGGGGCGCTTATATATCGCGACAGCGATCGGAATTCAGATTGCCGACCGGAGCGGGCGCGTCCGCGCAATCCTTCCGCTTGGGTGCGGACCGGTGACCGGTCTTGCCTGGGGTGGCAGCAAGGCTGACTTTCTCTATGCCAGTTGTGCCGATGGCTCGCTCTACCGACGGCGCCTCAAGATCGAAGGCGCGCGCGCGATGGACCCCGCCGTTACGTTGCCCGAATGGCGGCGATGACAAGCGGCAGATCGCCATTTCCTTAGCGGCCGCCTTTCCCTCGACCGCGGATTATGGAGATGCGGAAAGAAATCGGGCGAGGTCATCTCGTCGATTGCCTGCAATGCCCCGCGAATGCGGCGATCCGCCCCGCTGAAACATTCTCCACGCCGGTGGCCAGCGTCGCTTCAAAACAGAAACCGCTGCCGTCGTGAAAGGGTCGCTGAACCGAGAGGAAGATCGGCTGACTTTTCAAGACAATGGCGCACCCGAAGGGATTCGAACCCCTGGCCTCTGCCTTCGGAGGGCAGCGCTCTATCCAGCTGAGCTACGGGTGCGTGGGATGCAGCGCCTAGCAAAGCATCCGCGCCCGCGCCAGCGTTAAACCGCGGACGGGACATATCCCTTGGGCGGCGGCGTTTTCGGCCGATAGGCGCACAGGTCCGCCACGATGCAGCGCCAGCATTCGGGCGTGCGCGCCTTGCAGACATAGCGGCCGTGCAGGATCAGCCAGTGATGCGCATGAACGCGGAAGGGCTGGGGCACCTTCTTCTCCAGCCCCCTTTCGACCGCCAGCGGAGTCTTGCCCGGCGCCAGGCTGGTGCGGTTGCCGACGCGGAAGATATGCGTGTCGACCGCGAACGTCTCCGCACCGAATGCAACGTTCATCACGACGTTCGCGGTCTTGCGGCCGACGCCGGGCAGCTGTTCAAGCGCAACGCGGTCGGCGGGCACCTTGCCGCCATGTTCGGCGATCAGCGCCCGCGACAGCGCGATGACGTTCTTTGCCTTGGTGTTGAACAGGCCGATCGTCCTGATGTGCTGTTTGAGGCCGTCCTCACCCAGCGCCACCATCTTCGCGGGCGTATCGACCTCAGCGAAGAGCCGCCGGGTTGCCTTGTTTACTCCGACGTCAGTTGCCTGCGCCGACAGCACCACCGCCACCAACAACGTATAGTCGTTGACCCATTCGAGTTCGGTCTCGGGATGCGGATTGGCTTCGGCCAGCCGTTCGAAAAAGGCGAATATGTCCTTCTTCGTCAAAGACCCAGCACCGCGTCCATCGTGTAACGCCCGGCCGGCTGCTTCGCCAGCCACAGCGCCGCCTTGATCGCGCCGCGCGCGAAGATCGCGCGCTCCTGCGCGAGATGCGCCAGCTCGATCCGCTCGCCCGTGCCGGCGAAGACCACATGATGATCGCCGATGATCGTGCCGCCGCGCACCGAAGCGAAGCCGATCGTCCCCTCCGCGCGCGCGCCGCTCAGCCCGGCGCGGTCGGCGACGCGCACCTCGGCGAGCGGCACCTCGCGCCCCGCCGCCGCCGCCTCGCCCAGCATCAGCGCGGTGCCCGACGGCGCGTCGAGCTTGTAGCGGTGATGCGCCTCGATGATCTCGATGTCCCAATCCGTGCCCAGCCGCGCCGCCGCCTCGCGCACCAGCCGCGCCAGCAGCACCACGCCGAGCGAAGTATTGCCGGTCTGCAGCACCGCGATGTCGCGCGCCGCCGCGTCGATCAGCGCGTGGTGCTGCGCCGACAGCCCGGTGGTGCCGATCAGGATCGGCGTGCCGGCGGCGCGCGCCGCGGCGAGATGCGCCTCCAGCGCGCTGGGCGAGGAGAAATCGACCAGCGCATCGGCCGCCTGCGCCACCGGCGCCGGATCGTCCTTGGCGTCGGCGCCGCCGGCGTAGCGCACGCCCTCGCTCGCCAAAATGTCCTGGATCGCCACGCCCATGCGGCCCTGGCTGCCATAGATGCCGATGCTGCTCATCGCCGTTGCTTGGCGGGGGAATGGGGAAACCGCAACAGCGGAATTCAGCGAACCGCCGCCGCCAGCACTTGCAGTTCGCCCTCGATCCTCCGCAATTCGGCAATCGCGTCCGGGAATTCGCATCGTCCGATCGCCGACCAGACGCGATCGACGCGGCCCATCAGGTCCGGGACGGTGTTCGCAAATCCGGCCGCTTCCGCCAACGCGCCCTTTTCGTTGATCAGGTAGCGCCCGTTCAATGCGAACAGGACCTGCCCGGCGCAGGCCAGGGCGCGGTAGACGCAGCCGGCGATATGGGTCTGCTCGCGGCGGGGGATGGCGATCGCCGCATTCTCGATACTGAACATGACCTCCCACAGGAACCGCTGCAACAGCGCGTCGCGCAGCGTTGCGGGAAAGGGTTGGGTCCTGGCCTGGAGCCTGGCGAGAACGTCCTGCGGGTCGTGCAGCGGCTTGCACAGCGCCACTTCGCCCATCCAGTGCGCCGAGCAGAAGCCGTGCGGGTGGCCCGGCTGATAATCCATCGCGATGCGGCCGGCATGGCAATCGTCGATCACGGCGGCGACGGCGTCCACCTCGCGGTACAGCAGATCGACCTTCTGCCCGCCGATCGACAGCCAGCCCCCGCCGACGATGCGCGGCCCCCATGCGCCGATCGGCGTGACCGCCGCCGCCGCGGGGTCGTCGACCAGCGGCTTGATCGTTTCCAGCAGCCGATCGGTGTCGATCGGTGTCGCGCGCTGGAAATATAGCCCCAGGTCGTAATCCGAGGTGGCGGTCGCCGTGCCGCGCGCACGCGATCCGCCGAGCACGATCGCGGCGATCCCGGTCACTTCGGCAAGTCGAGGAACGATGCGCGCCAGCAGCGGATCGGTATTTGCGGTCATGATATCCCCCGGTGCCATTCGCGGACGGCTGATGATGGCGGTTCAGCGGTGTTCGGCACGGTTTACGTCATATCCCGCGCATGGCAATGGACCGGCCGATCCGGGCTTGGCTTGACATGAGGCGGCCGCCGCCGGACGGATTGCAGGAGGGCGCATGGCCGGACATCGCATCTATTCGATCAGCGTGGCGAGCGTTTATCCGCATTATCTGGTCAAGGCGCGGAAGAAGGGCCGCACCCAGGCCGAGGTGGACGAGATTTTCCGCTGGCTGACCGGTTACGGCCAGGCGGCGCTGGAGGATCATTTCGAGCGGAAAACCAGCTTCGAGGACTTTTTCGCGCAGGCACCCGGACTGAACCCGGCACGGTCGCTGATCACCGGCGTCGTCTGCGGGGTCCGCGTGGAGAATGTCGAGGAACCGCTGATGCGCGAGATCCGCTATCTCGACAAGCTGATCGACGAGCTGGCCAAGGGCAAGGCGATGGACAAGATCCTGCGCAAGCCGGCAAGCGGCTAAGCCCCCTCCAGCGCCTTTTGCCGCCGCCGCTGGACCGAGCTGCCGATGCCCATCGCCTCGCGATATTTGGCGACGGTGCGCCGGGCGATGTCGAAGCCCTTGGCGTTGAGCAGCTCGACCAGCGTGTCGTCGGACAGGATCTTCCTGGCATCCTCGGCCTGGATCAGTGCGCGGATCGCGCTCTTGACCGCTTCGGCCGACACCGCGTCGCCGCCATCGGCCGACTGGATCGCCGAGGTGAAGAAATATTTGAGCTCGAACAGCCCGCGCGCGCAGGAGAGATACTTGTTGCTGGTCACGCGGCTGACGGTGGATTCGTGCATTTCGATCGCGTCGGCGATCTGGCGCAAGGTCAGCGGCTTCAGGTGCGAGACGCCGTTGCGGAAGAACGCCTCCTGCTGCCGCACGATCTCGCTCGCCACCTTGATGATCGTGCGCTGGCGCTGGTCGAGCGCCTTGACCAGCCAGTTGGCGCTGGCGAGCATGTCGCTGAGCCACGCCTTGCTCGACTTGTCCTGCGGCCCCGCCGACACCTCGGCATAATAGGCGCGGTTGACCAGCACGCGGGGCAGGGTGGCGCTGTTGAGTTCGACCGCCCAGCCGTCGCCGCGCGGCGCGACGAAGATATCGGGGGTGACGGCAGGCACCGGCTCCCCGCCATAGCGGCAGCCGGGCTTGGGATCATAGTTGCGCAGCTCGCGGATCATGTCCGCCATATCCTCGTCGTCGACGCTGCAGATGCGCTTCAGCCGCGCGATCTCGCCGCGCGCCAGCAGGTCGAGATTGGCGATCAGCGCCGCCATGCACGGGTCGTAGCGGTCCGCCTCCCTGGCCTGGAGCGCCAGGCATTCGGCGAGATCGCGCGCGCCGACGCCGGTCGGGTCGAAGGTCTGGATGACCGCCAGCACCGCCTCGACCCGCGCCAGCGGCACGCCGAGCCGCGTCGCCATGTCGAGCAGCGGCGCGGTGAGGTAGCCGGCCTCGTCGATCTGGTCGATGATATGCTGGGCGATGAACAGGTCCGATCCGTCGATCGCCGCGCCGGCCTGCGCGGTCAGATGGTCGGCGAGGCCGAGGTCGGGCGCGGCGAAGCTGTCGAAATCGGGGCCGTCCTCCGCCGAGCCGCCCCCGCCGGTGCCGGTGCCGGCGCTACTAAGGCCAAGGCCGCCGTCGAGCCCGCCGATCGCATCCGCCGCGCTGTCGTGGTGAAAGGTCTCTGCCGCGAAATCGACGTCGAGCGCCGGCTCCCCGGTGGACATTCCGCTCTCGAGAAGCTCACCCGACTCGGCGGGTGTGGCGCGCTCGATCGCGACATGTTCGTCCGGGGGGGGATCCTCGCCGCCGTCGCTGCCGCCGGTATCGAGCAGCGGATTGCGCTCGACCTCCTCGGCGATGAAGGTTTCGATCTCGAGGTTCGACAGCGCCAGCAGCTTGATCGCCTGCTGCAGCTGCGGCGTCATCACCAGCGATTGCGACTGCCTGAGATCGAGGCGGGGCGCGAGGCTCATGCGGGTTAGAGCGAGAAGCCCTCACCGAGGTAGAGCCGCCGGACATTGGCGTCGGCGACGAGGTCCGCGGGCGAGCCGGCGAACAGCACGCGGCCGTCGTAGATGATCGACGCGCGGTCGACGATATCCAGCGTTTCCCGTACGTTGTGATCAGTGATCAGCACGCCGATGTTGCGCGTCTTCAATTCCTTCACCAGATCGCGGATGTCGGCGATCGAGATCGGGTCGATGCCCGCGAACGGCTCGTCGAGCAGCATGATCGAGGGGTCGGCGGCCAGCGCGCGCGCGATCTCGGCACGCCGCCGCTCGCCGCCCGACAGCGCCATCGCCGGTGCGTCGCGCAGGCGGGTGAGGCCGAATTCCTCGAGCAGCTGTTCGAGCCGCCGGGCGCGGGCGGCCTTGTCCGGTTCGGACAGTTCGAGCACGGCGGAGATGTTCTTGGCGACGGTCAGCCCGCGGAAGATCGAGGTTTCCTGCGGCAGATAGCCCAGGCCCAGGATCGCGCGGCGATACATCGGCAGCGGCGTGATATCGACGCCGTCGAGCATGATGCGGCCCGAATCCGGCTTCACCAGCCCCATTACCGAATAGAAGCACGTCGTCTTGCCCGCGCCGTTGGGGCCGAGCAGGCCGACCACCTCGCCCTTGCCGACCGACAGCGACACGTCCGACAGCACGACGCGCTTGTCATAGGATTTGGCGATCGACACCACCGACAGGCCCGGCCCAAGCGTGTCGCCCGTTTCCGCCGTCACCGGGTGAAGTGTCTCGATGTCCGCCATATCGTCTTTCCTGCTCGCACCGGATGGTTAGCGAATCCCCGGCCACTCGTCACTTGGCAAGTTTCGTGCATGGCGAAAATCGATGAAGCGGCAGGGGGTGCGCCGTCCGCGCCGGGCTCAGTCGCGCTTGGGCACGGTGAAGCGCCCCGTGACGCGCCCGCCCGATCGCACCACGCTGCCGTCCG
Source organism: uncultured Stakelama sp. (assembly GCA_964413495.1). Lineage (GTDB taxonomy): Bacteria > Pseudomonadota > Alphaproteobacteria > Sphingomonadales > Sphingomonadaceae > Sphingomonas. The sequence goes on along the minus strand of CAYPRW010000003.1, from coordinate 25,127 downwards.
GCGCGCGCGTGGTGCCGACGCCCGACCCGTCGATCGAGGCGCGGCCGGTGTCGAGGTTGATGGTCAGCCGCCCGCCGCTCACCGTGTTGGCGCCCTGGGTCAGCGTGACGCCGCCCAGCATGGTGATGACGCGGCGGTTGATGTCGTAGACGCCATATTGCGCGCGGGCGGTCTGGTCCGGGCGCGTGACGGTGACTCCGCCCGATGCGTCGAAGCGCGAGACCGAGGGCGATCCATCGATCACCTGGCCGGTATAGCTGACGGTCACGCGCGCCGCGGTCAGCGTCATGTTCGCCTGGGTGATGCGCACCCCGCCCGACAGGATCGCGCGATTCGCGCGGTCCTGCAGCTCGATGCTCTGCGCGGCGAAGTCGATCGGCGCGGCGGTGTCGTGACGCGCCTGGCCCAGCGCCGATCCGGCGAGCGCGGCGGTGGTGGCGAAGGCGGCCAAGGAGGCGATTGCGAGCGTGCGGGACATGGATCACCTATTTGCGCGCTTGGGATCGATCCGCAAGCGTGCATTGCCGTCGATCCGCACGGTACGCCTGTCGAGATCGGCGGTCATGCGGTTGCCGCGGAAGCTGCCGAGCGGGGTGCTGCCGTCGACATCGCCGGTGCCGGTGAGCCGGCGGGTCTTGAGATCGATCGTCGAATCGCGCGTGTCGAGGCGGTAGCCGTCGCTGGTGCGGAAGTTGATCGGGCCGTCGACCGCGACCTTTTCGCTTTCCATGTCGTAGCGGCCGCGTTCGGCGCGGACTTCGGCGGGGCCGTCGGACAGGCGGATGCCGGCGGTGAGGTCGCTCAGCTGCACGATCGGCTCGGCCGAACTCTTCTGCACCGCAGAGCCCGCGCGCAGCACGAAGGGCTGGCCCTTGGCGTCGGCGCCGCGATAGCGCGCCGACTGGATGCGCAGCCGCTCGCTCGCGACATCGACCTTGTTCTTGTCGAGCACGAACGACACGTCGCCGCCCATGAACAGCGGCGCCATGACGAGGAATGCGCCCAGCACGCCGATGCCGGCAGGCAGCACCATCAACAGCGTGCGCACGATATGGTCGTGGCCGCTGCCGGGCCGCGCCCAACGCTTGCGGCGCGAGCGTTCCTGGACGGCGATCTCAGACATGAGCGGCCTTACGCATGCGCGAAAATGTCCACCTCGGGCCAGCCGGCAAGATCGAGTTCCGCCCGATGGGGGAGGAAATCGAAACAGGCCTTGGCGAGTTCCGTGCGCCCCTCGCGCGCCAGGCGGCGGTCGAGCTCCTCGCGCATCGCGTGGAGATGGCGCACGTCGGAGGCGGCATAATCCTTCTGCGCGTCGCTGAGGACGGGGCCGCCCCAGTCGGACGATTGCTGCTGTTTCGAAATTTCCTGGCCGAGCAGCTCGCGCACCAGATCCTTGAGGCCGTGGCGATCGGTGTAGGTGCGCACCAGCCGCGAGGCGATCTTGGTGCAATAGACCGGCGCGGCGGTGACGCCGAGATAATGGCGGATCGCGGCGAGATCGAAGCGGCCGAAATGATAGAGCTTCACGCGCGCCGGATCGGCGAGCAGCGCCTTGAGGTTCGGCGCGGCATAGTCGCTGCCGGGTGAAAAGCGCACGAGATGCTCGTCCGGCCCGCCGTCCGACAGCTGCACCACGCACAGCCGGTCGCGCGGGGTGATGAGGCCCATCGTCTCGGTATCGACGGCGATGTCGGCGCCCGGCGCGAACAGGTCGGCGGGCAGGTCTTCTTCGTGCAGGTGAACGGCCATGCGCCCGCCTAGCGGTTTAATGCTGAACGCTCAATGGCCCGAGGTGTCGCCGCCCTTCTTTGCCTGGGCGCGGCGCGAGGCCATGTTGAGGAGCTCGACCAGCGCCGAAAAGGCCATCGCGGCATAGATATAGCCCTTGGGCACGTGCACGCCGAAGCCATCGGCGATCAGCACCGCGCCGATCATCAGCAGGAAACCGAGCGCCAGCATCACCACCGTCGGATTGCGCTTGATGAAATCGGCGAGCGGATCGGCCGCCACCAGCATCACCGCCACGGTGACGATCACGGCGGTGACCATGATCGCGATCTCGTCGGTCATGCCCACCGCGGTCAGGATCGAATCGACCGAGAAGACCATGTCGAGCAGGATGATCTGGAAGATCGCCGAGCCGAAGTTGAGGCTCGCGACCTGCTTCTTGTCGAGCACGGCGTGGTCGCTCGCCACCGGATCGAGCGTGTGGTGGATCTCCTTGGTCGCCTTCCACACCAGGAACAGGCCGCCGGCGATCAGGATCAGGTCGCGCCACGAGAAGGCGGTCTCGAAGCTCGGCTCGCCATGCGCGCCCGGCGCGCCGGCGAGGCCGAGGTCGAACACCGGCGCCGTCAGCGACACGATCACCCAGATCATCGAGAGCAGCAGGATGCGCATGACCAGCGCCAGGCCGATGCCGATTCGGCGCGCCTTCTGCTGCTGGTGCTCGGGCAGCTTGTTGGTCAGGATCGAGATGAAGATGAGGTTGTCGATGCCCAGCACCACCTCCATCACGATCAGGGTGACGAGGGCGGCCCAGGCGGCCGGATCGGCGATCAAAGCGGCGATATCCATGCCGCCGCCATGCCGTTACGGCGCGGCCGGCGCAAGTATCGGCCGGAATGGTGGCGAAATCGCGACGAAAACGTTCGCGCATTGATATGTTCTCGGTTATGACCTGATTCTGTAGGCGTGCATTTCGAGCGCCTGAATGCCTGCGCCCTCGTCCAGCGTACGGTTTTCGAAATGAAGTTGGACGACCGGGAAGACGAACAGGGCAATGAGTTTTGATCGAGGGCGCCGCGGGGATCGCGGCGGGCGCGGCAGAGACAAGCGCGACGGTTTCGGCGGCGACGATTTCGGTGGCGGTTTCGGCGGCGACCGTGGCGGCTTTGGCGGCGGTTTCGGTGACCGTGGCGGCTTTGGCGGCGGCGGCGGCGGTGGTGGCGGCTTCGGCGATCGCGGCGGCTTCGGCGGCGGCGGTGGCGGTGGTTATCGTGGCGGTGGCGGCGGCTTCGGCGGCGGTCGCGGCGGCGGCGGCGGCGGCGGCATGCCCCCGCAGGTCGTTGGCGAGGGCACCGGCGTGGTCAAGTTCTTCAACGGCCAGAAGGGCTTCGGCTTCGTCGTTCGCGATGATGGCGGCGAGGACGTGTTCGTGCACATCAGCGCGGTCGAGCAGGCTGGGCTGACCGGCCTGGCCGAAGGGCAGCCGCTGGGCTTTACGCTGGTCGATCGCGGCGGGCGCATCTCCGCCACCGATCTCAAGATCGAGGGCGAGCCGCTGCCGGTGCAGGAGCGCGCGCCGCGTGAGGACCGTGGCGATCGCGGTGGTTTCGGCGGCGGTGACCGCGGCGGGCCGCAGCGTCAGCTGACGGGCGAGAAGGCGACCGGCACGGTCAAGTTCTTCAACGCGATGAAGGGCTTCGGCTTCATCCAGCGCGACGATGGCCAGCCCGATGCGTTCGTCCACATCAGCGCGGTCGAACGCGCCGGCATGCCGACGCTGAACGAGGGCGACCGGCTCGAGTTCGAGCTGGAGGTCGATCGCCGCGGCAAATATGCCGCGGTGAACCTGACGCCGTCGCAGTAACGGACCGGTCCATGTTCCGGCTGAATCGGGCCGGGCGCGGGATCTTCATGGGGGTCGCCCTGGCCATGCCGGCCGGGGCGACCCCTGTTGGTTTTGCAGGGCTGGTTGCCACGCGCGCCGCAATGCCGCAGGCGGTGACGGCGCTGCCGCCGGTCGAGCCGGCGCGCGTGATCGCCAGCCATCCGCACGATCCGGCCGCCTTTACCCAGGGGCTGTTCGTTTCCGACGGGCGGTTGTTCGAGACGACCGGCCAGCACGGCCGGTCGAGCCTGCGCGAGGTGGAGCTGAGGACCGGCCGGGTCAAGCGCGAGGTCAAGCTGCCGCACCGCTATTTCGGGGAAGGCAGCACGGCCTGGCGCGGAACGATCGTCAGCCTGACCTGGCAGCATGGCACCGCGTTCCGCTGGCACCGGGACACGTTCCGCCGGCTGGGGCAGTGGCGTTATCCGGGCGAGGGCTGGGGGCTGACGCAGGACGGCACGCAGTTGATCCTGAGCGACGGCACGCCCGAGCTGCGCTTCCTCGACCCGGCGAGTTTCGCCGAACGGCGCCGGCTGCGCGTGACGTGGCAGGGGCGGGCGGTCAGCGACCTCAACGAGCTGGAATATGTGCGCGGCGAGATCCTGGCGAATATCTGGCACACCGATCTGATCGCGCGGATCGATCCGGTGAGCGGGGCGATCCGCGGTTTCATCGATCTGGGCGCGGTGACCGCGTCGCTCAACCTCACCGATCCCGAGGCGGTGCTGAACGGCATCGCCTATGATGCGCGGGCGGGCAAGCTGTACGTCACCGGCAAGGACTGGCCCCGATTGTTCCAGATCGCGCTGACGGGCGTGCCGGCGCGCGTGCCCGACCCTGGGCCCGATCCCGCTGCGGTCGGCCTTTCGCGCGGCTGACGCGCGCATTCATGGGCTATTCAACGCTTCGCCCCTATGCCAATCCCGATGCAGATGTTTCGCGTTCTGGCTCTTGCGGCAAGTGTTGCCGTCGCCGCGGCCCCCGCGCACGCTTTGCCGCAGGACCGGCGCAGCGACCAGGCGGCCGCGCGCAAGGGCCGTATGCAAGGGCAGTTGCTGCCGCTGCGCACGATCGAGGCGCGCGTGGTGCCGCCCATGACGAAGCGCGGCGCGCAATATATCGGCTTCGATTTCGATTCGGCCTCGGGCATTTACACGCTCAAATTCCTGCGCAATGGAAATGTCATCTGGGTGGATGTCGACGGCCGGTCGGGCCAGGTCATGAGCCGCTCGGGCGGCTGAGAAGGGGAAGATCATGCGCGTTCTGATCGTCGAGGACGAACCCAATCTGCGCAATCAGCTGCAGGCGACGCTGGAGGGCGCGGGCTATGCCGTGGACACCGCGTCGGACGGCGAGGAAGGGCATTATCTCGGTTCGACCGAGGCGTATGACGCGATCGTCCTCGACCTTGGCCTGCCCGAGGTGGACGGGCTGACCGTGCTCGACCGCTGGCGCAAGGAGGGCAAGGCGACCCCCGTGCTGGTGTTGACCGCGCGCGACAGCTGGTCCGACAAGGTCGCCGGGCTCGATGCCGGCGCCGACGATTATGTCGCCAAGCCGTTCCAGTCGGAGGAGCTGATCGCCCGGCTGCGCGCGCTGATCCGCCGCGCGTCGGGCAACGCCTCGGCCGAGCTGATCGCGGGCGACATCCGCCTCGACACGCGCAGCGGCAAGGTGACCAAGGCCGGCGAGCCGGTGAAGCTGACCGCGCAGGAATACAAGCTGCTGTCCTATCTGCTCCACCACAAGGGCAAGGTGGTCAGCCGCACCGAGCTGATCGAGCATATCTACGACCAGGATTTCGACCGCGATTCGAACACGATCGAGGTGTTCGTGACGCGCATCCGCAAGAAGCTGGGGCCGGACGTGATCACCACGATCCGTGGCCTGGGCTATAGCCTGGACGAGCCGGCCGGGGCGGGTGCCTGAGCCCGGCGACGCGCGTTGGTCGTCATCCCCGCGAAGGCGGGGACCCATTTACGCCGGCTTCTCGCAAGAGGCGTCACGGCGGCGTCAATGGATCCCCGCCTTCGCGGGGATGACGGCTGATTTTTTGGATGCCGATCGATTTTTAGATGCCGATCGATTTTTGGATGTCGATTGATTTCTAGATGTCGATCCTCGCCAAATTCCCATTTTCGCGCCGCGCCGTGCCCACGCCTTCGCCGCTGACGTCCGCGCCGGGCGATCCCGCGCCGCGGCCCTATGTGCGCACGACCGGGTCATTGAGCCGCCGCATGATCCTGATCGCGGCGGCGTGGATCGCGTTGCTGCTCGCCGGCGGCGGCTTTGCGCTTGATCGCGTGCTGACCAATGCGATCACGCGCAATTTCGACGATGGCCTGGAATATATCCTGACCTCGCTGATCGCTTCGGCCGAGATCGATCCGATGGGGCAGATCGCGTTCAACCGGCAATTGTCGGACCAGCGTTTCCTGGAACCCTATTCGGGCGCCTATTGGCAGGTGAGCGGCAAGGGCTATGAAACCTTTCCCTCGCGTTCGCTGTGGGACCGCCAGCTGCGAACCGGCGCCGAACATGCCGACCAGGACGTCCATATCTATGATTCCGACCAGTTTCGCGATCAGCGGCTGCGCGTGGTCGAGCGTGATGCGACACTGCCCGGATCGAAGGTGCGCTGGCGGTTCCAGGTGGCGCAGACGCGCGACGCGCTGGACGCGCAGATCGACGCGCTGCGCAAGACGCTGGTGCGCAGTTTCCTGTTGCTGGCGGCGGGGCTGATCGCGCTGGCGGGGTTGCAGACCTGGTACGGGCTGTTGCCGCTGCGCAAGCTGCGGCTGGAGATCCAGCGCATGCGCACCGGCGCGACCGGCCGGATCGAAGGCGCGATGCCGGCCGAGATCGCGCCGATGGTCGAGGAACTGAACGCGCTGGTCGCGCATAACGACAAGCAGGCGGAGGAGGCGCGGCGCCATGCCGGCAATCTGGCGCATGCGCTCAAGACGCCGCTGACGGTCATCATGAACGCCGCGACCGCGCAGGCCGAGGATCTGCCCGCCACCGTGGTGCGCGAGGCGCGGACGATGCGGCGGCAGGTGGATCACCACCTCGCCCGCGCGCGGGCGGTGGGCCGGCGGGGCAGCGCGCACAGCCGCGCGCCGGTGTGGCCGAGCGTCGAATCGGTCGAGCGCGCGGTGTCGCGCCTGTATCCGCATGTCCGCATCGACACCGACGGGCCGCACGACCTGATCGCGCATATCGAACGCCAGGACTTGGACGAGATCATGGGCAACCTGGTCGAGAATGCCGCGAAATATGGCGGCGGCAGCGTGTTCGTGACGATGGGGGTCGAGGCCGGGTTCGTCGAGATCCTGGTCGAGGATGACGGGCTGGGCATTCCCGAGGCCGACCGTATCCGCATCTTCGATCGTGGCGTGCGGCTCGATACCGGGAAGCCGGGCACGGGGCTGGGGCTGGCGATCGTGCGCGATGTGGCCGAGATCTATGACGGCACCGTCAGCCTGGAGGAGAGCGAGGATCTGGGCGGGCTGCTGGTGCGATTGCGGTTGCCGGCGGCGGGGTAGGGTTTGTTCACGCGGAGGCGCGGAGGTGCGGAGGCGCGAAGAAATAAGAGGGGATTTCGCGCAGAGACGCGGAGGCGCAGAGATGTCGCGCTGCTGTGCGGGGTGCTCGCTCATTCCACCGTTGCGCCAAGCGGTATGCGAAGGAGGATGCGTGCCGCTGACGCGGCAGGACTTATCTCTGCGCCTCTGCGCCTCTGCGTGAAAAATCAAATTCCCCGCATCGCCGCCGCCGCGATGCTCAGGCTGCGCTTGCGGGCGGCGTGATCGTGGATCGAGCTGAGCAGCATCACTTCGTCCACCTTCGTCCGCTCGATGAAGGCGGCGAGGCCCTCGCGCACCTTCTGCTGGGTGCCGATGGCCGTGACCTGCGCCATGGCGTCGAGCATCGCGCGCACCTGGGGCGGGAGCGTGTCGAGATAGCCGGCGAGCGGCGGTGGCATCTGGATGCTGGTGCCGGTGGTGCGCATCGACACGAAGCTCTGCTGCATCGAGGTGGCGATCAGCTCGGCTTCGTCCTGCGTGTCGGCGGCGAAGACGTTGAACCCGGCCATCGCATAGGGCCGGTCGAGCACCGCCGACGGGCGGAACTGGCGGCGATACACCGCCAGCGCATCGTCGAGCGCGCCCGGCGCGAAGTGCGACGCGAAGGCATAGGGCAGGCCGAGCGCGGCGGCGAGTTGCGCGCCGAACAGGCTGGAGCCGAGGATCCACAGCGCCGGCCGCGCGCCGTTGCCGGGAATGGCGACGATGCCGGTCTGTCCGTCATCGGCGAAATGGCTTTGCAGTTCGAGCACGTCCTGCGGGAAGGCGTCGCTGCTGGTTTCGAGATTGCGGCGCAGCGCGCGGGCGACGCGCTGGTCGCTACCCGGCGCGCGGCCGAGGCCCAGGTCGATGCGGCCGGGAAACAGCGCATCGAGCGTGCCGAACTGCTCGGCGATCACCAGCGGGGAATGGTTGGGCAGCATGATCCCGCCCGCGCCGACGCGGATCTTTGACGTCGCCGCGCCGATGTGCGCGATTACCACAGCGGTCGCGGCGCTGGCGATGCCGGCCATGCCGTGATGCTCGGCGACCCAATAGCGGGTGAAGCCCTCCGCCTCGGCATGGCGGGCGAGATCGGCGGTGTTGGCGAGCGATTGCGCGGCGCTGCCGCCTTGGAGGATGGGCACGAGATCGAGCAGGGAATAGGCGGTCATGGGACGGATGTGGGGAGTATTGGCCAATGGAGGAAGGGAAGAAGAAGTTTTGCTCGCACAAAGGCACGAAGGCACAAAGACGTCTTGCGCCAGCGAGACCCGATCACCGCTTGGCTGGCCATCTGGAGGGAAGGCCGCTTGCGCGGCGAACTTTTATCCCACGCGGCTTCTTCGTGCCCTTGTGCCTTTGTGCGAGCAAAACTTCTTCTTCTTCCCCCCGGCCGCTATCCCCCCTAAACGCGCGTCACGATGCGTCCCGACCTCGCCCATATCGACGCCTGGCTGTTCGACCTGGACAACACGCTCTATCCGCAGAGCGCGAAGCTGTTCGCGCGGATCGACGCGCGGATCGGGGCCTATGTCGCGCGGCTGCTGGATCTCGATCCGGTCGCGGCGCGGCGGGTGCAGAAGGACTGGTTCATCTCGCACGGCACCACGCTGGCCGGGCTGATGGCCGAGCATGGCGTCGATCCGCACGACTATCTGGCCGATGTGCACGATATCGAGATGGACGTGCTGGAGCATAACGCGCCGCTCGCCGCCGCGATCGCCAGGCTGCCGGGGCGAAAGCTCGTCTTCACCAACGCCGACGCGCCCTATGCGGAAAAGGTGCTGGGGCGGCTGGGGCTGGCCGAGAGCTTCGAGGCGATCCACGACGTGCACGCCAGCAACTATGCGCCCAAGCCGCATCCGCAAGCCTATCGCAGCGTGTGCGAGGCGTATCGGATCGATCCGACGCGCGCCGCCTTTGTCGAGGACATGGCGCGCAACCTGGCGCCGGCCAAGGCGATCGGCATGACCACGATCTGGGTCGACAACGGATCGGAACAGGCGCCGGACGCAGACCGCAGCTATATCGATTTCAAGACCCACGACATCTGCCACTGGCTCGAATCCATCCTGGAGGAACAATGACCGACCTTGCCACGACCATCGACGCCGCCTGGGAAGACCGGGCGAACATCTCGACCGCCACGACCGGTGCGGTGCGCGAAGCGGTGGCCGAGGCGCTGAACCTGCTCGACAGTGGGCGGGCGCGGGTGGCCGAGCCAGCCAAGAACTCGGGGGGGGACGGCGGCTGGCAGGTCAACCAGTGGCTGAAGAAGGCGGTGCTGCTCTCGTTCCGGCTGAACGACAATGGCGTGATGTCCGGTGGCTTCGACAAGGTGCCGCTCAAGACCGCGGGCTGGGACGATGCGCGTTTCCGCGCCGCGGGCTTCCGCCAGGTGCCGGGCAGCGTCGTGCGCCATGGCGCGCATATCGCCAGGTCGGTCGTGCTGATGCCGAGCTTCGTCAATATCGGCGCGTTCGTCGACGAGGGCACGATGGTCGACACCTGGACGACGGTCGGCAGCTGCGCGCAGATCGGCAAGAACGTCCATCTTTCGGGCGGGGTCGGGATCGGCGGCGTGCTCGAGCCGCTCCAGGCCGATCCGGTGATCATCGGCGACGGCGCGTTCATCGGCGCGCGGTCGGAAGTGGCCGAGGGCGTGCGCGTCGGTGAGGGCGCGGTGCTGTCGATGGGCGTGTATCTGGGCGCATCGACCAAGATCGTCGACCGCGCGACCGGCGAGGTGTATCGCGGCGAGGTGCCGCCCTATGCGGTGGTGGTGCCGGGCACGCTGCCGGCGGAGAACGGCAAGCCGGGGCTGTACTGCGCGGTGATCGTCAAGACGGTGGACGCGCAGACCCGCAGCAAGACCGGGATCAACGAGCTGCTGCGCGACTGATTTCGGTTGCACGGTGCCGGGCGATGGCTGACATCGCTGCACGATGATCGTTCGTTTCAGCGATTTCATACTCGATGCGGCGCAGCGCACGCTGACGCGGGACGGCGCGCCGGTCGAGCTCAACGCGCGCTATTTCGACGCGCTGGCGCTGATGGCCGGCATGCCGGGCGAGCTGGTCACCAAGGACCGGTTCATGGACGAGGTGTGGCGCGGCATCCCCGTCACCGACGAGGCGCTGACCCAGTGCATCCGCATGCTGCGGCGACAGCTGGGCGACGATGCCGCCAGCCCGCGCTTCATCGAGACGGTGCCCAAGCACGGCTATCGCTTCATCGCGCCGTTGGCCGATCGCGGGTCGGTGGCGGAGGCGGAAGCCGAGGCGTGCGGGCCGTCCGCCGCCGTGCCCTGGCGCCGCTTCGTGCTGCTCGGCGGCATGGGGACCATGGGCGGCGGCGTGGCCGGACTGTTCGGCGGGCTGGTCTATGGCTTTGTCGCCACGGCCCGGCCGGGCACGGGCGCGGCCTCGACCTTGCTGGTCCTGCTTTGTTTGACGATCGCGATCGCACTGGTCGGGGCGGGGGGCGTGTCGTTCGGCGTGGCGGCCGCCGAGTTCGCGCCGGACCGCCGCTGGCACTGGCGCGTGCTGGGCGGCGCGGCAGGCGGCTTGGTCGTCGGCGCGGTGGTGAAGCTGCTCGGCACCGATGCGTTCAACCTGCTCGTCGGGCAGGCGCCGGCGGGGATCACCGGCGGTGGCGAGGGCGCGTTGCTCGGCGTAGGTGTCGGGCTGGGCTGCTGGCTGGCGCTGCGCGGCGAGCCGGCGCGGCCGATCGCGCCGCGCGCCGGGGTGGCGGCGCTGATCGGCGCGGCGACGGGTGCGGTCATTCCGCTGCTCGGCGGGCGGTTGATGAGCGGCAGCCTCGACCTGCTGGCACGGCAGTTTCCGGCGTCGCGGCTGCGGCTGGATCATGTCGGCGCGATGCTGGGGGAAAGCGGCTTCGGCGTGGCGAGCCAGAGCGTCTCGGGCGCGATGGAGGGGGCGCTGTTCGCCGGCTGCATCGCGGCGGCGATGGCGCTGGCGCTAAGGAGCGAGGCGGCGCGCCGGTAAGCTCGTTTCGTTCTCCTGCGGAAGCAGGAGCCCAAGGTCCCAAAGGTACCGCTCTTGATCCTGGGCCCCTGCTTGCGCAGGGGAACTGTGAAGAATGAACGATCACCTCGCTTGCTCGTTCCTCCATGCGCGCGTACCTGCGCGAGCCTATGGCTGCACCCGTTCTCGCTTATGAAGATCTTGGCCTGATCCAGGGATCGGGCTGGCTGTTCCGCGGGCTCGACATCCATATCGGCGCGCGCGACCGGCTGGCGCTGATCGGGCGCAACGGCGCGGGCAAGACGACCTTGCTCAAGCTGCTGGCGGGGCAGGTCGACGCCGATGAGGGACGGCGCACGATCCAGCCCGGCACGCGCGTGGTGATGCTGGAGCAGGAACCGCGCATGACCGGCTGCGTCACGCTGATGGACTATGTGCTGTCGGGCGACGAAGCGCCCGCGCGGCACGAGGCGGAGGCGATCGCCGACCAGCTGGGCATCGATCTGTCGCGCGAGGCGGCGACGGCGAGCGGCGGCGAACGGCGGCGGGCGGGCATCGCGCGCGCGCTGGCGCAGGACCCCGACGTGCTGCTGCTCGACGAGCCGACCAACCATCTCGACATCCATGCGATCGAGTGGCTCGAGGAATGGCTGAACCGGTATCGCGGCGCCTTTGTCGTGATCAGCCATGACCGCACGTTCCTCACGCGGCTGACGCGGCAGACCTTGTGGCTCGACCGCGGATCGATGCGGCGCGCCGAGATCGGTTTCGGCGGGTTCGAGGCGTGGACCGAGCAGGTCTATGCCGAGGAGCAGCGCGCGGCGGAAAAGCTCGACGCAAGGCTGAAGCTGGAGGAACATTGGCTGCAGCGCGGCGTCACCGGGCGGCGGCGGCGCAACCAGGGGCGGCTGACCAAGCTGCACGAGATGCGCGCCGAACGCGCGGCGATGACCGGCCCGGCGGGCGCGGCGAACCTGGCGACGGCGGCGGACGATTCGAAGACCAAATTGGTGATCGACGCCAAGGGCGCATCGAAGTCGTACGGGGATCGCGCGATCATCCGCGACCTGACGCTGCGCGTGACGCGCGGCGACCGCATCGGCATCGTCGGCAAGAACGGCGCGGGCAAGTCGACGCTGCTCAAGCTGCTGACCGGCGAGATCGCGCCCGATACCGGCAGCATCAAGCTCGCCAGGACGCTCGATCCCGTCATCATCGACCAGCAGCGCAGCCGCATGCAGCCCGACCGGACGGTGCGCGACGTGGTGGCCGATGGCGGCGAGTGGATCGACGTGCTGGGCGCGCGCAAGCATATCCACGGCTATCTCAAGGAGTTCCTGTTCGAGCCGAACATGGTCGAGGCGAAGGTCGGGACGCTGTCGGGCGGGGAGCGATCGCGGTTGTTGCTGGCGCGGGAGTTCGCGCGGCCGTCGAACCTGATGGTGCTGGACGAGCCGACCAACGATCTCGACCTCGAGACGCTCGACCTGCTGCAGGAAGTGATCGCCGACTATGACGGCACGGTGCTGATCGTCAGCCACGATCGCGACTTTCTCGACCGCACGGTGACGATGACGATCGGGCTCGACGGGTCGGGCGCGGTCGATATGGTCGTCGGCGGCTATGCCGATTGGGAAGCCAAGCGGAAGGTGCGGGGCGAGGCGAAGAAGGCGGCGGTGAAGGCCGCGCCGGTGGCCGAGGCGCCGAAGGCGAAGACCAAGCTGAGCTACAAGGACCAGCGCGACTACGACCTGTTGCCGGGGCGGATCGAGGCGCTGGACGCGCTGATCGCCGGGGACGAGGCGGCGCTGGCCGATCCCGACCTGTATGCGAAGGACCCGGCGAAGTTCGACCGGTTGATGGCGGCGATCGCCAAGGCGCGTGAGGAGAAGGATGCCGCCGAGCTGCGCTGGCTGGAGCTGGCGGAGATGGCCGAGGCGTTGGGGTGATATCCTCCCCGGCACGGGGAGGGGGACCGCGCCCGTAGGGCGTGGTGGAGGGGGTTCGCCACAGATGCTGCGCTTCGTGGCGCTCCCCCTCCGTCATCGCTGCGCGATGCCACCTCCCCGTGCCGGGGAGGATTGATCAGGCCGGTACCACCACGTCGATCGCGCGTTCCGCCACGCGCACCGTCACCGGGGTGCGCGCCAGCACTTCGCCGTCGATCGAGATGCCGTGGCGCGGGCGAGTGTCGAGCTTCAGTTCGGTGCCGTGGAATTCCTCGACCAGCTTTTCGCGGGTGCGCAAACGGACCAGGCGGGCATACCAGTCCCAGGCGAGCCGCCAGCGGTTGCGGCCGGTGACGACCTGAATCAGCATCTCGCCGCTTTCGACGCAGGCGTCCTCGCTCATCTCGACGCCGCCGTGAAAGCGGCCGTTGAGGATGCGGATCTCGCTCGCCCACAGGCGGTGCTCGCCCGCCGCGTCGGTGATGATCGCGCGGAACGGGCGGAAGCGGGCGAAGCACCACACCGCCCAGACGAGATAGCCGAGGCGGCCCAAATATTTCTTGAGATTGTGCGGCACGCTCTCGCCGATCATCGGCGACAGGCCCATCGCGGCGGCATTGACGAAATAATCGCCGTCGATCATGCCGAGATCGACGCGGCGGCGCTTGCCGGTGGCGATCGCCTTGACCGCGCCGTCGAGGTCGAGCGGGAGGCCGAGCGTGCGCGCGAAGCTGTTGGCGGTGCCGAGCGGGAGGACGGCGAACACGCAATCCTGGCCGACGACGTCGTCGACCACGCAGGAGAGCGAGCCATCGCCGCCGCCGACGATCACCATCGGCGCGCCCGAACGGACGGCCTGACGCACCGTGTCGTTGAGCAAAGCGGGATCGCGGACGGGATGCGCGGCGGCGAGGCGGATGCCGTGTTTCTCGCACAGCTGGCGCGCCTGTTCGAACAGCGCGGCGCCGCGGCGCGAGCGGGCGTTGACGATCAGCACCGCTTCGCGCGGGACGGGCAGGTTCGGGGTCACCGCCTCACAACGATCGGGCGCGCCGCGGGTTCAGAGCCGCTTGCCCGCGCGGCCGGCGAGATCGACGACATATTGCCAGGCGACCCGGCCCGAGCGGCTGCCGCGCCGTGTCGCCCAGTGGACCGCCTCCGCCGCGTCGAACGGCAGGCCGTGATCCTGGGCGTAGGTCCGCACGATCTCCAGGTAGGTATCCTGGTCGATCACGTGGAAGCCGAGGCTGAGGCCGAAGCGGTCGGCGAGCGCGAGATTGTCGTCGACGCTGTCGCGCGGGTTGATCGCGCTCGACTGTTCCTCGATGTTGCGCGGGACCAGATGGCGGCGGTTCGAGGTGACGAACAGCCGGGCGTTGGCCGGTCGCGCCTCGGCCCCGCCCTCCAGCAGCGAACGCAGCGCGCGGCCGTCCGAGGCGGCGTCGAATCCGAGATCGTCGAGGAAGATGACGAAGGCGCGGGGCAGGCCGTCGATCAGCGCGAACAGGGCGGGCAGCGTGTCGAGCGCGTCGGCCTGCGCCTCGATCAGCGCGAGCCCGCCGCCCTCGGCCTGGATCGCGGCGACGGCGGCCTTGGACAAGGCCGACTTGCCGGTGCCGCGCGCGCCCCACAGCAATGTGTCGTGGGCGGGCAGGCCGTTTGCGAGACGGCGGACATTTTCCAGTACGGTCGCCTTTTGCGCATCGATGCCGACCAGCTCGTCGAGCGGCAGCGGGGCGAAGGCGCGCGCGGGGGATAAATGGCCGCGATGCCAGATATAGGCCGGGTGCGCGGCCAGATCCGGCACGGGCGGCGGCGGCGGGGCGAGCCGTTCGAGCGCGGCGGCGATACGGTCAAGCGGGTGGGTCATGCGCGGGCGGGCTAGGGGGTGAAAGGCGGGATTGCAACCCGATCCTCCCCGGCACGGGGAGGGGGACCGCGCCCGCAGGGCGTGGTGGAGGGGGCTCGCCGCAGACGCTGCGCTTCGTGGCACGCCCCCTCCGTCATCGCTGCGCGATGCCACCTCCCCGTGCCGGGGAGGAGTTCAGGCGAGCTTTGCCAGCAGTGCTTCCGCTGCGCCGCGATCGGCGAAGCCTGGGGTGGCGAGGGCGGCCTGGGTCGCTGCGCGTGCCTCGGCGTTGCGGCCGGCCTCGGCATAGGCCTGCGCGAGCTGCCAGCGCAGCAGCGGGTGGCGTGGGGCCATCGTTACTGCCTTTTTGAGCAGCTCGATTCCGCCTTCCAGGTCGCCGCTCTCGGCCAGGGTCCAGCCCATCGCGCCGGCCACGGCGGGGTTGCTCGGCGCGATCAGATAGGCGGCCTGCGCATAATAGGCGGCGCGCTGTGCCTCGCCGGCGCCGGCATAGGCGAGCGCGAGTTCGGCGAGCAGCGCGGCGTCGCGATTGCCGGTGCGCAGGCGGATCGCTTCGAGCGAATCGATCGCGGCGTCGAAATCGCCTGCCGCCGCCTGCCACTGGGCCGAGAGGCGCAGCGCGGCGAGGTTGAGCGGGTTTTGCGAAAGGAACAGCGCGAGGGTGCCGGCGGCTTGCTGCCGCTGGCCGGCGCGGTCCTGTGCTTCGACCAGGCGGAGCATCGCCGGTTCGTCGAAGCGGAGGCTGGCGGCGACCTTGTAGGGCGCGATCGCCTCGGCCGGGCGGCCGAGCAGCATCAACGTGTCGCCGACGATCTGGTGCGAGGCGGGGGCGCCGGGGTTGCGCCGGGCGATTTCCTGCGCCTTCGCCAGCGCGCCGGCCTTGTCGCCGCCGTCGATCAGCCCGCGCAGCAGCGGGAGGGTGGCGCGCGGATCGTCGGGGGCGGCGCGCGCGACGGCGGTGCTGAGCGTCGGGATATTGTCGTCGGCGCTGAACCACGCCGCGTCCTGACGCGACGGCGTGGCGGCACGGTCGAAATAGCGCGCGGCGGCATCGCGCTGGCCGATCCGTTCGTAACCGCGCGCGGCCAGGGTGAGCGCATAGGCGTCCGCATCGCCGCGTGCGACGACCGGGCGCAGGATCTCGATGCCGTTCTTCGAGGCGTCGGACTGGAGCAGCGCGGTGGCGAGCAGCTTGCGCGCGGTGATGTTCATCGGCTGGAGGCTGACCAGGCCGCGCAGTTTCTCGATCGCGCGTTCGTAACGGCGCGCCTGCAGATCGATCGAGCCGCCGAGCAGCAGCGCGCCGGGCAACTGCGCGATGCCGTTGCCCGCCCGGTCGAGCAGGTCGCTGGCGAGGTCGAATTCCTCGGCGCGTGCCGCCAGCACCGCCTGGAGATAGAGCGCCTGCGGGCTGCGCGGGCGGACCTCCATCGCCCTGCGCGTGGCGGCGAGCATCTCGCGCGTGCGGCCGGCGTCGCCGAGCGTCGCGGCGTACTGGATCAGCGCGGCGTGGCGATAGGGGTCGCGCTTCAGTGCCGCTTCGAACCAGGGGAGGGCGGCGGTGAGGCCGAATTGAGTGCGGACGAGCTCGCCGCGCAGGATCAGCGCGTCGGTGTTGCCGCGATCGAGATCGACCGCCTTGGTCGAGGCTTCGATCGCGCCGGCGACGTCGCCCGCGTTGAAGCGGAAGCGGCCGAGTTCGGTCCAGGCGTCGGCGCTTCGCGGCGCGAGGCGGACGGCGGCGAGCGCGGCCTGCTGTGCGGCGGCGAGATTGCCGCCCGCGGTATAGGCGCGGGTCTGGACGCGCAGCGCGTAGATGCGGTCGGCGGGTGGGGCCTTGCCGGCCTCGACCAGCGCGCGGCGCGGGTCGCCCTGGAGCAGCACGGCATGGGCCATGAGGGCGTGCGTGCGTTTGGGATCGACGCCATTGTCGAGCGCGCGGCGCAGCGAGGCTTCGGCGGCGATGCCTTCGTCGAGCGCCAGCGCGGCGCGGGCGAGCGCGAGATGCGCTTCGCCAAGCGACGGGTCGGCCTTGACCGCCTGGAACGCCTGGCTGCGCGCGGCCGAGGCGTTGCTGGCCTTGAGGTACGCCTCGCTCTTGGCCAGGGCGGCGCGCGCGGCCTCAGGATCGGGTCCGCCGGTGACGACCGAGCGGAACGCGATCAGCGCCACGCCGAACGCGCCGAGGCACAGCGCGAAGACGACGATGCGGCGCAGGTTCAGGCCGCGCTTGCGGCGGGTGCGAGGCTTAGGGCTGGAGGTCATAGGCCTTCATCAGATCATAGAGGGTGGGGCGGCTGATGCCGAGCAGGCGGGCGGTGCCCGAGATGTTGCCGTCGGCGCGCGACAAGGCGTGCGCGATGGCGCGGCGGTCGGCCGCCTCGCGCACCGCCTTCAAGTTGATCGGACCGGCATCGCCCGCGGCGTCGAGATCGAGATCGGCGGCGGTGACGAGCTTGCCGTCGGCCATGATCGCGGCGCGCTTGATGCGGTTCTCGAGCTCGCGGACGTTGCCGGGCCAGCGCCAGGCGTCGATCGCGGCGAGCGCGTCGGGGGCGAAGCTCCTGGCGCCGAGCTTCATCGCGGCGGCGTGCTTGTGCAGCAGGTGGCGCGCGAGCAGGCCGGCGTCACCCGGACGCTCGGCGAGCGCGGGGATGCGCACGACGATCTCGGCGAGGCGGTAGTAGAGATCCTCGCGGAAGGTGTTCGCCGCGACCATCGCGTCGATATCCTGGTGCGTGGCGCAGACGATGCGGGTGTCGACCGCGATCGGCTGGCGGCCGCCGATCCGCTCGATCACGCGCTCCTGCAGGAAGCGCAGCAGCTTGACCTGGAGCGGCAGCGGCACATCGCCGATCTCGTCGAGGAACAGCGTGCCGCCCTGGGCCTGCTCGATCTTGCCCGGCGTGGTCTTGACCGCGCCGGTGAACGCGCCCTTTTCGTGCCCGAACAGCTCGGATTCGAGCAAAGTCTCGGGGATCGCGGCGCAGTTGATCGCGACGAACGCGCCCTTGCGCCGGCTGGTGTCGTGCAGGCCGCGGGCGAGCAATTCCTTGCCGGTGCCGCTGGCGCCGAGCAGCATGACCGAGACGTCGGCGGGCGCGACCCGCTCGATCGTGCGCGTGACCTTGAGCATCTCGGCCGAGCCGGTGACGATGCCGCCGAGCACGGTGCCGCCTTCGGCGCGCGCGGCGAGGCGGCGGTTCTCGGCTTCGAGCGCATGGACGTGGAAGGCGCGCGCGACGATCAGGCCGAGCGCGTCGATATCGATCGGCTTCTGGTAGAAATCCCATGCCCCCATCGCCATCGCGCGCAGCATCGATGTGCGCTCGCCATGGCCGGAGGCGACGATAACGCGGGTGTCGGGCTTGAGCGCCAGGATCGTTTCGAGCACCGCGAAACCCTCGCTGGTGCCGTCCGGGTCGGGCGGCAGGCCGAGGTCGAGCGTGACCACCGCCGGTTCCTCGGCGCGCAGTATCGCGATGGCGCTTTCGCGGTCGCCGGCGGTCAGGATCTCATAGCCTTCATAGGCCCAGCGCAATTGCCGCTGGAGCCCGGCATCGTCCTCGACGATGAGCAGCTTGGGTCTGGGTTCGCTCATGCCGCCTTTCCGATCTCGCCGGGTGCCGCGCCGGCCGCGCGCAGGATCACGCTGAACCGCGTGCCGCGCCCTTCCGCGCTTTCCACCTCGATCCGCCCGCCCATCTCGGCCGCCAGCTTCTGCGCCTCGAACGCGCCGAGGCCAAAGCCGCCGGGCTTGGACGAGACGAACGGCTTGAACAGTTTCTCACGGACGAAGGCGGGCGACATGCCGCAGCCGCGATCGATCACCTCGATCCGCGCCTCGCCATGCCCGGCGCCGACCGCGATCGTGATCGGCGCGTCGTCGGCGCTGGCCTCGATCGCATTCTGGATCAGATGGCCGAGCAGCGTTTCGAGCAACGCGGGTTCGACGATCGCCAGCGGATCGCCGGCGGCGGTGACGTCGATCCGGCGCTGTGCCCGGCGCGCCTTCGCGACACGGCGGGCAAGCGGGGCAAGCGGGGTCGCCACCGGCGCCTCGCCGCGCGCGGCGTGATGCTGCGACAACCGCGCGAGCATGTCGTTCATGCGCCCCGCCGAATCGTGCAGCGTGGCGACCATGTCGGCGCGGAACGCGGGGTTGTCGGCATGACGTTCGGCATTGCGCGCGACCAGGGTGAGCTGGCTGACCAGGTTCTTGATGTCGTGCATGATGAAGGCGAAGCGGCGGTTGAACTCGTCGAACCGCTGCGCCTCGGCCAGCGCCTCCTGCGCGCGTTCCTCGGCGATATAGCTGGCGAGCTGGCGGCCGGCGGCCTTGAGCAGGTCGAAATCCTCCCAGTCCAGCGCGCGCGGCACCGGCGGGCGGGCGAGCAGGATCGCCCCGGCAAGCTGCTGTTGATGCGGCAGCGGCACGACCGCCCAGGCCGGTTCCCATGCGCGGATCGAGGCGGGGACGACGGCGCCGCCGGGCGCGTCGAGCTCGAGGATCAGCATCGGGTCGATGTCCGCGATCGGCCAGTCGCCGCCCAGATCGGCAGGCAGGCTGGCGCGATCGGCATTCCACGCCGCGCCGACGCTCAGCCTTTCCTCGTGGGGCACGAGCAGCACGCCGGCCGGGGAGTCGGTGAGATCGGCCAGCGCCTTGACGATACGCTGGTCGAGCGGGGCGTGATCCTCCGGCTCGCCCAGCGTCTCGGTGAAGCGCATCCATTCGGCGCGATAGTCGTAGCGGTGGCGGAAGAAATGCTTGGCGAGCTTGACCTTGATCCACGCGCGCAGCCAGGTGCTGGACACGAGCGTGAGGATCGCGGCGGTCGAACCGAACACGAAGGCGGTCTGCAACAGCCGCGCATTGGCGCCGCCAATCGCGGCGATCGCGGTGGTGGCGAGCGCGAGCAGCGCGAAATAGAGCCCGATCGCGACCAGCGAGAGCGATTGATAGGCGATCGTGCGCGAGATCTGCATCGGCCATTCGCCGCGCCGTTGCAGGCCGGCCGCGATCGCCATCGCGATCAGCGCCATCGCCACCCCGCGCAGCGCGGTGAGCTGTACCGGCCAGGCCGATGTCAGATAGGCGACGCTGAGCAGGTTGACGTCGATCAGCCACATCGCGCCCATCGCCAGCACGATCGGCCGCATCCCGCTGCCGCGTGCCGGGGCGACCGCGTTGTACAGCCCCTGAACCAGCACCAATGCGGCGACCGCCGCCATCATGCGCAGGATCAGCGCGGCCTGCGCCGTCTGCACCGCGATATCGGGTGTGGCGGCGGCGGCGTCCAGCGCGATCGCGATCACGATCACCACGCCCACCACGCCATAGACGGTGCCGATCGCGGCCGGCGGGCGTTCGACGCCGCCGCGCCGCTGCACCGCGATCATGAACCCCAGCCAGGCGAGATTGCGCACCCCCTGCGCGATCCGGGCGCCAAGATCGGCTTCACCGATGCCGGCGACGGCCAGCGCCCACAGCGCGGTCAACACCAGCGCCGCGGCCAGCGGCTTGCGCGGAATGTCCGCCCCGCCCGCGCCGCGCAGCGCCCATAGCCCCAGCGCGCCGAACAGCAACGCGGCGAGCGCATGGCTCCACAGGATCAGCGCGGCCACCATCGTCAGCGCGCGCCTTCGGGGAACAGCACCACGCGGATCGTCTGCAACAGGATCAGGATATCGAGGAAGGGCGAATAATTCTTGGCGTAATAGAGGTCGTATTCCAGCTTGTGGCGGCTGTCGTCCGTCGACGCGCCATAGGGATAGTTGATCTGCGCCCAGCCGGTGATGCCCGGCTTCACCATATGGCGTTCGGCATAATAGGGGATCTGCTGTTCGAGATCCTCGACGAATTGCGGCCGTTCGGGGCGCGGGCCGACGAAGCTCATCTCGCCCTTGAGCACGGACCAGCATTGCGGCAGCTCGTCGATGCGCACCTTGCGGATGAAGCGGCCGACGCGGGTGATGCGCGGGTCGTCCTTTTCGGCCCATACCGCCTTGCCGGCGACCTCCGCGTCCTGGCGCATCGAGCGCAGCTTGATGATGTCGAAGCCCTGGCCGTACAGCCCGACGCGGCGCTGGCGGTAGAAAGCGGGGCCGCGGCTTTCGAGCTTCACCGCGAGCGCGCCGAGCAGGATCAGCGGCAGGGTGAGCGCGAGCAGAACGAGGCTGGCGGCGATGTCGAACAGCCGCTTGAACATGCTCGACAACATGCGGCCCGAGGAAAAGCCGTCGGAGAAGATCAGCCAGCTGGGATTGACCGACTGAAGGTCGACGCGGCCGGTCTCGCGTTCCAAAAAGGTCGAGATCTCGTTGACGTGGACGCCGGTGGTCTTGATGCGCAACAGGTCCTTGAGCGGCAGCGCGTTGCGGCGCTCTTCCAATGCCAGCACGACCTCGCTGGCGTTGAGCAGCACGACATGGTCGGCAAGGTTGTAGATCGCGTCGCGCGCGATCGCCTCGGGGATCACGCGATTGGGCTCGCTCATCGCGACATAGCCGACCACGACGAAGCCCGAGCCGGGCTTGCGTGCCAGCGTCTTCAATCGTTCGGCGCGCGCGCCGGCGCCGAGCACGACGATGCGCCGCTTGAACACCTGACCGCCCAGCGTCTTGCCGAGCAGGATGCGCAGCATGAACAGCGCCAGCAGCGCCGCGACCATCGCGTAGAGCAGGTTCGAGCGCCAGAAGGTGAGCGCCGGCACCAGGAAGAAGATCACCGACAGGAAGATCGTGCCGAGCGACACCGCGATCAGCAGCCGCGCGGTGGCGACGCGGATCGATTGCAGCGCATCGGCGCCATAGACGCCGACCGCGATCATCGCCAGTTGCAGGCTGAGCGCGAAGCTGAGCATCTGGGGCACGCGGGTATGGATCGGCTCGACCGCGAAGCCGAGCTGATGCGCGCGGTACAGCCAGCCGAATTCGGCCGCGGCGAGCAGCAGCACGAAATCGAACAGCGCCAGCAGCAGCACCGCGTTGGGAATATAATGTTTGAACAGGCGGATCATGACGGCCTTACCCTAACCGCGATGTGTAAACATTTCCGACACGTCACGCTGGTGTCGGCGAAATTGACGAAGAAATGCTGAACGGCGGGAAATCGCGCCTAACATATGTGTTTGGCGGGAATGGCGCGTGCCGCTAGGGAAACGCGCCGGCAGAAGGAGCAAGCATGACCGACCCCAGGCCGATCGTTCCGGTAATCCTGTCCGGCGGATCGGGCACGCGGCTATGGCCGATGTCGCGGCCCGAACGGCCCAAGCAGATGCTGGCGCTGACGGCCGAGGAAACCATGCTGCAACTCACCGCGCGGCGCACGCCGGCGGGCGACCGCTTTGCCGCGCCGGTGATCGTCGCCAACGCGCTGCACGCCGATATGGTCGAGCAGCAACTGGGCGCGGTCGAGGCGCAGGCGCAGGCGCTGATCCTGGAGCCGATGGGGCGCAACACCGCGCCGGCGATCGCGCTGGCGGCGCTGGCGGCGGGCGGCGGTGGCGATCCGCTGCTGGTGATGCCGTCGGATCATGTCATCGGCGATGTCGATGCATTCCATGCCGCGATCCACGCCGCGATGCCGGCGGTCGCGGACGGCTGGCTGGTGACGTTCGGCATCGCGCCGGATGCGCCGGAAACCGGCTATGGCTATATCAAGGTGGGCGAGGCGATCGGCGCGGGCGTGCATCGCGTCGACCGTTTCGTCGAAAAGCCGCAGCGCGACGCGGCCGAGGCGATGCTGGCGAGCGGCGACCATGCCTGGAACGGCGGCATCTTCCTGTTCCGGGCGGACGTGTATCTGGGTGCGCTGGCCTCGTTCGCGCCGGATATGCTGGCGGCGGCGCAGGCGGCGATGGATCGGGCGGTGCGCGATGGGGTGCGCATCCTGCCCGACGCCGCCGAGTTCGCGAAATCGCCGTCGGATTCGATCGACTATGCGGTGATGGAAAAGGCGCCGCGCGTGGCGGTGGTGCCGGTGAGCATGGGCTGGTCCGACGTCGGCAGCTGGGACGCGCTGCACGCGATCAGCGATTGCGACGTGCACGGCAATGCCTGTCGCGGCGACGTGGTGGCGATCGACACCGCCGACTGCCTGGTGCGCGCCGGGGCGGGCAAGCGGGTCGCGCTGGTCGGCGTTTCCGACCTGATCGTGGTGGCCGATGGCGACGACATCCTGATCCTGCCGCGCGGGCGCAGCCAGGACGTCAAGCGCATCATCGACGCGATGAAGAAATAATGGCGTCCGATCCGCGGCCGATCCATGTCGCCGCGCTGTACCGCTTCGCGCGCTTTGCAGATCCGGCGGCGATCAGGGCGCCGCTTGCCGAACTGTGCTGTGCGCAGGGGGTGAAGGGCACGCTGCTGCTGGCGGGCGAGGGGATCAACGGCACCATTGCCGGCAGCGATGCGGGCATCGCGGCCGTGGTGGCCCATATCCGCCGCTTGCCCGGTTGTTCGGCGATCGAGGTCAAGGAATCGCGCGCCGCGACGATGCCGTTCCACCGCATGAAGGTGCGATTGAAGCGCGAGATCGTGACGATGGGGCGGCCCGACATCGATCCACTCGATATGGGCCATTATGTCGCACCGCGGGACTGGAATGCGCTGATCGACGCCCCGGATACGGTCGTGGTCGATACGCGCAACGATTACGAGGTGGGGATCGGGAGTTTTGCCGGCGCGGTCGATCCGGGGACGAAGACGTTCAGGGATTTTCCCAGTTGGTTTCGCGAGCATCGCGACGAGTTGGCGGGGAAGAAGGTAGCGATGTTCTGTACCGGCGGGATCCGTTGCGAGAAATCGACCGCGTTCCTGAAGGCGGAGGGGATCGGGGACGTCTTTCATCTGAAGGGCGGGATCCTGGCCTATCTGGAGCAGGTGCCGGAAGCGGAGAGCCGCTGGCAGGGCGAGTGTTTCGTTTTCGACGAGCGGGTGTCGGTCGGCCATGGGTTGGCGTTGGGGACCTATGGGCTGTGCCGGGCGTGTCGGAGGCCGGTGGGGGCGGCGGAACGGGCGTCACCGCTTTATGAGGAAGGCGTGAGCTGTCCGGTATGCCATGGCGAGCGGAGCGCGGCGCAGCGGGCGGGTTATGCCGAGCGGCATCGCCAGGCGTTGCTGGCGCAAGCGCGCGGCGAGGCGCATGTCGGGGCCGTGTTCGGCGACGATTGATTGGTCCGATGTGGAGATGAAGAAAGGGCCGGAGCGTGAGCTCCGGCCCTTTGCCTTTCCGGTTGAGTGACCGGGGGCTGGTCCCGCCCCGGCAAAGCCGGGGCGCGTCGGACGGGTTCGGCGGACTGGCCGCCGACCCGCCGGCCGGACCGGAGCAAGTCCTGAGCCAAGCCTGGCTTGGCCCAGGCCGCTCTCGGTCAGAAATCCATGCCGCCCATGCCGCCCATGCCGCCGCCCGGCATCGGCATCGCCGGCTTGTCTTCCGGCAGCTCGCTCACCGCCGCTTCGGTGGTGATGAGCAGGCCGGCGACCGACGCCGCGTTCTGCAGCGCGGTGCGCACGACCTTGGTCGGGTCGATCACGCCGGCCGCGACCAGGTTCTCGTACGTGTCGGTCGCGGCGTTGAAGCCGAACGACGTGTCGCTCTGGTCGAGCAGCTTGCCCGAGACGACCGCGCCGTCATGGCCGGCATTCGCCGCGATCTGACGGACGAGCGAGGTCAGCGACTTGCGGACGATGTCGACGCCGCGGGTCTGGTCCTCATTCTCGCCATTGACGCCGTCGAGCGCCTTGGTCGCATAGAGCAACGCCGTGCCGCCGCCGGGGACGATGCCCTCTTCCACGGCCGCGCGGGTCGCGTGCAGCGCGTCGTCGACACGGTCCTTGCGCTCCTTCACCTCGACTTCCGAAGCGCCGCCGACCTTGATCACGGCCACGCCGCCGGCGAGCTTGGCAAGACGCTCCTGGAGCTTCTCACGGTCGTAATCGCTGGTGGTGACTTCGATCTGCTGGCGGATCGCGTCGGTGCGGCCCTTGATCGCCTCGGCTTCACCCGCACCATCGACGATGGTGGTGTTGTCCTTGTCGATCGAGACGCGCTTGGCGGTGCCGAGCATGCCGAGCGTGACGGATTCAAGCTTGATACCGAGGTCTTCGCTGATGACTTCGCCCTTGGTCAGG
>CAYPRW010000002.1:0-312749 GCA_964413495.1 uncultured Stakelama sp. | reverse complement strand
TTGGAGCGGGTGAAGGGAATCGAACCCTCGTCGTAAGCTTGGGAAGCTTCTGCTCTGCCATTGAGCTACACCCGCATTTCAAGGCCTGGCTGCACGCCGCGCCGTGATTTCGCGGCCATGCCGTGCGCTGCTGTCCTTGGGCGCGGCCCATGTGCCTGTCGCCGCGCATGCCGTCAATGCCGGATCGATGCCGATCGCCGCTATCGCAGCAGCTTTGCGATCGACACCAGCAGATCGGTCGGCTGAAAGGGTTTGCGGACATAGGCATCCGCGCCCTCGCGCAATGCGACCGATTCATGCCATCCGCTGCGGCGGCCGGTAAGCATGACGATGGGAAGTTTGCCGAACAAGGGCGACGCGCGCAGCTCGTGCAGCAAGGTCATCCCCGATTTTCCGGGCAATGCGCAGTCGAGCACCAAAAGGTCGGGCTGAGCCTCCCAGATGAACGCTGCCGCATCGTCGCCATGGTTCACGCTGACGACTTCATATCCGGCGGACGACAAGATACCCTCGATGATCTCACAGATCAGCTCGTCGTCGTCGATCAGTGCGATCCGTTGCCGCGGCTGGGGCAGCGTGCGGTTCGCATCGCTCAATCCCATCGGCGCTTCCCTTTCGTCAGTTCTTCCGCCTTCCCGGACCGTACGGCCGAGTCGAATCGGTTTCGCACATAATCGTTAGCGCCTTCATACTGGATGATTCATTTATCCGAATCGGCGGCCCCGCCCGTTCAGCACCAACGGGCGATCAGGCGGCCGCGGGAACGCCGTAGAGATCGTGTTCGTCCGCGTCCTCGATCACGACATTGACGATGTCGCCCGGCCGCAAATGTCCGGCGGCGCGCAGGAATACGGTGCCGTCGATCTCCGGGGCATCGGCCTGCGATCGGGCGTTGGCGCCGTCCTGGTCCACCAAGTCGACGATCACGTCGAGCGTGCGGCCGACCTTCGCCTTAAGCTTGGCGGCGCTGATCGCGGCGGTCTTTTCCATGATGCGGGCGTAGCGGTCTTCCTTGACCGCTTCGGGCACCGCGCCGGGCAGGTCGTTGGCGGCCGCGCCCTCGACCGGCTCGAAACGGAACGCGCCGACACGGTCGAGCTGGGCCTCGTCGAGCCAGGCGAGCAGATACTGGAAATCCGCCTCGGTCTCACCGGGAAAGCCCACCACGAAGGTCGAGCGGATCGTGATGTCCGGGGCGATGCTGCGCCAGTTGGCGAGGCGTTCGAGCACCTTCGCCTCATTGGCCGGGCGGCGCATGGCGCGCAGCACCGACGGGCTGGCGTGCTGGAAGGGGATGTCGAGATAGGGGAGGATCAGCCCCTCCGCCATCAGCGGGATGACCTGATCGACATGGGGGTAGGGGTAGACGTAGTGGAGGCGGACCCAGGGGGCGATCCGGCCGAGCTCGCGTGCGAGATCGGTCATGTGGGGCACGACCTCGCGGCCTTGCCACATCCGCGGTTCCTTGCGGATGTCGACGCCATAGGCCGAGGTGTCCTGGCTGATGACCAGCAGTTCCTTCGTGCCCGCCGCGACCAGCTTTTCCGCCTCGCGCAGGATCGCGTCGGGGCGGCGGCTGACGAGATCGCCGCGCAGCGCCGGGATGATGCAGAAGGCGCAGCGATGGTTGCAGCCCTCGCTGATCTTGAGATAGCTGTAATGGCGCGGGGTGAGCTTGAGGCCGGCGTCCGGCACCAGGTTCAGAAAGGCGTTGGGCGGCATCGGTGCCGCTTCGTGCACCGCGCCGACCACTTCCTCATATTGATGCGCGCCGGTGACGGCGAGGACGCCGGGAAAGCGCGCGCGGATCGCCTCTGCCTCCTTGCCCATGCAGCCGGTGACGATGACGCGGCCGTTTTCCGCGATCGCCTCGCCGATCGCCTCCAGGCTCTCTTCCTTGGCGCTGTCGAGAAAGCCGCAGGTGTTGACCAGCACCACATCGGCGCCGGCATAATCGGCCGACATGGCATAGCCGTCGGACCGCAGCTTGGTCAGGATACGCTCGGAGTCGACCAGGTTCTTGGGACAGCCGAGCGACACCATGCCCACCTTGGGCGCTTCGGGAAGTCGCGTTGCCATGATCGGCGGGCGACATAGGGCTTTCTGCGCAAAAAGATAGGGGCGGGTTGGGCGCGGCGACGGAACTTGTCAGTTGCGGGAGGGCGGCCAGCCGCTAGGGTCAAATCCTGGATGCTTCCCGGCGGAGGGGACGAAGCGATGTTCGACAAGGGAGCTGCGTTGCCGGCCGGGCGCTGGATCGCGCTTTGGGCGATGGCGGCCGCGATCGGCGCCGGATCGTCCGCTTCGGCGGCCGCGCAAGGCGCCGCCCGCGTGCCCGTGCCGCCCGAGGGCATCGCCGCGTTCGATCGTGGCGAATATGGCAAGGCGGCGGAAATCTTCCTGCCGGCGTTCGACGCCTGCCGCACGGCGCAGCCGCAGGGCGATGGCTGTGCGGACCTGGCCATGGCCGTCGCGACGCTGGTGGCGACCGCCGGCAACGCCAAGGTGGAATCGATCATCCTCGGCGCGCAAGACTATATCGACACCCGTGTCGGGCGCGACAGCACCGAGGCGCTGGGCATGCTCGGCGCGCTGACCAGCTATTACGACCGGCTGGTCGACATGGCCAAATTCGTGCCGGTCGCCGAGCGGCGGCTGACGCTGGCGCGCAAGCTGCAGGGCCCGCAGGGGCGCACCGCGGTGATCGCCGCGGTCTCGCTGTGCGTCGCGCAGTGGAATCTGGGCAAGGGGCAGGCGGCGATCGATATGCTGACGCCGCTGCACGGCAAGCTGCCCGAGACGACGCCGGCCGAGATGACGTTGTCCGGCCTGGTCTATGAATGCACCGGCACCGCCTATTATTCGATGGACCGCGACCGCGAGGCCGAAGCGATGTTCCGCCGGGCGCTGGCGCTGTTCGAGCGCGCCGAGGGCGAGCAGGGCGACCGCGCGCTCGACGCGATGGCGAGCCTGGCCAGCACGCTGCGCCGGCTGGGTCGCGAGGCTGACGCGCGCGCGATGGCGACACGTGTCGACAGCCTGGCCAAGCCCGGCGCGCAGGTCAGATCGCGCATCGCGTGGTGGGCGAAAGGCCCGACGGCCAATCCGGTGGAAACCGCGCGGGCGGAATTGGCGCAGGCCGAAAAACAATATGGCGCAACCTCGCCCATGGCCGACATGGCGGCCGCCAATCTGGGCGTCGAGCTGATCGGCGCGGGCCGGATGGCCGATGCCGAACCCTATATCGCGCGGCTGGCGGCGGCGGCCGGCAACGAGGCGACGCCGCCTTCGATCCGCATCAAGCTGCTGCTCGGCTACAGCACGATGCTGTTGAAGCAGGACCAGGGCCGGTTTGACCGCGCGCTGCCGGTGATCGAACAGCTCGTGGCGCTGGCCAAGCGCAGCGGCGCGGGCAGCGACAAGCTGCTGATCGATTTCCAGATGTATGCCGGATCGACCCTGACGCTGAGCGGCAGGCCGGCGCGTGCCTATCCCTATCTGACCGATGCCGGGCGGCTGCTGCTCGATCGCCTGGCCAGCTATCGCGATTTCGACGAGGCGGCGTTGCGCGAGACGCGGCAATATTCGCCGGTATTCCGTTTCAAGGTCGCCACGGCCTGGGCGCTCGCGCAGCGGCGGTGAGGCGCTTTCGCTGAATTGAACGAGGTTGTTCCCCTGCGAAAGCAGGGAGCCAGGGCCACAAGCGATGCGTTCCGGACCCTGGGCCCCTGCTTTCGCAGGGGAACAATTTGCTTCAAACCAAGCTGGTTAGTGCTTCTCGCCGGTGGGCACGACCTCGACGATCGTGTCGCCCGACTGAAGCGCCTTCGCCTCGTCGGTGAAGAAGCCGAACATCTCGCCGTTGCGCAAGATGCGCAGGCCGATGCCGGTCGATAGCGAGGCGAGCGGGCGGCCGACCTCGGCCGGGGTCACGGCGCGTTCGGCGAGCGCCACCGGGCCGTCGATCGAGGCGAGGTCCATCATGTAATCGGCGATGTGCTGGCTCTTGCACGAATTGGCGAGCAGCAGGCCGGCGAAGCTCACCGGATTGATCACCGTGGTGGCGCCGGCGGCGCGGGCGGGCAGCTCGTTGTCCTCGGCCTTGACCACGGTGCTGATGCGCAGGCCGGACGCGAGATGGCGGGCGGTGAGGGTGATGAGGACCGAGGTATCGTCACGGCCCGCGCTGACGATCATCGACGCGGCGCTGCGGATCCTGACGTCCTCCAGCACCTGATCGCGCGTCGCGTCGCCCTGCAGGATGATGCAGCCGCAATCGCGCGCCCGTTCAAGCGCGTCGGCGGTGCAGTCGATCACCACGATGCAGCCCGGATCGGTGCCGCGCGCGATCAGCTCGTCGACCGCCTCGGCCCCGGTGGTGCCATAGCCGGCGACGATGATGTGGCCGGAAAGATTGCGTTGGATAAGGGCCATGCGCCATTTGTCCCATGTACGCTTGAGGACGAAATTATAGGCGGTGCCGATGAACAGCAGCACCGCGAAGATGCGGATCGGGGTGACGACCAGCGCGTCGAACAGCCGCGCCTGATCGGTCACCGGCGTGATGTCGCCATAGCCGACCGTGGTGATCGAGATCATCGTGAAATAGACGACGTCGGCGAAGCTGACATGCCCGTCATAATTGTCGCGCAGGCCCGACCGGTCGAACCAGTGGACCCCGATCGCCAGCACGAACATGCCGATCACGGCAAGGACGCGCCAGCTGATCGAGACCCAGACGGGCAGGGTGGATTTGCGCTTGAGCGTGGCGTGGGGGAGGAGGGGCATGATCAAGCCGGCCCAAGTCGATAAATGTTCCCCTGCGAAAGCAGGGGCCCAGGGCCGCAGGCGGTCACGCTCGTGGCCCTGGGCCCCTGCTTTCGCAGGGGAACGGGTTCGACCGGGGAAGCGGTTGCGATTTTCGACGCCATTCAGCGTGCCGGGAGCCTCGGGATCGGATCTACGGGCGTGCGCCCCTGCCGCATCTCGAAATGCAGCTGCGGGCGGTTCGTTCCGCTGTCGCCGGACAGCGCGATCATCTGGCCGCGCTTCACCGACTGGCCGCGCTGGACGATGAGCTGGCCGGCATGGCCGTAGATCGTGGTCCAGCCGCCGCCATGCTGGATCATCACCAGCCCGCCGAGCGAGGGGATGTCGCTGCCGACATAGGCGACGGTGCCGTCGGCGGCGGCGAGGATCGGGGTGTCGAGCGGCACGGCGATCTTGAGGCCGTCGCTGCGCTCGCCGCTCGCCACGGGGCCGAAGCGGCGCAGGATCTGCCCGCGCGCCGGCCAGGCGAAGCCGCCCTTGAGCGCGGCCGGCGGCGCGACCGGGGTGGTCGGCGGCAAGACGCGGGCCGAGGAGGCGGTGGGCCGGGCGGGGCGGGCGCGTTCGGGAATGGCGGGCTGGCTGCCGGTGACGATGTCGTCGATGTCGATGCGGAACGCGGCGGCGCGCTCCTCGCGCGTCGGCGGGCGGTCCCCGCCCGGGATCAGCACGCGCTGGCCGACGCGCAGGATATAGGGCTCGGCAAGGTCGTTGGCGGTGACCACGCGGCTCCAGTCGACGCCATAGGCGCGCGCGATGGCGATGCCGGTCTCCCCGGCGCGGACGAGATGGTAGCGGCCGCCGGGGATCGTCAGCCGCTGGCCCGGCCGGATGGTGAAGGGCGGTTCGAGGGCGTTGGCGCGGGCGATCGATTCGGACGCCGCCCCGGTGCGGTTGGCGATGCCGCGCAGCGTGTCGCCGGGCTGGACGGTGTAGGTCGAGCTTTGGACGGTGCGGGCGTCGGCGGTCACCGGGCGCGCTTCCCAGGCGGGCGGCGGCGCAGGGAGGGCGGGCACGTCCGGCTCGCGGCGCGGCGCGATGGTGGGGTCGCCGGTATCGACGATGCGCTGGCGCGGTTCGGGGCGCGGCGCGGCGCCCTGGGGAATGCAGGCGGCGAGGAGCGGCAGCATGAACACCGCCCCGCCGATGCGAACGATCCTGCCTTCGAACATGCCTCCCCCGGCATCAACCATAAGCGCGGGCGAGCATATCCAAGGATTCGCGGTGAGTCATGTCGAGATGCAGCGGCGTGACGGTGATATGGCCCTGCTCGATCGCTTCCAGATCGGTATCGGCGACCGGCGTGTGCGGCACGCGGCCGAGACCAAACCAGTAATAGTCGAAGCCGCGCGGATCGGTGCGCCGGTCGAGCTTGAGCCGGCCATAGTCGCGCAGGCCCTGGTTGACGGGCTTGATCCCCTTCACCTCGGCCGCCGGGATTGGCGGGAAGTTGACGTTCATCAGCGTGCGCGGCGCCCAAGGCGCCTCGAGCAGCGGGCGCAGCACGCGCTCGCCCCATTGCTCGGCCGCCTCGAAGCTGACCTTCTCACCCGGCGCGGTGGCGGCGTAGCGTTGGCTGAGCGCGACCGAACGGATGCCGGCGAGCGCACCCTCCATCGCGGCGGAGACGGTACCCGAATAGCTGACATCCTCACCGAGATTCGCGCCACGGTTGACGCCGGACAGGATCAGGTCGGGCTTCGCGTCCTTCATGATCTGCGCCAGCGCCATCATCACCGCGTCGGTCGGCGTGCCGGTGACCGCGAAGCGGCGCTCGCCGAAAGTGCGCAGGCGGACCGGTTCGGTGAGCGAGAGCGAGCGGCCCTTGCCCGATTGCTCCTCCAGCGGGGCGACGATGGTGATGTCGTCGGACAGGGTGCGGGCGATGCGTTCAAGCACTTCGAGGCCGCGGGCGTGGACGCCGTCGTCGTTGGTGAGGAGGATGCGCATCTATTCCTCCCCTGCAAGGGGAGGTGGCGCGAAGCGCCGGAGGGGTGTCATGCTGTCGAGAGGGCGACACCCCTCCGTCAGCTCTACGCGCTGCCACCTCCCCTTACAGGGGAGGATTTGCATGTCGCTCACTTGTTCGGCTCCAAACGATTAAGGCCGCGCAGATAAGGTTGCAGCGCTTCGGGCACCGCAACCGAGCCGTCCGCCTGCTGGTAATTCTCAAGCACCGCGACCAGCGTGCGGCCGACCGCCAGGCCCGACCCGTTGAGCGTGTGGACGAAGCGCGTGGTCTTTTCGCCCTCGGGCCGATAGCGCGCGTTCATGCGGCGCGCCTGGAAATCGGTGCAGGTCGAGCAGGACGAGATCTCGCGATAGCGGCCCTGGCCGGGCAGCCAGACTTCGAGGTCATAGGTGCGCGCGGCGCTGAAGCCCATGTCGCCGGCGCACAGCTTCATGCGGCGAAACGGGAGACCGAGCCGGTCTAGAATGCCCTCGGCGGCGGCGGTCATGCGCTCATGCTCGGCCTCGGAGGCTTCGGGCGTGGTGATCGAGACCATCTCGACCTTGTCGAACTGGTGCTGGCGGATATAGCCGCGCGTGTCGCGCCCAGCCGCGCCTGCTTCCGAACGGAAACAGGGGGTCAGCGCGGTGAAGCGCAGCGGCAACGCCTGCGCGGGCAGGATCTGCTCGCGCACGATGTTGGTCAGGCTGACCTCGGCGGTGGGGATCAGCCAGCGGCCGTCGGTGGTGCGGAACAGGTCCTCGGCGAATTTGGGGAGCTGGCCGGTGCCGTAGACCGCCTCGTCGCGGACCAGAAGCGGCGGGTTGACCTCCTCATAGCCATGTTCGGCGGTGAGCGTGTCGAGCATGAACTGGCCGAGCGCGCGGGCGAGCTTTGCCGCGTGGCCGCGGACCAGCGTGAAACGCGCGCCGGCGAGCGCCGCGCCGGTCTCGAAATCGAGGCCGAGCGCGGGGCCGAAGGCGTCGTGTTCCCTGGGCTCGAACGCGAAGGCGGGCTGCGCGCCGCGCGTGTGGACGAGCTGGTTGTCGTCCTCGTCCGCGCCGTCGGGCACGTCGGCGGCGGGCAGATTGGGGATGGCGGCGAGCGCTTCGCGCAGCGCTTCGTCGGCGGCGCCCTGCGCCAGCGTCAATGTTTCGAGCTCGGTTTTGAGGCTTGCTACCTCGGCCATCAAAGTGTTCGCGCGGGCTTCGTCCTTGGCGGCCTTGGCCTGGCCGACCTGCTTCGACAGGTCGTTACGGCGTGCTTGTGCCTCCTGCTGGCGCGTGGTGAGCGCGCGCCGCGCCTCGTCGAGCGAGGCGAGCGTGGCGGCCAGCGGCTCGGCGCCGCGCCGCGCCAGCGCGGCGTCGAAGGCTTCGGGATTGTCGCGGATCAGGCGGATGTCGTGCATGGGGCGCAGGCTATGGCGGGGCGCGGTGGGCGGCGCAACCCGGCGCGCGCGATGTGCGTTCACCTCGTAACGAAACGAGGAGACGAGAGATGCAGGTGCCGCACAACGCCTTTGTCGTGGTGGCCGACGGCCGCAAGATGCTGTTCCTGAGGAACGAGGGCGACGAGGTGCATCCGAACCTTCAGGTCGAGCGCAAGCGCGTGCAGGACAATCCGAAGGACGGCGACCAGGCGACCGACCTGGCCGGCAGCGCCTCTTCGACGCGGACGGCGGGCGCGAACTGGGCGTCGGGCGGAAGCTTCGAGAATACCGACTTCCACCAGCTGGAAGAGGATCGGTTCGCGGCGCAGACCGCCGACCTGCTCAAGGCGCGTGCGCTGAGCAACGACTTCGAAACATTGATCATCGTCGCGCCGCCCAGGACGCTGGGCGAGCTGCGCAAACATTATCACAAGGAGGTCGAGAATCGACTGGCGGGCGAGATCGACAAGGACCTCACCCGCCATACGTTGCCGGAAATCGAACAGGCGCTGATCGCCGCCGGGTAACCTACTCGGCGTTCGCGTCGGCCTTCTTGCGGTTCTGGAAGCGTTTGCGCGCGACCAGGCCCGCCGCCGCGGCGCCGAACAGCAGCACCATCGGGGGGGCGGGGACCGGTTCGGGGCCGCCCGACGAGCTGCTGGTGCCGCTCGACGTCGAGGTGGAGGTGCTGGTCGAGCTCGACGTGCTCCAGCCGCTCGACGTGCTCCAGCCGCTGGAGGTCGAGGTGGAAACGTCGCCCGACGAACTGGCCGAGGTGGACGAGGACGAGGTCGAGACATTGCCCGACGACGAGGCCGAGGTGGACGTCGAAACATCGCCCGAGGACGATGCCGAGGTCGAGACATTGCCTGACGAACCGCCCGACGCCGACGAAGTGGACGAGGACGAGCCGCCGGTCGAGGTCGAGGTCGAGGTCGATGAACCGCCGGTCGAGGTCGACGAGCCGCCGGTGGAGGTCGAGCTGGACGTGCCGCCGCTCGAAATCTCGCCCGAGCTGGTGGTCGACGAGATGACGATGCCGCTGCTGCCCGAACCGCCGCCCGAACCGCCGAAGAAGCCGCCGGCGAAGAACCCGCCGCCAAAGCCGCCGCCGCCGCCAAAGCCGCCGCCGGTCACCGCCGCGCCGCCGGTGTCCGCCGCCGCATAGACGGGCGCGGGTGGGAGCGGGACGGGCGCGCCCTGGCTGGTCACGGTGACGACCTGGGGCTGGCATTGCGTCGTGGTGACGGTGCGCCGCACGATCCGCTTGCGGACCGGGCGCGAGACCAGGCGCTTCTTCACGATCATGCGCTTCGCCGCCTGCTTCTTGACGAAGGTGCGTTCGGCGCGCGCGGTATCGGCCATATGGACCGCACCGCCACCCACCACCGCGCCGCCGCAAGCGCATGCGCAAAGTTTAGCCAAGGCCATCCGTACCGACATGATGATTACTCTCTGCCCTTTTTGAGCTGCCCCCGGCTGCTGCGACAAACAGCGTCCGTGACGGCTCACTGCCGGAAAAGTGCAGAAGAAAGTATTAAGTGCAATCGCGTTAACCATGATCGCAGCGGTTATTGGACGAATTTCGCACGCACGCCCGACCGGGAAATAGTTAATGTTCCGCAGAGGGACAGTATCGGCGGTTTACTTGTCCGGCGGTGGCGCGGCCGTGCAAAACTTGCCGATTGCTGACCGGCCCGGTCAGCCGGGCGCAATTTACCCTATGGCAAGAATGCCTTGCCGCGCCAATCCGCCGGATTCGAACGCTTGTGGAGCGCGCGCTGCGCAAGTATAGCGCCCGCGGGCAAAAACCGGACGTTCGATCGGCTTCGCCGTCGGAGATCCGGGGTGGAGAGTGCAAATGGCGACGGTTTACGAGCATCGTGACGACCCCGAGAAACTGCCGCCGGTCGCCAATGACGCGGCGGACGGCTATCGTCCGAGCGCGGACGAACCCTTCATGAACGCGCGGCAACTGCAATATTTTCGCGACAAGCTGTTGGCTTGGAAGGACGCGATCCATCGCGAGGCGGCCGGCACGTTGAGCCAGCTGCAGGTCGATTCGCTGCGCGAGGCCGACCTGACCGATCGCGCATCGAGCGAGACCGACTGGTCGATCGAACTGCGCACGCGCGACCGTCAGCGCAAGCTGATCGCCAAGATCGATGCGGCGCTGCGCCGGATCGAGGACGGCGAATATGGCTATTGCGAAGTGACCGGCGAACCGATCAGCCTGGGCCGGCTGGAAGCGCGGCCGATCGCGACGATGACGGTCGAGGCGCAGGAGCGGCACGAGCGCAACGAAAAGATCTCACGCGAGGAATAATCGCGGATTTGAGGGGCATGGCCGCCCGGTTAACGCTTTGGAGAGCGATTGCTGCTTTAATCTCGCGCATCGAGAGGAATTTGAGCGGCGATGGAGCAGTTTCCCACCGATCCCCTGGACGCATTGTCGGGCGACGATATCGCGAGCCAGCGCGGCGGGTCGCGCGACAGTCTGTTGCTGGCGGCGCAGTTGCGCGTCGATGGCGCCGCGGAAGTGGCGGTGCGCGTGCGCAACCTGTCGTCGGGCGGGCTGATGGCGGAATATTCGCAGCCGATCGCGTCGGGAACCCCGGTCCAGGTCGAGGTGCGCGGCGTGGGCTGGATCGACGGCCGCATCGCCTGGACCGCCGAGGGGCGGATCGGCATCGCGTTCGAACGGGAGATCGATCCGCTGGCGGCGCGCAAGCCGGTGGCGCCCGGCCGCTCCAATCCGGCCGTCAAACCGATGCGGCGGGCGATCTGAGCCAGGCCGCCGGCCCAGCCGCTATCGTCGAATTTCCGCTATTGTCGAATTTTCGTTGAATTTGCGTACGCCGCGCGCGCAGGCGCGGTCTGACGCGCCACCCCGGACCCAGGCGGCCGGGGTGACACGCTGACGCGCCTCAGATCAGCGCGATTTCTTCCTTTACCCTCAGCTTCTGGCGCTTCAGTTCGGCGATCATCATCTGATCCGGCAACGGCCGGTGCGATTCGTCGACGATCCTGCGATCGAGCGTCGCGTGCTTGGCCTCGAGTGCCGAGAGATGCGCGTTCTGCATGGAAGCAATCCTCCTCACTGGTTCGGGGATTACGGAGTAAATCATGATTCGCGTGCCTTGTCGCCCCTTGCGAATCGGGGGATCGACAGGACAACGCTGATCTGCGACGGGCCGACGGACGGCGCGCAGGGGTTGGGCGGTGATGGACGAAAGCGAGATCTTGCGCCGGCTGGAGCTGCTCCGTGTCGAGCACCGCGATCTTGATGTCGCGGTCGATGCGCTGCGGCTGGCCGGCGCACCCGACCAGCTCCAGATCGCGCGGCTGAAAAAGCGCAAGCTGCGTCTGCGCGACGAGATCAGCATGCTGGAGGATCAATTGATCCCCGACATCATCGCATGATTCGTTCCGGCACAATCGCGGCGCTTTTCATCGAAATTGGCTATTTCGCCGATGCCGGGTTTCTGACAGCTTGGCCGATATGATGTTGGCGGGCACATCGCGCATCCACCGGCGGCTGACCGATTCGCTTTATACCGAGGCGATGCTGCTGGCGGACGAGGCGCGCGGCTATTTCGACGAATTCGGGCGGGTCGAGCGCGACACGCTCGATGCGATGACGCGCGTGGTCTTCTCGTGCGAATCGCTCAAGGTCACCACGCGGCTGATGCATGTGATCGCCTGGCTGCTCACCCAGCGCGCGGTCGATGCCGGCGAATTGCCGGCCAGCGATGCGCTCGATCCCTCGCGCCGCCTGGGCGCGGCGCCGGAGACGGACGACGCCGCATTCGGCGCGATGCCGGCGGCGGCACAGGGGCTGATCGTCGCGAGCATCGACCTGTATCGCCGGGTCGAGCGGCTCGATGCGGTGCAGGGTGAGGATGCGCCGGTCGCGGTCAGCCCGGCGCGGACCATGCTGGATCGGCTGGCGCACGCCTTTTGAAACCCTAAACCGACCAGCCCCCCGCGCCCAGCGCCGCGATCCGCGCGCGCGCCGCGCGATATTCCGCGTCGAGCCGGTCGACGAACTGCGCCACGGGGGTCACCGCCTTTACCGCGCCGATGCCCTGGCCCGATCCCCAGATGTCACGCCATGCCTTGGCCTTGGCATTGCCGCCCGATCCGAAGTCCATCGCGCGGGGATCGCTGGCCGGCAGGTTTTCCGGATCGAGCCCGGCGGCCTCGATCGAGGCGCGCAGATAGTTGCCGTGAACGCCGGTGAACAAATTGGTGTACACGATGTCCGATGCGTCGCCCGCGACGATCCCCGCCTTGTAAGGATCGCCGGCATTCGCCTCGAGCGTGGCGATGAATGGGGAGCCGATATAGGCAAGGTCGGCGCCCATCGCCTGTGCGGCAAGGACCGCGCCGCCATTGGCGATCGCGCCGGACAGGATCAGCGGCCCGTCGAACCAGGCGCGCGTCTCCTGCACGAACGCCATCGGGTTGAGCGTGCCGGCATGGCCGCCCGCGCCGGCACAGACCAGGATCAGGCCGTCCGCGCCCTTTTCCACCGCCTTGCGCGCGAAGCGATCGTGGATGACGTCGTGCAGCGTGATGCCGCCCCAGCCATGCACCGCCTGGTTGAGCTCGGCTTGCGCGCCGAGTGAGGTGATGACGATCGGCACCTGCCATTTGGCGCAGGTGGCAAGATCGGCCTCAAGCCGGTCGTTCGAGCGGTGGACGATCTGGTTCACCGCGAACGGCGCGGCCGGGCGGGTGGGGTTGTCGCGGTTCCAGGCGGCCAGTTCCTGCGTGATGCGATGCAGCCATTCGTCGAGCTGGCTCTGCGGTCGCGCGTTGAGCGCGGGGAACGAGCCGACGATCCCCGCCTTGCACTGGGCGATGACGAGATCGGGGCCGGACACGATGAACAGCGGCGAGCCGATGACCGGCAGGCGCAGGCGATCGAAAAGCGGGGGCAGGGCCATGGCCCGGTTCATAATCGAACCGGTCGGCCTGTCCAGCACGCCGTACCCGATGCCTGAAAACTCAGTCGATGCGGGTAAGGCCGGCGCGGAAACGGCGCTGGCGATCGGCATAGTTGCGGGCGGAGTGCAGCAACATGGCGCGGGTCGCGTCGTCGACCTCGCGCACCGCGCGCGCGGGGCTGCCGACGATCAGGCTGCCGGGCGGAAAATGCTTGTCCTCGGTCACCAGCGCGCCGGCGCCGATCAGGCAATCGTCGCCGATCCGCGCGCGATTGAGGATGGTCGCACCCATGCCCACCAGCACGCGGTCGCCCAGCGTGCAGCCGTGCAGCATTGCGTGATGCCCGATCGTGCAGTCGCGGCCGATGACCAGCGGAGTGCCGGGATCGGAATGGAGCATCGCGCCTTCCTGCACATTGCTGCCTTCGCCCACCATGATCGCGGTGTTGTCGGCACGGATCACCGCACCGAACCACAGGCTCGCGCCCGCGGCCAGATGCGCATCGCCGATGACGTGCGCGCCCGGCGCGATCCAGGCGTCCTCATGGACCTGGGGGGTCATGCCTTCGAACGCATAGATCGCCATTTTCAACTCCCCCGGCCGGACGTGGCCGATTCGTACGGATGCGGAACATCCCCGGCTTTCAACCGTATATCCGGCAGACTCGGCCCTGCCGAGCAGCTATTAGGGAGACGGCAGATGATCAATCTTATCGTATTGCTAATCGTGGGCGGTGTGCTCGGCTGGCTGGCCAGCATCGTCATGCGCACCGATGCCCAGCAGGGCATTTTCCTGAACATCGTGGTGGGGATCGTCGGCGCGCTGCTGGCCGGCCTCATCATTACCCCGCTGATCGGCGGCAGCAGCATCACCCAGGGTTCGTTCAGCGTGATGTCGCTGCTGGTTTCGTTCCTGGGCGCGGTGGTGTTGCTGGCGATCGTCAACCTGGTCCGGCGCGGTTCGGTTCGCTGAACCGGTCGGGTTCAACTTCCCAAGCGACTGGGGCGGCTTGGCCGCCCCATTTTTTTGGCTTGGCGGCTTGGCCGCCCGGATTTTCTGGCTTGGCGGCTTGGCCGTCCCGATTTTCTGGCGTGGAACCAGATTCCGATTAGCCGAGCATTCCGGCGGGAAGGCCAGGCATGTGAACACCCAGCCCGGCGGCCAGCGCGACCGCGCCGAACAGCACCGCCAGCGTCGACGACATCGAGAACAGCCCCCAGCCGACAATGACCACCATCTGCGGGTTGGGGCGCGCCAATCGCCGGTTCTGTTCGGCCGCCAGCAGCACGAACATCGACAACATGCCATAGATCAGAACGGAAAACTCGATCATCTCGTGAAGCCCAACCCCGGTACGCCCGCATCCGGTTTATGCG
Organism: uncultured Stakelama sp.; assembly: GCA_964413495.1. GTDB lineage: Bacteria > Pseudomonadota > Alphaproteobacteria > Sphingomonadales > Sphingomonadaceae > Sphingomonas. The sequence continues at coordinate 298,213 of CAYPRW010000002.1, read as the reverse complement.
GAAGTGGTTAACGCTTCACAATCGCCTCCGCCGAATTTCGCCGCAGCGCAGCGTGATTTCATCGCGTGCGATGCCGTGCGCGGGGGCAGCCGGCGTCCCGCTTGCACCGGTCGTGACGCTCCCCTATCCGCCGCGTGAGACGAGATGAGGGAGACTCGCGCGATGAACAAGCTCTATCCCGATGCCGCCGCCGCGCTCGACGGATTGCTGCACGACGGCATGACGATCTGCGCCGGCGGGTTCGGCTTGTGCGGCATCCCGGAGCGGCTGATCGATGCGATCCGCGACCATGGCGCCAAGGACCTCACCATCGCCAGCAACAATGCCGGGATCGACGGCGAAGGACTGGGCAAGCTGTTGCGCAGCCGCCAGGTCAGGAAGATGATCTCGTCCTATGTCGGCGAGAACAAGGAGTTCGAGCGGCAATATCTGGCCGGCGAGCTGGAGGTGGAATTCTGCCCGCAGGGCACGCTGGCGGAACGTTGCCGCGCGGGCGGGGCGGGCATCCCCGGCTTCTACACCAAAACGGGCGTGGGAACGAAGGTGGCCGAGGGCAAGGAAGTGAAGCTGTTTGACGGCCAGGAATATATCCTGGAGCGCGGTATCCGCGCCGACCTGGCGATCATCAAGGGGTGGAAGGCGGACGAGAGCGGCAACCTGATCTTCCGCAAGACCGCGCGCAACTTCAACCAGCCGATGGCCACCGCGGCGAACATCTGCGTCGCCGAGGTCGAGGAAGTGGTGCCGGTCGGCAGCCTCGATCCCGATGCGATCCACTTGCCGGGCATCTATGTGAAGCGGATGATCGTCGGCGCGCCCTATGACAAGAAGATCGAATTCCGCACGACGCGAGTCCGCCCAGAGAGCATCGCTGCGGCGTGATGCGGCTGCGCGCCGCGCTGGTGCTGATGTCGGCGTCGCTGCCGGCCGGCGGATGCGTGGCGGCGGCGATTCCGGTGGTGGCGGGCGGCGTGATCGCGCGCGACAAGCTGCGCGACCGCGGCGTCGAGCGTAGGCGCGCGCAGGCCGAAACGGCGCCGGTCGAACTCAAGACGCAAGCCGCGCGCGATGCGGTGGCGCAGGCGGTTCCGGCCTCGGGCACCGTGGTGCCGACCACGCTCACCGAACTGCCGCCGCCCGGCGCCGCGGCGGGCGAGGATGCGGCGATGAGCCTGCAGGCCTATCAGGGGCTGTGGATTTATCTGTCGGCGGAGGTCGCCAAGCGCCGCCGTGGCGAGCCGGTGCGATCGGTGGTGCTGGACACGGGCGCGACGCTGGATGCGCCGCGCTATGCCGCGTGCGAAGCCAAGCCGCTCGCGATGCTGGTCGATCTCGACGAGAATCCGGGCAGGGGCGGCGATCCGGACGCGCGCTGGCGGCGTTGGCGCGGCGACGGCGGCGACGAAATCGTGGCGGTGCCCGGCGCGGTCGACGGGATCGACGCGGCGCGGCGCGAAGGCGTCACGGTGATCTTCACCACCGCGCGCGCGCCGGCTGGCGGCGTGGGTGTGGCCGGTGCGCTCGACCGGCTCGGTTTCGGCCGTGTCGAGCCGGGCAAGACGTTGCAGCTGCGTGGCGAAGTGCCCGCGGACGGCCTGCGCCGGACGATCGCCGCCGGCTATTGCGTGATCGCGATGGTCGGCGATGCGCTGAGCGATTTCAGCGACTTGTTCCCCCCGGCAGGTGATGACGGCAAGCAGCCGGCCGCCGTGACCGAAACGATGGTCGCGCCGCTATGGGGTGCGGGCTGGTTCCTGCTTCCCAATCCGGTGCGCAGCATTGCGATCGGCCCGAAAGATTCGAACGGAGGAAATTGATGCCCTGGACTCGTGACGAGATGGCCGCCCGTGCCGCGAAGGAGCTGAAGGACGGTTTCTATGTGAATCTGGGCATCGGCATCCCGACGCTGGTGGCCAATCATATTCCGACCGGGGTCACCGTGACGCTGCAGTCGGAAAACGGCATGCTGGGCATCGGTCCGTTTCCCTATGACGACGAGGTCGATCCCGACCTCATCAATGCCGGCAAGCAGACGATCAGCGAATTGCCGCAATCGGTGTATTTCAGCAGCGCCGACAGTTTCGCGATGATCCGCGGCGGGCATATCGACCTGACCGTGCTGGGTGCGATGGAGGTCGCGCAGAATGGCGACATCGCCAACTGGATGATCCCCGGCAAGATGATCAAGGGCATGGGCGGCGCGATGGATCTGGTCGCCGGCGTCAAGAAGGTGATCGTGGTGATGGAGCATAGCGCCAAGGATGGTGGCGCCAAGTTCATTCCCGAATGCACGCTGCCGCTGACCGGCCGCAACGTGGTCGATATGGTCATCACCGACCTCGCCGTGTTCCAGCGCGCCGATCATGACAGCCCGTTCCGGCTGATCGAGCTGGCGCCGGGGGTGAGCGAGGCGGAGGTCGCGGCGCGGACGACGGCGCGCTATGAGGTGGCGCTGGCCGCCGCCTGATCGCTGGCCGCGCTTGCGCGGCAGCCGGCGGGGGCGTAGCGTGCCCCATCATGATCGCGTGGGTCCGCCGCCGCTATCTCGACCTGCTCTGCTCGATCTATATCTATAACGAGCATCGCGGCTATACGAGCATCGACCGAGTGCTGGCGGCGGTTCGCGCGCGCGCGCCGGACGATCGCGCGCTGATCGCCGCGATCGAGAAGCACCGCGCCGACGAGCGCAAACATTATCTGATGTTCAAACGCTGGTTCGAACTGCGCGGGCGGATGCCGTTGCGCATCGATCGCGCCTGCGGGCATATCGACCGCTTCGTCGAGATCATGTTCCGCCGGACGATCGACCAGCTGGATACCGGGCGGGTGATCGCGGAGGATGCGCAGTTCGAGCGGCTGTGCCGGGTCATCTCGCTGACCGAGCAGCGCGGGTTCCGGCAGGTCGAGATCCTGTTGCGGCATCCGCTGGTGCGCGGCGACCGGGCGTTGATCCGTATCTTTGAAGTGATCCATCGCGACGAACCGAGCCATTGGGCGCCCTATGACGCCTGGTTGCGCGATCATGGCAAGCGGCCGCCGCGCTGGTGGGAACGCATGGTCGACCGGTTCATCCATTCCGAGCTGCTGTTCGTCAAACTGCCGCTGCTGTTCGTCAATCCGTGGCTGGGTCGGCGCGAAAGCTGGGCCGATGCCGGTGAGGCTGCCGCTTGAACCGCGATTGCCGCCACTTTCCCTGGCGGCGTTAATGCCGTAAGACACGGACGCCGTTCCGGTTTCGCGCGATGTGGGCGAAGGCGGCGCGGGCAAGGGGTCGGTCAGGCCCGTGTAAGGGGGATGTCCAGTGAAGCGCGTCTTGGTGATGCTGGTGGCCGGCACGGCGTTGAGCGGCGCGGCGGCGGTCTATGCCACCGCCACGGCGCAGGCGGTGGAACCGCCTGCCAGGCTGGCTGAGCCCCAACAGCGTTGAGCGCACGGGCCGGGACGGCGCCCCCTGCGGCCTGACCGCCGCGCAATTTTTCCGTCGCCGATCGATCGCCGAATTTCCAATGCAATGCCGCCCGCGCGTGACGCTGGCCATGGCGAATATATGCCTTGTCATGTCAGGTTGACCTGACATCGTATATGTGTCAGGTAGACCTGACATCGAACGGGAGGCATGCATGCTCGAACAAGCCGCAAACAACCGCTACACGATCTGGACCGTCGTCTGTTTCAGCGCCTATCTGGCGATCAACGGCCTGGCCGAGGGCGGGCTGTTCAGGGACCTTGCGGGACCGGGCCTGCTGGTGCTGGCGATCGTCGTGGCGGCGCCGATCGCCGTTCATGTGTGGGCCACCTTGTCGCTTATCCAGAATATGGACGAATTCAACCGTGCGCTGAGCGCCAAACGGTTTGTCATCGGATGCGGCATCTGTCTGGTGCTGTTCAGCGCCGCCGGGTTCATGACGAGCTATGCCGGGGTGCCGCCTGTGCCCGGACAATTCCTCTATCTGATCTTCTTCCTGTCGGTGGGGCTGGTCTCGCTCTTCGTGCATTCCACCCGATGAAGAATCGTCTGCGGGAAGCGCGGATCGCCCAAGGGTGGACGCAGGAGGAGTTGGCACGGCGCGTCGGCGTGTCGCGCCAGGCGGTTAATGCGCTGGAAATGGAACGGCACGAACCCTCGCTGGGGCTGGCCTATCGGATCGCCGCCGAATTCGGCGAACCCGTGGAGCGGCTTTTCCCGAATCCCTATCGTTCCGGGCAGTGAGTTCCGGGGAAGCTATTCGGCGAGACTGTGGTGACGGTGGCAATTGAAACGGAGAAGATGCACCGATCCGCCAAAGCTGTTATCTAGAGGCATGACCGTTTCGACAGCCATCGATCGACTGCATGCGTTTGAACCGCGCTTGAGAGCTGCTGGGATCAAGGCGTTGTATGTGTTCGGTTCTGTTGCGCGCGGCAGTGCGAATGCCGAATCCGATATCGATCTCCTGTTCGAAGCGGACACTTCGCGGCATTTCAGCCTGCTCGACCAAGCGAAACTGCAGATCGAATTGGCGGACGTATTGGGCCGTCCTGTCGATCTGTTCGAGCGTGATGCGCTGCGCCATCGCGTGCGACAGCAGGCGGAGCGTGAGATTTTGCAGGTTTTCTGATGAGGCACGATGCCGGCGACGAGAGCCACCTCGAACAGATATTGGAACTCATCGCGCATATCGACAGGCGCCTGAGCGGTCTTGACCGCGATCGTTTCAGCCAGGATCGCGATGAAGTCGATCTGACCGCCTATCGTCTTGCGGCCATCGGCGAGGCGACTCAGAAATTGTCCGCTGCGTTGAAGGATCGCCATCCTCAAATTCCATGGAGGGCGATCTATGGCATGCGCAACATCGTGGCGCACGACTATGGTGCCGTCCTGCCGGACCGGATCTGGAATGTGACCGACGGGCAGCTTGACGAGTTGGAGCAGGTTTGCGCAGTGGAATTGGCGCGGCTGTCCACCTGAATCGTCTTATTTCCCCGCCTGCCGCCGCGCCATGAACGCCAGCCGTTCGAACAGCATCACGTCCGCCTCGTTCTTCAGCAGCGCGCCGTGGAGCGGGGGGATCGCCTTCGTGGGATCGCGGTTCTGCAGCACGTCGAGCGGCATGTCTTCGTGCAGCAGCAGCTTGAGCCAGTCGAGCAGTTCGCTGGTCGACGGCTTCTTCTTGAGGCCGGGCACCTCGCGGATGTCGTAGAAGATGTCCATCGCCTTGCTCACCAGCAGCTTCTGGATGCCGGGGAAGTGGACGTCGACGATCGCCTGCATCGTCTCGCGGTCGGGGAACTTGATGTAATGGAAGAAGCAGCGGCGCAGGAAGGCGTCGGGCAGCTCCTTCTCGTTGTTGCTGGTGATGACCACGATCGGACGCTCGCTGGCGCGCACGGTCTCGTTGGTCTCATAGACGTGAAACGCCATGCGATCGAGCTCGTGCAGCAGATCGTTGGGGAATTCGATATCGGCCTTGTCGATCTCGTCGATCAGCAGCACGGGCAGCTGGGGCGAGGTGAACGCCTCCCACAATTTGCCCTTGCGGATATAGTTGGAAATGTCGTGGACACGCTCGTCGCCGAGCTGGCCGTCGCGCAGCCGGGCGACCGCGTCATATTCGTACAGGCCCTGATGCGCCTTGGTCGTCGACTTGACGTTCCATTCGATCAGCGGCGCGCCGACCGCTTTCGCGATCTCATAGGCCAGCACAGTCTTGCCGGTGCCGGGCTCGCCCTTGACCAGCAGCGGACGGCGCAGCGTGACGGCGGCGTTGACCGCGACCTTGAGGTCGTCGGTCGCGACATAGTCCTGAGTGCCTTCGAAACGCATGCCGGTCCTCGTCAGATTGGAAGATCGGGTATGCGGTAACGGGATTTATCCCGCGTGCAAGGGGTCAGTGGCGTTCGCGGGCCGAGGCGCGCGCCTCGAGCAGGTCCCACAGCCCGCGATGCTGTGCCAGCATCTGCTGCGCGCCGAACAGCATCGCGCGTTCGACCGGCAGGCGCGCGGCGAGCGCATCGATCACCGTCGCGGTCTCGTGCACCGGGGGCAGGGCGATCGTGGGCGGATCGATGCCGAGCCGATGCGCGGCGATGTCGAGCACCGCGCGGATTGCCGGCCAATCCAGTATCAGCGCGAGCGCGGTGCCGTCGGCGCAGCCGGCGCGGTCGGACTGGGCGAGCATATCGAGCGCGTGGCGCTGCGCGGCGATGGCGGCTTCCGACGCGGCCTGGCCGGGTGTGCTGGGCAGGGGGCCGGCGGCGGCGACGAGGCGAACGACGAAGGCGCGTTCGGCGGCGAAGGCGGGCATTGCCTCGGCCAGCCAGGCGGCGGTGGCGGATTCGCGCGAATGCGATGCGGCCTGTGCGATCACGTCGGGATGACGCGCGTGGAGCAGGCAGAGCTGGTGCACCACGTCCGACAGGTCGCGCATCGCGGGCGTGCCGATGCCGAGCCGCGCGAGGAAACGGTGGCTCGCGCTGCCGTCTGCGGCGACGAGCGCCGTCAGCGTGCCGGACGCGCCGCCCAATCCCGCTGTCTGCACCGAATCGAAAGCCATCTGGTCCCCACGCTCGCACCCGCGGCCGGAACGTCCGGTCACGTGGCGCTATTGTGAGCTAGGGGTCTATACCGAAGCGCGTAAAGACCTGGTTGATGGACGGTTTACCGTTCGTGCAGCAATTGGCCGGATCGCGGCGTGCCGGGCGCCGGATCAAGCCATTTTGCGTGCCGAAGCCAAGTCGTTGCGGAGCTGACATAAATATTGACTGTCCTCTCCCGATTTGGGACGATCGCACATGATGTTTTCCGGCACATTGTACATCGCGATTTCGGCGACGGTTGCCGCGCAACCGGGCGTGGATCAGGCGGGGGCGGCGGTCATAGCGGCCGAGCCGGTGTCAGTCGCGCCGCCGCCCGCACCCCGCTATGTGATCGTCGATATCCCCGCCTTCAATCGATCGGCGGGTGACGGGCCGCCCGGCGCGACCGTATCGGAGGTGGGCGGCAAGGATAGCGACCGGAACGGTTCCGCACCCGCCGGTTCGCCAGAACCGTCGAAAGCGCCGGCCGCCGGCATCGCTCTGGACGAGGCGGTAATCGCGACGCATGATGCGAATATCCGGCTGCTGAGGCAACGGATCGAGATGCTGAGGCAGGATGGCGGGACCGGCGCGCTCGGGATCCTGCGCGATCTGGACGTCCGGCTTAAGCGCGCCGAAGCCGCGCGGGGGCTGGCGGTCGCCCGCATCGCATCCGTCACCGCGAAACCGCGGGCCATGATGCGGGAGCCGGATCGAACGATCGCGGAACGGACGGCCACATCGCAGTCACCCGATACCGGCTTGGTGCAAGCGGGTGCGATCCCGATCGCCAACGCCGCCGCACGACAGCGGATCGTGGATGATTTGACGGTCGAGCGCGTGTCGCATCGGCGCGATGGCGCGCCACGCGTCGCGATGGGCGCAGCGTCGCCCGCGGCTTCAGCCGACATGGCCGGCCACGCCACGATGGCCAGGCTGGCACAGGCCCGTCAGTCGCTCGCCACCGCCCGCCGCGCGTTGGAGGGGAAGACGAGCGCGAAGCCGCCCACGATATCGGCGTTCGCCGTCATGCCATCGCCGCGGCCGATCGTCGAACCGGCCGGCGCCGTCACGGCCAGCCTGCCGGGGCCGCAGGGCATGACGAAAGGCGAAGCGCCGCGATCGTCCGGCTATTTCGATGCCGCGCTGTTTCTGGATCTGGCGGCCGCCAAGTTCGGGATGGCGATCGCAGCACTGCTGCTGCTGGTCGCGCTTGGGCCATTTCGCCAGCCGCGCCTGTCGTTCGAACGCTGACCGCGCAGACGCATTGAACGGTGGGCCGGTCGCCTATGGCATGATCGGCGTCAGGACCGCCGCCTTCAGGCGCAGCGTCGCCGTCCGGCAGCGGCGCCCCCATATGCGAATCCCGCGAAGACGCCACGGGAATCGGGTTTCGATCAGCACGCGCTGACGCAGCAAGATCGCGTCGAGCAGCGCCACCGGCTCGATCGGTGGCCCATAGGCCCGTACGAACAGTCGCAGCCGCCGCCACTGTTCCGCATGCGAATAATCGTCCTCATTGCCGAGATCGAGCCAGAGCCAAGCGGCGTAGCCGAGGTCGAAGATCCGCTCGCCCTCGGCGGCGCTGTCGAAATCGATGAGCGCGGTGGGAGCACCGTCGCGGAACACGAAATTGCAGGGCGAAAGATCGTTGTGACAGGCAACGCGCTCGGCTTCGCAAAACCCAGCGGTGGCATCGTGATAGCGGCGGATCAGCAGCGCGGCCTGGCGCAAGGTCGCATCGTCATGATGGCCAAGACCGGGCGGAACCTCGCCTTCGATGAAGCTGAAGATGTCACGGCCCTTCGCATCGGTGCCTAGCCAGCGCGGCGCCTGCGCGAAGCCGGCCGCTTCGAGCTTGCCCAGCAGCGCGCGGACAAACGCGGCATTGGCAGAGGGGCGTCGCCGGACGGTGTCGCCGACCCGCACGACTTTTTGCATCATGCCGCCCCGCAAGCGGATCTCACGCGCGGCAGGATCGCTGGGATCCCGCCGGCGCAGGGGTACGCTGCGCAGGAGGCGGCGCAGCAAGGTCACGCCCCGATCTTCGCGGCGCGACCCGGCGCGGTCACTGGTCCAGGAAGCTGCGCATCTTGCGGCTGCGCGAGGGGTGCTTGAGCTTGCGCAGCGCCTTCGCCTCGATCTGGCGGATGCGCTCGCGCGTCACGCTGAACTGCTGGCCGACCTCTTCCAGCGTGTGATCGGTGTTCATGCCGATGCCAAAGCGCATGCGCAGCACGCGCTCCTCGCGCGGGGTGAGGCTGGCGAGGACGCGGGTGACGGTTTCCTTGAGGTTCGCCTGGATCGCGGCGTCGACCGGGATGATCGCGTTCTTGTCCTCGATGAAATCGCCCAGGTGCGAATCCTCCTCGTCGCCGATCGGCGTTTCGAGGGAGATCGGCTCCTTGGCGATCTTCATCACCTTGCGCACCCGCTCGAGCGGCATGGAGAGGCGCTCGGCCATTTCCTCGGGCGTGGGCTCGCGGCCCTGCTCGTGGAGGAACTGGCGGCTGGTGCGCACCAGCTTGTTGATCGTCTCGATCATGTGCACCGGGATGCGGATCGTGCGCGCCTGATCCGCGATGCTGCGGGTGATCGCCTGACGGATCCACCACGTGGCATAGGTGCTGAACTTGTAGCCGCGGCGGTATTCGAACTTGTCGACCGCCTTCATCAGGCCGATATTTCCCTCCTGGATCAGGTCGAGGAACTGCAGCCCGCGATTGGTGTATTTCTTGGCGATCGAGATGACGAGGCGCAGATTGGCCTCGACCATCTCCTTCTTGGCGATGCGCGCCTCGCGCTCGCCCTTTTGCACCATGTTGACGATGCGGCGGAATTCGGTGAGCGCCATGCCGGTCTGCTGGCTGATCTCGGCCACCTCGACGCGGATGCGGTCGACCGCGGCGGCCTCGTTCGCGGCGAAGGCGGCCCATTTCTTGTCGAGCCCGCCGACGGACTGGAGCCACTGCTCGTCCATCTCGTGATCGACATAGCGGTCGAGGAAATCCTTGCGGTTGACCTTGTGCCGCTCGGCAAGGCGCAGCATCTGGCCGCCGAGCGCGGTGAGGCGCCGGTTGAAGCTGTAGAGCTGGTCGACGAGATATTCGATCTTGGCCTGGTGGAACTGGACGCTCTCGACCTCGGCGGTCAGCTCCTCGCGCAGCTTCTGGTATTTCTTCTCGTCCGTGGCGGTCAGTTCGCCGCCCGCGGCCATCGCGTCGAGGAGCTGCTGCTGGACCTTGCCGAACTTCTTGTAGATCGAGGTGATGTTGGCGAACTTCTCAAGCGCCTGCGGCTTGAGCGTTTCCTCCATCTGGGCAAGGGAAAGGGTGTTGTCCTCCTCGTCATCGTCCGACTGGCGCGGTGTGCGGCGCTCGGTCAGCTCGTCATCCTCTTCGTCGGCGGGGGCCTCTTCGGGCTCTTCCTCTTCCTTGAACGAGGTACCGGCGGTCTTCTCGCTGATCTCGCCCGAATCGTCGTCCTCGGCGCCCTCGACCTGCTCGGCCGATGGGCCCTTTGACAGCATCGCGTCGAGATCGAGGATCTCGCGCAGCTGCATCGTGCCTTCGTTCAGCGCGTCGGACCAGCCGATGATCGCATTGAACGTGATCGGCGATTCGCACAGGCCCAGGATCATCGTGTCGCGGCCGGCCTCGATCCGCTTGGCGATGGCGATCTCGCCCTCGCGCGAGAGCAATTCGACCGCGCCCATCTCGCGCAGGTACATGCGCACGGGATCGTCGGTGCGATCGACCGTTTCCTTCTTCTTCGCGATCTCGAAGGCGGGCTCGTCGTCCTTGTCGGAGGCATCGACCTCGTCCGGGGTATCGTCCTCGGGCTGCTCGTCCTCGCCGACATCCTCATTCTCGACGACGTTGACGCCCATGTCGGACAGGGCGGACATCACGTCCTCGATCTGGTCGGTGGTGAACTGATCCTGCGGCAGCATCTCGTTCAATTGGTCGACGGTGATATAGCCGCGCTTCTTGGCGCGGGCGACCAGCTTCTTGATGGAGCCTTCGTTGAGATCGATCAGCGGCGCGTCGCCCGTTTCCGTGGTGTCCGCGTCGTCCGCCATGATTGCCTTTGCCATCGAATGCCTTTGTATCGGATGGCGGCTATTATACGCCGCCTATGCGCTGAATTAGTCTTCGTCCGCAAGCATCAGATTCGCGAGACGCGATTCGAGTTCCGCCTTGCGCCGCACGAGCGCCACTTGCCGCTCGAACGCCGCGTCGCTGAACCCCGCCTGGACCGCCGCCGTCGCCTCCGCCAGTGCGGCATCGACCTGCGGCCTGGCGGCCAGCACCGCGATCGCCTCACCCAGATCGAGCGACGCCCGCCCCGCATCCCATTCCTTTTGCGTGAAGGTGAAGGGCAGCGTATCGGCGCGGAGCAGCTCGGATGCGACTGAATCGAAACCGGACGCGGCCAATATGGTGCGCAGGCGAGCGGTATCAAGCGCCTGATCTTCCAGGGCAACATCGACCACCGCCTCGAACAGCCGGCCAAGCGCGTCGTCGGCAAGGCGCAGGCTGGAGAGCACCTCCATATGCCGGGCGATCTCGGCCGGGTGGCGGATCAGACCGGCCAGCACCGCCTTGGCCAGTACGCGGTCGATGCCCGTCGCGCCGAGCGCCTGGACGGTGGGGCTGGGCGGCGGTTCGGGCGGCTGCCAGCGTTGGCCGGGCTTGCCGCGGATCTGGGCTCGCGGCGTGAAGCTGCGTTGCGCGGGCGCGAAATGGGCATCGAAGCGATTGCGGAATTCGCTCACATATTCGTGACGGACATTGCCGTCCTGGATCGTCGCGGCGAGATCGGACAGGCGCCGCTTGAGGCCGGCGCGGGCTTCGGGGGTTTCGAGCGGCTCGGCGGCAAGCTCGTGGTGCCAGATGCGGTCGGCGAGCGGCTGGGCGGCGGACAGCAGTTGCTCGAACGCCTGCGGTCCGGCGCTGCGGACGAGATCGTCGGGGTCCTGGCCGTGGGGCAGGGTGACGAAGGCGAGGCTGCGGCCGGGCGCGAGGTGGGGGAGCGCGCGATGGGCGGCGCGGATCGCGGCCTTCTGCCCCGCGCCATCGCCGTCGAAGGCGAGCAGGGGGATGTCGGCCATGCGCCACAGCCGCTCGATCTGATGTTCGGTCAGCGCGGTGCCGAGCGGGGCGACCGCCTCGCCGAACCCGGCCTGGGCGAGCGCGATCACGTCCATATAGCCCTCGACCGCGATGACGCGGCCGGACTTGCGCGAGGCGGCGGACGCGCGGTCGAGATTGTAGAGCGTGCGGCCCTTGTCGAACAGCGGGGTTTCGGGGGAATTGAGGTACTTCGGTTCGCCGTCCCCGATGATGCGGCCGCCGAACGCGATCACGCGGCCGCGCGCGTCGCGGATCGGGATCATCAGGCGGCCGCGAAAGCGGTCATACGGTTCCTTGTTCTCGACCGAGATGAGCATGCCGGCTTCGACCAGCATTGCGTCGCCATAGGATTTGAGCGTTTCCTGGAGCTTGGTGCGTGAATCCGGCGCATAGCCGAGGCCGAAGGCGCGAGCGGTGTCGGCGTTGATCCCGCGCCGCTCCAGCACCGCGCGCGCCTCTGCCCCGGCGATGCCGTGGAGCTGGTCGGCATAGAATTTGGCGGCGTCGGCCATCGCCTCGTGCAGGCCCTTGGCTTTCTCCGCCTTCTCCGCGGCACGCGGGTCGGCCTGGGGCACGTCCATCCCGGCGGCGGCGGCGAGTTCCTTTACCGCGTCCATGAACGGCAGGCCCTGTTGGTCGGTCAGCCAGCGGATCGCATCGCCATGCGCGCTGCAACCGAAGCAGTGATAAAAGCCCTTGTCGTCGTTGATGTAGAAGCTGGGCGTCTTTTCGTTGTGGAACGGGCAGCACGCCTTCCATTCGCGCCCGGCGCGCGTGATCTTCACCGTGCGGCCGATCAGGGCCGACAGCGTGGTCCGCGCGCGCAGTTCGTCGAGAAAGGCGGGGGTAAGGCTCACTTTAGGCGAGCGCCGCCTTCACCAGCCCGCTGGCCTTGCTCATGTCGAGCTGGCTGGCGTGGCGCGCCTTCAGCTCGGCCATCACGCGGCCCATGTCCTTCATGCCGCCGGCGTTCAGCTCGGCCTTGATCGCCTCGATCGCGGCGCGGGTGTCGGCCTCGCTCAACTGCGCGGGCAGGAAGCGTTCGATCACGGCCACCTCGGCCTTCTCCGCGTCGGCAAGCTCCTGGCGATTGCCTTTTTCGTACATCTCGATCGATTCGCGGCGCTGCTTGACCATCTTCTGCAGCACCTCGACCACCAAGGCGTCATCGTCGGCGACCGGCGCCTGCGTCCGCGCCTCGATATCGCGATTCTTGATCGCCGACTGGATCAGGCGGATCGCCGAGGTGGTGTCCTTCTCGCCCGCCTTCATGGCGGTGACGAGCGCGGTCTTGATATCGTCGCGGATCATGGTTCTGCCCACAGGTGAATCGGAATTATCGGCTGATAGACCCGACTCGGTGTTGACGCGAGGGGGGTAGGGGTCTAGCGGGCGGCCCTTAGCACACATTGCCGGAAACCCTGTAGGAGCGCCCTTTCATAATGGCCGACGCGACGCCTTTTACCGAGCGCCTTTGTTTTTCGCATCGGACCGTCCGGGCATGACTGCGTCATCCACAGCCTACGATGCGCCCGAAGGAGCGACAGGCGTATTGGTTCTTGCGAGCGGCGAGGTGATCTGGGGACGCGGCTTCGGCGCCGAGGGACATGCGGTGGGCGAGGTGTGCTTCCACACCGCGATGACCGGCTATCAGGAGATCATGACCGACCCGTCCTTCGCGGGCCAGATGATCTGCTTCACCTTTCCGCATATCGGCAATGTCGGCGCCAACCGGGACGATGTCGAGGCCGACAATCCGCATGCGCTGGGCATGATCGTGCGCGAGGACGTGACCGAGCCGAGCAACTTCCGCAGCGCGCAGCGGCTCGACGACTGGATGAAGCAGCACAGCCGCATCGGCCTGGCGGGGATCGATACGCGCGCGTTGACGCGGCGGATTCGCGGGAACGGCGCGCCCAACGGCGTGATCGCACATTCGGCGAGCGGCGAGTTTGACATTCCCTGGCTGTTGGAGCGCGCCAAGGCCTGGCCGGGGCTGGAGGGGATGGATCTTGCCATCACCGTGACGGCGGAGACGCATTACGGGTGGGAAGGCGGCGTGTGGCGGCTGGGCCATGGTTATGACGCGGGCGCGGCGGGGGACGAGCGGCCGCATGTCGTCGCGATCGACTATGGCTCTAAGCACAATATCTTCCGCAATCTGGTGAAAGCGGGTGCGCGGGTAACGGTGCTGCCGGCGCAGGCGAGCGCGAAGCAGGTGCTGTCGTTCGATCCGGACGGCATTTTCCTGTCGAACGGCCCGGGCGATCCCGCCGCGACCGGCGACTATGCCGTGCCGGTGATCCGCGAGCTGCTGGCGACGAAAAAGCCGCTGTTCGGCATCTGCCTCGGCCACCAGCTGCTGGCGCTGGCGGTGGGCGCACGGACGACCAAAATGTTCCAGGGCCATCGCGGGGCGAACCACCCGGTCAAGCGGCTGAGCGACGGTGCCGTCGAGATCACGTCGATGAACCACGGCTTCGCGGTCGAGAGCGCGAGCCTGCCGGAGGGCGTGGTCGAGACGCATGTTTCGCTGTTCGACGGCAGCAATTGCGGGATCGAGCTGGACGGCGGGCGGGCGTTCAGCGTGCAGTATCACCCCGAGGCATCGCCGGGACCGCAAGACAGCTTCTATTTGTTCGAGCGGTTTGTGGGGATGTTGCGGTGATCGACATGCCGTCCGAAGCAGCAATCGTTGAAGTATTGAAGCCTTGCGGCTTGCGGGCCGGCGATGTCTCGGTCCGTTATGACGAGGTTCTCCAGTCCTTCGTGGTGACGGTGAAACGAGGCAAAAAAGTCGATGCCCAGAACTTCGTGTGTCTTCGCTTCATGCTCTTTGCAAAGGCCGATCTTGAGTTTGAAGATGAAGCGCTTGGCAAGCTCTATCGCGGATTTTCAGATGAAGTAGCCAAAGCGGAATCTCGCGCTGTTGCGAAAGCTTGGTTGGCTCAGCACGAACTGCTCGACAAATTGCCCACGATTACATCAGGCAAATCAGCGTCCGAGCTGATTGATGAGATAGAGAAGTTTTGTGAACTAACAGCGGGAGCCGCGCTTGAGGAACGGTTGCCGGGGATGCTTACCTTTAAGTCCAGCTTTCTTGGATTTCCGTCGAAGCGGGGAGCAGATTGCCTCCTATATACTTTAATGGCGCTCGACCTTGAGCGCATGGGCCTCCGATTTGGCTTCATCGGCAACGAAGCGATTGCAGAAGAAAAGAAGTAAGATGCCCAAACGCACCGACATCTCCTCCATCCTCGTCATCGGCGCCGGCCCTATCGTCATCGGCCAGGCGTGCGAGTTCGATTATTCGGGCACGCAGGCGATCAAGGCGCTCAAGGAAGAGGGCTATCGCATCGTTCTGGTCAATTCGAACCCGGCGACGATCATGACCGATCCCGAGCTGGCCGACGCCACTTATGTGGAGCCGATCACGCCCGCGGTGGTCGCCAAGATCATCGAGAAGGAGCGTCCCGACGCGGTGCTGCCGACGATGGGCGGGCAGACCGCGCTCAACACCGCGCTCGCGCTGGCGCAGGACGGCACGTTGGAGAAGTTCGGTTGCATCATGATCGGCGCTGATGCCGAGGCGATTGACAAGGCCGAGGATCGCCAGAAATTCAAGGTCGCGATGGACAAGATCGGGCTCGACAGCGCCCGCTCGGCGATCGCGCATAGCGAGGCCGAGGCGCTTGAGGGGCTGGACAAGGTCGGGCTGCCCGCGATCATCCGGCCGAGCTTCACGCTGGGCGGCACCGGCGGCGGCATCGCGTATAACAAGGAAGAGTTCGTCGAGATCGTCCGCAAGGGGCTCGACGCATCGCCGACCACCGAGGTGCTGATCGAGGAGTCCCTCCTCGGTTGGAAGGAATATGAGATGGAGGTCGTGCGGGATCGCAACGACAATGCCATCATCATCTGCTCGATCGAGAATGTCGATGCGATGGGGACGCATACCGGCGATTCCATCACGGTCGCGCCCGCGCTGACGCTGACCGACAAGGAATATCAGATCATGCGCAACGCCAGCATCGCGGTGCTGCGCGAGATCGGCGTGGAGACCGGCGGGTCGAACGTGCAGTTTGCGGTCAACCCGAAGGACGGCCGCCTGATCGTGATCGAGATGAACCCGCGCGTGTCGCGATCGTCCGCATTGGCGTCGAAGGCGACGGGCTTTCCGATCGCCAAGGTCGCGGCGAAGCTGGCGGTGGGCTATACGCTCGACGAGATC
This sequence comes from uncultured Stakelama sp., assembly GCA_964413495.1. Taxonomy (GTDB): domain Bacteria; phylum Pseudomonadota; class Alphaproteobacteria; order Sphingomonadales; family Sphingomonadaceae; genus Sphingomonas. Next base: position 282,292 of record CAYPRW010000002.1, on the reverse strand, counting down.
GAGAACGACATCACCGGCGCGACGCCGGCGTCGTTCGAGCCGACGATCGATTATGTCGTGACCAAGATCCCGCGCTTCGCGTTCGAGAAGTTCAAGGGCGCCGAAGCGACGCTGGGCACGGCGATGAAGTCGGTCGGCGAGGTGATGGCGATCGGCCGCAACATCCATGAATCGATGCAGAAGGCGTTGCGGGGCCTGGAAACGGGCCTCTCCGGCTTCAACAATGTCGAGCGGCTGCAGGGCGCGCCGCGCGCCGAGATCGAGGCGGCGCTGGCGGTGCGTTCGCCCGACCGGCTGCTGGTCGCCGCGCAGGCGCTGCGTGAGGGGTTCACGGTCGTCGAGGTGAATGCGCTGGCGGCGTACGATCCGTGGTTCCTAGAGCGGATCGCCGAAATCATCCGCGCCGAGGCGGAGGTATGCGCCAATGGCCTGCCGCAGGACGCGGGCGGCATGCGCAAGCTCAAGGCGATGGGCTTTTCCGACAAGCGCCTCGCGTGGCTGGCGCTGAGTTCGGCCAATCTGCGCGAAGGCGCGGCGCAGATGGCGCGTTCGTCCGGGCTGATTGGCGAGGTCGTCAAGGCGATGACCGGCGGGGTGACCGAGGCCGATGTGCGCGCGCATCGCCACAAGCTCGGCGTGCGGCCGGTGTTCAAGCGCATCGACACCTGCGCCGCCGAGTTCGACGCCAAGACGCCGTACATGTATTCGACCTATGAGGCGCCGAGCTTCGGCGAGCCCGAGTGCGAAGCGGGCGCATCGGATCGCCGCAAGATCGTAATCCTGGGCGGCGGGCCGAACCGGATCGGGCAGGGGATCGAGTTCGACTATTGCTGCTGCCACGCCTGTTTCGCGCTGGCCGATGCGGGCTTCGAGACGATCATGGTCAATTGCAACCCGGAGACGGTGAGCACCGATTACGATACCTCGGACCGGCTCTATTTCGAGCCGCTGACCGCCGAGGACGTGCTGGAAATCCTGCATGTCGAGCAGTCGAAGGGCGAACTCGTCGGGGTGATCGTGCAGTTCGGCGGGCAGACGCCGCTCAACCTGGCGCGCGCGCTGGAGGCGGCGGGGATCCCGATCCTCGGTACGTCGCCAGACGCGATCGACCTGGCCGAGGACCGCGAGCAGTTTGCCGACCTGGTGTCGAGGCTGGGCCTCAAGCAGCCGGCCAACGGCATCGCGCGCAGCCGCGACGAGGCGATCGCGGTGGCCGAGCGGATCGGCTATCCGGTGCTGACGCGCCCGTCCTTCGTGCTGGGCGGGCGGGCGATGGAGATCGTCGACACGCCCGAACAGCTCGACCATTATATCGCGACCGCGGTGCAGGTGTCGGGCGACGCGCCGGTGCTGATCGACCAGTATCTGCGCGACGCGATCGAAGTGGATGTCGACGCGATCGCCGATGGCGACGATGTGGTGGTCGCGGGCGTGCTTCAGCATATCGAGGAGGCGGGGGTCCATTCGGGCGACAGTGCCTGCTCGATCCCGCCTTATTCGCTGTCTTCGGATGTGATCGCCGAGATCGAGCGTCAGGCGGATGCGCTGGCGCGGGCGCTCAAGGTCAAGGGGCTGATGAACATCCAGTTCGCGGTCAAGGATGGTGTGGTCTATCTGATCGAGGTCAACCCGCGCGCGTCGCGCACCGTGCCGTTCGTGGCGAAGGCGATCGGCACGCCCATCGCCAAGATCGCGAGCCGGGTGATGGCGGGCGAGAAATTGAAGGACCTGCCCAAGATCGACCGCGACATCGATTATATCGCGGTCAAGGAAGCCGTATTCCCCTTCGCGCGCTTCCCGGGAGTCGATCCGGTGTTGTCGCCGGAAATGAAGTCCACCGGCGAAGTCATGGGAATCGATCGCGATTTCCCAATCGCCTTCGCTAAGTCGCAGCTCGGCGCAGGAACCGTGCTGCCCGAACAGGGCGCGGTGTTCGTCAGCGTCAAGGATGGTGACAAGGCAGTCGTGCTGCCGGGCGCGAAGATCCTGGCAGAGCTGGGCTTCACCCTGGTCGCGACTGGTGGCACCGCCGATTATCTGGCGGCGCAGGGCGTGCCGGTGGAGCGAGTGAACAAGGTGGCGCAGGGGCGGCCGCATATCGTCGACCGCATTCGCGACGGCGATATCGCGCTGATCTTCAACACCACCGAGGGGTGGCAGTCGCTGAAGGACAGCGAATCGATCCGTGCGTCGGCGCTGTCGCTCAAGATTCCGTACTTCACGACGGCGCCCGCCAGCGTCGCGGCGGCGCGGGCGATCGCGGCATTGCGCGGACAGTCCCTTGAAGTCCGGCCCTTGCAGTCTTATTATTCGCAGTCGCACAATTGATCCCCCACAATCGAGGTTAATGTGCGGGCGGCGCCGATCCGGCACGCTTGGGGATGGGGCTTTTACGAAGGACGAAGCGAATGGCGACGGTCGAAAAGATGCCGATGCTCCAGGAGGGCTATGAGAAGCTCTCGGCGGAACTGAAGCGCCTCAAAGCCGAGCGCCCGCTGATCGTCGACGCGATCGAGGAAGCCCGCGCGCATGGCGACCTGTCCGAAAACGCCGAATATCACGCCGCCAAGGAGCAGCAGGGCCAGAATGAGGCGACGATCGCCGATATCGAGGACAAGCTGTCGCGCGCGCAGATCATCGATCCGCGCGAGCTTTCCGGCGACAAGATCGTGTTTGGGGCGACCGTGACGCTGCTGGACGAGGACGACAAGTCGGTGAAATACCAGATCGTCGGCCAGGCCGAGGCGGACGTGAAGACCGGGCGGATCAGCTACAATTCGCCGATCGGCCGCGCGCTGATCGGCAAGAGCGTGGGCGACGAGGTCGAGGTGACCGTGCCGGCGGGCGACCGCTGGTATGAGGTGAGCAAGATCGAGTTCATTTGAGGGGCGGCGCGCTGCGGCGCGCCTTTTCCTTTCGTCGCACCGTCATCCTGAAACGAGTTCAGGATGACGGTGACGGCGCGATCAGATTGCGGAACGCGATCGGCTCGTGGCGTGGCAAGCCGCTCCCGATCGATCGCCGCCACCAGCCCACATCACGCCAGGCGCCGAACTTGAAACCTGTTTCGCGATAGATGCCGATGGGCTCGAAACCCATCGCTTCATGCAATCCCACGCTCTTTTCGTTGGGCAGCGTCACGCCCGCGAACGCCGAATGGATGCCTTGGCGCGCCAGCAGGTCGAACAGCTCGGTATAGAGCAGGCGGCCAATGCCTCTGCGATGCACCTCGGGCGATGCATAGATGGTGACATCGGCCGACCAGCGATAGGCGGCGCGTTCCTTGTGCTGCGAGGCATAGGCATAGGCGACGATGCGCCCTTCGCGTTCGAAGACCAGGAAGGGATGGGTCGCCAGCGTGGCCGTGATCCGTCGCCGCATCTCATCTGGCGAGGGCGGCACATCCTCGAAGGATATCGCCGTATCGCGGACATAAGGCGCATAGATCGCCGCCACCGCCGCGGCATCCTGTTCGCTCGCCACCCTGATGCCGGTCAACCGCATTCTCCCCCATATCGCGTTGCCATTGTCCATGATAGGAGATATTTCGTCAATGATGATGGATGAACATGCCCGGCTCGCTAATCGGATCGCGCAGGAACGCGCGGACCGAAATTGGTCGCTCGCCCAGCTGGCCGATCGATCGGGCGTTTCCGCCTCGATGCTCAGCAAGATCGAACGCAGGGAAGCCAGCCCGACCGCGATGGTTCTGCTGCGCATCGCCACCGCGTTCGGACGAACGCTCGCCGAATTGCTGACCGAACCTGCTGCCGGGGCCGTTCGCCTGATGCGGGCCGATGCGCAGCCGGCCTGGATCGATCCGGCCACCGGCTATCGGCGACGGCAGGTCTATCTCAGCCCGGCCCTGCCGCTTGAGCTGGTGGAGGTCGAACTGCCGGCCGGCGCGCTCGTTGCGGCGCCGGCTTCCTCGTATGAACGCATTCGACAGGTGCTGTGGGCGCTGGAAGGCACCGTCACCCTAACGCAGGGCGGCATCGACACGGCATTGCACGCGGGGGACCGGCTGGAATTCGGCCCGCCAACGGACGTCGTGTTCCGCAACGAAACCGGCAAGCCATGCCGCTATCTGGTCGCCGTACTGCGCCGATGACGTGGGGCCGCTGGCCATGGCTCTGAACGATCGAGTCCGGGGCCCGAACCCAGCCATCGAATTCGCACTCGGTTCATTTCGATCTGTTCGAGATGGCGCTATGGATTGCGCCAAATCATAATCGTAAGGGTGGGGAACATGATGAGCTTGGCCCGCGCCCCTTACCGCACCCCAACGGAAGAGGTGTAGAGGACGCATATTCTGCCGCGCTGGTTTCGGTCCTTCGGTCGAAAGATGCCGTCACCGTCCGCGACCAGCAGCCGACGGATCAGCGCGCCTGACCCACGCCCAACGGCGCGGCATCGTCTTGCCGATTGTGCGCACGGTGCAGCGCGGACGCGAGCTCGCCAAGGCCGAAAGGCTTGTTGAGGCGTACCAGGTCGTCGATCGGATCGGACGCGCCGGTATAGCCTGAGATGAGCAGCATCGTGACATCCGGCCGCTGTGCCCGGACGCGCTCGGCCAATTCCGCCCCGTCCATTCGCGGCATCTTGTAATCGGTCACCACGGTATCGATCGCCGGCGTGTCCGCGAGCATGATCAGGGCGTCGGCGCCGCCTTCCGCTTCCACCACCCGATGGCCCAGGCTGCGCAGCATCTCGGCCGTTCCTTTGCGCACCAGCTCCTCGTCGTCCACCACCAGTACATGGCGCGCGCGCGAGGGAATGATCGGCTGTCCGGCCGCGACGCGCTCGGCATGCGCGGTCCCTTCCGTGACGGGCATATAGAGGTCCGCGTGCGTGCCCTGGCCCAGCACGCTGTTCAGGACGAAGGCGCCGCCCAGCTGCGCCATCAAGCCGTGGACCATCGACAGGCCCAGACCCGTTCCTCGTCCCAATTCCTTCGTCGAGAAGAAGGGCTCGACCGCACGCATCAGCGTATCGGCGTCCATGCCGGTTCCCGAATCGATGATCGACAGGCGCAGATATGGACCTTGCGGCAAGCTGGGCTCCGCGCCCGGCTGCAGCACGACGCTCTCTGCGGCGATCGTCAGAACGCCGCCGTTCGGCATCGCGTCCCGCGCGTTGACGCACAGGTTGAGGATGGCCAGTTCCAGCTGGTTGGGGTCGGCCAGCGCCTGGGGCAGTTCCGGCGCGCAGCTGATCTTGAGCTCGATCGTCGATCCGACCGAACTGGCCATCAGGTCGCGCATGCCTTCGATCAGCGCGCCAAGGTCGACCGGAATGCTCTGCAGCTCCTGCCGTCGCGCAAAGCCCAACAGCCGCTGCACCAGCGTCTTCGCGCGCTCGCCGGATTGCAGCGCATTCGCGATCCATCGGTCGGAGCGTTCGTCCTCGCCTTGCAGCTTGCGTTGCAACAGGTCGAGCGCGCCGATGATCGGTGTCAGCAGATTGTTGAAGTCGTGCGCGACGCCGCCGGTCAGCTGTCCCAGCGTCTCCAGCTTCTGCGCCTCGTGCAGCTGTTCGAGTGCCGCCCGACGCTCGGCGGTGCGTTGCTCGACGCGCTGCTCGAGATCGGCGGCGAGCGCGTGCAGTTCCTCGAGGCGCGCGCGCGCCTGATATTGCCGCCGCCGCGATCGTCGCGCCGATTCGGCCAGGCTGATCAACGTCGTCGGATGGAACGGCCGCTCCAGAAAGGTGACGTTGCCCAATGTCTTGAGATGCCGGGCGGCCGCCGGATTGCGTTCCAGGCCGCCCCCTCTCGCGGTCAGCAGGATGAACGGAAAGTCGGACCATTCGGGTTGCGCGCCCAGCCATGCCGACAGGGCGTGCAGGTCGGCCGTGGTCAGTGCTTCCTCGGTAATCAATCCGAAGCCCGCGCCCTTCTCCATTTCGTCGACCAGCATGCGAAGCGATCGGCAGGCGCAACTGATGAAGCCGCCCTCGCGCAGCATCGCCGCGGCGACGTCCGCATCGCGTCCCTGTGGCGCCAGGATCAAGGCACGTTCGGAGAGGTGCGCGATCAACCGCCCTGCTTCTCGTCCAGCAGCGCATCATGGTTGCCGACCAGCGACGGTACGCCGCGCAACACCCCGTGAAACGCGGTCAGCGGCTCGCCGAGCGTGATGCCGCGCTGGTCGATGATATATTCGCGGATCGTGTTCTCGTGCGCGCCGGTCCGCTTCTTGATGATCGAAATGGCGCGCCGCACGCGGCCGATCGCCTCGAAATAGCGCAGCAGGATCACGGTGTCGGCAAGATACGTCACATCGACCGGCGCCTTCATGTCGCCGACCAGCCCATGTTGAGCGACCGTCAGGAAGGTCGAAGCACCCTGGCGGTTCAAATATTGCAGCAGCTCGTGCATGTGCAGGATCAGTGCCTGCTCTTGCGGCATGGCCGCCTGATAACCGTTGAGGCTGTCGATCACGACCGTCTTGGCGTCATACACCTCGACACAGCGGCGGACGCGTTCCGAGAATTCACCGGGCGACAGTTCGGCCGCGTCGACCTGCTCGATCACCAGCTTCTCGCGATCGACCAGATTCTGCAGGTCGATGCCCAGGCCCAAAGCCCGTTCGAACAACAGGCCCAGTTCCTCGTCGAACACGAACATCGCCGCTCGTTCGCCGCGATTGATGGCAGCCTGGAGGAAGGTGAGCACCAGCAGCGACTTGCCGGTGCCGGCCGGCCCGAGCACGAGCACGCTCGATCCGCGATTGACGCCGCCGCCAAGCAGCGCGTTGAGCTCGGGCGATTCGGTCTCGACCAATGTGCGTTTGAAATCGGTCTTGTGCTCGGCCGAAACCAGCCGCGGAAAGACACGCGCGCCGCCCGACTCGATCACGAAATCATGGTAGCCGCCGCGATAGCACTGCCCGCGATACTTGATGATCCGCGTGCGCCGCCGTTCGGCACCATAGTCGGGCGACATCTCGTCGAGATGGACGACGCCATGCGCGATGCTGTGCATGGTCTTGTCGTTGCCTTCGGCGGTCAGGTCGTCGAGCATCAGCACCGTTGCGCCGTTGCGCGAGAAATAATGCTTCAGCGCCAGGATCTGGCGGCGATAGCGCAGCGGACTTTGCGCAAGCAGCATGATCTCGGACAGGCTGTCGACCACGACCCGGTTCGGCTTCACCCGCTCGAACGCCTCGAAGATCCGCTTCGTGGTTTCGCCCAGCTCCAGGTCGGACGAATAGAGCAGGCTCTGCTGCTGTTGCTCGTCGAGCAGCTCCTCGGGCGGCATCAGTTCGAAGATGTCGATGCCGTCCAGATCCCAGCCGTGCGAGGCCGCGCCCTGGCGAAATTCCTCGTCGGTTTCGGACAGGGTGATGTACAGCCCGCGTTCGCCCGCCTGGGCGCCGGCGATCAGGAATTGCGTGGCGATCGTGGTCTTGCCGGTGCCGGGGCTCCCCTCCAGCAGAAACAGCCGTCCGCGCGTCAGCCCGCCCGCAGTGATGTCGTCGAGACCCTCGACGCCGAATTTCGCCTTGTCCGTCAATCCCGCCATCGCGTGCCTCGTCCGTGACTCCAGCGTAACGTCCTAGAGCGCCGCTGGGTCCCTGTCGCTGATCTGGATCTGCGGAACGTGCGGAACGGCAAACGAGCGCGGCCGGTACTGCCAAACGAAAGGCGCCGGAGCTGCCCGGCGCCTTCCACTTTCGACCCATCCAGCGGCCCTTATGCCGCTTGCTTCGCCCGGCTCGCCCGCTTGCGCTCATGCGGGTCCAGGAACCGCTTGCGCAGCCGGATCGTCTTGGGCGTCACCTCGACCATCTCGTCATCGTCGATATAGGCGATCGCCTGTTCCAGCGTCATCTTCTTGGGCGGGGTCAGGCGGATCGCGTCGTCCTTGCCGGACGAGCGGATGTTGGTCAGCTGCTTCGCCTTCATCGGATTGACCTCGAGATCGTCCGGCTTGGCGTTCTCGCCGATGATCATGCCCTCGTACAGCGCCTCGCCATGGCCGACGAACAGGATGCCGCGCTCCTCCAGGCTGTTGAGCGAATAGGCGTTCGCCTCGCCCGTGCCGTTGCTGATCAGCACGCCGTTCTTGCGACCTTCGATCATGCCCTTGTATGCGTCATACTTCTCGAACAGCCGGTTCATGATACCGGTGCCGCGCGTGTCCGACAGGAACTCGCCATGATAGCCGATCAGGCCGCGTGACGGCGCGCTGAAGGTGATGCGCGTCTTGCCGCCGCCGCTCGGGCGCATGTCGGTCATCTCGCCCTTGCGCTGGTTCATCTTGTCGACGACCGTGCCGCTGAACTCCTCGTCCACGTCGATCACCACCGTCTCGTACGGCTCCAGACGCTGGCCGTTCTCCTCGCGCAGCAGCACGCGCGGGCGGCTGATGCCGAGCTCGAAGCCCTCGCGGCGCATCGTCTCGATCAGCACGCCGAGCTGGAGTTCGCCGCGCCCGGCGACCTCGAAACTGTCCTTGTCGGCCGCCTCGGTCACCTTGATCGCGACGTTGCTCTCGGCTTCGCGGAACAGGCGGTCGCGGATCATGCGCGACGTGACCTTGCTGCCCTCACGCCCCGCCATCGGCGAATCGTTGACGGCGAAGCGCATCGACAGCGTCGGCGGGTCGATCGGCTGCGCCTGGATCGCGGCGCTGACGCTGGTATCGGCGATGGTGTTCGATACGGTTGCGACCGTCAGCCCGGCCAGGCTGATGATGTCGCCCGCGCGCGCCTCGTCCACCGGCACGCGGTCGAGCCCGCGGAACGACATGATCTTCGACGCGCGGCCGGTCTCGATCACATTGCCGTCCATGTCGATCGCGTGGATCGGCTGGTTCACCTTGACCACGCCCGACTGGACGCGGCCGGTGAGGATGCGGCCGAGGAAATTGTCGCGGTCGAGCAGCGTCACCAGGAAGCTGAACGGTGCGTCCTGGTCCAGGCTCGGCGGCGGCACATGGTCGACGATCTTCTGGAACAACGGCTCCAGCGTGCCCTCGCGCAGGCTCGGATCCTCGTTCGCATAGCCGTTGCGGCCCGAGGCATAGAGCACCGGGAAGTCGAGCTGCTCGTCGGTCGCGTCGAGCGTGACGAACAGGTCGAACACCTCGTCCAGCACTTCCTGGATGCGCTCGTCCGGCCGGTCGATCTTGTTGACGACGACGATCGGACGCAGGCCCAGCTTCAGCGCCTTGCCGGTCACGAACTTGGTCTGCGGCATCGCGCCTTCGGAACTGTCGACCAGCAGGATCACGCCGTCGACCATGCTCAGGATGCGCTCCACCTCGCCGCCGAAATCGGCGTGGCCCGGCGTGTCGACGATGTTGATGCGGGTCCCGTTCCACTCGACCGAGGTCGGCTTGGCCAGGATGGTGATCCCGCGTTCCTTTTCCAGGTCGTTCGAATCCATCGCGCGCTCTTCGACGCGCTGGTTGTCGCGGAAAGTGCCGGACTGGCGGAAGAGCTGATCGACGAGCGTGGTCTTGCCATGATCGACGTGGGCGATGATCGCCACGTTGCGGAGGTTCATAACGGTTCCTGGATGCCGCAAAAGCGCGGTTCGGGCGGGCCCTTAGCCGAATTTGTGCGGCGCGGGAAGGGGAGGGATTGGGCTAAGATTTAGGTCACCACCATCGTCACCCCGGGCTTGACCCGGGGCCCAGCTTCTTTTCTTCCCGTCGGTCAGCGCTTCTCCACCGCCCATTTCTCGACAATATCGGGATCAACTTCGTCGAGCATCAGCGACGTACCTTTGATCGAAAAACCCAGCGTCATCGATCCGCCGCTCGGACAGCAATTGGCGTCGCTGTCGCGCCACAACGGACTGCGGCCGCCCATGCCGTTGAAGTCATAATCGATGCCCTGCCACGCGCTGAACCCCTTGGGCAGCCGATCTTCCAGCGTGTCGCGCCAGCTGGTCGTCTCGATCTCCACCCACGTCTCGCCGCGCTTCACATAGAGCAGATCGGCATTGCCGCCGCCGCTGCCCGCCATCGATCCCGGCACCCACAGCTTGCCGTCCTCGGTCAGCTTGGGCGCCTCATAATTCACGCCCTCGAACGACCAGCCGATCAACCTCGGCGCGCCGGGCCGGCTCGCATCCCACAGCAGGATGCCGTTGCCGATCCCGTCCACATCCGATGCGCCGCTCTGCCGCTGCCACAGGATGCGCGCACCGTCCGCGCCGCGCAGAATACCCGATGCGGTGACCCGGCACCCCATATGCAGCCATTTGGCGAGGCATGCCGATCCCAGCGCGGCCGCCTCGTCGGCGACCGGGACCAGGCCACGGGCGCGGTCGATCTCCTTGTCCAGCTCCAGCACCTGATCCTCGATCCGCTGGGCGAGCATCGCGTCGCTCGGCCGCTTGCCATCGAGATCGGGTTCGGCCAGCCACTTGCGGAACTGCGCCGCTCTCGCCCGCCACGTGGCGGGACGGGCGGTGACGGCGAGCACGCGCGCTTCCTTCGCCGCCAGCTCGGTCGCTAGCGGCTTGAGCGCCGCGGTCGCGCAGACCCGCGCGCCGATCTCGCCGGCGATCGAGCAGTCCTGCGGCGAAGCGAAAGCGGCCAGCGCCGCGGCGATCAGGCTAGTCAGCATCGGGCGCCGCCGGGCCATGTGCCTCGGGCGCCGGATCGGGTTTCAGCCGAAAGACCTTGCCGGGATCGACCACGCCGGGCAGCGTCTGGGCGGCCGAAGCCACCGGCACCCACACCGCGATCGAACCGGCAATCATCATCTTCAGCCTGCGTTCCATGACTTCACCTTAGCAGCGACACGTTAACAGGCTGCGACGCGAAAACCTCTGACAAAGCCAGTCGTTGCAGGCCGCTCGATGTGTATTATATAGGCGATACACTTGAAGGCCGCGCGGTTCCCGTTCATCTTGGCCGGAACCGCTGGAGAGAATGGACCCATGGCGACCGAAACCGCGACTGCCGAGAAGACCGACGATCTGGTGCTGACCGCGCCCGAGCCATTGAAGGAACGGCCGGTGGAAAAGATGGCCGGCCTGGTCCCGGTCGAAGAGGCCAAGAAGAACGAGCTGGTCACGCGCGTCGAAAGCTTCATCGACGATCTCGTCGCGCAGGACGTCAACTCGCCCGAATTCGGCAAGCGGGTCGATGCGATCACGGCGATGGGGCAGAAGGAGATCCGCGACGCCGCGGGCCAGTCCAACCGCTTCCTCGACCGCCCGGTGCGCGCGATGGACAAGGACGCCGGCGTCGGCAGCGACCTGGCCGAGCTGCGCCGCACGATCGAGGATCTCGATCCCGGCAAGCGCGGCGACCTGATGCAGCGCAAGAAGATCTTCGGGATCATCCCGTTCGGCAACAAGCTGCGCAATTATTTCGACAGCTACAAGTCGAGCCAGACGCACATCGCCTCGATCCTCAAGCGGCTGCAGTCGGGCAAGGATGAACTGCTGATGGACAATGCCGCGATCGATGTCGAGCGGCAGAATCTGTGGGCCGCGATGGGCCGGCTGGAGCAGATGATCTATATCTCCAAAGAGATGGACCAGCGGCTGGAGGACAAGGCGCTGGAACTGGATCACAGCGATCCGGCCAAGGCCAAGGCGATCCGCGAGACCGCATTGTTCTATACCCGCCAACGCACGCAGGATCTGCTGACGCAGATGGCGGTGACGGTGCAGGGCTATCTCGCGCTCGATCTGGTCAAGAAGAACAATGTCGAGCTGGTGAAGGGCGTCGACCGCGCCTCGACCACCACGGTCGGCGCGCTGCGCACCGCGGTGACGGTGGCGCAGGCGCTGACGGCACAGCGGCTGGTGCTCGACCAGATCACCGCGCTTAACACGACGACCGCCAACATCATCGATTCGACCGGCAAGCTGCTCAAGGAGAATACCGGGCTGATCCACGAGCAGGCGGCGTCCAGCACGATCCCGATCGAGACGCTGCAGCGCGCCTTCCAGAACATCTACGACACGATGGATGCGATCGATACCTTCAAGGTGAAGGCGCTCGACAATATGAAGACGACGGTCAACGTGCTGTCGAACGAGGTCGAGAAGTCGAAGGGCTATATCGCGCGGGCCGAGGGCGCGTCGCAGAACCAGGTCTCGGGCGCGACCGAGACGTTCAAGCTGGAGGCGCTGTAAGCCGGTGCCGAGCGAGATCGACCGGGAGATCGCCAGGGCGGACGCGGTGCTCAACCGCTCGCGCGAGCGTTATACGACGCTGAGCGCCCGTGCGAAGAAGCGGCGCGAGGGCGAGATCCTGCGCCGCGTCGGCCGGATCGCCGCGGCGGTGGGCGTGATCGTGATCGCGGCGATGATCGTCGGCTGGTTCGTGCCGCTGGGGATGGGCGGGGCGCTGGTGGTGATGGCGCTGCTGATCGCGGCGACCCTGTTCTTCGGGATGATGCCGGGCAGCGCCGAAGTGGCGCCGGAAAAGTTCGGCGATACGCCGCTTGCCAGCCTGCCGCTGCGCACCGAGGAATGGCTCGACCGCCAGCGGCCGACGCTGCCCGGCGCGGCGATGCCGCTGGTCGACTCGCTCGGGGCGAAGCTGGACGTGCTCGCCGGGCAGTTGCGGACGCTCAACGAGGGCGAGCCGGCGGCGGCGGAAGTGCGCAAGCTGGTCGGCGAGCAGTTGCCCGAACTGGTCAAGGGCTATCAGCGCGTACCCGACAATCTGCGCGGGGTGGACCGCTACGGCCAGTCGCCGGACAAGCAGCTGGTCGACGGTCTCGCGTTGATCGATCAGGAGATCGCGCAAATGTCGGCCCAACTGGCGCAGGGCGATCTCGACGCGCTGGCGACGCGCGGGCGCTATCTGCAGGTCAAGTATCGTGGGGATGACGAGGTGAGCAAATAGCCGTCATCCCGGCAGAAAAGCACGGCGATGCGCGGCAAGCCGATGATCCGAGCTCGTTTTTTCCGCTCGATGCATGTCTGTTCCCGTGCGAAAGCAGGGGTCCAGGGTTTCAAGGCGCATCGCTCGTGATCCTGGGCCCCTGCTTTCGCAGGGGAAAGGCTCCGTTGTGAAAACTCCAAGACTACGCAGCCGGGATAACGGTTATTTGCGCGGCCGCCCCAACGCCTCGACCGCCCGCCCACGCAACCGCTCGACCGCCGCCTCGTGGATCCCCGGCGCGCTCGCCAGCAACCCGAAACTCTCACCGCGCGGCGTATTGAACCGCAGCTTCTTCGCAAGCGCATCGGTCACCTTCGCATCCGCCTCGCGCGCGATCAGCGTGGCGGCGGCGATGTCCCAGTCCGCCCCCCAGCGAAAGGTGGCGAGCAGATCGGCTTCGCCCGCAGCGACCATCGCCATGCGCAACGCGATCGAATTGGGCTTGTGAACCATGACCAGGTCGCGATCGACCTTCGGCAGATCGTCGGCCGGCACGCGCGCGCCGGGCAGGGCGGTGCGGCCCGAGGCCGTGATCGGCACGGCGTTCAGGGTCGCGCCCCCGCCCGCCGCCGCCAGCCACAGCTCGCCGCGCGCGGGCGCTGCAAGCACGCCGATCACCGGCTGGCCATGCTCGACCAGCGCGACCGACACCGCCCAGCCAGGGCGGTCGCGGATATAGTCGCGCGTGCCGTCGATCGGATCGACCACCCATACGCGCTCGCACGACAGGCGCGCGAGATCGTCGGCGGTTTCCTCGGACAGCCAGCCGGCATCGGGCAACAGCGCGCAAAGACGCTCGCGCAACAGCGCATCAACCTCCAGATCGGTCTCGCACACGAAATTGTCGGGCGACTTCTCCCATTTGCGCACGCCGGTTCGGAACCGCGCAAGCGCGAGCCGCGCCGCTTCCTCCGCGATGTCGGCGGTCGCCTTAAGCAGGGACTCAGCTGCTGGCGACGGTCATCCCCTCGATGCGCAGCGTCGGCACGTTGACGCCGTACCGGTATTCCAGGTCGTTGGCCGGGGTCAGCTCACGGAACATGGACTGCAGCGTGCCGGCGACGGTGATCTCGCTCACCGGCCGCGTGATCTCGCCCTTCTCGATCAGGAAACCGGCCGCGCCACGGCTGTAATCGCCGGTGACCAGATTGACGCCCTGGCCGATCAATTCGGTGATGTAGACGCCATATTCGATATCCGCGATCAGCGTCTCGACCGGCAGCCGCCCGTTTTCCATATAGAGGTTGGACGGGCCCACACCGGGCGCGCCGCCGATCCCACGGCTGGCATGGCCGGTCGGCTCCAGGCCCAGCTGCCGCGCCGCCGCGCTGTCGAGCAGCCAGGTCTCCAGCATGCCGTCCTCGACCAGCGCGGTCGGCGACACCGGCAGCCCCTCGCCGTCGAACGGGCGCGAACGCAGCCCGTGCGGCCGGTGCGGATCGTCGAAGATGCGAATGCCGCGCGCGAAGACCTGCGTGCCCAGCGCGTCGAGCAGGAAGCTGGTCTTGCGCGTGATCGCGCCGCCCGAAATCGCACCGGCAAGGTGGCCGAGCAGCCCCGCGCCGACACGCGGATCGAGCACCACGGGCATCGTGCCGCTCTCGACGCCGCCGGGGTTGAGCCGGGCGACCGCGCGCTCGCCCGCGCGCCGCCCGACGTCCGCCGATGCTTCCAGATGACGGGCATGGCGCGCGCCGTGATGCGCGTAATCGCGCTCCATCGCACCCGCCGCGCCGGCCAGCACGCTGGCGGAAACGCCATGGCTGGTCACGGCATAGGCGCCGGCAAAGCCATGGCTGGTGGCGAGCGCCCAGATGCCACGGCTCGCCGAGGCGCTCCCGCCCTCGCTGTTGGTCACGCCGGGCACGGCGCGCGCGGCGTCCTCGGCCGCCAGCGCGCGCGCCTTGAGCGCGGCGGGATCGCCCAGCTCGCCATCGTCCAGATCGAGATCGGGGACATCACCCTTGAGCAGCCGTTCGGCGGGCGCGAGGCCGGCCCATTCGTCCGCCGGCGCCTCGCGCGCCATCGCGACGGCGCGCTCGGCCAACGTGTCGAGCGACGCCGGCGACAGGTCGGTCGCGGAGATGCTGGCCGAGCGCGCACCGGCGAACACGCGCAGGCCCAGCTCCTCATGCTCCGCCCGGCCGACATCCTCCAGCGCGCCGAGGCGAACCGATACCGACAGCGATTCGCCGCTCGACAGCATCGCATCGGCGGCGTCGGCCCCGGCTTTCAATGCACGGGCAATGGCATCCTGAACGCGCTCGCGCGCCTGGGTGGGGGTCAGCATCGATGCGATCTAGGGACGTGGCGTGCGAAGGTCAAAAGGCGGTCGTCCCCACGACGAAGCAGGCGGCGAACATGAGGAAGCCGGCATTGCGGTTCGAACGGAACCGGCGCAGCGCATTGGCGCCATCGGCGGGAACGAGCGTGGCGACCTGCCAGACCAGGTGCAGCGCCACCGGCGCGAGCGCCAGCAATGCCAACGGATCGGGGCGGACAAGCCAGAACGCGGCGCCCCACAGCCCCAGCGCGACGGCGTAGAAGGCGGCGACACCGGGGCAGACCCTGCCACCCAGGCGGCGGGCCGACGAACGCACGCCGACCAGCGCATCGTCCTCGACATCCTGCAACGCATAGATGGTGTCGTAACCGATCACCCAGGCGATACAGCCGGCATAGAGCAGCAGGCCGGGCAGCGGCAGCTCGCCGGTGACCGCCGCCCAGCCGGTGATCGCCGCCCAGGAGAAGACGATGCCCAGCCACGCCTGCGGCCACCAGGTGATCCGCTTCATGAAGGGATAGGCGGCGACCGGGGCGAGGCTGGCGAGCGCGATACCCGCCGCAAAGGGATTGAGCTGGAGCAGCACGACCAATCCCATCAGGCACAGCGCGACAAGCCACATCCACGCCGCCGTGACGCGCACCGCGCCGCTGGCGAGCGGACGGTTGCGGGTGCGCGCGACCTGACGATCCAGATCGCGATCGACGATGTCATTATAGACGCAGCCCGCGCCGCGCATCGTGATGCTGCCCAGCAGGAACCACGCGAGCAGGCCCCACCGCTCGATCGCGCCGCCGGACAGCGCGATTGCCCACGCGCCGGGCCAGAACAGCAGCCACCAGCCGATCGGCCGGTCGAACCGCGCAAGCAGCGCATAGCGGCGGACGGCGGCCGGCAGGGCCCCGATCATGCCGTGATATTCGGTGTCGGGAACGGCTGAATCGGCGTCGGTCATGATACGGTTATCACGAAGACGCCAAGGTTCAGCCTTCGTCAAGCCGCATCCGGCGATGATTGCAGACTCGAAACGGAAGCGCGCATGCCCATATGCCGTGACATGAAGGATTGTGAAGTGAAGTTGATGCATGTCCTGGGTCTGACGATCGCCGCCCTGCTGCTGGGTGCTGCCGCGCCGGTGCCCCCGTCCAGCGGCCTGGAGGGTGTGTGGCGCAACATGCGCAACACGATCCACCTGCGGATCGCCCCGTGCGGCGAGGCGCTGTGCGCCACGGTCGTATGGGCGAACGAAACCGCGCGCGCCGATGCGCGCAAGGGCAGCGGGCGGGAATTGATCGGCAGCCGGCTGCTGACCGACCTGCGCCGTCGTAACGACGGAAAATGGCGCGGCACGGCCTATGTGCCCGATCTTGACCAGCGTGCGACGGCAACGGCGATGCGGACGAATGAAGGGCTGTTGCGCGTATCGGGCTGCGTGCTGGGCGGGCTGGTCTGCCAGACGCGCCACTGGCGGCGCATCGGCTGACATTGCCGCCGCGCGGGCGCGCGGATAGGACGGGCGGCGATGATCGCCACCCCCGCCTGGCCGCCGCAATCCACCCCGCGCCTGTTCGTCGACGCGCCGCTGTCGGCGGGAGAGACGCGCCGGATCGACGGGCCGCAGGGCCATTATCTGGCGGCGGTGATGCGCCTGAAACCGGGCGATCCGGTGAAGCTGTGCGACGACGCGACCGGCGAATGGCTCGCGCTCGCGGCAGAGGTGCGCAAGCGCGACGTGACGCTGGAGGTGCGCGAGCGGTTGCGCGAGCGCGAGGCGGTGCCCGATTTGTGGCTGTGCGCCGCGCCGATCCGGAAAGGGCGGATCGACTGGGTGGTCGAAAAGGCGTGCGAACTGGGCGTGGCCCGCGTGGTGCCGGTGCTGACGCGGCGCGCGGTGGTCGATCGGTTGAACCTCGACCGGCTGCGCGCGCACATGATCGAGGCGGCCGAACAATGCGGCCGTACCGCGCTGCCCGAACTGGCCGAGCCGGTGAAGCTGCCGGCATTGCTGAGGGACTGGCCCGCCGAACGCGCGCTGTTCTTTGCCGACGAGACCGGCGGCGCGCCCGCGCTGGAGGCGATGCGCGAGCATCAGGGGCCGGCGGCGATCCTGATCGGTCCCGAGGGCGGATTCGACGCCGATGAGCGCGAGGCGATCCGCGCCGTGCCGCGCGCGGTCGGCATTTCGCTCGGCCCGCGCATCCTGCGCGCGGAAACGGCTGCGGTGGCGGCCGTGAGCCTGTGGATGGGTGCCGCCGGGGACTGGTGAAACAGCCACTGGCGGAACGATCCGCGCGCCCCTAAATGCGCGCGATGAGCACCAAGACGGCATCGGCCACCGACTCCCCTGTCATCGAACATCGCCAGCAGCTGCTCGATTATTTCGCGCGCGGCGAAAAGCCCGCCGAACGCTGGCGGATCGGCACGGAGCACGAGAAGTTCGTGTATCGCACCGCCGACCACCGCGCGCCGTCCTATGACGAACCGGGCGGCATTCGCGACCTGCTTGCCGAACTGACGCAGTTCGGCTGGCAGCCGGTGGAGGAGGGCGGCAAGGTGATCGCGCTGTCGGGCGCGGACGGCACGGTCAGCCTGGAGCCGGCGGGGCAGCTCGAACTGTCCGGCGCGCCGCTTGAAAACCTGCACCAGACCTGCGCCGAGACCGGACGGCACCTGCAACAGGTGAAGGCGGTGGGCGAAAAGCTGGGCCTGGGTTTCCTGGGCCTGGGCATGTGGCCGGACAAGGCGCGCGCCGACCTGCCGGTGATGCCCAAGGGCCGCTATGCGATCATGCTGAACCACATGCCGCGCGTCGGCAGCATGGGGCTCGACATGATGCTGCGCACCTGCACGATCCAGGTGAACCTCGATTATTCGAGCGAGGCGGACATGGCGCGGAAATTCCGGGTCGGGCTGGCGCTGCAGCCGCTGGCGACGGCGCTGTTCGCCAATTCGCCCTTCACCGAACGCCGGCCCAACGGCATGCTGAGCTATCGCAGCCATATCTGGTCGGATACCGATCCGCATCGCACGGGGATGCTGCCCTTCGTGTTCGAGGACGGCTTCGGCTATGAACGTTATGCCGACTATGCGCTCGATGTGCCGATGTACTTCGTCTATCGCGACGGGCGCTACATCGATGCCGCGGGGCTCAGCTTCCGCGATTTCCTGCGCGGCGAACTGGCGGTGCTGCCGGGCGAGAAGCCGACGATCGACGATTGGGCGGACCATCTCTCGACCGCCTTTCCCGAAGTGCGCCTCAAGACGTTCCTGGAGATGCGCGGCGCCGACGGCGGCCCGTGGGACCGGATCTGCGCGCTGCCGGCGCTGTGGGTCGGGCTGCTCTACGACCAGGGCGCGCTGGATGCGGCGTGGGATCTGGTCAAGGACTGGGACATGGGTGAGCGGCAGGCGCTGCGCGATGCGGTGCCAAGGCTGGGCCTCGACGCGCCGCTGCCGGGCGGCGGCAGGCTGCGCGACATCGCCGCACAGGTGATCGACATCGCGGGCCAGGGCCTCAGCGCGCGGGCGCGGCTCAACGCGGCGGGCGACAATGAAAGCGGCTTCCTCGATCCGCTGCGCGAAATCGTGCGCACGGGCAAGGTGCCGGCCGAACTGCTGCTCGAACGCTATGCCGGCGAATGGAATGAGGATGTTTGCCGCATCTATGCGCAGACGCGCTTCTAGCGCGGCTGCGACGCGACCCAGGCGGTCTGGATGATCGCGCGATAGACGGGCGAGAACTGCTTCATCTCGCGCTGCGCGGCGGCGTCGAAGCTGGTATAGCTGCGCACCCGCTCGTCCGCCGCCGCCGCCACGGTACGCAGCAGCCGCAGCGAGCCGCCATAGTCACCCTTCACCCGCGCGATCAGGCCCAGCACCATTTCGGTATGCAGCCGTTCCGGGTGAGTCGGCGTCAGCACGGCGCGCTGGATCGCCGCCGCTTCCTCCAGTCGCTTGATCGCGCTGGCCGGTTGGGTCCGAAACTCGCACATGCCCAGCAGGAACTGTGCGCGCGCCGCGTTGGGATGCTTGCGATCCTGATAGGCGACGCTGGTGTCCACCGCGATGAAAAGGAACGAATCCAGCGCCTTGCCGGCAAGACTGCGTACCTCGTCGCAGCGATCCTTCATGAACAGGTTCTCGGCCTGGCGCAGCTGCGCGATCGCGACCTCAGGATGCAGCACGGGCAACCGTTTGGAGAGGATCGCGATGCCCGCCCCGCGCTCCTGCTCGGCCTGATCGGGATCGCCTTCGCGGTCGAGCAGCCCCGCCGCCGCGATGCGCGCGCGCCCGGTCAACAGATGGTCCGCGCCAAAGACCGCGACATGCAGGTCGACCGCGCGCGCGGCAAGATCCAGCGCCGCCTGCCCCGTGCTGACCTCAGCGAAATCGCGATAGGCCTGGGCCATGCGCGCGGGGGATGCCTTCGCCGCCTCCAGCCGCACCACCACGCCGCGCTGGATCTCAAGCGCCTCGCGCAGCCGGTCCACCACCAGCAGGTGGCGGGCATAGGCGGCATCGGCATCGATCTTCAGCATCTCGTCGGTCGTGCGCCCGGCGCGCAGGCGCGCGTCGGCGAACGATTTCTCCGCCTCCGCATATTTGCCCAGCGCGCTTTGTGCCCGTGCGCGCGCGACCATGATGCCGACGATCAGCGGATGATCCGGCCCGAAGGCGGGCGGCACGCGGGGCAACGAAAAGCGAATGATCGATTCGACCTGAACGGCATCGCCCGCCGTCAGATAGGCCTCCAGGCCGCGCAGACCGGTCGCCAGCGCGCGCGCCGCCCTGGCCGGGTCCTTCACATAGTCGGTATGGATCGACCAATAGGCGCTGAACCCCGACGCGGCGTCGCCATAATCGCCCTGCGCCTCGGCCGCCTGCGCGCGCAGCAGGTGCGCCTCGGCCATATCGGCCCACATCCGCCTGAACAGCGCGGCGATGCGCGGGAAATCGGGATCGACCTGTTCGGGCCTGACCTTGCGCACTTCGGCGCGGCCGATCGCGTCGCTATGGGCATCGTCGATCGGGCTCCACACCTCCAGCACCCGCTTGCGCCCATCCTCCACCACATCGCGCGCATCGCGATAGCGGCCGGCGGCGATCAGCGCGCGGCCCAGCGCCATCTGCAGCTCGTAGCAGCGATCGTCCTTGTAGGTGGCCGTACAGCGCCCGGCCTCCGCTTCCAGCCGGGCAAGGTCGGCGCCGCGCGGCACCGGCACGCGCCGGGCGGGTTCGGGCACGCCCTGAAGCGCGGCAAGGGTCATCAACAGCGCATACATGCCGCCGACTCTAGCAGGCGCCGCGCCGCCGGCCAGCGACGAAAACGGTCAGGCCGAACAGGCGGGACAGCCGGGATCGCTGGGCAAGGCGATCGTGCGGAAACGCAGCGCCAGCGTGTCGGCGATCAGCAGCTTGCCTGCGCTGTCCTCGCCGAACGGCACGATCGCGCGGATCACCTCCAGCGCGGCAAGGCTGCCCAGCATCCCGGTCAACGCGCCCAGCACGCCCTGATCGGCGCAATTGACGCCGGACGCCTCGGGATCTGCGCCGGTGAAGCAGCGGTAACAGGGCCTGTCCGCTTCCCAGCCGCGAAACACGCCCAGCTGCCCTTCGAACTGGCCGACCGCGGCGCTGACCAGCGGGATGCGCAGCGCCAGCGCGGCGTCGGCGACGGCGAGGCGCGTCGCGAAATTGTCGGTGCCGTCGAGGATCGCGTCGTGGCCGGCGAGAAGCCGGGGTGCGTTGTCCGCATCGATGCGGACCGGCAGGACATGGGTTGCGACATGCGGATTGAGCCGGTGCAACGCCGCCGATGCGGCATCGGCCTTGCGCTGCCCCGCATCGCCGGTGGCGAACAAGGTCTGGCGCTGAAGGTTCGAGAGATCGACCCGGTCGTCGTCGATCACCGTGATCGTCCCCACGCCCGCCGCCGCCAGATATTGCAGCGCCGGGCTGCCGATCCCGCCCGCGCCGATCACGGCGACGCGCGCCGCCTTCAGCCGCAGCTGTCCGGCGCCGCCGATCTCCTTGAGCACGATATGCCGGGCATAGCGGTCGAGTTCCGCGTCGCTGAGGGTCATCGCCGCCAGACGAAGGTGACCGTCGCGCGATACCATTGCTCGGCGGCGCCGGCGCGCGCGGCGAGGTTGTTGCGCGCAAAGGCGGTGACGAGGCCCGCCGCATATTGTTCGACCACCGTGCAGCCCGCCGCGCGCGGCACCGTGGTGCGCACCCCGTCCTCGGGATGGACCAGCACCGCCACTTCGATCCGCAGCGCGGGCTGTTTGTCGGCCACGCGGCGCTGCACCTTGCATCGCCGCGCGCGGGTCTGCGCCTTGACATAGACGTTCATCGGCGCCGTCACCTGCGGCGGCTCGCGATAGGGCAGGTCGGGCAGGCTTGCCCAGTCGATGCGCGGTGCCGCAAGCGGCTGGGCCGGGGCCGCCTGTGTCGCCATGAGCAACAGGGGCAGCAGCGTCGCGATCATCACCGTCCCGTCGATCCGAACCCGCCGCCGCCGCGCGCCGTCTCGTCGAGCGCCGCCACCTCCTCGAACGCCGCGCGCTGTACCGGCGCGGCGACGAGCTGTGCGATCCGTTCTCCGCGGACCACCCTGAACGGTTCGCTACCCAGATTGGCGAGAATCACCTTAACCTCGCCGCGATAGTCGCTGTCGATCGTGCCGGGGGTGTTGAGGCAGGTGATGCCGTGCTTGAGCGCCAGGCCCGATCGCGGGCGGACCTGCACCTCATAGCCTTCGGGAATGGCGATGGCGAAGCCGGTGGCGACGGCATGGCGCGCGCCGGGGGCCAGCACATGATCCTCGGCCGAAACCACGTCCAGCCCGGCGGCGCCCGCCGTGGCATAGGCCGGCAACGCCAGGCCCGCGCCGTGCGGCAGGCGCAGGATCGCGATGCGGATCGCGCCGCTCATCTGCGCGCCGCCGGCGGGGCGGCGACCAGACGCTTGAGCGCATCCGCCACCTCGGGCTCGCCCAGCATCGCCGCGCCGTCGCGGCCGGGCAGGATGCGGAAATCGACCGCGATGCCGCGCAGCGCCAGCGCCTCGGCATAGGTGCGCGAAAGGCGCGCCAGCCCGGCGGGGTCGTCCGCCCCCGCCAGCACCGCCGCGCGCAGCAGGGGTGAGACACCGCCGATCGTCTGCAGCGGATCGAGGCTGGCGACCGGCTGGTCGAACCCGGCGCCGGGGCTGCGTTTCGCCATGGCGCGCCGCCATTCGGGCAGCGCGCACGGGCACGACACCAGCAGCAGCCCGTCGACCAGCGTGGGATAGATGCCGGCCAGATTGGCGGCGATCGCCGCGCCGCCGCCTTCCCCGACCAGGATCAGCCTGGCGCGGCGATAGCGTTTGCGCAGCGCGATCAGCGACCGCGCAACCTCACCCACGCGATCGCGGGTATAGCCATCGCCATTGCCGTCGCCGCGCGCGCCCGGCGAGCGGCGGCCGGCGGCGTCGGCATAGCCGGGGCGCAGCAGCGCGATCGCCGTGCTGCCGGCCAGCGCGCGGGCGGTGGCTTCGGTGAAGCCATGGGCCGGGGCGATGCTGGCGTCGTCATCGGCATGGACGACGACGATCAGCGTCCGGACACGCGCGGCGCGGTCTTCGCCGTAACGCTGTTCGATCAGCATCGGCGGCTGATTGGCGGCGGGCGCGGCGTGGAGCGCCGGGCCGGCCGCCAGCAGCGCGGCGAGCGCCAGCCTAAAGCGCATCGGCGATCCGTTGGGCGAGGCGGCGCGCGACATCGGGCTTGGGCAATTTCTGCCAGCTTTCAATGCCTTGCGCGGTGACGAGGTGAATGGTGTTCGCATCTCCGCCCATCACATCGCCCGAAACGTCGTTGGCGACAATCCAGTCCGCGCCCTTGCGAGTCCGTTTCGCGGTGGCTTGTTCGACGACCCGTTCGGTTTCGGCGGCGAAACCGATCAGGAGCCGGGGACGGGCGGCGGATTTTGCGAGCGAGGCGAGGATGTCGACGTTTTCCGCCAGTTCGAGCGAGGGAGGGGAGTCGCCTTTCTTGAGCTTCTGGTCCCCGATGTCCACGCTGCGCCAATCGGCGACGGCGGCGACCATCACCGCGGCGTCGGCGGGGAGGGCGGCGTCGACCGCTTCGGCCATTTCGCGCGCGGTCTCGACGTCGATGCGATCGACGCGGGGCGGGGTGGGGCGCGTCACCGGGCCGGCGATCAGCGTGACGCGCGCGCCGAGATCGGCGAGCGCGGCGGCGATCTCGAACCCCTGCTTCCCCGACGAGCGGTTGGCGATGTAGCGCACCGGGTCGATCGGCTCGTGCGTCGGGCCGGCGGTGACGAGGATGTGCTTCCCGGCGAGTGGACCCGAAGCCGGGGCGAGCGCGGCCTGGATCGCGTCGAGGATCGCCTGCGGCTGGGGCAGGCGGCCGGGGCCGTATTCGCCGCACGCCATCGCGCCTTCGTCAGGATCGAGGATGGTCACGCCGTCGGCGCGCAGCGTGGCGACGTTGCGGCGGGTGGCGGCGTGCTGCCACATGCGCACGTTCATCGCCGGGGCGGCCAGCACCGGCTTGTCGGTGGCGAGCAGCAGGGTGGTGGCGAGATCGTCGGCGATGCCGGCGGCCATCCTTGCCAGCAGGTCGGCGGTGGCGGGGGCGATGACGACCAGGTCGGCGTTGCGGCTCAATTGGATATGGCCCATCTCGGCCTCGTCCTTGAGATCCCACAATGTCGTATAGACCTGGTTCTCGGACAGCGCGGCCAGCGTCATCGGGGTGACGAAATGCTGGCCGCCGGCGGTCAGCACGCAGGTGACGTCGAGGCCGGCCTTGCGCGCGAGGCGGATCAGCTCGCACGCCTTGTAGGCGGCGATGCCGCCGCCGACGATCAGCAGGATGCGCTTCATGGCTCGATCCTCTGCACGCGCACGCGCCGCCTGTCGAGCGCGCGCAGGACGAGATCGCGCAGGCCGTCGGGCACGAAGGCGAGGCCGACGAGAAAGACGGGCGCGATCATCAGGCCCCAATAGAAGGTGTCGAGCCGGGCGAACAGGCCGATCGCGGCGGCATAGGCGCTGAACGTCGCGGCGGCGCGGAGCGCCAGCGGGTCGCGCCAGCTCGCCCAGCCGAACAGCGCGAACGCGACGAGCAAGGCGGCAAGCGCGACCGGCAGCAGCTGGAGCGCGGTGGCGAGGGTGAGCGCGCGGACGAACAGGCCGAAACCGTGCATCCCGCTCCAGCCGGGCGAGGCGGCGTCGAGCGGGCCGGTGACGCCGTGCACCGCCACCGCATGCGCGGCGAGCGCGAGCGCGAAGACGCCGAGCGCGGCGGCCCAGCCGATCGCCTCGCGACGATGCCCTTCGAGCAGCGCGAGGCCGCCCATGACGAGGACGAACAGCGCCGCGGTCTCACGCACCAGCATCGCGATCAGCGCGAGCGCGGCCGCTTCGATCCAGCGGTCGGGGCGGCGCAGCGCGAGGCTGGCGGCGACGAGCAGGCCGGCCCAGATCTCATGAAAGGCGACGAGGCCGGGCTGGACGAAGGCGAGCATGCCGCCCGCCAGCAGGAACAACGCGGCGACGCGCGCCGGGATGCCGGCCAGCGCCGTGGCGATGCGGCGATACCAGAGCCAGGCGGTCGCGGCGGCGAGCAGGTAGAGCAGGCCGAGCACGATTGGTTCGGGGAGCAGGCCCTGGGTGACGGCGAGGCCGGGCATGCGGAAGGTGAGGAAGGGGCGCAGCGGGTAGCTGCCGGCGCGCAGCGCGTCGGCGGCGGCGGTGTAATAGTTCTCGCCATGGCGCACGGCGGATACGATGCCCTCATAGAGCGCGATGTCGGTGGGCTGGTCGGCGCCCGCGCCGGCATCGGCGGGGGCCGGGGTGGGAACGCCGTAGACCGTGAGCGAGGCGAGCAGGAGGGCGGCGAGCATGCCGAGCACGATCCGCGCTTGTGCGCGGGGGAGCGCGGCGAAGCGGCTGGGGGCGGTGAGCCAGATCGGGCGCGGGCGCGTCATTGTGGGGCGGTATAGGTGGGGACGGGAGATTGGCCAATCCATCCCCTGGCGGGGGAGGATTTTCAGGTGAGCAGTAGCGTTGCCGCCACGCCCATCCCCCCCGCGAGCAGCGCGATGGCGGCATAGCGCCAGCCGCCGCCGACGCGGACGACCTGGATCTCGCGCAGCGGCGGGGCGGGCGGGGCGCCGCCGGGGTCGGGGAAGTGACGTTCGATGTTGCGGATCAGCCGGGGCAGGCGGGCGAGGGTCTGGAAATCCTCGACCAGGCGATCGGCGATGAACGCTTCGGGGCCCAATTCCGTCCTGATCCATTCGCGCACGAACGGGGCTGCGCTGTCCCACAGATTGATGTCGGGGTGCAGGCGGGTGGCGACGCCTTCGACCATCACCATCGTCTTTTGCAGCAGCAGCAGATGCGGCTGGGTCTGCATGTCGAAATCGCGGGTGATGTTGAACAGGCTGTCGAGCATCATGCCGACGCTCATGTCCTTGACCGGCAGGCCGCGCATCGGTTCGCCCACTGCCCGGAGCGCGGTCGCGAATTCGGCGACATTGTGGTGGGCGGGGACATAGCCCGCCTCGAAATGGATTTCCGCGACGCGGCGGTAATTGCCGGTGATCAGGCCGTAGAGGATCTCCGCCAGCCACACCCGCGCGCGGCGGTCGATGCGGCCCATGATGCCGAAATCGATCGCGGCGATGCGGCCGTCGGGCAGGGCGAAGAGATTGCCCTGGTGCATGTCGGCGTGGAAGAAGCCTTCCGAGATCGCCTGGCGCAGGAACGCGCGGATCAGCGTGTCGGCGAGGCGTTGCGTGTCGTGCCCGGCGGCGGCCAGCGCGTCGCGGTTCGACAGCTTGATGCCGTCGACCCACTCGAGCGTCATCACCCTGCCGGTGGTGCGCTGCCAGTCGATCGCTGGGACGGTGAAGTCGGGCTCGGCCTCCATCGCTTCGCTGAGTTCGGAGGCGGAGGCGGCTTCGCGGCGCAGGTCGAGCTCGCGCGCGGTCCAGCGTTTGAACGTCTCGATCACCAGGCGCGGGCGCAGCCGCGCGGCCTCGCCGCCCATGCCCTCGACCTGCGCCGCCGCCCATTCATAGGTGTCGATCGCGCGGGCGAACTCGGCCTCGATGCCGGGGCGCAGCACCTTCACCGCGACGCGGCGGCCGTCGGTGGTGGTGGCGCGATGGACCTGCGCGATCGAGGCGGCGCCGATCGGGACTTCCTCGATTTCGGCGAACAGCGTCTCGATGGGTTTGTCGAAGCTGCGTTCGATCGCCTGGCGGATGATGGGGAAGGGGACGGGCGGCAGCGCGTCCTGCAGGCGCATCAGGTCGTGCGCCGCCGCCTCGCCGATCAGGTCGGGCCGGGTGGCGAGCGTCTGGCCGAGCTTGATCGCGGCAGGGCCGATCGCCTGCAGCGCGTCGGCATAGCGTGGGGTTTCGGGCTGGAATGTGCCGAAGCGCGCGATGCGGGCGAGGCGGCGGACGGGCGCCGGCGTGTTGCGGTCGCGCTCGATCCCGCGCAGCGCGCCGTGGCGGGCGAGGATGCGGCCCCATTTGAGGAGGCGGAAGATGTGGGTGGCGGCGGCGGTCAAAGACATCCTCCCCGGTACGGGGAGGTGAACCGTGCCTGAAGAGCGTGGTGGAGGGGGCTCGCCGCAGACGCTGCGCTTCGTGGCACGCCCCCTCCGTCATCGCTGCGCGATGCCACCTCCCCGTGCCGGGGAGGATCGAAACGGGCCTCCATCAAATCTTCCAGCCCGAATGGATCGCGACGAGACCGCCGAGCATCGGTTCGACGCGGGTCTGCACGAAGCCCGCCTCTTTGATCATCCGCTCGAACGCCGGCATGTCGGGGAAGCGGCGGATCGATTCGATGAGGTAGCGATAGCTGTCCTCGTCATTCGCCAGCAGCTTGCCGAGTTTCGGCACCAGATGATGCGAATAGGCGTCGTAGATGTCGGAAAAGCCCGGCCAGACCGTGGTCGAGAATTCGAGCACGAAGAAGCGTCCGCCGCGTTTGAGCACGCGATGCGCCTCACGCAGCGCCCTGGGGATGTCGGTGACGTTCCGGATGCCGAAGGCGATGGTGTAGGCGTCGAAGAACCGGTCGGGGAATTGCAGCGTTTCGGCGTTGGCTTCGCTCCAGACCAGGCCGTCGATGCCGCGCTTGGTGGCGCGATCGATGCCGACGGCCAGCATGTCCGGGTTGATATCGGCGACGGTGATCGCCGCGCCCGATTGCGCCATGCGGAAGGCGATGTCGCCGGTGCCGCCGGCCATGTCGAGGATCGCTTCGCCCGCGCGCGGCTTCACGCGGCGCACGAACACGTCCTTCCACACGCGGTGCAGACCGCCCGACATCGCGTCGTTCATGAGATCGTAGCTGGACGCGACGCTGGAGAAGACGCCGCCGACGCGGGCGGTCTTTTCGTGGGCGGCGATATCCTCATAGCCGAAGGAGACGGTGTCGGTCATGGCGGCCCTCCTAGCGGGCCTTGTGGACGCGGCAAAGCCCGCTTAGCTGCCGGTCATGCCAGAGCTTCCCGAAGTCGAGACCACCGTGCGCGGCCTGCGCCCCGTGCTTGAGGGCCAGCGGATCGCGCGGGTGCAGCTGCGCCGCCCCGACTTGCGGCGTGCGATGCCGGAGGATCTGGGACAGCGGCTGACCGGGGCGAGCGTGACGGCGCTGGGGCGGCGGGCGAAATATGGGCTGATCGATACGAATCGCGGCGACACGATGATCTTTCACCTGGGCATGTCGGGGCGCTGGCGGGTCGATCCGTCGGAGATTTTGCCGCACGACCATCTGGTGATCGAGACGCAGGCGGGGCGGACGTTGGCGCTCAACGATCCGCGCCGATTCGGGTCGGTGGATCTGGCGTCCACCGCCGACATCGGCGAATGGCCGGCGTTCAAGGCGCTGGGGCCGGAGCCGCTTGGGCCGCATTTCACGGCGGATCATCTCAAGGCCGTACTTGCCGGGCGGAGCGCGTCGATCAAGCTGCTATTGCTCGACCAGCGCGTGGTGGCCGGGTTGGGCAATATCTATGTGTGCGAGGCTTTGTATGAGTCGCGCATCTCGCCGCGGCGCGCGGGCGGATCGCTGAGCAGGGCGCGATTGGCGCGGCTGGTCGAGGCGGTGCATCTGGTGCTGAATGCGGCGATCGCGGCCGGCGGGTCGTCGTTGCGCGACTATGCCCGGCCGGACGGCGAGCTCGGCTATTTCTCGAAACAGTTCAAGGTCTATGGCCGTGAGGGCGAGCCGTGCGAATGCGGCGGCGTGGTCGCGCGCTATGCCGAGGGTGGGCGGTCGACCTTCTGGTGCCCGAAATGCCAGCATTGACGTGATGACCGCTCGCTTGGCATCGCTTCAAGTGATGTGATAACGTTTCTGAATAGTGAGTGGGAGGATGCTATGGGGTTTGATGCCGGTCGGGTGATCGCGGGGTGGATCGCACTGGCGCTGCTGGCGCTCGGCGCCGCCGCACCCGCGCGGGCGACGGCCCCCGCCACCCCGCGCGATCCGGTGCGCGCGATCGTCGCTGCCTTTGCCGATCATTCGATCGTGGCGCTGGGCGATGGCGATCACGGCAATATCCAGAGCCATGAGCTGCGGCTGCGCCTGATCCGCGATCCGGCATTCCGCGCGGCGGTGCGCGATATCGTCGTCGAATTCGGCAATTCGCGGCACCAGGGCGTGATCGACCGTTATGTCCGGGGCGAGGCGGTGCCGCAGGCCGAGCTGCGCCGCGTGTGGCAGGACACCGCCCAAGCCAACCCGGTATGGGACGTGCCGGTCTATGCCGACTTCTACCGCGCGGTGCGCGAGGTGAACGCCGCGCTGCCCGCGAACCGGCGGCTGCGCGTGATCCTGGGCGACGTGCCGTTCGACTGGCGCGGCGTGCGCACCCTGGCCGATTACAACCGCCAGCCGCAGCGCGACGATGCGGTGACGGCGGACATCATCCGCCGCCAGGTGCTGGCCAAGGGGCGCCGCGCGCTGCTGATCTATGGCGAGGTGCATCTGCTGCGCCGGCCCTTCGCGCCTGCGCCCGGCCGGGCGGGGCCGTCCAGCATCGTCACGCTGCTGGAGGCGCGCGGCGCGAAGGTCTTTTCGATCTATACCAACGCGCTGGTCGAGATCGCGTCGCTGCAACCCGGCATCGCCGACTGGCCCGCGCCCGCGTTGGCGACGCTCAAGGACACGGCGCTGGGCGCACAGCCCTTTTCGGCCTATAATCCCCATGCGCCCGGCGCGCCGTCCGATCCCGCGCGCGCGGTGCCGATGGCGCGGCAGTTCGACGCGATCGTCTATCTCGGGCCGCGATCGGCGATGCGATCGAGTATGCCCTCGCCCGCCCTGTGCGCGGACGAACCCTATCTGCGCATGCGCTTCTTTCGCATGACGCTGTTGGGCATGGCGCGGATGGTGGACATGGCCCGGCAATATTGCGCGATGAACGGCGTGCCGGTTCCGCGCCGAGGTTGACCCCAATCGCCCGAATGGCTAAGGGCCGCGCTTTCCCGAGGCTTGGAAGCTGGTTCCGCGCCTCCTTTCGCACGCAAACAGGAACGAGACCTACATGGCGAACACGCCGCAAGCCAAGAAGCGCATCCGCCGCAACGCCGCCCGCGCGCAAGTCAATGGCGCCCGCGTCAGCCGCATCCGCACCTTCGTCAAGCGGGTCGAGAGCGCGCTCGAATCGGGCGACAAGTCGGCGGCCGAATCGGCGCTGAAGGCGATGCAGCCGGAGCTGGCGCGCGGTGTGGCCAAGGGCGTGGTGCACAAGAATACGGCGGCGCGCAAATTCTCGCGCCTGACCAAGCGCCTGTCTGCGCTCGCCTGACGCCCGGAAAACCGCGGTTCTTCAAAACCCCGCCGGCCCATGCCGGCGGGGTTTTGCTTGTTCGTCAAAGCCTTGGTTAAGCCGGCATTGCCCAAATGGCGGAAGACCACGAGTCGCGGCGTCACACCGCCGTAACTTTTTATAAAAGTGACCGAAAATCATATAGTTGAAACGGGATTGGCGGTTTTCCGCGGCGCGACCGAGTCAAGCCTACTTATTTCAGATTCTTTACACGCCACCCCCTTGATCGACTCGAAAAACGGCCCTTAAAACCACCTTCCGCCACGGCGTTTCATGTCGGCGGGCTCAGCGCAGAACGCGAATCAGTGCGGATGCGATTCCGGCTGGGGGATGCTTTTGTCCTGAACAGATCGGCATGCGGAGAGGGGGCAGTTCCGCGCCGTTCGCGAACGGAATTTGATGGACGAGGGGCGACAAGCGAATGGATCAAGCCAAGGCCTGGACACGTGTGCGCGGCAATTTGCGGCTTTCCGCCGGCCAGCGGCTGTTCGACCAGTGGCTGAAGCCGATCGTCCTGATCGAGGGCGGCGACACCGAAACGGTGCGCCTGGGCCTGCCTTCGCCGTTCATGACCAACTGGGTCCGGGGCCATTATGCCGAACGGCTGCTGATGGAATTCCGCGCGCTGCTGCCGCAGGTGCGCACCGTCTCGATCGAGACGGTCGACGCGCGCGCCACGCGCGAACTGGCGGCGGAGGCGATCGAGCCCGTGGCCGATGCGGCGATGACCGGGGTGCCCGCCACCGCCGCCGCGAGGCCCGCTGTACCAAGGACCGCTGCATCGCCCGATCGCCCGCGGTTTGATTCGCGTTTCACCTTCGACCGGTTCGTGGTCGATACGTCGAACCGTGTAGCGTTCAATGCCGCCAGGGCGCTGGCCGAGCCGGGCAAGCCGCGTTTCAGCCCGCTTTACCTCCACAGCAGCACCGGGCAGGGCAAGACCCACCTGATGCACGCGATCGGGCAGGCGTTTCTCGACGCGGTGCCCGAGGCGAGCGCGATCTACATGCCGGCCGAACGTTTCATGTTCGAATTCGTCCGCGCGGTGCGCGAGAGGGACACGTTCGCGTTCAAGGCGCGGCTGCGCGGGGTCGACCTGCTGATGATCGACGATCTGCAGTTCATCGCCGGCAAGGAATCGACGCAGGAGGAATTCTTCCACACGGTCGACGAGTTCATGCGCGAGGGGAAAAGGCTGGTGATCGCCGCCGATCGCAGCCCGCTGGCGCTTGAGGGAATCGAGGCGCGGCTGGCGTCGCGGCTGGGATCGGGGCTGGCGGCGGACATCAAGCCGGCCGAGCTTGGCCTGCGGCGCACGATCCTCGACCGCAAGCTGGAGGACATGCCGGGCGCGGTGGTGCCGGGCGAGGTGCTCGACCTGCTGGCGACGCGGATCAGCAGCAGCGTGCGTGAGTTGGAAGGGGCGCTCAACCGCCTGGTCGCCTATGCGCAGCTGAACAGCGAGACGGTGACGATCGCCTTCGCCGAATCGGTGCTGGGCGAGGCGCTGCGCGGCAGCCAGCGGCGCATCACGATCGACGAGATCCAGAAGGCGGTGTCGTCGCATTTCGACGTCAAGCAGCTCGACCTGGTGTCGCAGCGCCGCGCGGTGGCGATCGCCCGCCCGCGGCAGATCGCGATGTATCTGGCGAAGCGGCTGACCACGCGCTCGCTGCCCGAGATCGGGCGCAAGTTCGGCAATCGCGACCATTCGACCGTGATCCACGCGGTGCGCCGCATCGAGGAGCTGCGCGGCACCGACAGTGAGATCGACGGCGCGGTGCGCAGTTTGATGCGGCAGCTGGAGGCGTAAACACCCGCGCGGGTCAGCGCCCGGCGAGCGCCTCAGCCTCGATGCGCTGGATCAAACCGCTCTTGCACGCGCCGTAACGATGCGAGTCATCCGGATACAGCGCGCGGCAGCGTTCTTTCTCGGCCGCATATTCGGCGGCGGTCGCGGGATTGGCGCGCAGATGGTCGCGGAAGGCGAGGTGGCGGACGATTTCCGGCGACCCGTCCGCATAGCAATGCGCCTGATATAGACGCCGCCCCGAGCGGTCGTCATCGCGAATGCAGTAACGGCGGCCTGGAAGCCCATATTCGCCGCGCCAATCATATCCCAGGGCTTCGATCGCCGGGCTACGGGCATCGAGCGCGACAAGATCGGTGACGACCGGCATCAGGTCGATGATCGGCTTGGCGCAGATGCCGGGGATCGCGGTCGAACCGATATGCGCGACACGCAGCAGCACATCGCCCATCGCCTCGGCGAAGCGCGCCGCTTCGGCTCGCGCCAATTCATCCCAGCATGGATCGTGAGGGAGCAGTTCGACCGCGATCGCCGGGAGCGGCGGCTTCACACCAGCAGTCCCATCGTCTCTTGAATGCGGCGCAGCAGCGGGGCGGCGAGGGCGGCGGCGCGGTCGGCGCCGTCGCGCAGGATGGCGTCCACCGCCGGCCGGTCGGCGGTCAGGCGCACCATCTCGTCGCGGATCGGGGCGAGCTTGGCGACGGCGAGATCGGCCAGCGCGGGCTTGAATGTGCCAAAGCCCTGGCCGGCATATTCGGCGACGACGTCCTCGGGCGTGCGGTCGGCCAGCGCGGCGAAGATGGTGACGAGGTTCTTGGCCTCGGGTCGGTCCTTTAGGTCGTCCAGCGTCTGCCCGAGCGGCTGCGGATCGGTCTTCGCCTTGCGGAATTTCTGGGCGATGGCGTCGTCGTCGTCGATCAGGTTGATGCGCGCGGCGTCCGAGGGGTTGGATTTCGACATCTTCATCGTCGCGTCGCGCAAGGACATGATGCGCGGCGCGGCCTTGCTGACCAGTGGTTCGGGCTGGACCAGCAGCTCGACGCCGTAATCCAGGTTGAACTTGGCGGCGATGTCGCGCGCGAGTTCGAGATGCTGTTTCTGGTCCTCGCCCACCGGCACGTGGGTGGCCGAATAGAGCAGCACGTCGGCCGCCATCAGCACCGGATAGTCGTAGAGGCCGACGCTGGCGCCCTCGCGGTTCTTGCCCGCCTTGTCCTTGAACTGGGTCATGCGGTTGAGCCAGCCGACGCGCGCGACATTGTTGAGCAGCCAGGCGAGCTCGCTATGCGCGGGCACGCGCGTCTGGTTGAACAGGATCGAGCGTTTGGGATCGATGCCTGATGCGATCATCGCGGCGGCGATCTCGAAGGTATTGGCGTGGAGCGCCTGCGGCTCGATCCATTCGGTGAGGCCGTGCAGATCGGCGATGAAATACATGCTCTCGCCGCCGGCCGCGTCGATCTGCGCCTGCATGCCGACCCATTGCAGAATCGCGCCGAGATAATTGCCGAGGTGGAGATTGCCGGTAGGCTTGATGCCGGAAACGACGCGCATGTTGGTTCTTTCTGGTATTGGAAAATGCGCGATAGAGCGCATTTTCAGGCCGCACCAGCCCGCTCCCCCACCCGGCCACCCATAGAATACACTGGCGTTGGTTGGCCGGGTGGGGGAGCGGGCTGGTGCGGCTAACGATATCAGCCGCGGCGGCGGATCAGGGCTTTCAGGTCGCCGATCCGCACCGCGCCGGTCACGAAACAGGCGGCGGCATAGACGAGGCAGCCCGCGCCGACCAGCACCAGCATTGCCGTCGTACGGATCGTCCAGGCGCCGTGGGTGTAGGGCGTGAACCGATCGTTGAGGAAGAACATCACCGCGCCCATCGCGACGGCGGCGCCGACGAGCCGCCAGATACGGCGAGAGAGTTGCGCGTCGAGCACGAAATCGCCGCGCTGGCGCAGCGTGCGGTAGAGCATGGCGACATTGACCCATGAGGCGATCGCGGTGGCGAGCGGCGGTCCCATATGCTGGAGCGGGACGATCAGCGCGAGGTTGAGGACGAAGTTCACGGCAATCGAGATCGTCGCGTAGCGCACGGGCGTCTTCGTATCGGACCGGGCATAATAGCCGGGCGTCAGTACCTTCACGAGGATATAGGCGGGCAGGCCGATCGAAAAGGCGGCCAGCGCCTGCGCGGTCTTGACCGTGTCCTCGGGCGTGAACGCGCCGTGTTGAAACAATGCGGCGACGATCGGGGCGCCGCAGATCACCAGCGCGGCGGTGGCGGGCAAGGTGAGGAACAGCGCCAGCTCCATGCCGCGATTCTGCGTGTGCATCGCCTCGGCTTCCTTGCCCGCGCCAAGCTGGCGCGCGATCGTGGGCAGCAGGACGGTGCCGAGGCCGATACCGATCAGGCCGAGCGGGAGCTGGTTCAGCCGGTCGGCATAATAGATGTACGAGACCGAGCCCTCGGCCAGCAGGCTGGCGGCGAGCGCGGTGGAGATGACGAGGTTGATCTGCGTGGCGCCGGCGCCGGCTGCGGCGGGGGCGATCAGCCCGAGCAGCTTTTTGACATCAGGCGACAGGCGCGGCAGGCGGAGGCGCAGTTTCACGCCGGCGGCGCGCGCGGCGAGGATCAGCCACAAGAGCTGGAGCGCGCCCGATACGGTCACGGCGATCGCCTGGTTGCGCGCCGTCACCAGCGTGTCGTCGTGATGGAAGAACAGGAGTGCCGCGATCAGCGTGAGGTTGAGCAGGATGGGGGCGGCGGCGTTGACCCAGAATTTGTGCAGCGAATTGAGGATGCCGCCGAGCAGCGAGACCAGGCTGATGAGGAGGAGATAGGGGAAGGTCAGCCGCGACAGCTCGACCGCATAGGCGAACTGGTCGGGAGTCACGTCGTTGAACCCGCCCGACAGCGCCCAGACGACCGGGAAGGCGGCGATCTCCATCACCGCGGTCATGACGATCAGGACGGGGAGGAGCACCGACAGCGCCTCTTCGGCGAAGGTGAGGGCGGGGCGGGTGTCGCCGTCGGCCGCGCCGACCTTCCTGGCGAACATCGGCACGAAGGCGGCGCTGAACGCGCCCTCGGCGAACAGCGCGCGAAACAGGTTCGGGAGGCGGAAGGCGATCAGGAACGCATCGGACGCGAAGCTGGCGCCGACATAACGCGCGAACAGCGAGTCTCTGACCAGCCCGAGCACGCGGCTGGCAAGGGTGAGCCCGCCGATCGATCCGAGCGCCTTGACCAGGTTCATGGCGTGGAAATCCTCCCCCGCCAGGGGGAGGTGGCGCCGAAGGCGACGGAGGGGGAGGGCGGCGGATCGCTTAAATTTCTGATCACCCGCTGTCCTCCCCCTCCGTCATCCCCGTCTGCGCGGGGGCTGCCACCTCCCCCTGGCGGGGGAGGATTGGATCAGGCGATCTTCCAACTTATGCCGTGCCGGCTTCGCCGCCCTGCGCCTCGGCCTCGCGCGCTTCGAGTTGCTGGTAATAGAGGCCGTTGAAGTCGATCGGTTCGAGCATCAGCGGCGGGAAGCCGCCGTCGCGGACGGCATCGGCCAGCACGCGACGGGCGAACGGGAACAGGATGCGCGGCGCTTCGCCCAGCAGGAAGGGCTGGAGATGCTCGGGCGGCATGTTGCGGATGCCGAACAGCCCGGCATAGGACAGGTCGACGACGAACGCGGTCTGCTCGCCGGTCTGCGCGCGCACGTCGATCTTCAGCGTCACTTCATATACATCGGTGCCGAC
This sequence comes from uncultured Stakelama sp., assembly GCA_964413495.1. Lineage (GTDB taxonomy): Bacteria > Pseudomonadota > Alphaproteobacteria > Sphingomonadales > Sphingomonadaceae > Sphingomonas. The sequence continues at coordinate 246,705 of CAYPRW010000002.1, read as the reverse complement.
TTCGGCCGATCCGATGTTGAACTGCACGTCGAAGGCGGGCTGGCCGGGCGCCTGGTAGATTGCCGGGGCATTGGGATTCTCGAACGAGAAATCCTTCACATATTGCGAGATCACGCCGACCGAGGTGGAGGTGTCGGCGCCGTTCGCCAGCGGCTCGGCGTTTTCGGGCTCGCTCATCGTTTCAAAAGTCCTTCCGTACCGGGATATTCGCGCGGCCATCCGCGTTGGAACCGTGGCCGCGACTAGCAGGGCGGCTGCCCGGTTTCAACGGGCCTGCGCCGCCTGTCAGGATGCGACATTTGAATCGGGCGACTTTCCTGCCTATGTGGGGAGCGGAAACGAGGTGACTGGCGTGCTTTTTGTCGTTCTTTTCGCAGCGATCGCGGCTTTCCTGGCGCTCAGGCTCTATGCCGTGCTGGGCAAGCGCACCGGGCATGAACAGCCGCTGCCGCGCCCGGCGGAGGAGCGTGTCGGCGCGCAGCCGATGCCGCGCACGATCGACCTGCCCGCGGTGCGCGAGGCCGGCCCGCGCACCGTCGAACAGGGCGCGGAGGGCGGGCTGCGCGCGCTGGTCGCGGCCGATCCCGCCTTCGATGTCGGCCAGTTCGTCGAAGGCGCGAAATCGGCCTATCGCATGATCCTGGAAGCCTATTGGAAGGGCGATCGCGAGACGCTGACCTGGCTGGTCGAGGATCAGGTGCGCACCCCCTTCTTCGCCGCGATCGACGCGCGCGAGGCGGCGGGCCATGTCGTCGACAACCGGCTGGTGTCGATCGAGCGCGCCGGGATTTCGGAAATCGAGGTCGCCGGGGCGATCGCGCGGATCACGATGCGGTTCGACGCCGATGTCGCCATGGTGACGCGCGATGCCGACGGCAATGTCGTCAGCGGATCGATGAGCGATGCGGTCGAGATGCATGACGTGTGGGAGTTCAGCCGCGACCTCAAGAGCGGTGACCCGAACTGGAAGCTGAGCGACACCGACGAAGCTTGAAGGGGACGGGCTTGAAGGGGGCGACATGCGCGTCTGGGGCGTAGCGGCGGCTGCCGCGCTGTTGGGCGCCTGTTCGTCCGGAGTCGTGCCGTCGCGGCCCGCTTCTTCAGGCTCGACCTATCGGCCGGCGCCCGCAAGGCCGGCGCCGCCGGTTCGTCAGCCGGTCGCGGCGACGCCGCTCGCCCCGGTGCCGGCGCCGGCCGCATCGGCGACCGTCACGACCGCAGCGGCCGCGGGGCTGGTCGCGGGTCCGGCGATCGATCGGCTGCCATTGACGATGGCCGGCGCGGCGCGCGCGCTGGCGGCGTTCCGCACCAGCTGCCCCAGCCTGGTCCGGCGGACCGATGCGAGCGGGCTGACGCGCGGCGAGGATTGGCGCGCGGCGTGCGACGCGGCGAGATCGGCGCAGGACCGCGAGGCGGCGCAGTTCTTCGCCACCCATTTCGAGGCGGTGCAGGTCGCCGACGGCAAGGCGTTCGCCACGGGCTATTACGAGCCGGAGATCGCCGGATCGCGGACGTGGCGGGCCGGCTATGAGGTGCCGGTCTATGGCCGGCCGGCCGATCTGGTCGATGTCGACCTTGGCAAATTCTCCGACGCGATGAAGGGCAAGTCGATCCGCGGGCGCGTGGAGGGGACGAACTTCGTGCCCTATCACGATCGCACCGCGATCGAGCAGGGCGCGTTGGCGGGACGCGGGCTGGAGATCGCCTGGGCGGCCGATCCGGTCGAGCTGTTCTTCCTGCAGATCCAGGGTTCGGGGCGGCTGCGGCTGCCCGATGGCGGGGTGATGCGGATCGGCTATGCCAGCCAGAACGGGCGCGACTATACCGGGATCGGCAAGCTGATGCTGGATCGCGGCATCCTGAAGCCCGGTCAGGCCTCGATGCAGGGGATCATGGCGTATCTGCGCGAGAATCCCGAACAGGGCCGCGCGATCATGCGCGAGAACAAGAGCTTCGTGTTCTTTCGCGAGCTGACCGGGCCGGGCCCGCTCGGCGCGATGGGACATGCGGTGACGGGCGGCGGCAGCGTGGCGGCCGATCCCAGATTCGTGCCGCTGGGCGCGCCGGTGTTCCTGTCGATGGACCGGCAGGACGCCAACGGGCTGTGGGTGGCGCAGGATACCGGCGGCGCGATCAAGGGCGCCAACCGCTTCGACACCTTCTGGGGCGCGGGCGACGAGGCGCGGGCGATTGCCGGCGGCATGGCGGCGCGCGGTACGGCATGGCTGCTGTTGCCCAGGGGAACGCTCGCCCGCCTCAACGGCCGCTGAGCGGTGGGCAAGCCGCCGCGCGCGATGACCGGGGAGGAACGGGCATTATGGGCGCGCGTGATCGCCACGGTGACGCCCTTGGCGAAGGAAAGGCCAGCGCGATCGCCAAATGACCGTTCCCCCGCGCAAGCGGGGGGGCAGCGTTCAGAGCGCGCCGTTCGTCACCCTGGACCCCCGCTTTCGCTGGGGAACGACGCGGCTGCGAAGTCCACGAAATCGGGTTCTCCCCGGGCATCGAAACAGGTCGCCAAACCCGTGCCTTCGACACTCGACCCCGCATGGGACCGCCGCCTGTCGCGCGGGCTGGTCGCGCCGGACAGCAGCATCGACCTGCATGGCCATAATCTGTCGAGCGCTCATGCGCTGCTCGACACGGGGATCGCGCGGTCGATCGCGCGCGGCGACCGGCTGCTGTTGCTCATCACCGGCAAGCCGCCGCGTGCGGAATCCGAACGACCGCATGCGCGCGGCGCGATCCGCGCGGCGGTGGGCGACTGGATCGCCGCCTCGCGCCATGCCGATCGCATCGCGGCGGTGCGGGGCGCGCATCCGCGCCATGGCGGGCAGGGCGCGCTCTATCTGGTGCTGCGGCGCGAGCGCGGCGGGCCGGCGCGAAAATCTTAACCCTTTTCGGGGTAGACCGGCCCATCGACCCGCGTTCCGGCGGGAGCATGGGGGACAAGCGCGCTCGCGATGAACGGAATTTCGCTCAAGAGCCGTGCGATCGCGTTCGCGATCTGCGCCGGGGCGTTCGTGTTCATCCTCGCGCTCGCGGCGACGTCGCGCGGCCAGTTCGATGTCAGCAGTGCGACGCGCGCGCTGATCGCGGCGATCATCTGCGCGGCGATGTGCTGGGCCTATGCCGAACGCACCATCGCCCATACGGCGGCGGCGATCGATGCCGCGATCCTGCGCCTGTCCAGCGCCGCCAACGGCGACCTTGAAAGCGAAATCCCGCGCGAAGTCGGCGAATGCGTGCCGCAACTGGCAGAGGCGATGGGCGGGCTGTTCCGCCAGCTTCACGCCAATCTCGACAGCGTCCAGCGGCTCGCGCTGTACGATCCGGTCACCGGCCTGCCCAACCGCACGCATTTCCGCCGCAGTTGCGAACGCATCTTGACCGACCTGCCGCTCGACGCGATGGCCGCATTGTTCTTCATCGACCTCGACCGGTTCAAGGCGGTGAACGACACGCTGGGCCATGCGGTGGGCGATCAGCTGCTCGCGATGGTCGCCAACCGGTTGCGCGCGGTGGCCGATCGCTTCACCGGCGAGGCCGATGCGATGATGCCGTTGATCGGCCGGCTGTCGGGCGACGAATTCACCCTGTTCTTCCCGGCGCTGGGCCATATGCGCAATGCCGACCGCATCGGCCGCGGCATCCTGTTCGCGCTGTCGGAGCCGTTCGACCTGGCCGATCAGGAAGTGTCGATCGGCGCGTCGGTGGGCATCGCGCTGCGCCCCGAACACGGCACCACGCTGACCGATCTGATGCGCGCGGCCGACGCCGCCATGTATCATGCCAAGAGTTCGGGCCGCGGCCGCGCGGAACATTTCACCGACCGGCTGGCCGCCGAGATCGCCGAGCGCGCGCAACTGGAAACCGACCTGCGCGGCGCGGTCGAGCGCGATCAGTTCACGCTGGTCTATCAGCCCCAGGTCAGCGCGGCCGATGGCGGCATCGTCGGCGCGGAGGCGCTGTTGCGCTGGCGGCATCCCGATCGCGGGCTGTGCCTGCCGGGCAGCTTCATCGCGCGCGCCGAGGAAACCGGCCTGATCGTCGAGATCGGTGAATGGGTGGTCGAAAGCGTCGCCCGGACGATCGCGCGCTGGGGCGAACTGGGCGTGGAACGGCGCATGGCGATCAACATCAGCCCGCGCCAGCTCGATCATGCCGCCTTCTTCCGGCGGCTGCGCGAAGCGATGCGGGCGGCCGGCGCGCCGGCACGGCTGCTGGAGCTGGAGATCACCGAGACGCTGGCGATGCATTGTTCGGACGAGGTGGTCGACGCCATCGCCACGCTGCGCGCCGACGGCGCGAGCATCGCGATCGACGATTTCGGCACCGGCTATTCCAATCTCGCCCGGCTGCGCGACCTGCCGGTCGATCGCGTCAAGCTCGACCGCAGCCTGATCGAGCATGTCGCCAGCCAGGCCGAAGCGCGCACCATCGCCCAGGCGGTGATCGGCCTGATCCACGGCCTGGGCTGCGAAGCGGTGGCCGAAGGGATCGAGACCCAGGCGCAGCTCGACGTGCTGCGCGTGATCGGCTGTGACGTGCTGCAGGGCTATGTCATCGCACAGCCGATGGCGGAGGCCGATTTCCTGGCCTGGGCGCGCGAAACCCCTGGCGAGGGCGTCCGCGCCGCGGGCTAGGCATATATCCGCCGCAGGATATCGGCATGGATCGCGGTGAGATCGTGCAGGTCGGGGATCGCGACCGCCTCGTCCAGCTTGTGCATCGTCGCATTGACCAGGCCGAATTCCGCCACCGGGCAGATGCGCGAGAGGAAGCGCGCGTCCGACGTGCCGCCGCTGGTCGACAGTTCCGGCCGGATGCCCAGCCGCGCCTCGACCGCGTCGGAAATGAGGTCGGACAGCGTTCCGGGTTCGGTCAGGAACGCTTCGCCATAGACGCGGCCGCGCACTTGTCCGGCGGGGGCGTGGGCGTGGACGATGGCCTCGATCCGCTCGATCAACTGGGGGCCGCGATGCCGGTCGTTGAAACGGATGCTGATCCGCGCCGACGCCTTGCCGGGGATCACGTTGGTCGCGGGATTGCCGACCGTCAGGTCGATCACCTCGATGTTCGAGGGCTGGAACCAGTCGGTGCCCTGGTCCAGCACGATGGCGTCGATTTCCGCCAATGCGCGGATCAGGCGCGGGACCGGGTTGTCGGCGAGATGGGGATAGGCGACATGGCCCTGCCGCCCCGGCACCTCGATATCGATCACCGTCGATCCGCGCCGCCCGATCTTGATCGTGTCGCCTAGCCGCGCGCTGCTCGTCGGTTCGCCGACCAGGCAAAGATCGGGGATCAGTCCCGCCGCCTGCATCCGATCGATCAGCGCGAGCGTGCCGTAGGTGGCGGGGCCTTCCTCGTCGCCGGTGATGATCAGGCTGACCGTGCCCGCCACCGGTGCCTGCGCGAGCGCGGCGGTGAAGGCGGCGATCGATCCCTTCATGTCGACCGCGCCGCGGCCGTAGAGCAGATCGCCGCGAATGTCGGGGACGAAGGCATCGCCGGTCCAGCCTTCGCCGGGCGGCACCACGTCGAGATGGCCGGCAAAGGCGAAGTGCGGGCCGGGCCCGGCGATGCGGTGCGCCAGCAGGTTTTCGACCGGGCCGTCCGGCGCCTCGCCCGCGACGAAGCGATCCACCTTGAACCCCAGCGGCAGCAGCGCGGCCTCCAGCACGTCGAACACCGCGCCGCGTGCGGGGGTGACGCTTTGCGCGGCGATTAACGCCTTGGCCAGTTCGACGACATCGGGCAAGGAGACCTCCGTAACGATTGGAGGCTCCATTGCCCAAGCTCGACCTCGACACAATCCCGCAGACCAACGCCACCGGCTATCCCGCGCCGTTCGACGCCGATGTGCAGGAACGCTGGTCTCGCCGGCTCGCGCCCGCCGGCGGCCTCACGCTGTTCGGGGCCAGCCATGTGACGCTCAAGCCCGGCGCATGGTCGTCGCAGCGCCATTGGCATGAGGGCGAGGACGAAATGGTGGTGATGTTGTCGGGCGAAGCGGTGCTGATCGACGATATGGGCGAGGTGACGATGCGCGCCGGCGATGTCGCGACCTTTCCCAAGGCGGATCGCAACGGTCACCATCTGGTCAACCGCAGCGATGCCGATTGCGTGTTCGTGGCGATCGGCGCGGGCGACCGCAGCTATGGCGGCACCTATTCCGATATCGACATGCGCTTCACCGCCACCGGCTATATCCACAAGGACGGCACGCCCTATGATACGGTCCGCCTCAAATGAGGTTCAGGCCGGTGCCTGCTCGAATTTCTGGATCACCCACTCTTCCTCCTGCGCGGCGGCGATCCAGTCCTGCATGAAGCGGTGCTGGAGCACCGCCTGCATATAGGGCGGGGCGAACCGCGCGACGGGGAGCGAATAGGTGACGAGGCGCGTGACCACCGGCGCGAACATCACGTCGACCGCGCCGAATTCGCCGAACAGGAAATCGCCGTCGCCGCCGTAACGCGCGCGCGCCTGCGCCCATAATTCCATGATGCGCTGGACGTCCTGCATCACCTCGTCGCTGGGCGGCTTGGGCGGATAGAGCTGGCGGATGTTCATGCTGTGCTCGCGGCGCAGCGCGGCGAAACCCGAATGCATCTCCGCCGCCATCGACCGCGCCATCGCGCGCGCGGTGGGATCGGCCGGCCAGAATTTGTCGCCGCCCGACTTCTCGTTCAGATATTCGACGATGGCGAGGCTGTCCCACACCACCGCGTCACCATCCCACAGGATCGGCACCTTGCCCGACGAGGGTGCGAACTCGTCGCCCTCGCGCCGCTTTTCCCAGTCCTGGTCGTAAAGCGGGACGACCACTTCCTCGAACGGGAGCCCTGAGAGCTTGCACGCGAGCCAGCCGCGCAGCGACCAGGAGGAATAGGCCTTGTTGCCGATGAAGAGCTTGAGCATGGCCGCGGGATAGCGGCGGGACGAGTGAGTTACCAGTCCGCAACCGCGATTTCGATGTCTTCCGCGGCCGTGCGCAGCCGTTTATCGCGCGTCCACAGCCGCGCGCCAGGCGTCAGTCTCACGGCTGCTAGAAGATGCGCGTCGACATAGCCGATGCCTTGACCGAACAGTCGATCCCGCCCGATCAGATCAAGCACTTCGTCGTCCGTCGCCACGGTCGCGGCAGGAAGGTCGCGGAGCGACGCGACGACCAGATCACGCTGCCGCAGGCTCCCGAGCGCGATCTCGCCCGTCACGAACGGATGGCACAGCAATTGGCCGCCATCGAGAAGATCGACCAGCCGTGGATCGCCGCTGCGCAGATGGTCGATCCAGATCGACGTGTCGGCAAGGATCATTCCGCACGACGGCGCGGCGCGGCCGTGGCATCCGGATCGGACCCGCCAAGCAACGCAAGACGCCGTGCGCTTTCCCGCTCGATCAGCGCCTTGAGCGCCTCGCGAACCAGTGCGGACTTCTCCTTCACCCCGGTGAAAGCCTGAGCCTTGCTCACGAGATCGTCGTCAAGGGCGAGGGTGGTGCGCATTGCTTCTTCTCGATCAAAGCATGAATAATGGCATCATTCGATGCGCAAATCAATGCCGCTCAGACGCTCACCGCCTCCAGCACCGCGGCGCGCAGCTGCGCGATGCCCTCGTTCTTCTCGCTCGACGTGGTGAGGATGTCGGGGTGCGCGGCGGGGCGTTTGCGCGCCTCGGCGAGGGTGCGTTCGGTCACCTCGGCGAGTTCGGCGGGTTTGATCTTGTCGGCCTTGGTCAGGACGAGGCGGTAGCTGACGGCGGCGGCGTCGAGCATGTCGAGGATGTCGCGATCGACCGCCTTGATGCCGTGGCGCGCGTCGATCAGCACCAGTGCGCGCTTGAGCACGTCGCGGCCGCGCAGGAAGTCGTTGACCAGGAAGCGCCACTTCTTGACGACATCCTTGGGCGCCTTGGCGAAGCCGTAGCCGGGCATATCGACGAGGCGGAACCGAACCGGATCGCCGATGTCGAAGAAGTTCAGTTCCTGCGTGCGCCCCGGTGTGTTCGACGTGCGGGCGAGGCCGTTGCGGCCGGCGAGCGCGTTGAGCAGCGAGGATTTGCCGACGTTCGACCGGCCGGCGAACGCCACCTCCGGCGCCGTCGGATCGGGCAAGAAGTGGAGCGCCGGCGCGGATTTGAGGAACGCGACCGGGCCGGCGAAGGTCTTGCGCGCGGCCTCGATCAATTCTGGGTCGAACTCGCTCACTTCTTCGCGGGCTTTGCCGGTTTCGCGGCCGGCGCGGCGGCGGGCAGGGGCTCCTTCAGTGCCGGGTGACGGCTGTAGAGCCATTTCTGCTGCGCGATGGTGAGCAGGTTCGAGGTGATCCAGTAGAGCTGGAGCCCCGCCGCGAACGGCGCCATCACGAACATCAGCACCCATGGCATGATCGCGAACACCTGCTTCTGCACATCGTCCATCGGCGCGGGGTTCAGCTTGAACTGCGCCCACATCGACAGCCCAAGCAGGATCGGCAGCACGCCGATCGCCAGAAACGCCGGCGGATTGAAGTCGAGCAGGCCGAACAGGTTGAGGACGTGCAGCGGATCGGGCGCGCTGAGGTCCTTGAGCCACAATGCGAAGGGCTGGTGCCGCATCTCGATCGACAGCATCAGGCATTTGTAGAGCGCGTAGAGGATCGGGATCTGAAGCAAGGTCGGCAGGCAGCCCGCGAGCGGGTTCACCTTTTCCTCCTTGTACAGCTTCATGATCTCCTGCTGCTGGCGCGGCTTGTCGTCCTTGTAGCGTTCCTGCAGCGCCTTCATCTTGGGCTGGAGCGCGCGCATGCTGGCCATCGAGGCGAACTGCTTTTGCGCGATCGGGAACAGCAGCAGGCGGACGGTCAGCGTCAGCGCGATGATCGCCACGCCGAAATTGCCGATCATCCGGAACAGCCAGTTGAGATAGTGGAAGATCGGCTTTTCGAAGATCTCAAACCAGCCCCAGTCGATCGCCTTGCCGAACTGGCGGATGCCGCCCTGTTCCTCATAATTGTCGAGCAGGTTGATGTCCTTCGCCCCGGCGAAGAAGCGCGAGGTCTGCGTCACCATCCGGCCGGGGCCGACCTGCCGCGCCGCGCCGGGCTCGAACTGCGCCTGGGTGGCGCCGCCGGCGGCGGGACGGAAGCTGAGCGCGCCCTTCGCGCCTTGATCGGGCACGAGCGCGGTCAGCCAGTAGGTATCGGTATAGCCGATCCATCCGCCGGTCGCGTCGAACCGCTGCGCGCCCTTTTCAGCCACGGTCTTGTAATCGACGCCGTAATTCACCGATGCGCCATCGGCGACCACCGGCCCGGCATGGATCGTCCAGGTATCGTGATCCTTGCCCGGCCCATAGCGATAGAGATAGCCGTACGGCGCGACGCTGATCGCCTGGCGGCCGAGATTCGCGACCTTTTGCCGGATCGTGAACATATAGCCATTGTCGACCGACAGCTCGATGATGAAGCGTTGCGTGCCGTTGCTGGCGGTCAGCGTGACCGGCGTGGCCGCGGTCAGGCGGTTGCCGCTCGCTTTCCATACCGTGTCGGCGCCGGGGGCGGTGAGGCCCTGGCCGTTCCAGCCGAAGCCCGCGAAATAGGCGTCGCGCGTGCCGGAGGGCGAGAGCAGGCGGATCGGATCGCTGTCCTTGGCGATCGTCTCCTTGTGCTTGACCAGCACGAGATCGTCGATCCGCGCGCCCCTGAGGTTGATGCTGCCCTTGAGCAGCGGCGTGTCGATCGCCACGCGCGGGGTTTCGCTCAGCACGATGCGGCGGTCGCGCACCGCGGCGGGCGAATCGGCGGCGGGATCGGCGCCGGGGTTCGGCACCACCTGCGTCTTGCCGCCCTCGATCCTGGTCGCGGGGGGATTGGCGGTGGGGAAGAAGCGTTCGGCGACCAGCGGCCATGCGAACAGCAGCAGCGCGGCGATCACCGCGAAGAGCAGGAAATTCTTCTGTTCGTCTTTCACGTCAGTCCCCGGTTCGAAAGGTCATGGCACGGGATCGAACCCATGCCCGCCCCATGGATGGCAGCGAAGGATGCGCCGCAGCGCCAGCCACCCCCCTTTGAGCGCGCCATAGCGGTTGAGTGCCTCGATTGCATAGGCCGAACAGCTTGGCGCGAAGCGACAGCTGGGCGGCAGGATGCGCGACGGGCCGAGCTGCCAGCCGCGCGCGATGAGGATGAGCAGGCGGGCGATCATTTGCGGACCCGCGCGAGGGCTTTCGTCAGGTCGGCCTTGAGCATCGCGAAGTCGCGTTCGATGCCGCTGTTGCGCCCGATCAGCACATGGTCGGCGCCCGCGATTCCCTCGGTCGGCAGGATCGCGCGCGCGAGCTCGCGGAAGCGGCGCTTCATGCGATTGCGCACGACCGCATTGCCGACCTTCTTGGAAACGGTGATGCCGATTCGCATCGTCGCGTCATCGTCGCCACGCACGCGAACCAGCAGCACGAATCCCGGCATCGGGGCGCGCTTTCCAGCGTTCGCGGCGAGATAATGTTTGCGCTGCGTCAGCCGCGCAAGCGGGCCTGGGCTCAGGCGCTCAGCTTGTTGCGGCCGCGCGCACGACGCGCCCGGATCACGTTGCGGCCGCCCGGAGTCGCCATCCGCGCGCGGAAGCCGTGCCGGCGCGCGCGCACCAGGTTGCTCGGCTGAAAGGTCCGCTTCATCGTTCATTCCCTGAAAATCAGAATGTAAAAGGGCCGCCACATGGACGGCCGCGTGTCGGGCGCCTCTAGGCAAAAGTGCGGGCGAAGTCAATTCGCGGCGACATGCTTGGCGCGCTGGCGCCGCCGTCTGGCGCTGGCGCGCGCCAGGATGCGGTCGATCAGCCCGCCGATGCGCGGCCAGCGCGCCTTGATCCGCACGAAACGGTGCCGCGCCCAGGCCGAATGGCGCAGGATCAGGACGATTCCCGCCGCCGCCAGCAAGGTGCCCGCCGGCCCCGGCAGCGGCGCGGCGATCGGCGCGGCGATCAGCAGCGTCGCGCCGGTGACCAGCAGCGGGATACGCACGAGCGGATGGGGTTTGCGTCGCATGGCGGGGGAGGTGGGGGCGCTTTGCCCGCCGCGCAACCACACCCGCGCCACGAACCATTTGCGCCTTGCCGCAAACTGCTGTTTATCGCGAACAAAGGGGGAATCATGGTCGCGAGCGTTTCGACGGTGGCGTATCTGGGGCTGGAGGCGCGCGCGGTCGAGGTGCAGTGCAACCTTGTCCCCGGCCTGCCCAATTTCATCGTCGTCGGCCTGCCCGACAAGGCGGTGGGCGAAAGCCGCGAGCGGGTGCGCGCGGCGATGGCGGCGATCGGGCTGGCGCTGCCGCCCAAGCGCGTGATCCTCAACCTCTCGCCCGCCGATCTGCCCAAGGAAGGGTCGCATTTCGACCTGCCGATCGCGCTCGCCCTGCTGGGCGCGATGGGCGTGGTCGATGCCGAATCGTTGAGCGAGCATGTCTTCGTCGGCGAACTGAGCCTGGACGGCCGGATCGCGCCGTCGCCCGGCGTGCTGCTCGCGGCGCTGCACGCGGCGGAACTGGGCAAGGGGCTGGTCTGTCCGGTGGCGCAGGGGCCGGAGGCGGCATGGGCGGGCACGACCGGGGTGATCGCCGCGCCCGACCTGATCGGGCTGGTCAACCATTTCAAGGGCCGGCAACTGCTCGGCGCGGCGATCGCCGGCGAGGCCGAAGCGGCGATCCGCGGCCCCGATCTCAACCAGGTCAAGGGGCAGGAGACCGCCAAGCGCGCGCTGGAGATCGCGGCGGCGGGCGGGCACAATCTGCTGATGATCGGCCCGCCGGGCGCGGGCAAATCGCTGATGGCGAGCTGCCTGCCCGGCATTCTGCCGCCGCTCGAACCGGCCGAGGCGCTGGAGGTGTCGATGGTGGCGAGCGTCGCCGGCACGCTGCAGGGCGGACGGCTCACCCGCACGCGCCCGTTCCGCGCGCCGCACCATTCGGCGTCGATGGCGGCGCTGACCGGCGGGGGGCTGAAGGTCAAGCCGGGCGAGGTCAGCCTGGCGCATCTGGGCGTGCTGTTCCTCGACGAACTGCCCGAATTCCAGCGCGCCGTGCTCGATTCGCTGCGCCAGCCGCTCGAGACCGGGACGGTCAGCGTCGCGCGCGCCAACGCGCACGTCACCTTTCCGGCGCGGGTTCAGCTGGTCGCGGCGATGAACCCGTGCCGCTGCGGCCATCTGGGCGATCCGGCACTGGCCTGCGCGCGGGCGCCCAGATGCGCGGCGGATTATCAGGCGAAGGTGTCGGGCCCGCTGCTCGACCGGATCGACCTGCATGTCGAGGTGCAGCCGGTGACCGCCGCCGACCTGGTCCTGCCGCCGCCCGCCGAGGGTTCGGCGCAGGTCGCCGCGCGCGTGGCGGCGGCGCGGGCGGTGCAGACGGCGCGCTATCGCGACACCCCGGCGCGCACCAATGCCGAGGCGGACGGGCCGGTGCTTGATGCGCATGCCACGCCGGACGAAGCGGGACGCAAGCTGCTGGCGCAGGCGGCCGAGGCGATGCGGATGAGTGCGCGGGGGTATACGCGGGTGCTCAGAACAAGCCGGACCATAGCGGATTTGGCCGGTTCCGAGCAGGTTATGCGTATTCATGTGGCCGAAGCTCTTAGCTATCGTCGGCGGCCTCCAACGAACTGATGGCTGCTTACGACCATTTGCGAACTCTCCGAATTGATGGCAGCTTGGTTCGGTGTTCGTCTTTTGGTTCTTGCTACTCTTCGTGCTGCCCGCGCTGATCGTCTGGTCGCCAGCCTTGGCGCTTGCCTACTGGCAAACTTCCGAAGGGAGTATGCGACGTTACGCTTGGGCGTGGGCATGGCTGCTCCCCGCTATGGCTACGGTCGCAGTTCTTGGATGGACAGGCTTTATCGGAGACGTGTTTGGGTCCGTGTAGCCGACAGCCGCAACGTCAGCTTTCTTCCAAATTCTGCCGCTGCTCACCTGTGCAACCATATTGAGGGTGGCGCGGACGATCGCGGACCTGGCGGGGGCGGCGCAGGTATGGCGAATTCACATTGCCGAGGCATTGCGCTATCGTCACGCCGTGCCGCGCGCCTGAAGCGACCGGCCGCAACAGGAGGGGTATTGCCATGGAATGGATGATCCTGCCGTTCAAACGCTATTTCGATTTCAAGGGCCGTTCGCGGCGCAAGGAATATTGGATGTACACGCTGTTCGTCATCATCGTGTCGATCGTGCTCGGCATGCTCGATGCCGCGCTGGGCCTGGGCGGCAGCACGACGGGCGAAACGCAGGTGACCGGCACCTCGGCCGCGGCGTCGGGCTCGGTTTCGGGCGGATTGCTCAGCAACCTGTTCTCGCTGGCGACGGTCATTCCCGGCTTGGCGGTGTCGGTGCGGCGGCTGCACGATCTCGACCGCAGCGGCTGGTGGGTCGTGTTGCCCGCCGCGCCGTTGCTGCTGGGTGCGGTCCTGCTGGGGCTCGGCGTGCGCATGACGGGCGGCGATATGGGCGGCGCCGCCACGGCGGGCATGGTGCTGATCGGCCTTGGCATCATCAGCCTGCTGGTGCTGTTCGTCTGGTTCTGCACCGCGGGAACGCCGGGACCCAACCGCTTTGGCGAGGATCCCAAGGGCACCCACACCAATGCCGAAGAGGTGTTCGGCTAACAGCTTGCCCCGGCGTCGCGGATCGTCTAGCGACGCCGGCTCGCTGCCCCTGTGGCGAAATGGTAGACGCATTCGACTCAAAAGCATATTTATATCAATCAGTTATGATATAAATATAGCAAAATCAGTCGGTTAGTGGCAAAATAGAAAGATGGACGCCTAGCGCACATCTAGCACAATTTTGCTCACGAGGTGTCAGCCATGACGGATACAGCCCGCCACAAGTTTCTTGATGGAAAAGTTCAGCTCTACATGCGGACCAACAGTCCGCATTGGCAATGCTCCTGCTCAATCGCAGGAAAGCAGATGCGAACCAGCACGAAAGAGGAAAGCCTAGCCCGCGCCAAAGATGTCGCCCGCGACTGGTATCTCGGGCTTATGGGCAAATACCGTGCAGGTGAGATCAAGGACGGAACGCCGTTCAAGAAAGCTGCACAGCACTTCCTTCAGGAATACACCATCATCACCGAAGGCGAACGCAACGCAAAATATGTCGAAGGCCACGGCATCCGCCTCCGTGTCCATCTACTGCCATTCTTTGGAGACAAGATGGTGGAGGAGATCACCCCCGGCCTTGTGCAGGAGTATCGCGTTCACCGCATGACCTCGCGCCTCGATAAAGAGGGCAAGCCCAAGCGGCCATCACGTTCAACCATTCATTCCGAAATCATCACCCTGCGGCATGTCCTGAAAACAGCGCAGCGCCACGGCTGGCTGTCATATCTGCCGGACATTTCCGCTCCCTACAAGACCTCCGGCAAAATCGCGCACCGAGCTTGGTTTTCGCCCGAGGAATATAAGCAGCTCTATAAGGCCACCGGCGAACGGGCGAAGCACCCGAAAAAAGAGCGGTGGCGGTCAGCCTGCGAAGATCTCCACGACTATGTGCTGTTCATGGTGAACAGCGGCCTACGTCCCGACGAGGCCAAGCGCATCGAGCTGCGCGACGTGGAGATTGTCGCAGACGGCCCCAAGGACGAGAAAATCTTGCACATCGCCGTGCGCGGCAAGCGCGGCGTCGGCTACTGCAAAACCATGCCTGGAGCGGTGCTGCCGTTCCAGCGCATGAAAAAACGTCACAACCTCGGTCCAACGGACCTCATTTTCCCTAAGATTCAAAGAGAGCTTTTCAATACCATCTTAGACGAGCTGGGGATGAAATCCGACCGCGAGGGCAATCCCCGCACAGCCTACAGCCTACGCCATACCTACATCTCGTTCCGCCTGATTGAAGGGGCGGACATCTACCAAGTTGCCAAGAATTGCCGCACCAGCGTCGAAATGATTGAGAAATTCTATGCTTCTCATATCAAAGATATGATTGACGCATCGGCGATTAATACACGCCGACCTAAACGGTAACTTTGTGATATTGACGGAATCGCTGATTTGGTATCAAATCATCGTCTTATCGGTTGACGCAGGCATCGCCACACAGCATATGCGCAACCGCTTGCCGGTGTGGTGAAATTGGTAGACGCGCTGGATTCAAAATCCTGTTCCGCAAGGAGTGTCGGTTCGAGTCCGACCACCGGCACCATCGTTTTGAAAGCTGCACCGAACGGTGCGCGAAGGGCAGATCAGCCGTAACCGGCGTCTGCCCTTTTTCGCGAAGGCCCAGCCTGAACAGGCAGGGCCGGTGGCCTCTTTAGCTCCCGAACGGGAGCGGCCATCGCCCTTACTCCTCGCCATCATCCTTCTTGATATACCGCGAACCTCGCGAACTTCCGTTCACGACCGATTGTCGAGCTGACTCGTCATCCCAAAGCAAACGCTGCGGCTTGCCGCGCAAGATCGTCTTTTCGCCACGCCGCAATGTTTCGCCTGCCTTGAGCGAGAGGATCGGCTTGCCTGCAAATTCATCCTTGGTGATGGTGCTGGCCCGCACCAGAAGTTTGACCCAGCCATCCTTGCCGCGCTCGATCACCTCGGCGGCAACCAGACGCTCGCCTACGCGCAGCGACTTGCCTCGCTTGCGGCGGTCATAGATGCCTTCCGTCCAACGGATCACATCAGCAGCTATAAAGTCCGTAGCGGGCATCCATTGATCCATCCGCCGCCACCCCAACTGGGTTTCACTCATTATATTAGAGCACGAAAGCCGGATAATTTGATTGCGAATTGGCTGAAAACAGCGCGTTCCGTGCTCAACGAACCTCAAGCAAGTCGGAAAGCCGCGTTGTATAGCAGGGTGACAGATTTGCCCGTCGCATTGCCCACGAGGGGGCTTGGCGGATTGCACCTGGCCGAAGCGTGTTCTGACCGAAGCGGGCATTGACCGCATCCAGTGCCGCCATCAGCGACTTGGATTTTTCGGGATCGCGCGTGGCGAACATATCCGCCACGGGCAACTCCGTGGGCTGGTAAAGGTCGAGCAAAACAATCCCGGCTTTTTGGTAGCGGTAGCCGTCGCGCCACATATGCTCTGCCGCGCGCACCGCGCTCTGAATGAGCGCGAGGCTGTCCGCCGTAGCCTCAATCCCGAAGGTCGATTGGTTGGCGTAGCTGGGATCGTTGTTGAACCTATTGGTGTGCATGAAGACCTGCATGGCCGCCGCCCGCAGACCGTGGCGGCGCAGTTTTTCGCCAGCGCGCGCGGCATAGGCCGCGACCGCCTCGCGCATATCATCCCACTCAGTAATCGCCCGACCAAAGCTGCGCGTGACCGCGAGGCTTTTGCGGGCTGGGGGGTTCACTGCGAAGGGATAGCAGGACACCCCGCGTAATTCTGCATGGGTGCGCTGGCCTGTTACGGTCAGCGTTTTGCGCACGCTGTCTTGTGGCAACGCCACCAAATCCGCGACCGTGCGCACCCCTTGTCCGGCCAGGTTTTCGAGCGAGGCCCGTCCGATGCCCCAGACCTCTGACAGGTCGAGTGTGGGGAAGATGTCGGCGCGTGTTTGCAGAGAGGACAGATCGAATACACCCGCGCCAGCGCGATCGGCCTTGGCAATTTTGTTGGCCAGCTTCGCCAGCGTTTTCGTCGGGCCGATGCCAACGCAGGTCGGGATTTTCGCGATGCGCCGCACAGCGTCGCGCACTTCGCTGGAGAACCGGACGAGATCGCCCGATAGCCCACGAAAATCTAAAAACATCTCATCAATGCTATATGGGTCAACCTCCGGCACCAGCTCTGCCAGCACCGCATACATGCGGCGGCTCATGTCGCCATAAAGCACGTAATTCGAGCTTTTAGCGATGACTGATTGAAACTCCGGTTTCTTTGAAATCAGGTGCCACGGCTCGCCCATCTTTACGCCAAGGTCTTTGGCTTCGTGCGTCCGCGCAATCACACACCCGTCATTGTTCGAGAGCACGACCACAGGCTTGAGTCGCAGCTTTGGATCAAAGGCGCGCTCGCAAGAGCAATAGAAGCTGTTGCCGTCGATCAGCGCGAACATGGCTCACACCTTCATGCGCACGAGCGCCTTGATGATCGCCCACACTTCCACATCGGCAGAAACCTGCATGGGTGCCCGCTTTGCAGGTGCCAGCCACCATTCGCCATCCTTTTGCCGAAGCGTCGCCAGAATGACCTCGCCATGCAAGAAGGCCACGCACACCTTGCCGGGGGCAGGTTCTGCCGCTGCGTTGGCAACCAGAATGTCGCCATCATGGATGCCGCGCTCGCGCCACTCGTGCCCCAATATCCTGACAGGGTAGAGGCCGGGCGCCCGCAGATCGAGCAGCCGCCCGAGATCCAGCACTGGCTCGATGTAGTCCTGCGCGGGCGACTGGAAGCCCGTGGTTTCGTCGCCGCGATAGGTCATTCCGCACCTTCCGGCTCTAGCGGAGCAGTGGTGGTGGCGGGGGAACGTAGACCTATACCGACAGAATCATTGCAGAACATATAGTGAACATATCTTGCCCCTGAAATTTCAGCCAGCCAATTGTGCGGGACGGTTTCCGTAACGCCGCTTAATCACGCGAAAAGCACGGGATAGGTGCGTTTTGCGGGGTTGCCATGACTCCTTGAGGACAAGGGGAGGCACGTTCAGTCCATTACGGCCTCTTTATGGGTCGTTTCTGGCACAGCCCCGCCAGTCGTCAATCGCCTGCGCTTCCGCGCCTCTCGCTTCGCTACCGGCTTGTGCAGCTTGCACCTTCGGGCGGGCTTCGCCCGGCGTTGACCACCGGCTTGATGGGCCGCGCCGCCTTCTCCCCATGAGGCCGCAGATGGTCTGCGAACCTCCAATCACAAGGAGAATTACAATGGCAAATGTCGATCAAAATTCACCCGCTTTCATGCTCTGGTGCGTGGAAGGTGACGGCAAGGATGCCCGCTGGACCCGCATCGGGGCCGCGTGGCTGCATCAGGACGGCAAGGGGTTCAATATGCGCTGCAATGCGATCCCGTTGCAGGGCCGTCTGGTCGCCCGCGCCTTTGTCCCCAAAGCTGACCGCAATGCCAATCAGGGAGAGCTGGTATGAACGCGCCCCTGCAAACAGCTTCCCGCATCCGCGAGCTGAACGACCTTTTCCGCACATGCTTCATCGGTGGGCGGGTTCTGATTACCGAGGGCGTCACTGCCCTCGGTCAGGACTTCACGAGCGGCTGCGTGGAAGCGGTGCAAAGGTTCAGCGACTTCACTGCCGATAACGACCCTTACGGCGAACACGACTTCGGTTGTGTCACCGTGGATGGCCGCAAGGTCTTCTGGAAGATCGATTACTACGACCGCGACTGCCGCTATGGTTCGGAATGTCCGGTCGATCCCGCCCAGACAACCCGAGTCCTCACCATCATGCTGGCCAATGAATACTAGGCCAGCGCGCGCGCCGCCGGCGATGTCGGCGGCGCGTCGCCTTGCACTTCCGTCAGAAGCGCGGACCCTGCGGGGGACGAGGGCGTTGCGCGAGGCGGGCCAAAGCCTGCTCGACGTGGCGCAGCGAAACGTGAACATCAGAGGTCAAGAAGCGAGATTGCGGGTTACGGCGCAGATCGCTCAGCAGGCGACCGTAGAGAGCGCGGAGTTCCTGTTCGTTCATACCGACCAGATCGGCGGGGGTGATAAACTGCGACATGGCTTTTCTCCCTGTCTTGAGCCGCGACCATCGCGGGCCTTCATGGCAGACAGAGAGCAGGGCGTTCGCGACTGCCGCACCGATGGCTTTGCCTCGGTCGAAACGTCAGTGGAGAAGCCTTTAGGCTTGCGGCGTGAAAGCGCGAATCCCCTGCAAGGATGCCCATGAAGAAGGCCTCGCATGGCGTCGGCGACGGGAGAAACCGTGCCGCATGTTTGCCCCGCAATAGAATTGCTTGAACAAACACGGAAATGACGCTGAAAAGGACGCCTGAATCTTGTGCGTTAGGAACTGCTTGAATCGCATTCTTCGTCTTTGGCTGTTGATTGCCTTTTGCCTTGCCTGGCCCGCTGCCAGCCACGCCCAAGACCGTGCCCAAGTCACCCGACAGATCACTTTTGCCCTGACCGATATTGCGCTGATCGAGCGCGAGCGCGCACGCCCCGATGTGGACGACGATTTTGCTGCGCACATGCTGGCCTATTACCGGCAGCAGCTTGACGATGGATACGCGCAAGCCGACCGGCTTGGCCAAGGCCGCGCCATTCGGCAGGAAGCGCAACGCAAGGCCAATCGGGTCATCGGTGCCACGCCGCGCACCGACTATCTGAGGCTTTACCCCGATCCCGTGCGCGTGCGCACAGACCTCGCGGAGCAGGGTGGCTGGGACAATGACGCGGAGCTGGCCGGACGCCAAGCTGGCCGCTTCATGATGCTCCACAATTCGCTCAAGGGATTGCAGGGCAATTACAACTCAATTGACGAGGACAGGTGGCCTGCCGATGTCGTGCAGCGCAGCCGTATCTATCGGCTGCATTTCTTCGATCTGCGCGACCGGCTTGAGCCGACGCTTGGGGGCGGCTGTTCCCGCATCCCCTTCGTGTCGTGCCGCCGTCGCGATTTTCACGAAACGCGCGGGGATTATCAGTATAACCTCGGACAGGCGGTCGAGACGGCCAACCTGTATTTTCCAGCAAACTTCCACGAGCGTTTCGTGGACTCCACGGGGATCGGCGGGAGCAGGGAAGAATATCGGCAGTATCAGGAAAAATTACGCGCCGAGCGCGAGCAGCAGGAAGAAATGCGCGACGCACAAGACCCGGCGTGGCGCAGCATCAAGATCGGGCTGATCGGCTTCGCCATCATTATGGCTGTTTGCGGCTTGATGATCTGGTTGTCGCGTAACGGGAACAAGGGAGGCGCGACAAGCGGTAACTACGGCACCGCAGACTTCGCCAACCCGCTGACGCCGAAGTTCGACGACAGCGTTTTCAGGGGCGTGTTCTTCGGCCCTGCCGCCCACCCCAATGTCAAAGGCTCGATCTTTGCGCCCGTGGTTTCTGCGCCGGAATCCCACGCGCTGATTGTGGCACCGTCCGGCACCGGCAAAGGCACCAGCGTCATCATCCCGACGCTGCTTCTATATCGAAGCTCGCTGATAACCATTGACCCGAAGGGCGAGAATGCGGCGATCACCGCCCGCTACCGCCGAGACCAGCTCGGGCAAACGATTCAGATTGTAAACCCGTGGGACGTTCACGGCGCGCTGTTCAAATCCTATGGCTTTGACAACGCCACCTTCAATCCCCTCGATGTTCTCGACCCCAAGGATCGCAACATCGTCGGCATCGCCAACAGCATTGCCACCACCATCTGCCACCAAGGCTCGGTCAACGACAGCTTCTGGCAGGACAATGCGACCGCCATGCTGGCGGGCATCCTGCTTTATGTCGCGGACGCCCAAGACCCGATCCGCGAACCCAAGACCCTTGCGCATGTCGCGGACATCGTGAGCGGCGGCGAACATGCCGCCGATCTGCGCAGCACCCTGTTTCCCAAGATGGTCGCCAGTTCATCCTATCGAGGTGCCATGCGCAAGCTCGTCGGGCGCTTCGTGCAGATGGACGACAAGACCTACAGCGGTGTGATTGCCCAGCTCTCGAAGTCGCTGCAATTTCTGGCGGACGACCAGATCGCCACCGCAACCGACCATTCCAGCTTCAACCTGGCCGATTTGGTCAATGGCAAAACCACCCTCTACATCGTCATCCCCGATGACCAGATGCAGGCACAGGCCATCTGGTTGAAGCTCATGGTCACAGCCGTGACCCAGACCTTCAAGCGGTATCGGCCAGCCGCGCAAGGGGTGCGCGGCATGTTCCTGATCGACGAGTTTCCCGTTCTCGGGCGTGTCGATAGCATTGTGACCGACATCGCTTTGGTGCGCGGGGCGGGGCTTGATGTGACCCTGATCGTGCAGGGGCTGGATCAGCTTCGCGCCCTTTACGGCGCATCGGCTGACACCATCATCGGCAATTGCGGCTACAAGTGGTTTTGCAACATCAAAGACCTGCAAACCGCCGACTACGTCAGCAAGGCACTAGGGCAGATGACCGTGCGCACCGTCAGCGAAACCGTGAGTTCCGCCAACGGGCACACGTCCCGCAGCGCCAGCTACGGCGAAATGGGGCGCGCCCTTTTCCTGCCCGACGAACTTCTCTCGATGGGAAGGCAGGTCGCTTTCGCCTTCCAGCCGAAGGGACGACCTTACTACGTCAAGCCGCTCGACTACTGGCATATGCACGCCTTTTTCAGCTTCCGCGTGGCCGGTATGCCCGACCTCAAGGCCTATGATAACAACCCGTTCCACCAGCAAAACCACTATGGCCAGAACGACGGTGCCAAGGGCGGCAACAGCGGCGGCGGGGGTGCGGGAGCCGGTAGCGACGGGGGCGCATCTTCTCAATCGCAAGGCCGCATGGATAGAGCCGAAGCCCTCGCCATGCTCGGCCTTGATGAAGGCGCAAGTGCCGATCAGGTCCGCGAGGCCTACAAGAACCTCATCGGCAAATTGCACCCGGACAAAGGGGGCACCAACCGTCTCGCCCAACTCCTCAATGAAGCCCGCGACCTCCTGCTCGGAAAGAAGAAATAGACGTCGCTCATGTGACTCAGCTAAAGTATCACTTTAGCCCAATGACGCAGCCCGTTAACTTTGTTAACGATTTCTGCGCAGTCCTCTGTTATGCTAATAACAGGATATGCAAGCCATGCGCGGATATCCGCGCGGCTTGGCAAGGGGTTATTTCATCCCCGTTGCATCCCCAGACCAAGGGAGCCTTCGTGCCCCCCGTTGGAACCCCCAGAGCAGGAGCCTTCCCGCCCCTGCACCCTGGACAGGGCCGCTGCCATCGCCGTCAAAGGCGGACATGACATCGGCCCTGCCAAAGGAGATTTCATTCTCCCTTGGAACCCATGACCGCTGATTGCAGCGGCCACAACCAAAGAGCCTTCGTGCCCTTTGGAAACCAGACCGGGGATTGCGAACCCCGGCCCCCCGGCAGGCATTTCGCGCCTGCAACCGACCAAGGCGGTGCCTTGGAACCCTTCATTACAGGAGGGCGGGTGGCGACAGGAAGTGACAAGCGGCAGAGGACAGCCCAGATCCTCGTTCGCTTGACGACCGAAGAACTGGGCATCCTTGCGGCCAAAGCCGACCGCGCGGGCTATACCCGTGCCGCCTTTGCCCGTGCCGCATTGCTGGGCGACCCCGGCCTTCGCGCCCGACGCCAGCCACCCGCAGATCATGTCATGTTGCGCCGCGTTCTCGCCGACCTTGGCAGGGTCGGCAATAACCTCAACCAGCTCGCCCGTGGCATGAACATGGGCGAGGTGCCCGACGTGCCCGAGCTTCGCGATGCAGCCCGAGCCCTGTTGCAGGCACGCGACGCAATCTTTGAAGCCCTCGGCAAGGAGCCAGCCGGTGATCATCAAGGGAAAGAGCCGGGCTGGCCCTAGCCAGCTCGCCCGTCACCTTGGCCGCGCCGACACCAACGAGCGCGTCGAGCTTCTCGAATTAGCTTGGGGCGGCACTTCCGTGCAGGAAGCCTTCCGCGACTGGCAGGTGATCTCCGAGGGCACCAAAGGCAGGCTTGGCCTCTATCACGCCAACATCGACCCCGACGCCAAATACGCCATGACCCGCGACCAATGGTTGCGGGCGGTCGAGGTGTTGGAGGAGGAGCTTGGCTTGCAAGGCCAGCCCCGCGCCGTCGTCATGCACGAAAAGAACGGGCGCGAGCATATCCATGTGGTCTGGGCGCGCACCGACATGGACACCATGAAGCTGCGCTCCGACAGCATGAATTACCAAGCCCACGAGCGCGCCAGCCTGCGCCTTGAGCAGGAGTTCGGGCACGAGCATGTTCCCGGCAAACACGCCAAGCGTGATCGGGAAGCCCAGCCCGACTTCCCAACCGCCGAGGCCCAACACGACGAATGGCAACAAAGCGAGCGCGGCGGCATGAACCACCGCGAGCGCAAGGCACAGGTGAAAGGACTATACGAGGCCAGCGATACCGGCCCCGCGTTCAAGGCCGCGCTTGAAGATGCGGGATATGTCCTGGCGCGCGGCGACCGCCGCGACTTCGTGATCCTCGACACCGACGCCAAGGTTCACAGCCTTGGTCGCCAGCTCCCCGGCGTGACCGCCAAAGACCTCCGCGCCTTCATGGCCGACATCGACCCCGACAGCCTGCCCAACGTGAAAGAAGCCCGCGCGATTTTGCGCGACACCGAGCGGCCAGAGCCCAAACGCGACCCGAACCAGTCTGAGCCGTCCCCATCAGAGCTACCCGCGCCAGAGGCGACCGAGGCCGATCGCCAGCGCATCGACAAGCTACGCGCCGCCATTTTGGAACGCCACGGTGTCGAACTCAAAGAGCAGGAGTTGCGCCACGCCCACGAGGTGACGGAATTGCAGGCGAGCCAGCAAGCCGCCGCAGATAAGGCGATTGAGACCTTCTCAAAAGAACAGGCGCGGCGCACGATTGCCGAGCACCCGCAAGAGCCGGGCGGTTTTGACCGCCTGTGGCGCAGCATCCGCGAAGCCGTCAATGACGAGGCGCGCACGCAGCGGCTCGCCAATGAAGCGCGGCAAGCCCGTGACGCCGAGGATCGCCGCTCCGATGAAATCCGCATCATGGTGTCTGGTCTTGATGCCGCCCAGCGCAAAGAGATTGACGACCTCATTGCGCGGCAGGGGCAGGAACGGGCGGACTTGCTGGACGAGCAGGACAAAGACCTTGCCCGTCGCATTGCCGATGACGAGCGGGCTATCGCACTTGAGCGTGAATATGAGCGCCGCCGCATCGAGGCGCAGGCGCGCCAGCGCGACGGGCCGGAGCGTGATGACCGCGCACGCTGACGGGCTCGCGCTTCTTGCAATCGGAACCGGGCCTGCTCCTAAAGCAGATTGCCAGCCTCATGCCTCAAGCCGCGAAATCGGTTTCCCGCTTTGCGCGCGGCATTGCAGCGGCCATCCTGCCGAGCCTAGTTTCGCGGTTCATGGCGGTGGCGCGCCGCGAGAAGAAAACGGACGACGAGAAGGGAAGCGCCAGCCACAGCGAGGCCACATCGAAGTTCTTTGCCGGTTCCAGCACTACGGGTGGTGACGCCGTTGATGGGGCGGATTTAGGGTCGATGTTCCTCGCACCCCCGATGGCACCACGCCCCAGCCCACGCCCGCGATCTGCCCGCCGACTGCGCGCGCGGTTCCGCGCACGGCATTTTATGAAGCCGCCTTGGATGCGCTAAAGGGGCTACGCGCCATATTTTTTCAGTAATCCGAACTATTTAGTAAACATGAGGACATCGACGTGGAACACGGCGTTTCGCTTTTGTTCTTGACGATCAGCTTGCCGTTAAGGCAAATTGATGCAAGGTGCAGCACTATGCAGCAGAGTGAGTCTCATGACATCCAAACATAGGATCACAGTCAATCTTACGGACGATGAATATGATCGCCTTGAGAATCTGGCAGAAAAATCCAAGGTGTCCAAGGCTTGGCTAGGTCGTCATGCGATAAGCTCTCTGCTTGATCGAGCTGACAAGAACGACGATCAAATGCCGTTGCCGCTGGCACGGCAGCGCAGGGGGGCATAATGAAGAACCATTCGCTAACAGTCATCGACCTCTTTTGCGGCGCTGGCGGACTGTCAGAGGGCTTCCGGCAAGCGGGGTTTCATGTCCTGGCCGGACAGGATTTTGATGAGCAGGCGGGCAAGACGTTCGCCGCAACGCACCCCGAAGCAACTTTCATCGGAGGCCCAATTCAAAAGGTCACACCCCAGCAACTATTGAAAGCGGCTGGCAAGAAGAAGGGCGAAATCGACGTTATCGTCGGTGGCCCGCCTTGCCAAGGCTACTCCGTTTACAACCATCAGCGTGGGGTCAGCGACCCTCGCGCTGGGCTGTTCCGCGAATATCTCCGTATCGTTGAGGGCATTCAGCCCCGCTGGCTTGTCATGGAAAACGTCACCGGAATCACGTCGATTGCAGGCGGCGGCATCGTTGACGAGATCAAAAAGGAAATGAACAAGCTCGGCTATCGCGTCGAAATGCAAGTTCTCAAAGCCGAAGAATTTGGCGTTCCGCAGGAGCGTCGTCGCGTATTTTTCATCGCTACGCGAACGGGAGCGCCGATCCTGTTTCCCAAGCCCACGCATGGCCCCGGTCTTGAACCGTTCGTCACTGTCTGGGATGCAATATCCGACCTTCCGGTCTTGAAGAACGGTGACGGAGAACGTGTGCGAAACACATATCGCAAATCACCACAAAATGGCTACCAAGCCTTACTTCGTGGAAACTGTCCGGCACCGACCAATCATTCTGCATCGCGCCTCGCCAAGATTAATGAAGAGCGTATGCGTCACATTCCGCCGGGCGGATCATGGCGCGATATTCCTCACCACCTGTTGCCCGATGGTATGAAGCGGGCGAAGCGTAGCGATCATACGAAACGCTACGGCCGTCCTCGCAAGACCGATCTTGCATGCACGATTCTTACGAAATGCGATGTGCATTGGGGTGCATACATTCACCCTGTCCAAGACCGCGCGCTGACCGTGAGAGAGGCCGCACGGTTGCAATCGTTTCCCGACTTTTTTGAATTTCAAGGAAGCCGCACCGAGCAATACGTTCAGGTTGGAAACGCCGTTCCGCCATTGCTAGGCAAGCGAGTTGCCGAAGCTTTACTGCGCGCTGACACGATGAAAATTGCGGCACCCAAGCGCACCCGTGTTCGCGAGGATATGAAGATTGCCGTGTAATCCCGAAGGAATGATCGGCGAGGTTCTGGGTCGCAGTGCTGTAAAAGGCGCAAACCCTGCCGCCGCAGACTTTTTGTGCCCGTTCATCAAGACCCGTTGTCCAAAGCGCAGCACCAATCTCCCTGACGAACCTTACCCTGTCTGCACCTTGTGGAAAAATGGGCCGGCCGATAATCCAGAAAAGGATCTCATCTTCGTCTGCCCAAAACGGTTCTACGCGGTAGACTTCCTTACTGAGGTCATTGAGCATTGCTGGCCCGGCGAGAAGCCGAACAACCCCCAGATCGCCCGTGAGGTCAAAATGGCGGGTTTCGGCAATGTGGATTTCGTCATTGCCGATGTAAAAGATGACAATGAGATCGATCAATTCCTGTCAGTCGAGCTGCAAGCCATCGACATCACAGGTTCTGCGTTTCCGGCATACCAAGCTCTCCGCGCTGCGCAGGATTTGGAGAAGCGGCCAATCTATAATTTCAATTGGGATAACGTCTACAAACGTTACGTGACCCAGCTCATCCGCAAGGGTTACTTCCATCATCACTGGAAGTCCAAGATCGTCGCCGTCATTCCCGAGCAAGTCTATCAATATATCTTGGGTCGCGCGGCTTTCATGAAAACCGCCGACGTGAAAAATGACCCGCAGGTCAATATCATCTTCATGACTTACCGGCTGGAGAGCGACCCGACACGACCTGGCGAGTATCGCCCACGCCTCGTGACCGTTGAAGGCACAAGCCATACCAATTTGCAGAACGCGATTTTATACAAAGAACCACCGCAGCGTGACGCATTCACCACGCAAATTAAAAGTTCGCTTGTGCGCGGTGCGGTGAAGCTTGCCGACCTGATTGCCGCAGGTGAAATCCCGCCGGACTTAGAAGATCATGAAGATGAGTGACGTAGGCAAGCCGCAGTCCCTCAAGTGATAGGGAGGCTAAGTTCCGCTTCGCTCGTGTCCTCGGTTTCTTCGATATCATCGCCTTCATCGGGCACGTTCCCGCTGTATGCAGTCTTGCCCATCGCCGCTTCAATCAGCCCCAGCAGGCGCTTTTGACGATCTTCCATGAAGGCGTCGAATTGGTCAGCACGAAGGAGGGACGGATCAATCAGGTGCGAGCGCAGATAGCCGTCAAGATTGTCGCCGCTGATCGGTGGCGTTGAGGCGTTGCCGCTTTCCAGCTTCGCCAAATACTCGCTTGGTGCAACCCCGCCGATGATCCGATTGGTGCGATAGGACAAGGGCGTCTTGTTGATGATTGAGTCGAATACGGCGGGTTTGATGCCCTGCGTTTTGCACCAATCCTGTGGGAAGATGTGGTGGATATCCACGTTCTCCCCGAAGAACACCGTGTGATCGAACTTCTGCCCCGAGCGGAAATCCTTTGCGCCTTCTTTCATAAGAAGGGCGTTCACGCCCTTATAGGCCGCTGACAATCGCATCCGCATTGTCTTGAGACGGTCGGCGCGGAACATCGTTTCGCTTACTGTTGACGGCTGCACACCACCGTGCAACCACCCCGGCACTTCCATGAAATCCTTGGCTATGCGTGTTTCGACTGCCGAGCCATACAGCTCGCCAAACACACCGTTCCAATACCACTGCACCAGTTTTGCGCGGTTCGCTTCATGCTCCCACGCATCGCCGATGTCCGCGAGGATAGCGGCCAGCGGAACAATCTGCGACTGATAGGGCAGATCGAAGATACGGTAGATATGCAGCATGTGCAGGAATTTGGCGGCTTGAATGAAGCCGCGCTCCACCTGCGCTTCATATTTCTTGTAGGCCTCTAGAGGCAGATCGAGCAGGGCTTGGCGGTTTCCTGAAACCGCGGGCAACTCTTTGCCTTCCTTGCCCGCTTGCTCTGCCGTGCGGCGACGGTCGCGGGTGTAGAAAAGCGATACCGCTTGCAGGAAGTCGGTGTTGCCGACGCCCGCAAGAATGCCCGCGTCTGAGTCCGCTGGCCGCAAGGTGTCGGCAAAGCGTTGGTGACGGCCTTTTACGCCTTCGTCGCCATACCAGTCCTTGCGGAGTTCATGCCCCGAGGCCGCATACATGGCCGTCACCAGCTCAAATGCGTCAAGTGCCTTGCCGCCTGTGTTCACCTTCTCGAACACGACGCAAACGGCTTCCTTGGAGGTGGACCGGTCGAGCGCAATGACTGGCACCCGATACATCTTGAAGTTTTCCAGCACCTCCTTCTTAAAAGTGCGGAATTGCTCGCGCACTTCCTTGTGCTGATCGCCCGACCAGTGATCGTTGAACCCGTCCTGCCAACTGTCCCAATCGAACACCTGGCTGACAGGGAACATCAGCGACGCATATTCCTTCTGCGGCGTCGACAGATCGAGGGTGATGTCTCGACCGAAATCCTTTCGTTCCATGCGATCCTCGGGGACGCCGATCACGGCTTCCTCACGGTCAACGCTCTCGTCAATCGCCTTGGCGATGTCGATGTAGAACCACCGCTTCACACGCTTCTTTTTAGGCGTGACGGTTTCGACTACCTTGCCGCGCAGCGTGACCTGATAGAGCGAAGTCATGCGTTGCTGACCGTCGAGCAAGAGGGATTGTGGTGCCGTCTGTCGCGCTTCGGGCGGCGCACCTTCCACGGGACGTGGCTTGAAATTAACCGGCCCGCCTGTGTCGAGCGACATTAGCGCACCAACGGGAAAGGCGCGGGAGATTGACGCAATCAGGCTCTTGATACGATCTTCGTCCCAAACCCAGCTTCGCTGAAAGTCCGGCAACTGGATGACGCCCCGATGGCATTCATCAAGTAGCCGGTGCAGGTCAATAGGATTGGTCTGAAAAGTCGCTCCCGCCATGTATTGCCGTCCCTGAAATCTTGTCTGTTCGAGTTATCGCGCCCGACAGGGCGGAGATTCGGATTGTTCAGGTAGAGCATACTATGCCCTTGAGAGCATTCTAAAGTTCAATCTTGCTTGGGCGTCCCCTTCGGGTCGCGCTCCATCGCTCGCGCGACGGAACCCGCGCAGCGGTTTCCGCCCATTCGGGTGACGATCCCTGACGCAAAAGGCTGGGGCTCTGCCCCTCGCGCGCTGCGAAGTCCCTTCCGCCCAGCTTCCTCCGCTTACGCTCCGTGCAGCCGGTTCCCCGCGAAGGGACTTACTCCGCTTGCCCCCCGCTGTTCGCCACGAGGCAGGGTTTCAGAAACGCATCTGAAACCCGCTGCCAAAGGAGGGCAGAACCATGAAACACCACCTTCCCCAAACCGAGCAACCGCGCATCTATGTGGCCTGCCTTGCGGCCTACAATAACGGCATCCTGTATGGCGCATGGATTGAGGCAGCCGAGGCGTGGAGCATGTGGGAGGCGACCCGCGACATGCTGGCAAAGTCACCAATCCCCGACGCCGAGGAATGGGCTATCCATGATTATGAAGGCTTCGCCTCCATCCGCATCAACGAATACGACAGCTTCGAGCGCGTGGCCGAGCTGGCCGCGTTCATCGCAGAGCATGGCGCGCTTGGCGCGGAACTGATCGACCACTTTTGCGGCGACTTGGACGAGGCGCGCAGCGCGCTCGATGATCGCCACCTTGGGCAGTATCAGAGCCTTGCCGACTACGTGCAGGACATCACCGAGGAAACCACCGAGATTCCGCAGAGCCTGCGCTATTATATCGACTGGCAAGCGATGGCGCGGGATTGCGAACTCAACGGCGACCTGTTCACCATCCAAACCGCACATGACGCCGTTCATGTGTTTGCGGGGTGCTGACCATGCACCCATCGCAGTCATACCGCTTTCATTGGGAAGGCATCGAGATCGAAGCAACATATGTCCCCCGTAGCTGGGGAGGCGTGATCGCCCATCTTGAGATCGAAAGCATCCAACCGCCGCGCGCGCCGCTGCCAATCACTGAAACAGGCTACAAATCCCACTTCCACCCCTGCGGCACCGTTGAGGCCAACGGTGGCGACGTGGTGGCGCAGATCGTCGCTTGGCTCGACGAGGAGGCGACAAAGCCCGAATGGCGCGCATATGCGGCCAAAAGCCGCCAAGGCGAACTATTCTAAGCGGGGGGAAACCGCGCCGAGTGCGAGGATTTCCCTTTCCGCCCCAAGCCCCGGAACCCCTCCCTAGTAAGTGGAAAGGCAGGGCCGGTGGCCTCTTCCACTCCCGAACGGTAGTGGCCACGCCCAGTTCATTGTTTTCAGATTATTCTCTCAATGAAGTATTCAAGAAGTCAGCGATCAGTTTCAGCACTTCCGCTTCCGCTTCACGGTGCGGAATATGTCCAATTTTCGGCAGGATCACCGCCCGACCTTTGGCACCTGCGATGAGCTTGGGATGCTCGGCTGAGCCATATTCATCGCTCTCGCCATGTATGGCGAGCACAGGACATTCCACGCCATCCAACGCCCAATCGAGCGACCAGTCAGCGAAGGCAGGATCGAGCCAGGTATCAATCCATGCATCGACCACCCAACGGGTTTTATCGCCATGGAATCTGGCGAGCCGTTCCAAGGCATCGGTATCACGAAATCTATCACGCGCCTTCAAAATGCCCGCGATCGTGCAATCCTCGACATAGGCTTGGGCACCCATCGTGATGACCGCCTTGCATTGTTTGGGATAGATAGAGGCTGCGCCTACGGCCATACCGCCGCCGATACTATGGCCGCAGGCGATGAAGTGCGAGAAGCTCAAGACGCGCTGCATTGTCGGAATCATCGAAGCCGCTTCATCGGTAACAAAGCTGACTGGCAGCTTGTCAATGCGCGCGTCCGACTGTCCGAAGCCTAAACGATCATAGGCAACTACAGGCCGCCCAGTTACTTCGGCGAGCTTCTTGGGAAAATTCCGCCAACTGGCAACACTACCAAGTGACTCATGGAAAAGAATGATGGGCGTGGAGCCAGCGGTCAGCGCGTCACGATTCCATATCGCGCCAGACAGCCTGCCGTCGGGCGTTTCGAGATCGAGACTTAGCTTTTCAAATTCTGTCATGAAGTCTCCATAAGGAACACAGACACAGACATGGGCGCGCGCAATCGCGCAGCCTCTCGGGTTAAAGGCGAAGGTCAGCGATTCAGTGCGGCCCTGTGGCCATACGTAATGATATCGGAATACGGTGCATTTAGCACAAAGATTAGCACATTAGTGCAAAATCTCTTGAAAACTCTATAAAATCCAGTATCTTGTAGTAGTCACTACCTGACTCAAAATCGAACGCCGAAAGGCATGCTGGTTCAAGTCCGGCCAGGGGCACCATTTTTGTTTTCCGCAGGCGCCGATCGGATGTCAGCGGTCGTCGGCGCCGGCTTCCTCGGTCAGCGCGGCGCGGCTTCCGTCGGCATTCGCGATCGACCAGCGTCCGTTCATCCGCCTGACCGCGCCGATCCGCGCCGCGCCCTGGTCGTCGCGATGCGGGTAGACCTGTACCGCGACCACCTTGCCGCCATAACGCAGATGCACGCGATCGACCGGCGTATGCCCGACCAGGATGCGGTCGGTGCGATAGCTGTCCAACAGCCGCCGCACCTCGTCCGCGCGCGCCGCCGCGCCGCGATCGTCCAGCGCGAAATAGCCGCGATACCATAACGGACCATCGGGTCCGGTAATCAGCGTGCCTGTGGCATCCGGCGACTGTCCGCCCGACGACAGACGATCGAGCGCGGCGCGGAACGCGGCATTCACCTGACCGACCGACAGCCCCTGTTCCGCGGCCTTTGGCGAAACGCCGCCATGCGCGTACAGATCGCGCCCCAGCTTGAGCAGCACCGGCTTGCCGCGCAGCCACGCGCCCAGCACCGTGTCGGGGCCGTACAGTCGCGGGAAGGGGCGATCCAGCAGCTGCGCGGCGCGCGCATATCCGGGGTGCAGATACCGCAAATCGCCCTTGAGGATCATGAGCTCGTGATTGCCCAGCACCACATGCACGCCGCCGCCGGCGCGCCGCGCCTCGGCCTCCAGCTTGTACAGCAGCCACAGGATCTCGGTCTGGTGCGCCCCGCGATCGAACATGTCGCCCAGGACGACCAGATGCCCGCGCCCATAGGACCAGCCCAGCCGGCGATCGACGATCCGTTGCGCGCGCAACAGTTCGACCAGTATCTCATATTCGCCGTGCGTGTCGGCGACGACGAACAACGGCACGTCGCGCCCGATCGGCAGCTCCGCGCGATCGGGCACATTGGGCAAACGCCGCACCGGGACGTCGAACGCCGGGACGTTGCCGACCGCGGCGATCCGTTCCACCCCGCGCTTCGCCACGCAGCGCCGCCGCGCCTGGCCATCGTCGATGCGCAGCGCCAGCCACCCGGCGCAGGCGGCGTCCGTGGCCAGATAGGGGCCGTCCGCGAACCGATCCGGCACGGCCTGCGTTGCGGACGGCGCCTGCGCGGCGCTCGACCCGTTCGCTGAAAGGGCGACGAGCGCAAGCAGCGTGAGGACGCGCCGCCCCAATGGCAATTTCATGACGCGCTCCTGCTCAGACGGTCAAGGCGCCCCGGCAGACGCATCCTTGCCCTGGATGGGTGTCGCGGCCCATTTTAGCAGCGGCGGGCGGGGTTTGGCCAGCACCGCATCCTGTTGCTTGCGCATCGCCAGCCAGCGTTCGTTCTGGCTCTTGAGCCCCTCGGCGGTTTCGCCGCCCCAGGCGACCGTCTGCGTCCGCTGCTCGCCCTTCAGCCAGAAGCGGAACCAGTCGACCAAGAGCTGATTGAGCTTCAACCGCTGCGGCGTCTGCATGTTGTCGTGCGCATTTTCGGGCGAGATCCAGTATTCGACGGGCTTTTCGAGCTTGCGCAGCCCGGCGTGCCAATCCCACAGCACCGATCCGGTGCCGTCCGCCCACATGAACATCGGCGTCCGCACGCGATCGAGGTTGAAGGTCGGCGCATTCTCCAGCCACGGCTTCATCCCCGCCCCGAACGGCGCCGCGCCGTAGAGCACGTCCACACCCATCGGCGTTCCGGCATTCAGATACCATGTCCAGCCGAAGTCGGCGGTGGAGGTGAACGCCCCCGCGGCGAACGGATAGGACGACTGCGTCAGCGCATACCCCATTTGCGGCCCGGTGCGACTCCAGCCCTGGATGCCCACCTTGTTGCGATCGATCAGCTTCAATCCGTCGAGATGGTCGATCGCGGCCTCCCAACCCGCCAGCACGGTCGGATATTCATCGGGCGTGGAAGAGGTCGCACGATATCGCTCGTTCGCCTGCAACACGACCATTCTCTGCGCGGCCAGCGCCCGGCCGGCATAGTTGCGCGATAGGCCATCCATCGAGAAGCGTTTGCCGTCGAACCCGTGCGTCTGGATCACCAGCGGATAACGAACGCCGGGCTTGTAGTCCGGCGGATAGTAAAGCCCCCCTTCCCAGATCTGGCCGTCGATATTCTTCCAGCGGAGAAGCTCGACCTTCCCCAGCGCGCGTTCGCCCAGCCACGGATTGGGATCGAGCACCGTGCGCTTTTCACCCGTCGCATCGTCCACCGCGACCAGCACCGGACGGTCGTTCAGCGATTGCTCGACGGCCAGCCGAACGCCACTGCGCTCGGCAATCGGCTTTTCGGACGCGGGGACGGCGCTCTCGATCCACCGCTGCCCGTCGCGGCGATAGCGTTTGGCCGGCAACGCCTTTTTCGCCTCGTCCTGCGTTTCGACGATCAGGCTTTGCGTGGCGGTATCCCATTGCGATCGGGTGACTTCGGCTGTGCGGGGATCCATGCGCGCGATACGCGACATCTTCCCCGTCCGCGGATCGAACAACAGGATCGCCAGCGATGCGGCGCGGCGCGCACGCTCCGCCGCTCCCACGCCCATCAGCGGCTCGATCGCGCCAGGAAGCGCCAGCAGCCGGCCATTGTCGATCCACACCGGATCGGCTTGGAGATAAACGGCGGGCGCTTCGCTGATCGGCGAAACCGCGCCGCTGTCCAGATCGACCAGGAAAAACTGCCGCCAACATCCCCGGTTCGCCGTCTTGTTGCAATCGCGCAGGCGCGGCGAGGCGGTATAGCTGGTCCACCACGGCAGCGGCTGCTTGGTATATTCGCACAGGCGCACGATATAGCGCCCGTCCGGCGAAATCCCGCCGCCGCTTGCATAAGGATCGAAGCACATCGCCAAACTCGGGCGATCCACTTCCGGATTCTTGAGCGTCTTCACCCCGCCGGTGCGCAGATCATGAATGGTGAGCGGGTTCGATCCGACCCAGCGCCCGCCCTCCACATCCCACAGCCAGCCGCGCGTGACCAGGCAGCCCTCGCGCTTGCACGCCGCATTCTCGGCCGGCGGATCGGGCGGCGGCGTGACCGAGATCAGCAAACGGTTCGCCGCCGGATCGATATCGAAATCGGCGATCTGTCCGGCTTCCTTCGTCAACGGCTCGACCGTGCGCGTCGCCACATCCGCGCGATAGATCTGCGTCGGCGCATCGCCGCGCGTGCCGGCGAAGATCAAGGTCTTGCCGTCGGCCAGCCACCGCACAAAGGCGATCGGCTGATGGTTCGTCGCGGACGAGAATTCCGCGACCACCACCGGCGCCTCGCCGCGCATCAATTCGGCGACGCGATAGACCAGCAGCGTGCCGTCGTTCGTGCCCTTCTCCACATTGCCGCGGCGAACCAGCACCGCGACCTGGCTGCCGTCCGGCGAGGGCGTGCTGACCTTCAGGTCTTCATCCTCGTCGTTCAGCGTCTCCGGGTCACCGATCTGGGCGAAGCGCACCAGATCGGCCGGGGTGACTGGCGACTTGTCCACCGCCGCGGCCGGGCTGACGGAAACGAGGCTGGCGGCGATCAACAAGGGGCCGAATCTGCTCGGGTTCACGCTCGACTCCAGTTGTGAATGGGTTGGGAAAGCTCGCGGCCGCAGCCGCGAGCACTCACCATTGCTTCGTGATGCTCAGGCTGACGCTGCGCCCGGTCTGGTTGCCGTTGGCGCCATCGAACCCGTTGAAGTTATTGGCGAATGGCGGCGGCGTATCGAACAGGTTGGTTGCCGCCAGACGGATCGACAGCCCCTTTTGCCAGCCCGTGCCGCTCGCCTGATAGGCGATGCCGGCATCGATCGTGGTCCACGATCCGATCCGGCGATTGTTGGACGGATCGTCATACGCATTCTGGTAGTTGAGCGCCGTATCGAGCGACCAGTCGCCGAACCGAACGCCGGCATTGCCGCGAATTCGCCATTCGAGCGGATTGGCGAAGGTGTTGAGCACATTCGCCTGCGCGTCGGTCGAGCTCACCGCCAGCGAGTGCCGGAACAGCCATGTCCCCGCCACGCCCAGGTTGATGCCACCGAACGATGTGTCCGCCTGATAGTCGAGATCGAAATCGATCCCGCGCACCTGCACGATCGAAAGGTTGCGCCGGCGCAAGTCCAGGATGACATCGACATCGGCCAGCGCGGGACAGACGCTCAGGAATCCGGGGCTGTTGCAAGCCGCATCGACCTGTGCCTGTGTCGGGGTACGATTGATGACGGGCGCATATACCGCCGGCAGATCCAGCGGGTTGACCAGGATGAGATCGACGATCTTGTTCGAATAATTCAGCTGGAAATAGGTCGCGGACAGACTGAGGCCGCGCAGGGGCTTTGCGTCAAACCCGATCGTCCAGGTTTTCGCGGTTTCGGGCCCCAGATCATCGACGGCCGAATTACCGAAGTACACCGCATCGCTGAAACCTCCGGGCGCCTGCGCATCGGGAAATTGAAAGAATCCTCCCGACGGGTCGCTGATCAGTTCGCTGAACCGCGGCGCGCGGAATGAGGTGCTCCATGAACTGCGAATAGTCAGGCCATCAATCGGCCTGAAGTTCACGCCGAACTTGGGATCGAAGGTCGAGCCGAAATCGCTGTAATCCTCGTAACGCGCGGCGACCGACGCCTCCAGCACGCGTCGCTCATCCGTCCCGATCAACGGGATCGCAAGTTCGCCGAACGCGGCCCACACGCGCCGATCGGTGATGAACGGAGCCCGCGCATTCAACGTGCCGCCGGTCACCACGCCCCCGGTGACCGAAAGGCTGTCCCTGCGATAATCCGCGCCCAACGCCAGCTTCACGTCACCTGCGGGCAGCGCGAACAAGCTGCCATCGACGATCGCCGTCACGTCGGTCAA
The DNA here is from genome assembly GCA_964413495.1 of uncultured Stakelama sp. Classification (GTDB taxonomy): domain Bacteria; phylum Pseudomonadota; class Alphaproteobacteria; order Sphingomonadales; family Sphingomonadaceae; genus Sphingomonas. The sequence goes on along the minus strand of CAYPRW010000002.1, from coordinate 210,840 downwards.
TGTCGCGACCGCGGTCGTGACCTCGCTTGTCCGAATGAAATCCGCGGTCACCGGATCGTTGCCGCGTCCGTCACCAAAGACGTTGAGCGGCCTGCCAGGGCACTGCGCCGGGGTCGCAACCCCGGAAAGACAGGCGTTGCGGCGCGTGGAATTGACGCCGTTGAGATTTTCCCAATGGCCGCGCTCATTGGCATAGGACCCGACTAGGTTCAGCTGCCAGTTTTCGGCGAAGTCGATCTCCGCGCCCGCATTGATACTGTAAGTCCTGGCCTCGATGTCCTGGGGGCGCTGCCCCATGATCGCGGTGAAATCATACTGCACCTGGACCGGCGCCGTCCCGCCATAGGGGTTCACATAATAGGGATTGGTCGAGGGCACGCTGACGGTTGCCGTATATCCGCCCGCCACGAACTGGCCGGATCGCAAGCTGAAGCGGCCGTCGGCGAACAACCGGATGCTGCTCGACAGCTCCTGCGAAGCCGATGCGAAGACACTGTGGATTTCCTGATCGCCAAGATAGGTGACACCCGTGACCTGATCACGGTAGTTCACGCCGGGGGTCAGTTGCGCGACCGTCAGCGCGGTGCCGTCCTGCCCGCGCGGGATGGCGTAGGACGGCTGACCCGATCGGATGATCGTCCCCGGATTCCCGAAGTTTGTCCGGAAATCATTGCCACCGAGCGACCTGAAATCCTGGTTCAACGAGCTGTAGAACCGGTCCGCATTGTACAGCGGATAGCGGCGGGAATAGGCATAGCCCGCCATCAGATTGCCGCCGTCCCATTTGAAACCGCCGGTCACGGCCGCCTGGATCTCATCCAGCCCGCTATCGGTGTTCGCCAGTCGCAGCGTGGTCTCCAGCCCCTCATAGTCGCGCCGCAGGATGAAGTTCACCACCCCGCCCACCGCGTCCGACCCGTACAGCGCCGACGCGCCATCGGTCAGGATCTCGATCCGCTCGATCGCCTGGGCGGGCAAGCTCGAAATATCGACAAAGCCGCCGATCAACCCGCCCGGCGCCGGCCGGCGTCCGTTGACCAGCACCAGCGTCGATCCGGCGCCTATGCCGCGCAGATTTACGCCCTGTCCCCGCGTCAGATTCTGCTCGCCGTTGAAATCGAGGTTGCTGTCCTCGCTGGTGCTCCCGCTGAAATTGCTCGGCAGCGTCTCAAGATAATCCTGGATGCGCCCGAACCCGCTCTTCGCGATATCCTCGCGCGTCACCACCGTCAGCGGCGATCCGATCGGCGCCTGGCCGCGGATGTTGGTGCCCGTCACCACGATATCCGCGCCGTCATCGTCTGCCGCGGCCACGGTTTCCCGCGCGTCCGGCGAACGCATGCTGCCGGCGGCGCGCACGATCATGATGACGCCCGTGGGCGAGGTCTGCGCGGTCAGCCCGCTGCCCGCGAGCAGGCGGGCAAGCGCCTCGTCGGCCGAATAGCTGCCGTTCAGAGCGGGCGCGCGCTTTCCGCGGACCAGATCCTCGGTAAAGATGATCTGGCGCCCCGATGCGCGGCCATATTCGCGCAACGCCTTGGAGAGCGACGCTTCCTTGATCTGATAGGTGCGCGACTGCGCCATCAGCGGCTGCGCGCCGATCGCCAGCGACAGCCCCGCCAGCCCGGAATAGATGGAACCCCTCAGCAATGCGCGCTTGATCGACATGTCTTCCCCCCAGTGTCAGGCCCCGTTTCGAAGCCGTCGCCGAGAGACGCGCGCGATCCGCAAATCCTCCAGATTTTTTTCGCCCGCTATCGCGCGGGCTTCAACAGGACCGAGCCGTCGCCCTGCGTCGCCGCCTCGACCGGCAGATATCGGCTGACGGTATCGGCGAATGTCGCGACGTCGCCGGCATTGAACACGCCGCTGATCTTGAGCGGGGCGATAGCGGGCGCGACGCGCACCGGATGCGCGGAATATCGGCTGATCCGTTCCGCGATGCTGCCCAGCGGTTCATCCTCGAACACCAGCTGCCCGGACTCCCACGCGGTGGCGCGGTCAAGGTTCACCGTTTCCACCATGCCGGCGGCGCGCGGCGCCACGGTCAGCTGCTGGCCCGCCGTCAACGCGATTCCCCGTTTCGCCGGCGCAGGCGCTGCGGCGCCGGCCGGTGCGGGCGATTTCGTCAGCACGACCACCCGTCCTTCGATCAGCGTCACCTGCACCTTGTCGCCCATCAGGTCGACGTTGAACGCGGTGCCCGTCGCCACGACGATCCGATCGCGCGCCTGGACCGAGAACGGCCGGGTGACGTCATGCGCCACATCGAACCGGGCCTGGCCGCGCATCAGCACCAGTTTGCGCGCATCGTCCGAATAGGCGATCCGCAATTCGCTGTTCGAATCGAGCGAGACCTTCGACCCGTCCGCCAGCGTGACGACGCGCCGCTCCCCCAGCGTGGTCGCATAGCTCAGCGGTGCCTCGCGCGATATCCAGCTCGACCAGGCGATACCCAGCCCCAGCATCACGATCAGGCACGCGGCGATCCGCGGCAACCAGCGGCCGGCGGCGCCGGATGTCGCCCCGAACCTTCCGGCCCGTTCCAGCGCGTCGCGCCGCAGCGTCAGGATTTCGGGCGAACTCGCCTGATCGCCGACCAGGTTCCAGCTGTGCTGGACCTGATCCCATGCCGCCTCGTTCGCGGGATCGGCGATCCACGCCTCGAACGCATCGCTGGTGAGTTGACCGGCCTCGCTCAGCGCGACGCGCCATGCGCTGGCCTCCGCCAGGCGCTGCACCTCGTCGCGCGACATGGGATCGCAACCGCGCATGGCTCAGCGCCGCCCCAGATAGTTGGCAAGGTGCAGCGTGGCTCGCATGATTTCCTTTTCAACCGTGCTGCGCCCGATCCCGTAAAGCGCCGCGATATCGGCCTGTTTCATATTTTCCAGCCGAAACAGCACATAGATATCGCGCGTCCGTTGCTTGAGCTGGCCCAGCGCGCGCAGGACCTCGGCGACATCGCCCTTGCCCATAAGGACGCGCTCGGGCGTGCGATCCTCCACAAATTCGTTGGTCAGCTCGCTGATCCGATGCGGATCGACCGCCGCGATCTGCGCGTCCCCGCGACGCTGGGCCATGCGGCCGCGGTCGCGCAGCAGGTTGAGCGCGATCTGAAAGACAAAGGCCTGCGGGTCCTGCACATGGTCGCGCTGCGCGGTCGCCAGCATGCGGGTGAAGGCGTCCTGGGTCAGATCCTCGGCTTCCGCCCGGTCGCGCACGCGGCGCATGAAGAATCGCATCAGCGGTTGGCGCAACTGCTCCAGCCTGGCTTCGATCGGCGCGCCCGCCCCGCGATCCTGATCCATGCGCATTGCCCGGCTCCTCGCGCGCGAGGGTGAGGGGGCAGGCGCGTTCGATCAAGCCGCATCTTGCGGGGCGGGCAGGGGCGCGTGCCGACCCTAGCCGTGGGGCACCACCAGATATTTCTCGCCCGTCGCGCGCCGGTTGTACGCGGCGATCATTTCGGGCCGCACCATCTCGTCCAGCGTGATGCGGGCGGTATAGGTGCTGGCAAAGGTGGTGCGGATCTCGGCCCCCACCTTCGCGCGCATCGCCGCCACTTCCGCCGCGCCCGCCAGTTCCAGATAATAGGTCAGCAGCCAGCCGCCGACGCCCCATTTCATCCCGAAGCTGCGCGTGATCTCGGTCGGCGCCACGTCCAGCCCGCCATAGATATAGACCTGTTTCATCGTGGTCGAGCCATAGGGACCGGTCGCCGGATCGGTGCGCACCGCCGCCGCCTCCATCGCGGTCAGGATCTGGCTGGCCAGCCGGCCGCCGCCGATCGCGTCATAGCCCAGGAACGCGCGCGTTTCCGCGATCGCCTCGATCAGCTGCGCCATGAAGCCGTCGGCGCTGCTGTCCACCACATGCGTGGCGCCGATGCCGCGCAGCAATTCGGCCTGTTCGGCGCTGCGCACGATATTGACCAGCGGCACCCCCTCGGCCTGGGTCAGCTTGACCAGCATCTGCCCCAGGTTCGAGGCGGCGGCGGTGTGCACGATGCCGGCATAGCCCTCGCGCCGCATCGTCCCCACCATGCCCAGCACGGTCATCGGATTGATGAACGACGATGCGCCCTCCGCGGCGGAAACGCCGTCGGGCAGCACCAGGCAGTCGCGCGCGCGCAGGACACGATATTGGGCATAGAAGGCGCCGCCCGCTGCCGCCACGGTCTTGCCGATCAGCGCCTGCGCGGCGGGATCGTCGCCCGCCGCGATCACGGTGCCCGCGCCCTCATTGCCGACCTGCAGCGACTTTCCGGCGCGCGCGGCGAAGAAGCGCCGCGCGCCTTCGTTCAACGGCGCATGCGCCCCGGTGGCGGTCGCGGCAAAGCCATTGCCATCCGCGGCGGTCAGCATCACGCCCAGGTCCGACGGGTTGATCGGCGTCGCCTCGACCCGCACCAGCACCTGTTCGCCGACAGGCACCGGCACCGGCACCTCGCGCAGCGACAGGTCGAGCATACCGTCCTGCGTCACGGTCGAAAAAAGCTGGCGGGCATGTGCTGGGATTTCCTGGGTCATCGCTCGTCTTCTCCTATTGTTTCACCCATACCCCAGACTCGAAAACGATCAAGCCGAACGCCCGTGATTCGGCCCGTCCAACGCCATCTCGCGCCATTCCCCCGGCGCCAGGCCGTCGAGCGACCAATCGCCGATCCGGCCCCAAATTCTCGGGCGCACCAGCCGCAAGGTCGGATGCCCCACCGCCGCGGTCATCCGCCGCACCTGGCGATTGCGGCCCTCGCGGATCGTCAGCGCGATCCAGCAATCGGGCACGGTCTTGCGGAACCGCACCGGCGGATCGCGCGGCCACAGGGCAGGGGGCTCGATCCGCTCGGCCAGGGCGGGCAGCGTCATCCCGTCCTTCAGCCGCACGCCGCCGCGCAGCGCCGCCAGCGCCGTCTCGTCCGGCTCGCCCTCGACCTGCGCCCAATAGGTCTTGGCCATCTTGTGCCGCGGATCGGCAATCCGCGCCTGCAGGCGTCCATCGTCGGTCAGCAGCAACAGCCCTTCGCTGTCGCGATCCAGCCGCCCGGCGGGATAGACGCCGGGCACGTCAATATGGTCCGCCAGCGTCGGATGCCCGCTGCCCTCGTCGCTGAATTGCGACAGCACGCCATAGGGTTTGTTGAACAGGATCAGGCGCGCCATCGCCTTGCTCTAGACATGCCGGGCCGCCGCATCCACCTAGCAAAAATGCCCGCCCCGCGTTCACGCCCGCTGACCCCTGGTGAGATCGCGCTCGCCCGATCCGTGTTCGGCGATGCGATCGACTATGACCGCGCGGGCGTCGCCAACCGCAAATGGATCTTCTTCCAGCCGCGCCGCGTGGCGATGGCGCCGCTCGGCCGCATCCATTTCCATCCCAAGGGCGGCAATTACCGCGACGACTTCGCCGCCGCGCCGCTCGACCTGCAGGGGCTGTTCATCCACGAACTGGTGCATGTGTGGCAGCATCAACAGGGCATCTTCCTGCCGCTGCGCCGCCATCCCTTCTGCCGCTATGGCTACAGCCTGCGTCCCGGCTGGCGGCTGGCGCGCTATGGCCTGGAGCAACAGGCCGAGATCGTCCGCCACGTCTTCCTGCTGCGCCAAGGCGCGCACCTGCCGGGGGCGCCGCCGCTTGAGCAATATCGTGGGGTGCTGCCGTTCACCGGGATCGAGAGCGGCCCAGGACCCTCGCCCGCGCGGTGATGACGATCGAAATTCTCAATGACCCGCTGAAGGCGATTGAATGATTGGCTGTTGCGTCAAAGCAGCGATCCCTGCTTGCTGCTGTCTTCCGTTTTTGCGCGCTTATAGCCGGCCTGACGGTCGAGCAGCGGCACGCTGGGTTGTCTGCCCTGGAACAGGTCCGCCAGCGTGAACAGCTGGAGCCGGGGATAGTCGATCCGCGTCACCGGATCGGTCCAGATACCGGCTGCCGCCGCCTCCCGTTCCATCTCGCGCGTCGGGGTGGCCACGCAGACGAAGATGCCGATGTCCGCCTTCTCGCGTTGCAGCACGCCCTTGAGCTCGCGCACCATCGCCACGCCGATATTTCGCCCGGCCTTGACCGAGATGATCGCAGCCGCGGTCGATGACTTCCCGGCATGCGCCTCGTTCCGGGTATAATAGATATAGCCGTCGATCCCCCGATCGGCGCCCTTGCGCCCGCCCTGATAGGGCTGGCCGCCGATCTTCTGGGTGATCCAGAACTGGAATTGATGCGGTTCGCTCGCCGCCAGATGTTCGGCGTCCATCAATCCCCTGGGCTCGCCGACGATCTCGAACTGGATACCCGGAAAGGCCTCGTTGAGCCGCCGTTCGATCAGACCGATCGCCAGATAGGTGACGTCGATGCCAAGCCATCGTCGCCCAAGCTTCTGCGCGGCATGGACCGCCGTGCCGCAGCCGCAAAAGGGGTCGAGCACGACGTCGCCCGGATTGGACGACGCAGCGATCACGCGCTCGAGCAGGCCGACCGGCTTCTGCGTTGGATAGCCCAGCCGCTCGTCGCTGGTCCGCGCGATGCTCTTGACCTCGTCATCGGCCCAGATGTCGTGGATGCGCGGCGTCTCGGCTTCGTCGAGATAGCGGCGCCAGGACGGCAGGCCCGACGCGCTGAAATCGATATAACCGGCATCGGCCAGGATCTCGAGCCGCTCGCGGACGCTGCCGATCAACGGCGTGCCGGTCTCTGTCTCGTACCGCGCCTGCAGGATCCGCGGGACGGTCCAGTGCCCGGTCGGTGCCTTGCCGCGCCACGGTTGCCCGCTGTCGCCGCCGGTGGCGCCCGCTGCCGTCAGCGGGCGGCTGACATAGCGCCCACGGGCATCCTGCGACTTGTACCAGTCCTCGATGGTCCGGCTGTTATGCTCCTTGTGCCGCGGCGCATGGAAGACATAGTCGGCGGACTTGGTATAGAAGAACAGCCGGTCGGAATTGCGGCCATATTGGCCGGCATCCGCCTTGGCGCCGGACAGGCGTTGCCACACGATCTCGTTGCGATAGGCGCCGCCGCCGAACACGCTGTCGAGCAGCAGCTTCAGATAATGGCTCGCGGTCGGGTCGCAGTGCAGATACAGGCTGCCGGTCGGCTTGAGCACGCGATGCAGCTCGATCAGCCGCACCGCCATCATCGCCAGATACGCCATCATGTCGTTCTGGCCGAGAAACTCCTGCATCGCGCGCAGCAGATTGGCCAGTTCGGTATTGCCGCTGGTCATCACTTCGTGAAATGCCTGCGCCGCTTCGGGGCCATAGTGCCAGCTGTCCTCGAACGCCTCGATCTGGCTGTCGGCGGCGACGCCGGCGGGCGATTTGAACAGGACGTTATAGTTGGCGTTCGAATTGAACGGCGGATCGAGGTAGATCAGGTCGATGCTCTCGTCCGGCACATGGTCGCGCAGGATCTCAAGATTATCACCATAGAACAGCTGTGCCAATTTGCGGCTCCGCCCAGATGCGAACGAAGCCGAAGGTAGCCGAACAGATCGCGAACTTGCGGGGAACACGCGCCGAAACGGACGTATCCCATGCTGGCGCTGTACTCCCCGTCCCATGGTGTGCATGATCCGTGCACGGTACGGCCGGTGCCATCCCGATCGGCTCCGCTTTGGGCATATCGTTTTCAGGTAAGTCGCGGTTTTTGCATTGGCAGCCTCAGCCACTGCATCCGAATTGGTCCGTTGGGCGGCCACTGGCGAAGATGCGCGACGCTTCCTATCTCGCCCTCTAGCTTCCCGCAAAGAACAAAGCTAGAACCCGTTCCATGCTGACTCACATCAAGAAGCATAGGTTTACCGTATGCTGACCCACATAAGCGTCCGCGGCGCGCGCGAACACAATCTCAAGGGCGTGGACATCGACATCCCGCGCGACACGCTCACGGTTATCACCGGCCTGTCGGGCTCGGGCAAGTCGAGCCTCGCCTTCGACACCATCTATGCCGAGGGTCAGCGCCGTTATGTCGAATCGCTGTCGGCCTATGCGCGCCAGTTCCTCGAGATGATGCAAAAGCCCGATGTCGAGCATATCGAGGGCCTCAGCCCCGCCATCTCGATCGAGCAGAAGACCACCAGCCGCAACCCGCGCTCCACCGTCGCGACGGTGACCGAGATCTACGACTACATGCGCCTGCTCTGGGCGCGCGTCGGCATCCCCTACAGCCCCGCCACCGGCCTGCCGATCGCCGCGCAGACCGTCAGCCAGATGGTCGACCGCGTCCTCGCGCTGCCCGAGGGCACGCGCCTGCTGCTGCTCGCGCCGGTCGTGCGCGGCCGCAAGGGCGAGTACCGCAAGGAGCTGGCCGAGTGGCAGAAGGCCGGCTTCCAGCGCGTCCGTATCGACGGCGAGACGTACCTGATCGAGGAAGCCCCCGCGCTCGACAAGAAGTACAAGCACGACATCGAGGTGGTGGTCGATCGCCTCGTCGTCCGCGAAGACATCGCCACGCGCCTCGCCGAAAGCTTCGAGACCGCGCTCAAGCTCGCCGAGGGCCTCGCCTATGTCGATCTGGTCGATGCGGTCGTGCCGGGCCGCGAGGACGAGGCCGCGTCCGGCGGCAACATGAAGAATGCCGGCATCCCCGCCAACCGCATCGTCTTCTCCGAGAAATTCGCCTGCCCGGTCAGCGGCTTCACCATCCCCGAGATCGAGCCGCGGCTGTTTTCGTTCAACGCCCCGCAGGGCGCGTGCCCGGCGTGCGACGGCCTGGGCGAGCGGCAGGTGTTCGACGAGGACCTCGTCGTCCCCAACCACGACCTGTCGATCAAGAAGGGCGCGGTCGTCCCCTGGGCCAAGTCCAACCCGCCATCGCCCTATTACATGCAGGTGCTCGGCAGCCTCGGCCGCGAGTTCGGCTTCAAGCTCGACACGCCCTGGCGCGACCTGCCCGGCGAGGTGAAGCTCATCATCCTCCACGGCACCGGCGGCAGGCCGGTCACGCTCACCTTTATCGACGGCAAGAAGTCGTATGACGTGAAGAAGCCGTTCGAGGGCGTGATCGGCAACCTCAACCGCCGCATGCTTCAGACCGAGAGCGCGTGGATGCGCGAGGAGCTGTCGAAATACCAGGCCGCCCATGCGTGCGAGACCTGCCACGGCGCCCGCCTCAAGCCCGAGGCGCTGGCGGTGAAGGTCGCCGGCCGCGACATCTCCAGTGTCACGCGCCTGTCGGTCACCGACGCGCTGCCCTTCTTCGCCGCGCTCCCGGATCACCTCACCCCGCAACAGCGCGAAATCGCCCGCGCCATCCTCAAGGAAATCGACGAGCGCCTCGGCTTCCTCAACAATGTCGGCCTCGACTATCTCAACCTCGACCGCACCAGCGGCACGCTCAGCGGCGGCGAATCCCAGCGCATCCGCCTCGCGTCACAGATCGGCAGCGGCCTCTCCGGTGTGCTCTACGTCCTCGACGAGCCCTCGATCGGCCTGCACCAGCGCGACAACGACATGCTGCTCGCCACGCTGCGCCGCCTGCGCGATCTCGGCAACACCGTCCTCGTCGTGGAGCATGACGAGGATGCGATCCGCACCGCCGATTACGTGATCGACATGGGCCCCGGCGCCGGCGTTCATGGCGGGCAGATCGTCGCCCACGGCACCTTCGACCAAATCCTCGCGACCGAAGGCTCCGTCACCGCCGATTATCTCAACGGCACCCGCCGCATCGATGTCCCGGCCAAGCGCCGCAAGGGCACGGGGAAAAAGCTCACCGTCCACAACGCCACCGCCAACAACCTCACCGGCGTCACCGCCAGCCTGCCGCTCGGCACCTTCACCTGCATCACCGGCGTCTCCGGCTCGGGCAAGTCGAGCTTCACCATCGACACGCTCTACGCCGCCGCCGCGCGCCAGTTGAACGGCGCCCGCATGCTCGCCGGCAAACACGACAGGATCACCGGTCTCGACCATCTCGACAAGGTGATCGACATCGACCAGTCGCCGATCGGCCGCACCCCGCGCTCCAACCCGGCGACATACACCGGCGCCTTCACCGCGATCCGCGACTGGTTCGCCGGCCTGCCCGAAGCGCAGGCGCGCGGCTACAAGCCCGGCCGTTTCAGCTTCAACGTCAAGGGCGGCCGGTGCGAGGCGTGTACCGGCGATGGGCTGCTCAAGATCGAGATGCACTTCCTCCCCGACGTCTACGTCACCTGCGACGTGTGCCACGGCGCGCGCTACAACCGCGAGACGCTGGAGGTGAAGTTCAAGGGGCACAGCATCGCCGATGTGCTCGACATGACGGTCGAGGACGCGGTCGAATTCTTCAAGGCCGTCCCCCCGATCCGCGACAAGATGGCGATGCTGGCCGAAGTGGGCCTGGGCTATGTCAAGGTCGGCCAGCAGGCGACGACCCTGTCCGGCGGCGAGGCGCAGCGCGTCAAGCTCGCCAAGGAACTGGCGCGCAGAGCCACCGGCAACACGCTCTACATCCTCGACGAACCCACCACCGGCCTCCATTTCGAGGACGTCCGCAAGCTGCTGGAGGTGCTCCACGCGCTGGTCGAGCAGGGCAATACGGTGGTGGTGATCGAGCACAATCTGGATGTCATCAAGACCGCCGACTGGATCCTCGACCTGGGCCCGGAAGGCGGCGTCAAGGGCGGCGAGATCGTGGCGGAAGGCACGCCGGAAAAGGTCGCGCAGGCGCCGCGGAGTTATACGGGGAAGTATCTTGCGCCGTTGCTGGAGCGGGGCAGGGTGGGGGAGCGCGCTGAGGTGGCGGCGGAGTGAGCTTCAGAAAAGTTTAACTACCCTGTTATCCTCGTCCAACCGAAAACGGGCACGGATGATCATTCGAAGCTTTGGTGAAACGAAGCGATAACCTTCGCCAGTTGGCAAGCGCCTCAGAAGAGGATTTTCGGCTTTCATGAAACTTGCAAGAATTTGAGGGATATTGAGGTTGATCGCTTCATTAACTTTGAATTTCTGACGGACACTTTTTTCAATGTCGGAGTACTTGAAGTCCTCCTTTGGATGAAGTCCAAGGCAGTAGAGAACCTGATTCTTACGCCCAACCTTCGTATCCCGTGAGTTCATAAGAAGCTCGATCGTTCCAAGATCGTGCGAGAGAGAATCTTCAGCCCAAGCTTTCTCTGCAGCATTTACGACCTCGCGGGATATTATGCTGCGGTTGCGTCGAGCTTCCAATGCGATTTTGAGGCAAAGCTCCTGTATCTCCTGAGCGATCCGGTCTGTCTTCCAGCAGATGTCTTTGTAAAGCTCCTGCTTATCAACGGTGAACGTATATTTTAAGTGTCGTTCGAAGCCTTGGTTCATAACGGCGTAAGCTTCCCCGACTTCCATGCGGGCAACTTCCGGAATTTCAACGAGGCGATTTGAGATCGTATAGGCATTGCTGACTTTGGCAATCATATGCCGAATATTGTTAGGGGTGCCTACGATCAAAATCTTTACGTTGTAATCGGCGATGGCCTCCTCATCGGCAGAAATAATCAGTCCAGCGATATCCTTTATGTGTTTTGGATCGTCAACGACTTGCTCAAAATTGTCTAAGACTAAAATGCCGCGCCCACCTTTGGCGGTGAACGAAATTTCTTCCAATAATCTCGCAAACGCACTTGGAGACCAGCTCTTATATTCGACCGTCTGTTTGACCGCTCCGCCAATTCCCATCGGACGTACACCACCCTCCACCTCGGTCTTCTTATTAACAACGTTTTGATGGCCTATCTCGCCTAGCTTCTGCTCGAACAGTGCTTCAATTGAGCCAGCGGCGCTTGCATTCCCAAGATTCACTACATGAAATGGTATACGGAGCTGTTTGAGAACCTTCTTGTAGAGCCAAGTCTTACCGTTACCGCTTTCGCCGTGTATGATGATGTACTTTTGGCCTCCAAGTGCATCTTTCAATCGATTCTCCAGCGCCGGACGTTCCACGTAAGTACGCTGATTTATATCGCGCGCGCGGGGCGTGAAAACCTCATTCGGATCAGAAATGGCCATTGCGATGTGCTACCTTAATACTGTTCTCGCAGTTTATCCCATTGGCGGAGGATCGCTCGATATCGATTTCTAAAAATCTCTTCTTCATCGCCTTGCAAAGGCGTCCGGTCAGCGGAAAATATCTCGCCACGTATCACGTCCAGCAACCGTATTTCATCCCAATTGAGTTGTGGAATAGCACGACCGATTACCCACAAGCCGACACGTGCTGCCTCGTTACTTAGGGATGGGTCATGAGAGAAATAGGGGTAAACGAAGTGGCCGTCACCGAGCCCATCTCGGACACTCAGAAAGTTCTCAACTTTTACCATGCCCCCAAACTCAGGGGTGCGATACCGGCCTTTCGGAGCGTCCAACGGCAGAAAAGGCTCGTTAGTCCATCTCCGCTTATAATCCCACCACAAGAGGAAGCCGTCCCGCAACCGCGGGTAAAGGTTGGCTCGCGCGGCGTTGGCCTCGATTCGGGCGCGCACGGAGTCTCTGAGATCTTGCTCGCCAACCGCGTGGCTTTTAGCGTCGGCCCAGAAGGGTCCGTAAAAGTCTGCTCCCCCTCCGAGTTCTCCGCGCTCCCTTGCGATCTCTTCTCTTATATCAGAACGAATCGCCGCCGTACGAGCACTTGGGTGCGCGTACATAATTCGCAATAATTTTCGCAGGTGTATCTGACGAAAAGACATACAACCCCCGCAGCGCCTGTGCGGAGGATATGTGATTTCCTGAACCGTGCAATGGCCGCAAAATGCCAATGCTCGTTATTTCTCAAACAGCACCTACGCGCTTTACCAACCTGTAAACCACCTCACCGGCGACGCGCCCGACACCGCCCCGCTTGCACATCCACCTCGGCACCCCATATCAACAACATCGCTGGAATACTGTCGTAGGCTTCAGCGGCTGAGAGACCGAACGCGCTCTTGCTTACAGATGCAGGAGCATTCCCATGGATCTCAATCAGCTACTCTATCGTCACCAGGTTTCGCTCATGTGCGCGCAGGCGGCCGCCGGCCCGGAAGCACGCCATGCGCACAAGGGCATGGCGTCGCTTTATGCTGGCCGCATCGACGCCCTTCGCGCGCATACGGATGAACCGATGCAAATCGCGGCGGGCGCTTTGTTCCAGCCGGCATAAGCCGCGCGGGCGACATTTTTGCTCCTTGGCTTGAATAACCCCACCCACCACCCCATATCCGCCCCGCTACAGTCGCAAATCGTCGGTCTACGGAGCTTTGCGGCCCCTTCTTCCTTCATCTGCTTCCGCAGCCACAGGTGCGTCCACACGGGGCGCGCCTTCAACATGAAGGAACGAATATGAGCATCACCGGCACCGTCAAATTCTTCAATTCCGACAAGGGCTATGGCTTCATCGCGCCGGACAATGGCGGCGGCGACGCCTTCGTCCATATCTCGGCGGTCGAGCGCGCCGGCATGGTCACGCTGAACCAGGATCAGCGCGTCAGCTACGAGCTGGAGCAGGACAAGCGCGGCAAGATGGCCGCGGTCAATCTCGCCCCGGCCGAATAATCGGCTCTCCTGGGCGGTGCGTTTTACGCGTGCCGCCCACCCCGGCGACTGGAGACCTTTCCGATGAGCCAACCGATCACCTTTCGCGCCAACGCCGCCAAATGCCGCGCCGATGCGGACGCCGCGACGCTCGACAATGTCCGCGACCGCAATCTGCGCGCCGAGGCCGCCTGGCTCGCCATGGCCGAACGCCAGGAGCGCGTCGACAGCGCCCGCGCCGTGCGCGAGGCGTCGGTCAAATCAACACAGGAACTTACGTGAACTCGACTGATTACCAGACTATCCGTCCATCTTCCCCCGCGCGCCGCACCGGCCGCATCCCGCTTTCCCTCTTCCGCCGCGATCGCGCGGCCGACGCCCGCGCCGCCGCGATCGCGCGCGCCGCGGTGATCGAGGTGCTCGGCTGAACGCCTGGCGCGCCCTCCAAGCTGCTCCACTTCCGCGCCGCGGCATACCTCGCCGATCCACGCCGAATGCGAAGCCGTGATGTTTCCCGCCCGCCCGCCCGGAACCGCACGCGCCGTCCCGCCGTTTTCGCCGCACATCGTTCAATGAGGTGCCTCATGGCCAAGACCCGGAAATCCACGCCGAAAACGGACGCCGCGGCCCCCGCGGTGGGCGGCGTCACCGATGCGCTGCGCCGCAATGCGCTGCCGCTTGCCGGGGCGCTGGCCGGCGCCGCCGCCGCGACCGCCGCTGCGATCTTCTTCACCCGCCGCGACGCCGCGGCCAAGGGCCATGCCGCGCCCGATCTCGAAGGCGATTCGCATCCCGGCCCCGACGATCGCGCCGATCCGCATTTCCGGCCCGACATGGACGCGCCGCTCACCGCCGAGGATCGCGCCGCGCTCGCCCCGGCGCTGGAGAAACCGGCGTTGGTCGACGGTTGACGGCGCGGGGGCTCAGCCGGCCTGCAACAGGGTCAGCTTGGCCTTGCCGTGGACGCGCTCCGCCGCGACGGCAAAGCCGGTGACCTCGACGGTTTCCGCCTTGCCGGTCTCGATGCTGATCCAGGTCGCCGGCGACGTCCAGCCGAGCCTGGCGAGTTTGTCGAGCGCCACGCTGCCCGCCCCGGTGCCATAGGGCGGGTCCATCAGGATCAGGTCGAGCGGCTTGGCCGCCGGGCCGAGCGCAAGTACCGAAGAAGCGCGGATATCCGCCCGCACGCCCAGCTTGTCGGCATTGGCCCGCAGCGCATCGAGCGCCGCGCGGTCCTGCTCGACGAACAGGCAGGACGTCGCTCCCCGGCTCAGCGCCTCGAAGCCGAGCGCCCCCGATCCGGCGAACAGATCCGCGACCGCCAGCCCCTCGAAACCGCCAACCCGGCTGGTCAGCATCGAAAACAGCGCCTCCCGCGTCCGGTCGGCGGTCGGTCGCGTCGCGTCCCCCTTTGGCGCCGCCAGCACCCGGCCGCGCCATTGCCCGGCGATGATCCTCATTTGCGGGGTCCCCTCGGGCCCTTGGGCAGCGGGCGCCGGTCGCCGGGCCGGTAGCGCCGCTTGGGCCGGTCGATCAACTCGCCGGCATCGTCGTCGGTCCTGGCCGGCGATCGCGGCTTGCGGTTGGCGCCCCAGCCCTTGGGACCGGGCTTTGCCGCCGGATGGGGCCTGCTGGTCGGCTTGGGTTTGGGGGCAGGGGCCGGCTTGACCACGGCCGCCGCCTTGCGCCGTTCGGCCCGGTTCGGCTTGGCCACTTCGGCCTCCACCGGTTCGGCCGGCGCCGGCGCGGCGGCCCGCTCGACCTTCGGCTTGCCCGACAGTTGAAGGTTGGACGCCGCCTTGCCGCCGCCCGGCCCGGACAGCGCCTTGCGAAACACGATCAGGTCGTGCTGCCGCACCTCGTCCACCGCCGCGACGGGCATGTCGTCCAGCCGGAACGGCCCGTACCGCGTCCGGATCAGCCGACTGACTTTCAGGCCCAGATGCTCCAGCACCCGCCGCACTTCACGGTTCTTGCCCTCGGTCAGCGTCAGCTCGATCCACACATTGGCGCCGGTCCGCCGTTCCAGATTGGCGTCGATCGGACCATAGCGCACGCCGTCGATCTCGGTCCCCAGCATCAGCTCTTCCAGCTGCGCCTGGCTCACCTGCCCGAACGCCCGGGCCCGATAGCTCCGCTCCACGCCGGTAGCGGGCAGCTCGAGCAGCCGCTTGAGCTCACCATCGGTGGTCATCAGCAACAGACCCTCGGTATTGAGATCCAGCCGCCCGACCGGCATCAGCCGCGGCAGTCCGGCGGGCAGCCGCGAATAGAGGGTCGGCCGCCCGCCCGGATCGCGCTCGGTGGTCAACACGCCGGCGGGCTTGTGAAAGCGGAACAGCCGCGCCGGGGTGGCCGCCGCCACGGCCACGCCGTCGACCGTGACGCCGCCGAGCGAGGTCAGCGTGACCGCCGGCGTCGTCAGCACTTGACCGTCGATCGCGACGCGGCCGTCGGCGATCATCCGCTCGACCTCTCGGCGCGACGCGATTCCGGCACGGGCGAGCAGCTTTGCGATACGCTGCGGTTCGTTGGAAGATGACGCGGACATTCGCGGCGCGATACAGGGGTGGGCGGCGCGACGCAAAAAATCTTGCGCGCCGGGAGCCGCAGCGCGCCTTATCGCGTTGTCGAAACATAGCAGGCGCGAGTGCGGATGATGTTCGGGCGAAAGAAACGGCGGATCACCCGGCTCCTCATCGTCGAGGATGAGCCGCTGGTCGCGTTCGACGCCGAACATTTCCTGATCGAGGAAGGCTTCAACATCGTCGCCACCACCGATTCGGTGGCCGAGGCGATCGGCCATATCGGCGGCGGCGATCCGGTCGATCTGGTGCTGGTCGATCTGGGTCTGGCTGACGGCAACGGGGCGGATGTCGCCCACGCCGCGCGCGCCGAAGGGATTCCGGCGCTGCTGGTTACCGGCAAACCGCCGGGTGAGGTCGAGGGAATCGCGCTCGGTTGCCTGTCGAAACCCTATCCGCAGCGCGACCTGCTCGCCGCGATCGCCGTGGTCGAGGCGCTGTTGGACGGCAAGCGGCCGCGCCGCATACCCGCCAGCCTCAAGCTGTTCCAGTCCGCCGCTTGAGGGCTATGCGGCGGCGTTTTTGCCGCTAGGGTCCTTGTCTAGCGATGGAGGGGCGGGAATGAGCGACGCGGGCGTATCGGGAGCCGGCATCGAAGCACGCAAACGCAGTTTCGGCGAGACCATGCTGCCCTATGTCCGGCCGCGACCGATCGCCGCACTGCTGCTCGGCATCTCCAGCGGCTTTCCGCTGGCGTTGCTGCTGGGCACGATGACCTTCTGGCTGGCCAAGGTGGGCATCGACAAGAAGACGATCGGCTTCGCCGTGGGGCTCACCACGCCCTATACGCTCAAATTCCTGTGGGCGCCGCTGATCGATCGCATCCGCCTGCCCATTCTGGCGCCGCTGTTCGGGCAGCGCCGGGCCTGGCTGTTCCTCATCATGGCGCTGTTGTTCGTGGCGGTGTGGATGCTGGGGGCCAGCGATCCGCGCGACGGGCATATGGCCCCATTCGCTTTCTGGGCGATCGTCGTCGCCTTCCTGGGCGCGACGCAGGACATCGTGATCGACGCCTATCGCATCGAGATCCTGCCCGAGGAGGAATTGTCGCACGGCACCGCGAACAACCAGTTCGGCTATCGGCTCGGCGCGTTCGCGGCAGGGGTCGGGACGATCGCGCTGGCTTCGTCCGAGGGGTTTGGCCTCGGCTGGGCGGCCGCCTATGGGCTGACCGGCTTCTGCGTCATTCCCGGCATCATCGCCGCGTTCTGGGCCGGCCCCGGGCTGCATGAGGCGGTGGTGCGGAACAAGCCCGTGCAAGGTGCCGGCAGCTGGTTCGAAGACACATTGTTCGGTCCGTTTCGCGAATTCTTCAGCCGCAGGGGCGCGCTGCTGATCCTGCTGTTCGTGCTGATCTACAAGCTGGGCGACGCGATGGGGCAGGTGATGCTCAATCCGATGATCGTCGAACTCGGCTTTACCGACACCGAATTCGTGGCGATCAACAAGCTGGTCGGTTTCTGGGGTCTGATCGTGGGCACCGCGCTCGCCGCGCCCCTGATCGCCTGGCTGGGCCTTGGCCGGTCGCTGTTCGTGTCGGGTGTGTTGATGATGGTCAGCAACCTCACCTTCGCGATGCTGGCCAGCCGCGGGCATGACGTCACCTGGCTGACGATCGCGGTCACCACCGAACAGGTGACCAGCGGCATGGGGCTGACGGTGTTCGTGACCTATCTCTCGGGCCTGTCGAACCTTGCCTATACCGCGACCCAGTTCGCGCTGCTGTCGTCGCTGGCGGCGGTGGGCCGGACGTGGCTGTCGAGCCCGGCGGGGCTCGCGGCGGAGGCGCTGGGCTGGACCGGTTTCTGGCTGCTGACCACATTGGTCGCGCTGCCGGGGATGATCCTGCTGTGGATATTGTGGCGCAAAGGGTTTGTCGTGGAGAGCGTGCGCAAGGCGCGGACGGGCACGGCGTAACTCAAGCCTCGAGCGAAAGGCCAAGATCGGCGAAGCTGCCGGCAAGCGTGGCGGCGGTGGTGAGCAGCCCGTCGACATGGCGCGCGCCGAGCAGGTCCGACAGCAGCAGGCGCGCGCGATCCGGATCGGACGCGCTGGTCCGGATCAGATCGATCAGCGCCCCTTCGGCCGCGGTCATGCGCGGGCAGCACCACGGCGCGATCTGGATCGGGCCGGATGCAGCCATCGACATCTCGGCCATCAACGTGCGCAGCAGCAGGAGCGGGCGGCGGAAGCCCTTGCCGAACGCGGTGACGAAGGCATGGGCGGTCGCGGCGTCGTTGAGGCCGCCGGCACCGATCTGCCGGATCCCGAACAGCAACAGCCGGGCGCCCGGATCCTCCGGCTGGAGGCGGGGCAGGGCATGGCCGAGCGTGGCAAGGGCAGTGATGGGGGCAGTGATGGGGTGGCGCATGCGAAGACTCCGTTCAGGTCGGCCGCCATCCTGCGTATTTGTTATTGATAGTCAATCGCAATAAATCAGCCCGGCCATTCGCCATTTGCCGCCAGCACGTCGCCGGCGAGGTAGAGCGAGCCGAGGATCAGGACGAGCGGTGCGGCCTGTGCGGTCGTCTGTTGCCCGATATGACGCAGCGCCTGTTTCACATCATCGGCGGTGGTGGCCCATGGGATGGCCGATCGCCGGGCGATCGCGGCGAGATCGGCGGGGTCGTGATGCGCATGGTCCGGCACGGGCACGGCGGTGAGCGAGGCAGCAAGG
Organism: uncultured Stakelama sp.; assembly: GCA_964413495.1. Classification (GTDB taxonomy): domain Bacteria; phylum Pseudomonadota; class Alphaproteobacteria; order Sphingomonadales; family Sphingomonadaceae; genus Sphingomonas. The sequence goes on along the minus strand of CAYPRW010000002.1, from coordinate 192,115 downwards.
GGCGCGAACGGCGCCAGCAACCCTGCGGCATCCTTGTTGGCGAGCATGCCCAGAATCAGGTGGACCGGGCGCCCGTGCGCGACTTCGGACAGCGCGGCGCTGACGGACCGCGCGGCGGCCTCGTTATGTCCGCCGTCGAGCCACAATTCGCTGCCCGGCGGCAGCAGGGCGGTGAGCGGGCCGTTTGCCAGCCGCTGCATACGCGCGGGCCAGCGTGCGTTGGTCGCCGCGGCGGCGAATGCTGCGGCGGGCAGGGGGATCGGCCGCTGGTGGCGCAGCAGGGCGATGGCGAGTGCGAGATTCGCCGGCTGATGCGGGCCGGCAAGCGTCGGTAACGGCGTGGTCACCGCCCCCCGCGCATCGCGATAGTGCAACCCGTCGCCGACCAGCTCGAAATCCCATGCCTCGCCACGAACATGAAGCGACGCACCGGCGACCGCCGCGACCGCCGCGACGCGCGCGGCGACCGGCGGGTCATAGGCCATGGTGACCAGCGGCACGCCGCGCTTGGCGATCCCGGCCTTTTCGCCGGCGATCGCTTCGGCGGTGTCGCCCAGGAACGACTGGTGATCGATGCCCAACTGGGCGATCGCGCAGGCGGCGGGGATGGGGACGACGTTCGTCGCGTCGAGCCGGCCGCCCAGGCCCACCTCGATCACGCAAGCCTCGGCCGGCGTGCGGTGAAAGGCGAGGAAGGCGGCGGCGGTCGTCACCTCGAAAAAGCTGGCGCCGATATCGCCGCCGATATCCAGCACTTCTTCGAGCAAGGGCGCCAGCACCGCGTCGTCGATCAGCCTGCCGGCGATGCGGATGCGTTCGTTAAAGCGGACAAGGTGGGGGCTGGAATAGACATGCGCGGTCAGTCCGCTCGCCTCGATCGCGGCGCGCAGGAAGGCGCAGGTCGATCCCTTGCCGTTGGTGCCGGCGACGTGCAGCATCGGCGGCAGGGCGAGGTGCGGATCGCCGAGCCTGGCGAGCAGGCGGGTAATGCGGTCGAGGCCGAGGATATCGGCACCGGGGCCGAGCGCCCAGAGGCGGTCGAGCTGGCGCTGGACGGCCGGATCGGTGGAGACGGCGTGGTCGGCCATGGGCGGAGGACGGTTCAGGCCGCCGCCTTCTCCCCGACCAGCAGGCCGATCAGCTGGCCGAGCGTGTCGCGCAATTCCTTGCGGTGGACGACCATGTCGATCAGCCCGTGCTCAAGATAATATTCGCTGGTCTGGAAATCGTCGGGCAACTTTTCACGGATCGTGCTTTCGATCACGCGGCGGCCGGTGAAGGCGAGCGTCGCCTTGGGCTCGGCGATGTGCACGTCGCCCAGCATGGCATAGGCCGCCATCACCCCCCCCGAGGTGGGATCGGTCAGCACGACGATATAGGGCAGGCCGGCATCGTGCAGCATCGCGATCGCGACGGTGCTGCGCGGCATCTGCATCAGGCTCAATATGCCCTCCTGCATCCGCGCGCCGCCGCTGGCGGTGAACACGATATAGGGCGCGCGCGCGCCGATCGCGGCTTCCACGCCGGCGATGAACGCCTCGCCCACCGCCTGGCCCATCGAACCGCCCATGAAGGCGAAGTCCTGCACGCCCACCACCGCGCGATGGCCCAGGATCGTGCCGCTGGCGTTGAGGAAGGCGTCCTGCTCGCCGGTCTGGCTGCGCGCGGCCTTGATGCGATCGGCATATTTCTTGGAATCGCGGAATTTCAGCGGATCTTCGGCGACGCGCGGATTGGGCAGCACGCTGTGGCTGCCGGGGTCGAACAGCTGCGCAAAGCGCGCGCGGCCGCCGATCCGCTCATGATGGTCGCAGATCGGGCAGACCGACTGGTTCTCCTCCAGCTCGCGCGCGAAGACCATCTGCCCGCAGCCCTTGCACTTGTGCCACAGATTGTCGGGCGTCTCGGCCTTGTTGGGGACGACGAACGAAAGCGCGTTGCGGACGCGGCTGAGCCAGCTCATGCGGCATGTTCCTTTGGCGCGGCGAGCGCCGCTGACAGGGATTGGATATAGGCGCGGACGGCGGCGGGCGCGTCGGCGCCGTTCTCCGCGATCCGATCGATGATCGCCGATCCGATCACGACGCCATCGGCGACGCGGCCGATCGCGGCCGCCTGTTCGGGGGTGCGCACGCCAAAGCCGACCGCGACGGGCAGGTCGGTCGCGGTTTTCAACCGGGCGACGGCGGCTTCGATGCTGTCTTGCGCCGCCTGTTGCTTGCCGGTGATCCCGGCGACCGAGACATAATAGAGGAAGCCGCTGGCGCCGCCCAGCACGGCGGGCAGACGCGCGGTGTCCGTGGTGGGGGTGGCGAGGCGGATGACCGCGATGCCGTGATCGCCGAAGGGGACGAGTTCGTCGGCCTCTTCGGGTGGGATGTCGACGATGATCGCGCCGTCGACGCCGGCATCCGCTGCGGCCTGCGCGAAATCGGCCGGGCTGGGGCGGGTCATGGTGTTGGCATAGCCCATCAGGACGAGCGGGGTTTGCGGGTGGCGTTGGCGGAACGCGGCGGCGATGGCGAGGACGTCGGCGGTGCGCGTGCCGGCGGCGAGGCTGCGCAGGTTGGCCGCCTGGATCGCCGGGCCATCGGCCATCGGATCGGTGAACGGCATGCCGAGCTCGATCACATCGGCGCCGCCCTCGACCAGCGCGTCGAGGATCGCGGCGGTATCGCCGTCGCCAGCGGTGACGAAGGTGACCAGCGCGGCGCGGGATTGCGCGCGGGCGGTGGCGAAGGCCTGGGTCAATCTGCTCATCGTTCGTCACCCCGGACTTGTTCCGGGGTCCAACTCGCCTCGTGGGGTGGACAAACGGTTCGAGCGGTATTGCCGTTCGCGCCGTGAATCCCGGCACAAGGCCGGAATGACAGGCGTTGAATTAGGCTCATATCTCCGCCCCCATGGCCTGCGCCACGGTATAGATGTCCTTGTCGCCACGGCCGGAGACGTTGACGAGGATGATCTTGTCGGCAGGCAATTCCCGTGCCTTGGTCTCCAAAGCCGCCAGTGCGTGTGAACTTTCGAGCGCCGGGATGATGCCTTCGAGCTTGCAGCAGAGCTGGAACGCATCGAGCGCCTGTTGGTCGGTGATCGGCAGATATTCGACGCGGCCGCTCTCGTGCAGCCAGCTGTGCTCGGGGCCGATGCCGGGATAGTCGAGGCCGGCGCTGATCGAATGCGCCTCGGTGATCTGGCCGTCTTCGTCCTGCAGCAGATAGGTCTTGTTGCCGTGCAGGATGCCGGGCGCGCCGCCGGTCAGGCTGGCGGCATGTGCGCCGCTGTCGATGCCCCGGCCCGCCGCTTCCACGCCGATCATCGCCACGTCGGGATCGTCGAGAAACGGGTGGAACAGGCCGATCGCGTTGCTGCCGCCGCCGACCGCGGCGATCAGCAGGTCGGGCAGGCGACCCTCGGCCTCCAGCATCTGCGCGCGGCTTTCGGTGCCGATCACCGACTGGAAATCGCGCACCAGCTCGGGGTACGGGTGCGGTCCCGCCGCCGTGCCGATGATGTAGAAGGTGTCGTGCACCGTCGCGACCCAGTCGCGCAGCGCCTCGTTCATCGCATCCTTCAAGGATTGCGAGCCGCTGGTCACCGGGCGGACCTCGGCGCCGAGCAGCTTCATGCGAAACACGTTGGGCTGTTGCCGCTCGATATCCTTGGCGCCCATGAAGATCGTGCAGGGCAGGCCGAACCGCGCGCAGACCGTCGCGGTGGCGACGCCATGCTGGCCCGCGCCGGTTTCGGCGATGATCCGCGTCTTGCCCATGCGGATCGCGAGCAGGATCTGGCCGATGCAGTTGTTGATCTTGTGCGCGCCGGTGTGATTGAGCTCCTCGCGCTTGAAGTAGATTTTCGCGCCGCCGTAGTGGGCGGTCAGCCGCTCGGCGAAATAGAGCGGGCTGGGGCGGCCGACATAATGTTTCATCAGATCGTCGAACTGCGCCTGGAACGCCGGGTCGGCCTTGGCCGCGCGATATTCGCGCTCCAGGTCGAGGATCAGCGGCATCAGCGTCTCGGCGACATAGCGGCCGCCGAACTGGCCGAAATGCCCGCGCTCGTCGGGCTGGGCGCGGAAGGTGTTGGGCGCGGTCATGATGGGCCGCGTTTAGGCGCGTCCGCCGCGTAGGCCAAGCATTGTTACAGCGTGGCGACGCTCTTGAGGAATTGGGCGATCTTGCCGCTGTCCTTGACGCCGGGTTCGGATTCGACGCCGGAGGAGAGATCGACCAGCCGCGCGCCGGTGATGCCCACCGCCTCGGCCACATTGCCGATATCGAGGCCGCCCGACAGGGCCCAGGGCAGGGGATGGGCGAAACCTTCGAGCAATTTCCAGTCGAAGCGCACGCCCATGCCGCCGGCCAGCCGGGCGCCGTCCGGCACCTTGGCGTCATAGAGGATGCGCTGCACCGTGCCGCGAAAGCCGTGCGCGGTATCGAGATCGGCGCGGGTCTTGACCGCGACGACGCCCCATAGCGGCAAGCGCATCCGCGCGCCGATCGCGGCGGCGCGCTCGGGGCCGACATGGTGGAGCTGGATCTCGTCGAGCCGGGCGGCACGGACGGCGTGGTCGAGCAGCGCGTCGTCGGGATCGACGAATACGCCGACGCGCTGGACATGGCCGGGAACGCGCACCGCCAGCGCCGCCGCCTGGTCGAAGGTGACGTGGCGCGGGGAAGGCGGGAAGAAGTTGAAGCCGACATGGCTCGCATCGCCCGCGACGGCCGCGTCGAGCGTTTCGGCGGTCGAAAGGCCGCAGATCTTGGCGGTGACGGTCACTGGCGGCTCCCCTGGCGGGTCGCACGGCTAGCGGCGTGCCGGGCGCAAGGCAAGCCGTTCAGTCCGCCAGCGCCCTGCCCAGCACCACCATCGCCAGCGGCGGATCGAGCGGCACGGGGAACGGGCGTCGCTCGCCGGTCGGCGCATAGCCGTGGCGGCGATACCAGGCGATCAGCTCGGCGCGGCGGTCGATGACCGTCATTTCGATGTGGGTCGCGGCGAATCCTTCGCGCGCGGCGGTTTCGGCGGCCGCCATCAGCCGCTTGCCGATGCCGCCCGCCTGCATGTCCGGATCGACGCAAAGCAGGCCGAGATAGGCAAGGCCGCCGCCGCGATCGGCGATGTTGACGCAGCCAAGGATGGTTTCGCCCTCGATCGCGACGAGCAGCCGGCTTGAACCGTCGATCAGGCCCGCGAGCGTTGCGGCGTCGGTGCGGTCGCCGGTCACCAGATCGGCCTCGTGCGTCCAGCCGCCGCGCGCCGCGTCGCCGCGATAGGCGCGTTCGACAAGCGGATGCAGCGCCGCGATGTCGGCGCGGGTGGCCGGCCGGATCAGGACCATGCGGCCGCTACAGCGTCGCTTCGATCTCGCGCGCGGCGGTGTCGGGGTCCGCCGCCTGGGTGATCGGGCGGCCGACCACCAGGATCGACGCGCCGGCGTCCAGCGCGGCGCGCGGCGTCACCACGCGCTTCTGGTCGCCGGCATGGCCATTTGGCAGGCGCACGCCGGGGACGACGAAGAAACCGTCCTTCCACACCGCGTGCGCGGCCTTCACCTCTTCGCCCGAACAGACGATGCCGTCGACCCCGGCCGATCGCGCCAGTTCGGCAAGCCGGACCACCTGTTCATGCGGATCGGGCGACAGGCCGATCGATTTGAGGTCGCTGGCGTCGAGGCTGGTGAGCATCGTCACCGCGACGACCTTCGTTCCCGAAGGGGCGGCGGCCTTGGCATCCTCCAGCATCGCGCGGCCGCCGGCGGCGTGCACGGTCAGCACCGCGGGGTTGAGCGGGCGCAGCGCCTGGATCGCCTTGCCCACGGTGTTGGGAATATCGTGCAGCTTGAGGTCGAGGAAGATCGGCAGGCCGATCTCGGCCATCTCGTGCACGCCATGACGGCCATTGGCCATGAAGAATTCAAGGCCCAGCTTGATCCCGCCGACATGGTGGCGCACGCGCTGGGCGATCGCCTTGGCACGATCGAGGTCCGGCGTGTCGAGCGCGACATAGATCGGGCTCATGAGAGCACCAGCGGCGGCGCGGCGGGTCGTTCGTCGGGGGGCGGCGCTTCGGGCGGGGGCGGCGCGGCGTGGACGGCGCGCATATCCTCAAGCGTGCGTTCGAGCATGGCGACGCGCTGACGATAGCGCCAGCGGACCGTATGATAGAGCAGCAGCATCGGCACCAGGCCAAACAGGAAGGCGATCAGGATCAGGAACGGCAGGTTGACGTCGGCGACCAGGCCCGACCACAGCTGGATCTCGACCGGATGCCAGTTGGTGACCGCGAACGCCGCGATCACGCCCAGGATCAGGAACCAGAACAGGGCTTTCAGAAACTGCATCCGCCGCGCGCATCCCTTTATCGTTCGCCGCCAGTCTAGGCCGGGTCGACGCGAGAAGCCAGTCTCAGCCGATTTCCCTGCGCAGCTGATCGAACAGGCCGGGGATCGCGGTGAGCCGGGCCGCTTCCTGGTCGAGGATCGCCAGGAAGATCGCGCGCTTGATCGAGGCGACCCGGCCGGGACCCAGCGCGGTGCCGGCGGGAAGGGTGGAGAGCAGGATGTCGATCAGCCGCTCGGCGCCGTGCAGCCGGCCCCACAGATAGTCGTTCTCGCGATAGGCGCGGCTGAAGAAGGCGCCGAAATTGTTGAACTGGATGCCCTTCAGCGTCGCCTGCGCGCCGCCGCTGCGGATCGAGGTGGCGTCGTCGGGCGAGATGCGGTCGACGCGGATCGGATCGAATTCATTGAGCCCCTCGCCCTGCAACAGCGGCAGCGTCGCGATGTCGAAAAAGGGAAAGCCCAGATAGGCGAGCAGCATCGGCCGGCGCAGCGCCTTGGACAGCTGGCTGAGGCCGGCCGACAGCCGCGCGTCGGTTTCGCCGTCGAGCGTGCGCAGGTCCATCCGCGCGGCCAGGCCGTCGAGCAGCGCGGCGGCATCGGGATCGGCGGCGCGCGCCGCCTCGCGCAGCCCCAGAAACGGGTCGGTGCGCTGGCATTCGAGATAGCCGGCCAGCGATTCGTAGATCGCTTCGCGCATCGGCGCGAGTTCGGCATTGGCGTTCGCCCGATCGAGCTCGGTCAGCCGCCGCGCGAGCAGGCGCAGGCGGCGGATGCGGAACCCGACATCGTGCGCACGCAGCAGGTCGAGCGTGGCGGGGCTGGCCGAGGCGGCGTGGCTGGTCGCGAAATCGTCGGCGCCGCGCTGCGCGATCTGCGCCCATACCGCGTCGCGCAGCCGCCGCCAGCGATGCGGGCCGGGCTGGTCGCCGATCTGGTGGAGGTGGGTGGCGATGCGGTCGGCGACGCCCTCGACCTTCAGCATGCCATAGGCGGCATGGCCATATCCGGCCTTGGCGGCGGCGGCGATCTGGGCGCGGGCGCGCCACGCCGACAGGCGCTTGGGCGTCGGATAATCGAGGAACAGCGTGTGGCCGAACAGCGATTCGACCTGGGCTTCCACCTCGGCGCGGATGCGTTCGACGATCGCCAGCATGCGCTCGATGCGGGTCGAACGCAGCCCGATCGCCTCCAGATTGTCGCGGATCGGCTGCTGGCGGGGGAGTTCGGACAGCGCGCCGATGATCGTCTGGAAAAAGCCGGGGCTTTCCGCCGCCTCGCCATAGAAACCGATGCGATGGCCGGGCGAGGGATCGATGAACACGAAGCGGCGGTCGATCTGGCGGCGCGCCGGGCGTTCCTTGAGCGCATCGATCGCCGGGCGGAACGGCGCGTTGGCCAGCACCGATCCGTCGATCAGCGCCGCCTTGTCCACCGCATTGGCGGCATATTGGCGGGGCAGCGCATGTTCCAGGAACGCCTCGCGCCCCGGCCAGTCCCGGCCGCGATCGGCCAGCACCGCGTCCAGCTCGCCCACCGTCGCGGGCGGGAACGCGCCGGGAAAGCTGGAGGTGGCGCGCGCCGCGAACGCCAGTTCGGCGGCATGGGCGAATTGCGCGTCGGGCTGGCCGTGATCGGTGAAGGAAAAGACCAGGCGATGTTCGGTCTCGACCACTTCGGGCGGCGAATTGAGCTTCAGCCGTTCGGGATGGCCGCGAAAATCGGTGACGGTGACGAACAGGTCGAGCGGCTGGCCGTCGGGCAACAGCCGCTGGCCGCACGGCGCGCGTTCCATCGTATCGAATGCGTCGAGCAGCATGTTGAGCAGCTGCTTGCCGCCGAACGGCGGTTCGAACCAGCGCGAGCGCACGAACTTGGCGAGCTTGGCCCGCACCTCGCCGCGCGCGCCCTGTTCGACCGTTTCCTCCACCGAATTGCCGCCCGCCGCCATCCATGCGATCGGCAGCGCCCAGAATTTGGTGAGCTTGCTGGCCGGCGCCTGATCGGGATCGAGCAGCGCCTCGACATCGGCGGTCTCCAGCCACAGGTCGGTCAGCGGATCGAGCGACTGTCCGGTGGCGATCGCCTGGGCCAGGAACACGCCGTTGATCCCGCCGGCGCTGGCGCCCGCGACGATATCGGTCAGCGCGCGCAGGCGCGTGCCGGTCGCCGCCTCGATCTCGTCGAGCAGGGCGTGATACACCGCCTCGCTGCCCGTCGGCGAGCGGTCGCCATCGCGATGCGCGCGGCTGGCGCGGGCCAGGTGCCAGATCTCCTTGGTGATGCCGTGCATATAGACGGCCAGGCTGATGCCGCCATAGCAGACGAGCGCGAGGCGAAGTTCCTTGTCGGCCATCAGTGCCGGTCGATCCTGGCCCAGATCGGCAGGTGATCGGATGCGGTGCGCGCGGCGGCGCTGTCGTGCACGCCGCAATCGGCGACGCTGAGGCCGCGCGATACCATGATCCGGTCGAGCCGCGCGACCGGGCGGCGCGCGTGGAACGAGCGGCCGGTGGGAGCGAAGGCGAAATCGCGGCCGAAATCGCGCAGGCAGCCCGATTGCGCGCTCCAGTCGTTGAGGTCGCCCATCATCACCGTGGGCAGCCGCCGCGCGCTGGCATCGACATGCGCCAGGATCGCATGCGCCTGCCGCCGCCGCCACAGGCCCGACAGGTCGAGATGCATGCCGACGATGCGCACCGCATGGCCGTTGACGCGCAGGTCCGCCATCACCGCGCCGCGCGGCTCCAGCGCCGGCAGGTGGATGATCTCCTGGTCAAGGATCTGCGCGTCCTTGCGCACCAGGATCGCGTTGCCGTGCCAGCCCATGCCGCCGGCGCGCACGCCGAACGGCACTGCCTTCCACGGGCTGTGTTCGTCGAGCATGTGCGGGGTGATGACGCCCTGGCGGCGACCGAAGCGGCGGTCGCATTCCTGCAGCGCGACGATATCGGCGTCGATCTCGCGCAGCACCTCCAGCGTGCGTTCGGGCCGCCGCCGCCGATCGGTGCCGATCGATTTGCGCATATTGTAGCTGGCGACCTTCATCGTGCCAGTCTGCGGGGCGGGACGGCGAAGGGCAAGGGGGCGGCGAAGGGCAGGGGTCAGGCGGGAATTTCGGCAACCTGCTGCGGCGCCTGGCCGCGCGCCTCGGCGGCGGCGGCGATCAGGCTCTGGCCGGTGGCCTCCGCCGCATCGGGCGTCATGGCGATGGCGACGCCGTCCGGCCCGTCGAGCATGACCAGGCCGACCTCCGCGCTGGCCACGCCGGGTTGTTGATGGGGTTCGCGTCCGTGACCGGTCATCGGCGCACCTGCCTGTTATTGCGAGTGATTCGCTGCACAAAACGCGGGGCGCGGCAAATATATCCCGGACGCGGCGGCCGGATCGGGATCAGCGGCCGCCGGCTTCGAGCAGGCGGCGCGGCGCGACCAGTTCCCAGCTGATCGCGACGCGATCGGCGACCCGGTCCCAGTCGGTATCCGGGCGGTCGAGATGCATGCCGACCCAGCCGGACGGGCCGAAATAGGGCGGGCGGTAATAGAGATCGGGTGCCATCTCGATCAGCATCGCCTGTTCCTCGATCCCGCTTGTCTTGAGAATCGCGGCGGTGACCTCGTCGCCATGATGATGGTGCCAGAAATAGGCGAACATCTTGCCCTTCCGGATGAAAAAGGCGGGCATGCCGTGCGACAGCTTCTCGTCCGCATGCGGCAGCGCGAGGGCGGCGGCGCGGAGTTTGTCGAGCGCCGCGGTCGCCAGGGGGTTCATCTGCCGAGCCATTGCGCGACAATGCGGGGATAGAGCTTGTGTTCCTCGGCCAGCACGCGCGCGGCGAGCGTATCGGGCGTGTCGCCGGGCAGGATCGGCACCTGCGCCTGGCCCAGCACCTCGCCGCCGTCGAGCGCCTCGGTCACCAGATGGACCGAGCAGCCGGCCTGTGCGTCCCCGGCGGCGATCGCGCGGGCATGGGTGTCGAGGCCCTTGTAAAGGGGCAGCAGCGAGGGGTGGATGTTGACGATCCGGCCGCGCCAGCGCGCGACGAACGCATCGCTGAGCAGCCGCATATAGCCGGCAAGCGCGATCGCCTGGACGCCGGCCTTGCGCAGCGCGGCGTCGATCGCGGCTTCATGCTCGGCCTTGGCCATGCCCTTGGGCGATTGCGCGAAGGTCGCAATGCCGTTGGCGGCTGCCCAGACGAGGCCGGGGGCGTCGGACCTGTCGCTGGCGACCAGCGCGACCTGATAGGCGGCCTCCGCTCGCTGCGCGGCTTCGACCAGCGCCTGCATGTTGGAGCCGCGGCCGGAGATGAGGATGCCGAGCCTTCGCCTAGCCATGATGCGTGGCGGACCAGGCGGCGCGCGCGCTCCACGTCTCCGCGCCGCCGGCCACGGTGCAGCCGCGCTCGCCCGCCTCGATCGCGCCGATGCGGCGGACCGTCTCGCCGGCCGCCGTGAGCGCCGTCGCGACCGCATCGGCCCGATCGGCGGCGACCACCGCGACCATGCCGACGCCGCAATTGAAGGTGCGCGCCATCTCCTCCGGCTCGATATTGCCCTGCGCCTGGAGGAACGCCATCAGCCGCGGCTGCGCCCAGCGATCGGCGTCGACGCGGGCATGGCAGCCTTGCGGCAGCACGCGCGGGATGTTCTCGAGCAGGCCGCCGCCGGTGATATGGGCAAGGCCGTGGATCGCGCCTTCGCGCAGCAGCGGGAGCAGGCTCTTCACATAGATGCGGGTCGGCGCCATCAGCGTGTCGAGCAGGATCGCGTCCTGATCGAACAGGGCGGGGCGGTCGAGCTTCCAGCCCCTGTCGGCGGCGAGGCGGCGGACGAGCGAATAGCCGTTGGAATGGACGCCGTTGGAGGCGAGCCCCAGCAGCACGTCGCCGGGCGCGATCTTGGTGCCGTCGAGCAGCCGGTCACGCTCGACCGCGCCGACGCAGAAGCCGGCCAGGTCATAGTCGCCGTCGGCATACATGCCGGGCATCTCCGCGGTCTCGCCGCCGATCAGCGCGCAGCCGGCCTGGCGGCAACCCTCGGCGATTCCCGCGATCACGCGCTCGGCGACGCCGGGGACGAGCTTGCCGCTGGCGTAGTAATCCAGGAAGAACAGCGGTTCGGCACCCTGCACGATCAGATCGTTGGCGCACATCGCAACGAGGTCGATGCCGACGCCGTCATGCGCGTCATGCTCGATCGCGAGCTTCAATTTGGTGCCGACGCCGTCATTCGCCGCCACCAGCAGCGGATCGGTGAAGCCCGCCGCCTTGAGGTCGAACAACCCGCCAAAGCCGCCCAGATCGGCGTCGGCGCCGGGACGGCGGGTCGAACGGGCGAGCGGCGCGATCGCGCGGACCAGCGCGTTGCCGGCATCGATCGAGACGCCCGCCTGGGCATAGGTATAGGGCGGCTGATTGTGCGTGCGGTTCACCATGCAGCGCCGCCTAGCGATATCGCGCTTGGATTTCCACGCCTGCTTCGCCAAAAGGGCGCCGAATGTTCGCGCGCGTCTCTTCCCGGTTCACCCTCGCCGCCGCGGTCGCGCTGCTCGCGACGGCGGGGTTCGCGCTTGCCCAGGCGGAAAAGGGCGCGGCGGCGGGGGCCGATACCGGCCGCGCGGCGGGCGACGGTTCAGGCAGTTTCGAGGTCGGCGGCGTCGCCGTCGATGTGCGCGGCAAGGACGCCGAATCGGCCCGGCTGGGCGGTTGGCGGCTGGCGCAGCGCAGGGCATGGGGGATGCTGGCGCAGCGGCTGGCGGGCGAGGCGTCGTCGCTGCCGGATGCGACGCTCGACGCGATGGTCACCGGGATCATCGTCGAACGCGAGCAGATCGGCCCCAACCGCTATGTCGCGCGGCTGGGCGTGCTGTTCGATCGCGGCAAGGCGGCGGCGATCCTGGGCGTGGCCGGGCAGATGACGCGATCGCCGCCGATGCTGCTGGTCCCGGTGCAGCTGTCGGGCGGCGCGCATCGCGTGTTCGAGGGCGACAGCGCCTTCGCGCAGGGCTGGGGGCGGCTGCGCACCGGCAACAGCGCGATCGATTATGTCCGGCCGAGCGGGGCGGGCCCCGACCGGCTGCTGATGAACGCGGGCCAGATCGCCCGGCGCGGGCGCGGCTGGTGGCGCACGATCATCGATCAATATGGCGCGGCCGACGTGCTGGTGCCGACGGTGGAGCTGCGCCGCAGCTATCCCGGCGGGCCGATCGTCGGCGTGTTCACCGCTGGCCACGGGCCGGACAATCGCCGCATCGCGCAGTTCGTGCTGCGCGTGAACGACGGCAACGCGCTCGACGCGCTGATCGATGCGGGGATCCAGCGGATCGACAAGGCGTATCAGGACGCACTGCGCGCCGGCATCCTGCGCACCGACACGCTGCTGGCGACCGAACCGCCCAGGCCCGAGGCGCCGGTCGAGGAAAGCGGGGACAAGGGCCTGATGGACAGCGGCGACACGCCGCCGGTGACGACGGGCGCCGCCTTCACCATCCAGTTCGACACGCCGAACGTGGGCGCGGTGAGCAGCGGCGAATCCGCGCTGATGGCGGTGCCGGGCGTCAGCTCGGCCAGCACGACCAGCCTGGCGCTGGGCGGCGTATCGCTGATGCGCGTGACTTATACCGGCAGCCAGGCCGGGTTGCGCGCGGCGCTGGAGGCGCGCGGCTGGCAGGTGCAGGAAGGATCGGGCGTGCTGCGCATCCGCCGCGGCGGTGGCGCGCCCGCCGCGCCGCCGGCCTCCACGCCTGCTCAGCCCGGAAACAGCAGCGACGGATGAGCCAGCTTTCCCTGCCGCTCGACCGGCCCGCCGGCGCGCGTGAGGACCAGTTTCTGATCGGCGAGGGCAATGCGCGCGCGGTACAGATGCTGGAACGCTGGGCGACCTGGCCGGTGATGGCGGCGATCATCACCGGCCCGCGCAAGTCCGGCCGCAGCCTGCTGGCGCGCACGATGGTGGCGCGCAGCGGCGGGACGATGATCGACGAGGCCGACCGGCAAAGCGAGGCGATGCTGTTCCACGCCTGGAACGAGGCGCAGGCGCAGCACCGGCCGCTGTTCCTGGTCGCCGACGACGCGCCGCCGATATGGCAAGTCAAACTGCCCGATTTGCGATCGCGGCTGGGCGCCAGTCCGGTGGCGCGGATCGAGCAACCGGACGACCCGCTCGCCGCCGATATCCTGCGCCAATTCCTCGACCGTCACGAACTTGTCGCACAACCTGATGTAGTCGCCTGGATCATGCGCCGGATCGAGCGAAGCTATCTGTCGATCCTGCGCGCCGGCGAGGCGCTGGAGGAGGATGCCGACCGCCGCCGCAACCGGCGCTTGTCGATCCCGACGGCACGCGCCACATTGACCGCGTCCGGCCTGCTCAGGGAACCGGCGGCGAACCGCTGAAACGAGGAAGCATGTCGAGCCGCGCGCAGATCGTCACCGACCCCGTCGAACCCGCGGCTGAGCGCGGCGCGCGCTATTTCAACCGCGAACTCTCGTGGCTTGCCTTCAACCGGCGCGTGATGGAGGAGGCGTGCAACACCGCGCATCCGTTGCTCGAACGGCTGCGCTTCCTGTCGATCTCGGGTTCCAACCTCGACGAATTCTTCATGGTCCGCGTCGCCGGCCTCAAGGGGCAGCAGATGCAGGAGGTGGAGGCGCATTCGGCCGACGGGCTGACTCCGGCGCAGCAGCTCGCCGCGATCGTCGCCGAGGCGGGCGAGCTGGTCGACAGCCAGCAGGCGGTGTGGAACGATATCGTCGGCGAGCTGGACGAGCGCGGGATCGAGGTGCTGGATGCCGACGAGATCGCCGGGCCGGTGGCGGAATGGATCGAAACCCATTTCCGCACGCAGATCTTCCCGATCCTGACCCCACAGGCGCTCGATCCGGCGCATCCCTTTCCGTTCATCCCCAACAAGGGGCTGGCGGTGATCTTCGATCTCGTCCGCAAGAGCGACGGCGAGCCGATCCGCGAACTGGTGCTGCTGCCCCCGGCCAGCCCGCGCTTCGTGCGGATGCCGGGCGAGACGGCCTGTTATGTGACGGTGGAGACGCTGCTCAAGCGGTTCTCGGCCTTGCTGTTTCCGGGCTATGAGGTGCGCGGATCGGCGACGTTCCGCGTGCTGCGCGACAGCGATATCGAGCTGGAGGAGGAAGCGGAGGACCTCGTCCTCTATTTCCGCAGCGCGATCAAGCGGCGGCGGCGCGGGCGGGTGATCCGCCTGGAGATGGAGGAGGGCATCGATCCCGAGCTGGAAGCGGTGCTGAAGGAGGAGCTGGGCGGCAGCGAGGCGCTGTTGACCGAAACCGGCGGGTTCCTGGGGATCGGCGACCTGTCGATGATCGTCGACGAGGATCGCCCCGACCTCAAATTCCCGCCCTATTCGCCGCGCTTTCCCGAGCGCGTGCGCGAGTTCGGCGGCGACTGTTTCGCGGCGATCAAGTCCAAGGACATCGTCGTCCACCACCCGTACGAGACGTTCGACGTGGTGCTCGCCTTCCTCAAGCAGGCGGCGAGCGACCCGGACGTGGTGGCGATCAAGCAGACGCTGTACCGCGCGGGCAAGCAGTCGGCGGTGATCCAGGCGCTGATCGCGGCGGCCGAGGCGGGCAAGTCGGTCACCGCCGTGGTGGAACTCAAGGCGCGGTTCGACGAGGAGCAGAACCTGCTATGGGCGTCGGCGCTGGAGCGCGCGGGCGTGCAGGTGATCTATGGCTTCACCACCTGGAAGACGCACGCCAAGGTGTCGATGGTGGTGCGGCGCGAGGGCGACGAGTTCCGCACCTACTGCCATTTCGGCACGGGCAACTATCATCCCGTGACGGCGCGCATCTATACCGACCTCAGCTTCTTCACCGCCGATCCGCGCATCGGACGCGATGCGGCGAAGATCTTCAACTACGTCACCGGCTATGTCGAACCGGAGGATCTGGAACTGCTGACGGTGTCGCCGCGACACCTGCGCGACAAGCTGATCGAACTGGTCGACGCCGAGATCGCCAACGCGCGGGCGGGCAAGCCGGCGGCGATCTGGGCCAAGATGAACAGCCTGGTCGATCCGGCGATGATCGAGAAATTGTACGAGGCGAGCACTGCCGGGGTCGAGATCGATCTGATCGTGCGCGGCATCTGCTGCCTGCGCCCCGGCATCGCGGGGATGTCAGAGAATATCGCGGTCAAATCGGTGGTCGGGCGGTTCCTGGAACACAGCCGCATCTGGGCGTTCGGCAACGGCAAGGCGCTGCCCAATGACGGCGCGCGGCTGTTCATTTCATCGGCCGACTGGATGCCGCGCAACTTCGACCGGCGGGTGGAATTCATGCTTCCGATCCTGAACCATACGGTGCACGATCAGGTGCTGGATCAGGTGATGGTCGCCAATCTGATCGACGACGAACAAAGCTGGGAGCTGGAAAGCGATGGCCGCTATGTGCGCGAGAAGCCCGGTTCCCGGCCGTTCAACCTGCACCGTTACTTCATGACCAACCCGTCGCTTTCCGGCCGTGGCGCGGCGCTCGAATCGAGTGGCGCGGTGCCCAAGCTGTCGCTGCGCCGCTGGCGTGCGGAGCGTGGCGGGTGAGCGTGACGCCCTTGCTGCTGCGCAAGCCGCGCACCCCGGTATCGGCGGCATCGAGCCGTTCGGCGATCATCGACATCGGGTCCAACTCGATCCGCCTGGTCGTCTATGACGGCACGGCGCGGCTGCCGGCGACCTTGTTCAATGAAAAGGTGATGGCGGGCCTGGGCCGTTCGCTGGCCGAGACCGGCAGCATCGACCAGGCGGCGCTGACCATGGCGACGACCGCGCTGGCGCGTTTCGCCAGCCTGGCGCGCGAGATGGAGGTCGACACGATCCGCACCGTCGCGACCGCCGCGGTGCGCGAGGCGTCGAACGGCGCGCAGCTGATCGCGATCGCGCGGTCGCTGGGCCTGGAGGTCGAGCTGCTGTCGGGCGAGGCCGAGGCGCTGGCGGCGGGCTATGGCGTGCTGTCGGGCATTCCCGAGGCGGACGGGATCGTCGGCGACCTGGGCGGCGGCTCGCTGGAGCTGGTGCGCGTGGTGGCGGGGACGGTGACCGATCGCGTGTCCTTTCCGCTCGGCGTGCTGCGGCTCGGCGCGATCCGCGCGAAAGGCAAGGGCACGCTCGACAAGACCGTCGCGGCGCTGCTGGCGCAGGCGGGCTGGGCCGGGCGGGGCGAAGGACTGCCCTTCTATCTGGTCGGCGGATCGTGGCGCGCGCTGGCGCGGCTCGACATGCACCTGACCGGCTATCCGCTGCCGGTGATCCACGAATATCGCATGGCGGCGCAAACCGTGACGCGGCTGCAGCGGACGATCGCGCAACTCGGCAAGAGCAAGATCCGGTCGGTGCCGAACCTGTCGTCGGGCCGCGTGGCGACGATGGAGGACGCGGCGGCGCTATTGGGCGTGCTCATCAGGCATCTCGACAGCAGCGAGACGGTGGTGTCGGCGTTCGGGCTGCGCGAGGGATTGCTGTTCGGGCAGCTGAGCGCCGAGGAACGCCGCGAGGACCCACTGATCGCCGCCGCGCGCGACGAGGCGGAGCGGTTCGGGCGGTTTGCCGAGCATGGCGATCTGCTCGACGAATGGATCGCGCCGCTGTTTGCCAATGAAAAGGGGGGCGAGGATGCGGAACTGGCGCGGCTTCGCCATGCCGCGTGCCTGCTGGCCGATGTCGGCTGGCGCGCGAACCCGGAGTTCCGGGCCGAGCGCGGCCTGGAGATCGCGCTGCACGGCAATTGGGTGGGGATCGATGCGCGGGGCCGGGCGCTGCTGGCGCAGGCGCTGTTCACGTCGCTGGGCGGGGGGCTCGAATCGCCGCCGCCGATCGGGCAGCTGGCGCATATCGATGATATCGAGCGCGCCAAGCTGTGGGGCCTGGCGATGCGGCTGGGGCAGCGGCTGAGCGGCGGGATTGCCGGGCCGTTGCGGCGATCGTCATTGGCGGTCGATGACGAGCGGCTGGTGCTGCACTTCGATGCCGATCATGCCGCGCTGTATGGCGAAGCGGTGGAGCGGCGGCATCGTGCGCTGGCCGGCGCGCTGGGGCTGACGGCGGCGGTGGAGGTTTGAACTATGAGCGACGAGACAACGGACGGCCAGGAGGTTAAGCGGAACCTCGTCGGTCTTGCCGGCGGCGTCGTTGCGGCAGCAATCGTGGTGAACGGCATCCTCGCCATAATCCCGGACGAGATATTGCGCGATCGCTATGGGGATGTGCACGGCTTGTTCCAGCTGGCGCTCAGCGTGATCGCCGTGGTTGTATTTACCGCAAGTTGGAGATGGCTCGACGAGCACATCTGATTAGTTAAGCCGGTTTAGAGGCCGTTTTACCCGCAGCGGGCGGCCTTGATCGTGTTGACGCCGTCGAGTTCGAGGTTGAGCCGGTCCGAGCGGAAATCCATCGTTACCGCCATGCCGGGCTTGATCACCCGGACGGTGCGGGCGCCGGAGCGCTCCTTGGCCCGCGACACCAGGTCGGGCGCCGCCTCGCGGCCGACCAGCGGCTGGACGCGGTCGGCGTTGCACTGCACGCCGAGGCGATCTTCGGTTTCGGGCGACATCGCACAGGCGACCAGCGGGAGCGGCAGCAGGGTGGCGGCGAGACGGATCATTGCGGCTGCTCCTCGGTTCGGGTCATCTTGAGCTTGCCGTTGCGCACGGTGAACCCCAGCTGACCCTCGACCAGCGCCAGCGCGTCGCGGCCGAACTGTTCGAAGCGCCAGCCATGCAGGATCGACAGCCCGTCGCGCTGGCCGGCGGCGAGCGCCTCGAGATCGTCGGAGCGGGCGAGCAGGCGCGCGGCGACGTTGATGTCGCGCGCGCGAATCTTGAGCAGCAGCTTGAGCAGGTCGGCGACCAGCGCGCCTTCCTTGCCGAGCGGCAGCTTGCGGTCGTCGCGCGCGGGCATCTCGGAAGCGGGCATCGCGGTCGCGCCCTCGATCGCGGCCATCAGCCGGCCGCCGATATCGTTGCCGCCCCAGGCGGCGGAGAGGCCGCGCACGCGCGTCAGGTCGCCCTGCTTGCGCGGCGGATTGGCGGCGAGGTCGGCGATCGTCTCGTCCTTGACGATGCGGCCGCGCGGCAGGTTCTTGCCCTGCGCCTCCAGTTCGCGCCACTTGGCCAGCGCCTTCAGGCGGCCGAGCACCTCGGGCTTGCGGCTGGAGATGCGGATGCGCTGCCACGCCGCGTCCGGATCGTTGCGGTAATTCTCGGGATCGGCGATCCGCTCCATCTCCTCGTCGAGCCAGTCGCCGCGCCCGGTCTTGCGCAGCCGCTCCAGCATCTTGGGGAAGATTTCGGAAAGATGCGTCACGTCGGCGATGGCGTAATCGATCTGGCGCTTGTCGAGCGGGCGGCGGCTCCAGTCGGTGAAGCGCGCGCCCTTGTCCACCGTGATGCCGAGATAGGTTTCGACGAGGTTCGAATAACCGATCTGCTCGCCTTGCCCCAGCGCCATCGCCGCGACCTGGGTGTCGAACAGCGGGTGCGGCGTCTTGCCGGTCAGGTTGTAGACGATCTCGAGATCCTGCCCACCGGCATGGAAGACCTTGAGCACGTCCTCGTTGTTCACCAGCAGGTCGAGCAGCGGCTGGAGGTCGAGGCCGGGCGCCATCGGATCGATCGCCGCGGCTTCGTTGCTGTCGGCGATCTGGATCAGGCACAGTTCGGGCCAGAAGGTGTTTTCCCGCATGAACTCGGTGTCCACCGTGACGAACGGTTGCTGCGCGAGGCGGGTGCAGAGATTGGCGAGACTTGCCGAGTCTTCGATCAGGCCGTGAATATGCATCGCGCGCCCATAGACCCGCGCGCGCGGGTTGACAAAGGGGCGCGTGGGCATGAAGCGCGCGGCTTTCCATCAAAGATGTTGAAAGTCGCCATGCACGCCTATCGTTCGCACCATTGCGGCGCATTGACCGCCGCGCAGACCGGCGAGACCGTCCGCCTTTCGGGCTGGATCCACCGCAAGCGCGATCATGGCGGCGTGCTGTTCGTCGATCTGCGCGATCATTATGGCGTGACCCAGATCGTCGCCGACAGCGATTCGCCGGCGCTGCCGGTGCTGGAAGGGCTGCGCGTCGAATCGGTGGTGACGATCGACGGCGTGGTCAAGGCGCGCGGCGAGGGGACGGTGAACCCGAACCTCGCGACCGGCGAGATCGAGGTGTTCGCGCAAGCCGTCACCGTGCAGAGCCAGGCGCAGGAACTGCCGATGCCGGTGTTCGGCGACAGCGACTATCCGGAGGAAATTCGCCTCCGCTACCGCTTCCTCGACCTGCGGCGCGAACAGCTGCACGCCAACATCATGCTGCGCAGCCATGTCATCGCGTCCTTGCGCAAGCGCATGATCGACCAGGGCTTCACCGAATTCCAGACGCCGATCCTGACCGCCTCGTCGCCGGAGGGCGCGCGCGACTATCTGGTGCCCAGCCGGGTGCATCCGGGGAAGTTCTATGCCCTCCCGCAGGCGCCGCAGATGTTCAAGCAGCTGCTGATGGTGGCGGGCTTCGACCGCTATTTCCAGATCGCGCCGTGCTTCCGCGACGAGGACGCGCGCGCCGACCGCTCGCCGGGTGAGTTCTATCAGCTCGATTTCGAGATGAGCTACGTCACGCAGGACGATGTGTTCGCGGCGATCGAGCCGGTGCTGCACGGTGTGTTCGAGGAGTTCGCGAACTGGCAGGGCAAGGGCCGCACCGTCTCCCCGCTGCCGTTCAAGCGCATCCCGTACCGCGAATCGATGCTGAAATACGGCAACGACAAGCCCGATCTGCGCAATCCGATCCTCATCTCCGATGTGAGCAGGCATTTCGAAGGCTCTGGTTTCGGGCGCTTTGCCGCGATCGTGGAGGCCGGCGATGTGGTCCGCGCGATCCCCGCGCCCGGCACGGCGGACAAGAGCCGCAAATTCTTCGACGACATGAACAGCTGGGCGCAGGGCGAGGGCTTTGCGGGCCTGGGCTATGCGACGCGCAAGGGCGGCGAATGGGGCGGCCCGATCGCCAAGAACCATGGCGAGGACAGGATGTCGGCGCTGGCCGACGAACTCGGGCTGGGGCCGGACGACGGCATCTTCTTTGCCGCGGGCAAGGAAGCGCAGGCGGCGAAGCTCGCGGGGCTGGCGCGCACACGGGTGGGCGAGAGCCTCGAGCTGATCGACAAACGCCGGTTCGAATTCTGCTGGATCGTCGATTTCCCGATGTTCGAATATGACGAGGACGCGAAGAAGATCGACTTCAGCCACAACCCGTTCAGCATGCCGCAGGGCGAGCTGGAGGCGCTGGAGGGCAAGGACCCGCTCGACATCCTCGCCTGGCAGTATGACATCGTGTGCAACGGCATCGAGCTGTCGTCGGGCGCGATCCGCAACCACCGGCCCGAGATCATGTACAAGGCGTTCGAGATCGCCGGGTACAGCCGCGCGGATGTGGACACGAATTTCGCGGGGATGATCAATGCGTTCAAGTTCGGCGCGCCGCCGCATGGCGGGTCGGCGCCGGGGGTCGATCGCATCGTCATGCTGCTGGCCGATCAGCCCAACATTCGCGAGGTGATCGTCTTCCCGATGAACCAGCGCGCCGAGGATTTGATGATGCAGGCGCCGTCGAGCGTCAGCGACAGGCAGCTGAAGGAGCTGCACATCCGGCTCGCGCCGGGGGTGGCGCCGGCCGGATAAGGCCGGCTAGATCGGAATCGCCACCGGATAGAGATAGGCCGGATCGAACTCGCCCATTTCCTCCATCCGCGCGAGATCGTGGATCTCGACGCGGCCGGTACGGAAGGTGGCGATGCCGTCCTCGCGCAGGCGACGCAGTGAGCGGTTGACGTGCACCGGGGTCAGCCCGAGGCATTCGGACAGGTCGATCTGGCTGATCGGCAGGTCGTAGCCGCGCTTGTCGGCCAGCCCGACGATTTCGAGGCGAAAGCGGAATTCGGCGAGCAGGTGCGCGCAGCGGGCAAGCGCGGTGCGGCGGCCGAGCGAGACTTCCCATTCGCGATGGATCGCCGCGTCGAGATTGGTCGAGAACCAATAGACGCGCGTCAAATGCGGATGGCGCTCGGTGATGTCGTTCAGATTGGCGTGCGGAACCAGCGCGATCCGGCTGGGCGTCAGGCTCATGATGCTGTGATCGAGCTTCTTGAGCGTGAAGCTGTGCAGATCGGGGAAATCGCCGGGCACATGCACCTGCGTGATCTGGCGCTGGCCTTCGCTCAGATCCTTGTATCGGCAGATGATGCCCTTGAGCAGCAACATGCTATGGCTCATTTCGGTCCCGGCCTCGACCAGCGTGCGGCGCGCGGGCACGTCGCGGATCTCGCCGATCGCGGCGCGGATCGCGGCCGCCTCGACATCGCTGATCGAATGGCGCGCACGCAAACGCTTGAGATGTGTTTCGATCATGGCTTCTCCGGACACGTCAAGATATTAGCACGCAGCGACCCGGCTTGGCGCTGCAAATCGAATGCCTCAGTTGGGGTAATCGATCGCCATCACCTCATATTCCTTTTCGCCCGCGGGCAGCGCAACCTTGCGCAGATCGCCGACCGCCGCGCCGCGCAGTGCGCGGGCAAGCGGGGCGTTCCAGCCGATCCGGCCTTGCCCCGCATCGGCCTCATCGTCGCCGATCAGCGTGAGCGTGCGATGGTTGTCATCCTCATCGGCGATGGTGACGGTGGCGCCGAACCAGATGCGCGTCCGATCGGCCTGGGCGGCGGGATCGACCACCTTGGCGGCCTTCATGCGCCTTGCCAGCCAGCCGAGGCGACGGTCGATCTCGCGCAGCCGCTTGCGGCCATAGATGTAATCGCCGTTTTCCGACCGGTCGCCATTGCCGGCCGCCCAGGCGATCGTTTCGACCAGTTGCGGACGCTCGGTGGCGAACAGCGTGTCGTACTCGGCCTTGAGCGCGCCGTAGCCGGCGGGCGTGATGTAATTGGGGCGGGGGTCGTTCACAGGCGCTTGCCCATGCTGACGATCGGCTCGACGTCGTAGCCCAATCGCCGCCAGAAGCCGGCGACGTCCTGGTTGGCCAGGCGCACCTGCAGGTTGATCTTGACGCAGCCAAGCTCGATCAGCCGCGCCTCGGCGGCGCGGACGAGATGCGTGCCGATGCCGCAGCGGCGGGCATTGGGATCGACCGCGAGCTTGTAGAGCCAGCCGCGATGCCCGTCATAGCCGGCCAGGATCGTGCCCGCGACGCGCCCGCCCTCGATCGCGACCAGGAACAGCTCGCGCTGTACGGCGAGCTTGGCCGGAACGACGATTTCCGGGCGGCTGTGCGGCGGATCTTCGGGAAAGACGCGCCGCCACAGCGCGTCGACCTGTGCGAACTGCGCTTCGTCATAGGGCCGGATATCGGACATCCGGCAACCCTATTAGCCCGGACGGCGCTTGCCCAGATACCAGCTGATATGCGCCGGGCCGCGCGAACGCGCGCGCTGCGGGTGGAGCAGGTCGTAGATCACGGCGTTCTCCAGCACGCGCTGGACATAGTTCTTGGTCTCGAAGATCGGGATCGCCTCGACCCATTCGAGCATGTCGACGCCGGGCGTGCGCGGGTCGCCATTGGCGCGCAGCCATTTGTTCACATTGCCCGGCCCGGCATTATAGGCGGCGACGGCGAGCGGATAGCTGCCGCCGTAATAGGCCAGCATGCGCTGGAAATAGCTGGAGCCGAGGCGGATATTATAGCCGGTGTCGCTGGTGAGCGCGCCGAGATCATAGCCAAGGCCGAGCTTGCCCGCGGTCTCGCGCGCGGTGCCGGGCATCAACTGCATCAGCCCGCGCGCGCCGACGCGGCTGACCGCCGCGCGATCGAACTGGCTTTCCTGCCGCGCGATGGCGTGGATGATCGTGAAATAGCCTTCCTCGCCCGGCGGCACCGCGACCGAGGGAAAGCCGGCGACGGTATAGTCGGTGAGGCCGTTGAGCAGCGCGCTGCGCCCGACCATCACGCCCAGATCCGGGCGGCCGATGCCGCGCGACAGCTCGGTCGCCAGGATGTGATCCTCCGCGCTGGCGGCGTCGGCGGCGATCTGGCGCAGGAACAGGCCCTGATCCTGATACTGGCCGGTCTGCCCCAGATATTGCGCGGCGCGCACGACCTCGCGGTTGAAGAAGGCGGCGCGCGCGGCCGGCGTGGCCGCGCGCGCATCGAAGGCGGGCGGGGCCTTCAGCGCGAGCCCGGTGCGTTCGGCGGCAAGCTGGCCGTAATAGAGATCGGAAAAGGCGGCGGCGCGCTGGTAATAGGCCTGCGCGGCGGATTGCTGCCCGGCGGCTTCGGCGGCGCGGCCCGCCCAGTACAATCCCTTGGATCGCGTGGTGGGCGTGCGGCTGCCGCGCGAATAGCGGTCGAACATCGCGATCGCGTCGGCCGGGCGGCGCAGCTTTTGCAAGGCGACCGTACCGGCCAGCCAGACGAGGCTGGTATAATCGTCGCGGATGCCGAGGCTCATGTCGGAAACGTCGGCGCCGGCGGGCAGGGCGTCGTCCACCTTCGATGCGATATCATAGGCGAGGCTGTACTGGCCGTCCGCCTCCGCCGCGCGGGCATTGGTCAGCAGCACCTCGTACCATTTCTCGACATTGCCGGGCAGGGTGGCGAGGCTGCGCGGGCGGGCCAGCAGCGCGCGGGCCGAGCCGCTGGCGCCGTTGGCGCGATACCAGCTCGCGCGGTCGGCGAGGAAGCCGGGGTCGCGCGCGCCGGGCGTCTCGACCGCCGCGGCCCTTGTCGAAGCGTCGGGCCAGTTGCTGCGCAGTGCGAGGCGGGCGTCGAACAGCGTACGGTTCCGCGGCGAGGTGAAGGCGAGCTGGCGCGAAGCGGCGGCGCGCGCGTCCTGCCACAACAGCGCGTCCATCCGCGCATCGTGATCCGATGGAAGGATCGCGCCGGAAAAGCCGCTCATCAGCGCGGTTTCGTCGGTGGTACGCAGCGATCCGCTGCGCCAGGCGCGGCGGGCCTGCTCGTCCGCCTCGGCGCGGCGGCCCGCAACGGCCAGCGCCTCGGCGAAGCGCACGCGCCCAGCGGCGGTGAGCGGTGGAAAGCGGTCGAAGAAGCGCGTGACCAGCGACGGCGCCTCGGCGCCCGAGGCGAGCACGGTCTCGGCGGCGGCGCGGCGGCCGGTCTCGCCCGGCCAGCCGGGATGGGCGAGCAGGAAATTGGCGTAATCGGTGAACGGATAGCGATCCGACTGTTGCAGCCGCTTCCACTCCCCGATCGCATATTGCAGCGAAGCGGGCTGGGCCATGGCCGGCGGCGGCGCGCGATCGCCGCCGAACCCGTCCTGCACGACCTGTGACGAGACCGCGACACCCGATACGCCGGCGAGCAGCAGCCCGCTCCTGAACACTGAGGCAAGCATGCTGGACATGATACGGAAACAGGGCCTATGCGCCACCCCGAATTTCCGACGGATGAGGCGTTTTTGGCGATGATGTTGTCTGGTTCGATTCCCGCGCTCATCACGCCGTTCCGCGACGGCGCGTTCGACGAACCCGCCTATCGCGATTTCGTGGAGTGGCAGATCGCGGAGGGTTCGTCCGCGCTGGTGCCTGTCGGCACGACCGGCGAGGCGGCGACGCTGACCAAGGACGAGCATTTCGAGGTGGTGCGCGTATGCGCCGACCAGGTGCGCGGCCGCGTGCCGGTGATCGCGGGGACGGGATCGAACGACACGCGCGTCGCGATCGGCAACGTCCGGGCGGCGAAGGCGGCCGGGGCCGACGCGGTGCTGATGGTGCCGCCTTACTACAACCGCCCCAGCCAGGAAGGCATCTTTCGCCATTTCGAGGCGGTGGCGGGCGCGTGCGAGCTGCCGATCGTGCTGTACAATGTCCCCACGCGCACGGTAACCGACATCCAGCCCGAAACGGTGATCCGCATCGTGCAGGCGTTCCCGGACAAGTTCGTCGCGATCAAGGACGCCACCGGCGACCTTACCCGCGTGTCGCGGCATCGCTCGGCGTTGCGGAGCGGCTTTGCGCAGCTGTCCGGCAATGACGATACCGCGCTGGCGTTCAACGCGACAGGCGGGGTGGGATGCATCTCGGTGACCGCGAATGTCGCGCCGAAGCTGTGCGCGCAGTTCCAGCGCGCCTGGGCGGAGGGCGATCACGTGCTGGCGCTGGCGCTGCACGACCGGCTGTTCCCGTTGCACAACGCGATGTTCGCCGACGCTTCGCCGGGGCCGGTCAAATATGCGGTCAGCCAGCTGCGGCCTGAGATTTCGCCCGAATTGCGGCTGCCGATGGTCGCGCCGAACGAGATGGCGCGGCGCGCGGTGGATGCGGCGATGCGCGCGGCGGGGATTATCTGAAGCCGTCCGCTTTCCTTTAGCCGCGCGGGGCCCTACATCGCGCGTCCCATGGCCCGCCCGCGTCCCACCGAATTCGACAGGAAGAAGATCGTCGCCGAGAATCGCAAGGCGCGGTTCGAATATTTCATCGAGGACACCTATGAAGCCGGCATCGCGCTGCAGGGCACCGAGGTGAAGGCACTGCGCTTTGGCGAAGGGTCGATCGCGGAAAGCTATGCCGAGATCCGCGGCGAACAGGCGTGGCTGGTCAACGCCAACATCCCCGAATTCAGCCACGGCAACCGCTTCAACCACGAACCCAAACGGCCCCGTAAATTGCTCCTTCATCTAAGGCAGATAGAAAAGCTGCACGGCGCGGTGGCGCGCGAGGGGATGACGCTCGTTCCGCTGTCGATCTATTTCAACTCGCGCGGCCGCGCGAAGGTGGAACTGGCGCTGGCGAAGGGCAAGAAGACGCACGACAAGCGCGAGTCGATCAAGGAACGGGACTGGAAGCGTGAACAGGGAAGGCTCCTCCGCGACCGTGGCTGAACGGACTTTCTGGGACCGCGTGCGGGCCTGGGCGGACCGCAACATGCCGACGCGCGAGAGCCTGGAGGCCAACCGCTTCCTGCGTCCCGTCGCGCACCGCGTGCTGGCGCCCGAACTATGGCGTTTCACCCGCCGTTCCGTGCCGCGCGGCGTCGCGCTGGGGATGGTGACGGGGATCATGATCCCGGTGGCGCAGATCTTCTTTTCCGCGCTGTTCGCCCTGCCGTTCCGCGCCAATATCCCGACCGCGTCGCTGACCACGTTTCTGACCAATCCGCTGACCACGCCGCCGCTCTGGGCGTTCGCCTATTGGGTGGGGCGCAGGATCCTGCATTTCGACGCGACCGTGCCGGGCCAGCCGATCACCACCCATGTCGCCAACGACAGCTGGCTCAACTGGCTGTGGTCGGAGGCCGGGCCGGCGCTCATCACCGGGCTGGTGACGATCACCATCGTCGCCGCGGTGCTGGGCTATATCGCCAGCGCGGTGGGCTGGCGGCTGTGGATCGCGCGCAAATGGAAGCGCCGGGCACAGGCGCGCGCCGCAAGGCCGTAACACGCGATACATTCCTCGCTTGATCGGGCGTATGATCGGCGCAATACAGCCGTCATTCCAACCGTTCGTTCGTCGAGGTGTTCATGCGTTCCTTCATTGCTTGCGTCCTGTTGACCGGCACCGCGATCGTCGGCGCCGCCACCGCGCTGTCGGCCCGGGAGACGGCATCGCCGCCCGCCGCCGACACCGGATCGAAGCCGCAACTGGGCAGCTTCGGCTTCGACGCGCAGGGCATGGACCGGGCGGTGGCGCCGGGTGACGACTTCTACGGCTTCGCCAACGGCGCCTGGGCAAAGGCGACGGCGATCCCGGCCGACAAGTCGAATTACGGCATGTTCACCGCGCTCGACGATCTGTCGAAGGAGCGGGTCAAGGACATGCTGGAGGCGGTGAAGGGCGACATGTCGAGCATGGTCGGCCGCGCCTATGCCAGCTATCTCGACACCGCCGCGGTCGAGGCGCGCGGCCTGGCCCCGATCCGGCCGTGGCTGGACAAGATCAAGGCGCTGGAAAACAAGGCGGGCTATACCGCGCTGGTGGTCGAGGGCGCGAAAATGGGCGTGCCCGGCCCGCTTGGCGGCTATGTCGGACAGGACGACAAGCTGCCCGAAACCTATATCTTCACCCTGTCGCAAGGCGGCACGGGGTTGCCCGATCGCGACATGTATCTGGTCGACAATCCCAAGATGGCGGCGATCCGCACCGCTTATGTGGCGCACCTTGCCAGGATGCTCGAACTGGCGGGCGAGCGCGACGGCGCGCCTCGCGCGGCGGCGGTGATGGCGCTGGAAACGCAGATCGCCAAGGTGCAGTGGACGCGCGAGGACAGTTCGGACGCGGCCAAGACCTACAATAAATACACGCTGGCGCAGACCACCGGCTTCTCGACCGCGACGTTCGACCTGCACGGCGCGCTCGAGGCGCTGAGCCCCAAGATCACGCAGGTGCTCATCAATCAGCCGAGCGCGGTCAAGGGCATTGCCGGCATCCTCGACCAGACGCCGGTCGCGGTGCTCAAGGACCAGCTGATGCTGCGCAGCCTGGACGGCCTTGCCAACTATCTGCCCGATGCGATCGCGGACGAGAATTTCGCCTTTTACGGCACCACGCTGCAAGGCACGCCGCAGCGCGAGGCGCGCTGGAAACGGGCGGTGGGCTTTACCGAGGGCGCGCTGGGCGATGCGGTGGGCAAGGAATATGCCGCGAAATATTTCCCGCCCGAATACAAGGCGGCGATGAACAAGCTGGTCGCCAACGTGCTCGATGCGATGGGGCGGCGGATCGACGGCCTCCCCTGGATGCAGCCGCAGACCAAGGCGCGCGCCAAGGCCAAGCTCAAGAACTTCACCGTCAAGGTCGGCTATCCCGACAAGTGGCGCGACTATGCCGGGCTGGAGGTCAAGGCCGACGACCTGTTCGGCAACGCCGTGCGATCCAATCTGTTCGATTACCGGTATATGATCGACAAATTGGGTGGGCCGGTGCGCAAATGGGAATGGGCGATGCTGCCGCAGACGGTGAACGCCTATGCCAATTTCGGCATGATGGAAGTGGTGTTCCCGGCCGCGATCCTCCAGCCGCCCTTCTTCGATCCCAAGGCCGATCCGGCGATCAACTATGGCGGGATCGGCGCGGTGATCGGGCACGAGATCAGCCATCATTTCGACGATCAGGGCGCCAAATACAACGAGAAGGGCGAACTGAGCGACTGGTGGACCCCCGCCGACGTCAAGGCGTTCGAGGCGGCGGGCAAGGCGCTGGTCGCGCAATATGACGCCTATGAGGCGCTGCCGGGCGAGCATGTGAAGGGCGAATTCACGCTGGGCGAGAATATCGGCGATCTGGCCGGGCTGACCATCGCCTATGATGCCTACCGGCATTCGCTGGGCGGCAAGGCGGCGCCGGTGATCGACGGGTTCAGCGGCGACCAGCGTTTCTATCTCGGCTGGGCGCAGGTGTGGCGGCGCAATTACCGCGAGGCCAATCTGCGCCAGCGGTTGCTGACCGATCCGCATTCGCCCTCGATCCAGCGCGCCTGGGTCGTGCGCAACCTCGATCCCTGGTACGCCGCCTTCCAGCCCAAGGCGGGACAGAAGCTGTACCTGGAACCGGGCAAGCGCGTGCGCATCTGGTAACGGGCGTTCAGACCTGGAGCTCCGCGGCATTTGGCCGAGCCGTCATTCGTAACGCCTGTTCCCCTGCGAAAGCAGGGGCCCAGGGCCGGGCAAGACGTCGCGTGTGATTCTGGGCCCCTGCTTTCGCAGGGAACCAAGGCATTACGACGCGGCGTCGGTGTTGATCGCTTGACCCGGCACCCGCAGACCGGGAAAGAACGGCATGGCTTCGCATCCCGCACCTGAAATCGAACGTCTTCCAGCGAACCTTCCGATCGCCGTGGCAGTCGGGGCGGCGGTCGCGGCGGCGGCGATCATTTTGTGGGCGATCGGATCGATCCCGGTCGCGGCCGGTTTCGCCACGGCGGCGCTGGCGATCGTCGGCGCGGGCTATGTCTTCGCGCGGATGACGCCGGCTGCGGCGGATGAGGCGGCGGCGATCGACTGGTCGGTCGCGCATGCGCTGGCGGCGATGAGCAACGATGCGCTGGCGGTGACCGATCGCGCCGGACGGCTGGTCTGCGCGAACGAGCGGTTCGGCGCGCTGTTCGCCGGCTATCCCGCGCCGCCCAACCTGGCGGTCGGCGACTGGGCGGCGGCGCAGCTCGGCACGGCGGGCCGTTCGGCGTGGCGCGACGGCAGCGCATCGAGCGGCGCGTTCGACGTCGCCGGGACCAAGCTGACCGCGCACGTCCTGCGCGTGAGCGATGCGATGCTGGTGTGGCGCTTTGCCGGGCATGACTTTACCGATCTTGCCAAACAGGCGCAGGGGCTGGTCGGGGGGGCGTCGGGCGACCGGCTGGGTCAGGCGGGGATCATGATCGCGCTGCTGACCGCCGACGGCCGCGTGCGCGCCGCCAATCGTGTTTTACGCCTGCGCGCAATGGGTGACGAACGCGCGATGATCGAGGGACGGGATTTCACCCGTTTCCTCGTCACCGACAATTTCGGGATCGTGCGGTTCGAGCGCGAAGGGAGCAGCGGCACGCCGCTGCGCGTGCTGGAGATCCCGTTCCTCGACGGCGACAATGCGCCGATGCTGGTCGCGCTGCTCGACGAGGAGCTGGCCGTGCCCCATCCGGCGATCGGCGACAGCGCGACCGCGCATGTCCGGTCGCTGATCTCGCTGTTGCCGGCCGGCATCGCGCTGGTCGGCGGGGACGGGCGGTTCGTGCACATGAACGACGCCTTTGTCCGCGCGGCGCATGTCAACGCGGCCAATCCGCCGCTCTATCCCGGCGATCTGGTGGTGCGGGAGGACAAGGGCGCGCTGGCCGATGCGATCCGCCGCTTCGCGCAGGGCGCGGCGCATTCGATGGACATGACGGTGCGCTTTGCCGAGGCGCCGGACGAGGCGGTGTCGGTGTCGATCGCCGCCGCGCGCGGCCTGGGCGAAGCGGCGGTGATGCTCTCGCTGCGCGATGCGGGCGAGGAGGGGCGGCTCAAGCGCCAGGTGGCGCAGGCGACCAAGATGCAGGCGGTCGGCCAGCTTGCCGGTGGCGTGGCGCATGATTTCAACAACATCCTGACCGCGGTGATCGGCCATTGCGACCTGATGCTGATGCGCCACGCGCCGGGCGATTCGGACTATGACGACATCCAGCAGATCCTGCTCAATTCCAATCGCGCGGCGGCACTGACGCGACAGCTGCTCGCCTTTTCGCGCCAGCAGACGCTGCGGCCGCAGGTGTTGCAGCTGCCCGACGTCATCTCGGAAGTCTCGAACCTGCTCAAGCGGCTGCTGGGCGAAACGGTGCAGCTCGAGGTCAGCCACGGCCGCAATCTGGGGCCGGTGCGCGCCGATCCGGGTCAGCTGGAGCAGGTGGTTGTCAACCTGGCGGTCAATGCGCGCGACGCGATGCTGACACAGAATCCGAACGGCGGCGGCACGCTGACGATCGAGACGCTGAGCGTGCCGGCGCACGAGGTGCGCGCGATGGACGACGATGTGCTGCCGGTCGGCGATTATACCGCGCTGCGCATCAGCGATACCGGCACGGGCATTCCGGCGGACGCGCTGGCGCATATCTGGGAACCGTTCTTCACCACCAAGGAAGTAGGCAAGGGCACGGGCCTTGGCCTGTCGACCGTCTATGGCATCATCAAGCAGTCGGGCGGCTATATCTTCGCCGAAAGCCCCAAGGGGCACGGCGCGGTATTCACCATCTATCTGCCGGTGCACGCCGCCGCCGATGCGCCGGCCAGGGCGCCGGTCGCGGCCAAGCTGGCGCAGGGCGATCTGTGGGGCAGCGGCACCGTGCTGCTGGTGGAGGACGAGGCGATGGTGCGCGCCGTGGCGGAACGCGCGCTGGCGCGGCAGGGCTATACCGTGCTGACCGCGGAAAATGGCGAGGCGGCGCTGGAGCTGCTGGAAAAGGCGGACCGGCCCGACCTGTTGATTTCCGACGTGGTAATGCCGATGATGGACGGACCGACGATGGTGCGGCATGTGCGCCGGCGTTACCCGGACCTGCCGATCCTGTTCATGTCGGGCTATGCCGAGGAACAGCTGCGCAAGTCGATCGATCTCGACAATGTCGCCTTTCTGCCCAAACCGTTTTCGGTGCAGCAGCTCGCACAGGCGGCCAAGGCCGTTCTGGAGGCGAAATAAGTGCTTGGCTGGGAAGGATTTATCCGGCACATATCGCGCCCATGACAGTTCCGCAGCGTATCCTGATCGTCGAGGACGAGCCCCTGATCTCGATGATGATCGAGGATTTTCTCGATCTTCTGGGCCGGGAGGTGGCGGGCACCGCCGACAGCGTCGCAACGGCGATGCCGGTGGTCGAGGGCGGCGGCGTCGATGCCGCGATCCTCGACGTCAACCTGGCCGGCGGCGAAAAGAGCTGGCCGGTCGCCGACGCGCTGGCGGCGCGCGACATCCCGTTCATCCTGGCGACCGGCGGCAGCGGCGATACGATCGTCGACGGGCATCAGCACCGTCCGGTGCTGTCCAAGCCGTTCACGATGGATGCGGTCGAGCGGGCGCTGGCCGCGCTTTAGCGGCTAGATCCACAACTTGGCCGGCACTGTTCCCCTGCGAAAGCAGGGGCCCAGAGCCCCAAGCGCACCGCCCGTAACCCTGGGCCCCTGCTTTCGCAGGGGAACAAGGTTCATCAATTACCGAACAACTTGTCAGCGCCTCGCCTTTGCCGCCTCGGCCGCGCGCAGCAGGCGCAGCACATTGCCCGACCAGATCTTGGCGATGTCCGCCTCCGAATAGCCGGTCGCGACCAGCCGCTCGGTCACCCTGGGCAGCGCCGTGATATCCTCGAACCCGCGCACGCCGCCGCCGCCGTCCCAGTCGGCGCCCATGCACACATGGTCCGGCCCCGCCACCTTGAGCAGGTGAAGCAGATTGGCCATGAAATTCTCGAAATCGGTGTCCTGCACCGGCGCGGTCCGATCGAGCGCGCGGACCTGCGCGGTGATGCTTGCCTGTTCCTGCGCCGACAGCGACGGGAATTTCCGCACCAGCGCGTCGAGCCGGTTGCGCTCGTCGGTATAGACCATCCGGGTCAGGAACAGGCTGTTCATGCACACCGCGCCGCCCTTTGCGGCAAGCTTGCGGATGCGCGCGTCGTCGATGTTGCGGTTGTGATTCCACATCGCCTTCGGGCCGGAATGCGACAGGATGATCGGCGTCCTGCTCAATTCGATCAGCTGGTCGAACGCCGCGTCGGACGAATGGCTGCCGTCGATCACCATGCCCAGCCGGTTCATCTCGGCCACCCATCGCCTGCCCAGCGGCGAGAGGCCCTTCCAGGTCGCGGTGCCGGTGGCCGAATCGGCGAACTGATTGTCCTTCGAATGCACCGGCCCCGCCATGCGCACGCCGCCATCATGGAATTCGCGCAGCAGCGACAGGTCCTCGCCCAGCGGATAGCTGTTCTCGACGCTGATAAAGGCAAAGCGCAGCCCGGCGCGGTCGGCGCGGATTGCTTGATCGGCGGTGGTCACCAGCTCGATCCGGCTGGGATAGGCGGCCATCGTGCGATGAATCTCGTCCAGCCGCTTGCGCGCGAACGCCCTGGCATCGGCAAAGCCCTGTGGGGTCACCGGCCCCTGGGGGGTATAGACCACGAACATCCCACCATCGAGCGCGCCGGTTTCCATCCGGCCAAGATCGACCTGGGCGAGATCGGTGCGCCAGTCATGGCGGTCGCCGAACTGCCAGTGCGGATTGGCGAACCAGATCGGCGTGTCGAGATGGGTGTCGAGCGTCATCAGCCGCTGATGGAGCGGCGCTTGCGGGGCGGCGGGCGCTGGCGCGGGCGGCGGCGTGGTACAGCCGGCGACGGCAAGCGCAAGCATGGCGGCCGGGGCGGCGCGGGAAGCAACCATGCGCATTACGGCAGCCGCCGCACGCTGACGATCCGCACCTTGGGTTCGAGCATCGATCCCTTCATCACGCCCGCTCCCCTGGTGGGCGAAGTGGTGGAATCGAGGATCTTCCACACCACCTCCATGCCTTCGGTGACCTTGCCGAACGCGGCATAGCCCAGATTGTCGCCGGGCCGCGATGGATCGGCATCGAGTGAGGGCTGATCGCCGACGCTGATCGTGAACTCGCCACGCGCGGTGCCGGGCGCGAGCCGCGCGGTGGAGATGGCGCCGTTCAGATGCTTCACGCCGGTCTGCGTCGTCGGTTCGTGCGCGATCGGGGGGAGGATGCGCTTGGGATCGTTGTCGACGCCGAACTGGACGAAGCCGAACTTGTCCTGCACCTTGACCGAACGATAGAAGAACGCGCCGTCGAGCCGCTTCTGATCGGCATAGCGCAGGAAATTGCGCGCGGTGATCGGCGCGCGCTCCGTCTCCAGCTCCAGCACGATGCGGCCGAGCGCGGTTTCGATCGCGACTCGGGCGATGGCCGCCTTGGGCGGCGCGGCCGGCACGGTCTGGGCAAATGCGGCGGCGGGCAGCAACAGGGCGGTGAACAGGGCGCGTCGAATGAGCATGATGCCAGCTTCGCGCAAGCCGGGGCGGGCCGCAACCGCCTTTCGTCCACAACAGATTAGCTTGGCTGGTGGCGCGGCGGGCCACAACCCATGTTGCCTTTGGCGGCCCCGCCCCCCTAGATGCGGGGCCGCCAACAGGGATTTGAAATGACCGCGACCCATTCCACCCGCATGCTGATCCTGGGTTCCGGCCCGGCCGGGCTTTCCGCCGCCATCTATGGCGCGCGCGCCGGGCTGGCGCCGATCGTGGTACAGGGCATCCAGCCCGGCGGGCAGCTGATGACCACCACCGATGTCGAGAATTATCCCGGCTTCCGCGAGGTGATCCAGGGCCCCTGGCTGATGCAGGAAATGCAGGCCCAGGCCGAGCATGTCGGCGCGCGGATGCTGTACGACACGATCGTCGAGGTCGATCTTTCCAGCCGGCCGTTCCGGCTGATCGGCGACGGCGGCACCGTGTATCTGGGCGATACGCTGGTGATCGCGACGGGCGCGCAGGCCAAGTGGCTGGGGCTGGACAGCGAGGAGGCGATGAAGGGCAAGGGCGCGAGCGCCTGCGCCACCTGCGACGGTTTCTTCTATCGCGGCAGGAAGGTGGCGGTGATCGGCGGCGGCAACACCGCGGTCGAGGAAGCCTTGTACATGACCAATCACAGCCCTGACGTGACGCTGATCCACCGCCGTGACAGCCTGCGGGCCGAGAAGATCCTGCAGGAACGGCTGTTCGCCAACCCCAGGATCACGCCATTGTGGAACAAGGAAGTGATCGAGTTCGTCGGCGGCGGCGACCCTGAGGGGCTGGTGGCGCTGAAGCTCAAGGACACGGTGACGGGCGAGCTTTCGCGGATCGAGGTCGAGGGCGGGTTCGTGGCGATCGGTCACCATCCGGCGACCGAGCTGTTCCGCGGGCATCTGAAGCTGGACGCGGACGCCTATATCGAGGTCGAGACGGGCACGACGCGGACCAGCGTGCCGGGCGTGTTCGCGTGCGGCGACGTGATGGACAAGGTCTACCGCCAGGCGATCACCGCGGCGGGGACGGGGTGCATGGCGGCGCTGGACGCCGAACGCTTCCTGGCCGAGGCCGATTTCGAGGCGGTGGCGGAAGCGGCGGAATAGTCACCGCTTCTTCTTGGCGAGGTTGTGGGCGACCGCGGCTTCGATCAGCGTCCTGAACGCGGCGGGATCGACATCCTCGCCTTCCTTGAGGTCGATCGCGCGGCGCGTGCCGCCGTCGAGGCCGGCGTTGAACAGTCCGGCCGGATCGGGCAGCGCGGCGCCGTTGGCGAAGGTGAGCTTGACGTAACCCTTATAGACCTCGCCGGTGCACAGGATGCCGGCATGTTCCCATACCGGCACGCCGTGCGGGTTGGTCTGCTTTACCCATTTGACGGTTTCCTCGACTTGGCTGTCCGCCTCGTGGATCAGGCGGCGCAGGCGGGCAAGGGTGGCGCCGCGCCAGTCGCCCAGATCGGCCAGGCGGGCGTCGATGCGTTCGGATGGGGTGGGGTCGGTCACAGCTTTTCTCCCGGCAGCTTGGCCGCCTGTTCGATCCATGACGCGAGTTGCGCCGTGGGGAAATCGTCGGTTTCATGGATGTGGACATAGCGCGTGTCGCCGCTCTTGGAGGCGACCGGCGGGACGGGATCGAGCGACTGGCCACGGAAGAAGGTGATCTTCACATAGCGGTCGAAGCAGTGGAAGGCGGTGAACCAGCTCTTTTCCGCCACGCCATAAAAGGGCGAGTTCCATTTCACCGC
Organism: uncultured Stakelama sp.; assembly: GCA_964413495.1. Lineage (GTDB taxonomy): Bacteria > Pseudomonadota > Alphaproteobacteria > Sphingomonadales > Sphingomonadaceae > Sphingomonas. The sequence goes on along the minus strand of CAYPRW010000002.1, from coordinate 156,516 downwards.
CTTGCGCACGCCGGGGACGGTTCGTGCGATCAGGGCGTCGAGCTGACGGCCGATGTCGCGTTTCCAGCCGGGCATGGCGGCGATGTACGCCTGGACCGGAGCGTCGCCGTCGCCCTTCGGGATTTGCGGGTTGCCACCGGAAAGGAGGACGGGTTTTTGGTTCATGGCGGGGCCTGCGGAACGTGTGACGGGGCAGGCTAGGCCGGATCGGGGGGTGTAGGAAAGCTGTTTTGGTTCACGCGAAGACGCGAAGACGCAAGGAAGAAGAATTGTTCGCGCAGAGACGCGGAGGACGCAGAGGGGTTACGCCTGCCGCGTCAGCGGCATTCATCTCGACCGTATCCCTTGCTGCAACATCGATGCGATGAGGGCGCTATGCGCCGGGGACAACATCTCTGCGCCTCTGCGCGAACAAATCTTCGCGTCTTCGCGTCTTCGCGTGAACCCATCTAAGGCCGCGCCACATCAATCTCACGGAGCAGCCAGGCGCGGGCATGGGTTTCGTCCTTGCGTTCATAGACTTCGTAATGAACGCCGGGGATGAGCGCACCCTCGATCCGGCTGACCGTGCGGACCCATTGCGCGTCGGCGACGATCGCGACGCGATCGATCGCGCGGATCAGGCGGATGAGCAGCGGCCAGTGGCGCAGCTCCTCGGCAATCGCGCCGAACGACACCGAAGGCGAGCCACGTACATCGGCGAGGATGTCGATGTGCGGCGTCGCGTCGAGGACAGCCGCCATCCGCTCAAGCGCGGGCGCGATATCGGCGGCGGTGAAATGCCCCTCAGCGGTGATGGCGATGGCGCGTGGGGTGAGTTGGGTGAAGGTTAGCATATGACATCCTTGAAGCGCATATATGTTGCTAGTCCGTTCCGTTTTCGATACAAGTCGCATCGGCAGCGGACCCCAACCGGTTTTGCTGTCTGAGAAGATCCTAGCGGCTCTTCGAGTTTACGGCCGGGATTGTCGTTGAGGCGGCCCCCAAGTGGCTCGGCAACATGGCAAAAGCCGTCACTCCGATTGCGGGTGACGTGCTCCAGCAGGTTGAAGGAGAGCGGCAAGTGCCTTGCGTCACACAATGCCCAAGTAAGGCACCGGATTATTCTCAGGCAGGGGATTCTGGGCGGCGGCCTCGTCAGGCGGGCGGATCGCTCGCTGTGTCCGGCGCGGAAAAGCGCGGTTTGAGCCGTGTTCACGGTTTGTTCCTCGCGGCTATTGCAGCCCTGTCGCTGTACGGTGTATCATGTTTGCGAGTCAGTGGATCAGTGCGGTTCGAGACTCGCTTCGAGTTTACGGCCGGGATTGTCGTTGAGGCGGCCCCCAAGTGGCTCGGCAACATGGCAAAAGCCGTCACTCCGATTGCGGGTGACGTGCTCCTATGCACCGCCGATCTTGTGAAAAGGGGGGTCGGCGGCAGCTAGTGGGAAACGCTTTTACGCAAATCTCGTCTAGAACGATGCTTCATGCTGTTTGGAAGGAACGCCGCGGACGGCTGAGATCGTCGTGTTTTGGAATCGACCGCCTGACGGGTCGAACTTTTGAGAACGGTGCGATTGGTCGCATAGCGGCACTTAGTGATCGTTTGCGCGCTGACTTCAATCCTTCAGGACTACTCGCAATTCCGAAACCGAAAGATGGTGGCGGACATCGTGTAATTTGCGTTCCAACCATCGCAGATCGTTTGGTTCAATTCAGTATTCTGGCGCAATTAAAGCCCCGGCTTATGTCTGTTGGGCTCGATAATGCGGTAAGCTACGGGTTAGCGCCGACAAGGCAAAAGAGCGTAATCGGCGCTCGTAATTTTGCCTGCAAGGCGCGCACGGAGCGCGGCTGGGTATATAAGACGGACATCCATAAGTTTTTCGACAACTTAGATCGAGAGCGAGTTTATGATGCCATCCGCCGAACAGTTCCTCAAAGAAGTCTGAGACCGCTCATCGCTAAGTTCGCAAATTGCGAAGTCACAGATGGGATACAGCCCGGCTGGAAAAATATTGTTTCGGAAGCGGGGTTGGTCTCTGGCGTTGGGGTACGCCAAGGTATGCCATTATCGCCGTTCCTAGCAGGCGCGTACCTCAAGAGCTTTGATCAGTGGCTTATTAGAACAGGGATTCCGGCGGCTCGGTACGTTGACGATATTGTGATGTTCTTCGACACTGAGAAATCTGCACGCGATTTTCATCCGCGAATGGTCGCAAAGATGAGTAGCCTAGGGTTGAAAGTTGGAGAAATCGACGATCCCAAATCCAAAACTCAGCTGTATGCACCTCATCAGCCTGCGGACTTCCTCGGGATGGAGGTGTCCAAGACCGCTGCCGGGTACTGCCTGCGGGTCTCAAAATCCACGCAAGACAAGATCGGCGCAAGGATCGCCTCGCTGGGCACGGTTGCCGCACTTGTCGACCGAAAAGTGCATCTCACGACACTAGGTATCTTTTTAAACTCGATCCGCTTCGGCTATCTGAACGCTTACGATGGCGCAGATAATCTAACCGAGTTTGGCGATGAACTGGTCGCCCTTTGCAATGGCGCGAAGCATAGCGTGTTGATCGAACTGTTCGGTAATAAGCTCGGCGAATTGACCGATGCTGAGAAAGCATTTGTGGGCCTCGAACCGGACTGATCACCCCACCGAGACAAAACTATCCATCACCCGCTTCCTGCCAGCCGCTTCGAATTCGATCTCCAGCTTGTTGCCTTCGATCTCGACGATCTCGCCATAGCCGAACTTCTGGTGGAACACGCGCATCCCCGGCGACAGGTCGTCGCGCCCCTTGTTGCCTAGGCTGACCGCGCTGGCCCGGTTCTCCACCACGCGCTTGGCGGTGGTGGTGAAGGATGATCCGGGCGCGGCGGCGCGTTGCCAGCCTGGGCCCCGGCCGGTGCCGCGGGCGACATTGGAAAACGGGTCGGCGTGCTCGCTCCAATTGGCGCGCCACAGGGATGCGCCGCCGGTCAGGGTGGTTTCCTCCGCCACATGTTCCTGGGGCAGCTCGCCGACGAAGCGGCTGGGAATGCTGCTGCTCCATTGGCCATAGATGCGGCGGTTGGCGGCGTGGAGGATCACCGCGAGGCGGCGGGCGCGGGTGATCGCGACATAGGCAAGGCGGCGCTCCTCCTCCAATGACGCCAGCCCGCCTTCGTCGAGCGCGCGCTGGCTGGGGAACAGTCCTTCCTCCCATCCCGCCAGGAACACGGTGTCGAATTCCAGCCCCTTGGCGGCATGGATGGTCATGATCGTGACCTTGGGCTCGTCGGCGGCCGCGTCATTGTCCATGACCAGGCTGACATGTTCGAGGAACGCGCCGAGCGACTCATATTCCTCCATCGCGCGGACCAGTTCGCTCAGATTCTCCAGGCGGCCGGCGGCTTCGGCGGTGCGGTCGGCCTGCCACATCGCGGTATAGCCGGATTCGTCCAGGATCAGCTGGGCAAGCTCGGTATGGGGGAGGGCGCCGATGCGGGGGGTGGCGGGATCGGCCACCGCATCGCCGGTGGCCGCGCCGCTGAGGGCCGCGCGCCAGCGCGCGACGTCGCCGACGAAATTGCCCAGCGCGCGGCGGGCTTGCGGGGTGAGTTCGTCGGTGTCGAGGATGCGCGCGGCGGCGGTGAGCAGGGGCACGCCCTGCGCGCGGGCGAGCATGTGGATGCGGGCGATCGCCTTGTCGCCCAGGCCGCGCTTGGGCACGTTGACGATGCGTTCGAAGGCAAGGTCGTCGGCGGGCTGGTGGACGAGGCGAAGATAGGCGACCGCGTCGCGCACCTCCTGCCGTTCATAGAAGCGGAAGCCGCCGATGATGCGAAACGGCATGCCGATCGCGGCGAAACGGTCCTCGAACTCGCGTGTCTGGTGCTGGGCGCGGACGAGGATGGCGAACGCTTCCAGGCTCTTCCCCTCGCGGATCTGCGCGGATTCGATCTCCTCGCCGATGCGGCGCGCCTCTTCCGGGCCGTCCCACACGCCGATCACGCGCACCTTTTCGCCACTGTCCGCCTGGGTCCACAATTGCTTGCCCAGGCGGCCGCCATTGTTGGCGATCACGCCCGATGCGGCGGCCAGGATATGCGGCGTCGACCGGTAATTCTGTTCGAGCCGGATGACCTTGGCGCCGGGAAAATCCTTTTCGAACTTCAGGATATTCTCGACCTGTGCGCCGCGCCACGAATAGATCGACTGGTCGTCGTCGCCGACGCAGCAGATGTTCCTGTGCTGCTGCGCCAGCAGGCGGAGCCACAGATACTGGACGCTGTTGGTGTCCTGATATTCGTCCACCATGATATAGCGGAAGCGTTGCTGATATTGCGCCAGCACGTCGCGATGCGTGCGCAAGATGGTGAGCATGTGCAGCAGCAGATCGCCGAAGTCGCAGGCGTTGAGCATGCGCAGCCGGTCCTGATATTGGCGATACAGCGATTGGCCGCGCCCCTCGGCGAACTGTTCGGCCTCGCCCGCGCCAAGGTCGCCGGGGGTCAGGCCCTTGTTCTTCCACCCGTCGATCAAGCCGCCGAGCTGACGCGCGGGCCAGCGTTTCTCGTCGATGTCGTTGGCCTGGATCAGCTGCTTCAAGAGCCGCAGCTGATCGTCGGTGTCGAGGATGGTGAAATTGCCGTGCAGCCCGACAAGTTCGGCATAGCGGCGCAGCATCTTCGCGCCGATCGCGTGAAACGTGCCGAGCCACGGCATCCCCTCCACCGCATCGCCGACATGGCTGCGGACGCGCTCGCGCATCTCGCGCGCGGCCTTGTTGGTGAAGGTGACGCTGAGGATTTCCGACGGATAGGCGCGCCGCGTCCACAGCAGGTGGGCGAGCCGGGCGGTGAGCGCGGCGGTCTTGCCCGTGCCCGCGCCGGCCAGCACCAGCACCGGCCCGTCGGTGGTCAGCACCGCCTCACGCTGCGGATCGTTGAGGCCGCGCAGATAGGGGGGATCGTCGGGCGAGGGCGCGGGAAGACTCATGGCGAACAGTTAGAGAACGCCTGGGCCGCGGGCAAGGTTGCGTTGCGCGCGCGGTGCGGCTGGGGCAGGAATGGGGCATGCTACGGAAACTCAAGGGCCGGTTCACCCCGCGCCGCATCGCGCTGATCGTCGCGCTGGCGATGATCGTGGCCTGGGTCGGCTGGCGCACCGGCGCGTTCGAGGCACAGCCGCGCCAGAAGCCGTGCGAGGCCGGGCGCAAGGCGATCAAGGACGACAAGGGCAATGTCGTCCAGGTGACCCGCACGACGTGCGTTGCCGAGAAGGATTGACGACGGCCCGGACGTAGCGGAAACCCCGTTCGCAGATACCGGGAAGGGGGAACGGGATGGACGTGGATCGGGCGCGGCAGCGCCGGGCGCTGTGGGCGAGCTTTGTCGGCACGGGCATCGAATTCTACGATTTCTATATCTATGCCACCGCCGCCAGCCTGGTGTTCGGGCAGATCTTCTTTCCCAAGGGCGACCCCGGTGTGCAGCAGATGGCGGCGTTCGCGACGCTGGCGGTGGCGTTCTTCGCGCGGCCGGTGGGCGCGGCGGTGTTCGGCCATTATGGCGACCGCATCGGGCGCAAGGCGACGTTGGTCGCCTCGCTGCTGACGATGGGGCTGTCGACGACATTGGTGGCGTTCCTGCCGACCTATGAGATGGCCGGGTGGATCGCGCCGCTCGCGCTGTGCGTGCTGCGCTTTGGCCAGGGCTTCGGCCTGGGCGGCGAATGGGGCGGGGCGGCGCTGCTGGCGGTGGAGAATGCGCCGCCGGGGTGGCGCGCGCGGTTCGGCAGCGCGCCACAGATGGGCGCGCCCGCCGGGTTCATCGCGGCGAACGGGCTGTTCCTGTTGCTGGGGATGATGATGACGCCCGCGCAATTCGCCGATTGGGGCTGGCGCATCCCGTTCATCCTTTCGGCCGGGCTGGTCGCGGTCGGGCTGTGGGTGCGATTGAAGCTGGGCGAGACGCCCGAATTCAAGGCGAGCCTCGCGCAAGCGCCGCCGCCCAGGGTGCCGCTGGGCGAAGTCGTGTCGCGGCATGGCGGCGCGCTGCTGGGCGGGACGATCGGCGCGGTGTGCTGTTTCGCGGTCTATTATATCGCCACCGCGTTCCTGCTGGGGTGGGGAACCAAGTCGCTCGGCTATTCGATGCGCGATTTCCTGGGCGTGCAGCTCGTCGCGATCCTGTTCATGGCGGGGGGCATCTATCTGGCCGCATGGCTGGCCGATACGCGGCTCGATCCGCGGCGCGTGCTGGCGGGCGGGTGCGTGCTGGTGGCGATCGCCGGTTTCACGATCGCGCCGCTGATGGGCGCGGGGCTGGGCGGGACGTTCGTGTTCCTGGCGCTGCTGCTGTTTTCGATGGGGTTCGTCTATGGGCCGCTCGGCGCGTGGCTGCCGGGGCTGTTCCCGCCGCGCGTGCGCTATACCGGCGCGTCGATGACCTTCAACATCGCCGGGGTGATCGGCGGCGGGCTGACCCCGCTGATCGCGCAGGCGCTGGCGCTGAAGGGTGGGCTGGCGCCGGTCGGCTGGTATCTGAGCGCGGCGGGCGTGTTGAGCCTGGTGGCGCTGGTCGCGCTGCGGCCGGCGGGCGCCCGCTCGCTCGATTGACCGGATCGTCAGCCGGCTGCGCGCAACGCTTCAGAACCGGGGCCGACGCGGCGGCTGGCTGACCAGCAGTTCATACAGGGTCGTCAGTTCATCGCGCCGGTCTTCAGCCAGCCGCAGATAGCGGTGCGTGCCCTGCGGGTCGGGCGTGAAGCGCATCACGGCCTCGCCGGGCGCGATCGAAAGGCGGCCGGGACCCGACAGGTCGAAATCTTCTCGCTGCGGTCGCACGGCATGGAGCAGCGCCGGAAGATCCGCGGTGTGATGATCGTGGAAACGCCTGGCGCTGTGCGACAATCGCAGCCAGAACGGGCTCGCATAGCGATAGGCGTCCACGAAAGGATGGTGGCGCGCATAGCGAAAATCCGTCTCGATGCGTTGCCCGGAATAGCGAACGGCCATGCCCAGCTCGCTGCCGGCCGCGACGATCGGCGTCGGCCATGTTCCAACCAGGCTTCGCGCGGCATCGATATCCATGCGGACATTGAATTCCGGCTGGCCGCCCTTGATCGTCCGCCCGGCGATGACGACATCCTCGAAGTTTCCGGCCATCATCGTCAGCAGCCGCACCTTGCGCTTCACCAGCGCGCGACCGTCCAGCGGGCTGAAGCGATCGGGGCCGCTTTGCAGCAGGCGCGAAAGATTGGTGCTGTACCCCAGCTGGACGATGGTCACGCTGCCGTCCGCCTGCCGCGCGAGCGTGCGGCGAAGCAGGGTCACCGCGTCGATCGTGTCGCGCGGCGGCCGGCGCGGATGGATTGCGCGGCCCTCGCCATCCTTCATTCGCGACACGAATTCGGTATAGCTGACCTTCAGCTCGGGCGTGTCGGCAAGTTCGGGATTCGCGCGGAAATAGGCGCCCGCATCGATGCCGCGCCTGACGCGGGCGACGGGGATGGCCGGGCGGCCATAGAAACGATTGACGATGCCGGCAAAGGACACCGGCCATGGGTCGTCGCTACTGACGGTCACGGCCAGGATCCGGGCTTCGCCACGGTCCGCCAGCGCGTGGAGCATGCACAGCGCCATCGCATCGTCGATGTCGCTCCACATGTCGGTATCCAGAATGATGTTGGCGGCGGCGCCGGGCGGATCGGCGATCGGGCGCGATTCCGGACGGGCGGCCGGCGCCGCGGCCATCCCGATCAGACAGAGCGCGAGCAGCGGCGTTCGGCGCCGTCGCAACGGACCGGCAGCGCGTTCCGCCGGGCGACGCGATCGCTTGGAAATGACGCCCATGAACCTCTTTCTCCCTCGGCAAGGGAGGTAGATCGACGCGGGTCGGCCCGGCGTTCACAATCGCACATGGGCAAATCCGAACGCGCACCGGCGAACCGATCGGGCGGCCTGGCGGGCCAAGGCGATTGCCTGGGCGCGGCTTCTTTGTGAGAATGCATGCGTCATGCCCAACAGGTTCAAGACGACGGAGCGGATCGTATATGGCGCCGGCCAGCCGGCGGGCGGCAGTCTCGCGCCGGAAATCCGGGAGATCGGCTGGGGCCGTTTTACCGCTGCCGATCCGGGGCATCTGCGGCCGCACGCCCATGCCGGCGCATTCGAAATCTGTTTCATCCAGTCGGGCGAGGTCGATTGGTCGACTTCGCGGCAAAGCTATACGCTTCGCGCCGGCGACGTCTTCGTCACGAAGCCGTCGGAACTTCATTGGGGCGCCGACAGCGCGATGCAGCCCTGCACCTTGTATTGGCTGATCCTGGGTGCGCCATCGGCCGGCCATGGCTGGGATGGGCTGGATCCCCGCCTGGCCGCCCGGATCGAAGGCGACCTCAATACGCTTCCGACCCATCGGCTGCGCGGGACGCAGCACCTCGAGACGGCGTTCGAGGCGATCTTCGCCGAACATCGCAGCCAGCACGGCGCCGGTCGCGATTCGCTGATCGCGCGCGCGATCGTTCGCGCCGAGCTGCACCGCCTGCTCATCGGTCTCTTGCGCACGGCCGAGCGCGCCGCGCCGCTCGCGGCGCGCACCACAGCCCCCGAACTCTCGCGCGCCACCGCCGCGCTGGTCGGTCGGCTTCGCGAGGCGCCTTCGACCACGCTCGACCTTCGCGGTTTCTGCGCGGAACATCGGGTCAGCTCGCGCCAGCTCCAGCAGCGGTTCAGGGTCGAAATGGGCAGCAGCATCGCGCAATACTGGCTGCGCGAGCGGATCCGGATCGCGCGCGACCGGCTTCGCGATTCGCCGGTGAGCGTCACCGAACTCTCCACCGAACTGGGATTTTCCTCCAGTCAGCATTTCGCCACGGCGTTCCGCAAGTTCACCGGCCAGACGCCCAGCGCCTTCCGCCTGAGCGCCGCGAAAGCCGCCCCATATCGCGCCTGATCGCGGATCGAGGTTCGATCGTCCAGCCCGCGCGATGTACAGATTATGCCCGCGGGCGAAATGGACGCCGATGCCCCGCGCGCGCCCTATTTCCGGGTCGAACCGGAGGGAAAAGATGCGGCTTTGCAGCGAGCAGATCGCGCAATTTCATGTTCAGGGCTTTCTTTCGGTCGATCGGCCCATCGTGGCTGCCGGCGAGATCGCGCGGTTGCGCGTCATCTATGACAGGATGTTCAAGGCGCGTGCCGGCCGGGAGGACGGCAACCAGTTCGACCTTGCCGGCGAGGATGGCGACGATGCGCCCGCCAGGCTTTCGCAGATCCTGCACCCGCACCTTTATCATCCCGATCTGGCGGGTCCGGCGCTCGATGCGGCGGCCGCCATCGCCCGGCAGCTGCTGGGCGAAGGCGTCCGGACCAGCATCTTTCACGCGATCCTGAAACCGGGCGGGTCCGGCGCGCCGACGCCGTGGCATCAGGACGAGGCCTATTGGGATCCGGGCAAACAATATCGGTCGCTCTCGATCTGGATGCCGTTGCAGGACGTCACGATCGAGAATGGCTGCATGTGGTTCGAAGGCGGCACCCATGAATGGGAGGTGCTGGAACACCGGAGCATCGGCGGAAATCCGCGCGTTCACGGGCTGGAACTGGTCGACCCGTCCGTGATCGCAAATCCCGTGCCCTGTCCGCTTCCTGCGGGCGGCGTGACGATTCACCGCAATCGCACCGCCCATTATGCCGGTCCCAACCAAAGCCGAACGCCGCGCCGTGCGCTGATCTTCAGCGCGACGTTGGAAGATCGTCCGTTTCGCGGCCATCGTCGCTTCGTCTGGAACGAGGACAAGCGCACCCCGCGCAGCGAACGCGCCGGCGTGGATCGGGCCGGGGCGCCCCCGGCATGAGGCCCGCGGCTGCGGCGCGCGAAGCCGCCGGATCGCCCTGGCGGTTGACATTCGCCGCCTGCGTATCGGCGCTTGGCGGCTTTCTGTTCGGCCTCGACGCGATCGTCATATCGGGAACCATCGGTCCGATCCGCGCGCAATTCAGCCTCGACACCGCGGCGGAAGGCCTGTTCGTCTCGGCATCGCTGATCGGCTGCGCCGTGGGCGCCGCGCTTGCCGGCCCCGCCGCCGATCGCTGGGGCCGCAGGCCCAATCTGTTCGCCGCCGGGTTCATCACCCTGGCGGGCGTCTGGTGCTGTACCCTTGCCGACAGCGCCGTCGGCCTGATCCTCACTCGGCTGCTCGGCGGTATCGGCGTCGGGCTGGCGTCGATGACATGCCCGCTCTACATTTCCGAGATCGCACCGCTCCGCCTGCGCGGCCGGCTTGTGACGCTCTATCAGCTGGCGATCACGATCGGGATATTGGTCGCGCTTTATTGCAACATGTGGATCGTCGCTGCCGTTCAGGCGGGTCATCCGCTCGTGCTTGGCCTGCTCGGCTTGCTGCACGGCGAGGCATGGCGATTGATGTTCGGTATCCAGATCCCGGCGGCCGCCTGTTTCATGGCATTGTGCCTGTTCATTCCGGAAAGTCCGCGCTGGCTGGCGGCGCGCGGCCGCGCCGCGCAAGCCCTGCGGATCCTGACCGGCCTTGTCGGCGCGCGAGAGGCGCGCGCGGCGTTGCATCCGGCGCCAGGCGGCGTCGATGGCCCAGGCGGCGTTGACGGCGATGGGGGCTACGGCGCGCTGCGCGATCGTCGATATCGGCGCCCGCTCGGCATATCGGTCACCCTGGCCGTCTTTTCCGAATTGAGCGGGATCACCGTGATCTTCTACTACGGCCCGCTTCTCCTCGCCGCCGCCGGCGCGGACGAACGGGGCGCCTTGTCCGGCTTTGCGATATTGGGGCTGGTCAACATCCTGTCGACGCTGGTCGCCCTCTGGTTGATGGACCGTGCCGGCCGCCGGCGGCTGCTGATGATCGGCAGTGTGGGATGCGCGGTCTGTCAGGTGCTGCTTGGCGGCTCGATGATGGCCGGCGCATCGGCGACGATGCTCATCCCCGCGATCTGCCTGTTCGTCGCATTCTATGCATTCAGCCTGGGGCCGGGCAAATTCGTGATCGCGTCGGAAATCTTTCCGCGCGCGGTCCGGGGCCGTGGCACCGCGGTTGCGACCACCGCGGTCTGGTTGACGGGCGCGCTCATCAACCAGCTCTTTCCGGTGATCCGCGACACCCTGGGGGCGCATGTCGTCGTCTTCTTCTGTGCCGCCTCGCTGATCGCTCACCTGCTTTTCGTCCGCTTCGCCGTTCCGGAAACGGCGGCGCGCTCGCTCGAGGATATCGAACGCCTGTGGGACGGCAGCCCCGCGGCCGACCCATGAGGCATGATGTGATGAAACGCCCCTTTCTCGCCGCTGCGCTGTCGATGCTGGCCGTTGCGCACGGCGCCGCTGCGCAATCGCCCATGACCAGTCCCGCCGCCCCCGAATGGGCAAAGGACCTCATCGTCTACGAGATCGCGACCAAATCCTTCACCTCGCCGGCGGGGCCGGGCACGGGCAATTTCCGCAGCCTTCGCGAAAGGCTGCCCTATCTTCAGGACCTCGGCATCACCGGCATATGGCTTACCGGCCATTCGCTGTCCGACCCCAGGCATTTCTACAACATCTGGACCCAATATGCCGTGATCGAACCGGACCGGCTCGATCCCTCCTTGGGCACGCAAGCCGATTTCAAGGCGATGATCGACGACGCGCATCGCCGCGGCATCAAGGTCTTTCTCGACGTCATCACCCATGGCGTGATGCCGGGCAGTCCGCTCGTCCGCCGGCATCCGCATTGGTTTCGCGGCGGCAGCTGGGGCATGGTCGACTTCGATTGGCAGGGCGGCCATACCGACCTTGACGACTGGTGGGTCAAGACCTGGACCGACTATGTGGTGCGCTATGGCATCGACGGGTTTCGCCTCGACGTCAGCATCTATCGGCCGGATCTGTGGGCACGTATCCGGCGCAATGCGGCGGCGGGCGGCCACCCGATCGTCATTTTCAACGAGGGGTTGCCGGTCATCCCCAACGTCACCGATTTCACCCAGGCCGCGAACGCGATGGTTCATTATCTGACGGGCGATATCGCGGCCGATGTGCGATCCGACGTTCCGGCGCTATACCGGCGCATGCAGGAGGTGGGGCAGGGCGATTTCAGCGCCGATGTCGAGTTCGCCGACGGAACGAAGCAAAGCTACCGCACCTCCGCCGATGGCCAGGGCAAGCTGCTTCGCAGGGGGTTCACCACCGATCGCCTGTCGGTTCAGGATCGGCGGCCCTACGGCCTGTCGGAGCTGTGGCTGGCCTTCGACGCGGGAACCGGCAGGACGATCAAAAAGGTCGATGTCGGCCTGTTCGATGCGCAAGGCAGGCGGACGAGAAGCTGGACGTCCGAAAAATCGTCGCTTCATACCGAATATACCGGCGACCGTGTCGAGGTGGCGGGCATCGGAGCGCGCACGGCGCTGTTCCTCGGGCCGTTCCATTCCGACAGCCCGTCGATCCAGCTGACCTCGCACGACAATGGCTGGGAGGGCGCGCCCGCAACCGAAAATCCGTTCGGTGCCGAGGGGCGCAGGTCGATCATGGGCTATGCCTTCCTCCTGCGACCCGGAATTCCGCTGTTCATGTCGGGCGAAGAGTTCGACGCCGGGTTCCACGCATTGCCGACGCTCTCGCCCAACCTCTTCGGCGGCGGCAATCCCGGCCAGGGGCGCTGGCTATATGGCGCGCAGCTTGACTGGTCGGAGCTCGCCCGGCCGCGCCACAGGGCCATGCTCGACGACGTGAAACGGATGATCGCCATCCGCAAGGCCCAGTCCGCCATCCTTACGCCCCCGCTCGGGCGTGCCTGGGAACCCGATCTCGTCGCGGTTCCCCATCGCGCGAACATCGAGGTGCCCAGGCCCTATATGAGCTGGCGGGGCGATACCGGCATCGTCGTTCTGGGCAATGCCGACCTGCGATCGGATGCGATCGTCACCCTCGCGCTCCCGCTCGACCGGCTGGGATCGGTCGACGGCTCGCAGTACCGGGTCACCGATTTGTGGAACGGCGGCAAGCCGCGCCGCTATTCAGCCGCGCAACTGGCAAGGCTGGCGGTCAAGGTGAAGCGCGACCGGCAACCCCAGGGCGGGCTTGCGGTGTTGAAGGTGCAACGAATTTCGCAAGCTGCGACCGGGATCGACGACAGATAGCCGTGGCATGCCGACGGCGCATGCGGTGTCGTCCGGAGCGGCAAGCGGAAAGCTGGTCGGGGAGAGAGGATTCGAACCTCCGGCCCCTGCCTCCCGAAGGCAGTGCTCTACCAGGCTGAGCTACTCCCCGACGGAGCGCCAGGTCCTTTACGATGCCCCGGGTGGGCGGACCGGCTTGCGCTTGGAGGCGCGCCTATAGCCAGCCGTTCGATGGCGCGCAAGAACCCCGCGCGAAGGTTTTTTGGCGTTGCCGAAGCTCCCCCGTCACCCGCCGCGCGCGCCCAGCATATCCTCGACCCGAGTGAATTTCTCACGCGGGGCGCCGTCGCGCGCGGCGGCGATCTCGGCCGCCTCGATCTTCTGCCAGTCGCGAAAGGTGACGACCTCGGCGCCACGCGCGGCGAGCAGCGCGTCGAGCCCGGCGCGGCCCGGCTTGCGGCTGTTCGGCTGGGTATCCTCGGCCACCTTCTCGATGATGGCGAAACCGTCCGGGCGGTTGGTGCCGATCGTGCCGGTCGGGCCGCGCCGCGCCCAGCCGACCGCATAGAGGCCGGGCAGCACGCGCCCCTCGTCATTGGCGAAGCGCCCGGCGCGGTCGTCATAGGGCACCCCCGCGATCGGCGGGGTGCGATAGCCGATGCACGACACCACCAGGCTGGCGGGAATGGCATAGGTTTCGCCCGTGCCGACCGCGGCGCCGCGTTCGTCCAGTGCGGTGCGTTCGACGATCACGCGCTCGACCCTGCCGTCACCCTCGATCGCGACCGGCCTGGCAAAGAAGTCGAACACGATATGGATCGGCTTTTCGACATGCGCGGCGGCGAAGTTGCGCAGGTGGGTGACCGATTTGCGGAGGCCCGGCTCGAGCATCGCGTCGTCGATGTCGGGCGGGAAGTCGGCGATATCGACCACCGGCGCCGCGCGCTGAAGCTCGGCCAGCTCGCCCAGTTCCTTGGGCGTCATGTTGATCTGGTGCGGGCCGCGCCGGCCCAGCAGGGTGATCGTCTCGATCCGGGCATCGTCGAGCGCGTTCAGCGCGTGGGCGACGATGTCGCTGCCGGCGAATTCCGCCTGGGTCTTGGCCAGCACGCGCGCGACGTCCAGCGCGACATTGCCGTTGCCGATCACCACCGCGCCGGGGCCGGCGAGCGGCGGATCGAGATCGGCATGGTCGGGATGGCCGTTATACCAGCCGACGAACGCGGCGCTGCCGGTGACGCCGGGCAGGTCGGCGCCGGGGATGTCGAGCGGCCGGTCGCGCGGCGCGCCGGTCGCCAGGATCACCGCGTCATAAAGGTCGAGCAGTTCGGGGACCGTCACCTGATCGCCGATCGTGACGTTGCCGACAAAGCGGACATTGTCGGTCAGCGCGGTCGCCTCGTAACGGCGCGAAACGCCCTTGATCGACTGGTGATCGGGCGCGACGCCGGTGCGGATCAATCCGAACGGCACCGGCAGGCGATCGATGATGTCGACACGGACCTGGTCGCCGAACTGCTTCTGCGCGGCTTCGGCGGTGTAATAGCCCGCCGGTCCCGATCCGATCACCGCGATATGGCGCATGGCTGACCCTCATCTATCTGGCGGGTCTGCGACCCCCGAAGCGGCGCCGGCCCGCTCCCCGCCCGGCCACCCATCAAGATACTGCCGTCGGGTGGCCGGGCGGGGGAGCGGGCCGGCGCCGCACACAGCGTAGCGACATAATGGAACTGGGCAAGCTCTCGACGCGGCGCGCGGGCTGCGGCATGGCGGCGCACGTGAACCCGATCGAGATCCTCGCGGCGCTGCTGGTGCTGGTCAACATCGCGCTGGTGGCGCGGCGGCGCGTGTCGAACTATCCGTTCGGGATCGCGGCGGTGACCCTCTATGCCGTCGTGTTCGCCCAGGCGAAGCTGTACAGCGACATGCTGTTGCAGGGGTTCTTCCTGGTCCTCAACCTCTATGGCTGGATCAACTGGCGGCGATCGCGGGCGCATGCGGGCGAGGTCGCGGTGCGGACGCTGGGCTGGCGCGCGCGGGGCGGGTGGCTGATCGGGTGCGCGATCGCCATCGCCGGCTGGGGGTGGCTGATGCACCGGCTGACCGATGCCGCCGCGCCATGGTGGGATGCCGGGGTGGCGATCGCCAGCGTGGCGGCACAGTTGTTGCTGGCGCGCCGCTATCTGGAAAACTGGATGCTGTGGATCGCGGTCGATCTGGTGGCGGTGCCGCTGTTCGCCGCGCGCGGGCTGTGGTTCACCGCGGCGGTCTATGTCGGGCTGCTCGGCCTTTCAATTTGGGGAATGATCGGCTGGCACCGCGCGCTGGCGCGGCGTAGGGGCGCGGCATGACCCTGCGCACCATCTGCCTGCACGGCCCCGAAAGCACCGGAAAATCGGCGATCGCGCCGCGGCTGGCGGCGTATATGGGGGGGGAGGTGGTGGAGGAATATGGCCGGGAATACGCTGAGGCGCGCGGCACCGATTTCACCATGCGCGACCTGCTCGAGATCGCCAAGACGCACGATGCCGGGGTTCGCACGATGCTGTCGGCGGGAATCGAGCCGCTGATCCTCGACACCGATCCGCTGATGACGGCGGTATGGGCCGACATGCTGTTCGGCGTGCGCGATCCTTGGTTCGACGAATGGCAGGGGACGGCCGACCTGTATCTGCTGTTCGATATCGACCTGCCCTGGGTGGCGGACGGGACGCGGATGTTCGGCACCGACGACGCCCGGCGGCGGTTCTTCGAGCTGTCGCAGGCCGAGCTGGAGCGGCGCGGGGTGCGCTGGATGCCGGTGAGCGGGGTGGGCGAGGCGCGCTGGGACAATGTGCTGCGCGCGATCGCGGACGCGACCTGATCTCGCAACGAAAAAGGCCCGCGCCGTGGATACGGCGCGGGCCTTTGTGGATGCGCTGCCGCGCGGCGTTATTGCGACGGCGCGAGCCCGGTGTTGAGCACCCAGCCGACATTGTCGTTCTCGTCGGCGACTTCCCACCACAGGCCGTTCTTGTTGCCGGTGGGATAGACGATGCCGCCGGCCGGGATCGTGCGGATCAGCCGCCCGCCCGCCGCCGCCGTGGCGCGCATCGCGACCGGGCGCTGGGCGGTGAAGGTCTTGGCCGGCGCGGCCTGGGCGGTGCCGGCGTCGCCGGGACGGACCAGGCCGAGTTCGGTGACGAGGTTGGTATAGGCCTGGATGAACGACAGCGTCACGATCCGGCCGATCTCGGTATTGTCATAGCCGCCGCCGACCGCGCCGACGCCGCCGCCCAGGAAGCCGACGCCGCCGCCGCCGCCGAACGACAGGCTGGTCTTGGCGGCATAGCCCTCGGTCGTCGCGATCGTCTCGGTCGTGCGGACATTGGTGATCGACAGGACGGTGTTGGCCTCCAGCTTCTTGCTGCGGATGCCCGCGGCCAGGCCGCCCAGCCGCCCGCCGATCAGCCCGCCGACGACGCCGCCCACGGCGCTGCCGCTGACATTGCCGTTGGCGCCCTGCACTTCGGCGACGAGCACGTAATCGGCCGCCTTGATCTGGCCCTGGCCGACGTTCGAGCCGCGCTGCAGGCCGAGGTTGCCGCCGATCGCGCGCTCACGCTCCGCCGCCTGCAGGCCCGATCCGCGATCGACCAGGTTGAAACAGCCCGACCGCTGCACCATCACCTTGAGCAGCTTTTGCGGCGGGGCCAGCGAATATTGCGTCCAGCCGCGCGGATCGTCGCCGTCGACGATCGACAGCGTGCCCAGCTTGCGCGTGCAGGTCGGCACGTCGGTCATCGTCTTTTCCTGCAGCCGCTGGCCGCTGCTCGGCTTGGCCAGGCGCTGCGCCTGCACCGGGCCGCTCAGGCACAGCGCGAGCGCGGTGGCGGCGGCGATACTCCGAACGATTCGCATGAATTGCTCCTCCCTTGCCGGGACGAACCGCGTCCCGTTGCGTGGTCCGCGACGCTGCCGGAACAGGGCGGCGCGAACCACTGATAAGCTCTGACGATGAAGGCCTGCGCCCTCCCCGACGCGGCTCTTACCAAAAGCGGGGGGCGGGCGTCATGCGAAAAAACAGCGAATTCGCCGTCTTGCATCGAATTGCGGCGAGCGGCCCCGGCATTGCCGGTTCATCCCTCGGCCCTGATCCGATACCCCACGGCCGGTTCGTTGAGGATCAGCGCGGGGCGCGCCGGATCGCGTTCCAGCTTCTGCCGCAGCCCGCGGATCGCGACGCGCAGATAATCGATCTGCGATTCCTGCGCGGGGCCCCATGCCGTGCGCAGCAGGTGCGCATGGGTGAGCACGCGGCCCGGATGCTTCGCAAGCTCGGCCAGCACGGCATATTCCCTGGGCGCCAGGTGCACGGCGCGGCCGCCGCGCGCGACGCTGCGGCGGAACAGGTCGATGGTGACGTCGCCGATGGTGAGCGGCTGCCGGTCGTCGGCGGGGTCGAGTTCGAGCAGGCCGTCGACATAGCGTTCGAGCCGGGTGAGCCCGGCGCCGACCGCCGACAGCGCCGCCGTGTCGCCGCCGCCCGTTCGGCGCAGCGCGTCGATCGCGTCGTGCATCGATCGGAGCGGCGGGCGCAGATCGTCGCCGATCGACGACAGCAAGGTCGCGCGCACCCGATCGCGTTCGCGCGTGCGGGTGAATTCGCGCGCCTCGCGCTCCAGCCGGCCGCGTTCGAGCGCCAGCGCGAGCTGGTCGAGCAGGTTGTCGAGCAGCGGCAGCTGCGCGCGCGTGGCGGCGGGAAGGCCGTCGTCGCGGGCCAGGCCCATCGCCGCGATCACCGCATCGCCCGCCTTGACCGGATGGAACTGCCATTCGGTCGGCAATGCGCGGTCGAGCCCGCGTCCGGCGCGCGCGCCGCTTTCCAGCACGGCGGCGGCGGCGGCGATGTCGTTGGGGGCGAGCCGGGTGGCCGGCGGCGCGCTCGACAGCGTGCGGATCGCCGGTGCGCCGGACACGAGCATGGCGTTGCAGCCGAACAGGTCGCGCAATTCGCCGGTGGCGACATCGGCGATCTCGCGTTCGCCGGTGCAGCCGAGCAGCCGCCGGGCGACCCCGGCGATGGTCGCGTTGCGCGAGGCGTGCGCGCGGGCAAGCCGCGCCTGTTGGCGTACCGAGGCGGCGAGCTGGCTGGTGACCAGCGCGACCGCGAACAGCATGACGACGGTGACCAGATCGTTGGGATTGTCGATATGGAAGGTCAGGCGCGGCGCGGTGAAGAAGAAATTATAGGCGAGCGCGGCGGCGGCGGCGGCGAACAGCGCCGGGCCGCGTCCCGCCCATGCCGCCGCGGCGAGCACCGCGGGCAGATAGATGAGATCGACCGCCGCGCCGCCCCAGCGCGGCGCGAGCGCAAGGCCGAGCAGGGTGGCGGCGGCGACCATCAGCGCGGCTTCGGCATAGCCGCGCAGCGGGCGGGCGGGCGGGCCGGCCGGATCGGACAGGTTGGACATCCCCGCTAACTGCGCCGTTGCGGCGGGCGCGTCGAGGGGGACGGGCGCGGTCATCGGCCTTTCTTCATGCCGGGCGCCGACCATCCACATGGAATCTTCATGCCCGCCGGCGGCACAACGCGGTCATGGCCATATCATCCCGCCCCGCCGCCGCGCCGGCATCGCCCGCGCAGCCCCACAACGGCTATTCGCTGCCCGCGCTGATGCTGGGGGCGATCGGCGTCGTCTATGGCGATATCGGCACTTCGCCGCTCTATGCGCTCAAGGAAAGCTTTATCGGGCCGCATCCGCTGAGCGTCGACCGGCTGCACGTCCTCGGCGTCATCAGCCTGATCTTCTGGTCGCTGATGCTGGTGGTGACGTGCAAATATGTCGTTGTCGCGATGCGCGCCGACAACAGGGGCGAAGGCGGGTCGTTCGCGCTGCTCGCGCTGATCTCGCGCCATCTGGGCCGGCGCGAATGGGCGGCGGGACTGACGATGCTGGGCGTGCTCGCGGCGGCGCTGTTCTATGGCGATGCGATCATCACGCCGGCGATCTCGGTATTGTCGGCGGTCGAGGGGCTGACGACGGTGGAGGCCGGGCTGGCCCCGCTGGTGCTGCCGATCGCGATGGTGATCCTGATCGCGCTGTTCGTCGCGCAATCGCGCGGGACGGCGCGGATGGGCGCGGTGTTCGGCCCGGTGGTGCTGGTCTATCTGGCGACGCTGGCCGCGCTGGGGGTGTGGAATATCGCCCGGCAGCCCGAAATCCTGGGCGCGCTGAACCCGCTCTGCGCGGCCGAGTTCCTGATCCGCGATCCGCTGAAGGGCTTTCTGGCGATGGGATCGGTGTTCCTGGCGATGACCGGCGCCGAAATCCTCTATGCCGATATGGGGCATTTCGGGCGGCGCGCGATCGGCTGGTCGTGGCTGGGGCTGGTCTATCCGGCACTGGCGCTCAACTATTTCGGGCAGGGCGCGCTGCTGCTCGCCGATCCGGCGGCGGTGGCGAACCCCTTTTACCTGATGGCGCCGGACTGGGCGCGACTGCCGCTGGTGCTGATCGCCACCGCGGCGACGATCATCGCCAGCCAGGCGGTGATCTCGGGCGCCTTTTCGGTGACGCACCAGGCGGTGCAGCTGGGTTTCCTGCCGCGGTTCAGGACGCTGCACACCAGCGCGCGGGCGGCGGGGCAGATCTATATCCCGGCGGTCAACTGGAGCCTGCTGGTCATGGTGCTGCTGCTGGTGGCCGGGTTCGGCCAGTCGACGCGGCTGGCGGCGGCCTATGGCATTTCGGTCAGCGGAACGATGATCATCACCACGATCATGCTTGCCGTGCTGGTGTTCAAGGTGTGGCGGTGGCGGCGCTGGATCGCGGTGCCGGTGATCGGCGTGTTCGCGCTGGTCGATACCGTGTTCTTCGCATCGAACGCCGCCAAGGTGGCCGATGGCGGCTGGTTCCCGCTCGCCGTCGCGGCGCTGATCTTTACCGTGCTGACGACCTGGGCGAGGGGCCGGGCGATGCTGCGCGGCCGGCTGGCGGCGGATGCGATCCCGCTCGACGTCTTCGTCAAGTCGGCGGCGGCGGTGCATCGCGTCGGCGGGACGGCGGTGTTCCTGTCCACCTCGTCCGACACCGTGCCGTCGGCGCTGCTGCACAATCTCAAGCACAATCAGGTGGTGCACCAGCGCGTGCTGATCCTGAACGTCAGGATCGCGGAGGTGCCGCACGTGCCGCCCGCCGAGCGGCTGGAGGTGCATGGCGCGGGCCATGGCTTCTACCGCGCGGTGCTGCATTACGGCTTCATGGACGAGGTCGACGTGCCGGCCGGGCTGATGCGGATCGATGCGTGCGGCGAGGGGTTCGACATGATGCGCACCAGTTTTTTCCTGGGCCGGCAAAAGCTGATCGCGGCGCGCGAATTGCCGGGCATGGCGCTGTGGCGCGAACGGCTGTTCGCCTGGATGGTCACCAGTTCGGAAAGCGCGATGGAATATTTCAGGCTGCCGACCAATCGGGTGGTGGAGCTGGGCAGCCAGCTTCGCATCTGACCCCCTTCGCATCCCGCGCGCACCCTGCTAGGCGCGCGGGATCATGGCGACCGACCTTTCCCGCATCCGCAACTTCTCGATCATCGCGCATATCGATCATGGCAAGTCGACGCTGGCCGACCGGCTGATCCAGCGCACCGGCGGCCTGACCGCGCGCGAGATGTCGGAACAGGTGCTCGACAACATGGACATCGAGAAGGAACGCGGCATCACCATCAAGGCGCAGACCGTGCGGCTCGACTGGAAGGGGCCGGACGGGCTGGATTATGTGCTGAACCTGATGGACACGCCGGGGCATGTCGATTTCGCCTATGAGGTGAGCCGGAGCCTTGCCGCGTGCGAGGGCGCGCTGCTGGTGGTGGACGCGGCGCAGGGGGTCGAGGCGCAGACGCTCGCCAATGTCTATCAGTCGATCGAGCACGACCACGAGATCGTGCCGGTCATCAACAAGATCGACCTGCCCAGCGCCGAGCCGGAAAAGGTGCGCAGCGAGATCGAGGAGGTGATCGGCATCGACGCCTCGCACGCGGTGCTCGCCTCGGCCAAATCGGGCATCGGGATCGAGGAGATCCTGAACGCCGTGGTCGAACGCATCCCGCCGCCCAGGGGCGACGCCGACGCGCCGTTGAAGGCGATGCTGGTCGACAGCTGGTACGACCCGTATCTGGGCGTCGTCATCCTGATCCGCGTGATCGACGGGACGATCAGGAAGGGCCAGCAGATCAAGTTCATGGCCGCCGGGACCACGCATCTGGTCGATCGCGTCGGCGCGTTCCGGCCGAAGATCGAGCAATTGCCCGATCTGGGTCCGGGCGAGATCGGCTTCATCACCGCACAGATCAAGGAAGTGGCGCAGGCGAGGGTGGGCGACACGCTGACCGACGCCAGGCGGCCCGCCGCGCAGGCGCTGCCGGGGTTCAAGGAAGTGCAGTCGGTGGTGTTCTGCGGCCTGTTTCCGGTCGATGCCAACGACTTCGAGAAGCTGCGCGAGAGCATCAGCAAGCTGCGGCTCAACGACGCCAGCTTCTCGTTCGAGATGGAGACGTCGGCGGCTTTGGGCTTCGGCTTTCGCTGCGGGTTCCTGGGCCTGTTGCACCTGGAGATCATCCAGGAGCGGCTGATGCGCGAATATGACCTGGATCTCATCACCACCGCGCCTTCGGTGGTGTACCAGATCGAGCTGACGCATGGTGGCGGGCATATCGAGCTGCACAACCCGGCCGACATGCCCGAGCCCAACAAGATCGAATCGATCGCCGAGCCGTGGATCCAGGCGGTGATCTATGTGCCTGACGAGTATCTCGGCTCGATCCTGAAGCTGTGCCAGGACCGGCGCGGTATCCAGAAGAACCTGACCTACGTGGGCGGGCGGGCGCAGGCGACCTATGAACTGCCGCTCAACGAGGTGGTGTTCGATTTCTACGACCGGTTGAAGTCGCTGTCGAAGGGCTATGCCAGCTTCGACTATGAGCAGATCGGCTATCGCGAGGGCGATCTGGTGAAGATGGGCATCCTGGTCAACGAGGAGCCGGTCGATGCGCTCAGCATGATCGTTCACCGCGCCTCAGCCGAGACGCGCGGACGCGGGATGGTCGAGCGGCTGAAGGAACTGATCCCGCGCCACCTGTTCAAGATCCCGATCCAGGCGGCGATCGGCGGCAAGGTGATCGCGCGCGAGACGATCAGCGCGATGCGCAAGGACGTGACCGCCAAATGCTATGGCGGCGATGCGACCCGCAAGCGCAAGCTGCTGGAAAAGCAGAAGAAGGGTAAGGCGAAGATGCGGGAATACGGCTCGGTCAGCATCCCGCAGGAGGCGTTCATCGCGGCGTTGCGGATGGGTGATGGCGACTAGGGCGGCGCGGTTCGGCGATTGATCGTTTCGGTCGACGAAGCGTTGCCGGAACAGGCTTCACAGGATCGTCGTCCCCCCGGCGCCGACGGCGTGGGTCAGCAAACCATACCATTCCGCCCGGCTGAGCTCGACGCTGTCGGCGGCGCAGATTCCGGTGATATTCTCGCTCTTCGTGGCGCCGATGACCGGTACGATCCCGGCCGGATGGCGCAGGAGCCAGGCGACCGCGATCGCCGCGCAGGTGACGCCTTTTTCTTCCGCCAACTCCGACAGCGTCTTGTGGAAGCGGACGGTTCCGGGCGCCGCATCGGCGTCGGGCGGGGTGAGCGGGATGCCGCGAAGCGGCGACCAGGCCTGGATCTGCAGACCGTTGGCGCGGCAATAGTCGAGCGCGTCGGCGGCGCCCGCATAATCCCCGGCGAACCGTTTGTCGCCGGTCCGATTGAAATCGATGCCCTCGGTGACGAGATGGGGATGGCCGAGCCCGATCTGCAGCTGATTGACCCGCAGCGGCTGCGATACGAACTTCCTGAGCAGCTCGATCTGGCCGGGCGCGTGATTGCTCACCCCGAAATGGCGCACCTTTCCCGCGGCGGACAGCGCGTCGAACGCCTGGGCGATCTCCGCCGGATCGGCCAGCGCGTCGGGCCGGTGCAACAGCAGGATATCCAGATAGTCCGTGCCGAGCCGGCGCAGCATCTGTTCGACGCTTGCAATGATATGCGCGTAGCTGGAGTCCATATGATGCGGGTCGCGCGCCTGCGGATCGCGCAGCGGCGACCCGAACCGGATCCCGCATTTCGACTGGATGACGATCTGGTCGCGCAGGCCGGGCGATGCCTTCAGCACCGCGCCGAACGCCGCTTCCGCCTTGCCGAACGCATAGACGTCGGCAAGGTCGAACAGGTTGATCCCGCCTTCCCTGGCGGCGGCGATCATCCGTTCCGCCTCCAGGATCTTTCCTTTCGAAAGATCCCCGTCATCCCACGCGCCGCTCAGCATGGAGCAGCCATAGGCGATGCGGGAGACGCAGGTGTCGGTTCCCGGCAACGGATCGTTCTTCATCTTCCTTGCCCCCTGGCCCTGGCCGGCGCTTGCCCATAGTCGCGGCCTCATATATCAGTCAACCGCCCTCAAGATTGAGTCAGAACGGGCATCGGGGAGGCATCATGAACGATTTGAATGGCGTGGCGGCGTTGGTTACGGGGGGCGGGTCCGGGATCGGCAAGGCGACGGCGGCACGGCTCAAGCGTGACGGCGCGCGCGTTTTCATATCCGATATCAACCTGAATCTGGCATCCGAGGTCGCGGGCGAGCTGGGCGTGGAGGCGTTCGAACATGATGTTCGCGAGGAACGCGATTGGCAGCGGGTCATGGCATCGATCAACGACCAGGCCGGGCCGCTCGGCATCCTCGTCAACAATGCTGGTATATTAGGCTCGCTCAGCAAAGGTTCCCCCGACCTTGCCGAGCTGGAAGATTGGCGCGCCGTATTCGCGATCAATGTCGAGGGCGTGTTTCTGGGCTGCAAGGCCGCGATCGCCGCGATGCGGGGCGGCACCGGCGGCGCCATCGTCAATATCTCGTCGACCGGCGCGATCATGGCAACCCCCGGCGCCACCGCCTATGGCGCCAGCAAGGCGGCCGTCAGGCAGCTGACCAAATCGGTCGCCCAGCATTGCGCGCAGAAAA
Source organism: uncultured Stakelama sp. (assembly GCA_964413495.1). Lineage (GTDB taxonomy): Bacteria > Pseudomonadota > Alphaproteobacteria > Sphingomonadales > Sphingomonadaceae > Sphingomonas. The sequence goes on along the minus strand of CAYPRW010000002.1, from coordinate 132,390 downwards.
AACTCGCCATTCGCTGCAATGCCGTTCTGCCGGGCAGCGTATGGACGGAAATGTGGGAGAAGATGGTGCGCCAGTCCGCCGACATGCGCGGCGTGCCGGTGCGGGAGGTGATCGACGCGATCGAGGGCACGATCCCGCTTGGCGCGATGGTCCGGTCGGACGATATCGCCGCGGCGGTTTCCTTTCTCGTCTCCGACCAGGCGCGCTACGTCACCGGCGAGCAGCTGATCGTCGATGGCGGGCGATATCATTGCGAGTCCTTCAGTCCCGTCGCGCGCGGCTGACCGCCCGCGCCCCGTCAGAAACCGACCGTGGATCGAAGGGCGGCGCCCGGCCATTGCATGGCCATGCGGCGACGCATCATCCCCTCCTGACCTCGGGGCGCCCGGCGACAGCCGCGGCGCCCCTTTTTTCGGTCTGCGCCGGCGTGCGATTGCGTTAACCCTTTTACCGCGCCTTAACCCTGCTCGCTTACGCCCTCTTCAAGAAATCTGGGGGAACCGGCCTTGCGCATTCTGATCGTGGACGACGAACCGGGGATGCATGACTCCTATCGCCAGTGCTTCAAGGGCACCGGCGGCGGGGCGGCGGCGCTCGACGCGATGGCGGCCGAGCTGTTCGGCGGCGACGGGTCCGTCGCGGACGCCTCCGGCGAGATCACCTTCGACGCGCTTGTCGCTGACGCCTCCGGCGAGATCACCTTCGACGCGATGCATTGCATGCAGGGGCTCGACGGCGTCGAGGCGGTCGCGGCGAGCATCGCGAGCGGGGAACGCTATCGCGTCGCCTTCATCGACATCCGCATGCCGCCGGGGATCGACGGCAAGGAGACCGCCAGGCGCATCCGCGCGCTCGATCCCGACATCAACCTGGTCATCGTCACCGGCTTTTCCGATTTCTCGCCGATCGAGATCAGCCGCGCGGCGGGGCCGGCGGACAAGATCTTCTATATCGCCAAGCCGTTCCAGGCCGAGGAAGTGGTGCAGACCGCGACCGCGCTGGGCAGACGCTGGGAAGCCGACCGCGCGCTGGCCGCGGCGATGGTGACGCTGGAGGAACAGAAGGCCGAGCTTGCCGCGAACGAGAGCAAGGCGACCCACCTTGCCAATCACGACAGCCTGACCGACGCGCCCAACCGCCTGGCCTTCATGCGCGCGCTGACCGAACATGTGCGCGGGCCGGACATGTTCGCGATGGCGATGCTGGACCTCGACCGGTTCAAGCTGGTCAACGACACGTTCGGCCATGTCGCGGGCGACGAGCTGATCCGCATGGTGTGCGAGGTGGTGCGGAACTGCGTCAAGGACGGCTTTGTCGCGCGCCTGGGCGGGGACGAGTTCGCGATCCTGATGAAGGTCGCCGGCGAGGAACAGGCGGTGCAGGCGATCGAGACGCTGCTGCATTGCTGTTCGACCACCTTCACCGTGTTCGGCCACAGCGTGCAGGGATCGGCATCGGCCGGCGTCGTGCTGGTCGAGCCGGGCATGCGGCACGATCCGATCGATGTGATGCGCCGCGCCGACCTGGCGCTGAACGAGGCGAAGAAATCCGGCCGCGGCGTGGTGCGCCTGTTCGACGAGAGCATGGACGAATCGATCCGTTTCCGCCGCCGCATCGAAAGCGGGTTGAGCCAGGCGATCGCGAACGGCGAGTTGCGCCTGGTCTATCAGCCGATCGTCGCGCGCGAGCAGATGGAAGTGGTGGCGTTCGAGGCGCTGCTGCGCTGGAACAGTCCCGAATATGGCGCGATCTCGCCCGGCCTGTTCATTCCGATCGCCGAGGAATCGAACCTGATCCACGAGCTGGGCGACTGGGTGCTGGATCAGGCGCTGACGATGCTGGCGCAATGGCCGGGGCAATATGTGTCGGTCAATTTCAGCCCGCGCCAGTTCCGCCGCCAGAATTTCGTCGGCCATGTGGTGGAGCGCGTCCAGCGCGCGGGGATCGAGCCCAATCGCCTGCAGATCGAGATCACCGAGACCGCGATCTTCGACAATGCCGAACGCGCCGCCGACACGCTGTATCGCCTGCGCCAGATGGGCTTCCGCATCGCGCTCGACGATTTCGGCACGGGCTATTCCAGCCTCTACAATATCCGCAAGTTCGCGCTGGATTGCCTGAAGATCGACCGCAGCTTCATCGACGGCATGGGGCGTGAGCGGGAGAGCGCCGCGATCGTCCATTCGATCATCCATCTGGGCCATGCGCTGGGGCTGGAAGTGGTGGCCGAAGGGGTCGAGACCGAGGCGCATCTGCAGGCGCTGCGCGTCGCCGGGTGCAGCCATTATCAGGGCTATTATCTCGCGCGGCCGCTGGAGGCGGAAATGGCGGTCGAGGTCGCGAACGAGCGGTTCATGGAACCCGCCGTCGAGGAGGCGGTGCCGGGCGACGGCACCCACGGCTGATGGCAGGGGCCCGCGCCGCACTTGCGCGGCTGCGTCGCCGCATCCCCGCGTCGCTGGGCGCAAAGCTGGTCGCGATCCTGACCGGGATCGCGCTGCTGGGGGCGGGGGCGGTGACGCTGTTGCTGGCGCAGGTCATCACGCCCAGTTTCGACCGGCTGGAACAGGCGGCGGTCGAGGGGCATGTCGAACGCACGCGCGCGGCGCTGAGCGAATATGCCTCGAAGGTGCAGGCGTCGGTGCGCGACTATGGCGACTGGAACGAGAGTTATGCCTATATGGGCGCGCCCAACCGCGCGTTCGAGCAGGACAGCTTCGCCACCTCCGCCATGGTCAATCTGGGCGTCGAGGGCATGGCCTATGTGACGCCCGCCGGCCGGATCGTGATCGCGCGCTGGCTCGACGTGACGACCGGCCGGGACCAGCCGGCGATGCGCGCACGGATGATCGGCGCGATCCGCCGGATCGATTTCGGACAGGCGCTGGCGGACGACAATTCGGCCAGCTTCTATGTCCGGCTGGGTGATCGCATCGCGGCGATCGGCATCGCGCGGGTGCGGCGCACCGACGGCGGCGGCACGCCGCGCGGCCATGTGGTGATGGCGCGCCTGATCAGTTCGCGGCAGCTGTCCAACCTGTTGCAGCTTCAGGCCAGGCTCGATCTGCCGCATCCGGTGCCGGACGCGACGGTGATCCGCCACAATGGCAGCATGTCGGTCGCGGTGCCGGTGCGCGGACCGGACGGGGTGCCGGTGGCGAGCGCGACCTATGACGTGCCGCGCGACCTGTCGGCGCTCGGCCGGTCGATGCTGACGCTGGCGGTGATCGGCACCACGCTGTTGCTGCTGGTGGTGATGGCGGTGCTGAGCTGGATGATCGCGCGGCTGGTGCTGCGCCCGCTCAACCGGGTGGAACGGCATATGGGGCGGGTGCGCAGATCGGGCAATCTCATGCCGTTCGTCGATCCGCCGCGCCGCGACGAGATCGGGCGGATGGTCGGCAGCTTCAACGCGATGCTGAGCCAGCTCAAGGACCTGCGCGAACAGGTGGAGGCGCAGTCGTTCAAGCTTGGCCGTTCGGAAAGCGCGGTGGCGGTGATGCACAATGTGCGCAACGCGCTCAATCCGATCAGCACGGTGTTGAGCCAGGGGCTGGCGCAGCCGCCGACGGCGAACCGCGCGCTGATCGACCGCGCGCTGGCCGAGCTGGCCGATGACGCCATCCCGCCCGTGCGGCGGCGCAAGCTGATCGCCTTTCTCGCCGCCGCGTTCGAGGAGGAGGCGCGCGCACGCGCCGATCGCGCGGGGCAGATGGAGATCGGCCGCGACGCGCTGCACAATGTGCTGGAGATCATCGGGCGGCAGCAGGAACAGGCGCATGAACGGCCGCCGCTCGATGCGTGCGACGTGACCGACATCGTCGCGCGCAATGCGACGATCGCGCGCTATTCGGGTGGCGGATCGATCGCCTTCCACTTTCCCTCCAAGCCGCATTGGGTGCAGGCCAATCGCGTGCTGTTGAGCCAGGTGATCGGCAATCTGTTCGCCAACGCCGCCGAGGCGATCGCCGCCACCGGGCGCGACGGCGGCAGCATCGCGGTGACGATCAACGAACGCGGCGAGCGGGTCGATGTGCTGATCCGCGACGATGGCGAGGGGTTCGATCCCGAGACGGCGGCGACGCTGTTCCAGCGCGGCTTCTCGACCCGGCCTGGCAAGTCCGGCGGCCTCGGGCTGCATTGGTGCGCCAATTCGATGCTGGCGATGGGCGGCAGCCTGGCGCTCAAGAGCGAGGGGCGCGGCTATGGCGCGCGCGCCGTGCTGGGGTTGCAGGCGGCGGCGATGCGCGAGGACGCGGCGGCCTGAGCAGATTGGCGTTGGTAGGATATGATGCTACCGGTGGGTTCGAGAACGCCGATGCATGGAGGACGCCGATGCACAATGCCGAGAAGATCAGCATCACCATGACGGCCGAACAGCTCGATGCCATTCGCGCCAGCGTCCGCGCGGGCGAATATGCCTCGACCAGCGAAGCCCTGCGTCATGCGGTGCGTTTGTGGCAGCGGCAGCGGGCGGAGGACGCGCAACGTCTCGAAGCGATCCGCGCGCGTGTCCGCCGTTCGATTGACGACCCGCGGCCGAGCCTGTCGCAGGCAGAGCTGGACGCACGGCTCGACGCGCTGTTTGCCGATGCATGAATACAAGGTCGTCTATCGGCCAGAGGCGATGGACGATATCCATCAGATCTTCCGCTTCATTCACGACATCAGCCGGGATCGGACGATCGCACGGGCCTATGTTCAGCGCATCCGCCAGCGTTGCGTCCGGATTGGCGCCGTGCCGCTGGGAGGAACCGCGCGCGACGATCTGGCGCCTGGCTTGCGAACCGTTTCCTTTGAGCGGCGCGCCGTGATCGCTTACCGGATCGTGGACCGGACGGTCGAGGTCACAAACATATTCTACGGTGGGCGCGACTTCGAAACGATCTATCGAGACGGCTCGAAAATCGACTGATGTTCAGCGCCCCCAGCCGGCCCGCACGCGCGGCGCCACCGGATCGCGCCGCCGCAGATAGGGCGCGACGAGATTGCGCGCGCGGAAGAATTCCTGGGTGGCCGTATCCAGCGTGTCGAAATTGCCGATCACGCGGCGGCATCGCTCGCTGCGGCACTGGCAGATCATGTGCCAGTTCGATTGCGCCAGCGTGGTCGAATAGTCCCATGTCACTTCGTCGCCGCTGGCGATGTCGCGGATCGCGACCAGGATCACGCCGTCATCGGTGAAGCGCAGCCCGGCATTGGGATCGCAGCTGTGGTTGACCAGATCGTCGAGCTGGCCCGACGGGCCCATATAGTGATAGGGCGTCACCTGCACGAAGCGGTCTTCGCTGCCGCGCATCAGGCTGGGGATCTCGTCGCTGTGGAAGCGGCGGCCGGTGAAGCGCATCAGCGCCGCGCCCTCGGCGAAGCGCACGCTGGCATAGACCGCCTTGCCCAGATGGTTCTCGCCCACCGCGAACAGGTTGCGGTTGCGGCGATAGCGGTCGAGGATCACGAAACCGCCGCGCTCCCAGCCGAGCGAGCGCAGCGGGTTGATCGTGGCCAGGCCGATCATGAACCAGATGCTGGCATGGCAGGCCAGCTCGACGAAGATATAGGCCAGTTCGTCGGTGCCGGTGCCGCCCGCGCGCACCGCGACAAGCAGTGTGGCAAGGTCGCCGATCGTCCACAGCCCCCAGGCCGGCGATCGTTCGCGGCCGCGGTCCTGCCACACGCTCGCCCAGGTCGGCCAGAAGCTGACCGGGACGGCGACGACGACCAGCATATGCGCCCAGAACGCCTCGCGGAAGGCGACCCACAGGACCAGCGCGGCGAGGCAGGTGGCCATGCACACGGCTTCGACATCGGTGGGCGGCGCCCAGTTCGAGCGGCGCCACAATGCGAGCGTGACGGCGATGCAGCAGACCGCCGACAGCAGGAACACCCAGCCCTGCGGCGCGCCGGGGTTGACGGCGTGATAGGTCAGCGCCTCGATCGCGGCCGAGGCGCTCCAGATCAGCCATGAGGCGCGGTTGGGCTGCACGATCTGGCGGCGCAGGCCGAGCAGATAGACGCCATAGGCCGAAAAGCTGAAGCCGATCGCGATCGCGAACCAGATATCGCCCGTCATCAAAGGCCCCCCTCGTGCGGGACCATTTACCTTATCCGTTTACCCTCGTCAAAGCGCGACTCGTGGTGACTCCACGAGTCGTGAGGGATCGTCAGCCGTGGTCGGCGACCAGTTCCAGCACGCGACCGGCCAGTTCACGGCGGCAGATCAGAAGGTCGGGCACGCTCGTCCCCGCCTGGTTGTAGCGTAGCGGCGATCCGTCGATCCGGCTGGCGTGCAGCCCGGCGGCGATCGCCACCGCCGCCGGGGCGCAATTGTCCCATTGGTGCTGGCCGCCGGAATGAAGGTAGATCTCCGCCTCGCCCAGCACCACCGCCATCGCCTTGGCCCCGGCCGAACCCATCGCGAGCGTGGCCGCGGGCAGGGCGCTCGCAATCGTCTTGCACAGCTCGCTGGGGCGGCTGCGGCTGACCAGCATGCGCGGCGGTGAGGCGGCGTCGGCGAGCGGGGGGGGCGTGTCGCTCGACAGGGTGATGCCGCGCCGGGGCAGCGCGACCGCGCCGATCGCGGGAACGCCGTCGCTCGCCAGCGCGACATGTACCGCCCAGTCCTCGCGCCCTTCGGCGAACTCGCGCGTGCCGTCGAGCGGATCGACGATCCATACCCGGCGCGCGGCGAGGCGCGCGGGATCGTCCACCGATTCCTCCGACAGGACCGGATCGGCCGGCCGCGCGGCGCGCAGCAGGTCGAGGATCAGCCGGTTCGCCTCGCGGTCGCCGCGCGCGCCGTCGGCGCCGTCGGCCTGGATGCGCAGCAGCAGCGCGCCGGCCGCGTCGGCGATGTCGCGCGCCAGCCGCGCGTCGGTCGTGTCGGCCGCGATGTTCATCCCGTCAGAGTACCGGCGACCAGATGCCGAGGATATGCTCGATGATCGTCTCGGCCGCCTGTTCGGGCGTGACGCGCGACGTGTCGATGCGGATTTCCGGGTTTTGGGGCGCCTCATAGGGGCTGGAGATGCCGGTGAAGTTGGCGATCTCGCCCGCGCGCGCCTTCTTGTACAGGCCCTTGACGTCGCGCCGCTCGGCCTCCTCGATCGGTGTGTCGATGAAGATCTCGAAGAACTCGCCGGCCGGGATCATGCTCCGCACCAGCTCGCGCTCGGCGCGGAACGGCGAGATGAAGGCGGTGAGCACGATGAGGCCCGCATCGGTCATCAGCCTGGCGACCTCACCCACGCGGCGGATATTCTCGACGCGGTCGGCATCGCTGAAGCCAAGATCGCGGTTGAGGCCGTGGCGGACATTGTCGCCGTCGAGCAGGAAGCTGTGCTTGCCCATCGCGTGCAGCTTTTTCTCGACCAGGTTGGCGATGGTCGACTTGCCCGAGCCCGACAGGCCGGTGAACCACAAGAGGCGCGGCTGCTGCCCCTTTTGCGCGGCATGCAGGTCGCGCGTGATCTCGACCGCCTGCCAATGCACGTTCTGCGCGCGGCGCAGCGCGCGGCGGATCATGCCGGCGGCGACGGTGGCGTTGGTCAGCTTGTCGATCAGGATGAAGCCGCCCAGATCCCGGTTCACCTCATAGGGCTCGAACACGATGCCGCGGTCGGTGGCGATCTCGCAGACGCCGATATCGTTGAGGCTCAGCGTCTTGGCCGACAGCCTGGCCAGCGTGTTGACGTCGATCGCATGTTCGGGCTCGCGGATCGAGACGCTGACGGTCTGCGTGCCCAGCTTCAGCCAATAGCTGCGGCCCGGCAGCAGCGGCGCGGCGTCCATCCACACGATCGTCGCGCTGAACTGGTCGGCGACCTCGGGCGGATCGCCGGCGGCGGCGATCACGTCGCCGCGCGAGCAATCGACCTCGTCCGCCAGGGTGAGGGTGATCGACTGGTCGGCGCCGGCCCGGTCGAGATCGCCGTCATAGGTGACGATCCGGCTGACCGTGCTCGTCCGGCCCGAAGGCAGGATGCGCACCGCATCGCCCGGCTTCACCGAGCCGCCGGCGATCGTCCCGGCAAAGCCGCGAAAGTCGAGATTGGGGCGGTTGACCCATTGCACCGGCATGCGGAACGGGCGCGCATCGTCCGCCGCGCCGACCGGCACGGTTTCGAGATGATCGATCAGCGTCGGGCCGGCGAACCATGGCGTGTTGCCGCTGAGCGCGGTGATATTGTCGCCCTTGAACCCCGAGATCGGGATCGCGTTGAAGGCGTCGATGCCGATGCTGGTGGCGAATTCGCGGTAATCGGCGACGATCCCGTCGAACACGGCCTGGTCGTAACCGACCAGGTCCATCTTGTTCACCGCCAGCACGATGTGGCGGATGCCGATCAGGTGCGCGAGGTAGCTGTGGCGGCGCGTCTGCGTCAGCACGCCCTTGCGCGCGTCGATCAGGATCACGGCGAGGTCGGCGGTCGAGGCGCCGGTGACCATGTTGCGCGTGTACTGCTCATGACCCGGCGTGTCGGCGACGATGAACTTGCGCTTCTCGGTCGCGAAGAAGCGATAGGCGACGTCGATCGTGATGCCCTGTTCGCGCTCGGCGGCAAGCCCGTCGACCAGCAGCGCGAAGTCGATCTCCTGCCCCTGCGTGCCGAGCTTCCTGCTGTCGGCCTCCAGCGCGGCGAGCTGATCCTCGAAGATCATCTTGCTGTCATAGAGCAGGCGGCCGATCAGCGTGGACTTGCCGTCGTCCACGCTGCCGCAGGTGATGAAGCGCAGCAGCGACTTCGACTGATGCTGCGCGAGATAGGCGGCGATATCGGTCGCGATGAGATCGTCGGGGCGGTAGGAGGATGTCACGCGATCCTCCCCGGCACGGGGAGGGGGACCGCCCGAAGGGTGGTGGAGGGGGCGCGAGGCAAGGGATGCGCTGCGTGGCCCCCCCCCTCCGTCAGCGCCTCGCGCTGCCACCTCCCCGTGCCGGGGAGGATCGAAAAGAGCGCGGTCATCAGAAGTAACCCTCCTGCTTCTTTTTCTCCATCGACGCGGCCTGATCGTGATCGATCGCGCGGCCCTGGCGTTCGCTGGTGGTGGTCAGCAGCATTTCCTGAATGACGTCATCGAGCGTCGCGGCCTCGCTCTCGACCGCGCCGGTCAGCGGATAGCAGCCCAGGGTGCGAAAGCGGATCGATCGCTCGACCGGCACTTCGCCGTTCAACGGAAAGCGCTCGTCATCGACCATGATCGTCAGCCCGTCGCGCACCACGGTCGGACGCGGCGCGGCAAAGTAGAGCGGCACGATCTCAATCCCCTCGGCGCGGATATATTGCCAGATGTCGAGCTCGGTCCAGTTCGAGATCGGAAACACCCGCATGCTCTCGCCTTTGGCCTTCTTGGCATTGTACAGCCGCCACAATTCGGGCCGCTGCGCCTTGGGGTCCCAGCGATGGCTGGCCGAGCGGAAGCTGAATACGCGCTCTTTCGCGCGGCTCTTCTCCTCGTCGCGCCGCGCGCCGCCGAACGCCGCGTCGAAGCCATATTTGTCCAGCGCCTGCTTCAATCCCTCGGTTTTCCAAAGATCGGTATGCAACCCGCCATGGTCGAACGGATTGATCCCGCGCGCCTGCGCATCGGGATTGCGATGGACGAGCAGCTCCATGCCCGCCTCGCGCGCGGCGCGGTCGCGCAGCGCATACATGTCGCGGAACTTCCACGTCGTGTCGACATGCAGCAGCGGGAAGGGCGGGGGGGCGGGAAAGAACGCCTTCTTGGCAAGGTGCAGCATCACCGCGCTGTCCTTGCCGATCGAATAGAGCATCACCGGCCGCTCGGCCTCGGCGACGACTTCACGCAGGATATGAATGCTCTCGGCCTCAAGCCGGGCCAGGTGGGTCAGCGACTGCATGGGCGGCGATCTAGTGATCCAAACCCGTTCGCGCGATCTAGGAAAAGTTTAGGCGACCGCAGGCGGCGATGCTCACGCGGTACGCGGACCCATGCGAAATACGTCGTCCAATCCACCCGAAATGAAAAACGCGCAACCCCAGGGGATGCGCGTAACGGTTCTGGAAACAGACCCGGGTGGTAACGACTGCAGAGCTTATCCGCGGCCCAACACACCCGGGTCATGGTTAATTACCAGGGGCGGAGGCTCTCGCCGTAGCTGTCGTTGAACAAAGCGAACATTAATTTTCTCCCATCGTGCAGAAGCTCTGCACTGGGTCATAGTTAATATAAATTTAACCATGAATCAATCCGCGTCGCCATTCTGGGTGGGCCGGAAGGCGCGTCACGCCTACGACTTTGGTCTCATCCTTAAGAGTTCCTTCAACCGTTGCCGGTATCGCGACCTCAATGTCAGATCGTCTCGATCCCGCCGTTTCAGGCCGTCGCACAGCGCGCGACGCCGCGCGGCCTGCGCGCGGCCCGGCGCGGCTCGACGCGCCGGTCGCACCGACGCGCTGGCTGCACGGCGAGGCGGTGAATGGGCCGATCCATCGCCGGCCGATCCAGCCGGCCGGGCTGTGGCGTGTGCTGGCGCATACGGAAATCGCCAATTTTCAATCGCTTCGCCGCCATCTCGGGCGTCCGCGAGCGGACTCGCTCGTTTACGATATCGCCGATCGCATCGCGACGATCGAACCCGATCTGCGGATGACGCCGGCCAGCCGATCGGTGCTCGAGCTGTCGTTCGAAGCCGAATCCTCACAGGATGCCAGCGCGGTGATCGACCGGCTGGCCACCGCCTTCACCCGGGCGATCAATGTCGATGGCGAGTCGCATCTGGTCCAATTGCGCTGGGGGCTGGCGACGATTCCCGCCGGCGATGACGACGAAGTACGGTTGACCGAGGCCGCCGAATCGGCGCTCGTCCAGGCGCGTACCGAGGGACGAATCGTCACGCTCGACCTGTCGTCGACCGAACTGGCGTTCGACCGAATCGCCCTGATTCGCGAGCTGCCGCGCGCGATCGCCACGGGCCAGCTGTTCCTGCAATATCAGCCCAAGGTGAATGTCCGCCGTGAGGCGATCGTCGGCGCCGAGGCGCTGGTGCGCTGGAAGCATCCGGTGCGCGGGCTGATCCTGCCGGGCGACTTCATCTCGGCGGCCGAAGAGGGCGGCGAGATCGCCGGGCTGACCTTGTGGACACTGCGCCAGGTGATTGCCGATCAGCAGGTGCTCGCCGCCCACGGCCATGACATGCCGATCTTCATCAACATCTCCGGCGTGCTGCTGGCCGATGCCGGCTTCGTCACCGAAGCGTGCCGCATCATCCAGGAATCGAGCGCCAAGATCGGTTTCGAGATCACTGAGACCGCGGTGATCCGCGATCCCGATTGCGCGATCCGCCATCTCCAGTCCTTCTCGGAAATCGGCATCCCGCTGGCGATCGACGATTACGGCGCGGGCCTGTCCTCGCTCGCCTATCTCAAACAGCTGCCGGCGACCGAGCTCAAGATTGACAAGATGTTCGTCATGCAGCTGACGTCGAGCAATCGCGATCCGCTGATCGTGCGCTCGACCATCGACCTGGCGCATGCGCTCGAAATGGAAGTCACCGCCGAGGGCGTCGAGACCCCCGCCGCGCTCGCACTGCTCAGCGTGATGGGCTGCGACATGGTGCAAGGGTTCCTGATCAGCCGTCCGGTCGCGCTCGACGCGTTCATCCGCTTCGTCGATGAGGAAGGGCACAAGGCCGTGTCCGCCGCCCGGCCGAGCTTCATGCGGCCGGAAGGCTTCTGGCGGCGGAGCGGCTGATGCGCTGGCCCTCGCTCGCGCTGGCGATTGCCGTCGCATTCCTGACCGCTGTTCCAGCCGCCGCGCAGCAGAAAGCCGCCGACGCGCTCAACGATCGCGCCAAGGCCGCGATGATGGTCGAACCGCGCGAGGCGCTGGCTTTGGCGACTGACGCAGAACGTCGCGCGAAAGCGATTTCCGACGAAACCACTCGTCGAACCACGACAGCCACCGCGTTGTGGCTGCAAAGCGAAGCTTTGATACGCTCTAGAGAGTCGGACGCTGCTGCCCCCCGCATTACGAAGGCGTTGCAACTGATCGCGCGGGAATCGCGTCCAACAAAGTTGCGCGGCGATTTGCTGCTTGCTCGCGCGGGTGTGCAACAATCAAAAAGCCGGCCGGCTGAGGCGTTGGCCTCATTGCAAGAAGCGTTCAAGATCTTCGGTGATGCGAACGAACGGCGAAGCCAATCTATTGCATTGCAGACAATAGCCACGCTCTATACGGAAGCCAACGATCTCGTCAGTGCGGAAAAATACTTCGCACAGGCGGCCGATATCTATCAGGGCGATCCGCAGATCCAGCTTTTCGTTTACAATAATCGCGGCAACAATCTTTTGCGACTCGGCCGCGCTGCGGCAGCAGAAACGCAATATCGCAGTGCGCTGGCCGTAGCTCGGCAACTCAAGAGCGAGCAGCTGCTGCCTCTGATTCTTGCCAATCTGGCTCGCTCGCTGGTCGATCAAAAAAAGGGCAGTGAGGCTGAGCGCGCAATTCAGGAAGGTTTGACGATTGCTGGCCAAAGCGGGAAGAAGCCTGATCCCCGCTTGTTGGCAATTGGCGCAGTTGCCGCGTCTCAACGCGGCGATCTGCAACGTGCACGGGGTCTGGTTGAGCAGGCCTTTGCAGGAATGAACCTTGCGAAAACGCCGATGGCATTTCGCGACGTGCACGTCGCCGCCTACGAAATCTACAGCGCCCTCAACGAACCCGCCAAAGCCCTTCCACACCTCGAACGCGTGCGCGCGATGGGCGACGAAGCGGCCAAGCTCGCCACCACCACCAGCACGGCGCTGATGGCCGCGCGGTTCGATTACGCCAACCAGGAACTGCGCATCGCCAACCTCAAGGCGGAAGAGCTGCGCAAGGCCGCCGCCTTCCAGCGCACCATCTTCCTCGCGCTGGGCGGCGCGACGCTGGTCATCATCGTGCTGCTCAGCATCGGCCTGTTCACGATCCGCCGCAGCCGCAACCAGGTGCGCGCCGCCAACACCGAACTCAACCAGACCAATGTCGCGCTCGAAAAGGCGCTGAAGGCCAAGACCGAATTCCTCGCCACGACCAGCCACGAGATCCGCACGCCATTGAACGGCATCCTCGGCATGACTCAGATCATGCTGCGCGATCCGGCGGTGTCGACCGCGACGCGCGACCGGCTGGGCATCGTCCACGGCGCGGGCCTGACGATGCGCGCGCTGGTCGACGATATCCTGGACGTGGCGAAGATGGAGACGGGCAACCTCACCGTCGAACTGGCCGCGACCGATCTGCATGCCACGCTGCGCGAGGTCACGCGGATGTGGGAGGAACAGGCGCGCGCCAAGCAGGTCGGCTTCAGGCTGGCGCTCGACCAGGCGCCGCGCTGGATCGAGACCGACAGCGGACGGTTGCGGCAGATGCTGTTCAACCTGTTGTCCAACGCGGTCAAGTTTACCGAGCGCGGCGAGATCGGCGTTCGCGTGACGGCGGCGGACGACCGGCTGCGCATCGCGATTTCCGACACCGGCATCGGCATTCCCGCCGAAAAGCATGCCGAAATCTTCGAATCGTTCAAACAGGCCGATTCGGGCACCACGCGCAAGTTCGGCGGCACCGGCCTAGGCCTGGCGATCGTGCGCAACCTGGCGCACGCGCTGGAGGGCGATGTGGCGGTCAGCAGCGTGGAGGGGGAGGGGACCGTCTTTACCATCGATCTGCCGCTGCGCGCGATCGATGCCCCGGCCGGCGCCGCCGATCCGGCGCAGGGCGGCGAGGCGATCGTCGTGCTCGACCGGAATCCGATCGCGCGGGGCATGCTGCGCGCGCTGTTCACGCCGAAATTCGCCGCGGTCGAATTCGCCGCCACCCCGGATGAGGCGATCGCCCTGGTGGACGGCGACGGCGCGACGCTGCTGCTGTCGGACGAAGCGACGCTGAAGGCGGCGGGCGAGGATCCCGTCGCGGTCCTGGCCGAATTGCATGCGCGGGCGGTCGAGAAAGGCGCGCGGACCGCGGTGCTGTGGGCCAGGCCGGACGAGGCGATGATGGCCGCGTTGCGCGGCGCCGGCGTCGGCACGGTGGTGGCAAAACCGATCGCGGGCCCGGCACTGATCGACGCGCTGATGGAAGGGCGCGCGGAAAATCGTCATGACGGGCGTAACGGCAAGCTTGTATCGCAGGCGGCTTAGAGCGATAGCACACATATGACTCGGCGGGCCCCAGAACGGAATGCTTTCGCGATGATTCGCCGATGAACATCCTGTTCATCGAAGACGATCCGATGAACCGGCGGGTCGTTCGCGACATGCTGGACGTGGCGGGCGCGCAAATGGCCGAAGCCGATCATGCCGAAGCCGGGCTGAAGCGGATCGAGGAAGAGGATTTCGACGTCATCCTGGTCGACCTGCGCATGCCGGGCATGGACGGGATCGAGGCGATCGAGCGCATCCGCGCGCGCGGCGACCAGAAGGGCGAGCTGCCGATCATCGTGGTAACCGCTGACACTGCGGTCGACCTGCGCGAACGCTGCGTCAATGCCGGCGCCGACGAGGTGCTGTTCAAGCCGGTGGCGATGGACGACCTGTTCGACACGATCGGCCGCGTGCTGGCGCAGCGCAGCGGCGACGGGATGCTGATCTAGCCAGCCGCTGCTGACGGTCGGTCACCTCTCATCGTCATCCCGGCGTGCCGGGATCCACCGCATCACGTACGATGCGATGGAGCTTCATATCCAGTGCGTGCGGCCGGGATGACGGCATTGGGCTGGCTTTTGCGCCGGCTCGCGCACCTGACAGCCGTTCAATAGGTCTGGATCGGCATGTTGATCCAGGCATGTTCCCTGAACCATTTGGTGATGATGTATTTGACGCCCTTCACCACCGGCGTGCCTTCGTGCAGCGTCGCGGGATTGGGCGCGCCGTCGGGCTTCATGTTGTTCCACGCCAGCAGCAGGCCGCGTTTCGGCGCCACGCGGACCCCGGCCTGGGGAAACCAGGTCGCGCCGCCTTCCTCCACCTCGTTGAGGTAGATCATCGCCGTCCAGGTGCGCTGGCCGCCCGATGCCTTCATCGCCGCCCAATAGGCCTGGTTTTCGGCGAACCAGTCGTAATGCGCGCGGAATTGCTGGCCGGGGGCGTAACGCTGGCCCTGCATCGTCTCGCCATGTTCGGGCGGCACGCCGATCAGGTTCGCCATGCGCTCGTCGATCGCGCGGATCCGTGGCGACCAGCGGTCGAGGTCGCAGCTCTCGCTGGTGCGGAATTCGGGATCGTCCGATGCCGCGAGCAGCGTCGAGGGACGGCGGTTGGCGTCGATCAGGCCGATCAGCGCGTCGCAGTCGCGATCATCCAGAAAGCCCGGATAATAATAGAGCTGCGCATTCTCGACCCTGGCCTTGCGGATCGCCGGATTGGCTTCCAGCCGGGCGGCGACCTTCGCCGACAGGCGCGCGCGCGCCAGCGAGCCGCCGCCATGGCCGGGTTTCTTGGCAAAGATGCTCATCGCGCGGCAATTTGCCGAGCGCCCGGCAAAAGACAAGGGGCCCCGAAACGCAGGCGGCCCGGCCGTTCCCGGCCGGGCCGCGCGTGCGCAAGCCGGCGAATAGCCTACCAGAAGATGTCGTATTCGACGTCGATCACCTCGCCGGTGTCGATATCGACCAGCAGCGCATCGTTGTAATAGCGCACCCAGCGATACGGGCCATAGGCCGGCGGCAGGCGGTAATAGAAGGGGTCGTTGATCCAATAGCTTGGCGCGAACAGCATCGCGCCCAGCGTCAGGCCGATCGAGAAGCGCCGATAGCCGTAATTCCACCCCGACGGCGCGTAATAGCGCGGCAGGCGATAGATGTTGCGGTTGTACCGGCGATAGCTGCCCCAGTCATAGCGCCGGTCCTGGCGCCAGCCGCGGCTCCAGTCGCGGTTACGGTCGTCGCGGCGATATTGCGGTTGCCCGCCATAGCGGCGTCCGTCGTCGCGCCAGCCCTGGCGCGCGTCGCCCTGGCGCTGGCCCTGCCAATCGCGGCGCTGGCCTTCCTCGCGGCGCTGCCAGTCGCGGCGCTGGCCGTCATCGCGGCGCTGATCCTGCCAGTCACGGCGCCGGCCGTCCGCCTGAAGCTGGCGCTGCTGGCGCCAGTCGCGCTGCGGCTGGGCCTGGCGCTCGCCCCAGTCGCGGCGCGGCTGTTGCGGGGCCGCGTCGGGCCGGGCGAGCTGGCGGGGTTGCGGATCCTGCCGCTGCGAACGGCCGGTCCATTGGCGCGGCTGGGGCTGGCCCTGCTGTTGCGGTTGCGCCTGTTGCTGCGGCTGTGCCTGTTGCGGCGCGGGGGCCTGACGCTGCGGACGTTCGCCGCGCCACTCGCGCTGCGGCCGCTCGCCGCCGTCCGAGCGCGCTTCGCCGCCGCCGCGGCCGCGCCACTGGCCACGCTCCTGCGCGGAAGCCGCCACCGGGGTCAGGATGGTCGCGCCGATCAGCGCGGCCAGGATCAACTTCCTCATTTCAGTCCTCCGCTCCCGGCAGGGCGCCGGCGTTCAGAATAACGCCTATTTGGACCGAGTCGGCTGACGCATCACTGAATCGCACTGACAGCATTGCGAAAGGATTCACTATTCGGCGGCGTTGCCCACTTCGCCTTCCGCCGCGCGCCCGTTCGCGCTGTCGTCATCGCTTGCGCCGCCATCCCCGGCGCCCCCATCCGCGGCGCCCCCATCCCCGGCACCATCATCTTCCCCCCGCGCCAGTCGCGCGGCGCGGCCGATCGCCTCGACCAACCGGGGATAGATGCCGCAGCGGCAGATATTGGTGATCGCGGCGGCGATATCTGCCTCCGAAGGGTTGCGGTTCTTGCGCAGCAGCACCGCCGCCGCCATCACCATGCCGGGAATGCAATAGCCGCACTGGACGACATTGGCGTCGAGAAAGGCGCGCTGAACCGGGTGGTCGCGACGGTCCGACAGTCCCTCGATCGTGGTGACAAACGTGCCCTCGATCGAACCGATCGTCACCTGGCACGATCGCACCGCCGCCCCGTCGATATCCACCGTGCACGCGCCGCAATCGCCGCTGCCGCAGCCATATTTGGTGCCGGTGAGGTTCGATGCGTCGCGCAGCGCCCACAATAGCGGCGTGCGCGCGTCGAGCCGGTATTCGACCGGCTGGTTGTTGACGGTGAATTTGGTCATCGCGCGGGTCTTTTGGTCATCGCGCGGGTCTACTGCCGTTCTCGCCCGAATTGAACCGCGTTCCCCTGCGAACGCAGGGTCCCCGAGTCTCGGGCGACGTGCTGGCGGCCCTGGCCCCCTGCTTTCGCAGGGGAACGATCATGCTGCGGCCCGTGCGCGCAGCAATGCGCTGCGCAAGGTCGTGCACACGATCTCGTCGCGCTGGTTCAGCATGACGTGCCGGAACGTGACGATGCCCTGGCCCGGCCGCGACCTGGACGGGCGCAGCTCGACCACCTCGGTCTCCGCGCGCAGCGTGTCGCCGATGAACACGGGCTTGGGCATGCGCACCTCGTCATAGCCCAGATTGGCGATCAGCGTCCCCAGCGTCGTATCGCCGACCGAAATGCCGACCAGCAGCGCGAAGGTGAAGGTGCCGTTGACGAGGATGCGGCCGAATTCGCTCGCGCCCGCCGCCTCCGCGTCGAGATGCAGCGGCTGCGGATTGTGGGTGAGGGTGGACACCAGCAGATTGTCGGTCTCGGTCACCGTGCGGCGCAGGTCGTGGACGATCCGGTCGCCCACCTGCCATTCGTCATAGAACCGCCCCGCCATCCGAGATTCTCCATTCAGCTCTGATCGTCGCCCCGGCCTTGTGCCGGGGTCCACCGGACGTCAAGCGATGCCGTAGCGCCTTTTGTCCATCGAATGACGCACCGTGGGGCCCGGCACAAGGCCGGGGCGACGCGGATCAATCCGGTATCCCGAATTGCCCGCGCAGCGCCGACAGCAGCGGTTCGGCCGCATCGCGCAGCCGCGCGGCGTGTTCGCCCCAGACCAGGCCGAGCGTGCGGGTGAGATCGAATCCGGTCAGGCCGGGGCTGGCGACGCCGGGGTGGCGATGCGATGCGGGAACCACCGTGACGCCCAGCCCCGCGCGCACCATGTCGAGCGCGCGGTCGTCATTGGTGGTGCGCAGCGCGAAGAACGGGCGGATGCCGCGCTGCGTGAAATAGCGGCTGGTTTCGGGCAGCGCCTCGCAGTGCCGCCGCACGATCATCGTCTCGCCCGCCATCGCCTCGCCCGGCAGCGACGCCTCGCCGGCCAGCGGGTGCGCGGCGGGAAGGGCCAGGGCATAGCCTTCGGTGCGCAGCGTTTCGGCCTCCGCATCGCCGCGCAGGATGGTGAGCGCAAGGTCGATCCGCCCGCGCGCCAGATATTGCGCAAGGCCGCGTGCATTGCCTTCGAGCAGCTCGACGCGCAGCCCCGGCGCGGTGCGCGCCAGGGTCTCGATCAGCGCGGCCAGCTCCACGGTCGCGATCGTGGCGAGCACGCCCAGGCGGATCGTGTCGGCCGGGGCCAGCCCGGCGATCGCCGCCTGTGCCAGGTGGAATTCGCGTTCGATCCGCCGCGCATGCACCGCGAACCGCTCACCCGCCTCGGTCAGCTCGACGCGCTGGCTGTTGCGGCGCAGCAGCCTTGCGCCCGCCTCGCGCTCCAGCTTGGCGATGCCGGCCGACAGGGTGGGCTGCGAGACATTGACCCGCGCCGCCGCGGCGGTGAAGGTGCCGTTATCGATGACGGCGAGGAAATAGCGCAGCAAATAACGGTCGATCATAGATACTGTCTATGCTGTTCCACGCCGCCTTTCAATTTTTCTCGGCGCGCGCGACGCGATATGCTGCATTGAACGAACTTGCCGATCCCAGGAGAGACGATTGAGCCTGCCCCAAATGGATTTCGCGCTGGGCGAGACCGCCGAGATGATCCGCGACACCACCCGGCGTTTCGCCAGCGAGCGGATCGAGCCGCTCGCCGCGAAGATCGACGAGGCGGACTGGTTCCCGCGCGACGAATTATGGCCCGCGATGGGCGAGCTTGGTCTGCACGGCATCACCGTCGAAGAGGAGTTCGGCGGCCTTGCCCTCGGCTATCTCGAACATGTCATCGCGTGCGAGGAAGTGTCGCGCGCTTCGGCCTCGATCGGCCTCAGCTATGGCGCGCATTCCAACCTGTGCGTCAACCAGATCCGCCGCTGGGCCAGCCCCGAGCAGAAGGCGAAATACCTGCCCAAGCTGATCAGCGGCGAGCATGTCGGCGCGCTGGCGATGTCCGAAGCGGGCGCGGGATCGGACGTCGTAAGCATGAAGCTGCGCGCCGAGCACAAGGGCGGCCGCTATGTCCTCAACGGCACCAAATTCTGGATCACCAACGCGGCCTATGCCGATACGCTGGTGGTCTATGCCAAGACCGGCGAAGGCTCGCGCGGCATCACCACCTTCCTGATCGAAAAGGACATGCCCGGCTTCAGCATCGGGCAGAAGATCGACAAGATGGGCATGCGCGGATCGCCCACCGCTGAACTGGTGTTCGACGATTGCGAAGTGCCCGAGGAAAACGTCATGGGCCCGCTCAACGGCGGCGTCGGGGTGCTGATGAGCGGCCTGGATTACGAGCGCACCGTGCTCGCCGGCATCCAGCTCGGCATCATGCAGGCGTGCCTCGACGTGGTGCTGCCGTATCTGCGCGAGCGCAAGCAGTTCGGCCAGGCGATCGGCAGCTTCCAGCTGATGCAGGCCAAGGTCGCCGACATGTATGTCGCGCTCAATTCGGCGCGCGCCTATGTCTATGCCGTGGCCAGGGCGTGCGACGCGGGCAAGACGACGCGCTTCGACGCGGCCGGCGCGATCCTGCTGGCTTCGGAGAACGCCTTCAAGGTCGCGGGCGAGGCGGTGCAGGCGCTGGGCGGCGCGGGCTATACCAAGGACTGGCCGGTCGAACGCTTCCTGCGCGACGCCAAGCTGCTCGACATCGGCGCCGGCACCAACGAGATCCGCCGCATGCTGATCGGCCGCGAACTGGTCGGCGCGGCGTGAGCGCGCCGGTGCTGAAATCCACCCTGTCGGCGGAGGACGAGAATTTCCGCGCCAATGCTGCGCACAATCGCGCGCTGGTCGATCGCCTGCGCGCAGACGTCGCGCAGGCCGCGCTCGGCGGCAACGAAAAGAGCCGCGAGCGCCACGCCGCGCGCGGCAAGCTGCTCCCCCGCGAGCGCGTCGAGCGGCTGCTCGATCCCGGCGCGCCGTTCCTCGAGATCGGCCAGCTCGCCGCGTGCGACATGTATGACGGCGAGATCCCCGGCGCCGGCATCATCGCGGGCATCGGCCGCGTCTCGGGCCGCCAGGTGATGATCCTGTGCAACGACGCCACGGTGAAGGGCGGCACCTATTATCCGATGACGATCAAGAAGCATCTGCGCGCGCAGGAGATCGCGCAGGCGAACCGGCTGCCGTGCATCTATCTGGTCGACAGCGGCGGCGCCAATTTGCCGCATCAGGCGGAGGTGTTCCCGGACAAGGAGCATTTCGGCCGCATCTTCTTCAACCAGGCGAACATGTCGGCCCAGGGCATTCCGCAGATCGCCTGCGTGATGGGCAGCTGCACCGCCGGCGGCGCTTATGTCCCCGCCATGTCCGACGAGACGGTGATCGTGCGCGAACAGGGCACGATCTTCCTCGCCGGCCCGCCGCTGGTCAAGGCGGCGACGGGCGAGGAGATCAGCGCCGAGGATCTCGGCGGCGGCGACCTGCACGGCCGCAAGTCGGGCGTGGTCGATCACGTCGCGCAGAATGACGAGCACGCGCTGACGATCGTGCGCGATATCGTCAGCCACTTGCCCCGCGATCGCAAGCCGGACGTCGCGATCCAGGACCCCATCGCGCCCAAGTACGACGCGGACGACCTTTACGGCATCGTCCCCACCGACGTGCGCGCGCCGTATGACGTGCACGAAGTGATCGCGCGCCTGGTCGACGGCAGCGAATTCCACGAGTTCAAGGCGCTGTACGGCAGCACGCTCGTCTGCGGTTTCGCGCATATCTGGGGCATCCCCGTCGCGATCCTCGCCAATAACGGCGTGCTGTTCAGCGAAAGCGCGGTCAAGGGCGCGCATTTCATCGAGCTTGCCTGCCAGCGCCGCATCCCGCTCCTGTTCCTCCAGAACATCTCGGGCTTCATGGTCGGCGGCAAGTACGAGGCGGAGGGCATCGCCAAGCACGGCGCCAAGCTCGTCACCGCCGTCGCCACCGCCAGCGTGCCCAAGATCACCGTACTGATCGGCGGCAGCTTCGGCGCGGGCAATTACGGCATGTGCGGCCGCGCCTATTCCCCGCGCTTCCTGTTTTCGTGGCCCAACAGCCGGATCAGCGTGATGGGCGGCGAACAGGCGGCGTCGGTCCTCGCCACCGTTCACCGCGACGCCGCGAGCTGGACCCCCGAACAGGCCGAAGCCTTCAAACAGCCGATCCGCGACGAATACGAAGCCCAGGGCAACCCTTGGCACGCTACCGCGCGGCTATGGGACGATGGGATCATCGACCCGGCCCAGACGCGGGATGTGCTCGGGCTAGCCTTCGCCGCGACACTGAACGCGCCGGTGGAGGAGGGGACGCGCTTCGGCGTGTTTCGGATGTGATGAAGAAAACGCGTGAAAATTCGGCGTTTGCTTCGCTGGCAGACGTTCCGCGACCGACTGTCGAAGTTGCAGGATGGCCAGCAAAAGTGGCGGCGAACAGCGATACGATCCGCTGCGCGATTCTTACGGCAGAGATGCGCAATGACAGAGGCGGCTTTGCCCAGGATGCAGTGGATGTTTTTGTTGTCCGGGCCGATGATCGAACGCTTCAGGCGGTTCATACCCGTGATGGATGGACTCTTTCAATCAGCGACGATGGGACGACAATCAATCGCGAGGCAGCTCGACACGGGTCAAAGTTCGATCGACCCGTCACAAAATCAAAGCTTGCTCGAATGTTTGCGGCTCGCGAGCGTTTCAGTTGGCAGGAAGCAGAAGAAGTTATGAGGCAGTTCCTGTCGTGCGCGACCTATCCTGCGACCGTGTCGTGGGTAGGCGAAGAAGGGGTGCTGAAATGATCACTTCCCTCCTCATCGCCAATCGCGGCGAGATCGCCTGCCGCATCGTCCGCACCGCGCGGCGGCTCGGCATCCGCACCGTCGCGGTCTATTCCGACGCCGACGCCGATGCGCTGCACGTCCGCCAGGCGGACCAGGCGGTGCATATCGGCGGGTCGCAGGCGCGCGACTCCTACCTCATCGGTGAACGCATCATCGTCGCCGCGCAACAGACCGGGGCGGAGGCGATCCATCCCGGCTACGGCTTCCTGTCCGAAAATGCCGAGTTCGCCGATGCGGTGAAGGCGGCGGGCCTGATCTGGGTCGGCCCCAATCCCGACAGCATCCGCGCGATGGGCCTCAAGGACGCTGCCAAGAAGCTGATGCAGGACGCGAACGTCCCCGTCACCCCCGGCTATCTCGGCGAGGATCAGTCGCCGCAGCGGCTTCAGGCCGAGGCCGACCAGATCGGCTATCCGGTGCTGATCAAGGCGGTCGCCGGCGGCGGCGGCAAGGGCATGCGGCGCGTCGATGCTGCGCAGCAATTCGCCGATGCGCTCGCCAGCTGCCAGCGCGAGGCGGCCTCGTCGTTCGGCAACACCCAGGTGCTGATCGAGAAGTACATCCTCTCCCCGCGCCATATCGAGGTGCAGATCTTCGGCGACGGCCACGGCAACGTCGTCCACCTGTTCGAACGCGACTGCTCGATGCAGCGCCGCCACCAGAAGGTGATCGAGGAAGCCCCCGCGCCGGGCATGGACGCGCCCGCCCGCGCGGCGGTGTGCGACGCGGCGGTGAAGGCGGCGCGCGCGGTCAACTATGTCGGCGCGGGCACGGTCGAATTCATCGCCGATGCGAGCGATGGCCTGCACGGCGACCGCATCTGGTTCATGGAAATGAACACCCGGCTCCAGGTCGAGCACCCGGTCACCGAAGCGATCACCGGCGTCGACCTGGTCGAATGGCAGCTGCGCGTCGCCTCGGGCGAGCCGCTCCCGCTGCGCCAGCAAGACCTGTCGATCACCGGCCACGCGATCGAGGCGCGGCTCTATGCCGAAGACCCCGCGCGCGGCTTCCTGCCCTCGACCGGCCGGCTCGAAGTCCTCGAATTCCCGACCAACGCGCGCGTCGATACCGGGGTCGAGGCGGGATCGACCATCTCGCCCTATTACGATCCGATGATCGCCAAGCTGATCGTGCATGGCGAGACGCGCGACGACGCGATCGCGCTGCTGCGCGCCGATCTCAGCCATCTCACCGTCTGGCCGGTGCGCACCAATGCCGGCTTCCTGTTCCGCCTGCTCGACGACGGTGATTTCCGCCGCGCGCAGCTCGATACCGGGTTGATCGAGCGGCGCGGCGAGGCGCTGACGATCGATCCGCTGCCCGGCGCCGCGGACCTGACGCACGCGCTCTATTTCCTCGAACCGGACCCGCGATCCGACACGCTGCCGATCACCGGCGGCCTCGAAGGCTTTCGGCTCAACCGCGCCCCGGTCACGCAGCGCGCGGTCAATGTCAGCGGCGAGCGCGTGACGTTCGAGCTCGATCGCGGCCCGATCCAGTCGCACTTCCTGCAATATCGCCGGGAGGGCGACGCGCTCCTCGTCCATGGCGGCGCGACCTTCCGCGTCACCACCGACCGCACCGAGGGCGGGGCGGGCGGCGCGGCCGGCGACGGTTCGATCCTCTCGCCGATGCCGGGCCGCATCGTCTCGGTCGAGGTGAGCAAAGGCCAGGGCGTCACCGCCGGCCAGAAGCTGCTGGTGCTCGAAGCCATGAAGATGGAACAGACGCTCACCGCCCCCTTCGACGGCACGATCGAAACCCTCACCGCCGTCGCCGGCGCGCAGGTCCAGGTCGACACGCTGCTGGTGAAGGTCGCGAAAGCGCAAGATTGAGAGCTCATGTAAAAGCTCGTCATCCCCGCAATTCGTTTTAGCCGACCTGTTCCTCTGCGAAAGCAGGGGCCCAGAGTCACAAACGGAACGCTCCAAACCCTGGGCCCCTGCTTTCGCAGGGGAACAAGCTCAATTGCACCGGCTAGAAAACGAGACCCGCCGACACGGTGGAACTCCCCCGCTGCGCCTCCGCGCCTCGGCGAGAACAACCCTTCTTCTTAGCGTCTTCGCGTCTTAGTGTGAACCAACCCCAACCGCACCTCGCCCCACACCGCGTTTCATGCGTTCGACATTCCCCTCACAAAACGCGACACGCGCGATACGACCCATCACAACAAGATCGTCGACATCGTCGCATCACGATATCCCAACGCCGCCCGAAAAAGCAGCCAAACGCCCCCGATCCGCCGCCACGCGCCCTCCCGCAAACCCACGGAAAACCGCCAAAATACCGCCAAACTTTCCTACGCGAACCTATTTGGCTATAACGGTCTCAACCCATCACAGGCCGAAACCCAATGTCCACACACGCAACGCTCAATCCCGCCAACTCGTATCGATCCGGTCGACCAGCCGCACCATCGCCGCGAAATCCGCCGCGCCGACCCCGCCGGGTACTTGCGCCATGTGCAGGTCGCGCTGGTGCACCGCGATCACCTCGTCCGCCACGGTAAGCGGCGTGCCCATGCCGGCGGTGGCGACCTGGATCTCGCACGCGCGCTGCAGCGACCAATGCTTGATGAACGCCTCGGGCAGGGTGCGCCCCATCACCACGATGCCGTGGTTGCGCAACAGCATCACGCGCTTGTCGCCCAGGTTCGCCAGCAACCGCTCGCCTTCCGCGTCGCGCACCGTCACGCCCTCGAAATCGTGATAGGCGATTCGCCCGGCGAAGTTGCAGGCATAGAAATTGGTCGGCCGCAGCCCGCCCTCCACGCTGCTCACCGCCATGCCCGCCGTGGTGTGGGTGTGCATGATGCAATGCGCGTCGGGCAGGTGCCGGTGGAACAGCGCGTGCTGGACGAAGCCGGCGCGGTTGACGGGGTAGGGGCTGTCGTCGAGCTTGTTGCCGTCGATGTCGATCTTGACCAGATTCGACGCCTTCACTTCGCTGAAATGCAGCCCGAACGGGTTGATCAGGAACGCGCCGTCCTGCTCCGGCAGCTTCAGCGTGATATGGTTGTAGATCATCTCGGACCAGCCGAGCATGTCGAACACGCGGTAGCAGGCGGCGAGCTGTTGGCGCGCTTCCCATTCCGATTCGGATATCCTGGGGCGTTCGAGACTCGCGGTGGCCATGGTCCTCTCCATTTTCGGGGTTGCGGTATGTATGCCACGATGCGGCCGGGTGGGGCAACTTGCCTTCGTCGCGCGGGATGGCTAGGGGCCGGCACAGTCATCTGGGGAGTAGCCAGCCGTCGTCCGCGACGGGCCCGCGCGTCAACATGCTTGGTCGAGAGGCCATGGCGCACGGGGAACGGGGAACCGTTCGGGCGAGACCAATGGCGCCATGCGTTCCGCTCAAGGCCGGGCGGGAGGGCATGGTGTCGTTGGAATAAGCTCGCGCCCGGCCCTGGAGACCTTGCTTGGAAGCCTTGCTCACTTCGACCGCCGTCGTCGCGCTCGCCGAGATCGGCGACAAAACGCAATTGCTGGCGATCGTGCTGGCCGCCCGCTTCAAGCGGCCGCTGCCGATCATCCTCGGTATCCTCGCCGCGACGCTGGCCAATCATTTCCTCGCCGCATTGGTCGGCCAGCAGGCGGCGGCGATCCTTGATGGCACATGGTTCCGCTATCTGGTCGCCGCATCGTTCATCGCGATGGCGCTATGGACGCTGATCCCGGACAAGCTCGACGATGTGGCGGAGCGGCCGGCGCGGTTCGGCGCATTCGTCACCACCGCGATCGCCTTCTTCCTGGTCGAGATGGGCGACAAGACCCAGATCGCGACCGTGGCGCTGGGCGCGCGTTTCGCGCAGGTCGGCTGGGTCACGGCGGGCACCACGCTCGGCATGATGGTCGCGAATGTGCCTGCAGTGCTGCTCGGCAACGAGCTGATCAGGCGCGTGCCGATGAAGGCGGTGCGCATCGTCGCGGCGGCGCTGTTCTTGGCGATCGGCCTGTGGGTCCTCGCGCAGACCGCCCTGCGCGGCTAAGGGTCGGCGATGGACGTTCCATGCTATCTCGCGGTCGAGACCGGCGGCACCAAATTGCTCGCCCGGCTGGTGCGCGGCGAGACGCTTGTCGCCGAGCAACGCTGGCCGACCACGACGCCGGAAGCGGCGGAAAAAAGCTTGCTCGCCATGGTCGGCGATCTGCCGATTGCGGGAATCGGTATCGCAGCCTTCGGTCCGATCGTGGTCGATCCCGCCGCACCGAATTACGGCGAGGTGCTGGCGACGCCCAAGCCCGGCTGGACCCGCGCCAACCTGCGCAAGGCGTTGAGCGAGCGGCTCGGCGCGCCGGCGGCGGTGGATACCGACGTCAATCTCGCCGCGCTGGCCGAACAGCGGCACGGGGCGGGGCAAGGCTGCGCCAGCGTCGCCTATGTCACGGTCGGCACCGGGATCGGCGCCGGCCTGGCGCGCGATGGCCGCACCTTGACCGGCGCGCTCCATCCCGAAATCGGCCATGTCCCCGTGCTGCGCCGGCCGGGCGACGATTCGCCGAGCGGATGCCCATTTCATCCAAGCTGCGCGGAAGGGCTGGCGGCCGGACCCGGCGTGCGGATGCGGCTGAACGGCCGCAATCTGGCCGATTCACCCGACGATTTCGCCGCGGTCGCCGACTATATCGGCCAGCTGTTCGCGACGATCGTACTGGCCTGGTCGCCGCATCGCATCGTGGCGGGCGGCGGTGTGTTGAGCGTGCCGCGTCTTCGCGAAGCGGCAGCGGTGCGGATGATGGTGGCGCTCGGCGGCTATGGCGTCGGCGACGCGGCGGGGTCGCCGGGCTTCATCGCGGCGCCGAAGCTCGACAATGCCGGGTTGGAAGGCGCGCTGATCCTGGCCCGGCAAGCCGCGGCGTTTGCCTAACCCCGGATCACATGCGGCACGAAGCGGGCGCGGTTGCCGGTGATCAGCCCGTCCTCGCGAATGCCCATCCCCGCCGCGGCGCCGTCGACGATCCAGCTGCCGATCACTGGATAGCCGTTGCCGAAGTCCCGCATCGGATAGAGCTCTTGGTACATGGTCAGCCCCGCGCGATATTCGCCTGCCGATCGCGCCAGCGTCTCGCCGTGCCGCACCACCTCGATGTTCGCGCCTTCGCGCGCCAGGAACGGCTTGGCGACATAGCTTTCGCCGATCCGTTCGCGCACCACCGAGGCGGCGAGCAGGTTGGGGTGGCCGGGGAACATCGCCCACAGCACCTGCAGGATCGCCTTGTTGCTCCACAGCATCTTCCAGATCGGCTCGATCCAGGCGGTGTCGTCGAGATGGCGGACGATGTCCTCGCCATAGGCTTCGCGGACGATCCATTCCCATGGATAGAGCTTGAAGATCGCACTGATCAGCCGGTCCTCATGGTCGAGGATGCGGCCGTCGCGATCGATGCCGATATCGTCGATCACCACGGCATGCGTTTCCAGCCCCGCCTGTTGCGCCAGGTCGCGCATATAGGTGGTGGTGATCGTGTCCTCATGCGCGGCGTCGGCGACATGGGTGAACCACACGCGCTGGCCGGGCAGGCGCGATCGGATCGCCGCCCATTGCCCGATCAGCTTCTCGTGCAGGCTGTTGAACTGGTCGAGATCGGGAAAGACCGTTTCCTTCCAGTCCCATTGCACCACCGCGCATTCCAGCATCGAGGTCGGTGTATCGCAGTTGAACTCGAACAGCTTGGGATCGCCCTCGCCGTCATAGCCGAAGTCGAACCGCCCATAGTTGAGCGCCGGCGGCTCGTGCTTCCACGCGGTGCGGATCGCCTTGTGGCAATAGGCGGGGATGCCGAACTGCTCCAGGACCTCGGCGTCCTTGACGATATGTTCGCCGGCTTCGAGGAACAGCTCGTGCACCGTCTCGGTCGCCGCCTCGATCCGCTCGATCTCGGCCATCGTGAAGGAATAATAGGCGCTTTCGTCCCAATAGGGCCCGTCGGCATCGCTATGCCAGATCAACCCCTGTGCCTCGACCGCCGCCTGCCAATCGTCGCGCGGCGCGACATCGTGCCGCAGCATCAGCGGAGGTCGCTGCTAGAAACGTGTCGCTCCATCAGGAACGGCCGCCACCAAAGCTGCGCCCGCTGGACCCCAGGCCGCCGCGCGAGATCGCCGACGAGCGCACCATCCGTGTGTGCATCGGCGCACTGGCATAGACCGCGCCGGCGCGCGGGCGGTACGAGCCATATTGGGCGTAGCGCGCGTCGCGCACCGATTCGCCATAATAGGGAATCGCCGAGCGCCGGCCGAGATAATACCAGTAATAGCCGCCATAGCCGCCGCCGCTGTAATAGCTGCGCCGGTCGCAGCGATCTTCGTCGATACGGTTGCCATTCTGATCGACGCAGATCGCGGTGTCGTCATCGGCATAGGTGTCGCCGTTCCAGTCGCCGCCGCTCGAGCAGCCGGGTAGGGCGACGAGCGCGGCCGCCATCGCGGTGGTCATGGTGAGTTGCTTGCGCATGATGTGCCTCCGCCCGCTCAGGGAACCATGCAGGCGGCTTGCAGCACGCCGATGCCCAGGCCCATGCCGCCGACGAAGATGCCCGAAGCGACGCACTTCTCGGTGATGCGGTCGGAGATCGTCCTGAACACCAGCCGGGCGATGACGAAGAACACGACCAGCTGGACGATCGCGGCGACTGCACCCCACAGCAGCATGTCGGGGATGCTGACCGAATTGCCGATCACCACCGCCACCGGAATGGCGAAGCCAAGAAAGGTGCCGGTCAGTTGGGTCGCCGCGGCGGCGTTGCCCTCACGTATCAGCGCGAACTCGCGATGCGGCGTGATCTGTACGTACAGCAGCAGGAATGCCACCGCCAATCCGACCGCGCCGGCGAAATAGGCCAGAAAGTGCGGCAGCGTCTCGAGGAATATCTGAAACATGGAACCCCCTCCCGTGACGCGACGACCGCCGCGTCACGGGAGGGTGTATCAAGCGCTTGGCTACGCGCAAGTGACAGTCACGCCGCCTTGCGCCGCTCCGCCATCTCCTCGTTGAGCATCTCCGCGAGCAGGAACGCCAGCTCCAGGCTCTGGCCCGCGTTGAGCCGCGGGTCGCAATGCGTGTGATAGCGGTCGGCCAGGTCGTGCTCGCCGATGTCGATCATGCCGCCGGTGCATTCGGTGACGTTCTGCCCGGTCATCTCGGCATGGATGCCGCCGGCATGCGTCCCCTCGGCACGGTGGACGGCGAAGAAGCCGCGCACCTCGGCCAGGATGCGCTCGAACGGGCGCGTCTTGTAGCCGTTTGCCGCCTTGACCACGTTGCCGTGCATCGGGTCGCAACTCCACACCACCGGATGCCCCTCGCGCTTTACCGCGCGGACCAGCCTGGGCAGGCCGTCCTCGATCTTGTCATGGCCATAGCGGGTGATCAGCGTGATGCGCCCCGGCGTGCGGCCGGGGTTGAGCGTGTCGAGCAGCTTGAGCAGCGCGTCGGGCTCCAGGCTGGGGCCGCACTTCATGCCGATCGGATTGCCGATGCCGCGCAGGAACTCGACATGCGCCGACCCCTCGAACCGCGTGCGGTCGCCGATCCACAGCATGTGCGCGCTGGTGTCGTACCAGTCGCCGGTCAGGCTGTCCTGCCGCGTTAGCGCCTGCTCATAGGGGAGCAGCAGCGCCTCATGGCTGGTGTAGAAATCGGTGCGCTTGAGCTGCGGCACGGTGTCGGGACCGATGCCGCACGCCTCCATGAAATCGAGCGCCTCGCCGATCCGGTCGGCGACATTGGCGAACTTGTCGGCCCATGGGCTGCGGCCCATGAAGTCGAGCGTCCATCTATGCACCTGGTGCAGGTTGGCATAGCCGCCCTGCGCGAACGAGCGCAGCAGGTTGAGCGTCGCCGCCGACTGGCTGTAGGCGCGGATCAGCCGCTGTGGGTCGGGGATGCGCGCTTCGGGCGTGAAGGCGATATCGTTGACGATGTCGCCGCGGTAGCTGGGCAGCTCGACCC
The DNA here is from genome assembly GCA_964413495.1 of uncultured Stakelama sp. Classification (GTDB taxonomy): domain Bacteria; phylum Pseudomonadota; class Alphaproteobacteria; order Sphingomonadales; family Sphingomonadaceae; genus Sphingomonas. The sequence goes on along the minus strand of CAYPRW010000002.1, from coordinate 102,354 downwards.
CGTCGATCGTCTCGGTCGCGGCGGAGCGCGGCTTGGCGAACTGGCCGGCCATGCGGCCGACCTTCACCGTCGGCAGCTTTGACGCGAAGGTCAGCACCACCGCCATCTGCAGCAGCACGCGGAACGTGTCGCGGATGTTGTTGGCGCTATGCTCCGCAAAGCTTTCGGCGCAGTCGCCCCCTTGCAGCAGGAACGCCTCGCCGCGCGATACCTTGGCCAGCTCCTGCGTCAGCGCGCGCGCCTCGCCCGCGAACACCAGCGGGGGGAAGCTGGCGAGCGTATCGGTGGCGGTATCGAGCGCGGCGGAATCGGGGTAATCGGGCATCTGGACGGCGGTGGCCGATGTCCAGCTCGACGGGGTCCAGTCCATGCCTTGCTCCAGGTTGCGGACATGGACGTACCAGTCCTGATGATGCGCGATGCCGTTGGCGGCGATCTGGTTGAGGACGGCGGGCGAGGCGCGCTTGCCGTCCTCCTCCCACCCCTGAACGGTCGAACCGGGCGTGTCGAACCATGCGCCGAATGCGGCGCGGGAAAGGGCGCGTTCCTCGCGGAAGCGGCGGATCTTGGAACCGGCGAGCGTCGTCATGATGCGGCCCATTACCCATGAAGGGTAAATTCATGCAAGCGTTAAATTCACCCATTCCGAGTAAATGCCGTTGCCTCGATTTCGCCGTTCATGCGCCCTACATCCACGACGCCCGATATCGGCGCGTAAAGGAGCATGCGATGACCCGCCTGATCTTGCTGGCCGCAGTTGCGCTGGCCGCCCCGGCGCTGGCGCAGGACGGCGCGGCGTCGGACGCGACGCCGCAGCGCGTGCGCAGCGTGCTGCTCTATGGCGACCAGGCCTGCCCCAAGGCGGAAAGCCCGGACGAGATCGTGGTGTGCGCCAATGCCGGCGATTCGCCCTATCGCATCCCCAAGAAGCTGCGCGAGCGCACGCCGGGCCCGGCGGGAACGAGCTGGGTGCGGCGCGCCGAACTGGTGCAGGAGGTCAATCGCGTGGGCATCCCCGGCAGCTGCTCGCCGGTCGGCAGCTATGGCCAGAGCGGCTGCGCGATGCAGTCGATCCAGCAATGGGCGGCGGAAAAGAAGGCGCAGAAGGAACGCGAGGCGAAGCTGCCCTAGCTATTCGCCTTCCGCGTCGAGCGAATCGAGAATGCGCCCGCCGGCCATGAATACCGCGATCGGGCACAGCGCGAACAGCAGCCAGCCGCCATAGCCCGGATATTGCTGAAGATAGTGCAGCCCGCGATCGACCGACCCGACGCCCAGCGCATAGATCACCATGAACGCCTCGAACCGCGTCCTGATCGTGAACAGCCGTTTGATGCCCGACAACATGCCGCAATGTTACGCAAGAGCCGGGCCAGTGGCGGAAATCGGCGATTCCGCGTTAAGCCTCATGGTTAGCTGTCAATTAACTCGACAATGTCGAGGCCGGCGATCAGCGCGCGGCGCGCCGCCTCGATCCGGTGGATCAGCGCGGGATCGCCGATCTCGTCCTGCCGGATCGTTTCGGGCCAGTGCCGCGCGACGATGCCGGCGATCCGATCGAGCCGGGCCCGATCGACCAGGAAGCGGGGATCGACCGTGGCCGGATCGGCGACGACGCGCAGCCGCAGGCAGGCCGGGCCGCCGCCATTGGCCATCGATTCGCGCACGTCCACCACGTCCAGCCGGCGGATCGGGCCGTTGCCCGCGACATGCGCCCGCAGCCACGACCACACCGAAGGCGTCTCGCGCGCTTCGCCGGGCAGGATCAGCGCCGCCCCGCCGGACGGCAGCGTCACCAGCTGGGCGTTGAACAGATAGGAGGCGATCGCGTCGGCCAGGCTGACGGCGTCGGCCGGGACCTCGACGATCTCGACCTCGGGCATCAGGCGGCGAAGGTCGGCGTAGAAACGGTCCTTGTCCGCGAACGCCTGTTCGTGTGCGAACAATATGCGGCCGTTGGCGACGGCGACGACGTCATTGTGAAAGGCGCCGGCCGCGATGGCTTCCCCGGATTGCGGGACGAACAGCGTTCGCGCCGGATCGAGGCCATGGCGGCGGGCAACGGCTTCGCTGGCCTCGCGATGCTGGCGCGCGGGGAAGGGGCCGCCCGCCACGCCATAGACGAAAATCTCGATACCCGGCGCATCGTGCGCGGGGGCAAGGCGCATATGATTGGCGGCACCCTCGTCGCCGAACGGCGCGGGCACCGGGCCGTGGACGCGAAAGTCGTCATGCGCGAAGGCCAGGCGAAGCTGCGCCAGTGTGTGCGGCCATTCATGGCTGCGGTGCGGCATGGTGACGAGATTGGCGACGGAGAGGTGGCAGCGGCCGTCGGCGGTGTCGGGGGCGGGCGAGACGGTGGCGGCGTTGGCGGCCCACATCGCCGATGCCGACAGCGCCTGTGCCTGAAGATGCGGCGGGGCGCTCGCATGGTCGGTGGCGAGGCTGTGCAGCCAGCCATGATCGGGCCGGGGATGCGGCAGCAGGATGCCCTGGGCCAGCCCCAGCGCGAGGTTGGCGCGCATCTTGGCGATGCCCTGCAACGCGGCGTCGCGCGGCCGCGACACCGCGCCCCTGTTGCGCGTGGCGGCGAGGTTGCCGGGGCTGAGGCCGGCATAATTGTGGCTGGGGCCGATCAGCCCGTCGAAATTGATCTCAACGCGGGGCATGGCGGATCTGCTGCCCGATGGCGATCCCCAGCGCCGCCGCGCCCTGTGCATCGATCGTGAAGCCGCCATCGGCGGCGTCGATGCAGGCGTGACAGGCGCGGAAGTCGCCGAGCGTGCCGTGCGCCGCGATGCTGGGCACGCCCGTTTCGGCGATGGCGGTGACGACGCCTTCCTGCGCATCGCGCACCGTCACCACCTGATCGGTCCGCGCCGTCATGGTCGGGCCGCCGTCGAAGATGTCGATATAATTCTCGAACGCGAACCCCTCATTCTCCAGCATCCGCATCGCCGCGCGGCCCGACGGGTGGGGCAGGCCGATGACGCTGCGCACGCTTTCCCCCAGCATGGCCGTGTAGATCGGGTGTTTGGGCATCAGATCGGCGATGAACTGGTTGCCGTGGATCGCGTTGAATTCGTCCGCCTGCTGGAAGTTCATCCCGAAGAAACGGCCCGCCACCCCGTCCCAGAAGGGCGAGCCGCCGGCCTCGTCGATCACGCCGCGCAACTCGGCGAGGATGCGGTCGGCAAAGCGCGCGCGGTGCATCGCGATGAACAGATAGCGGCTGCGCGCGAGCAGCATGCCCAGGCCCCCGGCGCGCTCGCCGGGATGGAGGAACAGGCCGCCCACCTCGGTCGCGCCCTCCAGGTCGTTGACGAGGCTCAGGATCTCGGCGCGGAAGGTGCGGTCGAGCGCCTCGCTGTGCTTGGTCACCGTGCCGATGCGATAGCTGTAGAACGGCCAGCGTTGGCCGACGCGGGTGAAGATCTGGCAGGTGCCGCGCACCTCGCCGGTGGCGAGATTTTCCAGCACGAACACGAACAGTTCGTCGGACAGCGCATCGCCGGTCCGCGTGAAGGCTTCCAGGCTGCGTTCGATCTTGGCGCAGAGCGAGGGTTTTTCGGGCGGCAGGTTGGTGAAGCCGCCGCCGGTCAGCTTGGCCATTTCATAGAGCGGCTGGAGATCGTCCTGACGCGCGGGACGGATGATGAAGGTCATATGCGGCCCCGTTGCGCGATGCGCAGGATGGTGAGGGTGGAGAGCGCGGCGCGTTCCGCCAGGCTTTCGGGGATCAGATATTCGTCGGCGCTGTGGATCGCGCCGCCGCGCACGCCCATCGTATCGACCACCGGCACGCCGCAGGCGGCGATGTTGTTGCCGTCGCACACCCCGCCGGTCGCCCGCCACGCGATCGGCAGGGCAAGGTCGGCGCCGGCCTGCTTCACGAGGCCGAACAGCCGCCCGGCTGCCGGGTCGAGCGGCTTGGGCGGGCGGTTGAAGCTGCCATGGACGTGGATCCGCACGTCGTGGACGGCGCTGATCCCGGCGACCGCCGCGTCGATCGCGGCCGTCGCGCGGGCGATCGCCTGCGCGCAGGCGGGGCGGAAATTGACGCGCAGCACGGCAAGATCGGGGACGACGTTGTTGGGGCCGCCGCCCTCGATCCGCGCGGGATTGACCGACAGGCCCTCGCCCGCCGCGGCGGCGAGGCGCAGCGCGAGATCGGCGGCGGCGATGATCGCGTTGCGTCCGTCTTCGGGATTGCGGCCGGCATGCGCGCTGCGGCCGTGGACGGCGATCGAGAAATTGCCGGTGCCGCCGCGTGCGCCGGCCAGCGTGCCGTCGGGCAGCGCGGGTTCGTAGGTGAGCGCCGCGACCTTGCCCGCCGCCGCCCGTTCGATCAGCGCCGCCGAGGCGAATGAGCCGGTCTCCTCGTCGGAATTGAGCACTACCTCATAGCCGAACCCCGCCGCCGCCGGGCTCGCCTCGATCGCGTTCAGCGCGGCGAGCATCACCGCGATGCCGCCCTTCATGTCGGCCGCGCCCGGTGCGTTGAGCGTGCCGTCCGGCAGCCAGGTCGCGCCCTGGAACGGGTGATCGGCGGGAAACACCGTGTCCATATGCCCGGTGAACAGCATCCGTACCGGCGCATCGGGCCGCACGTTCAGGTGCAGGTGCCGGCCATGCGCAATCGGCTGTACGTTTCCGCCGCCATCCACCGCATCGACCGGCGCGGGGTCCACCAGTGCGAGTTCACCGGGCAGCGCGGCGAAGGCGTCGGCCAGCGATCCGGCCATGACCGCCAGCCCGGCAAGGTTGCGCGTGCCGCTGTTGATCGCGACCCATTTTTCGACCTGGGCGAGCATCGGTGCCGCGCGGGCATGTTCGATCGCGGCGGCTTCGATGGCTGACAGTCCCATTTGGGGGGTGTATCGCCGGGCACGGGCCGGGTGAACCCCCGCCACTCAAAAAAGTATCGATCGTAACCGGATCAGAAATCGACCAGCAGCGACGCGCGGCTGACCGTGTCGGTCGTCTTGCGGCCGATCGGCGGCGCGCTTTCATAGTTCACGGCATAGGACATCTGTGCCGAGAACGGGCCGAACAGCCGCGCGCGCAGCGCGGATTTGCCGGTGATCGTGCTGTTCGCCGCCTGCACATAGGCCGAAGCGTCCTGGCTGAAGATGATGCCGCGCGCGAGCGTCCAGTCGAGGTCGAGCTTGCCGCGCGCGGCGAGCTGGCTTTCGGTCGTGGCGTCGGTGAAGCTCGTGTGGCGGAAGGCCGGGCCGATTTCGAGGTCGATCTTGAGCGTCGGCGTGCGGACCGCGGTATAGCCCGCGCCCGCCGACAGCGAGGCGCGCGCGTCGAATCCCAGGAACCGGTCGCTTTCGAACTGCGCCGCGCCATAGACATAGGCGCGATCGTCGAGCTTGAGATTGGGTTCATAGGCGGCGAGATAGCGTTCGCGCACGGTGACGCCCAGGCTTTCCTGATAATCGGCCTGGACGCGCAGCTTGTGCCGCCATTCCAGCCCCTCGCGCCGCAGGTCGAGCACACCGGTCAGGCCCACCGTCTCGCTGTTGCCGGTCGCGTAATAGCCGCCCAGTTCGGCGCGGCCCTTGACCAGATCGATGAAGCGCGCCTCGCGGATGCGGCGTTCGGCCGCCTCGCGCCGTTCGCTGCGCCAGCGGGCGGCGGCCTGTTCGAACGCGGCGGCGCGCTGTTTGTCGGCGGCCTTGGCATATTTGACGATCGCGTTGACCGCCGCTTCGTCGCCCGCCTTCATCGCCGCGTCGAGCATCGCCTGCACCTCGATCGAGGTTTCGACCGAGGGCGGGGGCGGCGCGTCCTGCGGCTGCGCCAGGGCGGGGCTGGCGGCGAACGGCGGCGTGACGAGAAATGGCAGGGCGAGGAGCGGAATCGTCTTGCGCATGGCCGCGCTGGTAACGCCGGAATGCGGCGAAATCGAGGGGGCAAGCTCAGGCTTTGAGGCCGAGCGGCCCGGCGAAGATCTCGAGCAACCGCGTGTAGAGCTCGCGCTTGAACGGCACGATCAGCCGCGGCAATTCCTGCGGGTCGATCCAGCGCCAGGCGCGGAACTCCGGCTGCGCGGTGGCGATGTCGATCACCTCGTCGCCGGCGGTCAGGCGGAACAGGAACCAGCATTGGCGCTGGCCGCGCCATCGGCCCTTCCACAATTTGCCGATGAGGTCGTCGGGCAGGTCGTATCGCAGCTCTTCATCGGCCTGTTCGACCAGCTCGACATGCCCGCGCGCGACGCCGGTTTCCTCCCATAATTCGCGATAGGCGGCGTCGAGCGGGGCTTCGCCCGGATCGATCCCACCCTGCGGCATCTGCCACGCCTCGAGCTTCGAATCGAGCCGCTGGCCGACGAACACCTGGCCGTGGGCATTGACCAGCATGACCCCGGCGCAGGGGCGATAGGGCAGGTGGGCATAGGTGCTCATACCGCCGCCTGCATCATCACGCGGCTGCCCTCGGCCTCGACCAGCAGATCCTTGAACGCGGCGAGCATGCCGGCGACGTCGCCCTGGCTCGACGGGACGGCCTTGCGCAGCATGACGAAGCCATGAACATTGCCCTGCGCCTCGCGATAGATCACCGGCACGCCCGCATCGATGAGCGCGCCGGCATAGGCGCGGCCCTGGTCGCGGATCGGATCGAGGCTGGCGGTGACGATCAATGCGGGCGGCAGGCCGGCGAGCGAGGGTGCGCGCATCGGCGCGCAGCGCGGGTGGGCGGCATCCGGCGCATAGCATTCGTCGAACCAGTCCATGCTGCGTTCGGTCAGCACATATCCCTGCGCGAACTGCCTGAGCGAGGGATAGTCGGTGCCCATGTCGGCGGCGGGGTAGATCAGCAGCTGCGCGATCACCGGCACGGCGGCGGGCGCGTCGCGCAGATCCAGCGCGGCGACGGCGGCGAGCTGGCCGCCCGCGCTGTCGCCGGCCAACGCGAGCGAGGTGACCGCGCGGCCGAGCGCGGCGGGGCTGGAGGCGATCCAGCGCGCCGCTGCCTCGCAATCGTCGGAGGCGGCGGGCCAGGGGTGTTCGGGGGCGAGGCGATAGTCGACCGAGATCACCGGCAGGTCGAGCTGCCGCGCGATTTCGGCGGCGATGCTCGCATGCGTATCGAGATTGCCGATGACGAAGCCGCCGCCATGGAAGAACACCATCGCCGGACCCGGCGCGCGGCGGGCACGCGCATCGAACAGCCGGGCGCGCAATGGACCTGCGGGACCGGGAATCTCGAGATCGCGGATTTCGGCCAGATCGCCGATCGGCAGGTCGAGCAGGCTCGCCGTCGCTGCATATTGCGTGCGATAGGCGGCAAGCCGGGGCGGCCATTCGGGCGGCGGCATCGCCGCGATCATATCGAGAAGGGCGCGGACGTCGGGACGGACGAAGGGGACGGACAAGTGCGGTCTCCGGTGGAATGCCGCCACTCTAGGCCAGCCGCCGCCGTCGCGTCCACCGCCGGGCGGGGCAACCGCGCCTTCATCGTCATGAAAGAAGATTTGCGCTATGCCGTGCGCGACGAAGCTGCTAGGCGCGCCGCGATGTTTCGAAAACCGGCCATTACCACCACCCGGACCGTGACCCGCTGAACCGCGGGCCGCGCCGCTCCGGGTATTCGCCGCGAAATATCGATCGGGGTCGCCGCCCCGCTTCCTTTTCACCTCAACATCGCTAAAGCGCCGCCGGCCGTTAAGTCCGTGCGGCCGTGCCACTGAAAGGGCCTGATCCATGGGTTACCGTGTCGTCGTCGCAGGAGCCACCGGCAATGTCGGTCGCGAAATGCTGAACATCCTGGCCGAGCGGGAATTCCCGATCGACGAGCTGGCGGTGGTCGCCTCGTCGCGCTCGACCGGCGACATGGTCGATTTCGGCGAGACCGGCAAGCAGTACAAGATCCAGAATATCGAGCATTTCGATCCGACCGGCTGGGACATGGCGCTGTTCGCGATCGGCAGCGAGGCGACCAAGGTGCAGGCCCCGCGCTTCGCCGCCGCCGGCTGCGTGGTGATCGACAATTCGTCGCTCTATCGCATGGACCCCGACGTGCCGCTGATCGTGCCGGAGGTGAACCCGGACGCGATCGACGGCTATACCCGCAAGAACATCATCGCCAATCCGAATTGCTCGACCGCGCAGATGGTGGTGGCGCTGAAGCCGCTGCACGATGCGGCGACGGTCAAGCGCGTGGTCGTTTCGACCTATCAGTCGGTGTCGGGCGCCGGCAAGGCCGGGATGGACGAGCTGTTCGAGCAATCGCGCAACATCTTCGTCGGCGATCAGGCCGAGGCGAAGAAGTTCACCAAGCAGATCGCGTTCAACGTGATCCCGCACATCGACAGCTTCCTCGACGACGGATCGACCAAGGAAGAATGGAAGATGGTGGTCGAGACCAAGAAGATCCTCGATCCCAAGGTGAAGGTGATCGCAACCTGCGTGCGCGTGCCGGTGTTCGTCGGGCACAGCGAGGCGGTGCATGTCGAGCTGGAGAACGAGCTGTCGGCGGCGGACGCGCAGAAGATCCTGCGCGAGGCGCCGGGCGTGATGCTGGTCGATAAGCGCGAGGATGGCGGATACGTCACGCCGGTCGAGTGCGTCGGCGATTACGCCACCTTCGTCAGCCGCGTGCGCGACGATGCGACGGTCGACAACGGCCTTGCCTTCTGGTGCGTCAGCGACAATCTGCGCAAGGGCGCGGCGCTGAACGCGGTGCAGATCGCCGAGTTGCTGGGGCGGCGGCATCTGAAGAAGGCTTGAGCGACTGATAGCATCATGATAGCAGATTGCGGATGGGACAGGTGCTCATCCGCAATCTCGATGACGAGGTGATCGCCGCCTATCGCGAGGCTGCGGCGCGCAACCAGCGGTCGCTGGAGGCGGAATTGCGAGCGCAATTGACGTTGTTTCAGCCCCGCACGCCGGTCGTGCGTGAAGAGCTGCAGGAATTGTCGGCGCGCCTTCGTGCTCAGACGCTGTCCTACCAGGGCGACCGGCCTAGCGGAGCGGAGTTGATACGCGCAGATCGGGACGGCGACCGCGAGTGATCGTCGTCGATTCCAGCGTCGCGTTCAAATGGATTGTGGAAGAGGCAGGCTCTGCGAGCGCGGCGGCCTTGATCGGAGAAGACTTGATCGCGCCTGACCTGCTGCTGGCGGAATGCGGGAACGCGATGTGGAAACTGCTTGCGAAGGGCCATGTGGACGAAGGCCATGCGCTTGCAAGTCTCGCGACGCTCGATCGATTTGTGCGGTTGGTTCCTGCGACCGAACATGCGCTGCGTGCCTTCACGATCGCGGCAGGACTGAATCATCCGGTTTACGATTGCTATTTCCTGGCCGTGGCCGAGCAATTTCAATGTGAGTTGATCACGGCGGATGTGCGGCTGATCGCGCGATGCGCGAATTCCGCATTTGAACGACGAGTTCGGCCTCTCGCCTGACCCTCAATGTCCCGCCGCCGCCGGATCGTTCTGGATCCGCCCGCCCGGTTTCTTGAGCAGCAGCACCAGCGGGATCGCGCACAAGGTGGCGATCATCATCGCCTTGAAATCGTCGAGATAGGCGATCATCAGCGCCTGGCGCGTCACTTCGGCGTTCGCCATCGCCAGCACCGCTTCGCTGGGCGAACCGAAATTCGCGATCAGCCCCGGATCGAGCGTCTGGAGCCGTTCGGCGGTGATATGCTGGGCAAGATCGGCATGGCTGGTCTGCGTGCCGCGCGCCAGCACCGTCGTCACCAGCGAGATGCCGATCGACGCGCCGATATTGCGCGTGAGGTTGGTCAGGCTGGCGGCTTCGGTGCGGTGTTGCGGCGGCAGCGTGGCGAAGGCGATGCCGTTCAGCGGCATGAAGATCAGCCCCATGCCCAGCCCCTGGATAAGGCCAGAGACGATGAACGGCGCCGTGCCCATCGCCAACGTCCATTGCGTCATGTCGTACAGCGACCAGGCGAGCAGCACGAACCCGAACCCGACCGGCAGGCGCGGGTCGAGCCCGCGCGCGACCAGCCGCGACGAAAGCCCCATGGTGATGAGCATGCCGATGCCGCGCGGCATCAGCAGGACCCCGGTATCGACCACCGGATAGCCGTACAGCGTCTGCAGCATCGGCGGCAGCAGCGCCATCGTCGCCATCATCACCAGCCCCAGTACCGGCATGAACAACAGCGCCGTCACCAGGTTGCGGTTGCGCCACAGGCCGCGTTCGAACATCGGGTTCCGCCCGGTCGCCATGTGCACCGCGAACATCCACAGCGCGATGCCCGCGACCAGTGTTTCGATCCAGATTTCGGGGGAGCTGAACCAGTCTTCCCCCTGGCCGCGGTCGAGCATCAATTGCAGCGCGCCGATGCCGATCGCCAGCAGCGCGAAGCCCAGCGCATCGAAATCGCGCCGGCGCACCGGGCGGCTGGGCAGCAACCACCACATGATGGAAAGGCAGATGACGCCGAGCGGCAGGTTGACGTAGAAGACCCAGCGCCAGTTGAAATTGTCGGTCAGCAGCCCGCCCAGCACCGGCCCCAGGATCGGGCCGATCATCACCCCCATGCCCCAGATCGCCATCGCGCGCGGCTGATCCCTTGGCGCGTTGATATCGAGCAGCACCGTCTGGCTGAGCGGGTTCATGAACGCCGCCGACACGCCCTGAATGACGCGGAACGCGACCATTTCGGGCAGGTTCTGTGCCATGCCGCACAGCGCGGACGCCGCGATGAAGCCGATGACGCAGGCCAGGAACAGGTTGCGCGAACCGAACCGGTCCGACACCCAGCCGGTGACCGGAATGGCGATCGCGGTGGCGACGATATAGCTGGTCAGCACCCAGGTGATCGTGTCGGCGGTGCCGCCGAGCGAGGTCTGCATGTGCGGCAGCGCGACGTTGGCGATCGTGCTGTCGAGGATCTGCATGATCGTCGCCAGCATCACGCCGAAGGTCAGCAGGCCCTTGTTCGCGACGGGCAGCGCCGCGCGGTCGGAAGACGGCGACGGCGGCGCCGCCGCGCCGTTCGCGCGGGCAGGGGCGGCGGCGCTGGCCATGGCTTACTTGCCGGTCCGCACCGTGACGTCGGCGGACAGGCCGGCGATCAGCTGGCGCGGGCTGCGTTCGTCGATCGCGATGCGCACCGGCACGCGCTGCGTGACCTTGACCCAGTTGCCGTTGGCGTTCTGGGCCGGCAGCACCGCGAACTCGCTGCCCGTCCCCGCGCCGATCGACGCGACATGCCCCTTGAGCCTGAGGCCGGGAAAGGCGGCGAAGCGCACCTCGGCCGGCTGGCCGACGCGCATCCGATCGAGGTCGGTTTCCTTGAAATTCGCCTCGACCCACGAACCGCCCGAACGCACGATGGTGACCGCGGGCAGGCCGGACAGCATCATCTGGCCGACCTGCAGCCGATCGGCCTGGCTGACGACGCCGTCGACCGGCGCGCGGCGCGTGGCGCGATCGAGATCGAGCAGCGCCTTTTCCCGCTGGGCGCGGGCGGCGGCGATCGCGGGGTTGATGCCGGGGACGGCCGAGCCGCTGGCGAGCCTTGCCCGCGCCTCGTCCGCATCGGCGACCGCGCGCTGATAGGTCGCGCGCGCCTGTTCGACGGCGTGCTTGGCCTGGTCGAACCGCGCGCGCGTGGTGAAGCCGCGCTGCATCAGCGCGCGCTGGCGGTCATAATCCTCCTGCGCCGATGCGATCGTATCGCGCGCGGCCTGGATGTCGGCGCCGGTGCCGGCATAGCTGGCCCGCAGCGTCGTCACCTGCACCTGCGCGCCGGCGATCGCGGCGTCGGCCTGGTCGAGCGCGATGCGATAGGGTTCGGGATCGATGCGGAACAGCACGTCGCCGGCCTTGACCGGCTGATTCTCCCGCACCGCGACCTCGACGATGCGGCCCGCGACATCGCTGGCGACCGAGACCTTGTCCTGCTGGACATAGGCGTTGTCGGTCGAGACCGAACCCCCCGACGCGGTCCACCACAGCGCGGCAAGCGCGATCAGCAGCACCGGCACCCCGAACATCAGCAGCGGGCGCAGCCAGCGGCGGCGGCGCGCTTCGGGCGGGGAAGCGATCGTCCCGGCGGTTTCGAATCGGGGGTCGGCGTCAGCCATTTGCGGCCTCTTTGCATTCATCAGTCGAAAGATTGGTGCGAATCTGCCCGAGCAGCCGCTCGAGCGTGTCGCGATCGGCGCCGGCCAGCCCGGCCAGCGCGTCGTCGGTCAGCATTTCGCCGATCGCGCGCAGCTGGCCGAGCAGCGGTTGCGCCGCGTCGGTCAGGTGGATGCGCCAGGCGCGGCGGTCGGCGGGGTCGCGGCGGCGCTCGACCAGCCCGGCCTCTTCCAGCCGGTCGATCATCCGCCCCGCGCTGATCGGCTCGATCTCCAGCCGTTCGGCCAGCGCGCCCTGGTTGCAGCCCTGCATGCGCGACAGCACGCTGAGCGTGCGCCATTGCGCGCGGGTGACGCCGATGCTGCGCGCGCGCGCGTCGAAATCGCGGCGCAGCATGTGCGCGACATCGGCGATCAGGAAACCAAGCGACTCGGGCATGCGATGGATATAATGAGCATGCTTATATATTGCCATGCTTATGAAACACGAATTTCACGGCGCCGGTTGCGTTTCGTGCAAGCAGTGCCCTTTCGCATCGGCGCGATATGCGGCACTGGATGGCGATGGACTTGCACACCTTTCGCAGCTTTGACGGTCAGGCGATCGCATGGCGCGAACTGGGCGAGGGGCGGCCGGTGGTGCTGATCCACGGCCTGTTCTCGGACGCGGTGACCAACTGGATCCGATACGGCACCGCCGAACGGGTCGCCCGCGCCGGATTTCGCGCCATCATGCCGGATCTGCGCGCGCATGGGCACAGCGCCCGGCCGCACGATCCCGCCGCCTATCCGCGCGACGCGCTGGCGATGGATGCCGAGGCGCTGATCGCGCATCTTGGCCTGACCGACTATGATCTGGGCGGCTATTCGCTCGGTGCGCGCACCACCGTGCGGGTGCTGGCGCGCGGCATCGCGCCGGCGCCGCGCCGCGTGGTGCTGTCGGGCCTGGGCGACGAGGGGGTGACCGATACCGGCCGCCGCGCGGCGTTCTTTCGCCGCGTGCTGAACGGGTTCGGCAGCTTCGTGCGCGGCGATCCCGAATTCATGGCACAGGCGTTCCTCAAGACCACCGGCGGCGATCCGCAGGCGTTGCTGGGCGTTGTCGATACGTTCGTCGATACGCCGGCCGCGACGCTTGCCGGGATCGGCGTGCCGATATGCGTTGTGGGGGGCGAGGCGGATGACGAGGTGGGGTCGTTCGAACGGCTGGCGGCGATGCTGCCCGATGCGCGCGTCGTCGCGATTCCGGGCAATCACATGAGCGCCGTCACCCGGCCCGAACTGGGCGAAGCGATCGTATCATTTTTGACCGCTTGACCCGCTGCGGACGCGGGCGCACTCTGCCCGCCATCCGCAAAATTCCAGATATTCGAGGGTTTATGATCCGTAACGGTATTTCGACGATCGCGCTCGCGCTGCTGCTGGCCGGCCCGGCCACCGCGCAGGAGCGAAAGGCTCCCGCCGCCGCGGCGACGCCGGCCGAGGCCGATGCGTTCCTCAAGCGCGCGACGCAGGAGTTGGACGCCTTTTCGATCGACGACGCGCGTATCCAGTGGCTGTATTCGACCTATATCAACGACGACACCGCCGCGCTGGTCGCCAAGAGCCAGGCGGAGGGGACCGAGATGTCGGTCCGCTTCGCGCTGGAGGCGGCGCGATTCGACAAGGTGAGCGGCCTGTCGCCCGATACGCGGCGCCAGCTCGATATCCTGCGCGCCGGCATCACCTCGCCCGCGCCGACCCGCGCCGGGGCGGCGGCGACGCTGTCGAAGCTGCAGACCGACATGCAGACCGTCTATGGCACCGGCAAGGGCACGCTGAAGGGACAGCCGATCAGCGGCAGCGACATCGAGGCGGCGATGGGCACCAGTCGCAACCCCGACGAGCTGAAGGAGATGTGGACGAGCTGGCACGACAATGTCGGCACGCCGCAGCGGGCGGATTATCAGCGCGCCGCCGGGCTGCTGAACGAAGGCGCGCGCGAGCTGGGGTTCAAGGATGTCGGCGCGATGTGGCGGTCGAACTATGACATGCCGCCGGAGGAATTCGCCAAACTGACCGACAGATTGTGGAACGAGGTGAAGCCGCTGTACGAGGCGCTGCACACCTATGTCCGCTGGAAGCTGAACGAGAAATATGGCGATGCGGTGCAGGCGAAGACCGGCCCGATCCGTGCCGACCTGCTCGGCAATATGTGGGCGCAGGAATGGGGCAATATCTATGACGTCGTCGCGCCCAAGGGGGCGGGCGACCTGGGCTTCGACATCGGCGAGCTGCTGACGGCGAAGAAATATGATGCGATCAAAATGGTGAAGGCGGGGGAGGGCTTCTATTCCTCGCTCGGCTTCGCCCCGCTGCCCGACACGTTCTGGAAGCGATCGCTGTTCCTGAAGCCCGCCGACCGCGAGGTGCAGTGCCATGCATCGGCCTGGAACCTCGACAATGTCGACGACCTGCGCATCAAGATGTGCATCAAGGTGAATTCGGACGATTTCGTCACCATCCACCACGAGCTGGGCCATAATTATTATCAGCGCGCCTATAACCAGCAACCGCTGATCTATCGCACCGGCGCCAATGACGGGTTCCACGAGGCGATCGGGGATTTCGTCGCGCTGTCGATCACGCCCGACTATCTCGTGTCGATCGGGCTGCTCGACCAGGGCAAGGTGCCGAGCGCGGACAAGGACACCGGGCTGCTGCTGCGCCAGGCGATGGACAAGGTGGCGTTCCTGCCGTTCGGCCTGCTGATCGACAAATGGCGCTGGGGCGTGTTTTCGGGCGGGATCAAGCCGACCGGCTATCAGGGCGCGTGGGACGCGCTGCGGCTGCAATATCAGGGCATCACCCCGCCGGTGAAGCGCGACGAGAGCAGGTTCGATCCGGGCGCGAAATACCATATTCCGGCGAACGTGCCCTATACCCGCTATTTCCTGGCGCGGCTGTTGCAGTTCCAGTTCTACAAGGCGGCGTGCGACCAGGCCGGGTGGAAGGGGCCGCTGCACCGCTGTTCCTTCTATGGCGACAAGGCGGTCGGCGCGAAGCTGGACGCGATGCTCAAGATGGGTGCGTCGAAGCCGTGGCCGGATGCGCTGGAAGCCTTCACCGGCAGCCGCGAGATGAGCGGGGCCGCGCTGGTCGAATATTTCGCGCCGTTGAAGGCGTGGCTCGACGAGCAGAACAAGGGCAAGCCGACCGGCTGGTGACAGGAAGGGCTGCGCAAGCGAGCGTCGCTGCGGAGCAGGACCTGCCGTCGATCGACTTGAGTTGAAGCGCGGTTGTTCCCCTGCGAAAGCAGGGGCCCAGAATCACAAGCGGTGCGCTTGCGACCCTGGGCCCCTGCTTTCGCAGGGGAACGGTGCTGCTTCAACTCAAGCGAGAACGCTCTAGCTGCCCGGTTTCTTGGGCTTGGAGGCCGGCGTGTCGGTCGGCCCGCCCTGACCCTTTTGCAGCGCGATGAAGATGCCCGCGACCGCCGCGCCGATCGCGGCCACGCCGCCGATCACCGAAGCGAAGAAATTGCGGTCGCCCATCTGCTCGCGCTTGTCGGCGACGAACTGCGCGGGCGCGGAATCGGCCACGCTCTGCGCGGCGCTTTGTGCGGCGCTCGTCACCTTGGCGGCGGCGGTGCTGGCCGCGGCGCGGGCGCGGGCGGCGGGCGCCTTGCGCGAGGCAGCCTTGCGCGGCGTGGCAGGCGCCTTTTCCGTGGCGGGCTTTGCCGTCCTGGGCGCCGCCGGTTTCCGGGCAGCGGGTTTCCTTGCCGCCGGCTTGGGTGCCGACACGGCCGGCGCCGCCGGCTCGGCCGGTGCGGCCTTTGGCTTCGCGGGCTTCTTCGCGGCGGGCTTCTTCGCCTTGGCGGGGGCGGCGGCCGGCTTGGTCTTGGGTTGAGTGGGGGCCTTGGCCATCACGATACTCCGTTGGTTTCGTGTCTGTAACCAACCTGGCGCGAATCGGTTTCCGCAGTCAAACAAAAGCGTTCGCAGGGCGCGCCTAACGGAACGGCGGCTCGTTGAACGCGCGCAGCTTGCGGCTGTGCAGCTTGGCGCCCTCGCGCCGCAATTGCTCGCACGCCTCGATCCCGATCTTGAGATGTTCGGCGATCGCGCGTTCGTAGAAAAGGTTGGCCTGGCCGGGAAGTTTGAGTTCGCCGTGGAGCGGCTTGTCCGAGACGCAGAGCAGGGTGCCATAGGGCACGCGGAAGCGATAGCCCTGCGCGGCGAGCGTCGCGCTCTCCATGTCCACGCCGACTGCGCGGCTCAATGAGAAGCGCAGCGCCGAGCGCGAGAAGCGCAGTTCCCAGTTGCGGTCGTCGGTGGTGACGATCGTGCCGGTGCGCAGGCGGCGTTTCAGTTCATCGCCGGTCTGGCCGGAAACGGTTTGCGCGGCGCGGGCCAGCGCCTGTTGCACCTCCGCGATCGCGGGCACCGGGATTTCGGGCGGCAGCACATCGTCAAGAACATGGTCGTCGCGCAGATAGGCATGGGCAAGGACATAGTCGCCGATGCGCTGGCTGGGGCGCAGGCCGCCGCAATGGCCGATCATCAGCCATGCCTCGGGCCGCAGCACGGCGAGGTGATCGGTGATCGTCTTGGCGTTCGCCGGGCCGACGCCGATATTGACCAGCGTGATGCCGGTGCCGTCAGCCGCCATCAGGTGCCAGGCGGGCATCTGATGGCGCCGCCACGCGCCGTCGGTCAGCAACGTGTCGGGATCGTCGCCCGCGGCGATGACGATCCCGCCCGGCCCGGACACGCTGGTATAGCGGCTGTCGGGACCAAGCTGCGCACAGGCCCAGCGCACGAATTCATCGACATAGCGGTGATAGTTGGTGAACAGGATGAACTGCTGGGTATGTTCCGACGGCGTGCCGGTATAGTGGCGCAGCCGGGCGAGGCTGAAATCGGTGCGCAGCCCGTCGAACAGCGCGAGCGGGCGCGTGCCGTCGAGGCTCATCCAGGTGCCGTCGGCGATCTCGTCGCCGATATGCGCCAGTTCGGTCGCGGGGAAGTGCCGCGCGAGTTCGAGCGCCGACACCTCGTCGAGCTTCATCGCATGGCCGGGATCGAGCACATAGGGAAAGGGGATTTCCTGCCGGCCGGGGACGGCGGTGACCGTGACGTCGTAATCCTCGATCAGCAGGGTCAGCTGTTCGATGAGATAGTCGGCGAACATCGCCGGCTTGGTCACGCTGATCGAATAGTCGCCCGGCGTGACCAGCCGTCCGAACGAGCGGGCGGGGGTGGGGCGGTCGGCTTCGTCGCGATAGGCGACGTGGATTTCGGGGTAGGCGAAGCTGCAGTCCTTGCGGCGTGCAGGGTCGGGTGGCGTGCCCTGGGTCAGATAGCGGGTCAGCGCGTCCTGAAGGTTGGTGACGGACGCGGTGTAGAGCCGATCCAGTTCGGCGACGATCTGTTCTGCGGTTGTCATCTTCGACCGCTAATGCCGCACGATGACGCTGGCAAGACCGGCGCGTGGCGGGAGAATGGCAGGCGCGCGGGCGAACCCGCGCGCCCTGGCCGCCTCATTTCTCGTCGCTATCCTTGGCGAGCAGCTTGCTGACGCCGAACGCGGCGCCGGCGACCGCCGCGGCGGCGCCGGTGGCGATCGCGGCCGCGGTCTTGGGATGGTCCCTGGCGGCATCGACGACGCCGTCAAAGGCATCGCGGATCGTGT
Organism: uncultured Stakelama sp.; assembly: GCA_964413495.1. Classification (GTDB taxonomy): domain Bacteria; phylum Pseudomonadota; class Alphaproteobacteria; order Sphingomonadales; family Sphingomonadaceae; genus Sphingomonas. Next base: position 84,603 of record CAYPRW010000002.1, on the reverse strand, counting down.
CGCCCGCGTCGTTCAGCGCGTCCTTGGCGCGATCGAGCAGCGTAATGTCCTGCTCGGCCGCCGGGGTGGTGGTCATGGTCTCGTCGGTCATCTCGTGTCTCCCTTGCTGGGGTGACAACCGCTTCGGCCCTCGCCGGTTCCTGCGCAACGCGAAACCGGCGAACGACCGAAAGCATGGGACGATCGGAGGTGCTGATGATTCCCCGGCACTGGCGTGCGGCGGAGGGGGGGCGTCGGCGGCGGTGTGCTTCGCGGCTTGCCCCCTTCCGTCAGCGCGATGCGCTGCCACCGCCCCGTGCCGGGGAGGATCGAGATTTAGAGGTTTTCGATCAGATGCTCGGCCGAACTGACCTTGAATTCGCCGGGCGCTTCGACATGCAGCTGCTCGACCACGCCGTCATTGACCAGCATCGAATAACGCTGGCCGCGCGTGCCCATGCCGAACTTGCTGCCGTCGAAATCGAGCCCGACCGCCTTGGCGAAGGCGGCGTTGCCGTCCGACAGCATCGTCAGATTGCCGGCGTCGGCACTCTTGCCCCAGGCGCCCATCACGAAGGCGTCGTTGACCGCGGTGCAGGCGATCTCGTCGACGCCCTTGGCCTTGAGCTCGTCGGCCTTTTCGACATAGCCGGGCAGGTGGCGGGCCGAACAGGTCGGCGTGAAGGCACCCGGAACCGAGAACAGCGCGACCTTGCGGCCGGCGAAGAATTCGTCCGAATTGACCGGCTCGGGCCCGTTTTCGGTGGGTTTGATGAAGGTTGCGCTGGGCACGCGATCGCCGACTTGGATGGTCATGTTCGTCTCCTCTGCGACCGCGAATTGCGGCGTGGCCCTCAATTGGCATGACGGGCGGCATTTTCAAGCGTGGCGGAGCCGAAACGCCGCCGGTATGTTTTGTGCGGGTATGACGTCCGACGCCTATCTGACCGGCCAGATCCTGCTTGCCATGCCCGGAATCGGTGATCCACGGTTCGAACGCGCCGTCATCGCGATGTGCGCGCACGATGCGCAGGGTGCGCTGGGCATCGGGATCGGCGCGACGATCGCCGGCCTGGGCCTGCACGAATTGCTGCGTCAGTTCGAGATCGAGCCCGGCGATGCGCCGGACGCGCCGGTGCATCTGGGCGGGCCGGTCGAGCCGCGGCGCGGCTTTGTCCTGCATTCGACCGACTGGGGCGGGCAGGACACGATCGATGTCGCGGGCAAATGGGCCTTGTCGGGATCGATCGACGTCCTGCGCGCGATCGCCGAGCGGAAGGGGCCGTCGCGCTGGCTGGTGGCGCTGGGCTATGCCGGATGGGGTGAGGACCAGCTGGACCGGGAAATGACCCGGCACGGCTGGTTCAACGTCCCCGGCGACGATGCGATCATCCATGACACGCCGGCCGACCGCCGCTGGGAACGCGGATTCGAGGCCGCGGGAATCGATCCGCGCATGCTGGGCATCGGCGGCGGCACCGCCTGAGCTGATATAAAGATATCTTTATGTTAAGATTGCACGCGGCGCCCTGATCCGCTAGGCCGCGCGGCATGCCGCCGGAGTGCCCGGCGCGACGATCCATCAGCGGAGAACATGCCGTGGCCACCGTGCTCGAACAGACCGATTACGTCATCAAGGACCTCTCGCTCGCCGCGTTCGGGCGCAAGGAGATCGAGATCGCCGAGACCGAGATGCCGGGCCTGATGGCGCTGCGCGAGGAATTCGGCGCGAGCAAGCCGCTCACGGGCGCGCGGATCACCGGATCGCTGCACATGACGATCCAGACCGCGGTGCTGATCGAGACGCTGAAGGAACTGGGCGCGGAGCTGCGCTGGGCGACCTGCAACATCTATTCGACCCAGGACCATGCCGCCGCCGCGATCGCGCAGGCCGGCATCCCGGTGTTCGCCATCAAGGGCGAGACGCTGGAGGAATATTGGGATTATGTGATCCGCATCTTCGATTGGGGTCAGGACCAGACCGCCAACATGATCCTGGACGATGGCGGCGACGCCACGATGTTCGCGCTGTGGGGCGCGCGGGTCGAGGCGGGCGAGACGCTGTTCACGCCGTCGAACGAGGAGGAGGAAATCTTCGTCGCGACGCTCAAGCGGTTCCTGACCGAGCGTCCGGGCTATCTCACCAGGACCGTCCAGGCGATCAAGGGCGTGTCGGAGGAGACCACCACGGGCGTGCATCGCCTGTACGAGCTGTCGAAGAAGGGCAAGCTGCCCTTTCCGGCGATCAACGTGAACGACAGCGTCACCAAGTCGAAGTTCGACAACCTCTATGGCTGCAAGGAATCGCTGGTCGATGCGATCCGCCGCGCGACCGACGTGATGCTGGCCGGCAAGGTCGCCTGCGTCGCCGGCTTCGGCGATGTCGGCAAGGGATCGGCGGCGTCGCTGCGCAACGGCGGCGCGCGCGTGCTGGTGACCGAGATCGACCCGATCTGTGCGTTGCAGGCGGCGATGGAAGGCTATGAGGTCGTGACGATGGAGGAGGCGGCGACCCGCGCCGACATCTTCGTCACCGCGACCGGCAACGAAGCGGTGCTGACCGTCGATCACATGCGCGCGATGAAGAACATGGCGATCGTTTCCAACATCGGCCATTTCGACAGCGAGATCGAGATCGCCGGCCTCGCCAACTTCAAATGGACCGAGATCAAGCCGCAGGTCGACGAGGTCGAGTTCCCGGACGGCAAGAAGATCATCGTGCTGTCGAAGGGCCGGCTGGTGAACCTGGGCAATGCGACCGGCCACCCGTCGTTCGTGATGTCGTCGAGCTTTACCAACCAGGTGTTGGCGCAGATCGAGCTGTGGACGGGTGCGGACAAGTACAAGAACGACGTCTATGTCCTGCCCAAGCATCTCGACGAGAAGGTCGCGGCGCTGCACCTCGACAAGCTGGGCGTGAAGCTCACCAAGCTGAGCCAGAAGCAGGCCGACTATATCGGCGTGCCGGTCGAGGGGCCGTTCAAGCCGGAACATTATCGCTACTGACCGGTGGTCATGCCGTGAGGAAAAGGGGCCGGGCGTCGTCCGGCCCCTTTTTCGTTGCGAGCGGCGCGGCGCGATGCTTGCCAGCGGGCGATCCGCGCCCCTATGCGTTTGCGCAAGGTTCGAGGGCCGCGGGTGATCCAGGTTTCGCAGATTTCGTTGATGATCGCGGGCGCGGTGCTGGCGCTGCTGATCGCGGGAAGCGGCGCGGCGCTGTTCGCCGGGCTGCGCGCGCGGGGCCGCGCGCGCGACGAGGCGGCGGGGCATGCCCGGCTGATGGCGCTGGCCGAGCAGAGTCCGGCGGTGGCGATGATCGTGCGCGCCGACGGGCGGGTCGAGCTGCCCTCGCGGCTGGCCGGGCTGCTCGGTTTCGACGCGGTGCCGCAGCAGCTCGACGAGATCGTCGGCAACGAGGCGGTGTTCGACAAGGCCGATGGGCAGGCGTTCGAACAGGAGATCGCGGCGGCGCAAAAGGCGGCGCGGCCGTTCCGCACGATCGTGCGATCGAAGGGATCGGCGCGGACGCTGCTGGCGATCGGGCAGCGCGCGCCGGATAGCGTGCGCGCGCCGGGCGGGGTGGTGGTGTGGTTCTTTGACGCCACCGAATCGCAGGCGGAAGTGACGCGGCTGGCGGATGAGGCTTCGAAATATCGCGAGGCGTTCCAGGCGCTGACCGGCCTGATCCAGTCCGCGCCGATGCCGATGTGGTATCGCGACGGCACGTTCAAGCTGGCGATGGTCAACAACGCCTATGTCACCGCGGTGAACGGCAAGCATGCCGAGGCGGTGGTGGATGCGGGGCTCGAGCTGGTCGATGCCTCGGCGCCGGGCGGGCCGCTGGCCAGCGCGGTGGCGGCGCGCGAGGCGGGGCGGCCGCGCATGGTGAAGCTGCCCGCGACGATCGGCGGCGCGCGGCGGATGCTGCATATCCATGACGTGCCGCTGCCGACCGGGGGGGTCGCGGGCTTTGCGGTCGATGTCGAGGAACTGGAACAGGCGCGCGCGGGGTCGAAACGCGCGGGCGAGGCGCAGCGCGCGATGCTCGACCGGCTGTCGGCCGGAGTCGCGCAATTCGCCGCCGATCGCAGCCTCGTCTTCTGCAACCAGCCGTTCCGGCGGATGTTCGAGATGCGCAGCGAATGGCTGGCCGACCGGCCCGAGTTCGACCGCGTGCTGGAGCGGATGCGCGAGGCCAACCGGCTGCCGGTGGTGCGCGATTTTCCCGGGTGGAAGAGCGAGCGGCGCGACTGGTTCCGCGCGGCCGATGCGGCGACCGAGGAGAATTGGACGCTGCCGGGCGGCACGCACCTGCGCGTCGTCGCGCAGCCGCTGCCCGAGGGTGGGCTGCTGGTGATATTCGAGGATCTGACCGAACAGGTGCAGCTGGCGAGCGCGCGCGACACGTTGCTGCGCGTGCGCACCGCGACGTTCGACAATCTGTTCGAGGCGCTGGGCGTGTTCGCCGCCGATGGCCGGTTGCAGTTGTGGAACAACCGCTTCCGCCAGCTATGGGGGTTCGACGAAGCGTTCGTCACCAGCCATCCGCGCGTCGACGCGCTGGCCAAGGCGGCGGGCCCGCGGCTGTCCAATCCGGGCCGTGCGACGCTGATCGCCGAACTGGTGCGCGCGGCGACGGTCGAGCGGCAGCAGCGCGGCGCGACGATCGAGTTCGCCGACGGACGGCATTTCGAGGTCGCGGCGGTGCCGCTGCCCGACGGCAACGCGCTGTTCACGATGCTCGACATCTCCGACCGGCGGCGCAGCGAGGCGGCGTTGCGCGAGCGCAACGAGGCGCTGGAGGCGGCGGACAAGGTGAAGACCGCGTTCGTCGCCAATATGAGCTATGAACTGCGCACGCCGCTGACCTCGATCAAGGGGTTCGCCGAGATGCTGCACGGCGGCTATGCCGGCGAGCTGCCGGCGAGTGCGGTCGAATATGCCGAAGCGATCCTGGCGTCGGTGGGGCGGTTGGGCGATCTGGTCGACGATGTGCTGGACCTGACGCGCGACGGGGCACTGGAGCGGGGGGCGGTCGATCTGGAATTGACGGCGCGGTCGGCGGCGGAGGCGGTGCTGCCGCTCGCTCAGGCCAAGCGGATCGAGTTGGCGGTCGAGGTCGATGGCAGCGCGGGTGGCGTGAAAGGTGACGCGCGGCGCATCCGGCAGACGATCGAGCATTTGTTGCGCAATGCGGTGGCGGGGACGCCGGAGCGCGGGCGCGTGCTGCTGCATGTCGATGGCGACGCGAAGGGCGCGCGGATCGTGGTGTCGGACGACGGGCCGGGCATGGCGCGCGAGCTGGCGGCCAAGGCGTTCGAGCGGTTCGCGCAGCCGGGGATCAGCCGTGGCGGCGACCGCGCGCTGGGTCTGGGTCTGCCGCTCGCCAGGCAGTTCGTCGAGGCGCATGGCGGGACGATCCGGCTGGTGTCGGAACCGGGCGAGGGGACGATGGTGGTGGTGGAGCTGCCGCGGTGACGCGCGAATTGATCCTCCCCGGTACCGGGAGGTGGCATCGCGCAGCGATGACGGAGGGGGCCCGCCGCAAGTGCTGCGCTTCGGGGCACGCCCCCTCCACCATGCTTCGCATGGTCCCCCTCCCCGTGCCGGGGAGGATTGGGTGATCCTGCGCTCGCCGGAGGAGACGCATGCGCTGGGCGCGCGGCTGGCGGGGGTGGCGCGGCCGGGGGATGTGATCGCGCTGTCCGGGCAGTTGGGCGCGGGCAAGACGAGTGTCGCGCGGGGGTTGCTGGCGGCGCTGGGGCTGGAGGGCGAGGCGCCTTCGCCGAGCTTTGCGATCGTGCAGCCGTATGCGCCGCCGGAGGTGCGGTTTCCGGTGCTGCATGTCGATCTGTATCGCATCGACGATCCGGGCGAGGCGGACGAGCTGGGCCTGGACGAGGCGCGGGGCGAGTCGCTGTTGCTGGTGGAGTGGCCCGAGCGGTTGCCCGAGGCGGCATGGGCCGACGCGCTGTGGCTGACCCTGACGATCCTGCCGGACGGCGCGCGCGGCTTGACAGCGCGGGTGCCGGCGGCATGGGAGGACCGATGGCTCCTGATATGAATCCGCCTGCTTCGGCGCCGCAATTCCTGAGCGATCTGGGGTGGGGCGACGGCGAGATCCTGCCGCTGGCCGGCGACGCCTCGTTCCGCCGTTACTTCCGCGTGCAGGCGCCGGGGCGCAGCGCGATCCTGATGGACGCGCCGCCGCCGCACGAGGATCCGCGACCGTTCATCGCCATCGCGAAGTGGCTGACGGCGCGGGGGTTCGCGGCGCCGGAGATCCATGGCGAGGATCTGGCGCAGGGGTTGGTGCTGCTCCAGGATTTCGGTGATGCGCGGATGCGCGAGACGGTGGATGCCGCGCCCGAGAGCGAGCTGCGGCTGTACGAGGCGGCGGTCGACCTGCTGATCCGGTTGCGCGAGCATGAGGCGGCGGATGTCGGGCCGTATGACCGCGACGTCTATCAGCGCGAGGCAGCGTTGCTGACCGAATGGTATTGCCCGGCGGTGGGGCTGGATGTGGATGTGCCGGGCTATATCGCGGCGTGGGACGCGGTGCTGGCGCCGGCGCTGGACGGGCCGGCGGTGACCGTGTTGCGCGACTATCATGCCGAGAACATCATGCTGATCGAGGGTAGCGAGAATTTGGGCCTGCTGGATTTCCAGGACGCGCTGGCGGGGCATGCGGCCTATGACCTCGTCTCGCTGTTGCAGGATGCGCGGCGCGATGTGCATCCCGAGCTGGAGACGGCGCTGCTCGACCGTTATCGGCGGATCACCGGGGCGGATGCGCGGTTCTTCGACGCCTATCATGTGCTGGGCGCGCAGCGGAACGCGAAGATCGTGGGGATCTTTACCCGGCTGTGGAAGCGTGACGGGAAGCCGCGCTATCCGGGGCTGTGTCCGCGCGTGTGGGGGTATCTGGAGCGCGATTTGCAGCATCCCGCGCTTGGCCCCGTGGCGGCGTGGTTCGATGCGAACATTCCGCCCGCGCTGCGCGGCGATCCGATGACGGTAACCCTGTGAGCGCGAAGAAGACGCTGGCGATCCGGCCTGCGCCCGACGCCAAGGTGCCGGAGACCGCGATGGTGATGGCGGCGGGGTTGGGCAAGCGCATGCGACCGCTGACGGCGACGCGGCCCAAGCCGCTGGTCGAAGTGGCGGGCAAGCCGTTGATCGACCATGTCTTCGACCGGCTGCGCGGGGCGGGGGTGCGGCGCGCGGTGGTGAATGTGCACTATCTGGCCGATGCGCTGGAGGCGCATGTGAGCCATCGCGTGAAGGACATCGAGGTGGTCGTGTCCGACGAGCGGCGGCGGCTGATGGAGACCGGCGGCGGGCTGGTGCAGGCGCGCGGGCTGCTGGGCGATGCGCCGTTCCTGTGCGTCAACAGCGACAATCTGTGGATCGACGGGCCGATCGACGCGATCCGGCAGCTGGCGGCGGCGTGGGACGATGCGGCGATGGACGCGCTGTTGCTGCTGGTGCCGCTGGCGCGCGCGCATTGCCATCGCGGGCAGGGCGATTTCCACCTCGATCCGTTCGGCAGGATCGTGGGGCGGCGCAAGCCGGGGCGGCTGGCGCCGTTCGTGTTCACCGGCGTGCAGATCCTGTCGCCGCGCGTGATCCGCGACTGGCCGGAAGGGCCGTTCTCGACCAACCTGTTCTGGGAACGCGCGATCGAAGCCGGGCGGGCGTGGGGGCTGGTGCATCAGGGGCTGTGGTTCGATGTCGGGTCGCCGCCGGCGATTGCGGCGACCGAAGCGGTGCTGGCGGATGGGTGAGCGTGGCGTTGCGGTTTGCGGCGGATGACATCGGACGGTTATAGCCAAATAGGTTCGTGTAGGAAAGCTGGGTGCGGAGCGGGCGGTTTTCCGCCGTTTTTCGTGGCCTGGCCGGGGCGGTCGGGCTGGCTTTTCGGGCATTGAGCGGCACGAGTACGCGCGGGTTTGCGGACGAAAGCGGTACTCTTCCTGTGATGCGTGGCGATTGCGGCGTTGCGATTGCGGGTGCGGATCGGACGAGCGGAACGCGGATCGCTTGTGACCCTGGGCCCCTGCTTTCGCAGGGGAACTTTCGGTTCGGGGAAACGGGCTTTAGGGTGGGGTGTCCATGAGCGATCGGCTGCACCTTTATTCGATTCCGCCGCACCGCGCCTTTGCCGATGCGCTGGCGCAGGGGTTGATCCGGCGGTTCGGCGGCGATCCGTTGCGGCTGGCGCGGGGCGTGGTGCTGGTGCCGACCAACCGCGCCAAGCGGGCGATCGGCGATGCGTTCGTGCGGGCGAGCCATGGGGGCCTGTTGCTGCCCCGGCTGGTGGCGGTGGGCGATCCCGAGCTGGACGAGGCGGCGGGGCCGTTCCTCGATCCCGCCGATGAGGCCGATCCGGTGCCGCCCGCCGTCGATCCGTTGCAGCGGCGGCTGATCCTGGCGCGGCTGGTGCAGGCCGGGCGGGCGGACATCGACGCGGCGGAGGCGGTGCGGCTGGCGGGCGAGCTGGGGCGGACGCTGGACCAGCTGCTGGTCGAGGCGGTCGATCCGCGCGCGATGCGCGACGTGGCGGTGGGCGAGCTGTCGGAACATTGGCAGCGATCGCTCGACCTGTTCGAGATCGTGCTGGGGCAATGGCCGCGCGAGCTGGAACGGCTGGGGCGGATCGATCTGGCCGAGCGGCGCAACCGGTTGCTGGATCGCGTGGCGCGGCGGTGGCGGGATGCGCCGCCGGATCGCTTCGTGTGTGCGGCGGGGATCACGACATCGGCGCCGGCGGTGGCGCGGCTGTTGCGCGTGGTGGCGGGGTTGCCGGGCGGGATGGTGGTGTTTCCCGGGGTCGATCTGGCGATGGACCCGGCGGAGTGGGAGATGCTGGGGCCGTTCGCGGCCGATCCGGGCGCTGATCGTGGATTGGGGGGACGGCGCAGGCGCGCGCTGGAAACGCATCCGCAATTCCATCTGAAGCTGCTGATCGACCGGATGGGCGTGCAGCGTGGCGAGATCGAGCCATGGCGGGTGGCGACCGAGCTCGACGCGCCGCCCGCGCGCAGCAAGGCGATCGCCAGCGCGATGATGCCGGCCGAGCTGACGCGAGGCTGGAGCGAGCTGCCCGCCGCCGAGCGTCGGCTGGGCGGGGTGCGGGCGCTGGAGGTGGCAACGCCGGCCGAGGAGGCGCAGGGCATCGCGCTGGCGCTGCGCGAGGCGCTGGAGACGCCGGGGCGCACGGCGGCGCTGGTGACGCCGGATCGCGCGCTGGCGAAGCGGGTGGCGGCGCATTGCGCGCGCTGGGGGCTGGCGATCGACGATACGGCGGGGGCGGGGTTGTCGAGCCTGCCGCCGGGCACGTTGCTGCTGGCGCTGGCCGAGGCGGGGGCGCAGGGGTTCGCGCCGTTGGCGTTGCTGGCGCTGCTCAAGCATCCGCTGGTGGCGGCGGGCGAGGAGCGGCTGGCATGGCTGGAGGGGGCGCGGGCGCTGGATTTGGCATTGCGCGGGCCGCGGCCGGCGGCGGGGCTGGCGGGGATCGACGCGCATCTGGCGGGGCTTCGTTTTGCTGCGAGCGGGGGGCAGGGGCGGGAGCGCGGCGCCCGTGATCCTGGGGCCCTGCTTTCGCAGGGGAACGAGGCGGCCGGTGTGCGCGAGAGCAACGGCTCCAGGTCGGAGCCAGCCGCACTGCGCTTTGCTGCGAGCGCGGGGGGGCAGGGGCGGGAGCGCGGCGTCCGGGACCCTGGGCCCCTGCTTTCGCAGGGGAACGGGGAGGCAGGTGCATGGGAGAGCAGCGGCCCCAGGTCGGAGCCTGCCGCGTTGCGCTGGTGGCGTGAGGTGCGGGGGTTGTTGGAACCGGTCGAGGCGTTGTTCGGCGGGGGGGCGGCGCCGTTGGGGGCGTTGCTGGCCGGGCTGCGCGAGGCGGCGACGGCGTTGTGTGGCGAGGGGCTGTGGGGGCGGGCCGAGGGGCGGGCGGCGGCGGCGCTGCTCGACGATCTGGAGCGCGAGGCGGGGCAGGGGCCGGCGCTGGTCGAGCCCGCCAGTCTGGCGGCGATGCTGCGCACGCTGATGGACGAGGTGGCGGTGCGGCCGGCGCAGGGCGGGCATGCGCGGCTGGCGATCTATGGCCTGATCGAGGCGCGGTTGCAGACCGCCGACCTCATGATCCTGGGCGGGTTGAACGAGGGCGTGTGGCCGGGGCTGCCCGCGCCCGATCCGTGGCTGGCGCCGCGCATCCGGTCCGAGTTGGGACTGCCGGGGCTGGAGCGGCGGATCGGGTTGAGCGCGCATGATCTGGCGCAGGGGCTGGGCGCGCGCGAGGTGTTGCTGACGCGGGCGAAGCGCGATGCGGGGGCGCCGACCATTGCTTCGCGCTTCTGGCTGCGGCTGGAGGCGTTGTCGGGCGGGCTGGCGCGGGCGGACGCGCTGGAGGGCTGGGCGCGGGCGATCGACGATCCGGGCGAGCATGCGCCGGTCGAGCGGCCCGCGCCGTGCCCGGCGGTGGCGTTGCGGCCGAGGGTGATCGCGGTGACCGATGTCGATCGGTTGAAGGCGGACCCTTACGCTTTTTATGCCAAGCGGATGTTGCGGCTGCGGCCGCTGGAGCCGGTGGATGCCGATCCCAGTGCGGCGTGGCGTGGGACGGCGGTGCATGACGTGCTGGAGAACTGGAAGCGGGCGGATGATGGCGATCCTGCCGCGCTGGAGCCGCGCGTGCTGGCGATGCTGGCGGGGGCGCATCCGATGATGCGCGCATTGTGGCAGCCGCGCTTGATCGAGGCGGTGCGCTGGATCGTGCGGGAGCTGGCGGCAAGACCGGAGCGGCGGATATTGGCGGTGGAGCAGGATGGGCGGATCGAGGTGGCGGGGGTGACGCTGACCGGCAAGTTCGACCGGATCGATGCCATGGGCGACGGGACTTTGGGGGTGGTCGATTACAAGACCGGGCAGCCGCCGAGTACGAAGGCGGTGAAGGCGGGCTATTCGTTGCAATTGGGGTTGCTGGGGCTGATCGCGGAGCGGGGTGGGTTTGAGGGGATTTCGGGGCGGGCGAGTTGTTTTGAATATTGGTCGCTGGCGCGGAAGGGGGGCGAGTTCGGCTATGTCGCGACGCCGGTGGATGCGGGCGGGAAATATGGCCGGATGCTGCCCGAGGAGTTCGTGCCGAATGCGTTGGAGCGGTTTGTGGAGACGGCGGGGGCGTATCTGACGGGCGGGGCGGCGTTCGTGGCGAAGCTGCATCCGGAATATGCGCCTTATGCCGAGTATGACCAGCTGATGCGGCGGGATGAGTGGTATGGGCGTGAGCGGGGGCGTGGGGCGTGAGGATTTTGGTTCACGCGAAGGCGCGAAGGCGCGAAGAAGAAGTTGATTTGTTCGCGCAGAGGCGCAGAGGCGCAGAGAGGTTGCTTTGCCGCGCCAGCGGCTCTCATCCTCCAACCGGCGCGGCTAGTGTAACCGTTGAGAATTTGAGGGCGCTTCGCGCCAAGCGCCACCTCTCTGCGCCTCTGCGCCTCTGCGCGAACCAACTTTCTTTCTTCTTCGCGCCTTCGCGCCTTCGCGTGAACCAAATCACCGGAGCGCCCGATGTCCGGCGCTAGTTCGGGCGCGCTGCCGCCGCTGGCCGGGAACCAGGCCGCGGCCTCCAGCCCCGGGGCGAGCGTGTGGCTGTCGGCCAGTGCGGGGACGGGGAAGACGCAGGTGCTGGCGGCGCGGGTGTTCCGGTTGCTGCTGCGCGGGGTCGATCCGGGGGCGATCCTGTGCCTGACCTTTACCAAGGCCGGCGCGGCGGAGATGGCGGCGCGGGTCAGCGGGCGGCTGGCGCATTGGGTGCGGGCGTCGCGCGGCGATGTGTTCAACGATCTGGAGGCGCTGGGCGAGGTTGCCGATGATGCGCGCATCGCGCTGGCGCGGACGCTGTTCGCCAAGGTGCTGGACGCGCCGGGCGGGGGGCTGCGCATCCAGACCATTCATAGCTTCTGCCAGACATTGTTGTCGGCCTTTCCTGTGGAGGCGGGGCTGACGCCGGGGTTCCGGCCGTTGGAGGCGCGCGAGGAGACGGCGCTGGCGCGTGAGACGCTGGCGGGGATGCTGGCGGATGCCGGGCGCGAGGGGCGCGACGGGGTGATCGAGGCGGTCGGCGCGCTGAGCCTGCGGCTGGGCGAGGGCAAGGCCGAGGCGTTCCTGCATGCCTGTGCGCGGGCGCCCGAGGCGATGGCGGGGCTGCCGTCGGGGTTGCAGCCGTTCGTGCGGCGGGGGCTGGGGTTGCCGCAGGGCGATGTGATCGGGGCGGCGGCGGAATGGTGTTCGGACGAGGCGTTCGATGTGGCGGGGCTGCGGCGGATCGCGGACGCCAATCATGCCTGGGGGACCGCGACCGGGCAGAAGGATGCGGCGGTGGCCGAGGCGTGGCTGGCGGCGGACCCGACGGGGCGGGTGGCGATGCTGGGGGAATTGAAGAAGCTGGCGCTGACGGCGAAGGACGAGCCGCGCAAGGCTTCGGCCCGGCTGGTGGCGCTGGACGCGGACTATGCCGAGTTGCTGGGTGAGCTGGGCGAGGCGTGTGCGGGCGTGCTGGGGATGATCGCGCGGGCGGGCTATGCCGATTTGCTGGCGCAGGGCCTGGGCGCGGGGCGGGAATATGCGGCGGCGTATCAGGCGGCCAAGCGGCGCGTGGGGGCGGTCGATTTCGACGATCTGATCGGGCGGACGGTGGCGCTGCTCGACCAGCCGGGGATGGGCGACTGGATCCGCTTCAAGCTCGACCAGGCGACCAGCCATGTGCTGATCGATGAGGCGCAGGACACCAATGTCAGCCAGTGGCGGATCGTGCGCGCGCTGGCCGACGAGTTCTTTGCCGGCGAGGGCGCGAAGGGCGAGGAGGTGCGCACGCTGTTCACCGTGGGCGATTACAAGCAGGCGATCTTTGGCTTTCAGGGGACCGATCCGGTCAATTTCGCGGCGGCGGAGCGGCATTTCGCGGCGCGGTCGGACGGGGCGTTGGCGCGGCTGTCGCTGACGCATTCGTTCCGATCGACCGCGCCGGTGCTGGAGTTCGTCGATGCGGCGGTGGCGGCGTTGCCCGCGCCGGGGATGGGGACGGACATCGAGCCGCATGCCAGCCGGGTCGCGGGGCCGGGGACGGTGACGCTGTGGCCGCCGGTGGTGGCGGGGGGCGATCCCGAGGACGAGGAGAGCTGGGTCGACGATGCGACGCGCGAGGTGGCGAACCGGATCGCGCGGACGATCAAGGCGTGGATCGGGACGCTGGTGCTGGAGAGCAAGGGGCGGGTGCTGCGGCCTGAGGATGTAATGATCCTGGTGAAGCGGCGCGGCGAGCTGGCGTCGTTGCTGGTCGCGCGGCTCTATGCCGAGGGGGTGCCGGTGGCGGGGGTGGATCGGCTGCGGCTCAACGCGCCGCTGGCGGTGCAGGATCTGCTGGCGGCGGTGCGCTTTGCGTTGCAGCCGGATGATGATCTGTCGCTGGCTTCGTTGCTGGTGTCGCCGCTGATCGGGTGGACGCAGGACGAGCTGATGGCGGCGGCGCTGCGCGAGCGGGGGAGTTTGTGGCGGCATTTGCGGGCGAGCGTGGATGAGGCGCGGTTGGCGCCGCTGTACGGGCTGCTGGCGCGGGCCGATTTCATGACGCCGTATCGCTTTCTGGAGGAGATACTTTCGGGGGCGATGGACGGGCGGCGCAAGCTGGTGCGGCGGCTGGGCAAGGAGGCGCTCGATCCGGTGGAGGAGTTGCTGACGGCGGCGCTGGGGTTCGAGGGGCTGGCGACGCCGACCTTGCAGCGGTTTCTGGACTGGTTCGATCGTGGGGATGTCGAGATCGTGCGCGATGCCGCGCAGCCGCAGGCGGCGGTGCGGGTGATGACGGCGCATGGCGCGAAGGGCTTGCAGGCGCCGCTGGTGATCCTGGCCGATGCGTGTGCCGATCCGGCGGGGGGGAACAAGCTGTTCGATTTCGTGAAATGGGCGCCGGAGGGGCATGACGGGACGCCGTTTCCGGTGTTTCGGCCGGGGCGGGCGGAGCGTGGCGGACCGGTGGATGCGGCGGTGGCTTTGGCGGATGCGCGTGAGCTGGAGGAGCATTGGCGGCTGTTCTACGTCGCGGCGACGCGGGCGGAGGAGCGGCTGGTGATCGCGGGGGCGCTGGGGCCGCGGGCGAAGGGCGAGCCGCCGGCGCTGAGCTGGTATGCGGCGGCGCGGGCGGCATTTGCGGCGCTGGGGGTCGAGATTGGGGAGGGCGAGGCGGTGTTTGCCGGGCGTCGTCCGTTGCCGCCGGTGGCGCGGGGGGCGGTGGCGGATGCGGTGGGGGGCGGCGAGGTGGCGTTGCCGGATTGGGTCGCGCGCGCCGCGCCGGTGGAGGCGCGCCCGCCGCGGCCGCTGGCACCGTCTTCGCTGGGCGAGGATCTGGTGGCCGATCCGCCGCCGGGGCCGGTATTGCGGGCGGCGGCGGCGCGTGGACGGCTGATCCATGCGTTGCTGGAGCGGTTGCCGGCGGTGGCGGCTGAACGGCGCGCGGCGGCGGCGGAACGCTGGCTGGCGGGGGCGGGCGGCGTGGCGGACGCGGGCGCGCGGGCCGAGCTGGCGGGGGCGGCGCTGGGCGTGCTGGCGGATGCGCGCTTCGCCGAGCTGTTCGGGCCGGAGGCGCTGGCGGAGGCGCCGATCGCGGCGGTGGTGGCGGGCGGGCATGTCGTGTCGGGGACGGCGGACCGGCTGCTGGTGACCGAGGACCGGGTGCTGGTGGTGGACTTCAAGACCGGGCGGCGGGCGCCGGCGGCGCTGGATGACGTGCCGCCCTATCATGTGCGGCAGATGGCGGCCTATGTCGCGGCGCTGGAGGTGGTGTTTCCGGGGCGGCGGATCGCGGCGGGGCTGCTCTATACCGCCGGGCCGGTGCTGTTCGCGTTGCCGGACGAACTGATCGAGGCGCACAAGCCGGGCTTGGTCGGGGCGGAGCAAAGCTTGGGGTCGAACGCTTGAGGGCGGCGGGCGGCCTCCCTAGGTTGGCGCCAACACACAAGGAGATTCCCGATGGCCAAGGCCGTGACCGATGCAAGCTTCGAAGCCGATGTCCTGAAATCCGACAAGCCGGTGCTGGTCGATTTCTGGGCGGAATGGTGCGGGCCGTGCAAGATCATCGGGCCGAGCCTGGACGAATTGTCCGAGGAGCTGGCCGACAAGGTGACCATCGCCAAGCTGAATATCGAGGAGAATCCCGATACACCGGGATCGCTGGGCATTCGCGGCATCCCGACGCTGTTCCTCTACAAGGACGGGCAGAAGATCGCGCAGCAGGTGGGCATTCAGGACATCTCGACCAAGTCGAAGCTGAAGGCGTGGATCGAGAGCGTGGTGTGACCTTGCGCGGGCGGGGCCGGTGGCCGTCCCCGCTCGTTTCAGGTGAGCGGGATCATCACATTGGCGGCATAGCCGGGTCTCGTCTTGAGCCGTTCGTACCAGTCCGCGACATGGGGCAGGGCCGGCCGGTCGATGTCGAGGCTGAACCAGGTGTGGGCATAGACGCCCATCGGCACGTCGCCGACGCCGAAGCACGGGCCGGACAGCCAGGGTTGCTCGGCTAGATATCGGTCGAGGATCGCCATCAGCTTGGCCGTTCGCTCGGCCGAGCGGGCGATGGCCTGCGCGTTGCGATCCGCCGGGGCGGTGCGGATCAGGTTGATGAACGCGTCGAACTGGGCGGGGGCATAGGCGAACTGCCAATCCATCCAGCGATCGGCGCGCGCGCGTTGGGCGGGATCGTGCGGCCAGAACTGGCCTGCGGCATCGTATTTTCCCGCCAGATAGCGCAGGATCGCGTTCGATTCCCACAGGATCAGGTCGCCGTCCTCGATCGTCGGAATGAGCGCGTTCGGGTTCTTGGCGAGATAGGCGGCGTCCATGCCGAATGCGCCGCCGGTATCGACGCGGCGACAGGGCAGCGCCAGTTCCTCGCAGAACCACGCCACCTTCTTGACGTTGTGGGAATTGAGGCGGCCCCACAGGGTCAGCATGGCTCAGCTCCGATAATCCGCGTTGATCGAGATGTAGCCATGCGTCAGGTCGCACGTCCACACGGTGGCGCGGCCTTCGCCAAGGCCCAGGTCGACGCCGATCTCGACCTTTTGGCCCTTGAGGTGCGCGGCGACGGGGGCTTCGTCATAGCCCTCGACCGCCAGGCCGCCCGAGGCCACCTGCACGCCGCCGAAGGTGATCGCGAGCTTGTCGCGCTCGGCGGGCTCGCCGGCCTTGCCCACCGCCATGACGATGCGGCCCCAATTGGCGTCCTCACCCGCGATGGCGGTCTTGACCAGGGGGGAGTTGGCGATGCTGAGCGCGATGCGGTGGGCGCTGGCGTCGTTTTCGGCGCCGTCCACGTCGATGCGGATGAATTTCGACGCGCCCTCACCATCGCGCACGACGAGGTGGGCGAGCTGGAGGCAGAGGTCGGCCAGCGCGGCGCGAAAGGCGTCGGCGCCGTCGCTGTCGTCATCGGCGAGCGGCGCGTTGCCGGCCGTGCCGGTGGCGAAGGCGAGGACGGTGTCGCTGGTCGAGGTGTCGCTGTCGACGGTGATGCACGAGAAGGTTTTGGCGTTGGCGTCGGACAGGGCGCGCTGGAGGAAGGCGGCGTCCACGGCGGCGTCGGTGAAGATGTAGCCGAGCATCGTCGCCATGTCGGGCGCGATCATGCCGCTGCCCTTGACGATGCCGACGAGGCTGACGGTCCTGCCGCCGACGATCGCGGTGGTGACCGCGCCCTTGGGATAGGTGTCGGTGGTGCCGATCGTGCTGGCGGCGTCTTCCCAGCCGCACGGCGTGGCGGCGAAGGCGGCGTCGAGGCCGGCCTGCGCCTTGTCGATCGGCAGCGGGACGCCGATCACGCCGGTCGAGGAGACGAAGATGTCCGACGGCCGGCAATCGAGATGCGCGGCGACGCGGGCGGCGATCGCCTCCACCGCGGCGCGGCCGCGATTGCCGGTGAAGGCGTTGCTGTTGCCGGCGTTGACGACCAGTGCGCGGGCGCGGCCGAGGACGAGCGCGTCGCGGCACCATTCGACTTCGGGGGAGGGGCATTTGCTGGTGGTGGTGACGCCGGCGACGGCGGTGCCGGGGGCGAGCGTGACGAAGGTGAGGTCGCAGCGGTCCCACGTCTTGTAGCGCGCGCGGGCGATGCGCAGCGTGACGCCGGGGATGGCGGGAAGGTTGGGGAAGCCGGCGGGGGCGAGGGGGGAGCGGGTCATTGGTCAATCCGGTCTGGTCTCCTGCGAAGGCAGGAGTCCGGGGTCATGGGCGGTGTCGCTTGTGGCCCCTGGGCCCCTGCTTTCGCAGGGGAACTGGAATTGTTCAACCGCTGACCTTCGTTCTCCTGCGAACGCAGGAGTCCGGGGTCATGGGCGGTGTCGCTTGTGGCCCTGGGCCCCTGCTTTCGCAGGGGAACAAGATCGTTTTTAGAACAATGTGTCGTACAGATCCTTCCAGTGCGGATTTTCTCGCTCGATCAACTCGATTTTCCATGCGCGCTTCCATCGCTTCATCTGGAGTTCGCGGTAGCGGGCGGCTTCGATGTCGGCATGGCCTTCGAACCAGACGAGGCGGGTGCAGCCGTGTTCCTTGGTGAAACCTTCGATCAGCTTGTTGCGGTGTTGGTGCGCCCGGGCGAGGAGATCGCTGGTGACGCCGATGTAGATCGTGCCGTTGCGCTTGCTCGCCATGATGTAGACGTAGCCGGGTTTCACGTCGCATCCCCCATGCTGTTCTCCTGCGAAAGCAGGAGCCCAGGGTCAAGAAGGACGGCGCTCGTGGCCCTAGGCCCCTGCTTTCGCAGGGGAACAGTGTCAGCTACTCCACCGCGCTCGCCGCGCTGAGGATCGCGCGGACGCTGGCGGTGGCGACGTCCTCGTCGATGCCGACGCCCCAGATCGTGCGGCCTTCGGGCGTGCGGCATTCGACATAGGCGGCCGCCTGCGCGCCCGAGCCGTGGCCGATCGCGTGTTCGGCATAGTCGGCGATGTCGAGATCGATGCCGAAGCCTTCGCGCATCGCCGCGACCACGCTGGAAATCAGGCCGTTGCCGCGCCCGCTGACCGAGCGTTGCCGACCCTCGACCTCGATCGATCCGGCGAAGATGCGGTCGCCGTTGGGCGCGCGCGTTTCGTCATAGGCGCCGAGCGCGAAGCGTTGCGGCTCGCCCAGGCGATAGGCCTGGACGAACGCGCCCCAGATGTCGGGGGCGTTGAGCTCGCGGCTGGTCTCGTCGGCGAGCGCCTGAACATGGCGGCTGAAATCGGCCTGGAGGCGTTTGGGCAGTTTGAGGCCCTTGTCCTGTTCCAGCACCCAGGCGACGCCGCCCTTGCCCGACTGCGAGTTGACGCGGATCACCGCTTCGTAGCTGCGGCCGAGATCGGCGGGGTCGATCGGCAGATAGGGGACTTCCCAATAGGCGTCGTTCTTCGCCTCCTGCGCGGCGAACCCCTTCTTGATCGCGTCCTGATGGCTGCCGGAAAAGGCGGTGAAGACGAGATCGCCGGCATAGGGCGTGCGCGGGTGGACCGGGATGTTGGTGCAATATTCGACGGTCTTCACCACCTCGTCGATGTCGGAAAAGTCGAGGCCGGGGTCGATCCCTTGCGTGTACAGGTTCATCGCGACGGTCACCAGGTCGCAATTGCCGGTGCGTTCGCCATTGCCGAGCAGGCAGCCCTCGACCCGGTCGGCGCCGGCCATCAGGCCCAGCTCCGCCGCGGCGACGCCGGTGCCGCGGTCGTTATGCGTGTGCAGCGAGACGATGACCGCGTCGCGATCGGGGATGTTGCGGCAGAAATATTCGATCTGGTCGGCATAGACGTTGGGCGTCGCGCATTCGACCGTGGCGGGCAGGTTGAAGATGATCGGCCGTTCGACGGTCGGTTGCAGTATGTCCATCACCGCGGCGCACACTTCGACCGAGAAATCGACTTCGGCGGTGGAGAAGGTTTCCGGGCTGTATTCGAAGCGCCAGTCGGTGCCGGGCCGCGCGGCGGCGTTGTCGCGCAGCAGCTTGGCGGCGTCGATCGCGATGCCCTTGATCTCGTCGCGGGTCATGTTGAACACGATTCTGCGCCACGCGGGGCTGACCGCGTTGTAGACATGGACGATGCCGGTCCTTGCGCCGTGCAGGCTGTCGAAGGTGGTTTCGATCAGGTCGCGGCGCGCCTGCGTCAGCACCTGAACCGTCACGTCGTCGGGGATGCGGCCGTCACGGACCAGGCCCGAGATGAAATCGAACTCGGTCGCGCCGGCGCTGGGGAAGCCGACCTCGATCTCCTTGATCCCGACGCGGCAGATCAGGTCGAAGAAGCGGGTCTTCTTCTCCGCGTCCATCGGGTCGATCAGCGCCTGGTTGCCGTCGCGCATGTCGGTGGAGAGCCAGCGCGGAGCCTTCGTGATCGTGCGTGAGGGCCATTGCCGGTCGGGCAGGTCGATCGGCGGGAACGGGCGGTATTTGACGCTGGGATCGCGCAACATGGGCGTGGCTTTCTTGCAGATTGTTGCCGAGGGCGCGCGCAGAGCGCGCGGGGGGCGGTCGGGGTTGCTTGCGGTGCCCTTAGGCCGTGTGCGCGGCACGCGGCCGCGCGGGTTCACGCCCTAAGGGCGCGTAAGTCGTGCAAGACGCAGAAGGCCGTGAATGGCGGTCATGCGGCGGCCATAGCGCGGGGAAGGCGGGGAGGGAAGGCCGTATTTGCTGGAGGTCGGGTTCGGGCGCAGCGCGCGAGGCGGGGTGGACCCCGGCACGAGGCCGGGGTGACGGGCGCTTAAGGATGGGGCGGTGGCGTTCCTATTTCACGAAGGCGGCGGCGATCCTGAGCTTTACCGCGTCGCTGACGAAGGGGATGCCCGTGGCAATGCCGAAATCGCTGCGCTTGATCGTCGCGGTGGCTTCGAACCCGACATTCTCCTTGCCGCCCATCTGCGGCGCCATCTTGCCCGCGCCGTAGAAGCTGGCGGCGAGCGTCACCGGCCTGGTCACGCCGTTGAGCGTGAGATTGCCGGTGATCGTCGCGGTCTGGCCCGACACCGCGACGTTGGTGGAGACGAATTTGGCGTCGGCCGGTGCGGCGCCGAAGAAATCGGGCTTGCCGCCGTCCTTGCCCGGACGCAGCAGGTGCGCGGTCAGGCCGGCGTGGGCGGTGACCACCTTTGACACCGGGATCGTCACGTCGACCTTGGCGGCGGCGGGGTTTGCGGGGTCGAGCTGGAGCGTGCCGGTGACCTCGCCGAAGATGCCCCAATAGGGCGTGAAGCCGAGATGGTCGACTTCCCAGCCGACCAGCGTGTGGCCCGGATCGACGGTATAGGCGCCGCCGGTGATCGCGGCGGGGTTCTTCGAACCCGGTGCCTGCATCTGCTGGGCGACGAGCGGGGTGGCGATCGCGGCGGTGGCGGCGAGGGCGAGGGCGAGGATACGCATGCGGACAAACTCCTGAAACGGAACGGACGCGCAATCTCTGCCGAGTTTGCGCGTCCGTCAAATGACGAGTGGGAAACCGAATGTTTCCAGGGATCCCTCTGTCGGCACGGGGAGGGGAGCCGCGCAGCGTCGCGTTTGCGGCCCGCCCCCTCCGTCATCGCTGCGCGATGCCACCTCCCCGTGCCGGGGAGGATTTTAGTTCTTGTCCTTGTCCACCAGCTGGTTGGCCTTGATCCATGGCATCATCGCGCGCAGTTCGGCGCCGGTCCGTTCGATCGGATGGGCGGCGGCGGCCTTGCGGCTGGCCTTCAGCTCGGGCTGGCCGGCGCGGTTGTCGAGCACGAAATCCCGGACGAAGCGGCCCGACTGGATGTCGGCCAGCACGCGCTTCATTTCGGCCTTGGTCGCGTCGGTGATGATGCGCGGGCCGGTCTTGATGTCGCCATATTCGGCGGTGTTCGAGATCGAATAGCGCATGTTGGCGATGCCGCCTTCATAGAGGAGGTCGACGATCAGCTTGGTTTCGTGGAGGCACTCGAAATAGGCCATTTCGGGGGCGTAGCCGGCCTCGACCAGCGTTTCGAACCCGGCCTGGATCAGGTGGGTGATGCCGCCGCACAGCACGGCCTGTTCGCCGAACAGGTCGGTCTCGC
Organism: uncultured Stakelama sp.; assembly: GCA_964413495.1. Taxonomy (GTDB): domain Bacteria; phylum Pseudomonadota; class Alphaproteobacteria; order Sphingomonadales; family Sphingomonadaceae; genus Sphingomonas. Next base: position 63,537 of record CAYPRW010000002.1, on the reverse strand, counting down.
ATTCCTCGCGGAAATTGGTCTCGATGATGCCCGAGCGGCCGCCGCCGACGCCCGAGGCATAGGCGAGCGCGACGTCATGCGCGTTGCCGCTGGCGTCCTGGTGGATCGCGATCAGGCAGGGGACGCCGCCGCCGCGGACATATTCGCTGCGCACGGTGTGGCCCGGGCCCTTGGGCGCGATCATGATGACGTCGATATCGGCGGGCGGCTCGATCAGGCCGAAATGGACGTTGAGGCCGTGCGCGAAGGCGAGCGCGGCGCCCGGCTTCATGTTGCCGGCGAGATCGTCGGCCCAGATCGCCGCCTGATGCTCGTCGGGCGCGAGGATCATCAGGATGTCGGCCCAGCCGGCCGCTTCCTTGTTCGACATGACCTTGAAGCCGGCGGCCTGCGCCTTCCTTGCCGTGGCCGAGCCTTCGCGCAGCGCGATCGCCACGTCCTTGACGCCGCTGTCGCGCAGGTTCTGCGCATGGGCGTGGCCCTGGCTGCCATAGCCGAGGATGGCGATCTTCTTGTCCGTGATCAGGTTCAGGTCGGCATCACGATCGTAATAGACACGCATTTCTTCATTCCCCTTCTGTCGCCATGACGGCGCGGTTCCGCGCGCCGGTGACGATTGCGATATGAATTGGTTAAGCCGCCTCTTTTCCGCGCGCGATGGCGACGATGCCGGTGCGGGCGACTTCGAGCAGGCCGACCTCGCTCATCAGTTCGACGAACTTGTCGATCTTTTCGGTCGAGCCGGTGACTTCGAACACGAAGCTGGCGACGGTCGCGTCGACCACGCGGGCGCGGTAGACATCGGCCAGGCGCAGCGCCTCGATCCGGTGATCGCCGGTGCCCGCGACCTTGACCAGCGCCAGCTCGCGCTCGACATGCTCGCCCTCCGCCGTCAGGTCGCGCACCTTGTGCACCGGGACGAGGCGGTCGAGCTGTGCCACGATCTGTTCCAGCGTCGCCGGGCTGGCCGCGGTGACGATGGTGATGCGGCTGACCGATTTGTCCTGCGTGATCTCGCTCACCGTCAGGCTTTCGATATTGTAGCCGCGCGCGGTGAACAGGCCGGCGATCCGGGCAAGGATGCCCGGTTCGTTGTCGACGATCACGGCAAGTGTATGCCGTTCGGCTTTTTCTTCCTTGATGTGCATCGGTTCAGACCAGTGCCTTGGCTTCGTCGTCCATTTCGCCGGAGACTTCGGCGGCCTGGAGCATCATGTCGGTATGGGCGGCGCCCGACGGGATCATCGGGAAGCAGTTGGCGAGCTGGGCGACGCAGCAGTCGACGATCACCGGCCCGTCATGCGCCAGCATCGCGGCGATGCCGTCGTCGAGCTGGCCCCGGCCCTCGATCCGGATGCCCTTCCAGCCATAGGCCTGCGCCAGCTTCACGAAATCGGGCAGCGAATCCGAATAGCTTTCCGAATAGCGGCTGGCATAGGTCAGTTCCTGCCACTGGCGCACCATCCCCATATATTCGTTGTTGAGGATGAAGATCTTGACCGGCAGGCGATATTGCGTCGCCGTCGCCAGCTCCTGGATGTTCATCTGGATGCTGGCGTCGCCGGCGATGTCGATCACCAGCGCGCCGGGATTGCCCAATTGCGCGCCGATCGCGGCGGGCAGGCCATAGCCCATCGTGCCCAGGCCCCCGCTCGTCAGCCATTTGTTGGGGCTTTCGAAATGGAAATGCTGCGCGGCCCACATCTGGTGCTGGCCGACCTCGGTGGTGATGATCGGCGCGCGATCGCGCGTCGCCTCCCACAGCGCCTGGATCGCGCGTTGCGGCATGATCTCGTCGCCGGGTTCGGCATAATCGAGGCAGCGCACGTCGCGCCAGCCGGCGATCCGGGCCCACCAGTCCGACAGGTCGGGCCGGGGGTGCTGGCGCGCCTTCCAGATGCGGACCATATCCTCGAGCGCGTGGCCGACATCGGCCACGATCGGCAGATCGACGCGCACCGTCTTGTTGATCGACGAGCGGTCGATATCGATATGGATCTTCCTGGAATGCGGGCTGAACGCATCGAGCCGGCCGGTCACGCGATCGTCGAAGCGCGCGCCGATCGCGATCACCAGATCGGCCTGGTTCATCGCGTAGTTCGCCTCGTACGTGCCGTGCATGCCGAGCATGCCCAGCCACTGATCGGACGAGGCGGGGAAGGCGCCCAGGCCCATCAGCGTCGAGGTGACCGGCGCGCCGGTGATCCGCGCCAGTTCGCGCAGCAATTGCGCGGCGCCGGGCCCCGAATTGATGACGCCGCCGCCGGTGTAGAGGATCGGGCGTTCGGCCGCGGCCAGCATCTCGACCGCGGATTCGACCAGCGCCTTGTCCGCCTTGATCTGCGGGCGATACGTCTTGTGCTGGATCGGGCCGGGCCTGGCATAGCGCGCGGTGGCGACCTGGACGTCCTTGGGAATGTCGATCACCACCGGGCCGGGGCGGCCGGAGGTGGCGATATGGAACGCCTCATGCACCGTCGCGCCGAGGTCGGCGGGATCCTTCACCAGATAATTATGCTTGGTGCAGTGGCGCGTGATGCCCACCGTATCGGCTTCCTGGAACGCATCCGATCCGATCAGCGCGGTCGGCACCTGGCCGGTGATGACCACCATCGGGATCGAATCCATCAGCGCGTCGGTGATGCCGGTGACCGCGTTGGTCGCGCCCGGGCCGGAGGTGACGAGCACCACGCCGGGCTTGCCGGTCGAGCGCGCATAGCCCTCGGCCGCGTGGGTCGCCGCCTGTTCGTGGCGGACCAGGATGTGGCGGATCTTCTTCTGCTTGAAGAGCGCGTCGTAGATCGGCAGCACGGCGCCGCCGGGATAGCCGAACACGACCTCCACACCGAGGTCGGTCAGCGCCTCGATCAGGATGTCTGCTCCGCTTTTCTCGGCCACGTCGAATCTCCTGCAAAAAATGCGGCGCTGCCATAGCAGCTTGGGAGGTGCGCTGCTATGCGTATGAAAGATGCGTGTCAAGAGTTATTATTGTAATAATCGTGCGAAATAGGATATTCTATTGGAGTTTTCTATCGAGCTTTCGCGCGGCCAGTCCGGCGGCGGCTGATGGCGCAGCCAGGTATACTGGCGTTTGGCATAGTGGCGGGTGGCGGCCTGGGCGCCGGCGAGCGCCGCTTCCCGGCTGAGCGAACCCGCCAGCCATGCCGCGATCTGCGCCACCCCGATGGCACGGCGGACGGGGGCGGTGGCGGGGATGTCGGATCGGGCGAGCAGGGCGCGAACCTCGTCCACCGCGCCTTCGCCGAACATCGCGGCGAGGCGGCGGTCGCAGCGATCGGCCAGCCAGGTGCGGTCAGGCAGCAGGATCAACGGGACGAGGTCGATGCTGCCGGCGATCCCGCCGACGCGATCGCGCTGCCAGTCGGCGAGCGTGCGGCCGGTGGAACGCGCCACTTCGAGCGCGCGGGCGACGCGCGTGGTGTCGGCGGGGTCGAGGCGCGCGGCGGCTTGCGGGTCGGTTTCGGCGAGCAGGCGGTGCGCGGTGGCGACGGGCAGCGCGCGGATTTCGGCGCGGATCGCGGGGGCGATGTCGGGCACCGGGGCGATGCCGTCGAGCAGGGTGCGGATGTACAGGCCCGTGCCGCCGGCGAGGATCGGCAGGCTGCCGCAGGCATGGGCGGCCGCGATCTGCGCCTTCGCCTCCGTGGCCCAGCGTGCGGCGGAATAGGCTTCGGCGCCCGCGACATGGCCGAACAGGCGGTGCGGCGCCTGCGTTTCCTCGGCGGGCGAGGGGCGCGCGGTCAGCACGCGCAGTTCGGCATAGACCTGCGCCGAATCCGCGTTGATGACCGTGCCGCCGGTGCGTGTCGCCAGTTCGATCGCCAGAGCGGACTTGCCGCTGGCGGTCGGGCCTGCGATGAGCGCGACCTTCGGAAGATCGGGAGGGTTCATGTTTGTCGCCACGTTGATTGCTGACGGCGGGATTGATGAAAGCTTCCTATCCGAGGTTGCTCATCAGTTCGATACCGACTGCACAGCGGGCAAGCTTAGCGCGCCTTATGTCATGCTGGACGATGGATACGCTGGAGAATTTCCGTTCTGGCCAAGCGGTGACTTTGACGTCGCCCACTGCGCGGGGTTGGCAGATGCCATCAAGGAACAGGCGCTTGCCATAGCTCAAGGCGGTTTCGGACGAGATTTACGCCTTGATGTCGTCGTTCAGCCTGCTGCCAACCGCGAGAAGAAGCTGCTGGTCGCCGATATGGATTCGACGATGATTACCGTCGAATGCATCGACGAGCTGGCCGATTATGCCGGGATCAAGGCGCAGATCGCTGAAGTGACCGAGGCGGCGATGCGCGGCGAGCTGGATTTCGCCGAGGCGCTGGATGCGCGGGTGGCGTTGCTGAAGGGGCTGGGGGCGGATGCGATCGACCGCTGTCTGGCCGAGCGTGTACAATTGATGCCCGGCGCGCGGACGCTGGTGCGGACGATGAAGGCGCGCGGGGCGACGACGATCCTGGTGTCGGGCGGATTCACCCGCTTTGCCGAGCCGGTCGGGGCGCAGATCGGGTTCGACCGGGTGATCGCCAATGAATTGCTGATCGAGGCCGACGCGCTGACCGGCAGGGTGACCAAGCCGATCGTCGATTCGTCGACCAAAGAGACCACGCTGCTGAACGCCATGGCCGAGCTGGGGCTGGCTGCGGCGGCGACGATGGCGGTCGGCGACGGGGCGAACGATCTGGCGATGATCAAGCAGGCCGGGCTGGGCGTCGCTTATCACGCCAAGCCGATCGTGGCGGCGGCGGCGGGGGCGCGGATCGATCATGGGGATCTGACGGCGTTGTTGTACGCGCAGGGGATCGCGCGTGGGGATTGGGTGGCGGATTGACCTTTGATCTTCCCCGCAAGGGGGAGGGCGGCGGTCAGCCTGCGCTTCGGCCGATGCGTTGCAAGGCGATCCCAACGACCTGGCGCACCACGCCTTCCAGATTTGCCAGTACATTTCCTGCGGAATAGCGGACTGTTCTGACGCCTTTGTGTGCGAGCCATTCATCGCGCGCAGCATCCCGCTCTGGGCGGTCACCTCTTTCATGCGCTTCGCCGTCGACCTCGATGCACAGACGCGCGGGCGCGCAGTAGAAATCGAGCACATAATTGCCGGCGGCATATTGTTTGCGGAAGCGCAGGCCGTCTTCGTTTCGGCGCAGGGCGAGCCATAGCGCGATTTCGGGCGGCGTCATTTCGCGGCGCAGGCGTTTGGCGTTGTGGCGGCTTGATCCCGTGCCTTCGAGGTGCATCGCCGTCCTCCCCCTCCGTCGCCTTCGGCGCCACCTCCCCCTGGCGGGGGAGGATTGATTCGCTCACTAATCCCGCACCGGTACGCAGGGTTTGACCGGGCCGCAGGCGCGTGACGCCTCGGCGTTGGAGGCGAAGGGGCCGATCAGGACCTTGGTCAGCCTGCCGGCCTTTTCGTAGAAGACGCGGCGGCCGGGGAAGCGGCCGGCGGCCTGGGCGCCGGCCTTGCGGGCGTTGGCGGGATCGCCGAACGCGCCGATCTGGAGGCGCCAGCCGCCGTCGCGGATCGTTGGGGCTTCGGCCTGTTGCGGGGGCGTTCGCGGGGTCTGGCGTGGCGCCGGGCGGACGATCGGCGGGCTGGGGCGCGTTTCGACGATTTCGGGGGCCGTTTCGTCTTCGGCCGGAATCGGGCGTTGTGCGGCGGTCGAGGGCGGCAGCTCGGTCTTCGCGATCGGGCGGCTGGGCGTGCGGGACGGCGAGGGCGGCGCGGCGGCGATCTGCGGGCGGGCGGCGTCACGCTCATAGTCGCGCGCCAGTTCGAGGCCCTTCTGGCGATCGGCCAGGGTGATGTAGCGATCCATCTGCGCCTGTGCGGTCGACGCCTGCGGCAAGCCCTGCGCGGCGGCGCGGACGGTGAGCGCATAGGCGCGCACCCAATCCTTATCGACCCCGTCGCCGTTGAAGAACATCGTCCCCAGCACATATTGCGAGCGCGGCTCGCCGCGCGCGGCCGCCCTTTGCAGCCATTCGGCCGCCTGCAGCCGCTTGTTGTTCTCGAACAGGACCAGGCCGTAATTCTCCTGCGCCTGGGGATGGCCCTGCAGCGCGGCCTTGCGATACCATTCCTCCGCCTGGGCAAGGTCGGCCGGGACGCCGCGGCCCAGCTTGTAGGCCTGGCCCAGGTTGAACTGCGCGTCGGGATCGCCGGCCACCGCCGGGCCGCGCCATTGCGCGATCGCCTGTCTGTAATCGCCGCGCTGCCACGCTTCGACGCCCGCCTTTACATCGGCGAGTGCCGGGAGGCACGCCGATCCGATGCCGGCCAGCAACACGACCGCACCCCATATCCTCATCACGCCCATCCCCAAAAACGCCGCGCGATCATGCCAGCTATCCCGCGACGGGCCAAGCCATGCTTACTCGAACATCAAGCGTTCGCGGTTCCGGTGACGTCAAAACGCCGCGCATGCCGCCGGCGTTAACGGCTTCTTAGGCTGCGGCTGGCACTTCTTGCCCTCAACAGCGGGATTTTTCAGAGGGCTAGATGCGCGTACTCGCGATGGCATCACAAAAGGGTGGTTCGGGCAAGACCACGCTGAGCGGGCACCTGGCGGTGCAGGCACAGCGGGCCGGGGCCGGACCGGTCGTCCTGATCGACATCGATCCGCAAGGGTCGCTGTCGGACTGGTGGAACGAGCGGCAGACGGAGTTTCCGGCCTTTGCCCAGACCACGGTCGCGCGGCTTGCCGCCGACCTCGAGGTGTTGCGCCAGCAGGGCTTTCGCCTGGCGGTGATCGACACCCCGCCCGCCATCACCATGGCGATCCAGAGCGTGATCCAGGTTGCCGAGCTGATCGTCATCCCGACCCGCCCGAGCCCGCACGACCTGCGCGCCGTGGGCGCCACGGTCGATCTGTGCGACCGCGCGGGCAAGCCGTTGCTGTTCGTCGTCAACGCCGCCACGCCCAAGGCCAAGATCACCAGCGAAGCCGCCGTCGCGCTGTCGCAGCACGGCACCGTCGCGCCGATCACGCTGCACCAGCGCACCGACTTCGCCTCGTCGATGATCGACGGGCGCACGGTGATGGAGATCGATCCCAACGGCCGTTCGGCGGGTGAGGTCATCGCGCTGTGGGCCTATATCAGCGACCGGCTGGAGAAGAATTTCCGCCGCACCGTGTTCACCGCGCCCGCCGCGGCGCAGATGGCCTATACGGCGCGGCCGCAGGGCGGCTTTGGCCGCCGGGTGGTGAGCTGATGTTCGGCAACGTCAAACCCACCGCCTCGCTGTCCTCCGGGCTGCTCGCGCGCAAGGGCCAGGCGCGTCCGGCAATGCGGCCGCAGGGCTTTGTCGGGCTGAATCCGGGCACGTCGCTCGACGATCTGGGCTGGAACGACATGGGGATCGACGCGCCGCTGCCGGAAAGCGCGCCGCCGGTGCTGCAGCAGCGCCAGGCGCTGGTCGAGGAGTTCCAGGCCCCGGTCGCGCCGGTGGTCGACGTCGCGCAGGTGCCCGAGCCCGTGATGGTGCCGGCGCCGGCGATCGAAGCGCCGGCCGCGTGTCCGGTTTCGACCGCGACCGCCGCGCGCATCGGCCGCGAGGTTTCGGCCCGGAAGAGCAAGGCGGCGTTCACGCTGCGGCTCGACGCCGAACGTCATCTGAAGCTGCGCCTCGCTTCGGCGGTTTCCGGCCGCTCGGCGCAGCTGCTCGTTACGCAGGCGCTGGATGCGTTTCTTGAAACTCTGCCCGAAGTCGGCGCGCTGGCCAGCCAGCTGCCGGCGGGCAAGGCTCGTTGATCAGGGGGATTTAGGGCCATGAACGCAGGTCGCATGTTGAAGGTCACGGTCGCGGCACTGGTGCTGGGGGCGCCGCTGGTCGGCGGCACCGCGCTGGTCGGCGGCCTCGCCGTCGCCAACGGCAAGGTCGAGACGCTCGACGCCAGGAAGGCGGCGAAGTTTGCTCAAGCGGCGCGCAAGGCGCTGAAGAAGGGCAAGGGCCAGCTGGCGGTCACCCAGGCCGAGGCGGCGGTGAGCTTCGATCCCAAGAATGGCGAATATCGCAAGCTGCTGGGCGAGACCTATCTGTTCACCGGGCGCTTCATCTCGGCCGCGCAGGCGCTGAACGAGGCATTGTCGCTCGATCCGGGCAATGGCGGCACCGCGCTCAACCTGGCGCTGGCGCAGATCGCGACCGGCGAATGGACGGCGGCACGGCAGACGCTTGAAACGCATGCCGCGACGATTCCGGCGAGCGATCGTGGGCTGGCGTTCGCGCTGGCCGGCGATCCCGGCACGGCGGTGGCCTTGCTGGGCGAGGCCGCGCGCCAGCCCGGCGCGGACGCCAAGACGCGGCAGAACCTGGCGCTCAGCCTGGCGCTGGCGGGGCAGTGGCAGCAGGCCAAGGCGGTCGCCGCGGTCGACCTGCCGTCCGATCAGGTCGATGCGCGGATCATGCAATGGGCGACCTTCTCGCGCCCGCAGAACGCCTATGACCAGGTCGCCGGGCTGCTCGGCGTGACGCCGGTGGCGGACCAGGGGCAGCCCGAGCGGCTGGCGCTGGCGCGTTCGATGTCGGTCGCGGTGGCGGCGCAGCGGGTTGCCGATCCGGTGGAGAATTACATGCCCGGCCAGACCGCGGTGGACAGCGCCGCCGCGGCGCCGGCCCCAGCGCCGGTCGAGGTCGGCAGCGTCGCGGCGGTGGAGATCGCCGCGCCGGCAATCACGGCGCCGAGCGGGACGCAGATCGTGTTCGGCGAGCGCAAGGAAGTGGTGCAGACCGTGCCGGTCGCGGTGGTCAGGCGCGCGGCGGCGGTGAAGCCGGTCGTCGCGGCCAAGCCCTCGGTCGGCGCGGCGCGGGTGCTGAAGGCGGAGCCGGTGGCCAGGTTCGTGCAGGCGAAGGGCGAATGGGCGGTCCAGCTGGGCGCCTATGACAGCAATGGCGTCGCGCGTGATGCGTGGGGCCGTGCGGTCCGGCGTATTCCGGCGCTCAATGGGCTGACGCCGTCGAGCGCGAGCATCAAGACCGGTGCCGGGGCGTTCCAGCGCCTGTCGGTCGGCGGGTTCAGCCGGGGCGACGCGGTCGCGCTGTGCGGCAAGGTGCGCGCCAGGGGCGGGCAGTGCTTCGTGCGCACCGCCGCGGGCGACAAGGCGGCGAACTGGGGCAAGGGCGCGCAAGTCGCTTCACGCTGAGCACGGTTCCCCTGCGAAAGCAGGGGCACAGAGCCTGGAACACATCTTTCGTGATCCTGGGCCCCTGCTTTCGCAGGGGAACAGCCGTTAGGCGATCTCGGTTCCGCCCTTGAACAGCCGCAGCGCCTTGCCCTGGACCGGCAGGCCGTCGAACGGGGTGTTGCCGGCCTTGCCCGCCATGCGGTCGGACTCGATCTGCCATGGGGCGTCGGGGTCGACCAGCACGAGATCGGCCGGCATGCCGGGGGCGAGCGTGCCGGTGTCGATGCCGAGGATGCACGCGGGCGTGCGCGCAACGAGATCGAACAATCGCTGCAGACCGATATGCCCGTCGCGGACGAGGCCGAGGCCGAGCGCCAGCAGCGTTTCGGCGCCCGCCATGCCAGGCGTCGCATCGGCGAAGGGGAGGCGCTTTTCCTCCGGCCCGCGCGGATCATGCCCCGAACACAGTATGTTGATCGTCCCGTCGGCAAGCGCGGCGAGCGCGGCGCGGCGATCGGCCTCGTCGCGCAGCGGCGGCGAGAGCCGGGCGAAGGTGCGGAAATCGGACATGGCGATGTCCGACAGCAACAGATGCGCCGGCGTGATGCCGCACATCACGGCGACGCCACGCTGGCGGGCCGCACGGATGAGGTCGAACGCCGCCGCGGTGGTGACCTGCCGGAAATGGATCGCGGCGCCGGTCTGTTCGGCAAGCATGAGATCGCGCGCCACGGCCAGCGCCTCGGTAATGGCCGGCGCGGCGGGCAGGCCCAATCGGGTGGCGGTCTCGCCTTCGGTCGCGACCGCCTGCGACGCCAGGCCGGCATCCTCGGCATGCGCGATCACCGCCACGCCGCAATCGCGGGCATAGGCGAGGACGCGGCGCATCACGCCCGAATCGGCGATCCAGCCGCGCCCGGTCGACACCGCGCGCGCGCCGGCTTCGGCATTGGTGGCGAATTCGGCGAGGTGCTCGCCGGTGAGGCCGCGCGTCGCGGCGGCGATCGGGTGGACCCACAATTCGGGCTTGCCCATGTCGGCGGCGCGCTGGACCAGGCCGGGGCCGTCGAGCACCGGCGACTGGTCGGGCATCAGGCCGATACGCGCGATGCCGCCCGCGCGGCACGCCGCCTTGTCCATCGCGAACACGCCGAGGTCGATCAGGGCGGGGGCGAGGATGCGGCCGTTGCAATCGATGACCTGCGCGTCTTCGGGCGACTCGGCGACGATCTGGCCGTCGAGGACGTGAAGGTCGCCGCCGCGCTCGCCGGTTTCGGGGCAGACGAGGCGGGCGTTGCGGAACGTCAGCTTCATGCCCAGCCCTCCACGCCGCGCGCCTTGCGGGTCAGTACGTCGAGGCAGGCCATGCGCACCGCCACGCCCATCTCGACCTGTTCGGTGATCGCCGAGCGGCCGGGGAGGTCGGCGACCGACGAGTCGATCTCGACGCCGCGATTCATCGGGCCGGGGTGCATCACCAGCGCATCGGGCTTGGCGCGGGCGAGGCGGGCGGGGGTGAGGCCGTAATTGAGGTGATATTCGCGGGTCGAGGGGATGAACGCGCCCGACATCCGCTCGTTCTGGAGGCGCAGCATCATCACCACGTCCGCGCCGTCGAGCGCCGCGTCGAAATCGGTGTAGGGCGTGACGTGCATCTGCTCGATCGCGGCGGGCATCAGCGTCGAGGGGGCGACGACGCGCACTTCGGCGGCGAGCGCGGTGAGCGCCAGGATGTTGGAGCGTGCGACGCGGCTGTGCAGGATGTCGCCGCAGATCACCACGCGCTGGTGCGCGATGCTGCCCCGGCGGCGGCGGATGGTGAGCGCGTCGAGCAGCGCCTGTGTGGGATGTTCGTGGCTGCCGTCGCCGGCGTTGAGCACCGGGCAATCGACCTTGTCGGCGATGAGCTGAACCGCGCCGGACGACATGTGCCGGATGACGATGACGTCGGCGCGCATTGCGTTGAGCGTCATCGCGGTGTCGATCAGCGTTTCGCCCTTCTTCACGCTGGACTGGGCGGCGTGCATGTTGACGACATCGGCGCCCAGGCGCTTGCCGGCGATCTCGAACGACAGGAGCGTGCGGGTGGAATTTTCGAAAAAGGCGTTGATCTGGGTGAGGCCGTCGAGGCGGTGGTCGCTCTTGGCGCGGGTGCGGTTCGCCTCGATCCATTGTTCCGCCTCGTCGAGCAGGAACAGGATTTCGTGCGGCTGGAGCCCGGAAATGCCGGTCAAGTGCGCGTGCGGGAACACAGCGCGCCCATGGATCTGGGCGCCGGGGCGATGATCGATCGGCGATTGCATTAAAGGTGCCGGTTAGCGGGGTGGGGGCTGGGTGGCAAGGGCGGGGGAGGGATCGGGTTCGCCGATCGATCTTGTTCCCCTGCGAAAGCAGGGGGCCAGGATTACAGGCGAGGCGCTGCTTGATCCTGGGCCCCTGCTTTCGCAGGGGAACAAGTCAGGTCAATCCAGCGCCGCGAGGCCGTCGATCGCGCCTTGCAGGATGTAGCTGGCGGCGAGCTTGTCGACTCGCTCGGCGCGCTTGGCGCGGGAGAGGTCTTCGGCGATCATCTGGCGCTCGACCGCCTGGGTCGACCAGCGTTCGTCCCACAGCAGGATCGGCAAGCCGAGATCGTCGAGGTTGCGGGCGAAGGCGCGGGTCGATTGCGTGCGCGGCGAATCGCTGCCGTCGAGGTTGAGGGGGAGACCGACGACCAGGCCCTTGACCTGCTGGCCGGCGATCGTCGCGGCCAGCGCCGCCTTGTCGGCGGTGAATTTGGTGCGGCGCATCAGCGCGGCGGGGCTGGCAAACGACCAGCCGGCGTCGCACAGCGCGGTGCCGATCGTCTTGCTGCCGACATCCAGGCCGAGCAGGCGGCCGCCGCCGGGCAGCGCGTCGCGAAAGGCGGCGCGATCGGTGGTGATCACCGGAACCTTGCCAGCCGCCGCGCGGCATCGGCGCGGACATTGGCCCAGAACAGCGAATAATCGAACACATGGTAATTGTTGCCGGGCAGCACGTAGCGGCTGCCGGCGAACGCGGCCGGCGGGCTGCCGATCAGCAGGATCCCGCGCCCCTCGCAGCGCGCGCCGGCCGTGCCGGCCTGAAGCATGGCCGACGCGAAATCGGCCGAGGGCACCAGGCTGCCCAGATTGGCGGAGGCTGGGGCCGCCGTATCGGGCGTGCCGGTGATCGGATTGGTGCAGATCATCGGCGTGTTCGCGCGGCTGGCGCCGGTGAAGCCGCGAGTCGCGTCGAACGTGTCGAGGATCAGCGAGGGATCGGCCGGCTCGCCAAAGCTCTGCCACGACAGGATGCAGCGCGTCTGATCGGCGCGGGTGCATTCGGGCAGGCCCATGTGCGGCAGATCGGCGGTTTTCGATACCGGCCAGCCGACCACATAGGCCGCGACGATGCGTTGTGCGATCGGCCCGCCCGCCACCCGATCGCGCAACAGGCGGGCGAGGTGGAGCGCGCCCTGGCTGTGGCCGGTCAGGATGATCGGGCGGTCGCCGGCCTCGGCCAGGAACTGGTCGAACGACGCCGCGACATCGCGATAGGCGAGGTCGAGCGCGGCCTGCGCGTCGGCGCTGGCGATGAGGAACGCGCCGAACGTCGCCTGGCGGTAACGCGGCGCCCAGACCAGGCCCGCCGCGTTGAACGCGCTGGCCTGGCCGCGCAGGAACAGCGCGGCGCGATCGTTCGCCTCGCGATCGTCGAGCGGCGCGTTCCAGTGCGCGCGATCGAGATAGGAGGTCGGGTGGATGGCAAAGACGGCCGCACGCGGCGCGGCGCCCGGCGGGACCCCGGCGGGCAGCCATAGCGCCGGATTGCCGGGCAGGTCGGGCCGCGCCAGCCACATCTCGCGCCGGGCATAGCTGTCTGGGGGGAGCGCCGCCTGTGCCACGAAGCGCCCGCCCGGAATCATCGCCTGGCGCAGCAGCTGTGCGCCCCAGATGCGGTAGGCAAAGGTTGCGGCGAGCGTGAGCACGATGAGAATGGCCACCAGATAGAGGAACTTACGCGCCAACAGGCTCTCCTAATTGTGCATTGCAGCATAAACGGTGAAGCTGCAATCGCCTTCCCGTGCGCGATGGCTGCAAAGGATGCAATCACCGCGTGGTTGAAACTTGGCGGGCGAGGGGCTAGCCGCGCCTGCATGTCCGTAGATACCGCAACCGTGAAGAAGGTCGCCAGCCTGGCGCGTATCGCGATCAGCGATGCCGATGCCGAGCGTCTCGCGCCCGAGCTTAACAACATCCTGGGCTGGATCGAGCAATTGGGCGAGGTCGATACCGCATCGGTCGAGCCGATGACCGCCGTGATCCCCAACACGCTGCGCCTGCGCGACGATGTGGTGAACGACGGCGGCATGCGCGACGCGGTGCTGGCCAATGCGCCGGCGGGGGAGCATGGGTTCTTCACCGTGCCGAAGGTGATCGAATGATCACGGCACGCGATCATTCGATCATCCCGGGCCTGACCCGGGATCCAGGGCCGCACACGAACCGTTCGTGGCCCTTGCCTCCTGCTTGCGCAGGAGAACATCCATGACCGATCTCACCGATCTGGGCGTCGCGGGGCTGCGCGACGGCATCCGGTCCGGCGCGTTTTCCGCGCGCGAGGTCGCCGATGCGTTCATCGTCAAGGTGAGCGCGGCCAAGCCGCTCAACGCCTTCATCGTCGAGACGCCCGAGCATGCGCTGGCGGCCGCGCGGGAGGCCGACACGGCGCGCGCGGCGGGCGAGGTGCTGAAGCCGCTGGCGGGCGTGCCGATCGGCATGAAGGACCTGTTCTGCACCAAGGGCGTGCAGACCACCGCCGCCAGCCATATGCTGGAGGGGTTCGAGCCGGTCTATGAATCGACCGTCTCGCAGAAATTGTGGGACGCGGGCGCGGGGATGCTGGGCAAGCTGAACCTCGACCAGTTCGCGATGGGATCGTCGAACGAGACCAGCTATTTCGGCAATGTGATCTCGCCGTGGCGGCGGCGCGATGGGGGCAACGCGCCGCTCGCGCCGGGCGGGTCGTCGGGCGGGAGCTCGGCGGCGATCAGCGCGCGGCTGTGCCCGGCGGCGACCGGGACCGACACCGGCGGATCGATCCGCCAGCCCGCCGCCTTCACCGGCATTTCGGGGATCAAGCCGACCTATGGCCGCTGTTCGCGCTGGGGGGTGGTGGCGTTCGCGTCGAGCCTGGACCAGGCCGGGCCGATGGCGCGCGACGTGCGCGATTGCGCGATCATGCTGGAGGCGATGGCCGGGTTCGACGCCAAGGATGCGACTTCGCTGAAGCTCGACGTGCCGAAGTGGGAGGAGGGGCTGAATGCCGACTTGCGCGGCAGGAAGGTGGGCATTCCCAGGGAGTATCGCGTCGACGGCATGCCGGGCGAGATCGAGGCGCTGTGGCAGCAGGGCATCGATTTCCTCAAGGACGCGGGGGCGGAGATCGTCGAGGTCTCGCTGCCGCATACCCGGTACGCGCTGCCGGCCTATTACATCATCGCGCCGGCCGAGGCTTCGTCCAACCTCGCGCGGTATGACGGGGTGCGGTACGGGCAGCGCGACCTGCCCGATGGCGCGAATTTGCAGGAAATGTATGCGGCGACGCGCGCCGCCGGGTTCGGGCCGGAGGTGCAGCGGCGCATCCTGATCGGGACCTATGTGCTCTCGGCCGGCTTCTACGACGCCTATTATACCCAGGCGCAGAAGGTGCGCACGCTGATCGCGCGCGATTTCGAGCGGGCGTGGCTGGACTGCGACCTGTTGCTGACCCCGACCGCGCCGAGTGCCGCGTTCGCGCTGGGCGAGAAATCGGCCGATCCACTTGCGATGTACTTGAACGACGTGTTCACGGTGCCGTCCTCGCTCGCCGGGGTGCCAGCGATGAGCGTGCCGGGCGGGCTGGACAAGGCCGGACTGCCGCTGGGGTTGCAGATCATCGGCAAGCCGCTGGACGAGCAGGGCGTGCTGAATGCGGGGCTGGCGATCGAGCAGCGGGCGGGGTTTGCGGCTCGGCCGGAGCGGTGGTGGTAGGAGTTCGAGATGGAGAATGAAGAGAGCGCAGTTGAAAGCAATGAGTTGCAAGCTTTCGTTACCAGCACCTTGAACGCTGTCATGAAGGGCATTGCGGATGCACAGCCGGATGCTCGTATTCGCTCGGCGCATAATAGCGGGGAATTTGCTTTCAGTGCGCCAGAAAATGTTGCTTTCGATGTCGCTTTGACCGCGAAACATAGTGGGACTGCCCGCGGCGGATTTAAAATCCAAGTGTTTTCAATCGGAGCTAATGCAGGTGGCGATGTATCTTCTGAATCGTCAACGGTAAGTCGCGTTCAATTCACAATTCCAACGAAGTACAGAAAAGATCGATAAGGCCATCACGATGCTACGTCGCAAAATCGGAAAATCCACCAAGATGGATGCCCAAGGGCGCGTTCACCTGCCTGAATCCGTTCGCCGACGTACGGGCCTTGGAATGGGTCAAGTTGAGCTTGTGGTGAATGATCGTGGTGAGCTTGTGATCCGTAATATAAAAGTCTGCAAGCATCATGGCTGATGCAACCGCACCTTATCGCATCAAGGGCGCCACCGGCGAGTGGGAGGTCGTGATCGGCCTGGAGGTCCATGCGCAGGTCACGTCCAACGCCAAGCTGTTTTCGGGCGCCGCGACCGCGTTCGGGGCGGAACCGAATACGCAGGTTTCGCTAGTCGATGCCGCGATGCCGGGGATGCTGCCGGTGCCGAACCTCGAATGCATCCGCCAGGCGGTGCGCACCGGCATGGCGATCGAGGCGAAGATCAACAAATGGTCGCGGTTCGATCGCAAGAATTACTTCTATGCCGATCTGCCGCAGGGCTATCAGATCAGCCAGCTCTATCACCCGCTGGTGGGCGAGGGGGCGATCGAGATCGAGGTCGGCGACGCGACCAAGACGATCGGGGTCGAGCGCATCCATGTCGAGCAGGATGCCGGCAAGCTGATGCACGACCAGCATCCGACGCGATCCTATGTCGACCTCAACCGTTCGGGCGTCGCGCTGATGGAGATCGTGTCGAAGCCCGACATGCGCTCGCCCGCCGAAGCAGGGGCTTATCTGGCGAAGCTGCGGTCGATCCTGCGCTATGTCGGCTCGTGCGACGGCAATATGGACCAGGGGTCGATGCGCGCCGACGTCAACGTGTCGGTACGCAAGCCGGGCGAGGGGTTCGGGACGCGGACGGAGACGAAGAACGTCAATTCGGTGCGCTTCGTCATGCAGACCGTGGAGATCGAGGCGCTGCGCCAGATCGACGTGCTGGAGAATGGCGGCACGATCGTCCAGGAGACGCGGCTGTTCGATCCCGACAAGGGCGAGACGCGGTCGATGCGGTCGAAGGAGGACGCGCACGACTATCGTTATTTCCCCGATCCCGACCTGTTGCCGCTTGAGCTGGACGACGCATTCCTCGACGATTGCCGCGCGTCGCTGCCCGAACTGCCGGATGCCAAGCGCGCGCGGTATCTGGCGCTGGGGGTGACGCCCTATAATGCCGGGGTGCTGACCGCCGAGGTCGAATCGGCGCGGTTCTTCGACGCGCTGCTGGAGGCGGGGGCCAAGGGGCCGGCGGCGGCGAACTGGGTGACGTCCGAGCTGTTCGGCGCGCTCAACCGCCTGGGCAAGGGGATCGAGGACAGCCCCGTCTCGGCGGCGCAGGCGGCGGAATTGCTGGGGCTCGTGGCCGAGGGCACGCTGTCGAACACGCTGGCCAAGCAGGTGTTCGAGATCATGCTGGAATCCGGCGAGGACCCGGCGGCGATCGTCGAGGCGCGGGGCCTGAAGCAGACTTCGGATACCGGCGCGATCGAGGCGGAGATCGCCAGGGTGCTCGACGCGAATGCCGACAAGGTCGCCGAATATCGTTCGGGCAAGGACAAGCTGTTCGGCTTCTTCGTCGGCCAGACGATGAAGGCGATGGCGGGCAAGGCCAATCCGGGCGTGGTCAACGACCTGCTGAAGAAGGCGCTGGACGGGTAGCGGTTCGACCGCCGCCGGTCGCCGCGC
Source organism: uncultured Stakelama sp. (assembly GCA_964413495.1). GTDB lineage: Bacteria > Pseudomonadota > Alphaproteobacteria > Sphingomonadales > Sphingomonadaceae > Sphingomonas. Next base: position 46,340 of record CAYPRW010000002.1, on the reverse strand, counting down.
GATATCCCTCCTGCTTCCCGACCCCGCCGCGAGGCGTTGAACCGCCCGCGAAAATCCGTCTTGTCTGCCCAGGCACAGCCGGTATCGATCGAGACGGTGCCGCTTGGGGGTGAGTCGGCGCCAAGGGGGATGGTGCGATGATGACAGGTTATGGGCGATCGCGTCTTGCCGGCGCGATGCTGGCCGCCATGGCGGTGACGCTGCCGATGACGGCGGTGGCACAGGTGGCGCAAACGGTGAAATATGTCGATGACGGGGCATCGCCGTTCGGCAAGGTCGAGTTCGATCCCGCCGAGGCCGCGAAGCTCGAAATGCCCAGGCTCCAGTTCGCGGCCACGGCCGAGGATGAAGCGAGCTTCGACAAATATTATTACTTCCATCGCGCCGGGGTCAGCTATGGCGACGCCTATGTCGATATCGTCGAATGCGACGGCTATGCCCGTGGTCTTTCGGGCGGCTATGACTATCGCTCGTTCCAGACGCCCTATGTATATCAGGGGACGCTGGCGGGTGCGGCCGGCGGCGTGATCGCATCGGTGATGATCGCGGCGATCTTTGGCTCGGCGGAGAAGCGCCGCATGCGCCGCGTCAACATGCGCCAGTGCATGAATTTCAAGGGCTATCAGCGTTACGGCCTGTCCAAGGCGCTGTGGGAGGAATTCCATTTCGAGGAAGGCCTGTCCGACATGCCCGAGCGGCGGCGTTTCGATTACCTCAAGCGGCAGGCGCTGGTCGCCTCGTCCGCCGTGCCCGAAGGCAAGGAGTTGGGCCTGTGAAGCGCGCGCTCGTCACGCTCGCGGCGCTGGCCGCCGCCGCATCGCCGGCATGGGCGAAGGAGAAGATCGCCTTTGTCGAGACCGCCGCGGTCAAGGACAAGCCGGTCGTGGTGCTCGACCCGAGCAAGGCCTATGTCCTGTTGCGGTCCGATGTCGCCATCCCGCTGCACCTGATGCGGATCGCCGATGCCGAGGATCAGCGGAAATATGACGCGCTGAAGGCTGAGGCCTATGCCGAGGCGCGCGAGAAATATGCGAAGAAGCAGGCGGCCTATGACAAGGCCAAGGCCTATAACGACAGGCTTCGCAAGGGCGACACCCGGATGCCCTTGCCCGAACAGCCGGTCGAACCGACCGAGGCGAATTTCGAATTCACCCATTTCGGGCTGTTGACCGGCGTGGCGATCGGGCCGCTCAACCGCTTTGCCAAGGGGTCGGATGCCGACAAGACCTCAACCTATGTCCAGGCGGTGACGCCGGGCGAATATCGCGTCTATGGCCTGGTCAGCGTGCTGCCCAATGGCGGCGCGTTCGGCAGTTGTTTCTGCATGGGCAGCGTGAGGTTCGCGGCAAGGGCGGGCGAGATCACCGATCTGGGCCGATTCGTCGCGCGCGAACTGCCCAAGCGCGAGGGTTCCGACAATGCCAGACCCGCGCCGCTGGCGGTCGATTTCCGTCCGGCCGATGGCGCCGCGCCGCTGGATCCGCGGCTTGCCGCGCTCAAGGTGCAGCCGGCGGTCTTTCGCCCGGTGGGCAAGCTGCCCAATTTCTGGGGGCTGGCGATCGATCGGTTTCCGCAGATCGACGGCGTCATGCGCTATGACCGCGACCGGATCGTCGATCTGACCGCCGCGGATTGAGCCGCTACGCCACCGGCTGGATCGGCGCGCCGGGCGGGTCGCCCTGCGGCTGTGGGGCGGGCACGTCGATGTCCGGCGCGGGGGGCGCGATCTCGGGCGCGCCGGGGCTGGGCTGGCCCGGTTGTGGTGCGGGCGGCGCTTCGGGCGGCGGAACGCTGGGTTGTCCGGGGATTGGGGGTTGTCCGGGGATTGGCGGTTCGACGGGCATCGTGGAAACTCCTTCATTCGTTCAACGCACGCTCGCGGTTCGGGTTCACCGTGCGCTGCGTGGCGATCCGTCCGGCAGATCGCATCGCCGCTTGCCCCGAAGCCATCGCTTGCTATAGAGCCCGCCGACCTGCGGTGTCCTCTTGAATGCGGGCGTGGCGGAACTGGTAGACGCGCTGGTTTTAGGTACCAGTATCGAAAGATGTGGGGGTTCGAGTCCCTTCGCCCGCACCAGTCCCGCCCGGCGCGAAGCGCGGACGCCGCGAACCCGATTCCACTTCCAGAGCAGGAAGCACGACTGAAATGCAGACCGTCGAGACGTTGAACGAAGGCCTCAAGCGCGCCTACACCCTCAAGATCACCGCCAAGGATATCGATGCCCGTGTCGATGCCGAGGTTCGCAAGGTCGCGCCGCAGGTGCGCATGCCCGGCTTTCGCCCCGGCAAGGTGCCGGCCAACCTGGTCCGCAAGATGCATGGCGAGGCGCTGACCCAGGACGCGCTCAATTCGACGATCCAGGAAGGCGTGCAGAAGATCATCGCCGACCACAAGCTGCGCCCCGCGATGCAGCCTTCGGTGAGCCTGGAGGGCGAGTTCGCGCCGGGTGGCGATGCGCAGGTCAAGGTCGAGCTGGAAGTGCTGCCCGAGGTGCCGGCGCCGTCGATCGAGGGGCTGAAGCTGGAGCGGCTGGTGATCCCGACCGACGAGGGCGCGATCGACGCGCAGCTGGCGCAGATCGCGGGTCAGCAGAAGGCGTGGGAAGACGCCGCCGACAAGTACAAGGCCAAGCAGGGCGATCAGGTGACGATGGACTTCGTCGGCAAGGTCGACGGGGTGGCGTTCGACGGCGGTACTGGCGAGGGCATGGCGATCGAGATCGGATCGGGCCGTCTGATTCCGGGCTTCGAGGACCAGCTGGTCGGCGTGAAGGCCGGCGACGAAAAGCAGATCGAAGTGAACTTCCCCGAGGATTACGGGGTGGATACGCTGAAGGGCAAGCCCGCCACCTTCGACCTCAAGATCACCAAGGTGCAGACCGCGGGCGAGACCAGGATCGACGAGGATTTTGCCAAGAATCTGGGGCTTGAGAGCCTGGAGCAGTTGCGCGGCATCCTGAAGGGCCAGTTGGAGAACGAGACCGGTGGCCTCACGCGCACGCACATGAAGCGCAAGCTGCTCGACCAGCTTGCCGCCGGCCATGATTTCCCGGTGCCGCCGTCGATGGTCGAGGCCGAGTTCAACCAGATCTGGGCGCAGCTGGAGCATGAGGCGGGCCACGAGGAAGATCCCGAGGCGGCCAAGGCCGAGCTGGAGAAGGATCGCGACGATTACCGCGCGATCGCCGAGCGCCGCGTGCGGCTGGGCCTGTTGCTGTCGGAGATCGGCCAGGCGAATGGGGTCGAGGTGACCCAGGCGGAAATGAACCGCCTGATCGCGCAGGCGGCGCAGCAATATCGGCCGGAGGACCAGCAGCGGTTCTTCCAGTATATCCAGCAGGAGCCGATGGCGGCGGCGCAGCTGCGCGCGCCGCTTTATGAGGACAAGGTCGTCGATTTCCTGTTCGAGAAAGCCGAGATCAGCGAGCGCGAAGTGACCCGCGAGGAGCTGGAAGCCGCGATCGAGAGCGAGGAAGGCGCGGTGCCGCACGTCCACGGTCCGGGCTGTGGCCATGATCACGACCACGACCACAAGCCGGCCAGGAAGGCCAAGGCGAAGAAGGACGACGCGACTGCCGCCGCCGAGGACGTGAAGCCGGCGAAGAAGGCCGCGCCGAAGAAGGCGGCCAAGGCGGAGGAAGCGCCCGCGCAGGCCGCGCCGAAGAAGAAGGCGCCGGCGAAGAAGAAAGCGGACTGAGGTTCCGCGGCGATCGTCATCCCCGGCCTTGTGCCGGGGTCAACGGTGCCGCACATTAGCGCCAAGAGGCTCTTGCGCGTCGTCCGGCCTCCCGGTGGATCCCGGCACGAGGCCGGGATGACGAAGTGGTGGGGGATGGGGTGACCGAACCGCGCATCGCAGTGATCCTGCCCTGCTATAACGAAGCGGCCGCGATCGGGCAGACCGTCGCGGCGTTTCGCGCGGCGCTGCCCGGAGCGGCGATCTATGTCTATGACAACAACAGCCGTGACGGCACGGTCGCGGCGGCGCGCGCGGCGGGGGCGATCGTGCGCACCGAGCGGATGCAAGGCAAGGGCAATGTCGTGCGGCGCATGTTCGCCGATGTCGACGCCGACATCTATGTGATGGCCGATGGCGACGCGACCTATGACGCCGCCGCCGCCCCGGCGATGATCGCCAAGGTGCTGGACGAAGGGCTCGACATGGTCGTCGGCACGCGCATCCACGAAGCGGCCGAGGCCTATCGGCGCGGGCATGTGCTGGGCAACCGGGCGATGACCGGGTTGCTGGCGAAGCTGTTCGGGCGCAGCTTCACCGATATCTTTTCGGGCTATCGCGTGTTTTCGCGGCGGTTCGTCAAGAGTTTCCCCGTGTTGTCGGCGGGGTTCGAGATCGAGACCGAGATCAGCGTTCATGCGCTGGAACTGAAGATGCCGGTGGGTGAGATGGAGACGCGCTATCTCGCGCGGCTGGAGGGGTCTGAATCCAAGCTGTCGACCTATCGCGACGGGCTGCGCATCGGCCGGACGATCGTGACGCTGTATCGGATCGAGAAGCCGATGCTGTTTTTTGGCTGGATCGCGGCTCTGCTCGCGGCGGTGGCGGTGCTGCTGTCGGTGCCGCTGGCGATCACCTATGCCGATACCGGGCTGGTGCCGCGATTGCCGACCGCGATCCTGGCGACCGGGCTGGTCATCCTTTCCGCGCTGAGCCTGTTCGCCGGGCTGATCCTGGATACGGTGGTGCGCGGGCGGCGCGAGATGCGGCGGCTGGCCTATCTCGCGGTGCCGGGCGTCGCCACCCTGCGCGCCGAGTGACGGATCGCGCCGGCCACCGCTTCCGCCGCCAGCAGCGCCAGCAGCGCATAGAGCGGGAAGATATAGCGCACGGTCGGCTGGAACAGGCCATAGGGCAGCACGGTCAGCGCGACATAGGCCGCGATCGTCCAATAGCCGTGCCGCCGCCCGGCCAGCGCCGCCGCCAACCCGATCAGGCCGAGCAGCTGGACCAGCGAGATGGTGAAGGCGCGGGCCTCGCGCCATTCGGGCCAGCCGGTGAAATACATCTGCCACGGACGCGGGAACAGATATTCGCCGACATGGCGTGTCCATAATGTGACGAAGGCGGCGGGGTTGGCGCGAAGCCAGCGCCAGGTCTGTTCGCCCAGCGCGCGGGCATAGGCGGCCTCGCCGGATTCGGCCACGCGCCGCATCGCCGCCGCGTTGGCGGCCGGGTGGATTGCGTTCAATCGGTCGTAGAAGACCTGTTCGGGGCGTTCGCCGGACAAGGCGGCAGGGTGATTGGCGAGCGCCAGTTCAAGCCCGGCATTGCTGCGCAGCACGATCGGATCGCCCAGCACCGTGGCGTTGCGGATTGTCCATGGGCCCACGAGCAGCGCCAGTGCCACCGCCGTCAGTGCCGCCAGCCGTGCGGCTTGCGCGAAGGGCAGGCGGCGGCACGCGACCACCGCCCAGCATGCGCCCAGTGCCAGCCCGGCGGGCGGCGAGACGAACAGCGTCAGGGCCCAGACCAGCGCGATGGCGGCCATGAAACGCAGGCCGGCCGTTCGCTCGCGGTCGAGCCGCAGCAGCATCAGCAGGTTGAGCGCGGTCAGTGCCATCGCGCTGCCGCCCTCCCAATAGCGGAAGTCGATCACCTCCTGCTGGACGAAGGGCGGCACCAGGAACAGGAAGGCGGTGCCCCAACGCACCGCCAGCGGATCGGCGCCGAGCCGCAGGAACAGCAGGCGCACCAGCAGATAGCCGGCGAAGCATTGCGCCAGCGACCAGCCGAGCAGCGCCAGATTGGCGGCGGCGCTGCCCGGACCGAACAGCCACATCACGCCGCCCGCGACCAGCGGATTGAGCGGCGGCAGGTGCGCGGTCGGTCCTTGGCCGATGCGATAGGCGTCGCCGATCTCGCCGCGTTGCGCGATCGCCAGCGCGACGCGGGTCGCTTCCGACGCTTCGAGAAAGCCGGTCAGCCCGCCATGGACCTGGACCAGCCACAGCAGCCGGATCGCGATGCCGCCAAGGATCAGGCACAGCAGGAAGCCGTGTTCGCCGCGCGGCGTGTTGACGGTCGTGCGATCCCCCATGATGCCCCGATAGCATGGCAATCCTTCGATATGGTTGCCCGAACCGTTCACCGCCTTCCCCCCTTGCGCCGCGCCGAGCGAGCGCCGATGTAGGCCACGGGCAAAAACAGACTCACGAGATTTCCCGCACATGCATCCCCTTTCCGGTCAGACGACCCCCGACGGCTTCACGCGCGACCCCGTTACCGGCGGCCTCGTCCCCATCGTCATCGAGCAATCGAGCCGCGGCGAGCGCAGCTTCGACATCTATTCGCGCCTGCTGCGCGAGCGGATCGTGTTCATCACCGGCGGGGTCGAGGATCACATGGCCTCGCTGATCACCGCGCAGCTCCTGTTCCTCGAATCGGAAAATCCGAAGAAGGACATCTGGATGTACATCAACTCGCCGGGCGGGGTGGTGACGGCCGGCATGGCGATCCACGACACGATGCAATATATCCGCCCGCGCGTCGGCACGGTGTGCATCGGCCAGGCGGCGTCGATGGGCAGTTTTCTGCTTGCAGCCGGCGAGCCGGGGATGCGCGTGGCGCTCACCAATGCGCGGATCATGATCCACCAGCCTTCGGGCGGGGCGCAGGGCATGGCGTCGGACATCCAGATCCAGGCCAAGGAGATCCAGCGCATCAAGGACCGGATGAACGCGCTGTACGTCAAGTACACCGGCCAGAGCCTGGAGAAGATCGAGGCGGCGATGGACCGCGACACCTTCCTGGAAGCGGAAGAGGCCAAGGCGTTCGGGCTGGTCGATCAGGTGTTCGACAAGCGCCCGCAGCCGACCGAGGGCGAGGGGGCGGCGGCTTAACCGCGCGCTCACCTTGGCGCGCTAAAAGGCGTTTTTGATTGCCGGGGGCTGCCCCAAGTGTAGGATGCCGGGCTGCGTAACTGCCCGGCACGCAAAGGAAGACTGAATGACGAAGCTGAGTGGCGGCGATTCGAAGAGCACGCTCTATTGCTCGTTCTGCGGCAAATCGCAGCACGAGGTGCGCAAGCTGATCGCCGGCCCGACCGTGTTCATCTGCGATGAATGCGTCGAACTGTGCAACGACATCATTCGGGAGGAGACCAAGTCGGCGCTCGTCTCGAAGAAGGATGGCGGCGTGCCGACGCCGCAGGAAATCTGCGATGTCCTGGACGATTACGTGATCGGCCAGAAGCAGGCGAAGCGCGTGCTGTCGGTGGCGGTGCACAACCATTACAAGCGGCTGAACCATGGCGCGAAGGGCGCCGAGGTCGAGCTCGCCAAGTCGAACATCCTGCTCGTCGGGCCGACCGGCTGCGGCAAGACGCTGCTGGCGCAGACGCTGGCCCGTATCCTCGACGTGCCGTTCACGATGGCCGACGCGACGACGCTGACCGAGGCGGGCTATGTCGGCGAGGATGTCGAGAACATCATCCTCAAGCTGCTCCAGGCCAGTGACTATAATGTCGAGCGGGCGCAGCGCGGCATCGTCTATATCGACGAGATCGACAAGATCAGCCGCAAGGCCGAGAATCCGTCGATCACCCGTGACGTGTCGGGCGAAGGCGTGCAGCAGGCGCTGCTCAAGCTGATGGAAGGCACCACCGCCAGCGTGCCGCCACAGGGTGGGCGCAAGCATCCGCAGCAGGAATTCCTGCAGGTCGATACGACCAACATCCTGTTCATCTGTGGCGGCGCGTTCAGCGGGCTGGAGAAGATCATCGGCGACCGCCTGCAGGGCAAGTCGATCGGCTTCGGCGCCTATGTCGCCACGCCCGAGGAGCGCCGCACCGGCGAGGTGCTGCGCCAGACCGAGCCGGAGGATCTGCTGAAGTTCGGCCTGATCCCCGAATTCGTCGGCCGTTTGCCGGTGGTCGCGACGCTGGAGGACCTCGATATCGAGGCGCTGGTCAAGATCCTGACCGAGCCGAAGAATGCGCTGGTGAAGCAGTATCAGAAGCTGTTCGAGATGGAGAACGTCAAGCTCAGCTTCACCGACGATGCGTTGGTCTCGGTCTCCAAGAAGGCGATCGAGCGCAAGACCGGTGCGCGGGGCCTGCGTTCGATCCTGGAAGGCATATTGCTCGACACGATGTTCGACCTGCCCAGCATGGATGGGGTGGACGAGGTGATGATCGACAAGGATGTGGTCGCCGGTTCGAAGGAGCCGATCCGCGTCTATGCCGAAAAGAAGAAGAAGGCCGACGACGCGGCTTGAATCTTTGGGCGGCTTGAACCTTTCCGGCATTTGAAACATTCGACGGGCGCCGGGTGACCGGCGCCCGTTTCGTTTGGGTGCGTTCAAGCGGCCTTGTTCCCCTGCGAAAGCAGCGGCCCAGAGCCAAGCAGCGCACCGCTTGTGACCCTGGGCCCCTGCTTTCGCAGGGGAACTAAGCGTTCTTCAAAGGGGATTTCCATGCCTTCAGGTCTTGCCGCGCTGCTCGACGATGTCGCCGCGATCACCAAGCTGGCGGCGGCGTCGCTCGACGATGTCGGGGCGGCGGCGGGGAAGGCGGGCAGCAAGGCGATGGGCGTCGTGGTCGACGATGCCGCGGTCACGCCGCGCTATGTCACCGGCCTGTCGCCGCAGCGCGAACTGCCGATCATCGCCAAGATCGCGATGGGATCGCTGCGCAACAAGCTGCTGCTGCTGTTGCCCGCCGCGCTGCTGCTCAGCTGGCTCGCGCCCTGGGCGATCACGCCGATCCTGATGCTGGGCGGCGCCTATCTGTGTTTCGAAGGCGCGGAAAAGGTGATCGAGGCGTTCGGCGGCGGCGGGCATGACGCGGTCGAGGATGAGATCGAGGACCCGGCGCATCTGGAGGCGAGCAAGGTCGCCGGCGCGATCCGCACCGACCTGATCCTGTCGGCCGAGATCATGGCGATCGCGCTGGCCGATGTCGCGGACAAGCCGTTATGGGAACGCGGCGTCGTGCTGGTGGTGGTGGGGATCGGCATCACCGTGCTGGTCTATGGCGTGGTCGGCCTGATCGTGAAGATGGACGATATCGGGCTGCATCTGGCGCAGCGGCGGCTGTCGTTCACGCGCGCGTTCGGGCGGGGGCTGGTCAAGGGCATGCCGGTGGTGATGCGCGCGCTGTCGATCATCGGGACGGCGGCGATGATCTGGGTCGGCGGCGGCATATTGGTGCACGGCGCGGCGGCGCTGGGCTGGCATGCGCCGGAAGAGCTGATCCATCATGTCGCCGAGGCGGTCGGCCATGGGAGCGGCGTGATCGGCTGGATCGTTACCGCGATCGGATCGGGCATTGTCGGCCTGGTCATCGGTGCGGCGATCGCGTTCGTCGTTGCAAAGCTGTTCCATGGAAAAGCCGACGGCCATTGACGTCCGCGATGCTGTGCCGGCGGACGAGCCGGCACCGATCCCGCGCGGCGGGGCGGCGGTCTATCTCAAGACGGCCAAGCGGGACAATGTCGGCTTCTATGAGAAGATCGGGTTCCAGGTCCGCGAAGAATGGGATGTCCCGGGCGGCTGGCCGCATTTCTGGTCGATGCTGCGTCCGGGGCGCTAGGCCTGGTGAGCGATGTTCCCCTGCGTAAGCAGGGGGCCAGAACCGCAGGCGCTTCGCTTGGGGCCCTGGGCCCCTGCTTTCGCAGGGGAACTGACATTACGACGATGCACCGCCACCGAAGTGGTCGCGCCCTACCGCTATTGCCCGAAGCCGGGTTCGCTGGCCCTGTTCACCGCCTCGCGCGCGGCGGCGAACAGGGCGCCCGCCTTGGCCTCGCACTCGCGCTGCTCATAGGCGGGGTCGCTGTCGGCGACGATGCCGGCGCCGGCCGAGACGTGCAGAATGCCGTCCTTGACGATGCCGGTGCGCAGCACGATGCAGCTGTCCATCGACCCGTCGGGCGAGAAATAGCCGACGCCGCCCGCATACGGCCCGCGCTGGGCGGGTTCCAGCTCGGCGATGATCTCGCACGCGCGGACCTTTGGCGCGCCGCTGACGGTGCCGGCGGGGAAACCCGCGAACAGCGCGTCGAGCGCGTCGGCGTCGGGCCGCAGCCGGCCGACCACGTTCGACACGATGTGCATGACATGGCTGTAGAATTCGACGGTGTAGCTGTCGGTGACCTTGACCGTGCCGGCCTGAGCCACCCGGCCGGTGTCGTTGCGGCCGAGGTCGAGCAGCATCAGATGTTCGGCGCGTTCCTTGGCGTCGGCGAGCAGGCTGGCCTTGTTCGCGGCGTCCTCTTCGGGCGTCTTGCCGCGTGGGCGGGTGCCGGCGATCGGGCGGATCGTCACCTCACCGTCGCGCACGCGCACCAGGATCTCCGGGCTCGATCCGATCAGCGCGAAGCCGGGCAGGTCGAGGAAATAGAGAAAGGGGGAGGGGTTGATCCGGCGCAGCGCGCGATACAGCTCGATCGGAGGCAGCGGGAAGGGCGCGCTGAACCGCTGGGCGAGCACGACCTGGAAGATGTCGCCGGCGGCGATATAGTCCTTTGCGCGCGCGACCATCGCGGCATAATCGGCGGGGGGCAGCGCCGGTTGTGGCGCGACATCGATCGGATCGGCGGTGGCGCGCGGCGGCAGCGGCGCGGTGGCGAGCCGGGCGGCAGTGGCGTCGATCCGCTCGGCGGCGGCGGCGATCAGCGTGTCGGCATCCTTCGCCGCATCGGGCCATAACGGCGCGGCGACGAACAGCGAATCCGCCAGCCGGTCGAAGATCAGCATGACGGTCGGCCGCACGAAGATCATGTCGGGCACGCCCAGCACGTCGTTGGCGGCGCGCGGCAGCTTTTCGACCAGCCCGATCGTCTCGTAACCGAAATAGCCGACCAGGCAGGCGAGCGCGCGCGGCAGCTGCGCCGGCACGTCCATGCGGCAGCCTTGCACCAGTTCGCGCATCGCCGCGAGCGTCGGCTTGCCGGCCGGGCGGAAGGCGGCGCGGTCGGTCAGCCAGTCGGGGTTGAGCTCGGCCACCTCGCCCTGTGCGCGGAACACCAGGTCGGGCGCCAGGCCGATCAGGCTGTGGCGGCCGCGCACCGCGCCGCCCTCGACCGATTCGAGCAGGAAATCGCCGCGGCCCGGCTCGATCAGCTTGAGCGCGGCGGCGACCGGCGTGTCGGTATCGGCGAGCTCGCGCCGCCACACCAGCGCCGGACGCCCCGCCGCGAGCGCCGCGCGCGCGGCGTCAACGCCCTCCAGCATGGCTCAGCCGCCGCCCTGGCCGCCGAGCGACGCCTTCAGGCGCGCGATCGCCGCCTCGTCGCGCTTGACGCCGATCGACTTGCGCACGGCGGCGGCGAACTGTTCGACATATTCGCCGCCCAGCAGCTGGCCCAGCTGGCCGCGCGTCTGCGCGATCAGCGGCGCGTTGCCCGCGGCATTGCCTTCCTGGATCTGGTCGAGCCACACCACCCAATAGCCGCCGCCATTGGGCGATTCGGTCAGCTTGGCCTTCCTTGCCGCCATGCTGAACATCAGGCGGACCGGCGCGGGCAGCTGGGCGCCCATCTGCGCGAGTTGCCCGCGCGAGGCGTCGAGCGGCTGGAGCGGCGGCAGCGCGAGGCCGGTCTTTTTCAGCGCATCGGCGATGGGCGTGCCCTTGTTGACGTCGGCCAGCACGGCGGCGGCGACCTTGCGCGCGCCTTGCAGCTGGCGGTCGGCGGTGAAGTCCCTGGCCACCGTGTCGCGGATCTCGGCAATCGGGCGCGGCGCGGCGGGCATGATGCGTTCCGCCTTGATGAGTGCGAAGCTGCCGTCCTGGCCGATCGGGATCAGCTGCGGCTCCTGGTCCTGCTCCATCGCGAAGCCGCCTTGCGCGATCTGCGCCAGCACCGGATCGGGCTGGGCAGCGGCATCCTGCGCGGCGCGGCCGTCGGCGAACAGCGGCGGCGTCGCCTCCGCCTTGAGCCTGGCGTCGGCGACCGCTTCGTCGAACGTCGCATTGTCGGCCAGGCCGTTGTCGATCCGCCCGCGCAGGTCGGACAGGATCTGCGCCTCCTTGCGCTTGGTGATCTCGGCCGCGATCTCCCCGCGCACCGCGTCGAGCGGCTTGCCGGCGACCTGTTCGATCTTCTCGACCTTCACGATATGCCAGCCGAGCGGCGATTTGAGCGGGCCGACGACCGTGCCCGGCGCGCCGGCGAAGGCGGCATCGGCGATGGCCTGGCTGGTCGCGCGCGCGAACGACGCCTTCTCGGCATTATCGACGCTCGAGGCCTTGAGCCCGGCGGTAGTCGCGGCGGCGGCGAGGCCGGTGCCGCCCTTGATCTTCGCCGCGAGCGTGTTGGCGGCGTTCTGATCGGCGACGATCACCTGGGAAAGCTGGCGCCGGGCCGAGGCGGCATATTTCGCCGCGTCCGTGCGATATTGCGCGGCGATCTCCGCCTCGGTCGCGCGGGCGGTGTCGGCGAATTGTTCGGGGCGGACGATCGCATAGCGGATGATGCGCCGTTCGGGCAGCGTATAGCGCGCGCCGTTGCGGCGGTGGAAGGCGAGCAGTTCGGCATCGGACGGCGCCGCGCCGGGCGCAATCGCGGCGATCGGGATATAGCCGACCGATCCCTTGCGCCGTTCGAGCAGCAGCGAGGCATAGGGGGTGGCGAATTGCGTCGACGCCTGGCTGGCGCCCACCGTCGGGCCGACCAGCCATTGTACCAGCGTTTCGCGCGCGATGTCGGCGCGCAGCTGATCGGCGGTGATGTTTTCCTGGGCCAGGATCTGGTTGAACTTGGCCTGGCTGAACTTGCCGTCCAGCCCCTGGAACGCCGGGATCGACGCGATCTCGCCATCCACCGCCGATTTCGACACCGCCATGCCGTGGCGGCGGGCATATTCCTCGAGCGCCAAGCCGTTGACGATCTGGTCGATCACCTGGTCGAACCCGCCGCTGTTCACGAATTGCGCCATGTCGAGCATCGGCTGTTGCTGGCGCACGCGGTCGAGCGCGGTCTTGAGCCGCTGGCGCAATTCGGTCTCGGTCACCTTCTGCTTGCCGACCTCGACCAGCGCGCCGCCCGACGGGCCGCCACCGCCCAGATTGGTGATGTCGCCCAGCGCGAACGCCACCGCGATGACGATCAGCAGCAGCAGGGCGACGATCTTGCCGACCGTCGAAAAGAGGATGCGGCGCAGGAAGGTGAGCATGGAATCCCGATCAGAAACGCTGTTCGCGGTGCTTTAGGGGGCGGCGGCGCCGCCATCAAGCTTGTGCGCAACGATCGCCTTGCCTACGGGCTGTCCGAAATCGGACATTCACGAAACGGGAGGCAGCATGCGGCGCAAGCTGGTGGCGGGCAATTGGAAGATGAACGGCCTCAAGGCGGCGCTGCCGCAGGTCGAGGCGATCGCTGCCGGGGCGGCGGCGAACCCCGGCGTCGATGCCGCCTTGTGCCTGCCCGCGACGCTGATCGCGCCCGCCGTCGCGGTGGCTGGCGCGCTGCCGGTCGGCGGCCAGGATTGCCATGCCAGCGACAGCGGCGCGCATACCGGCAACATCGCCGCGCCGATGCTGGCGGAGGCGGGCGCCCGGCTGGTCATCGTCGGCCATAGCGAGCGCCGCGCCGACCAGGGCGAGACCGATGCCGACGTCAAGGGCAAGGCGGAGGCGGGACGCCGCGCCGGCCTGGACGTCATCCTGTGCGTCGGCGAGACGCTGGACGAACGCGACGCCGGGCGGGCCGAGGCGGTGGTGACCGCGCAGCTGGCCGGATCGCTGCCCGATGGCGCGGACGGCGGCTGGCTGTCCATCGCCTATGAGCCGGTGTGGGCGATCGGCACCGGGCGCACGCCGACCGAGGGCGATGTGGCGGCGATGCATGGCGCGATCCGGGCGAAGCTGGGCGAGCTGGTCGGCGTCGAGGCGGCGGACAAGCTGCGCATCCTTTATGGCGGGTCGGTCAATGGCGCCAATGCGGCGTCGCTGCTCGCCTGCGCCGATGTCGATGGCGCGCTGGTCGGCGGGGCGAGCCTGACCGCCGACAAGTTCGTGCCGATCATCGCGGCGGCGGAGAAATTGTCGACGGGATAGACGGATCGCTATAAAATGCACCCCGTGGAGGCATGCGATGCTTGACGAGGACCAGGGCGTATCGAGGCGCGCGATCTTGCGGGCGGCCTTCCTGCCCGTCCTGATCGGTGCGATCTCGAACGGCACGAGCTGGGCCGCCCAACGATCCCGTGCTTTCGAGGATTGGCAGGCCGCGTTGCTCGACCTCAACGCATCGGTCAGGCGGGGAACGATTCGGCCCGATCAGTGGCTCGCGCAGATCGAGAGCTTGAACGCCGCGATCAGCCTTGATGAATTGACGCGGTCGCTGGATATCGAGCGGGCTACTCGCGCATTCGGCTATGCGAATGGGCTTACCGAATTCGCGCCTCTTTCGCTGCCGGCATTGGCAGGCGAGAAGCCGGACGGGTGGATGTTGAGGGCGGCCGCAAACCGCGATGGCGGCCACCAGATGCCGCATGTCCATAACAATTGGGTGGAGACGCATCTGATCCTGGCGGGAGGGTTCAGGCTGCGGACCTATGATCGCGTTCTCGACATGGACGATGCGGTGCTGTTGAAACCCGTGGCAGACCGCCGCGTCGGGCCGGGCGGCCTGGTGATGATGTCGGAAAACCGGGAGAATTGCCATTGGATGACTGCCGAGGGCGGCAGGGCCATGAATATCTGCATCACGGTGATGGAAGTGCCACGCGCGACGTCTTCTGTGTTGCGGCGAAGTGAGCATTTTTTTGTCGATCCCACTCAGGGCGCGCAACTGAACGGTACGATCCTGGCGCCTGTGCTAAAGCCGAGCGAAGCGTTGAGAAGGTTCGGATAGCAACGCATGCGGGTCGGTTGCCTTATCGCGCCAACCCCGCTAATGGCCCCTTCGATCGTTCCTGGAACGTGACGCATTGCCACCCCATGTGGGTGACGCTGGCCGACGAGGTTTCGTCCGCCGGCGTGTTTTGCGTTTACGCCCCGGAGCATGGTGGAGAAGCGAGTGTTCGATAGCCTGAGCGAACGGCTTGGCGGCGTTTTCGACCGTCTGAAGGGCCGTGGCGCGCTGACCGAGGCGGATGTGCGAACCGCGATGCGCGAAGTGCGCATCGCGCTGCTCGAGGCCGATGTCGCGCTGCCGGTGGCGCGCAGCTTCGTCGACAAGGTGACCGAGGAAGCGGTCGGCCATCAGGTGTTGCGCTCGATCACGCCGGGCCAGCAGGTCGTCAAGATCGTCAACGACGCGCTGATCGCGATGCTTGGGCCCGACACGGCCGAGCTGGAACTCGACGTCACGCCGCCTGCGGTCGTGATGATGGTCGGCCTGCAAGGGTCGGGCAAGACCACCACCACCGCCAAGCTTGCGAAATTGCTCAAGAAGCAGGGCAAGAAGGTGATGATGGCGTCGCTCGACGTCAATCGCCCGGCCGCGCAGGAACAGCTCGCGATCCTGGGCACGCAGATCGAGGGCGCGACGCTGCCGATCGTCGCCGGGCAGCAGCCGGTCGACATCGCGCGGCGTGCCTTGCAGGCGGCGAAGCTGCAGGGCTTTGACGTGCTGATGCTCGACACCGCGGGTCGCCTGCACGTCGACCAGCAGCTGATGGACGAGATGAAGGCGGTGGCCGATATCTCGAAGCCGCAGGAGATCCTGCTGGTGGTCGATTCGCTGACCGGCCAGGACGCGGTCAATGTCGCGCAGAGCTTTTCCGAACAGGTGCCGCTGACCGGCGTGGTGCTCACCCGCATGGACGGCGACGCGCGTGGCGGCGCGGCGCTGTCGATGCGCGCGGTCACGGGCAAGCCGATCAAGTTCGCGGGCGTCGGCGAAAAGCTCGACGCGATCGAGCCGTTCCACCCGCAGCGTGTCGCCGGCCGCATCCTGGGCATGGGCGATGTGGTGTCGCTGGTCGAGAAGGCGGCGCAGGCGATCGAGGCGGAAGACGCCGAGAAGATGGCGGCGCGGCTGGCCAAGGGCCAGTTCGACATGAACGATCTGCGCAGCCAGCTTGGCCAGATGCGCCGGATGGGCGGGATCGGCGCGCTCGCCGGCATGATCCCGGGTATGAAGAAGGCGCAGGCGGCGATGGCCAATGGCGCGGTCGACGAGCGCATCCTGCTGCGCATGGACGCGATGATCGGTTCGATGACGCCGAAAGAGCGGACCAAGCCCGAGCTGCTCAACGCCAAGCGCAAGATCCGCATCGCCAAGGGCAGCGGCACGACCGTCCAGGACGTGAACAAGCTGCTCAAGATGCATCAGGAAATGTCGACCGCGATGAAGCGCATCAAGAAGATGGGCGGGTTGAAGGGCATGTTCGGCATGCTCGGCAAGGGCGGCATGGGCGGCCTCGGCAATGCGCTGGGCGGCCCGGCGATGGGCGACATGATGGGCAAGCTTGGTGGGCCTGGTGGCGGACTGCCCGGTTTGCCTGGCGGCGCCGACTTGCCGCCCGATCTCGCAAAGCTTTTGAAGAACAAGAAATAACGCACGTTCAGAAAAGGAAGAAATACCAATGGCAATCAGCATCCGTCTGTCGCGTGGCGGCTCGAAGAAGCGGCCCTATTACCGGATCGTCGTGGCGGACGCGCGCTCGCCGCGTGACGGCAAGTTCATCGAGAAGATCGGCACCTACAACCCGCTGCTGGCCAAGGACAATGCCGATCGCGTCAAGCTCGACACCGATCGCGCCAAGCATTGGCTGGGCGTCGGCGCGCAGCCGACCGACCGCGTCGCCCGCTTCCTCGACGTGCTGGGCGTCAAGGAGCGCGCCGCGCGCAACAACCCCAAGAAGGCCGAGCCGGGCGAGAAGGCCAAGGAGCGCGCCGAGGAGCGGGCCGAGAAGCTGAAGGCGCAGCAGGAAGCCGAGGCCGAAGCGGCCGCCGCGCCGGCGCCCGAGCCCGAAGCGGTCGAGGAAGCGCCCGCCGAGGAGGCGGCCGTCGAGGAAGCGCAGGCCGAGACCGTCGAAGTCGCCGCCGAGGCGATCGAGGAAGCGACTCCTGAGGCGGTGGCCGAGGAAGTTGCCGCTGAAGCGCCTGCTGAAGAAGCCGTTGCCGAAGCGCCGGCGGAAGAGGCTCTCGCTGACGACGAAGCCACCGAGGAAAAGGCCGAGGGCTGATCCTTGGCGAAGGAGTCTCCCGTTACGCTTGCCGTCGTCGTCGGCGCGCATGGCGTGACGGGGGAGGTCCGCTTGAAGGTCTTTGCCGAGGACCTGTCGGCGCATCGCATGTTCAACGGCGGCGCGCTGACGCTCAAATCGGTGCGTCCCGGCAATAACGGCGCGATCGCGCGCTTCGCCGAAGTGACCGACCGTAATGCCGCCGAGGCCTTGCGCGGCGCCGAGCTCACCGTTCCGCGCGCCGCGCTGCCGCCACTGGGCGAGGGCGAATATTATCATGCCGACCTGATCGGGCTGGCCGCCATTGCCGCGGATGGGGCGGCGATCGGCCATGTCGTCAGCGTCGAGAATTTCGGCGCGGGGGACGTGATCGAGATCGAGCGGCCCGACGGCAAGCGGTTCATGGTCCCGATGCGGCCCGAGGCGGTGCCCGCCTGGGACGATGCCACGCTGACGGTCGCCGACGGCTGGGCCGGCTGAACGCGGTCGATCGCCGTCAAGATCGGGCGGGGTTTACATATCCGTATAGTTATATAAACTAGCGGCTATGGATGAGTCGCTCGACCTCAAATTCGCCGCGCTGGCCGATCCCACGCGCCGCGCGATGCTGGCGCGGCTGGCGCGGGGCGAGGCTTCGGTGGCCGATCTGGCCGCGCCGTTCGCGCTCAGCCAGCCCGCCATCTCCAAGCATCTGCGCGTGCTCGAACGCGCCGGCCTGATCGAGGCCGGCCGCGCGGCGCAATCCCGCCCGCGCCGGCTGAAGCGCGAGGCCATCGCCGAACCCGCCCAATGGCTCGAACGGCTGGGCGGCGATTGGGACGCCAAGTTCGACCGGCTCGACGCCCATCTTGCAACGCTATCCCAGGAGGATCCGAAATGACCGACATTGGCACCACGCCCGTCTTCACCATCCAGCGCCACTTCGCCGCGCCGATCCAGCGGGTGTTCGACGCCTGGGCCGATCCGGCGCAGATGACGGCTTGGTCGGGGCCGGTCGGCGCGCGGATCACGATCCTGAGCGGCGAGATCGCACAGGGCGCCACGATGCACGCCCGCCAGGACAGCGCGGAAGGCGCCGCGATGTTCACCATCTGCCGCTATCATGAGCTCAGTCGACCGCACCGGCTGGCCTATGACCAGAGCTTCGCCGACGAGGCCGGCAATATCGTCAAGGCGCCGTTCTTCGACCATTGGCCGCGCGTGATGCGCACCGAGGTCGATCTGGTCACGGACGGCGAGGGCACGCGCCTCACGCTCACCTGGACGCCGATCGGCGCCACGGCCGAGGAAGAAGCGCAGTTCGCCAGCATCATGGAATCGATGAAGGGCGGCTGGACCGGCAGCTTCGACAAGCTGGACGCATATCTGGCGGGTTGACGCCGGGGCCGCGCCTCAACCTTCCTCGGGCCTGGAATTGAGCTGCACGTAATTCTGGATGCCCATGCGATCGATCATCTCGAACTGGGTTTCCAGCGTGTCGACATGTTCCTCCTCGCTGTCGAGAATCTGCCGGAACAGGTCGCGGCTGACATAGTCGCGCACCTTTTCGCAATGCTCGATCGCGTCCTTGAGCACGGTCACCGCTTCATATTCCAGGTCGAGATCGGCCTTCAGCACCTCTTCGACCGTCTCGCCGATGCGCAGCCGGCCGAGCAGCTGGAAATTGGGCAGGCCGTCGAGGAACAGGATGCGTTCCGACACCATGTCGGCATGCTTCATCTCGTCGATCGATTCGTGGCGTTCGAACTCGGCGAGCTTCTTGACGCCCCAATGATCGAGCATGCGATAGTGCAGCCAATATTGGTTGATCGCGGTCAGCTCGTTCTTGAGCACCTCGTTCAGATAGTCGATGACCTTGGGATCGCCCTTCATCGGATGCGCCTCGCTGGTTGGACAGGCGCCGGCTTATATCGGATCGAGGCCTTGTAGGACAGCCGAAAAACGGCGGATTTGCGTGGGTTTTAGTAGTTGCGAACGCTATGCAGCCGCGCGTTCGGCGTCGATAATGGCTCGCGCAAACGGCACGCACTGGCCGCATTTCGCCTGGCGGCCCAATGCGCGATAGGCCTGGCACGCGCTGATCGCGCCGTCGCGCGCGGCCGCCCGCACATCCTTTTCGCGAATCGCATTGCAGACGCAGACGACCATCGGAACCCTCTTGCTCTTCGCACCAGATATGGCGAATGCGAGTGATTCGCAACGGTTATTGCGTGGCGTTTGCAATTGCGGGGTCAGGCCGGCCGCGGCGTGGCGTCCGCGACCCGCCGCGCGCCAGGCTGCGCCACAGCCATTCGAGCGGGCCCTGCGCGAATCGGTCGAGCCAGGGTTTCGACCAGAGCAGCATGCCCGCCCAGACGGCGAGGACGACGAGGTACAGCTGCGCCCGCGACAGATCGCCATACCAGCCCAGGCCATGGCCGTGGAAGATCGCGGTGCAGACCAGGCTGGTGCCGATATAGTTGGAAAAGGCCATCCGCCCCGCCGCGGCGATGCGGGTGGTGATCGCGCCGCCGGGACGCATCAGCAGGACGACCAGGCTGGCCCAGGCCAGGATCGCCAGCGGGCGGAACGGCACGGTCGCCGGCATCGTGCCGGTGGTCACCGCGATCAGGCCGAAGTCGTGCGACACGATCCACGCGGCGATCAGCGCATAGCCGGGCAGCGCGATGCCGAAGCCGATCGCCAGCCACCGGACATGGCGCGCGCGCGGCCAGGCGCCGGTCAGCATCCCGCCGCGCAGGCCGGCCATGCCGAACAGCATATAAGCGAGCGTTTCCCAACCGAACTGGAACAGGCCGGTCAGCGGCGCGGCTTGCCCGTCGGCGAAGCGCGCCATTGCGAGCTGTCGCCACGCGCCGCGATGCAGCGCCACCTGTTCGGCGATCCAGGCGGGCGACGGGGTGCCGAAGACCTGGTCGATCGCCCGCAGCGCCTGGGCGAGATCGGCGTCGCCGGGGTGCGCCTGTGCCATCGCGACGGTGAAGGGAGTGGCGATGGCGACGGCGAACTGGACCAGCAGCAGGGCGATGCCCAGCCCGACCAGCTGCGCGATCCGCGCGTTGCGGAACAGGAAGGCGATCATGCCGACCAGCGCATAATGGCTGAGGATATCCCCCCACCAGACCAGCCACAGATGGATGAGGCCGAAGACCAGCAGCCAGATCATGCGCGCGTAATGGACGCGCGCGGCGCTTTCGCCCCGCGCTTCGGCCCGGTCGATCACCAGCAGCATCGATGCGCCGAACAGCAACGAGAACAGGCCGCGCATCTTGCCGTCGAACGCGATGAAATTGACCAGCCATGCGGCAAGATCGGCGCCGCCGGACCCGCCAAAGGCGGCCGGGTTGAAATAGGCCGGCAGCGGCATCGCGAAGGCGACGATGTTGAGCAGCAGGATGCCCATCACCGCGACGCCGCGCACGGTGTCGAGCGTCAGGATACGGTCGCCGGCCGTATTCGTCGATGTGCCCGTGCCGCCCTGGCCGGCGCTTCCGTTCCGCATTCGCCCCCCGATCCTGCGCCTAGCGCAGTTCCTTGCGGATCATCAGCTTGAGCCCCGACCAGCTTTCGTCCACCGCGCAGGACTCGACATCGACCAGCCCGGTCGGCAGCGCGACGCCGCGCACGACATCCTCGGTCACGTCGGTTTCGACGTTCGACGCCTGTTTCGGCCAGCCGACCCAGATGAAGCCGCCCGGCGCGACGAGCTGGCGCAGCGCCTTGACCTCGCGATCGAGCTGGTCGCGCGTGGTGACGAAGATGAGCGCGGCGTCGATGCCCGCGCCGGGCGCGGCGAGCAGGGTGAGGCCGAGATCGTCGAGCGCGATTTCCGCGCGCACGCTTTCCGGCATGTCGGCGATGAAGGCGCGCATGCCGGGCTTGAGGCCGAGCTGGTCGGCCAGCGGGTTGGTGGCATGGCCGGCGGGCATGGGCTTCCTCCCGATGTCGTTCAGAAAGTCACGAATGTCTCATGGTCAACGCGCGAGTCCATGCGTTGGTGGCGAGGCGATATGACGGCAAGGGGAGGGTGGCACAGATTGGGGGTGTAGGAAACGGCTTTGGGCCGGTTGTCCGTTCCGGCACGGGGGCGGACCACCGCCCGGCGCGTGGCGGAGGGGGCTCGTCGCGCAGCGTGGCGCCTGTGGCGCGCCCCCTCCACCACGACGCTTCGCGTCGCGGTCCCCCTCCCCGTGCCGGGGCGGATTTTCAGGCGGCCGGTTGCGCGCCCATCAGGTTCGGGAAGAAGCCTTCATGCGCTTCACGCAGATCGGTGAGGGACACGCACCAGTCGCCTTCGTCCAGCTCGAAGATCAGCCGGTCGCGGATCGTGCGGCCCATCGGGTCGGCGGGGACATCGGCTTCGGCCGCGGCGGAGAGGAATTCGGTCAGCGCCTCATCCGGCACGGTGACGAGGTAGAGGCCCTGATCCTCGCCGAAGAACGATCCGGCGACGCCGAACGGCTGGGCCTGGTCGATCATCGCGCCGATGCCGCTGGCCAGCGCCATTTCGGCCAGCGTGACCGCGACGCCGCCATCGGACACGTCATGCACGGCGTTGACCAGCCCGCGATCGATGCAGGCGCGGATGAAGTCGCCGGTGCGCTTCTCGGCGCGCAGGTCGACCGGCGGGGGCGGGCCTTCCTCACGGCCGTGGACCTCGCGCAGCCAGATCGACTGGCCGAGATGGCCGCCGCGTTCGCCGACCGCGATGATCGCGTCGCCGGTCGCCTTGAAACCGATCGTCATCGATTTCGACCAGTCGGCGAGCAGGCCGACGCCGCCGATCGCGGGGGTGGGCAGGATGGCGGAGCCGCCCCCGGTGGCCTTGCTCTCGTTGTAAAGCGAGACGTTGCCCGAGACGATCGGGAAGTCGAGCGCGCGGCAGGCGTCGCCCATCCCCTCGAGGCAGCCGACGATCTGGCCCATGATCTCGGGCCGCTGCGGGTTGGCGAAGTTGAGGCAGTTGGTGACGGCGAGCGGAGTCGCGCCGACGCTTGTCAGGTTGCGCCATGCCTCGGCGATCGCCTGTTTGCCGCCCTCGACCGGGTCGGCGAAGCAATAGCGCGGGGTGCAGTCGGTGGTGATCGCGAGGCCCTTTTGCGTGCCGTGGACGCGCACCACCGCGGCATCACCGCCGGGGCGCTGGACGGTGTCGGCGCCGACCATGTGGTCATATTGTTCCCAGATCCAGCGGCGGCTGGCGATATCGGGCGACGCCATCAGCGCGAGCAGGTCGGCGGCGATGTCGGTGCTTTCCGGTTCGTCCGCGAGGTCGGCGGGCTTGGGCGTCGGCACATGCGGGCGGTCGTAGAGCGGCGCATCGTCGGCGAGCGGGGCGAGCGGGATGTCGGCGACGGTCTCGCCCTTCCATTTCAGCACCATGCGGCCCGTATCGGTGACCGTGCCGATGACGGCGAAGTCGAGCTCCCATTTGCGGAAGATCGCTTCCGCGAAGGCTTCGCGGCCGGGCTTCAAGACCATCAGCATGCGCTCCTGGCTTTCGCTCAGCATCATCTCATAGGGCGTCATGCCGGTTTCGCGCTGCGGCACGTCGTCCATCACCATCTCGATGCCGACGCCGCCCTTGCTGGCCATCTCGACCGACGAGGACGTGAGGCCGGCGGCGCCCATGTCCTGGATCGCGACGATCGCGTCGGACGCCATCAGTTCAAGGCACGCCTCGATCAGCAGCTTTTCGGTGAACGGATCGCCGACTTGCACGGTCGGGCGTCTTTCGTCCGAATTCTCGTCGAAATCGGCGCTGGCCATGGTCGCGCCGTGGATGCCGTCGCGGCCGGTCTTGCTGCCGACATAGACCACCGGATTGCCGATGCCGGCGGCGGCGCTGTAGAAGATCTTGTCGGTCTGCGCGACGCCGACGGTCATCGCATTGACCAGGATGTTGCCGTCATACGCCTGGTGGAAATTGACCTCGCCGCCGACGGTCGGCACGCCGACGCAATTGCCGTAGCCGCCGATGCCGTGGACCACGCCGGCGATGAGGTGCTTCATCTTCGGATGATCGGGGCGGCCGAAGCGCAGCGCGTTCATGTTGGCGACCGGGCGCGCGCCCATGGTGAACACGTCGCGCAGGATGCCGCCGACGCCGGTCGCCGCGCCCTGATAGGGTTCGATGTAGGAGGGGTGGTTGTGGCTCTCCATCTTGAAGATCGCCGCTTGCCCGTCCCCGATGTCGATCACGCCCGCATTCTCGCCCGGGCCGCAGATCACCCAGGGCGCCTGCGTGGGCAGTTTCTTGAGGTGGATGCGGCTGGATTTGTAGCTGCAATGCTCGGACCACATGACCGAGAAGATGCCGAGTTCGGTGAGGTTGGGCTCACGGCCCAGCGCGTGCAGGACGCGCGCATATTCCTCCGGGGACAGGCCGTGTTCGGCGACGATCTCGCCAGTAATTGCTTGGGCTGGGGTCTGGCTCATGCGGGCGCGCATAGCGGGGCGGAGTGCGTTCGTCACCCGATTCCCGCGCCATCGTTCGTATGGCCATCGGCTCAGCAGCGGTTCAGGCGGTTTGTGCGTTGATGGGCGCATGACGGCGATGGCTCTTTCGACGCCGCGCGAGCGGATCGGCGGCGCGGCGGCCGCGCTGGGGCTGACCGGGATGCTGGGTCTGGCGCTGGTGCTGGGACTGGCGGTGCGCGAGCGCGCGCGGATGCCGGACGCGGAGGTCGCGCTGTTCGAAGTCGCGCCGGATCGGCCCGAAGCGAAGAAGCGAACGCGGCGGATGCCGGAGCGGAACACGCGGCCTTCGGGCGCCGCCGCGCCGCCCAATCTGCGATCGCGGGCGACGCAAGTGCAGGCGCCGGTGCCGGTCGTGCCGATCCCCGTGCCGCCGAGCATCACGGTGGCGGAAAAGGCGGCGGACGGCGCGCGGGCGACCAGCGGCGCGGCGCCGGTCGCGGGGCCGGGGACGGGCGCGGGGGGCGAGGGCGACGGCTTTGGCGGCGGCGGGGATGGCGACGGCGACGGCGCGGGCGATCCCGACGCGACCCCGCCACGGCAGATTCGCGGGCGGATCAGTAATCGCGACTATCCGGAGAACCTGTCCGACGCGGGGATCGGTGGGCGCGTTACCGTGCTGTATGTGGTCGAGGTGGACGGGCGCGTGCCCGAGTGCGATGTGGTGGGATCGAGCGGCAATGCCCAGCTCGACCAGCTGACCTGCCGGTTGATCCGCGAGCGGTTCCGCTTTCGGCCATCGCTGGACGGGCGGCGACGGCCGGTGCCTTCGCTGATCCGCGAGAACCATAGCTGGTCGGTGGATCGCGAGCCGGCCGAGCCGCGTTAGCCGCCGAAATGGCGCAGCAGACCGCCTTTCGACATCGCCTCGAACGTCGTTTCGCCGCCTGAATCGAGCAGCTGGTTGTCGGCGAGCCATGCTTCCACGGCGGCGAGATCGGGGACGACATAGTCGCGCAGCGTGCGGCCGGCGGTGCGCAGCGCGGCGATCGTCGCGATCAGCGAGCCCGTGCGTGCGAGATGGGCGGCGACGGTGCGCGTGTCCGTGCCGAGATGTTCGGCGAGAAGACCGTCGCGGATCGCGGCGATGCGGGCGGCGGTGGCGTCGTCGCTTGCCGCCAGCGCGACGTCGCATTCGGTGTCGAGGCCGAGCGAGCGGTTGTTGAGGTTGGACGAGCCGACTCGCAGCACGCGGTCGTCGATCACCAGGATCTTGGCGTGGACGTAGATCGGCCCGCCCGCGGCGGTGACCGGGTGGTAGAGGCGCAGGCGATCATGCAGGTCGCGCTGCTTGAGCGCCTGGAACAGACGGGCGCGGGCGGTGTCCATCGCCTCCTGCTCGAGCCAGCCATCGGCCTGGGCGGGGTTGACCACGACGATCTCCGGGCCGTCGGGCTCGGCCAGGCGCCTGGCCATCGCCTCGGCGATGCGGCGCGAGGCGAAATACTGGCTTTCGGCATAGATGTGGCGGCGGGCGGTGGCGATGAGGTCGAGATAGAGCGATTCGATCTCGTGGATCGGCTCGGCGTTGGGCATTTCCGGCTGGGTGCGGGCGATGGCGATGCGCGTGTCGGCAAAGTCGGGCGTCAGGCAATCGGGCCAGCATTCATTGTCGACCTCGGGCGCGGTGATCGGGCCGCCGCCGGCGCGGTGCCAGCGTTCGCGGCAGAGCTGGCCGAGCGCGCGGGCGGCGGGGCCCTGGATGGCCGTGGTCGCGTCGTGCCAGGGCATGTAATCGCAGCCGTCGGGATCGGCGCGATCGCAGCGGTCGCTATGGTCGCGGGTGTCCCAGCGGGAGAGGGTCATGTCGATGCCGCCGCAAAAGGCGATGCAATCGTCGATGACCACGATCTTCTGGTGATGCGACGCGCCGGGCGGGTGGGTCGCGTCGAGCTTCAGATGAACCTGGCTGTCGAAGCGCCATTTGAGCAGCGTGCGCAGCGTCTTGCCGCGGAAGATCGTTTTCAGCGCGCCGAGGTCCCAGCGCAGGATATGCACATCGAGATCGGGATTGCGCGCGATCAGCCAGCTGATGAACGCGCCGACTTCGCGCGGGGCCTCAGGGTGATCGGGCGGGTCGTCGTGGTTGAGCAGGATGCGCGCGTCGAAATCCCAGCCGATCAGCAGGATCTGCTTCCTGGCCTTGAGCATCGCCTGGCGCGCGGCGCGGAAATAGGCGTCGGCGTCGATGATGACGGCCAGCCTGGAGGCGTTCTCGACGCGCCAGCAATTGCGCCCCGGCTCGAAGATCAGGGCGGCGGTGCGGTCCAGCGAGTTCATGGCGGGCGGATAACGCAGCCGAAACGAAAAGGAGCCGACAGGCCTAAAGAATCTCGCGGATCACCTCAGGCGGGCGGCCGAGGCGGACGCCCTTTTCGGTCTCGACCAGCGGGCGTTCGATCAGGATCGGATCGGCGGCCATCGCGTCGAGAATGGCGTCGTCGGACGCATCCTTGAGCGGTTTGGCGCCATCCTCCGCCTTGCGCAGGCCATCGCGTGGCGAGAGGCCGGCCTTTGCATAGAGGCGGGCGAGTTCCGCGCGGCTGGGCGGGGTGTTGAGATATTCGACCACGGTGATGTCGGCGCCGGCATCGTGCAGGATCGCCAGCGCCTCACGCGATTTGGAGCAGCGCGGGTTGTGGTAGATCGTCGCCTTCACGCCGCCTCGTCCTGCTTCGCCAGATGGCTGTCGCGGGCGGGAATGCCCGTCCCCCGCACGGTCATTCCGATTCCGCCTTCGCCAGATGGCTGTCGCAGGCGGGAATGCCCGTCCCCCGGACGGTCATTCTGATTCCGCCTTCGCCAGCCATTCCTCCAGCCATTTGATCGTATAGTCGCCCTGCTGGAATTCCGGCACGTCGAGCAGCGCCTGGTGCAAGGGAATCGTGGTCTTCATCCCCTCGATCACATATTCCTCCAGCGCGCGGCGCAGGCGGCGCAGCGCGCCCTGGCGGGTGGTGCCGTAGACGATCAGCTTGGCGATCATGCTGTCGTAATAGGGCGGCACCTTGTAGCCGGTGTAGAGCCCGCTATCGACGCGCACGTTCATCCCGCCGGGCGCGTGATACGCCTTCACCACGCCGGGCGAGGGGGCGAAGGTGCGCGGATCCTCGGCATTGATGCGGCATTCGATGGCGTGGCCGCGGAACTGCACATCCTCTTGCCGCAGCGTGAGCGGATGCCCCTCGGCGATGCGGATCTGCTCGCGCACGAGGTCGAGGCCGGTGATCGCCTCCGTTACAGGGTGCTCGACCTGGAGGCGCGTGTTCATCTCGATGAAGTAGAACTCGCCGTCTTCCCACAGGAACTCGATCGTGCCCGCGCCGCGATAGCTCATATCGGCCATCGCCCTGGCGCAGATACCGCCGATCCGCTCGCGGTCTTCGGCGGAAAGGATCGGGGAGGGGGCCTCTTCCAGCACCTTCTGGTGGCGGCGCTGGAGCGAGCAGTCGCGCTCGCCCAGATGGATGGCGTTGCCGTTGCCGTCGCCGAATATCTGGATCTCGATATGGCGCGGGTTGCCGAGATATTTCTCGAGATAGACGGTGGCGTCGCCGAACGCGGCCTTCGCCTCGCTGCCCGCCTGCTGCATCAGCGTTTCGAACTGGTCTTCGGACTGGCACACCTTCATGCCGCGTCCGCCACCGCCCGACGCCGCCTTGATGATGACCGGATAGCCGATCTGCGCGGCGAGCTTCTTCGCTTCGGTCACGTCGCTGATCGCGCCGTCCGAGCCGGGGACGAGCGGCAGGCCGAGCGCGCCGGCGGTGCGTTTCGCCTCGACCTTGTCGCCCATCACGCGGATATGTTCGGGTTTCGGGCCGACGAAGATCAGCTTGTGCAGCTCGACGATCTCGGCGAACTTGGCGTTTTCGCTGAGGAAGCCGTAGCCGGGGTGGATCGCGTCGGCGCCGCTGATCTCGGCCGCCGAGATGATGTTGGGAATGTTGAGATAGCTGTCGGCGGCCGGCGGCGGCCCGATGCACACCGCCTGGTCGGCCAGGCGGACGTGCATCGCATCGGCGTCGGCGGTGGAGTGCACCGCCACCGTCTTGATGCCCATTTCGTGGCAGGCGCGATGGATGCGCAGCGCGATCTCGCCGCGATTGGCGATCAGGAGCTTCTTGATCTCGGGCATATTACTCGACGACAACCAGCGGCTGGTCGAACTCGACCGGCTGGCCGTTCTCGATCAGGATCGCCTTGACGGTGCCGCCGTGCGGCGCGGCGATCGGGTTCATCACCTTCATCGCCTCGACGATGACCAGCGTGTCGCCGGCCTTGACCTGGGCGCCGATCGCGATGAACGGCTTGGCACCCGGTTCGGCGGCGAGATAGGCGGTGCCGACCATCGGCGACTTCACCGCATTGTCATGCGCCGGGGTGATCGACGCGGGGTCCGACGGCATGGCGGGCGGCGCCGCAACGGGCGCGGCGGCGGGCGGCGGCGGCGCATAGGCGAGCGGCGCGGCGGCGACCTTGCGCGCGACGCGCACCTTGCGGTCGCCGTCCTCGACCTCGATCTCGGTCAGGTTGGTTTCGTCGAGCACGGCGGCGAGCTGGCGCACCAGCTCGATATCCACGTGCATGTTCTTTGTATTCTCGCTCATGCGACCTCGAATTTCAGAGCGGCAGGCGCTTGTCCGAGCCTGCCGCGAACGGGCCCCGTGTCACAACCGGGCGGCGGCTTCAAGCGCCAGCAGGTAGGAAAGCGCGCCGAACCCGGCGACGGTTCCCCTTGCCGCCATGCCGACATAGGAGTGGCGGCGATATTCCTCACGCGCATGCGGGTTGGAGAGGTGCACCTCGATCACCGGCGTGCGGATCGAGCGGATGCAGTCGTACAGCGCCAGCGACGTGTGCGTATGGGCGCCGGAATTGAGCAGGATCGCCTTGGCGCCCTTCGCCTGCGCCTCGTGCATCCAGTCGATCAGATGGCCTTCGTGATTCGACTGGCGCATGTCGATGGCGAGGCCGAGTTCCCTTGCGCGGTCTTCAAGCCGGCCGGCGATGTCGTCGAGCGTGTCCGCGCCGTAGATCTCAGGCTCGCGCGTGCCGAGCAGGTTGAGGTTCGGGCCGTTGAGGACGTAGATCGTATCGGTCAACTCAGACTCCCCGTTTGAGCGTTGCCCAGGAACTCCTATATCGCGCCGGAGCGAAAGGACCAGCATGCAGACTCACAGCGACGGCACCATCACGATCACGGTCAATGGCGAGCATCGCCGCGTGGCGGGCGGGATCACGCTGGCGCAGCTGGCGGGCGAGCTGGGACTGGTGCCGGAGAAGGTGGCGGTCGAGCGCAACCTGGCGGTGGTGCCGCGATCGACGCTGGCGCAGGTGTGCGTCGAGGATGGCGACGAGATCGAGATCGTGCATTTTGTCGGCGGCGGCGATCATGCCGTTGCGGTGGATGACGACAGCTGGCGCGTGGCGGGCAGGACGTTCCGCTCGCGGTTGATCGTCGGCACCGGCAAATACAGGGATTTCGCGCAGAATGCGGCGGCGGTCGAGGCGTCGGGCGCCGAGATCGTCACCGTGGCGGTGCGGCGGGTGAATGTGAGCGATCCCAACGCGCCGATGCTGACCGATTTCATCGATCCGAAGAAGATCACTTATCTGCCCAACACCGCCGGCTGTTTCGATGCGGAAAGCGCGATCCGCACGCTGCGGCTGGCGCGCGAGGCGGGCGGCTGGGAGCTGGTAAAGCTGGAGGTGCTGGGGGAGGCCAAGACGCTGTACCCCGACATGGTAGAGACGCTGCGTGCCACCGAAATCCTCGCCAATGAGGGCTTCAAGCCGATGGTCTATTGCGTCGACGATCCGATCGCGGCCAAGCGGCTGGAGGATGCCGGGGCGGTGGCGATCATGCCGCTGGGGGCGCCGATCGGATCGGGGCTGGGTATCCAGAACCTGGTCACGATCCGGTTGATCGTCGAGGGTGCCAAGGTGCCGGTGCTGGTCGATGCCGGGGTCGGCACGGCGAGCGATGCGGCGGTGGCGATGGAGCTGGGCTGCGACGGCGTGCTGATGAACACCGCGATCGCCGAGGCGAAGGACCCGGTGATGATGGCGCGCGCGATGAAGCTGGCGGTCGAGAGCGGGCGGCTGGCCTATCGCAGCGGGCGGATGGGCAAGCGGCGTTATGCCGATCCGAGTTCACCGCTGGCGGGGTTGATCTGACGGGTGGGTGATCGGCGCTGATCGCTCTTATTCCGGCTCCAAGGCGTTTGGCTAAAGCGGAGGCGGAAAGCAGAGGGCCAGAGCCCAGAGGGCATCGCTTGCGACCCTGGGCCCCTGCTGTCGCAGGGGAACGGCCATGTGGCTTGTGGAACAAGTGCTAGACCCGGCCCACCAGCCATACGGTCATGCCGCCGCAATCGGGGTCTTCGATCCGGTGCGCCAGTTCGGCCAGGCCGCTGCGGGCGAAGACCGAGCGGTATTCGCCCGGCGACAGGGTGGTGTGGAACAGTTCCTCGCCCGCGATCTCGCCGATGCCGAGGCCCTGATGCGCCCCGGTGTTGAACAGCGCCACGCCGCCGCGTTTCAGCCATATGCCGATGCGCTGGATCAGCTTTTCCTGCATCTCGGCTTCCAGGTGGAACAGGCTGCTCCACGCGACGATGCCGTCATAGGCCGAGCTTTCCGCGCCGAATTTGCGCATGTCCGCCTCGATCCATTTGTGACGGAAGAAGCGCGTGCGGGCGATGTGGATCATCGAGGGGGCAAGGTCGATCCCGGTGACGCGATAGCCGCGGTCGATCAGGAAGCGGTCGATCGGCTCGCCCCCGCCGCAGCCCAGGTCGAGGATCGCGCCGCCCTTGGGGATCGTCCGCACGAACCGTTCCAGCCATTGCCGTTCGGGAAAGGAACGGCGCCGCGCGGCGTCAAAGGCATGGGCGTGGCGCTGATAGAGGTCGGCGATGCGATCAGGCATCGCGCGGCCCGGCCGGCGCGTTCGGCAATCGGATGATGTCCCCCATCGGCTGGCGATCCCGACCGAAATCTTCCCCCCGGCACCATGCGCCAAGTCGCCGGAAGATCAAAGTGCGGACTGATAAGGATTGATTAGGGACGATTCTGCGGGAGGGCGTCGTTTTTCGGCGGCAAATCGAGTCGACTCGTTAACTGTCATGTGCATTAATCGGCATATGCCGGGGCGGTCCCGGTGCCGTCAGCCAGCCGGGGGGCTGATTACGATGAATGCCATGGTCGAGCATCCCATCCTTCCCTTTGCACAGGGCGAGTGGCGCGTGGAGCCGCGCGGCGGCCTGGGCGAGGCGCTGGCGCAGGCGCGGTTGCGCTGTGCGATGAGCATCGAGGATGTTGCGGCGGAGACGCGCGTGCCGGTGCGGTATCTGGCGGCGATCGAGGCGGAGCGGTTCGACCTGATCCCCGGACTCGTCTATATCAAGGGTTTCGTGAAGGCATTCGCGCGCGCGGTGGGCCTGTGCGAACGCTGGGCGGCCGAGGCGATCAAGACCGTGCTGGCCGACCGGCGGGTGGCGGTCGCGGCCTGATCCCTAGGCGCTCGCCGCATCCCTGATCGCCTGGATCGTCGTTCCGGGCGTGATGATCTCTACATCGGTCTTGAGGTGCAGCAGGCGTACGCCGCCTTGCGCGAGCGCGCGGTCGAGCGCCGGCGCGAAATCGGCGGTGGTCTCTACGGTCTCAGACCAGCAGCCATAGGCGCGGGCGAGCGCCGCGAAATCGGGATTGCGCAGCGCGGTGCCGGAGAGGCGCGCGGGAAATTCGCGCTCCTGATGCATGCGGATCGTGCCATAGGCGCCGTTGTCGATGACGAGCACCAGCATTTGCGCGCCGTGCTGGATGGCGGTGGCGAGTTCCTGGCCGTTCATCAGGAAATCGCCGTCGCCGGCAAGGGCGATGGCGTGGCGGCCGGGCTCGCGCAGCGCGGCGGCGACGGCGGCGGGCGTGCCATAGCCCATCGCGCCGCAGGTCGGCGCGAGTTGCGAGGGCTGGATGCCGTAGCGCCAGTAGCGATGCCACCAGCCCGAGAAATTACCCGCGCCGTTGCAGATGATCGCGTCGGCAAGTTCGGGCCGCGCGCGCATGGCGGCGACGCATTGGCCGAGATCGAGGGCGACGCCCTCGCGTGGCTTTGGCGTCGACCAGTCGAGCCATTGCGCATGCGCCTCGCGCGCGGCCGGGGCCGGGGTCGGCGGCAGCTCGGCGCGGGCCAGCATGTCGGCGAAGCTGAAGACAGTGGCGGCGATGCCGAAATCCGCGCGGTAGACGCGGTCGAGTTCGCCGGGATCCGGATGGACATGGATCAGCACTTGTCCAGGGTGATCCGGCGTGACCAGCGTATAGCCGTCCGTGGTCGCCTCACCCAGCCGGGCGCCGACCACCAGCAGCAGGTCGGCGGCCTTGATGCGCTCGACGAGCCGGGGGTTGGGACCATAGCCGAGATTGCCCGCCCAGACGGGCGAATCGTTGAGGATGGCATCCTGTCGCCGGAACGCACCCGCCACGGGAATGCCCCAACTTTCCGCGAAAGCGGCGAAAGCGCCGCCAGTTGCCTTGTCCCAGCCGGCTCCGCCGACGATCGCGACGGGACGTTCGGCCTGGCGCAGCGCATCCAGTACCGGTGCGAAATCGGCGGGGTCGGGCGAAGAGAGGGGCCGTTCGATCCGGGGGCGGTCCACCGCCTCCACCGCATCGAGCAGCATGTCTTCGGGCAGCGCGATCACCACCGGGCCGGGGCGGCCGCTGATGGCGGTGTTCCAGGCGCGCGCGACATATTCGGGGATGCGCGCCGCGTCCTCGATCCGTGTCGCCCATTTGGCGAGCGGGGCGAACATCGCGGGGAAATCGACCTCCTGGAAGCCCTCGCGGTCGCGCATGCCGCGGTCGACGTCGCCGATGAACAGGATCATCGGAATCGAATCCTGCATCGCGACATGCACGCCGATGCTGGCATTGGTCGCGCCGGGGCCGCGCGTCACGAAGCAGATGCCGGGGCGGCCGGTCAGCGTGCCGTCGGCGCAGGCCATGAACGCAGCGCCGCCCTCTTGCCGGCACGTCACCAGATCGACCTGCGGGGTATCGTGCAGCGCGTCGAGCACGGCGAGGAAGCTTTCGCCCGGGACGTGAAAGATGCGGTCGCAGCCCTGCGCGACCAGATTGTCGACCAGGATGCGGCCGCCGGTGCGCGGGCCCGTCATTTCGCGTAGCGACCCTTGAGCATCGCCCATACGGCGCGCAGACCCATCGCGTCGCCGCCCTTGGGCCGGCCGGGCCGGGCGGCGGGGCGCCAGGCGAACAGATCGAGATGCGCCCACGCCACCTCGTTCGGCACGAAGCGGCGCAGGAACAGCGCGGCGGTGATCGATCCGGCGAACGGGCCGTCCGGCGCGTTGACCAGATCGGCGATGTCGGATTTCAGCATCTCGTCATAGCCGTCCCACAGCGGCAGCCGCCACAGCGGATCGTGCTGCGCGGTGGCGGCGTCGAGCAGCGTGGCGGCCAGCGCGTCGTCATTGGCGAACAGGGCGGGGAGTTCGGGGCCCAGCGCGACGCGCGCGGCGCCGGTCAGCGTCGCGAAATCGAGGATCAGGTCGGGCCCGCCCTCCACCGCCCGCGCCAGCGCGTCGCCCAGGATCAGGCGGCCTTCGGCATCGGTATTGGTGTTTTCGACCGTCAGGCCCTTGCGGGTCCTGAGCACGTCGCCGGGACGGAAGGCGTTGCCCGCCACCGCATTCTCGACCGCCGGGATCAGCAGGTGCAGCCGTACCGGCAGCCGCTGCGCCATGACGATGCCGGCCAGCGCCAGCGCGTGCGCCGCGCCGCCCATGTCCTTTTTCATCAGGCGCATGGCGGCCGACGGCTTGATGTCGAGCCCGCCGGTGTCGAAGCACACGCCCTTGCCGACGATCGCGATGCGCGGGTGGCCGGGATCGCCCCATTCCAGCTCGATCAGCCGCGGCTCGCGGCCGCGCGCGGCGGCCATGCCGACCGCGTGGATCATCGGAAAGCCCTGTTCCAGCGCGTCGCCGCGCGTGACCGTCAGCTTCGCGCCGTGCGCCCCGGCAAGCGCGGCGGCCTGCGCCTCGAGTTCGGCCGGGCCCAGGTCGGCGGCGGGGGTGTTGACCAGATCGCGGACCTGGACGGTCGCGGCGGCGAGCGCCAGCGTCTCGTCGATCCGGCCGGGTTCGCCGGTCAGCAGCGTGCGGGGGCCGGGCGCGGCCTCGCTCTTGCGATAGCGGTCGAAGCGATATTGCGCGAGCAGCCAGCCCAGCATCGCCGCGCCGGGTTCGCCCTGCGCCAGGCGATAGGCGCCCTCCGGCAGTTGCTCGGCGAGCGCGGCGAGGCGGAAGGGCGCGCTTTCCGGTTCGTCGCCGACCAGCAGCATCGACCAGTCCTCGGCCGCGTCGCCGGGCAGGATCGCGCGGTTGCCGGCCTTGCCCGCCAGTCCGTTCGCGGCGATGGCGGCGCGCGCGCGCGGCGGCTGCGCGTTCAGCCATTCGGCCCAGCGATCGGGATGGACGAGGTGGAGCGTGCGCGCGGGCTGGCCGCGATCGGGCAGGAGCAACGGGGACAGGTCGGTCATCGGCCTGTTTTAGGCATCGCCGCGGTCAGGGGGCAAGCGGCGGCCGGCAGGATGCGGAATGTTTTAAAAAAGCCCCCGGAGCCAATGGCTTCGGGGGCTTTTCATCGATCGGCTGTCAACGCCGAGGGCGATTATTTGGTGACGTGCTTGGCGATATGCTTGTTCAGTTCGAACATCGTCGCCTTGTCGCCGCCGAACACCTTCTTCAGCTTGTCGTCGGCCAGGATCTCGCGCTTGTTGGCGGGGTTTTGAAGATTGTTCTTCTTGATGTGATCCCAGATCTTGCTGACGATCTCGCTGCGGGGCAGCGGGCCGGCGCCGACGATCGCGGCCAGATCGGCCGAGGGGGTGACGGGCGTTGCGATGCCGCCACGGGCGCCGCCGGTTGCCTTCTTTTCCGCCATATTTTCTTCTCCTTTGCGAACCGGCGACGAGCCGCCGGTTCAAATCTTGGTCAGCGCCGACGGCTTGTGCGAAGCTTTGCCACCGTTATCGCTCCTGACGATGTACTGTGGTTCTTTCCGCGATGCACGCACTTGATGGCCCTGGAGGGTGGTATCGGACGTTTGCTTGTGGAGAACCTTGCCCGTGGCGGTGCCTCCATGCGACTTCCATGACACGCGGTCGCCCGATTTCAAGTCCTTCGTCATGCCGATTCTCCTTTGCGGAGACTCAAACGACGAGGGCGCGCCCGTTTCCCGGACGCGCCGAAAAGACGGTTCAGAAGCGGACCCGCGCCTTCACGCCATAGAAGCGCGGCGGGGCGGGATAGACCGCGAAGCTCGCGCCTTGTTCCGGCACCGGGAACGAGGTGACGTTGTAATAGGTGTCGAAGACGTTCTCGACATAGGCCTCGACCCCGAATTGCTGTTCCGCGCCGAAGTTCAGCCCGATCCGCGCATTGACGATGCCGTAGCCGTCATTGGTGGTGTAGGGGACGGCGATCGGACTGTTGATCGTATTGGCGTCGCTGTTGCTGCGCCAGTCGACATGGACCAGCGCGCCGACATTGTCGCTGAGCCGCGGGGTCCAGGTGATCGCGCCGGTGATGACATTGCGCGGCGAATTGGTGAGCGGGCGGCCATTGTCGTCGCCCGCGCCGGCATCCTTCACCTCGGTATCCAGCAAGGTATAGTTGAGCGCGACGGTGAGATCGGACGCGGGCCGGAATACCGATTCCAGTTCGATCCCCTTCGAGATCACCTTCGCGAAGTTGCGGGTGACGAACCGCGTGCCGCGGAACGTGTTGTCCTGATATCCCTTGAAATCCATGTAGAAGGCCGAGGCATTGAACTGGAATTTCCGTGAGAAATTGGTCTTCACGCCGACTTCATAGGCATCGACCGTTTCGTTGCCGAATTCCAGATCGGTGATCTGGGCGCCGTTGCCGAAGATGGGTACGCCGGCGTTGCTGCCGATGATGAGCAGGGTGGAATCGAACGAGCCGCGGTCAAGATTGTAGCCGCCCGATTTGTAGCCGCGATCATAGCCGCCATAGAACAGGACATCCTCGTTCAGCTTGAACGCGACCTTGGCGGTGCCGGTAAGTTCGTCTTCGGTGCGCTTGCCGTTATAGGCGCCGTTGAATTCCGAGTTCACCGTGGGATTGCAGGAATAGAGATAGGCGGGCGCGAACAGACCCTGCGGATTGGTTGCGGTCGCGCCCTGGGCGGACAATCCCGCGCGAAGCGGCGCCGAAGCGGGATTCTGCCAGAATGCGCATGCCGGGACCGACGAATTCAGGTTCGCGGCGATTTCCTTCGTTTCCCGGTTCCACCTGACCCCCAGCGTCAGCGACAGGTTATCGGTCAAATTGATGATGTTGTGGGTGAACAAGGCAAAGGCTTCGGTGTCGACGGTATACCGGTCCGCCTGCTGGCCGGCGCCGGCAGGTGTACGCGGCAACGCGACGGCCCCGCCGGCAAGCGGAACGCCAGGGAGCGTGCCGAACAACTGCCGGGGCGCAAGGCCGCCGGAAAGCGCGCCGGTAAGCTGGCTGAAAACCGTATCGACGAATTGATCCGCCTGCGTGCCGAAACGGATCACATCGGTGAGCGTCAGCCTTTCGTTCAAATAGAAACCGCCGACCAGCCAGTCGAGCTTGCCGTCGACCGCGCTGCCCTTGAGGCGCAGTTCCTGCGTGAAGTCCCGGATGCCGGTGCGGTAGCCGTCACGATAGGCACGGTCCAGGCCGGAGAAATCGATGTCCTGACTGCGGTTCGCGCGCCAATCGCGATAGGCGGTGATCGACGTCAACGCCACATCGCCCAGCTGCCAGTCGAGCTGACCCGAAACGCCCCATTCCTTGACGCGCTCGGTAAGGTTGCGGCCAGGCGTTGCCGCCATCTGCCGGGATTCACGATCGAAGGGGAGCGGGATGCCGATCCGACCGGCCGCCCCCCCAAGGGCGGGGGTTGCGGACAGCGTCTGGATGGCGCCAGTCGCAATGCGGCCCAGCAGGATGTTGGTGAAGTTCGGATCGGATTGCGCCGGGAGCGCCAGCGCCAGGCCCGACCCGGTGTTGAGCGCGCCGCAGCATGCCTCATCCGTTTGCGCATAATCGCCGATCACGCGCACGGTGACGTCGGCGGTTTCGAACTTCGCCTGGCCGCGCGCGAACCAGCGGTCGATATTGTTGAACTGGCGCCCGGTATTGGGATCGGTGATATAGCCGTCGCGCTTGTGATAGCCGCCATCGGCGCGCAGCGAGAGCTGTTCGCCGACCGGGCCGGTCAGCCCGGCCTTCAACTCGATTTCGTCGAGATTGCCATAGCTGCCCTCGACATAGCCGCCGAAGGTCGACGAAGGCCCCTGCGTCGTGATGCTGAGCGCGCCGGCCGAGGTGTTGCGGCCGAACAGCGTGCCCTGCGGTCCGCGCAGCACCTCGACCCGGTCGATCGGCGGCAGATCGGCCAGCGCCACGCCGGCACGGGCGCGGAACACCCCGTCGACGAAGACGCCGACCGCCGGTTCGAAGCCGGGGTTGTCGCCGCCGGTGCCGATGCCGCGAATGCGCAGCACGACGCCCGTGGCCGAGGACTGGCCGGTCGTCACCTGAAGGCTGGGCGTGATCTGGCGCAGCCCGCGAATGTCGCTGACGCCTGCATTTTCGATCTGTTCGCCGCCGACCACGCTGACCGCGATCGGCACGTCCTGCGCGGCCTGGGCGCGGCCGGTGGCGGTGACGACGATTTCGGCATCGTCGGTCACCGCCTCGTCCGCCGGCGGGGTGGCGCCGTCCTGGGCGAGTGCGGGTGTGGCGGCGGCGGTGAGCGCGATCGCGGAGGCGGTGAGGAGATGCAGCTTACGCATATAGGGCGTCCTCTCTGGTCGGCGCCCGGATCTGTTGCCGGGTCACCCGTGGCAATGAATGCGAGGCTAACGCCGCGGCGAACCTTACGTCAACGTCAAATGACGTGCGGAAATGCACCGAAATGCTGGCAATTTCGCGTTCCGTAACGGTTGTGACATCCGGGCAACACCGGCAAGGCGCTTGCCGTGGCGCGGAAGAAGGGGATAGGGCGGAGCGATGGACCATGCGCATGACGAACCCGATGACGGCGACATCGTCGCGCCCGAGCCCAAGATCGCCGTGCCGGACGAGGTCGCGGAGGCGGTGCGCACGATCCTGCGCTGGGCGGGCGATGATCCGACTCGCGAGGGGCTGATCGACACGCCCAAGCGCGTGGCGCGGGCGTGGAAGGAATATTGCCGGGGCTATGGCGAGGATCCGTCGCACCATCTTTCCCGCATCTTCGAGGAGGTGGGCGGCTATGACGAGATCGTGCTGCTGAAGGATATTCCGTTCCAGTCGCATTGCGAGCATCACATGGCCCCCATCATCGGCAAGGCGTCGATCGCCTATCTGCCGCAGGATCATGTCGTGGGTATTTCAAAGCTTGCCCGCGTGCTGCACGCCTATGCGCGGCGGTTGCAGGTGCAGGAGCGGCTGACCGCCGAGGTCGCCGACTGCATCTGGAACCATCTGCATCCGCGCGGCGTGGCGGTGGTGATCGAGGCGAGCCATGCCTGCATGACCGCGCGCGGGGTGCGCACGCCGGGTGTGGGGATGGTCACCAGCCGGATGATGGGCGTTTTCCGCGAGGACGAGCGCAGCCGCAAGGAAGTGCTGGCGTTGATGGGGTATTGACCGGTGCGCGTGCTGGTCACCGGCGGCGCGCGGCGGATCGGGGCGGCGATCGTGCGGCATCTGGCCGGCGCGGGGCATCGCGTGGCGGTGCACCATCACGATTCGCATGACGATGCGGCGGCGCTGGCGGCGGAGCTGGGCGTGGTGCCGGTAACGGCGGACCTGGCGGATGCCGCGGCGGCGCGGGGTCTGGTGCGAATGGCGGCGGAGGCGCTGGGCGGGCCGGTCGAGGGGCTGGTCAACAACGCCTCGCTGTTCGCATGGGATGCGTTGCCGGTGGCGGACTATGCCGGGCTCGATCGGCATATGCGCGTCAATCTGGGCGCGCCGCTGATCCTGGCGTCGGCATTGGCGGCGCAGACGGGGCTGGCCGAGGGCGCGATCGTCAATCTGCTCGACCAGAAGCTGGCCAATCCCAATCCCGATTTCCTCACCTATACGCTGAGCAAGGCGGGGCTGGCCGAGGCGACGACGCTGCTGGCGCTGGCGCTGGCGCCGCGCGTGCGGGTGAATGCGGTGTCGCCGGGCCTGTCGCTGCCGAGCCTGGATCAGAGCGATGAGGCGTTCGCGCGGGTGTCGCGCGCCAATCTGCTGGAGCGGCGGGTGGCGCTGGAGGATATCGCGGCGACGGTTTCGCATCTGCTGACGACGCGCGGCATCACCGGGCAGAATGTGTTCGTCGATTGCGGCCAGCGGCTGGTCAAGCGTGACGGCGACGTGATGTTCGACGGGCGCGAGCGGCCGCGTGGTTGATTACACCATCCTGCTGGACGGGCTGGAGGTGACGATCGGCCTCGGCATCCATGCGTCCGAGCGGGCCGCGCCGCAGCGGGTGGCGGTGAGCGTGTGGCTGACCTGTGCCTATGATGCCCCACCGGAAGATCGGATCGAGGCGGTGGTCGATTACGACTATCTGCGCGAGGGCATCCTGGCGTTGGGGCGGCGGGGGCATGTCGAGCTGCAGGAGACGTTGTGCGATGCGGTGGCGGCGCTGGCGCTGGCGGCCGATCCGCGCGTGCGCGAGGTGAAGGTGCGATCGATGAAGCTGGACGTCTATCCCGATGCGCGCGTGGGGTGCGAGGTGGTGCGCGGGCGCGCGATCAGGCGGTTTGCGGCAGTAGGAGAGGGGGCATGATGGGTGGAATCGTGGCCGGCGTGGCGTTGGCGGGAATGGCTGCCTTTGCCGTGCAGGCAGATCCGCCGAACGGCCGCGCGATGCCACCGCAGCCCATCGCGCCGAACGGTTCGTGGATGACCGATGAGGATTATCCGGCCGAAGCACGCAAGAACGGGCAGCAAGGGACCACTGGTTTCGTCCTGACCGTCAGCTCGTCGGGCAAGGTCACGGCGTGCCGCATCACGCAGACGTCCGGTTCCGAGGTGCTCGATCAGGCGACCTGCGCGGTGATGGTACGGAACATGCGCTTCAGGCCGGCGCGGGATGCTGCCGGCAAAGCTGTCGAGGGCGAAGTAACTTCGCGGTTCACCTGGAAACTTCCGAAATAGTTGGGCGGCACTGCCCGGATTCGGCTTTTGGGGTTGGAGGAACCGCGCTGCCGCCCTATGTCCGCAGCGTCCCGCGTTCAGCGGCGGGTAACGAGGGGCTGGTTACGGGCAGTATCGTGCAGTTGTTGCTGTTTCTTTCCGCGTTGCTGGCGGGTCTGACCGGTGCTTTTTCCGGCGACCGTGCCGTGCGTGTGGGCGGGCAGCATGGCGAGGCGGCGATCACCCGTGCCGCCGAAGCAGTGGCCGATGTCGCCATTGCGGTCGCCGAAGCGCGCGCGATCGTTCCGGCCGTTGCGGCAACGCCCCTTGACGGTCGCCGCTTTGCGATTCACGCCGCGCCGCCGGCGCTTCCCGCCCGTCTGACGACCGGCCGCCGGCTCGAATAGCCGCGCCTGCCGCCCCCTGAATGTTCGGGGCGCGCGGCATCCATTTCGCATTCGATACGTTGCGCCCGGTAACCGGGCGCGCATCCCGCAATTTCATACGACTGGAAACCACTATGTTCGGCGGTTTGGCCAAATCCCTGTTCGGCTCGTCCAACGAGCGTTACGTCCGCTCGCTGGGGACCGTCATCCAGAAGATCGCGAGCTTCGAGCCGGCGCTCAAGGCGATGAGCGACGAGGAACTCGCGCAGCAGACCGTGAAGTTCCGCGCGCGGCTGGCGGAGGGCGAGAAGCTCGACGCGATCCTGCCCGAGGCGTTCGCGACGGTGCGCGAGGCCGGCGTGCGCGTGCTGGGCATGCGCCATTTCGACGTGCAGATGATCGGTGGCATCGTGCTCCATCGCGGCGAGATCGCCGAGATGCGCACCGGCGAGGGCAAGACGCTGGTGGCGACGCTCGCCACCTATCTCAACGCGCTGCCGGGGCAGGGCGTGCACGTCATCACCGTCAACGACTATCTCGCCCGGCGCGACGCGGAATGGATGGGGCAGATCTACAAGTTCCTGGGCCTTACCGTCGGCGTGATCGTGCCCAACCTGGCCGACAGCCAGCGGCGCGAAGCCTATGCCGCCGACATCACCTATGGCACCAACAACGAGTTCGGCTTCGACTATCTGCGCGACAATATGAAGTATGACCGCGCGTCGATGGTGCAGCGGCCGTTCGCGATGGCGATCGTCGACGAGGTCGATTCGGTGCTGATCGACGAGGCGCGCACGCCGCTCATCATCTCCGGCCCGACCGACGACAAGTCGGAGCTGTACATGAGCGTCGACGCGGTGGTGAAGCAGCTCGACCCGGCGCTGTACGAGAAGGACG
This sequence comes from uncultured Stakelama sp., assembly GCA_964413495.1. Taxonomy (GTDB): domain Bacteria; phylum Pseudomonadota; class Alphaproteobacteria; order Sphingomonadales; family Sphingomonadaceae; genus Sphingomonas. Next base: position 5,280 of record CAYPRW010000002.1, on the reverse strand, counting down.
AGAAGCAGAAGAGCGTCGTGCTGACCGAGGACGGCATCGAGACGGTCGAGCGGATGCTGGAGGCGGCCGGGCTGCTGCAGGGCGACAACCTCTATGATTTCGAGAATACGCAGGTGGTGCATCACCTCAACCAGGCGTTGCAGGCGAACGTCATGCGCAAGCGCGACATCGACTATATCGTCAAGGACGGCAAGGTCATCATCATCGACGAGTTCACCGGCCGCATGATGGACGGGCGGCGCTGGTCGGACGGGCTGCACCAGGCGGTCGAGGCCAAGGAAGGCGTGACGATCGAGCCGGAGAACCAGACGCTCGCCAGCATCACCTTCCAGAATTATTTCCGCATGTATCCCAAGCTGTCCGGCATGACCGGCACGGCGGCGACCGAGGCGCCGGAATTCTTCGACATCTACAAGATGAACGTGGTGACCATTCCCACCAACGTGCCGGTGCAGCGGATCGATCAGGACGACGAATTCTACAAGACCGAGACCGACAAGTTCATCGCCATCGCGCGCTCGATCAAGGAACATGCCACGAACGGCCAGCCGGTGCTGGTCGGCACGGTGTCGATCGAGAAATCGGAACGGCTGTCGGAATATCTCACCAAGGAAGGCGTCGATCATTCGGTGCTGAACGCGCGCCAGCACGAGAATGAGGCGCATATCGTGGCGCAGGCCGGCCGGATCGGCGCGGTGACGATCGCCACCAACATGGCCGGCCGCGGCACCGACATCCAGCTTGGCGGCAATGTCGAGTTCCGCGTCGAGGACGAACTGAAGGACATGGCCGACGGGCCCGAGCGCGATGCGGCGGTCGAGCAGATCAAGAAGGAAGTGTTCGCCGAGAAGCAGAAGGTGCTCGAAGCCGGCGGCCTGTTCGTGCTGGGCACCGAGCGCCACGAGAGCCGGCGCATCGACAACCAGCTGCGCGGCCGCTCGGGCCGCCAGGGCGATCCGGGCCTGTCGCGCTTCTACCTCAGCCTCGACGACGATCTGCTGCGTATCTTCGGGCCGGACACGCTGTTCGCCAAGATGATGCGCAACAACATCGCCGACGGTGAGGCGATCGGCAGCAAGTGGCTGACCAAGGCCATCGAGACCGCGCAGAAGAAGGTCGAGGCGCGCAACTACGACATCCGCAAGCAGGTGGTCGAATATGACGACGTGATGAACGACCAGCGCAAGGTGGTGTACGAGCAGCGCAGCGACATCATGGACGCCGAGGCGGTCGGCGATGTGGTCGAAGACATGCGCGCCGAGACGGTCAACGACGTGATCGGCCAGTCATGCCCGCCCGAGACCTATCCCGAGCAGTGGAATATCGAGGAGCTGAAGTCGCGCGCCCAGCAGCTGCTGGGCGTCGATGCGCCGGTCGAGCAGTGGATCGCGCAGCAGGACGGCATCGAGCCCGAGGATGTCGAGAACAAGCTGCGCGAGCTGGCCGAGGCGAAGGTCAAGGGCAAGTCCGAAGGCCTCGACGCGGAAACCTGGGTGCAGATCGAGAAGTCGATCCTGCTGCAGAATCTGGACCATCACTGGAAGGAGCATCTGGCGATGCTCGATGCGCTGCGGCAGGTGGTGCATCTGCGCGCCTATGCCCAGAAGACGCCGATCAACGAATACAAGCAGGAAGCGTTCGCGATGTTCGAGCGCATGCTGGCGAGCATCCGCGAGGATGTGACGCGCACGCTGGCCTGGGCCGAATTCCAGTTCCAGGCGCCGCCCGACCTGCCCGAACTGCCCGATTTCCTGACCTCGCACATCGATCCGCTGACCGGGCTCGACAACAGCGCGGATTGGGATGCGGGTTCGGCCGGGCTGATCGCCAACGAGCTGCCGCAATTGCAGATTCCGCGGCCCTCGGGCGAGGAAATCGGCGAGGACCCGGCGAGCTGGGCGGGCAAGGTCAGCCGCAATGCGCAATGCCCGTGCGGGTCGGGGCTCAAGTACAAGCATTGTCACGGGCAGCTGGGTTAGCGCGAGGGCGACCGGCATCGCCATCAAGAAAGAAGGGTGGGTTCGCGCGGAGACGCAGAGACGCAGAAATGTTGCCCTGCCGCGTCAGCGGCTCTCACTCTTCATCATTTACCGCCTGCCTCAACGTCGAGGGCGAGAGGCGCTTCGCGCCACGCAAAACATCTCTGCGTCTCTGCGTCTCTGCGTCTCTGCGCGAACCCAACCTTCTTCCTTCTGAATTTCGCCAGGGCCCGTTCTTGACGCCGGACCTGATCAGCGCGGGCGCGGCGGGGCGGCGATCGATGCGCCGAGATTGTCGATCACCTCGCGCGCGTTGAAGGCGCGGACATTGTCCGGCTTGCGACCGCGGCCGACCACGACCTCGGCGGTCGCCTCATAGCGATCGACGGTGCGGACATCGACGTCGCGGTCCCAGAACGGGTCGCCATACCAGGGGCTCCAGCCGCGCCAGCCCCAGCGCGGGCTGTAATAGCGCCAGGACGGGCCCCAATAGCCCCACGGGCCGGGGCCGAACGGGCGATCGGCATAGGTGCGCGTCTTCTTTTCGGTGTCGCGGTCCGACAGTATGAAATAGTCATAGCCGCGCTCGACCGTCAGCTGTGCCGCGCGATAGAGCAGATACCGCTCCACCGTCTCACGCGAGGTGAGGCTGTTGCCGGCGAAAGTGACGCGGAAGCGGTTCGCCTCGATCTGTTCGTCCCAATAGCCGGTGCGATAGTCACCACGGCCCGTGGCGGGCTGATAGGGCGTTGCCGTGGTGCAGGCGGTGAGCGCGGACACCGACGCGAGCGCGAGGGCGGCAGCCGCGATCCGCGAACGGGATCTGGGGGTGCGCATGGGAGTTCTCCTGGCCATCTGTCTGCGGCGAATCGAGCCGTTTATGGGGTTATAACGAACAGCATGGCGCAAATGTCCCTGCGCTGAACGGCCCGTGCAAAGCGGTTCACCGGCAGGGCCGGCGCGGGATGGCGACAGGGCGAGGAACTCGCTGGCTCCCTGAGTAGGATTCGAACCTACGACCGTCCGATTAACAGTCGGATGCTCTACCGCTGAGCTATCAGGGAACACCAGCGAGGGCGCGCCTATACGAAGGGGCTCCGGCGTTGGCAAGCGTTGCCGGGGGCTTTTTGTCGACTGCCTTGCCGCCGATCAACCCACGAACTGCTCCATCGTGATGCGGTCGTCGAGCGCATGTTCGGGGTCGAACAGCAGCGTCAGGTCGCGGTGATGATCGATCTCGACATCCACGCGCGCCACGTCGCGCACCTCGCGCTGGTCGGCCACGGCGCTGACCGGGCGTTTGGCGGGATCGAGCACCTTGAGCGAGATGCGCGCCTTTTCCGGCAGGATCGCGCCGCGCCAGCGGCGCGGGCGGAACGGGCTGATCGGGGTCAGCGCCAGCATCTGCGAGCCGAGCGGCAGGATCGGGCCGTGCGCGGAGAGGTTGTAGGCGGTCGAGCCGGCGGGGGTGGCCACCAGGATGCCGTCGCACACCAGTTCGGGCAGGACGATGCGGCCGTTGACCGTGACCTCCAGCTTTGCCGTCTGGCGCGTCTCGCGCAGCAGCGAGACCTCGTTGATCGCGGGCAGGATGTGGGTTTCGCCCTCCATCGTCGTCGCGGTCATGACCAGCGGGGTCACCTTGAACGGCTTGGCGCGGGCCAGCCGCTCGTCCAGGCCATCGGGATGCCATTCGTTCATCAGGAAGCCGATCGTGCCCAGGTTCATGCCGAACACCGGCACGATCCGGTGGCGTTCGAGCATCGCGTGCAACGTCTGGAGCATGAACCCGTCGCCGCCCAGCGCGACCAGCAGGTCGGCCTGGTCGAGGCTGGCCCAATCATGCGCGGCGAACAGTTCGGCCGCGGCGGTTTCGGCGGGATTGGTGGGAGACGCGGCGAGCGCGCGGCGCATGTTCATCCCCCCGTGACGCTCATGTGCCGCGCCACCGCCGGCGCGGCGCCGGGGCGCAGGTCGAAATCGTGTCGCGCCGGCTTGGCGGCCAGCGCCGCGTCGATCGCGGCATCGACCGCCGCCAGCCCGCCGGCGCGGATCGCGGCCTTGAGATCGACCTGATCGTCATGGCCAAGGCAGGTATAGAGCTTGCCCTCCGTCGTCAGCCGCACGCGGTTGCAGCCGTCGCAGAAATTGCCGGTGAGCGGCGAGATCAGGCCGAGCCGCCGTCCCGTTTCGGCCACGCGCCAGTAACGCGCCGGGCCGCCGCTGTGATGGGCGTCGTGCGTCAGGGTAAAGTGCCGTGACAGATCGTCGAACACCTGGGTCAGCGGCAGGAAGCGGTCCGCGCGGTCTTCGCCCACGGTGCCGAGCGGCATCGTCTCGATCAGCGTCAGGTCCATGCCGTTCGCCCCGGCCCATGCCAGCATCGGCGCGATCTCGGCCGCGTTGACGCCCTTGAGCGCGACCATGTTGAGCTTGACCGTCAGGCCGGCGGCCTGCGCGGCGGCGATCCCGCCGAGCACCTGGGCGACGTCGCCGTGGCGCGTGATGCGACGGAAGGTCGCGGGATCGCGGCTGTCGAGGCTGACGTTGATGCGGCGCACGCCGGCATCCGCCAGCGCCCCGGCATGGTCGGCCAGCCGCGTGCCGTTGGTGGTCAGCGTGAGCTCGTCGAGGCCGCCATGGGTCCCTGGGGCCCCGACATGGCGGCCGAGCCGCCGCACCAGATCGATCGCGTCGCGCCGCACCAGCGGCTCGCCGCCGGTCAGCCGGATCTTGGTGACGCCGCGCGCGACGAACCGTTCGGCGATCAGCGCCATCTCTTCCAGCGCCAGCACCTGCGCGCGGGGCAGGAAGGTCATCCGTTCCGCCATGCAATAGCGGCAGCGCAGGTCGCAGCGATCCGTCACCGACACGCGCAGATAGCGGATCGCGCGGCCATGGCGATCCGTCAGCGGGGCGGCGACGGCGGCGAGGGTGGCGGCTGGGCGCATCGTTCGACCGAGCTAAGCCGTTCATGGCTTCGCAGCAAGCCTTGCGTTAGGGAGGAGGCGATGAACGAGCTTGCGCCACCGACCGCATTGCCGTCCGCCGGGCGCGACCGGCGGGTTTTCCTGTTGTCGTTCCGCCAGCGCGACGAACTGGCCGGGCTGGCGGCCAGCGCCGGCTGGCGGGTGGTCGCGGCGCGGCGCATCGACGGGGCCGAGCGCCGCCTGGTGGCCAGCGGCGCGGCGGTCGCGATCGTCGATGCGCGCGGCGCGGTGGAGGACGGGCTGGCCGCCGTGCGCGCGCTGGCCGGCGCGGTCGGCGCGGCGGGCGGCGCGCTGCTCGCGCTCGTCTCGCG
>CAYPRW010000001.1:0-321525 GCA_964413495.1 uncultured Stakelama sp. | reverse complement strand
GCGGGCCTGGGCGCCGCGGCGGGCTCGGCCCTGGGCGCCTTCGGCGCGGGCGCGGCCTTCGGCGCGGCGGCGGGGGCCGCGGCCTTGGCCTCCGGCGCATTCGGCTTCACCGGCGAGGGGCGCGAGGCGAGGCCGAGGCGATGCGCCTTGCCGATCACCGCGTTGCGGCTGACGCCGCCCAGCTCCTCGGCGATCTGGGTGGCGGTCAGGCCGCTGTCCCACATCTTGCGCAGCGTCTCGATCCGTTCGTCGGTCCAGCTCATTTATCGTCCTCAATCAATCCCGTTGCGGGTCCGCGTGGGAGCCATTACCCGGCCTTGATATGGCCGAACAACCAAATTCGCTCCCTCAGGCGCCGAACTCGCAGCTTGCCGCCCCCGGCGTTCCGGCGATCCGCAACATCAATTGGGGAGGCTTGTCGACCCTTTATGTGAAGGAGGTGCGCCGTTTCTTCAAGGTGCAGCTCCAGACGATCTGGGCGCCGGCGATGTCGCAATTGTTGCTGTTGGTGGTGTTCACGACGGCGCTGGGCGCGCGCGGCGAGGTGTCGGTGGGCGGCGTCGGCGTGCCGTTCGGCATCTTTATCGCGCCGGGGCTGGTGGTGATGGGGATGCTCAACAACGCCTTCGCCAATTCCAGCTTCTCGCTGCTGGTCGGCAAGATCCAGGGCACGATCGTCGATTATCTGATGCCGCCGCTGTCGACCGGCGAGCTGCTGGCGGCATTGTGCGGCGGCGCGGTGACGCGCGCCTTCTGCGTCGGCGGCGCGGTGTGGCTGGCGATGCTGTTGTTCCTGGGCGGCGCGATGGTGCCGCAGCATCCGGCGGCGGTGCTGTGGTTCGGGCTGTTCGGATCGCTGATGCTGGCGTTCCTGGGCGTCATCACCTCGATCTGGGGCGAGAAGTTCGATCACGCCGCGGCGATCACCAATTTCGTGATCGCGCCGCTGACCTTGCTTTCCGGCACTTTCTACTCGGTCGACCGGCTTGCCCCGGCATTCCAGACGATCAGCCATTTCAACCCGTTCTTCTATGTGATCTCGGGCTTTCGCTACGGCTTTCTGGGCGTGAGCGACGGCTATGTCTCGATCTGGACGGCAGGGGGCATCGTGCTGGCGATCGACGTGGTGCTGGGCGTAGCCTGCTATCTGCTGTTGCGATCGGGCTGGAAGATCAAGAGCTGATGCTGCCGGAGGCGGCGATCGGCGCGATCTGCGCGGCGGTCATCGCCGCGATGTTTTCGCTCATCGGCCTCGCCATCGCGAAAGAGAACAAGACATCCGAATTCAGGCAGGCGTGGATCGACGCGTTGCGCGACGACTTCAGCGCGCTGATCGCCGCGATCATGGCGATCCATTCCGCCGAAGGGCTGCAGGGCGAGGCGACCCCCGACTGGTGGAAAGAGGTTCGCGCGGATTATGTCGCGGCAAACACCGCGATTTCCCGCCTACGTCTTCGGCTGAACCCGGCCGAGCCGCTGTCGATCGAACTGATCGCGCTGCTCAAGGAGATCGAGTCGATCATCAATTCGGGCTTTGGCGAAGAGCCGGACAGGGTACGTGAGCTCGAGGACGAAATTCTCGCGCTTGCTGCGCGGTTGCTCAAGCAGGAATGGGAGCGGGTGAAGACCGGCGAACCCGCTTTCTCCATCGCCAAATGGTCGATTGCCGCGATCCTGCTCACCACGCTGCTGATCGGATGTATGGCCGCCATGGCGCTGTTCTCCGGCCTCCCGGTCGGCTGATCGCGGGAACGCTTGACCCCGGTACGGCTTCGCTCGTAAATCCCCGCTCCGGGCGGTCCGCTGGGCCGCCTTTGTCGTTTCTGGAGTTCAACGCGCCGCTCAGCGCGCAACGAAGAAGGAGCAGTTCGATGTCCACACCCGCGCTCATGCCCGTCTATCCGCGGTGCGATGTGCGTCCGGTGCGAGGCGAGGGCTGCTGGCTGATCGGCGAGCGCGGCGAACGCTATCTCGACTTCGCGGCGGGGATCGCGGTGAACGCGCTGGGCCATGCCCATCCGCACGTGACCAAGGCGATCGCGCAGCAGGCCGCGACGCTGATGCACGTCTCCAACCTCTACGGCTCGCCGCAGGGCGAGGCGCTGGCGCAGCGGATCGTCGACAACAGCTTCGCCGACACGGTGTTCTTCACCAATTCGGGGGTCGAGGCGATCGAGTGCGCGATCAAGACCGCGCGCCGCTATCACTACGTCAACGGCAACCCGCAGCGGCACAAGCTGATCACGTTCAAGAACGCATTCCACGGCCGTTCGATCGGGGCGATCTCGGCCACCGATCAGCCCAAGATGCGCGACGGGTTCGAGCCGCTGCTGCCCGGCTTCGACTATGTGCGGTTCAACGATCTCGACGGCGCGCTGGCCGAGATCGACGACGAGACGGCGGGCTTCCTGGTCGAGACGGTGCAGGGCGAAGGCGGGATGACCGCGGGCACGCCCGCGTTCATCCAGGGCCTGCGCAAGGCGTGCGACGAACATGGCCTGCTGCTGATCCTGGACGAGATCCAGTGCGGTTATGGCCGCACCGGCAAGTTCTTCGCGCACGAGCATTACGGCATCGCGCCGGACATCATGACCGTGGCGAAGGGCATCGGCAACGGCTTCCCGCTCGGCGCCTGCCTCGCCACGGAAGAAGCGGCGAAGGGCATGGTGTTCGGCACGCACGGCTCGACCTATGGCGGCAATCCGCTCGGCATGGCGGCGGGCATGGCGGTGCTCGACGTGATGCTGGAGGACGGGTTCTTCGAACGGGTCGAGAAGACCGGCGAGCGGCTGCGCCAGGCGCTGGAGCAGCTGCTGCCCAACCATGACCAGCTGTTCGAGGAGATCCGCGGCAAGGGGCTGATGCTCGGCCTCAAGCTCAAGGAACCGGCGGTGAGTCGCGATTTCGTGGCGCATCTGCGCGACCATCACGGGCTGCTGACCGTGGCGGCGGGCGAGAATGTCGTGCGCCTGCTGCCGCCGCTGGTAATCGACGAGACCCATATCGCCGAATGCGTCGAGCGGCTGAGCGCGGGCGCGCGCAGCTATGCGCCGCTGGCGGACGACTAGGGTCTAAACTCAATTGGAACGAGGATCGAGATCGCCCGTGGAGGGCCGCCGACGAGAAGCGCGGCGCAGTCGCGTAGCTGAAGCTACGCGCAAGCAAGCGACGCTGCTCGGCGGCCCTCCACCGGCGACCGCGCAGCGGCGGGCCGAATTTGCCGACAGGACGTCGTCGCGCGTCGGTCACGATGCTTCGGCATCGCTCTCTCCTTGCTCCTCGCCTGACGACAAATTCGGCTCCGTCTCGACCTCGTTCCAATTGAGTTTAGACCCTAAGCCGATCCTCCCCGGTACGGGGAGGGGGACCATGCCGCAGGCATGGTGGAGGGGGCCATCCTCCAGCGATGCGGGTGGGGAGGTCTCCCTCCACCACCGCTTCGCGGCGGTCCCCCTCCCCGTGCCGGGGAGGACAAGATGACCTGCCGTAACTTCCTTTCGCTTTCCGATGCCGGCGCCGATGGCGTCGCCGCGATGCTGGCCGATGCGATCGACCGCAAGGCGGCGCGCGCGGGGTGGCCCAAGGCGCAGGCCGATGCAGATGCGCCGCTCGCCGGCCGCGCGCTGGCGATGGTGTTCGAAAAGAACTCGACCCGCACCCGCGTCAGCTTCGACCTGGCGATCCGCCAGCTCGGCGGCGTGCCGGTGATCCTCGACGCCGGCACGACCCAGCTCGGCCGGGGGGAGACTATCGCCGACACCGCGCGCGTGCTGTCGGGCTATTGCGACGCGATCATGGTGCGCACCGACGATCATGCCAAGCTGCTGGAGATGGCGCATCATGCCAGCGTGCCGGTGATCAACGGGCTGACGGACGACAGCCACCCGTGCCAGATCATGGCCGATCTGCAGACGATCCTGGAAAGCGGCAAGGCGCTGCCGGGCCTGAAGGTCGCGTGGCTGGGCGACGGGAACAACGTCCTCGCCTCGCTGATAGAGGCGGCGGGGCTGATGCGGTTCGATGTCATCGCCGCCTGTCCGCAGGGCTTTGCGCCGTCCGACGCGGTCGTCGCGGCCGGGCAGGGGCGCGCGCGGGTCGTCGCCGATCCGGCCGAGGCGGTGGCGGGCGCCGACATCGTCGTGACCGACACCTGGATCTCGATGGGACAGGACCATGCCGACGCCAAGCTGGCGGCGATGTGGCCCTATCAGGTGAACGAGGCGCTGATGGCCAGGGCGAAGCCCGACGCCGGGTTCCTGCACTGCCTGCCCGCGCATCGCGGCGAGGAGGCGACCGACGCGGTGCTCGACGGGCCGCAATCGCTGATCTGGCCCGAGGCGGAGAATCGCCTGCACGCGCAGAAGGCGGTGCTGCGCTGGTGCTTTGGCCAGATCGGTTGAAGGCGGCTATCCCGCTTCCCACTTAAGCGTCATCCCCGCGAAGGCGGGGCCCATTGCCGCTGCCGGTGCGGCTCGATCCGCGAAGCCAGCTAGAATGGATCCCCGCCAGCGCGGGGATGACGAAGGATGTTGTTGTGAACGATTCGGTGACCACGCCCGATCTCGACCGCACGGTCAATTTCACGATCCCGCACCGCCATGCGCGCGGGCGCGTGGCGCGGCTGGGGCCGGTGCTGGACCGGATCCTGTCGGCGCATGCCTATCCCCCGCCGATCGAGCGCGTGATGGCCGAGGCGCTGACGCTGACCGCGCTGCTCGGCTCGACGCTCAAGGATGCCGGCGGGCAGCTGACGTTGCAGGCGCAGACGCCCAGGGACAGCGGTGGCGGGATCGTCAAGCTGCTGGTGTGCGACTATCGCGGCGGCGAGTTGCGCGGTTACCTTCAGTTCGACGCGGATCGGCTGGCCGAGCTGGGTGACAATCCCTCGCTCTATGCGCTGTTCCACCAGGGCCATCTGGCGATGACGTTCGACCATGCGGTGTCGGGCGAACGCTATCAGGGGATCGTCCCGCTCGACGGCGAATCGATCGCGCAGGCGGCGGAAAGCTATTTCCTGCAGTCCGAACAGATCCCCAGCCTGGTGCGGCTCGCCATGCGCCGCGACGCGCAGGGCAATTGCGTCGGCGGCGGGCTGTTCCTGCAGCACCTGCCCGAGGGCGAGGACGGCGGCGAGCGGCTGCACACGCGCGAAAGCCATGCCGAATGGGAACATGTCGAAACGCTGGGCGCGACCATCGGCGAGGACGAACTGGCCGATCCGGCGCTGCCGCTGGAAACATTGGTGTGGCGATTGTTCAACGAAGAGGTCGAGGTGCGCGTGCAGGGCGGCGCCGACCTGGTGCGCGGCTGTCGCTGCGATCCGGCCTATATCGAATCGGTGCTGGCGAAATTCTCGGCCGAGGATCGTGCCGAAATGGCGCAGGACGGCGTCATCATGGTGGACTGCGCCTTTTGCGCGCGGCAGTTTCCGATCGCGCAGGATCGGGCCGCATGACGGCAATTGTCAGTAACCCGACAGACGAATCGTGCTATCGGGGCGATGAAATGAGCAGATTCGCCAAATTCCTGATCGTCCTCGTCGTGACCGCGACCGGCGTTTCGGCGGCCGCACAGGGCGGCGGCCTCGTCGCGCTCGGCAAGATCGAGCGCGGTGAATGGTCGCTGCGCGCACCCGACGGATCGACCCGTGCGATCTGCGTCACCGATCCGCAGGCGCTGCTGCAACTGCGCCATCGCGGCGTGGCGTGCCAGCGGTTCGTGGTCGAAAACGGCGCGAACGGCGGGCGCATCACCTATAGCTGCCCCGGCGTCGGCAATGGCGACACGCGCATCACGGTCGAAACGCCGCGGCTGATCCGGCTGGAGACCCAGGGCATCAACCAGGGCCTGCCCTTTACCGAGGAATATGAAGGCCGCCGCACCGGCGCCTGCACCGCCGCCGCGCGCTGATTCCTTGCCGCCTCCGGGCAAAGCCGTTACCTCGATGCGATGACCGACAGCCGCAAGATCGCCGTCGCCCTGATTTCCGGCGGCCTCGATTCCTATGTCTCCGCCGCCTGCGCGCGCGCGGACGGCTATCGCCTGCTGGCGCTGTCGATCGATTACAACCAGCGCCACCATGTCGAGCTGGCGGCGGCGCGGCGTATCGCCGGCGAACTGGGCGCGCAGCGCCATATCGTGCTGCCGCTCGACCTGTCGCTGTTCGGCGGATCGGCGCTGACCGCCGACATCGCGGTGCCCAAGACGGGGGTGGGCGACGAGATCCCGGTCACCTATGTCCCCGCGCGCAACACCATCTTTCTCAGCCTGGCGCTGGGCTGGGCCGAGGCGGCGGGCGCGCGCGACCTGTATATCGGGGTCAACGCGCTCGATTATTCGGGCTATCCCGATTGCCGCCCGGAATTCATCGCGGCGTTCGAAGGCCTGGCCGAACTGGCGACCAAGGCGGGGGTGGAGGGCGAACCGTTCCGCATCCACGCGCCGCTGGTTCAGATGAGCAAGGCCGATATCGTGCGCAAGGGCACCGAACTCGGCCTCGACCTGGGGCTCAGCTGGTCGTGCTACGATCCCGCGCCGGGCGGCGTGCATTGCGGGCTGTGCGACAGCTGCCGGCTGCGCGCGAAGGGGTTCGAGGAAGCCGGGGTGCCCGATCCGACTGTCTATGCCGCGGCCTAGGGTTTTCGGCACATGAGCTATGCGGTCAAGGAGATGTTCCTGACATTGCAGGGTGAGGGCGTGAATGCCGGCGCGCGCGCGGTGTTCGTGCGCTTTGCCGGATGCAATCTATGGTCGGGCCGGGAAGCCGATCGCGCCGCCGCGATCTGCCGGTTCTGCGACACCGATTTCGTCGGCACCGATGGGCCGGGCGGCGGCAGGTTCGCCGATGCCGGGCAGCTCGCCGCCGCGGTCGAGGGATTTTGGGGGCAGGGCCGTGACCGCCGCTTCGCCGTGCTGACCGGCGGCGAACCGATGCTTCAGGTGGACGACGCGCTGGTCGATGCGCTGCACGCACGCGGCTTTCGCATCGCGATCGAAAGCAACGGGACGCTGCCGGTGCATCCCGGCATCGACTGGGTGTGCATCAGCCCCAAGGCCGGCAGCGTGGTGGTGCAGCGCCAGGGCGACGAGCTCAAGCTGGTCTGGCCGCAGGCGGGGACCGATGTGGCGGAGCTGGAAGGCTGGGCGTTCGCGCATTTCCTGGTCCAGCCGCTGGACGATGCCGATGCGCCGGCCAATGTCCGCGCGGCGGTCGATTTCGCGCTGGCGCGGCCCAGATGGCGCCTGACGCTGCAGGCGCACAAGGCGCTGGGGTTGCGCTAGGTCGGATCGATATTCAGTCCATGCGGGCCTGCAAGGCGCGATTTTCTGCGCTCCGGTGCTCGAAAATCACGCTTTTGACCTACGGTCGCCGTTGGCTCGGCTCCGCCTGAACTGAATGTCGATCCGACCTTAGCGTTTCGGCAGGCAGCGGCCCGGTTCATACGCCCCCTTGCGCCAGCATTTGTCGTTGCCGAACATCGGATAGTTGATCCAGGCGGCATAGACGACGCGCGGGAATTGCTGCTCGCCCCAGCGCGTCATGCTGTTGCGGATCTCGCCCAGCCGCTGCGCGGCGACCTCACCGAACTGACCGCGCGGCGCGAACACCGCCTGTTGCGACACGTCGTTGGCGATCGCACAGAAGCTGAGCTGGGAATAGACCGCCGAATAGCTCGAATAGACGCGCGTGCCATATTGATCGAGCGCGGTCTGGCCGGCCTTGGGCGTCTTGGCGTTGCGCAGGAAATATTTGGTCAGCGTGGCATAGGAGCTGGTCAGCTCGTTCGCGTGATCCTTGATGATCGCATTATAGTTGGGCAGCGTCAGCAGCGTCGGCGCGAACTGGCATTGCAGCGCCGCGACGTTGAGCGCGGCGCGCAGGTTCCAAACCAGCGCGGCGCGGGTTTCGGCCGGGGTGGCGCCGGGAAACGCCTGGACCAATATCCCCGGTTCGGCGCCGGTCAGCCGCGGGCTCGCGATATCCGGGCCGCGGAAATAGAATTGCGCCGACGCGGGCGCCGCGCCGGCCATCATCATGGCCGATGCAGCCATCAACAAACGCGACATCGACATCCTCGATCCTCTTTGCACACGATACGCAATGGCCATGGGTTAAGGAGTTTTGACTCGCGGCCCAAGCGGTTTTTGACCCGCCTTCGTTTCGGCGGCGAACGGACCGGCGGCCATGCTCGAATCGGAAAGGGAACCGGAATCGAAAGGGCCGCCCGTTGCCGGACGGCCCCCCCAAACATCGTAACCGCGCGTGCGGATTACATGCCGTTGCCGGCCATGTCGTTGGCCGCCATGTCGCCGGCCATGCCGCTGTCGTTGCCGGTGGCGCCGTCAACCGCGGTCATGTTGTCGCTGGTGGTGCCGTCGAGCACCGGATCGGTCGCGTTCACGTCGACGACGGTGGTGTTCTCGGTGGTGACTTCGGTCTTGTCGCCACAGGCCGACAGCAGCAGCGCCGAGCTGGCGATCAGCGAACCGGCAACCGCCTTGGTGAAGAGTGCGCGCATGAATTAGGCTCCCTAGATAAAAAGGATGGGAGCCCGCGAACGCGCAAACTCCCTAATCCGCGGTAGACATTAAACGCTTGGCCCATTCCCCTCAACCCCGGATTTTGTCCTGATTGTGGCAGGCCCCAGATCCGAAAGAAACGCCGGGAACGCAAACGCCAGGGCATCGTCAAAGGTTGCGGGGGAAATGCGTTTTCCCAGCATCGCGGCGCTGGTGACGGGAAATTCGGGCAGGCCGCACGGCACGATGCCGCCGAAATCGGCGAGGTCCGGCGCCAGATTCACCGAAAAGCCGTGCATCGTCACCCACCGTTTCACCCGCACGCCGATCGCGCCGATCTTCGCTTCGCGTCCGCCGTCGCGGGTCCAGATGCCGATGCGGCCTTCGGCGCGGAACGACTGGATGCCGAATTGCGCCAGCGCGGCGATCACCCAGCCTTCCAGCGCGTGGACATAGCAGCGCACGTCCCTGCCGCGCCGGGCGAGGTCGAGCATGACATAGCCGATCCGCTGGCCCGGCCCATGATAGGTATAGCGCCCGCCACGCCCCGCCGGAAACACCGGAAAGCGCGGATCGATCAGCTCGGCCGGATCGGCGCTGGTGCCGGCGGTATAGACGGGGGGGTGTTCGAGCAGCCAGACCAGCTCGTCCGCCGTGCCCGCCTGGATCGCCGCGACGCGCGCCTCCATCCGCGCGAGCGCGTCGGGATAGGCGATTCGCTCGCCCGATACCTGCCATTCGATGCCGTGCGCCGAGTCCATGCCGTCCCCGATGCGCCAACGCCGTTTCCCGCGCAACCATGTGGCGCGAACCGACGGGATCGGCTAACAGCCTGAAACAAGGGGACGGACTATGGTCAGCATGGGCGCCGTGTGGGATCGGACGGCGGAATTTCTGAGCGAGCATCTCGGCGCGATCCTGCCGGTCGCGCTGCTGGCGATCTTCGTGCCGGCGGTGGTCTCGGCCAATTTCACCGAGCTGCGGCAGGGCGCGGCGCCGGAGCTGGCGCCGGAGCTGGCGATAGGGCTGGGCGTGGGAACGCTGGTCTTCGCGCTGGTCTCGTTCTGGGGTCAGCTCGCCGTCACCGCGCTCGCGCTCGATCCATCGCACGGCCGCGCGGCGGCGGGCGTGGCGATGCGGCGCTTTCCCGCGGCGCTGCTGGCGATGGTCGCGGTGGTCGCGGCCGCGCTTGCCGCCGTGCTGCCGGCCGGCGCGATCCTGGCGATCGGCGGGGTCGATCTCATGGCGATGTCGGGCGAGACGATGCCCGCCATCCCCCCCGCGGCATCGCTGGGCATCGTCCTCTATCTGCTGGTGCTGCTGCCGGTGGCGCTGTGGCTGGCCGCGCGGCTGGCGGTGGTGCTGCCCGCGATCGTCGGCGAGGGACGCGGGCTCGGCGCGATCGCGCGCTCGTGGCGGCTGACGCGCGGCGTGGCGCTGAAGATCATGGGCGTGCTGATCCTCTATGCGGTGGTCTCGATCGTGGCCAATCTTGCCGCCACCACGGCGTTCGGCGCGATCATGTATGTCGTCGCCGGGCGGGATGGGGACGGGCTGTCACTGGCGAGCGTGCTGACGACGATCGTGGGCGGCGCCGTCACCACCGGCTTCACCGTGCTGGCCGCGGCGTTCGCGGCCAAGCTGTTCGTGGCGCTGCTGCTGCGCGAAGCGGCGGCACCCACGCGATGAGGCTGCCGATCGGCGGTGTCCTGGCCGACGCCGCGGCGCTGTGGCGCGGCGAACGCGATGTGGCGATGCGCCTGGCGGGCGTGTTCTTCCTGCTGCCGGTGCTGGCCCTGGCGATGCTGGTCAGCACGCTGCCGGTCATCGCCGCACCCGGCGACGAAGACGCGGTGTTCGCCGCGGTGCGGGCCTTCTACATCGACAATTTCGTCTGGCTGCTGCTGGTCAGCCTGGCGCTCGATTTCGGCGGCCTGGCGGTGCTGAACCTGTGCCTGCGCGGCAGCATGACGGTGCGCGAGCTGCTTGCCGCCTCGCTTGCCCGGCTGCTGCCGTTCGTGCTGATCGGGCTGCTGACCGGCACGCTCATCAACCTGGGTTTCGCGCTGTACGTGATCCCCGGCGTCTATATCTTCGGCCGCAGCTGGATGATGGGCGCGGCCTATGCCGCCGAGCCGCAGCGCGGCCTGCTCGCGGCGATCGAACGCGGGTTCCGCCTGAGCGCGGGCAATGGCTGGCGGATCGCCCTGCTGGGCGTGGGCACCGCGGCGATCGCGGGATCGGGCGCGCTGGTGCTGCTGATCGTGGCGCAGGCGCTGGCCGTGCTGGCGGGCGGCGCCGCCTGGATCCAGGGGATCGCGCTGGTGCCGGTCGCGGCGGCGGGGGCGGCCGCCTATGTCGCGTTCACGCTGGTCCGCGCGGCGGTCTATCGCCGGTTGGCCGGATCGAGCAGCGGGACATGAGGCGCGGCGTCGCGTGGCAGATGGCCTGACAGGCGCGGGTCGGGAAAGGTCTCGACCGCACGGGCATAGGGCGTGAAGCCCGACGCGCGGTAGAAGCCGAGCGCCTGCGGGTGGTCGAGCGTACAGGTGTGCACCCACACGCGGCTGACGTCCGGCCGCCACGCACGGATCAGCGCGTGTGCCATCAGCCAGCGGCCGTGACCCTGGCCGGTCAGTTCGGGGACGAGGCCGACGAACGACAGCTCGCAGGTGGCGGCGGCGCGGAAATCGAGTTCGAGCAGCCCGATCTCGATCCCGCGCGGGTCGGTGACGGCATGAATCTCGACGGCGGGATCGTGGAGGATCGCGGTCAGCCGCGCATCGTCCATCACCAGGCGTGAGAACCACAGCCACGGCGCCCCGACCCGTTCGAACAGCGCGCGATACTTGGCCGGGGCGGGATCGACCCAGCGTACAAGGCGCAGCGGCGAATCGGGCAGCGGGCGCGGGCGGGGGCGCTCCAGCATTTCCAGGCTGGTGACTACCGCCGCGACTTCGCCCGGCTTGACTGCGATCAGGCCCATTACCGTTCCCCTGCGAAAGCAGGGGCCCAGGGCCGCAATTCCCTCACGACCAGCTCGCCAGCGGCGGCAGGCTCATCAGGATCGCGTCGATATTGCCGCCGGTCTTGAGGCCGAACAGCGTGCCGCGGTCATGGACCAGGTTGAATTCGGCATAGCGGCCGCGCCATTCGAGCTGCCGGGCCTTGTCCGCGTCGGTGAAGGGCATCGCCATTCGCCGGCGCACGATCCGCGGATAGATATCGAGGAAGGCGCGGCCGACATCCTGGGTGAAGGCGAAATTCTTCTCCCAATCCTGTTCGATATCGCTGTCGAGATGGTCGTAGAAGATGCCGCCGACGCCACGATGCACCTGGCGGTGGGGGATGTAGAAATAGTCGTCGGCCCATTGCTTGAAGCGCGGATAGTGCGCCGGGTCGTGCGCATCGCAGGCCGCCCGCATCGCGGCGTGGAAATCGGCGGTGTCCTGCGGCTGTGGGATCGGCGGGTTCAAGTCCGCGCCGCCGCCGAACCAGCGTTTGGTGGTGACCAGGAATCGCGTGTTCATATGCACCGCAGGAACGTGCGGATTGGCCATGTGCGCGACCAGGCTGATGCCGGTGGCGAAGAAGCGCGGGTCGTCGCCCGCGCCATGGATCGTCTTGCCGAACTCGCCCTCGAATGTCCCGCCGACGGTCGAGACGTTGACGCCGACCTTCTCGAACACGCGGCCCTTCATCACCCCGCGCACGCCGCCCCCACCATCATTGGCGCCGCCGGGTTTGCCGGAAGGATCGGCGCGGTCCCAGGCGATATAGTCGAACGCCGCGTCCGATCCGGCCTCGCGCTCGATGGCTTCGAACGCGGCGCAGATCGAGTCTCGCAGCGATTCGAACCAGGCGCGCGCGCGCGCCTGCTGGGGGTCGAGTTCGATCATCTTACGGTAAAGCCCCTGGTCTGGCGCAGCGCCTCGGCGAGCGCGATGCCCGCCGAGACCGCGAGATTCAACGATCGCAAGCCCGGCCGGATCGGGATGCGGACGCGCAGATCGGCGCGTTCGTGGACGAAATCGGGCGCGCCCGCGCTTTCCGATCCGAACAGCAGGATGTCGTCCGGCGCGAACCGGGTATGATCGAGCCGCCCGGCGCCGGCGGTGGTGAACAGCACGATGCGCGAGGACACGCTGCCCAGAAATGCGTCCCAATTGGCGTGCCGCGCGATATCGACATGGCCGATATAGTCCATGCCCGCGCGCGCCACGCGCTTGTCGTCCCACGCGAATCCCATCGGCTCGATCAGATCGACCGGCGTGCCGAAACACGCGCCGATCCGCAGGACGGCGCCGACATTTCCGGCGATATCGGGCTGGAACAGGGCGATGCGCATGGCGGCCCCGATAGGGCAGGGAACGGGGTGGTCACAAGCCCGTCAAAAAGGCGGTTGGCAAACGCGGCATGTGGCGTCTATCAGGCCGCCAGCCACCGGGGGCACCGGGGGGCTTGGCGTGGCGTTCGCGCGTCCCGTCGCAACCGGTTTTCGAAGGCGCGCAATCGCGTCTCGCTGTTTTTTGAAGTGCAAGGGCTGATGCATGGCAACGCTTGATGAAGCTGTTCCTCCCAAAGATACATTGGCCGGTGAAGCGCATGACGCGCCCGCCGATCCCCGCCGCCGCGATTATCTCGCGATCGGCGCGGTCGCCTGGGCCGGGGTCGGCGCAGGCGTGATCGCGCTGCCGCTGGTCAACCAGATGAGCCCGTCGGCCGACGTGCTCGCCCAGTCGACCACCGAGCTCGACGTGTCGGCGATCCAGCCCGGCCAGTCGATCAAGTCGACCTTCCGCAAGCAGCCGCTGTTCGTGCGCAACCTGACGCCCAAGGAAATCGCCGAGGCAGATGCCGTGCCGGTGAGCGACCTGCGCGATCCCGAAACGCTGGCGCAGCGCACCAAGGAGGGCAAGCAGAACTGGCTGGTCACGCTGGGCGTGTGCACGCATCTGGGCTGCGTGCCGCTGGGCGCGGGCGAGGGGGAGAACAAGGGGCCGTTCGGCGGCTATTTCTGCCCGTGCCACGGTTCGGCCTATGACACGGCGGGTCGCATCCGCTCCGGCCCGGCACCGCAGAACCTGCACGTGCCGGAATATGAATTCATCTCCGACACCGCGATCCGGGTCGGCTGAGGGGGCATAGGACAATGAGCTTTCCCTGGGCCAAGCAATATGCGCCGAAGCACCCGCTGATGAAGTGGGTCGACGATCGGCTGCCGCTTCCGCGCTTCGTCTACAACGCGGTCGGCGCCGGCTATCCGGTGCCGCGCAACCTCAACTATTTCTGGAACTTCGGCGTGCTCGCGGGCATGTTCCTGGCGATCCAGATCGTGTCGGGCATCGTGCTCGCGATGCATTATGCGGCCAATGCCGGCATCGCGTTCGACAGCGTCGAGCATATCATGCGCGACGTGAACGCCGGCTGGTTCATCCGTTACGCGCACGCCAACGGCGCGTCGATGTTCCTGCTCGTCGTGTACATCCATATCGCGCGCGGGCTGTGGTACGGCTCGTACAAGGCGCCGCGCGAGATGGTGTGGCTGCTGGGCGTCGTCATCTTCCTCCTGATGATGGCCACCGCGTTCATGGGCTATGTGCTGCCATGGGGCCAGATGAGCTTCTGGGGCGCGCAGGTCATCACCGGCTTCTTCTCGGCGATCCCCGGCGTGGGCGAGACGATCCGCGTGTGGCTGCTGGGCGGCTTCGCGCCGGACAACGCGGCATTGAACCGTTTCTTCTCGCTCCACTACCTCCTGCCGTTCGTGATCGCCGGCGTGGTGATCCTGCACATCTGGGCGCTGCATATTCCGGGTTCGTCGAACCCCACCGGCGTCGAGGTGAAGAGCGAGCAGGACACGGTGCCGTTCCACCCCTATTACACCGCCAAGGACGGCGTGGGCGTGGGCGTGGCGCTGATCGTGTTCGCGGCGCTGATCTTCTTCGCGCCGAACCTGCTGGGTCACCCGGACAACTACATCCCGGCCAACCCGCTCTCGACCCCGGCGCATATCGTGCCCGAATGGTATTTCCTGCCTTTCTACGCGATCCTCAAGGCGTTCACCTTCGACTTCCTGTGGATCCCGGCGAAGCTGTGGGGCGTGCTGGCGATGTTCGGTTCGATCCTGCTGCTGTTCTTCCTGCCGTGGCTCGACACCTCGCCGGTGCGGTCGGCCAATTATCGCCCGACCTATCGCATCTTCCTGTGGATCCTGCTCGCCGATGTGCTGGTGCTCGGCTATATCGGCGGCGCGGCGCCGACCCCGGCCGTGATCCTGATCGGCCAGATCGCCACCATCTATTATTTCGCTCACTTCCTGCTGATCCTGCCGATCGTGTCGATGATGGAGCGGCCGCGGCCGCTGCCCAATTCGATCACCGAAGCGGTGCTTGCGGGCAAGGGTGGCACGTCGCCGGCGCAGACCGCGCTCGCGGCCGAATAAAGGGGCTGAATTCACATGGTTCGCATTCTCGGCGGCTTGGTCGGCCTCGGCTTCGTCCTCGCCCTGCTGCTCGGCATCTATGATACGGTGTCGAACTGGATCAAAACCCCGCCCGCGGCGACCGCGGAGCACGAGTTCCATGCGCATCCGCGCAAGGCCGGCTTCTCGTTCGAGGGCGTGTTCGGCAAATATGACAACCGCCAGCTGCAGCGCGGGCTGCAGGTGTACAAGGAAGTCTGCTCGGCCTGCCATTCGCTGCGCCTGGTGTCGTTCCGCGACCTTCAGGCGATCGGCTATAGCGAAGGCCAGGTGAAGACGATCGCCAAGGGCTTCCAGGTGCCGTCGGTCAACCCGGAAACGGGCGAGCCGGCGACGCGCGACGGCGCGCCTTACGATCGTTTCCCGCTGGTCTATGCCAACGACGTCGCCGCGCGCGCCGCGAACAACAACGCGATCCCGCCGGACCTGTCGCTGATGGCCAAGGCGCGGCACGACGGCGCGAACTATATCTATTCGCTGCTGACCGGGTACAAGGCGCAGGCGGGCTACAAGAACGAGAAGGGCGAGGAGCTGCTCAAGCAGTTCCCCGAGACGAAGACGCCTGAGGGGCTGCACTTCAACCCCTATTTCGCGACGCTCAACCTCGCCATGGCGCAGCCGATCAAGGACGGTCAGGTGACCTATTCGGACGGCACCGCGGCGACCGCCGACAATTATGCCAAGGACGTTGCGGCGTTCCTGATGTGGTCGGCCGAGCCCAAGCTGGGCGCGCGCAAGACCGCCGGCTTCGCGTCGCTGATCTTCCTCGTGATCTTCTGCTTCCTCGCTTACGGCGCCAAGAAGCAGATCTGGCGGGGCGTGAAGGACTGAGGGCTTCAAGTCCGATGATGTTCCAGCGGCCCGGGGAGCGATTCCCGGGCCGTTTCCTTGTTGGCGTGCGATCCGATCACACCGCTGCCATGTTGTTCCCCTGCGAAAGCAGGGGCCCAGAGCCACGAACGCTATCGCTTGCGACCCTGGGCCCCTGCTTTCGCAGGGGAACATCCTATTCATCGAAACCCATCGGGGATGCGTCATGACCGCACCGAACGACGATCTTGCCGCGCTGATCCGCACGATTCCCGATTTCCCCAAGCCGGGGATCCTGTTTCGCGACATCACCACGCTGCTGCTCGATCCCGCCGGTTTCGCGCGCAGCGTCGAGCGGATCGTCGAGGGCGTGGATGGTCCGGTCGATCTGGTCGCGGGGATCGAGGCGCGCGGCTTCATCTTCGCCGCGCCGGTGGCGATCGCGCTGGGGGCGGGGGTGCTGCTGGTGCGCAAGGACGGCAAGCTGCCCGGCGCGACGATCGCCGAGGATTATGCGCTGGAATATGGCAGCGATCGCATCGCGATCCACGCCGACGCCTTCGCGCCGGGCGCGCGCGTGCTGCTGATCGACGATCTGATCGCCACCGGCGGCACGGCGCGCGCCGCGGTCCGCCTGCTGCGCAAGGCCGGAGCGCGGGTGACGCAGGCGGCGTTCGTGATCGACCTGCCCGAACTGGGCGGCGCGGATGCGTTGCGGGCGGAGGGGATCGCGGTCGACGCGCTGGTCGCCTTTGCCGGTCACTGACGGGCGGGTGAGCCCCCGGCCTAGGCCGGCCGTCGCGCCACCAGGGTGCGCGCGATGAAGGTCATCACCGGCTCGTCATGCTGGTTGAACACCGTCATGCGCGTGCGGGCGCTGCCGCGTTCGGGGCGCGTGGCCGACGGTTTCTTCTCCAGCACCTCATATTCGCAGCGCAGCGTGTCGCCGGGAAAGACCGGCTTGAGCCAGCGCAGCTCGTCAAGCCCCGCCGCGCCCAGACCCGCCTGGGGATGCGCCTTCATCCACTCGACCAGCATCGCCATCGACATCGCGCCGGTATGCCAGCCACTCGCCGCCATCCGCCCGAAATGCGTCTTCGCCGCCGCCTCGTCCGAGAGGTGGAAGGGCTGCGGATCGTATTTTTCCGCGAATTCCAGCACCTCCTCGCGCGTCACGGCATAGCTGCCGAAACCGGCCTTGGCGCCGACTTCCAGATCCTCGAAATAGTTCATGCGGATCGGTTTCGAGCTGAAACGGAAATTTTGCAAGCTTGTTGCGTGCCGCACTGCGCCTTACCCTCATCGCCATGCCCGCCAACCCCGTCACCGCCGGCCTGCGCGCGCGCCTGATCGGCGTCGTCCGCTCGACCTTCAACGATGCGGCAAAGGGCGAGACGCCGGTCCAGCGCAGCGACGACGCGCTGTTCCCGCGCGATTGCGTGACGTGGCGGGTGCATGGCGACGTGACGACGATGATGGTCGGCGGGGTCGCCTCGCTGCTGCTGCAGATGCTGCATCCGGCGGTGCTGGCGGGGGTGTGGGACCATAGCGCGTTCCGCACCGACATGCTGGGCCGCCTGCGCCGCACCGCACGCTTCATCGCCGAGACGACCTATGCCGAACGCGACATCGCGCAGGCGGCGATCGCCAGGGTGCGCGAGGTGCATGAGCGGGTGGGCGGCACGCTGCCCGACGGCACGCCGTACCGCGCCGACGATCCCGAACTGCTCGCCTGGGTGCATGTGACCGAGATGTGGAGCTTCCTCGCCGCGTGGCAGCGTTACGGCGTGCCGGTGACCCGCGCGCAGGCGGACGTCTATTACGCCGAAACCGCGCGCATCGCACAGGCGCTGGGCGCCGATCCGATCCCGCGCGACGCGGCGGCGGCCGAGGCGCTGATCGCGGCGATGCGGCCGCACTTGCGGGTCGATTCGCGCACGCGCGAGGTGGCGCATTTCGTGCTGCACCAGCGCCCGCCGAGCCTTGCCGTGGCGCCGGCGCAAGCCGCGATCTTCGCCGCCGCGGTCGATCTGCTGCCGGATTGGGCGCGGGCGATGCATGGCCTTGCGCGTCCGCCGGTGGCGCCATTGGTGCGCGGTTCGACGCTGGCGATCGCGAAGACGTTCCGCTGGGCGTTCGGTTGATTGGCGCCCGACGGAAAATTTTGTTCACGCGAAGGCGCGAAGGCGCAAAGAGGTCGTTTGCCGCGTCAGCGGCCTGCGTTCACTTGTCGTCGAAACGTGTCGCAACGTTGCGGGATTGGAAAACACGTCGCGCAGGGCGAAACATCTTCGCGTCTTCGCGCCTTTGCGTGAACCAAATCTGTCGTCACCAACCAAGAGCTACTCAGACGTTGAAGCGGAACAGCATCACATCGCCGTCCTGGACGACATAGTCCTTGCCCTCCGACCGCAGCTTGCCGCCGTCGCGCGCGCCGGCCTCGCCGCCCAGCCTGACATAATCGTCATAGGCGATCGTCTCGGCGCGGATGAAGCCGCGCTCGAAATCGGTATGAATCTCGCCCGCCGCCTGCGGCGCCTTCGCCCCGACATGGGTGGTCCAGGCGCGCGCTTCCTTGGGACCCACGGTGAAGAAGGTGAGCAGGTGGAGCAGCGCATAGCCGGCGCGGATCACGCGGGTGAGACCGGTTTCATCGAGGCCCAGCTCGGCCAGGAACTCGCCGCGTTCGTCGGCGGGCATCGTCGCGATCTCGGCCTCGATCGCGGCGGAGACGACCACCGCGACCGCGCCTTCGGCCCTGGCCTTGTCGAACACGCGCGCGGAATAGGCGTTGCCGTTCGCGGCGTCCTCCTCGTTGACGTTGCAGACGTACAGCACCGGCTTGGCGGTGATCAGCTGCGCCTGGCCGAACACGCGGGCTTCCTCGATATCCCTGGGCTCGACCAGCCGCGCGGGCTTGCCCTCGCGCAGCAGATCGAGCGCCTGGCCGAGCACGCCGGCGGCGATCTTCGCCTCCTTGTCGCCCTGCGCTGCCTTTTTCTGGAGGTTGGGCACGCGCTTTTCGAGCGAGTCGAGATCGGACAGCATCAGCTCGGTCTCGACCGTCTCGGCGTCGGCGATTGGATCGACCTTGTTGTCGACATGCTGGATGTCGTCATTCTCGAAGCAGCGCAGGACGTGGACGATCGCGTCCACCTCGCGGATATTGCCCAGGAACTGATTGCCCAGGCCCTCGCCCTTGCTCGCGCCGCGCACCAGGCCGGCGATGTCGACGAAGCCGAGCTGAGTCTCGATGATTTTGGCGGAACTCGCGATCTTCGCCAGCGCCTGGAGCCGGTCGTCGGGCACCGCGACGTTGCCGACATTCGGCTCGATCGTGCAGAAGGGGTAGTTCGCCGCCTGTGCCGCGGCGGTCTGCGTCAGCGCGTTGAAGAGCGTCGATTTGCCGACATTCGGCAGGCCGACGATGCCGCAGCGAAAGCCCATTTATCTGGTCCTGTGATCCGGGAAAGGCGCCCCGATAGGGGGCAATACCGAAAAAGGCCAGCATACAAAAATCCTCCCCGGCACGGGGAGGGGGACCGCCGAAGGCGGTGGAGGGGGCTCGCCACACAGCGCAACGCTTGCGGATAGCCCCCTCCGTCATCGCTTCGCGATGCCACCTCCCCATGCTGGGGAGGATCTAAGCTATCAGCGGCAGCGCACGTTGCCGCGGTCGATCTCGCGGCCCAGCACCGCGCCGCCGGCGCCGCCCAGGATCACGCCCAGCAGGTCGCCGCCGCCGATCGCGCCGCCCAGGATGCCGCCCAGCGCCGCGCCGACCACCAGGCCGGTGGTGCCGTCGCCGCGGCGGCAATAATAGCGCCCGTCACGGCCGCGATAGATCTGGTCCTGGCGGCCCAGCCGGCGCTCGCGGTAATTGCCGCTGCGATAGCTGCGCGAGGCGTCCCAGTCGCGCTGCTCGCCGCGCCAGCGATAGTCGCGGTCGCGATATTCCCCGCGATCGCGATAGTCGCCGCGGTCGCGCCAGCGGCGGTCGCGCCGCTCGTTCCATTCGCGGTCGCGCTGCGCCTCGCGCTCGGCCCAGGTCTGCGCCTGCGCTTCGCCCGACAGCACCGGCGCGCTCGCCACCGGCACGGCCATCGCCAGCGCCAGCAATGCGGTGATTCCTTTACGCATGATCCTTCTCCCGAAACTGCGGGAACAACCGATACACCAGCGAAATGGTTCCGTCGCCGCCGCGTATCAGCGATAGTTGAAGCTGATGCTGACCCGCTCGCCCTTGCCGGCGTGCGGAGTCACCTCATGCCGCAGCCAGCTTTCCCACAGGAAGATCGCGCCCGCTTCGGGCTCGGCATAGACGAAGGTGCGCAACTCGTCCGGCGCATCGGCGCGGCGCGGCGGCGCGGCCATCAACAGCGGCAGGCGCGGATCTTCCAGCTTCAGCGCGCCGGCGCCCGGCGGCACCGCGACATAGAGGGTGCCGGAGATCACGCTGTGCGGGTGGATATGGCCGCTATGCGTGCCGCCGGGCTTCAGCACATTGACCCACAGGCTGTCGAGTTTCAGCCGCCGTCCGCGCAGGTCGAACGCGCAATCCTCGGCGAAACGCGCGACATGGCGGTTGAGATGCCGGACGAGGTCGCCAAAACGCGGATCGCGCGCCGGCAGGTCGTCGAGCGAGGCGTAGGAGGTATAGCCGCGATAGCCGTGCGCCCTGGCCCAGGCGCGCCCCGCGCGGTCGTACGCGGCCAGGTCGCGGCACGCCTCGCCCAGCTCGGCGAGCAGCGCGGGATCGTCCAGCGCGGTTTGCGAAAAGCGGGTGGCGAACAGTGTGCGCAGGGTCATGTCCCCGCACAGCATGGCCGCCGCCGCGACGCAAGGGCGGGGCGGAATGCGGGGTGCGATGCGCGGGGTTCCGTTTCGCGCGCGGGCGCGCTACCGCAGGCCGGTCTTATTGAATGGGCCGATCCCGTTCACCTGCGGTAAAGGCGCCGGGCGCCTTGCAGGGCATGACGTAGCAGGAGTTGCCGTATGATTCGCCGTTCCGCCCTGATCGCCAGCGCCGTGGCCGTGCTGGCCGTTGCCGGATGCAACAGCAAGAATGGCGGCGGCACGCCGACCCCGACGCCAACGCCCACGCCCACGCCGACCGCGTCGTCGACGCCGACCTATTCGACCTTCCCGCTGACCGCGGCGGCCGAACTGTCCTCGGTCAGCGCGGCGATGAGCTATACCGGCGACGCGGCGGCGGGTCCGGTCACGCTGGGCACGGCCGGCACCGACGGCTTTTCGAACCGCGTCCGCTTCGCGCTGCAGAACGTGTCGCCCGCGACCGACGCCGCCCCCATCGTGGTGCGCGAGAATGTCGAGGAATCGCGCTTCGGCACCGGCGATCTGCTGACCGCCCCGGCCGCCGCCGTCACCGAATATGTCTATCGCGAAAGCACCGCGCCGACGACGGCGGGCGCCTTCACCCAGCTCGAACTGCTCAACAACACCGTCACGGGCGCGGTCACCAGCGATGCGGCGCTGGCGCTGACCCGCGCGACCTATGGCGCGTGGTGGCGCGGCGACAGCACCGCCGGGCCCAAGCGCGTGACCTATGCCACGATGGGCTATCCCACGGTGGGCAGCGACATGCCGACCACCGGTTCGGCCACCTATACGGTGCGCGTCGCCGGGCGTTCGGTGGTGTCGCCGGCGGCGGGCGCCAGCTCGGTCGAACGGCTCACCGGCACCGCGACGCTGACGATCAACTATGCCACCGGCCTCGTCAGCCTGTCGATGACGCTCAACCGCGGCGCGACCGCCTATGGCACCTTTACCGGCACCGGCGCGATCGCGGCGGGCAACAGCCAGTTCACCGGCAGCTTCGGCGCCGGCAGCACCGCGGGCGGCACCTTCCAGGGCCTGGCCTATGGTCCGCAGGCGGCAGAGATCGGCATCAGCTTCGCGATCACCGGCACCGTGGCCGGGGGCGACAGCCGCGCGGTGGGCGTGGTGATCGGCAAGAAGAGCTGATCGCTCGATCGTCCAATAGAAGAGGGGCCGGGCGGCAACGTCCGGCCCCTTTCGGTTCAGGGAATGGCCTGCAACCGCAGCGCCACGTCGTTCATGAAGCGCGTATCGTCGCCCTGCGCCAGCCATCCGGCCTCCGCCGCAATCGCGCCGAGCAGGTCGGACAGCGGCTCGATCTCGCTCCTGGCGTAATTGCCGAGCACCCAGCCGGTCACGCGATCCTTGTGCCCCGGATGGCCGATGCCGATGCGCACGCGGCGGAAGTCCGCGCCGATATGCTGGATCGCGCTGCGCACGCCGTTCTGCCCCGCCGCGCCGCCGCCGCGCTTCACCTTGACCTTGAACGGCGCGAGGTCGAGCTCGTCATGGAACACGGTGACGTCTTCCGGCGCCAGCTTGTAGAAATCGAGCGCCGCGCGGATCGATCGGCCGCTGTCGTTCATGAACGTGGCGGGTTTCAGCAGCAGGATCTTCTCGGTCCCGACGCGGCCTTCCTGCAGCCAGCCCTGGAATTTCTTCGCCGGCGGGGTGAAGCCGTGCACCTGCGCAATCGCGTCGGCGGCCATGAAGCCGACATTGTGCCGGTGCATCGCATATTGCGCGCCCGGATTGCCGAGGCCGACCCACAATTGCATCTCTATTCCCACAAACGAAGATCGCCCCCGCACCGGGTGCGGAGGCGATCTAGATCATCCCTCGAAAGGGTGAAAGGCTTACTCGCCGTCGGTCGGACCCGCGGTCTCGCCTTCGGCTGCCTGATCGCCCGCTTCGTCGGTCGGGGTATCGCCTTCGGCGGCCACCTCGTCCGCAGCGGCTTCCGCCTCGGCGGCGGCATCTTCCTGCTCGGCCTTCAGCGCGGCCGGCGCGGCGATCGTCGCGATGGTGAAGTCGCGGTCCTCGATCGCGCTCTCGACGCCCTTGGGCAGCGTGACGGCCGAGATGTGCAGCGATTCGCCGAGGTCCAGGCCCTTCACCGATATGCGGATCTCGCTCGGGATGTGCGCGGCGTCGCACACGACCTCGAGGTCGTGGCGGACGATGTTGAGCACGCCGCCCTTTTCCAGGCCCGGCGAAGCGTCTTCATCGGTGAACACGACCGGCACGTTGACGTGCACCTTGGCGTGTTCGGAGATGCGCAGGAAATCGATATGGACCGGACGGTCGGTCACCACATCGAGCGCCACGTCCTTGGCCAGGGTTCGCACCGCCGCGCCGCCCACGCCCTCGATCATGATGACCGAGTTCATGAAGTGGCCGGTGTTCAACGCCTTGACGAGCGCGCGCTCGTTCAGGTGGATGCCCAGCGGTTCCTGCTTGTTGCCATAGATCACGGCGGGGACGCGGCCTTCACGACGCAGCGCCCGGGAGGCTCCCTTGCCAACCCGGTCGCGCGTCTCGGCCGACAGCGTAAGCGTGTCGCTCATATGTCGTTCCTGTGCGCTAAAATGGTTCATTCCCGGCCAGGCCTCCAGGGATGACCCTGGCCGGAAGCGCGCGCCTATAGGGGAGGGGGTGGGGGAAGTCCACCCAATTCCTCCCCGGCACGGGGAGGGGGACCGCCGCCGAAGGCGGTGGTGGAGGGGGCGTGCCACAAGTGCTGCGCTTCGTGGAGCGCCCCCTCCGTCATCGCTGCGCGATGCCACCTCCCCGTGCCGGGGAGGAATTAATAAGCCACTCGCTCCACTTTCAGCCCGCGCTCGCCCAGCAATTCCTGCACGCTGCCCTTGCCCGCCAGATGCCCCGCGCCCACGGCCATGAACACCGTGCCCGGCTGCTGCATGCGCCGCTGCACCCAGTCGGCCCAGCGCGCGTTGCGGCGGGCCAGCACCACCTGCGCGATCTCGGGCGAGACCTCCATCGCGCGGTTCATCTCGGCGCCCACCGTCTCCGCATCGCCCGATCCCCAGGCGTGGACGAAACGCTGGGTGCGCGCCGCGGTGTCGGGCAGTTCCTTGACCGTCGCGTCGAGCATCGCGGTCTGCGCCGCGCCCGACAGCGTGTCGAACAGCATCAGCTGGCTGCGCGCGGTTTCGAGCGCGCGTACGGGCTTGTCCGCGCTTTCCGCCGCGTCGTGCAGGGCCGCCTCGACGCCCGCATCGGCGTCATAGCCGGCCTTGGTCACCGCCAGCCGCGACAGGGTGAGCGCCGCCAGCCACGGCTCCATCCGGTCGATCGCGCCCTTCGGCATGCCGAGCTTCTGCGCCGCCGCATCGACCTCGTCGGGGAAGGGCGGGCCGCCGCGCGTGCCCAGCGCGTTCGCCAGCGCCGCGATCGCCGCCGGATCGGGGCGGGCGATCTCCAGCACCAGCTCATCGCTTGCCTCGAACGCCTCGCTGATGCCGCCGTCGAACCAATGGGTGCGCGGTTGCAGGACGTGGACGGTGCCGAACAGATAGATCGTCGTGTCTTCGTCCTTCACCACCCACAGCGCCGGATCGGCATCGTGCCCGAACAGCGAGCAGCCGGTCAGCGAGATCGCGGCGAGGCAAGGGAGAAGGCGCTTGAGCATCCGATCCTCCAAAGCTTCTCCGCCATCGCTCGTCAACCGTGGTTGACCCTGCACCCCCGTTTCGCCAAAGCGCGGCGCATATGACCACGCCGCTCAGCTTCCAGGGCATGATCCTCAAGCTCCACGATTACTGGAGCCAGCGGGGCTGCCTGATCCTCCAGCCCTATGACATGCGCATGGGGGCGGGGACGTTCCACACCGCGACGACGCTGCGCGCGCTCGGCCCCGATCCGTGGAACGCGGCGTTCGTCCAGCCGTGCCGCCGGCCCACGGACGGCCGCTATGGCGAGAACCCCAACCGGCTGCAGCATTATTACCAGTATCAGGTGATCCTGAAACCCTCGCCGCCCGACCTGCAGGAACTGTATCTCGGCAGCCTCGCCGCGATCGGCATCGATTTCACCCGGCACGATATCCGCTTCGTCGAGGACGATTGGGAGTCGCCGACGCTGGGCGCCTGGGGCCTGGGCTGGGAAGTGTGGTGCGACGGGATGGAGGTGACCCAGTTCACCTATTTCCAGCAGATGGGCGGGTTCGACTGCAAGCCGGTGTCGGGCGAGCTGACCTATGGGCTCGAGCGGCTGGCGATGTACATCCAGAACAAGGACAGCGTGTACGACCTGGCGTTCAACGATGCCGGGCCGGGGCAGGCGCAGTTCAGCTATGGCGACGTGTTCCACGAGAACGAGGTCCAGATGTCGACCTGGAACTTCGAGGTCGCGAACACCGAAACGCTGTTCGACCTGTTCCGCAAGGCCGCGGCGGAGTGCGAGAATTGCCTGACCGCCAAGTTGCCGATCCCGGCCTATGAACAGGCGATCGAGGCGAGCCATGTCTTCAACCTGCTGAATGCGCGCGGGGTGATCTCGGTGGCGGAGCGGCAGGCCTATATCGGGCGGGTGCGCGATCTGGCGAAGGGATCGTGCGCGGCGTGGATGGAAAAGAACGGGTGGAGCGCGTGATGAGTTGGTTCACGCGAAGGCGCGAAGGCGCGAAGGTTTTTTTCGCGCAGAGGCGCAGAGACGCAGAGAGGTTGGTTTCCGGCGCGAAGCGCGCCCGAACTGACGACGGCGCCGCATGCGGGACGTATGAAGCGCGAGGGCCGCTGCGCGGCAGGCCAACATCGCTGCGTCTCTGCGCCTCTGCGCGAACCAACTCTTCCCACCTTCTTCGCGCCGTCGCGCCTTCGCGTGAACCCAAATGACCGATTTCCTCCTCGAACTCCGCTCCGAAGAGATCCCCGCGCGCATGCAGGACAAGGCGCGCGAGGATCTCGCCCGCCTGTTTGAAAAGGAGATGCATGCCCGGGGCGAGTTCGTGCAGGTCGACCCTGTCACCTATGCCACGCCACGCCGCCTGACGCTCATCTCGCACAACCTTCCGCAGCAGACGGAGGGCACGCATGTGGAACTCAAGGGTCCGCGCACCAGCGCGCCCGAGCAGGCGATCGAAGGATTCCTGCGCAAGAACGGGCTGACCCGGGATCAATTGACCGATCGGGACGGCGTCTGGTTCGCCGAGGTGTCGCAACCCGGCCAGCCGATGATCGACATTCTGGCGACGGTCATCCCCGCCATCGTCCGCGCCTTTCCCTGGCCCAAATCGATGCGCTGGGGTGAGGCGTCGCGCTCGACCGAGAGCCAGCGTTGGGTGCGGCCGTTGCAGGGCATCGTCGCGCTGCTGGGCGACGAAGTGGTGGATTGCGAGGTCGCGGGTGTCGTTTCCGGCGCCGCGACGGTCGGCCACCGCTTCCACCATCCGGGCGTCATCACCATCGGCAGCGCGGCGGATTATGTCGAAAAGCTGCGCGCCTGCCATGTCGTCGTGGATCAGGCCGAACGCCGCAACATCATCGCGCTCGGCGCCAAGATGGCCGCGAACAAGGCCGGCCTCACGCTGATCGAGGACGAAGGGCTGCTGATCGAGAATGCCGGGCTGACCGAATGGCCGGTGCCGCTGCTCGGCCGCTTCGACGCGGCGTTCCTGGACGTGCCGCCCGAGGTGATCCAGCTGACCGCGCGGGTGAACCAGAAATATTTCGTGTGCAGCGATGCGGACGGACGGTTGGCGAATGCGTTCGTCTGCACCGCGAACATCGATGCGGCGGACGGCGGCGGAAGAATCGTCGAGGGTAACCAGAAGGTGCTGGCCGCGCGGCTGAGCGATGCGCGCTTCTTCTACGAAACGGATTTGAAGGTCCCGCTCGAGGAACAGGCGAGCAAGCTCGACAAGATCGTGTTTCACGAGAAGCTCGGCACCGTGGCCGACAAGGTCGAGCGGGTGGCGAAGCTGGCGCGCTGGCTGGTCGAGGAGGGCATCGTCATCAGTTCCCCTGCGAAAGCAGGGGCCCAGGGTGATGTCGCGCAACCTGACCCTGGGCCCCTGCTTTCGCAGGGGAACATGGCGGATATGGTCGAACGCGCCGCCCGCCTGGCCAAGGCCGATCTCGTCACCGGGATGGTCGGCGAGTTCCCCGAGTTGCAAGGCCTGATGGGCAGCTATTACGCCGCCGCGCAGGGCGAGGACGCCGCGGTCGCCGAGGCGATCCGCGATCACTACAAGCCGGTCGGGCAGGGGGACGAGGTCCCGACCGCGCCGGTGACGGTGGCGGTTTCGCTGGCGGACAAGCTGGATACGCTTGCCCAGTTTTTTTCCGAGGATATGAAGCCGACCGGCTCCAAGGATCCATTCGCTTTGCGCCGTGCCGGTCTTGGAATCCTCGACCTGCTCGGGCGAAACGGAATACGCGCCAAGCTGTTCGGTGTCGTGAACGGCGCGATGTCGCTTCGTCGTCCCGCGCATCCGGCACAGGTGGACGAGGTGATGACGTTTCTCATCGACCGCCTCAAGGTCCAGCAACGCGAAGCCGGTGTCCGCCACGACCTGATCGACGCCGTGTTCGCGCTCGGGGGCGAGGACGATCTGGTCCGCCTGCTCGCCCGCGTTCATGCGCTCCAGGCGTTCATGGCCACCGACGACGGCGCCAACCTGCTCGCCGGCTACAAGCGCGCGGCGAATATCCTCAAAAAGGAGGGCTATGGTTCCCCTGCGAAGGCAGGGGCCCAGGATGGCGAAGCGCAACATGGCCCTGGGCCCCTGCTTGCGCAGGGGAAGGAACCGCTTTCCTACACGCCCGAACCCTGCGAAGCTGCTCTCATCGCCGCGCTCGACGCCGCCACGCCACGGGCGCAGGCGGCGGTCGATACGGAGGATTTCGCGGGCGCGATGGCGGCGCTCGCCAGCCTGCGGGCGCCGATCGATGCGTTCTTTGACAAGGTGACCGTAAACGACCCCGCGCCGGAAAAGCGCGAAGCCCGCCTCGCCTTGCTCGCCTGCATGCGTGACGCCGTGCATCGCGTGGCGGACTTCAGCCGGATCGAGGGCTGATCCGCCTCGCGCGTGAGGAAGCTGTGACTTTTGGGACGTTCCGCCGCGCACCATTGCGGGACGGCAAGCGAATCTAATCCCTGACAACGGCAGACAACCCCTTTCGCCTTGTTCGCACCTGCGGTAGGGCGCGGCCCAGGCCGCTGCCAGGCGGGACGCAAAAGGGGTTCAGATGACTCGATATGTTTACCGCTTCGGCGGCGGTGTCTCGGACGGCGGACAGGGCGACAAGAACCTGCTGG
Organism: uncultured Stakelama sp.; assembly: GCA_964413495.1. Classification (GTDB taxonomy): domain Bacteria; phylum Pseudomonadota; class Alphaproteobacteria; order Sphingomonadales; family Sphingomonadaceae; genus Sphingomonas. The sequence goes on along the minus strand of CAYPRW010000001.1, from coordinate 293,591 downwards.
GCGGCAAGGGCGCCAACCTCGACGGCATGGCGGGCATCGGCCTGCCGGTTCCGCCGGGCTTCACCATCTCGACCCCGGTGTGCGCACTCTATTACGAACAGGGCGAAAGCTTCCCCGACAGCCTGAAGGCCGAAGTCGCGACCGGCGTGGCGCATATCGAATCGGTGACGGGCAAGAAATTCGGCGACGCCGCCGATCCGCTGCTGGTCTCGGTCCGCTCGGGCGCGCGGGTGTCGATGCCGGGGATGATGGACACCGTCCTCAACCTCGGCCTCAACGACGAAACGGTGCAGGGCCTGGCCGCGACCAGCGGGGACGATCGCTTCGCCTGGGACAGCTATCGCCGCTTCATCCAGATGTATTCGGACGTGGTGCTGGAACTCGACCATGGCCGGTTCGAGGAAGCGTTGGAGATCGCCAAGGAGGACCAGGGCTACAGCCTCGACACCGAGCTGACCGCCGCCGACTGGCAGGCACTGGTCGCGCAATACAAGGCGCTGGTGGTCGAATTGTGGGGCAAGCCGTTCCCGCAGGACGTGCACGACCAGCTCTGGGGCGCGGTGGGCGCGGTGTTCGGATCGTGGCAGTCGGAACGCGCCAAGGTCTATCGCCGCCTGAACGACATTCCCGGCGACTGGGGCACGGCGGTGAACGTGCAGGCGATGGTGTTCGGCAATATGGGCGATACGTCCGCCACCGGCGTCGCCTTCACCCGCGATCCGGCGACCGGCGAGAACGCCTATTATGGCGAATTCCTCATCAACGCGCAGGGCGAGGATGTGGTCGCCGGCATCCGCACCCCGCAATATCTGACGAAGGCGGCGCGCGAGAAGGCGGGGGCCAGGCCCGCGTCGATGGAAGAGGCGATGCCGCAGGTCTATGGCCAGCTCGCCGACGTGTTCGACCTGCTCGAACGCCATTATCGCGACATGCAGGACATTGAGTTCACCGTCGAGCGCGGCAAGCTGTGGATGCTCCAGACCCGCAGCGGCAAGCGCACCGCCAAGGCGGCGCTCAAGATCGCGGTCGACATGGCGAGCGAAGGGCTGATCAGCCAGGAAGAGGCGATCGCCCGGGTGGACCCGGCGGCGCTCGATCAGCTGCTGCACCCGACGCTCGATCCGGCGGCGTCGCGCGACGTGCTGACCAAGGGGCTGCCGGCCTCGCCCGGCGCCGCCTCGGGCTTTGCCGTGTTCGACAGCGATACGGCGGAGAAGCGCGCCAACAATGGCGACGCGGTGATCCTGGTGCGTGTCGAGACCAGCCCGGAGGACATTCACGGCATGCATGCCGCCAAGGGCATCCTGACCGCGCGCGGCGGCATGACCAGCCACGCCGCGGTGGTCGCGCGCGGCATGGGCCGGCCGTGCGTGTCGGGGGCGGGGACGCTTTCGATCAACGCCAAGGATGGTGTGATGCGGGTCGGCGCGCGTGAGGTGAAGGAGGGCGACCTCATCACCATCGACGGCGCGACTGGCGAGGTGATGCTGGGCGAAGTGCCGACGATCCAGCCCGAACTGGCGGGTGATTTCGGCACGCTGATGGAATGGGCCGACAAGGTCCGCCGCCTGAAGGTGCGCACCAACGCGGAAACGCCGCTCGACTGCCGCACCGCGCGCGATTTCGGCGCGGAGGGCATTGGCCTGTGCCGTACCGAGCATATGTTCTTCGACGCCGCGCGCATCACCGCGGTGCGCCAGATGATCCTGGCCGACAGCGAGGCGGATCGCCGCGTCGCGCTCGACAAGCTGCTGCCCGAACAGCGCAAGGATTTCGTCGAGATCTTTGAGGTGATGGCCGGGCTGCCCTGCACGATCCGGCTGCTCGATCCGCCGCTGCACGAATTCCTGCCGCATGAGGAGGCCGAGTTCGCCGAAGTGGCGCAGGCGGCAGGGCTCGACGTCGAGACGCTGCGCCGCCGCGCCGCCGAGCTGCACGAGTTCAACCCGATGCTCGGCCATCGCGGCTGCCGCCTCGGCGTGACCTATCCCGAAATCTACGAGATGCAGGCGCGCGCGATCTTCGAGGCGGCGTGCGAGGTGGCTGAAAAGTCCGGCGCCGCGCCGGTGCCCGAGGTAATGATCCCGCTGGTCGCGACCAAGCGCGAGCTGGAGCTGATGAAGGCCGTGGTCGACAAGGCGGCGCAGGCGGTGTTCGCCGAAAAGGGCCGTACGATCGATTATCTGGTCGGCACGATGATCGAACTGCCGCGCGCCGCGTTGCGCGCGGGCGAGATCGCGGAGGCGGGGGCGTTCTTCTCGTTCGGCACCAACGATCTGACGCAGACCACGTTGGGGGTCAGCCGCGACGATGCCGGGCGGTTCCTGACGACCTATGTGGAGAAGGGCATCTATGCCCGCGACCCGTTCGTCAGCATCGATGTCGAGGGGGTGGGCGAGCTCATCAGCCTGGCCGCCGAGCGCGGGCGGGCGACGCGGCCCGACATCAAGCTGGGCATTTGCGGCGAACATGGCGGCGATCCGGCGTCGATCGCCTTTTGCGAGGCGACGAAGCTCGACTATGTCTCGGCCTCGCCCTATCGCGTGCCGATCGCGCGGCTTGCGGCGGCGCAGGCCGCGCTGAAGGCGCGGTGAGCATCGTGGCGGCGGCGGTGATCCTGGCACATGCCGTCGCTCCACTTCCGGCCGAGATGACCGCTATCGAACGACTGAACGCCGAATTGCTCGCCGGGCGCACCGCGACCGAGACGCTGGAACGACGGTGCGCGCAATTGGGGCTTGCCGAACGGCCGGTGGTTCATGCGCAGGTCGATGGGACCGGCGATGTGCCGGCGGCGCCTGCGGCGCTGCTGCGCGATCTGGGCGTGGGCAGCGCGGCCGAATTGCGCTATCGGCGCGTCCGGCTGATGTGCGGGCCGCATGTGCTGTCAGAGGCCGAGAACTGGTATGTGCCGGCCCGGCTGTCGGCGGAAATGAATGCGGCGCTGGCGCAGGGCGACGTGCCGTTCGGCCGCGTGATCCTGCCGCTGGCGCCGGTGCGGCGCAATCTCTCGGCCGAGATCCTGCCTGACGGTGCGGTGACGGGGCGCGTGCTGCGGCACCGCGCGCTGGTGCTCGATGGGGAGGGCCGCCCGCTGGCGCAGGTGATCGAGACCTATCTGGCCGTGCTGGTCGGATAGCGTCGGGCTTCAGCCCTCGTCCTCGGGCGTTCGTTCCCCCGGCGGGTTTTCAAGCTGCCTGATCCGTTCGCGCGCCTTGACCAGCGCCTTTTCCATCTCGCGCCGATATTTGGCGATGATGACTTCACGTTCGCGGAACCGTTTGTGCCACTTGCGGCCCGAACTGCTGGTGACGTTGCCGAGCAGCCAGCCGACGGCCAGCGCGGCGGCGATCAGCATCCAGACAAAGGGCGATGTGAACGGCATTGCATGACCTTCCTTGCCGACCGCCCTTAGCCCGGTCGGCGGTTCGTGCGAAACCCCGCGATCAGGTCATCAGCGCGTCGTTGATCGAACAGGCCGCCGGGCCCAGGATCACGACGAACAGCACCGGCAGGATGAACAGGATCAGCGGCACCGTCATGATCGCGGGCAGGCGCGCGGCCTTTTCCTCGGCGCGCATCATGCGCTCGTTGCGGAATTCGGCCGACAGCACGCGCAACGCCGAGGCGAGCGGGGTGCCGTATTTCTCGGTCTGGATCATCGTGGTCACGACGCCGCGCACCGAATCGAGGTCGATGCGCATCGCCAGGTTCTCGAACGCCATGCGCCGGTCGGTCAGAAAGCCGAGCTCGATCGCGGTCAGCGAGAATTCCTCGCCCAGTTCGGGATAGGCCTTGCCCAATTCCCGGGCGACACGGCCGAAGGCGGCGTCGACGGTGAGGCCGGCTTCGGCGCAGATCACCAGCAGGTCGAGCGCGTCCGGAATGCCCTTGCGGATCGCGTGGCTGCGCTTCTGGATGCGGTTCTTGAGATAGATGTCGGGCGCCTTGTAGCTCAGGATGAAGCTGCCGGCGACCAGGCCATAGGCCTTGATCGGCGTCCAGTCGGCGAACATTTCGGTGCCATAGACCAGGAACAGCATCGTCCCGCCCAGCACGATCGGCAGCACCAGCCGGCCGAAGATGACGGCGACGGCATATTCCTTCGAGCGGATGCCGGCCTGAAGCAGCTTGAGCTGCGCATCCTTGACCTGGCTTTCCTGCAGCACCTTGAGCGAGGACAGGAACGAGCGGATGCGGTCGGTCGTCTCGTTCTTCTGGACGAGCTTCGCGCGGCGCTTGCTGGTCGAGGCGGTGATGCCGGCTTTCAGCTGTTCGCGGCGGTCGTTGAGCGCCTTGACCCGCTTGGCCATGGGGTCGCGCACCGACGTTGCGGCATAGATCGCGACGATCACGCAGAACGCGGCGACGCCGGCCAGCAACGTGCCGACGAACAGCACGTCGACGCCGAGCAGCGTGGGGCCTTCGGGATGAGTGATCATCGCATCAGATCTCGAAATTGATCATCTTGGCCATGATGAACGCGCCGATGGCCATCCAGACGATGCCGCCGCCGCCGGCCACCATCAGCCGTTCGTCTACGAAGAAATTCTGCATGTACGTGCCGTTGATGAACCAGATCATCCCGAACACGATGAACGGCAGCGCGCCGATGATATAGGCCGACGCCTTCGATTCCGACGACATCGCCTTGATCTTGAGCTTCATCTGCGACCGCTTGCGCAGCACTTCGGCAAGGTTGGCGAGCGTTTCGGCCAGGTTGCCGCCGGTCTCGCGCTGGATCGCGATGGTGATGACGAAGAACTGGAATTCGGGCGTGCCCAGCCGGTCGGCGGTCTCCTGCAGCGCCTGGTCGAGCGTGCGGCCGATCTTCATCTTGTCGGTGATCGAGCGGAATTCCTCGCCGACCGGTCCTTCGACCTCGGCGCCGACTACGCCCATCGTCTCGGTGATCGGCAGGCCCGAGCGCAGGCCGCGCACCAGCAGCTCGATCGCGTCGGGGAATTTCTTGGTGAAATCGGCGATGCGCTTGTTGATGAAGAAGCCGACCAGCATATGCGGCAGCCCGGCGCCGATCACCACGCCGACGAGCAGCGCCAGCAGCACCGGCAGGCCCTGCAGCGCAAGCAGCCCGGTGACGACGGTGATCAGCCCCAGCGTGACCATGCCATATTGGCCGACGGTCCACGGCTTGCCGGTCATCTCCAGCCGCTTCCCCAGCTGCGCCGGGTTGGGCAGGAAGCGCGCGGCCGCCTTGTCCATGTTGCTGCCGTTGCGGGTCGATATCTTGCGGATCTGCGCCTCGACCGCGCCGGCGCCGGCGACGCCGGCATGGCGGTCGCGCAGCGAGGTCAGCCGCCGCGATCCCGCCGCGTTCGCCGAAGGACCGGCAAAGGCGAAGATCATCAGCAGCAGCACCATGAAGGTGCCCCCCGACAGCAGGATCAGCGGCAACAATTCCATGCCGTACCTCGACTCCAAACCCGTGGCGGCCGACGCGCGGCCGCCCGCTTATTTCTTCCTGGGCAGCTTCAGATTGAGCTTGGCGAACAGCGACGCGCCGCGCGCGCCGGCATCCCCCCCGGCCTTGCCCTTGCCCTTGGCGCCATCCTTGGCGCCGTCCTCGCCCGCGTCGGCCAGCGCGATCACCCGTTCGGCGATCTCGGCGAGCGGCGCCAGGCCCTTGACCGACTTGCCGGCCTCGGCCAGCGGTTTGCCGAGCTTGGCGGCCTGCACCGCGGTCTTGGGTTCATAGGGGATGACATGGTCGATGCGCCGCTCGATCGAGCCTTCGAAATCCTTGCGGCTGATCTCCAGCGTGCCGCCCGCGGGCACGCGGTTGGCAACGACGATCACCGTGGTGTGCGGCGCATTGGACTTGAACCAGCTCAGGATGCGGATCGCGTCGCGCGCGGCGGCCAGCGTCAGTTCGGTGACCAGCACCGCCACCTGCACATCGGTGATGAGGTGCGGATAGTTGACCAGCATGGTCCGCGGCAGATCGATCACCGTGCATTCGAACGCGCCGCGAATTTCTTCCTGAAGCTGGAAGAAGGCGGCGCCGTCGGTCATCACCGGCGAGTTGATCGGCGCTTCGGCCGACAGCACGGCCAGCTTGTCCGACGCCTTGACCATGGCGCGTTCGATGAAGAGGCCATCGATGCGGCTGGGGTTTTCGATCGCGTCGGTCAGACCGCGGCCCGGCTCGAGATCGAGCGCGAGCGCGCCGGTGCCGAAATGCACGTCGAGGTCGAGCAGCGCGGTCGACCGGTCGCCCTTGTCGCTGGTCAGCCAGGCGAGCGAGGTCGCGATCGTCGATGCGCCGACGCCGCCGCGCGTGCCGATCACCGCCACTGCGCAATGCGGGCGGTCGACCGCGGCATCGGCGGCCTTGGGCGCGTTCAGCGTCGCATAGGCATGCGCGAAGGCTTCGCGCAACATGTCGGGGTTGAGGGGTTTGAGCAGATAGTCCTGGATGCCCGAGGCGACGAGATCGCGGTACAGCCGCACGTCGTTGACCTGGCCCGCCGCGATCACGACGGTGCCCGGCTCGCACACTTCGGCAAGCGCGTTGATGTCGTTGAGCGGATCGCCTGATTCGCTCAGGTCGACGAACAATACATTGGGGCTGGCCGAGACCGACAGTGTCTGCACCGCGTTGCGCAGCCCGCCCTTGTTGACCTTTTCCGGGTTCCAGCCCTGTTCGATCGCGATCGGGCGCAGCGCCTCGGCCGTCGTCTCGTCGCACACGAACGCGACGAACGGCTCACGATGTCCGGCGCGTGGGGGATTGAAAGGCGCATTCATGTCAGTTTCCTCCGCCCGCACCGGCTTGCTTGAGGCCGCCCGCGCCGCTGGCCGGAGCCTTGCGCAGCGCGTCGATCGCCTTGTAGTTGGTCACCGGATCGACGGTTTCCGCGCCCGGCTGGCCGCGCACCAGATCTTCCGGACGCGCGACCATCGCCGCCAGATTGGCGTTGACGGCACAGCCGAAATTGGACGAGGTGCTGGCCGCGAATTCGGTGCCGCCCATCCGCGAATAATTGGGACAGCCCGGTACGCTCGCCTTCATGCGGCTGACGATCACGCGCACATTGCCCGGCTGGATCGCGCCGGTCGTGACCGGGGCGGGATCGGACAACAGGATGCCATAACGGCCGGCCTCGGCCGCGACCTGCGCGCGCGCCTGGCCGTTCGCCGGATCGTCGACATAGATGCGGTCGCCATAGGCCAGCCGCAGCGAGCCGAGCCAGCCGGCCACGCGCTGCAGCTCGCCGGGCGAGAGCGCGCTGCCGTCGGTGGCCGCGTCGAACACATAGTCGGTGCGCTGCACGACCGGCTGGTTGACCGATTCGATGCTGCGATTAGCCGGGCCGCACGCGGCGAGCGAGGCCGACAGTCCCACGAGCAGCGGGCCGGTCAGCGGCAGGATGGATTTACCCTTGAACATCTGCGCCACTCCTCGCGATCAATTGGTGCCAAAGCCGGGCGCGGCCGCGGCCGAACCCTTCTTGCGCTTGCTGGCCTTGACCGGCGGCTGCACGGGCAGCGCCGGGGTGGCGAGCGGCTGCTGCGGGGCCGGCTGCTGCGGCTCGGGCGCCGCGGGCGAAGCCGCGCCGACCGAGGGTTCGCCGCCCGACGGCGCGACCATGCGCGGCTTGGGCCGGTCGAGCCCGGTCTTGCCACCGCCCAGTTCGCCCAGCAGCACGCGCTCGATATCGGTCGGCGCCTTGTAGCCATCGGTCGGCAGCACCACGTCGTTGGCGTTGACCGGCTTTACCAGATACGGCGTCACCACGATCACCAGCTCGGTCTCGCCGCGCTGGAAGGCATTGGAGCGGAACAGCGCGCCCAGCACCGGCACGTCGCCCAGGCCCGGCGTCTTGTCGATCGAATTGTCGTGCGTGTTCTGCAACAGGCCCGCGATCACGAAGCTCTGGCCAGAGCCCAGCTCCACCGTCGTTTCGGCGCGGCGGGTGGACAGGCCGGGCACGATCGTCCCGCCCATCTGCACGCCGTTCTGATAATTGAGCTGCGAGACCTCGGGCCGGACGCGCAGCGAGATGCGGCCGTCGGACAACACGGTCGGCGTGTAAGCGAGGCTGACGCCGAACTGCTTGTATTCGACCGAGATGCCGCCCAGTCCGCCCTGGCTGATCGGAATCGGAATTTCGCCGCCCGCCAGGAAGGTGCTGGTTTCGCCCGACAGTGCGGTGAGATTGGGATTGGTCAGCGTCGTGACCTGGCCGATCCGCTCGCCCAGGTCGAGCGCGGACAGCACGTCGAGCCCGAACAGCTTGCCCGCGAAATTGAGCGCGTTGCCCGCGGTCGGGCGGTTGGCCGTATATTGGCTGCCGGTGCCGGGCAGGACGAAATCGCCGCGCGCCGGATCGAAGGGCAGGGTCAGCGAGCCGGCCGGCAGGCCGAAGCGCGACGAGGCGTCGAGCCGCGGCAGGTTCGACAGATCGGGCGTGCCGATCGATCCGGGCACGCGCGTGCCGCTCGACAGGCCGAACTGGAAGCCGCCCGTGGTGTCGCGCGTCATCAGGTTGACGCCGATATTCTTGACGAAGGTGCGGCTGACCTCGGCGAAGCGGACCTGCAGGTTGACCTGCAGCGGCGTCGCCGTCTTGAGGCGCGAGAGCACCTTGGTCTCGGCACCGACGAACGCCTGGACCAGGCGCTCCGCCTCGGCCGCGTCGTCGGGCGCGGCGACCGTGCCGGTGAGCAGGATCAGCCCGTTCATCGGCGTCGCCGTGATCTGTGCCTCCGGCATCGCCAGGCTGAGCATCGATTGCACGCTGTCGAAATTGTTGCCGATGCGCACCGTGGCCGAATAGATCACCCGCCCGGCCTTGGTCGTGGCATAGACCGTCGTCTCGCCGGCGCGCTTGCCGAACACCCAGAGCTGGGTGGGCGAGCGGACCTGGACGTCGGCGATGCTGGGATCGGCGACGAAGATGTCCGACATCGGCGCGTTCAGCGTGACGAGCCGGCCACGGCCCGTGGCGATCTGAACCATGTTGCGCGGCGCCGCCTCGACGGTCTGCGCGATCGCGGGCATCGGGACGGTGATGGCCGCGGCCAGCATCTGACCCCCCATCGCCGCCACCGCCAAAGGCGCGCCCAGCGTCTTCCCCCTAAAACGCATGTCAGTCCTTTCCACCAACCGGAACAACGGTGACGCTGTTGCCCCGCGAAACCTTGACCACCGGACCGGTCGCGCCGCCCGCGGCGCCCGGATAACCTGTCGATGCCGTGCCACCGCCCATGCCGGCGCTGGTGTCCCTGACCTTGCCGGGCACCGTGCTGCGCTGGAAGCGCGAGACGTCGGCGCCGGTCGACATCGTCGATCCGCCCTCGGCGGGGCGCGAGGCGACACGCGCCAGCACGGCCTTTTCCGCCTTGGGATCGTTCGGCATGGTCACCTCGCCGGCGGCGATCGCCGCTTCCAGTTCGCCCTGATTGTCGGCGATCGAGCGCAGCGAGAGCGAGAGCGAGCCGATCGTCTGCGCGACGGCGATCTTCTCCGCGATGCGCGGCGTCGCCTCGATCGTGACGGTCGAATATTGCGTGACGACGGTATTGCCCGCCTCGTCGGTCTGCTTGTCGGTCTTCTGGTCGGTGGCGAGCACGCGCAGGTTGCGCAGCACCGTCTCCGACGCCTTGAGCGGGGGGCCGTCGCCGCCGCCGGGCACCGACTGGGTCAGGATCAGGTCGACCCGGTCGCCCGGAAACACGAAGCCCGCGACCGCGCTCTGCGCCGATACCGGCACGGTGACCGCGCGCATGCCCGGCCCCAGCGCGGCGGCCAGGAAGCCGCGATCGCCGGGCTTGACCAGCGCGCCCTGGGTCAGCGGCTGACCGGCGGGGATGGCATAGCGGACGACGGTGCCCTGCAGCGATTTGAGGTCGGTCCCCTCACGCTTGAAATAGGCGCCCTCGATCAGGTCCCTGGGCCAGGGAATGAACTTCATCGATTCCGGGCCCAGGATCGTGCCGACAGGCAGCGCCTTGGTCGCGACCAGCACCTCGACGCCGTCGATGGGCGGCGGCTGGTTGGGCGCGGCGGCCTGCGCGACCGGCGCCGAGCTGCCGACCATCAGCGTGCGCGCCATGAACGCGGTGATCGCCGCGACAATCAGCGCGCCGACCAGCAGAATGATCTTCCGTCCATCCATGACGTTTCAGGCCTTTCAAGTCATCGACCGGGTTTCACCGGCGTTAATCATTCACGTGAATTGGTTAAAAATCGGTTCGCGAAGCATCAGCAGCGCGGCGATGGCGATCGCGATGCCATATGGCACCTCCGGCTGGGCGCTGTTGCGGCGCAGCCATTTGTCGATCATCATGAGCAAGGTGATCGCGCCGCCGGCCAGCGACATGACGATCAGCATCGTCACCAGCGGGCCGAACGGGAACCACAGGGCGAGCGCGGCGATCATCTTGACGTCGCCGCCCCCCATCAGCCCGAAACGGAAGGCGGTGGCGAATACCGCCAACACGCCGATCGCGATCGCGATCTGGGTGACGATATCGGGCCACAACGACAGGCCGCTGGCGATCCAGAAGGGGATTGCCAGCAGCGCGATGGCCGCGTTCTTCCAGTTGGCGATCTCACGGATGCGCGCGTCCTCGATGCCGGCGGACACCAGCAGCAGGACCAGCAGGCCCAGGAGCACGACAGACGCAATTTCCCCCATATCCGGCTAATCCCTAGACGGATGGGCTTTCCAAAACGTAACCAGCGCAAATGTCGGCTTCACCATTTGATCGTCGGGCGATTCCTAAGGGCGCGCAGGTCGGGACGCTGCCGGCGCGGGACGGGTGGCAGTTACGCTGTCTCGACTGGCCGGCGGAGGGCGCGCGCGGGTCGATCCTGTTTCAGGGTGGGCGCGGCGATGTGTTTGAAAAATATCTGGAAAGTTTCGCGCATTGGCACGACCAGGGATGGACGGTCACCTCGTTCGACTGGCGCGGGCAGGGCGGGTCGGGGCGGTTGAGCGCGGCCGGCGATTGCGGGCATATCCAGGACTTCGGGAACTATGTCGACGATCTTCGCGACTTCGCGTGCGACTGGCAGGCGACAATGCCCGGGCCGCATGTCCTGATGGGACATTCGATGGGCGGGCATCTGGTGCTGCGCGCGCTGGTGGAACGCGCGGTGCGGCCCGATGCGGCGGTGCTGATCGCGCCGATGCTGGGCCTCAGATCGCCGTTCGGCGTGAAGCTGGGTGAGCGCGTCGCGCGGTTGCTGGGCGGATTTGGCGATACCGCGCGGCCGGCCTGGAAGACCAACGAGCGGCCCTATACCACCGACACGCGCGAATCGCTGCTGACGCACGACCCTGACCGCTATGCCGACGAGCTGTGGTGGCAGCAGGCGAACCCGGGCAACGTCACCGGGCCGCCGAGCTGGAAATGGGTGATCGAGGCGTTCCGATCGACCCGCGAGCTGCGCGACAACCCGGCGCTGGCGGCGATGGACGTGCCGCTGCTGGCGCTGATCGCGGAAAGCGACGGGCTGGTCGATGCCCGTGCGGCGCTGGCGACGGTGGCCAGGCTGCCGGACGCAAAGGTCGTGCGGTTCGGTGCGGAAAGCGCGCATGAGATCCTGCGTGAGGGCGATGCGGTGCGGACGCGCGCCTGGGACGAGATCGATACCTTCCTGAAGGCGCGGGCGGCGGGGTGAGCCGATACGATATCGCCATTGCCGGGGCGGGGATCGCGGGCGCCAGCCTGGCGGCCGAGCTGGCGCCGCATACGCGCGTGCTGATGATCGAGATGGAGGCGCAGCCGGGCTATCACGCGACGGGACGATCGGCCGCCTTCTGGTCGGAAACCTATGGCGGGCCGCTGGTCCAGCCGCTGACCACGGCATCGCATCAGGCGCTGGCGCCGTTCCTGTCGCCGCTGGGCTCGCTGCATATCGGCCGGGCGAGCGATAGCGCGAAGATCGACGCATTTCTGAGCCGGTTCGCGGAGAGCGGGGTCGAACTGTCGGCATGCGATCCGCGCGAACGGATCGCCGGGCTGCGCGACGACTGGACGCTCGGCATATGGGAGCCGAGCTGCGCCTATATCGATGTCGCGGGGCTGCATCAGCTTTGTCTCGCGCGGGCCAGGCAGGCGGGGGTGGTGTTGGTCACTGCCGCCGAGCTGCGCGGCGCGGCGCGAATCGATGGGCGGTGGCGGCTCGACACCTCGGCCGGCGACTTCTCGGCGGAAATGCTGGTCGATGCCGCCGGCGCCTGGGCCGATCGGGTGGCGCAGCTTGCGGGCGTCGAGCCGATCGGCATCCAGCCCTATCGCCGCACGATGGTGCAGCTGCGGATCGATCCGGCGCCGCCGGCCGATCTGCCGCATGTCGGGCACATCGCCGGCAGCTTCTATTTCAAGCCCGAAGGCGAGCGATTGTGGCTGACCCCGCATGACGAGATCCCGAGCGCGCCGTGCGATGCGCAGCCGGAGGATATCGACGTCGCCACCGCGATCGATCGGCTGGAAGGCGTGGTCGATTGGCGCGTGACCGGGCTCGACCGCAAATGGGCGGGATTGCGCAGCTTCGCGCCGGATCGACTGCCGGTCTATGGCTTCGACCCCGGGGTGCCGGGCTTTTTCTGGTGCGCGGGGCAGGGTGGGTTCGGCATCCAGACCGCGCCTGCGGGGGCGAGGCTGGCGGCCGCGCTGCTGCTTGGCGCGACGCCCGATCCGCTTGTCGCGACCCTTGATCCGGAAGCCTATTCGCCCACTCGCCTGCGGCGTTGATTCAGGTTAGTTTCGCCGACCCAAAAGATGGAGCGACTCATGGCGCACAAATTCGTGATCGAGCGGAACAAGGCCGGCGAGTATGTCGCCAAGTTCAAGTACAATGCCGAGACGATCTTCTGGACCGAAGGCTATGCGAGCAAGGCCTCGGCGCAGAACGCGATCGAATCGATCCAGAAGAACGGTCCCGGCGCGCCGGTCGAAGAGGGCTGATTTCAGCTCCGCAGCGCCGCGTCGCTGGCGAGCTTGTCAGCGCGTTCGTTGTCGGGGTGGCCGGCATGGCCCTTGACCCAGAGCCATTCGATGCGGTGCGGCTTGGCGGCGGCGAGCAGGTCCTGCCACAGGTCGGCGTTCTTGACCGGTTTCTTGTCGGCGGTCTTCCAGCCGTTCTTCTGCCAGCCGAAGATCCATTTGGTGAGACCGTCCATCACATAGCGGCTGTCGGTCGACAGCTTGACGCGGCACGGCTTCCTGAGCGCCTTGAGACCCTGGATCGCGGCCATCAGCTCCATGCGGTTGTTGGTGGTGTGCGGCTCGCCGCCTGACAGTTCCTTTTCGGTGGCGCCCGTGCGCAGCACGACACCCCAGCCGCCACGGCCGGGGTTGCCCTTGCACGCGCCGTCCGTCGCGATCTCGACCAGCGGCATTTCCGGCGGCAGTTCGGTCATGCGAGGGTTTTCGTCAGGCTGGCCAGGTTAGGGTCGTAGACCTTCAGACGCCGCCAGAAAGCCAACGGATCTTTGCGCATGACCAAGGCATCAGCTGGCGTATTGAGCCAGTCCCACGCGCGCGAAAGCGTAAAGCGGATGCATGCGCCGCTGGCAAAAGAATAGAGAGCCTGCCGCTCCTCATCGGAAAGCGGCAATCGTTGTTCATATCCTGCAATCAAGGCGTCTTCGATCGCCTGGTCGAAAAGATTGCCTGTGGCGTCGAACGACCATGCCGCCATCATGATTGCGAGATCATAGATGCGGACATCGGTGCAAGCGAAATAGAAGTCGATCAGGCCGGTCACGTGGTCGCCGAGCATCAGCACATTGTCGGGGAACAGATCGGCATGGATCGCGCAGCGGTCGAAGTCGTCGACGTACCAGGTCGATTTCACGTCGCCGATGGCCAGCGCGAGATCGTCGTGCAGGCCCGGCGCGATCCGGTCGAGGCTTTGGCCGCACCTGTCCAACAGCGGCTTCCACGTATCGCTGCCCATCGAATTGGGCCGGTCGAGCGGGAAGTCGGCGACGGCGGCGTGCATGTCGGCCATGGCGCGCGCGGCGGCTTCGGCCTGCGCCGGGGTGGGATGCGAGAGCGAGACGCCGGACAGGAATTTGATCAGGCAGGCCGGACGGCCTGCGAGCGCCTGGATCGCGATGCCGCTGCGATCCTTGATCGCCGGCGGGACCGACAGGCCCTTTGCCTCGAGATGATCGAGCAGCGCCATGAAATAGGGCAGCTCGGCGGCATTCACCCGCTTTTCGTAGAGTGTCAGGATGAAGCGGTCGCGGGTGGTCTCGACGAGATAGTTCGAGTTCTCGACGCCTTCGGCGATGCCCTTGGCCGAGACGAGCTCGCCGACGTCATAGCCCGCGAGGAAATCGCCGAGTGCTTCGGCGGAGACTTGCGTGTAGACTGCCATCGTCAGGCCACGCGAATTGTGATGCCGTTCCCCTGCGAAAGCAGGGGCCCAGAGCCGCAAATGCGATCGCTCGTGATCCTGGGCCCTTGCTTTCGCAGGGGAACGAGATTCAAGGTTCGCATCAGGCGGCTTCCAGCCCGCGCGGCAGCTTGAACACCAGATTCTCCTGCGCGGTCTCGACCTGGCGTTCGGTGACGTCATGGCGGGTGGCGATGCGATCGATCACCTCGCGCACCAGCACTTCGGGCGCCGAGGCGCCGGCGGTGATGCCCAGCGTGCCGACGCCCCACAGCCAGTCGAAATCCAGATCTTCGGCGCGCTGGATCAGCCGGGCGGTCGTCCCTTCGCGCTCGGCCACCTCGACCAGGCGCAGCGAGTTGGACGAGTTGGGCGCGCCGATCACCAGCACAAGATCGCAGGATTGCGCGATCGCGCGCACCGCGGCCTGGCGATTGGAGGTGGCATAGCAGATATCGTCGGCCTTGGGCGCGACGATATCGGGAAAGCGGCGCTGGAGGATGGCCAGGATCGATGCGGTATCCTCGACCGACAGCGTGGTCTGGGTAAGGAAGGCGAGGTTGCCGGGATCGGCGACGGCGACACCCTCGGCATCCGCCTCGGTCTCGATCAGCGTCATGTCGCCTTCGGGCACCTGGCCGAAGGTGCCGACCACTTCGGGATGCCCCTTGTGCCCGATGAACAGGATGTGGCGGCCCGCGGCGACCAGCCGTTCGGCCTGGCGATGCACCTTGGACACCAGCGGACAGGTGGCGTCGAGATAGGCGAGGCCACGGTCCTGCGCGGCGGCGGGCACCGATTTGGGCACGCCATGCGCGCTGAACACGACCGGCACGCCGTCGGGCACTTCGTCCAGTTCCTTGACGAAGATCGCGCCCTTGGCCTTGAGGCTGTCGACCACGAACTTGTTGTGCACGATCTCGTGCCGGACATAGACCGGGGCGCCGTGCAGCTCGATCGCACGTTCGACGATCTGGATCGCGCGATCGACGCCGGCGCAAAAACCGCGCGGCGCGGCGATGAGGAGTTCGAGCACGGGCTTTTCGGGCGTGGTCATGTCGCAGGGGGCTCTACGCGATTGCTTGCGCGCGCGGAAGCCGGTTCCTATGACGTGGCCCATCCAGTTCGGGAAAGGTGCCCCTTTTGTCTATTCGTAAGCTTGCGCTCGCCGCGACGGCCATGACCACGCTCGCCGGGTGCGCGAAGACGGGCGATATCGCGGAGGGCGGCATCACCCAGGTGCGTTCGGCCTGTCCGCGCGTCGGCGTGCCTGCCGGGACGGGGGATATCACCACCTTCAACCCGGCATCCAGCCGCGAGGCGAGCGCGATCGACGTGACGGCGGTGCTGACCAACGTGACCTCGACCTGCGACGACAGCAGTGACACGATCCGCACCACGATCAATTTCGAGGTGCAGGCGAGCCGCCGGTCCGGGGCCGAGGCGCGAGAGGTGACCTTTCCCTATTTCGTGACGATGGTGCAGGGCGGCAGTTCGGTCGTGTCGAAGCGGATCGGCCAGGTGACGGTGCGATTCGCCGCCGGCGCGGCGCGCGCATCGGCGACCGGCACCGGCCACACCACGATATCGCGCGCGGCGGCGAGCCTGCCTGAGGATATCCGCCGTCAGATCAACCAGAAGCGCAAGGCCGGCGACGAGACCGCGGCGATCGACCCGCTGTCGCGGCCGGAAATCCGCCAGGCGGTGCTGCGCGCGACGTTCGAGGCGCTGGTGGGGTTTCAGCTGACCGACGAGCAGCTGAAATATAACGCGACGCGGTGAGTTAGCCGAAGAAAGTAGATTGGTTCACGCGAAGGCGCGACGACGCGAAGATGCTGCGCTTCGACGCGAAGCGTCCTCTTCGGCACGACAGAACGGCAGGCGAAACCGTTTTAAGGGTGAATGCCGCTGACGCGGCGGGCGACCTCTTTGCGTCTTCGCGCCTTTGCGTGAACAACTAATTTTTCTCAGTTCAGACTCCGCGATTGACTCGTTCGCCGCACCGCATCAGACGAGGAATGTCGGTGGCGGGCAACCGCTTAAGGCACGCGCGGGAGAGACCCTGGACCTGATCCGGGGCGCCGAAGGAGCAACCGCCCCGGAATCTCTCAGGCACCCAGGACCGCGCGGGGCCACGACACTCTGGAAAGCGTTCGTCCGCCCGACTTGATGGGGCGTGCGGACCACCGAAGGGGTAAGCCCGGATCAGTCCGGGCGAAAGCTCTCAGGTTTCCGTGACAGAGGGGGCGACGGATCAAGGGCCGCGATGTGCGGGCCGCCGTCGATTCCCTGTGGAGTGCGGACCGATGAGCGATATTGCCGAACCCGAGATCGTCGAGGCGCTGGCGCTGCTGCCGCTGGATGCGTGGCATCGCGCGCGGGGCGGGCGGATGGTGCCGTTCGCGGGCTATGAGATGCCGGTGCAATATGAGGGCATCATGGCCGAGCATCTGTGGGTGCGGGAGCGCGCCGGGCTGTTCGACGTCAGCCATATGGGGCAGCTGTTGCTGAGCGGGCCGGGGCTGGACGCGGCGCTGGAGGCGCTGATCCCGGCCGATGTCGCGGGCGTGAAGGCCGGCGCGCAGAAATATTCGCTGCTGCTCGCCGGCAATGGCGGCATCCTCGACGACCTGATGTTCACCCGCTGGGGTGGCGAGGGGGGGGCGGACGGCATCTACATGGTCGTCAACGGCGCGTGCAAATGGGACGATATCGCGCATCTGCGCGAGCATCTGCCCGACGAGATCGACATCAATCACATGGACGAGCATGCGTTGCTGGCGCTGCAGGGGCCACGGGCGGTGGATGCGCTGGGCCGCGTGGTGCCGGGTGTCGAGCGCCTGGTGTTCATGACCGGCGGGTGGTTCGACTGGAACGGCACGGGCCTGTGGATCAGCCGGTCGGGCTATACCGGCGAGGACGGGTTCGAGATTTCGGTGCCGGCGGACCGCGTGGCGATGCTGGCCGATGCGCTGGCCGCGCAGCCGGAAGTCAAGCCGATCGGGCTGGGTGCGCGCGATTCGTTGCGGCTGGAGGCGGATCTGCCGCTTTATGGGCACGATCTGGATAGCGAGACGACGCCGATCATGGCGGCGCTGAACTTTGCGGTGGGCAGCAGGCGGCGGCGCGAGGCGGCGGACTTTCCGGGCGCCGCGCGGATCAGCCAAGAGCGTGAGAACGGCGCGATCCAGCGCCGCGTCGGGCTGATCGTCGAGGGCCGCCAGCCGGTGCGCGAGGGCGCGCTGGTGCTGGATGGCGAAGGCAATGAGGTCGGCCGGGTGACCAGCGGCGGCTTTGCGCCGACCGTGCAGAAGCCGATCGCGATGGCCTATGTGCCGGCCGCGCTGGCGCTGGTCGGCACGCGGCTGACGCTGAGCCAGCGCGGCAAGATCCATCATGGCGAAGTGGTCGCGATGCCCTTCGTCCCCCACCGCTATGTTCGAGCAGGAGCATCGAAATGAGCCGTTATTTCACCGAGGATCATGAGTGGATCGATCTCGACGGCGAGATCGCGACCGTCGGGATCACCGATTACGCGCAGAGCCAGCTTGGCGACATCGTGTTTGTCGAGGTGCCTGAGGAGGGCCGGCAGGTGACCAAGGGCGACGACGCCGCGGTGGTCGAGAGCGTGAAGGCGGCGAGCGACGTCTATGCGCCGGTCAGCGGCACGGTGATCGAGGGCAATGGCGCGCTCGACGGCGAGCCGGCGCTGGTCAACGAGGATCCCGAGGGCGAGGGCTGGTTCTTCAAGATGACGCTGAGCGACAAGGACGAGCTGGACAGCCTGATGGACGAGGCGGCGTACGCGGATTTCGTGAGCAAGCTTTAAGTCCCCCTCCCGCTTGCGGGAGGGATCAGGGGAGGGCGTGTCCGCATGTGGCGCGCTTTCCATCGAACAGACCCTCCCCCAACCCCTCCCGCAAGCGGGAGGGGAGAAAGAAGAAGAATGCGCTACCTACCTCTCACCTCTAACGATCGGCAGGCGATGCTTGCGGCGGTCGGCGCGGCGGCGATCGACGATCTGTTCGTTGATGTGCCTGAATCCGCGCGGCTGAATGGCCCGATCGCGGGGCTGCCGATGCATGCCAGCGAGCTGGCGGTCGAGCGGCATATGACGCGCCTGGCGGCCAGGAACCTGTCGGCGGGCGAGGCGCCGTTCTTCATCGGCTGTGGCGCGTATCGGCATCATGTGCCGGCGAGCGTCGATCACCTGATCCAGCGCGGCGAGTTCCTGACCGCCTATACGCCCTATCAGCCCGAGATCGCGCAGGGTACGCTGCAGGTGATGTTCGAGTTCCAGACGCAGGTCGCGCGGCTGCTGGGGACGGATGTCGCCAACGCGTCGATGTATGACGGCTCGACCGCGTGCTGGGAGGCGATCGGCATGGCGCGGCGCATCACCCGGCGCGGCAAGGCGATCCTGTCGGGCGGGCTGCACCCGCATTACGTCTCGGTCGCGAAGACGATGGCGAAATATACCGGCGACGAGCTGGTGACCGCGCTGCCCGAATTGAGCGCCGAGCCGGACACGGCGAAGCTGATCGGGATGATCGACGACGCGACGTCGTGCGTGGTCGTGCAATATCCCGACATTCTCGGGCGGATCGGCGACCTCTCCGAGCTGGCGGCGGCGTGCCAGGCGAAGAAGGCGCTGCTGGTCGCGGTGGTGACCGAGCCGGTGGCGCTGGGCGCGATCCGCTCGCCCGGCGAGATGGGCGCGGACATCGTGGTGGGCGAGGGGCAGTCGATCGGCGTCGGATTGCAGTTCGGCGGGCCTTATGTCGGGCTGTTCGGCTGCAAGGACAAATATGTCCGCCAGATGCCGGGGCGGCTGTGCGGCGAGACGGTGGACGCGGCAGGCAAGCGCGGCTTCGTGCTGACGCTTTCGACGCGCGAGCAACATATCCGGCGTGAGAAGGCAACGTCGAACATCTGTACGTCGTCGGTGCTGTGCGCGCTGGCCTGGTCGATCCACATGACGCTGTTGGGCGAGAAGGGGCTGCGGCAGCTGGCGGCGATCAACCATGCCGGGGCGAGCGCGGCGGCGGAGCGGTTGGCGCGGGTGCCGGGCGTCGAGCTCATGACGCCGGTGTTCTTCAACGAGTTTACGCTGAAGCTGAGCAAGGAAGCGCGGCCGGTGGTGCGCGAACTGGCCGAGAAAGGCATCTTGGCGGGGGTGTCGCTGGGGCGGCTCTATCCGGGCGAGGATGCGCTGGCGGGCGGGTTGGTGATCGCGGTCACCGAGACGACGAGCGCGGAGGATGTCGAGACGCTTGCCTCGGCCTTGCAGGAGGCGCTGGCATGAGCGCGATCAACCAGGGCGGCTGGCGGCCCGAGATGACGCCGGAGCGGCGCAACGATCAGGCGACCTTCACCGGCAACCGCGCGCTGATGCTGGACGAGGCGTTGATCTTCGAGATCGGTTCGCTGGATACGACCGGCGTGGATTTCGAGCCTTGTTCCCCTGCGAAAGCAGGGGCCCAGGATGGTGAGGGCAGCGCGCTGGGCTCTGGGCCCCTGCTTTCGCAGGGGAACAGATTGGGTGGCTTGGAGCGCAATCGCGATATCGGCTTGCCGGGCCTGTCCGAGCCCGAGGCGGTGCGGCATTATACGCGGCTCTCGCGACAGAATTACGCGATCGACCTGGGGCTGTTCCCGCTCGGTTCGTGCACGATGAAGCACAATCCGCGCCTGAACGAGCGGATGGCGCGGTTGCCGGGGTTCGCCGATGTGCACCCGCTACAGCCGGTCGATACGGTGCAGGGCGCGTTCGAGGTGATCCACCAGCTCGCGCACTGGCTGGTGACGCTGACCGGCATGCATGCCGTGGCGATGTCGCCCAAGGCGGGCGCGCATGGCGAGCTGTGCGGGGTGCTGGCGATCCGCGCCGCGCTCGACGCCAAGGGGCAGCAGGCGCGCAAGGTGTTGCTGGTGCCCGAGAGCGCGCATGGGACGAACCCGGCGACGGCGGCGTTCGCGGGGTTCACGGTCGAGGACATTCCGGCGACGGCGGCGGGGCGCGTCGATCTGGCGGCGCTGAAGGCGCGGCTGGGACCGGACGTGGCCGGGGTGATGATCACCAACCCCAATACCTGCGGGCTGTTCGAGCCGGACATGAAGGCGATCAGCGACGCGGTGCATGCGGCGGGCGGCTATGTCTATTGCGACGGCGCGAACTTCAACGCCATCGTCGGCCGCGTGCGGCCCGGCGACCTGGGCATCGATGCGATGCACATCAACCTGCACAAGACGTTTTCGACCCCGCATGGCGGCGGCGGGCCGGGATCGGGGCCGGTGGTGCTGTCGGAGGCCCTGGCGCCTTATGCGCCGTTGCCGTTCGTCGAGGAACAGGATGGCAGGTTCGTCCTGATCGAGGAGGAGACGGCGGGCGAGCATCATGCCGACAGCTTTGGCCGGATGGTGTCGTTCCACGGCCAGATGGGCATGTTCACGCGCGCGCTGACCTATATCCTCAGCCACGGCGCGGACGGGCTGCGGCAGGTGGCGGAGGACAGCGTGCTCAATGCCAATTATGTGCTGCGCAGCCTGGAGGACGTGCTGGATGCGCCGTTCGCCAGAAGCGGGCCGTGCATGCATGAGGCGATCTTCAGCGACAAGGGGCTGGCGGAGGGTTTCTCGACGCTGGACATCGCCAAGGGGCTGATCGACGAGGGCTTTCACCCGATGACGGTCTATTTCCCGCTGGTGGTGCACGGCGCGATGCTGGTCGAGCCGACCGAAACCGAGAGCAAGGCGACGCTCGACCAGTTCATCGGCGCGTTCCGCGCGGTCGCCGGGCGGGCGAAGGCGGGCGACACCGCGCTCAAGTCCGCGCCGCATTTCGCGCCGCGCCGGCGGCTCGACGAGACGCAGGCGGCGCGCAAGCCGGTGCTGGTGTGGAAGGAACCAGCGCAGGCGGAGGCGGCGGAATAATGTCAGTTTTTTCGGGGTGACCGGTCGGTTACCCCGTCTCCCGGGCGGGCGGTGGCGCCATGCCGCCGCCCGTTTCGCGTTTTGGGGGAGATGACGATGCGAATGATGATGGCCGCGCTGATGATCGCCACGCCGGCGCTTGCCGTGCAGGATTCGCGCATCCCGCAGACCGAACAGGACGCCGACAGGATCGAGGCCCAGGCGATGTACGACCGCCAGCGCCAGCGCGACCAGGCCGAAGCCGATCGCGTGGCCAAGACCAATCTCGATCGGCAGAGCGATTACGATCTGTATCTCGCCAAGCAGAAGGCGGATCACGAGGCCAAGATGGCGCAATGGCGCGCTGACGTTGCGCGGCAGAAGGCCGAATATGAGGCAAGGGTCGCGCAATGCATCGCCACGAAGACCTGCGCGCCGCGCTGATTCATCAGAGCGCCGCATCCTCCGTAGATGCAGCGCGGGCCATGCCCAGCCGCCGCTCGCGCCAGAAGATATAGAGGCCGCTGGCGATGATCACCGGGGCGCCGATGAAGGTCCAGCCGCTTGGCAGGGCTCCGAAGAACAGCCAGCCGTAGAGTGTCGCCCAGATCAGGCCGGAATAGTCCATCGGCATCACGGCGGAAACCGGCGCGAAGCGCAGCGCGGCGGTGAACGCGATCTGGCCCATTCCGCCGACCAGGCCGATGCAGGCGAGCAGCGCCCAGGTCACGGGATCGTGCCCCGTGGCGAAGAACGGATAGATCAGGCTCAGCGGCACGACCGACAGCGCCGAGAACCAGAAGACGGTGGTGCCGGCATTCTCGGTGCGGCCGAGCTGGCGCAGCTGGATCGCGATGATCGCGATCATCAGCGACGAGGTGAGGCCGACCAGCGCGCCGGTAAGCGGGATATGCCCGTCGCCGGGTCGAGTGACGATCAGCACGCCGACAAAACCGGCCGCGACCGCGCCCCAGCGATGCCAGCCGGTCGGCTCCTTCAGCACCAGCGCGCCCAGGATCGTCGCGAAGATCGGCACGGTGAACGAGATCGTCGTCGCCTCCGCCAGCGGCAACAGCAGCACCGCGCCGAAGGTGAAGGCCATGCCGGTGAGGCCCAGTGCGCTGCGCGTGATATGCGCGCCGAGCCGCGCGGTGCGCAGCGTGGCGAGGCCGGGGCCCAGGGCGACCCACAGCACAACGATCGGCACGGCGAACAGCTGACGGAACAGCATCAGTTCGGGCAGCTTCGCGCCGCGCGCTTCGGCAAGCTTGAGCAGCGCGCTCATGAAGCTGAGCAACGCGACCGCCAGCAGACGCAGGCCGAGGCCGGTAAGGGTGCGATCGCCGCTCATCGCCCCAGCGACTGAAATTGAAACACCGCTGTTCCCCTGCGAAAGCAGGGGCCCAGGGTCGCAAGCGAGCGTTCTGGGCCCTAGACCCCTGCTTTCGCAGGGGAATGATTTCGTTCAAGTGACGCGCTCTAGGCGCGATATTGCAGTGCGACAAGGATGAGCATGGCTAAGGGGTGACGCGCCGCGCGCGAGGCGCTATCCGCGCGGCCATGATCAAGCATGCGCTCAATGTCACCCGCGAAGCGGACTTCGCCGCCTGGTATCAGGCCGTCATCGCCGAAGCCGATCTGGCCGAGGAATCGGGCGTGCGTGGGTGCATGGTGATGCGGCCGTGGGGCTATGGCATCTGGGAGCGCATCCAGCGGTTGCTGGACGAGAAGATCAAGGGCGTGGGCTATGAAAACGCCTATTTTCCGCTGTTCATCCCGCTTTCCTATTTCGAGAAGGAGGCCGAGCATGTCGACGGCTTCGCCAAGGAGATGGCGGTCGTCACCCATCACCGGCTGATCGGCGACGGCAAGGGCGGGCTGGTGCCCGATCCCGAGGCGAAGCTGGAAGAGCCGCTGGTGGTGCGGCCGACGAGCGAGACGGTGATCGGTACGGCCTTCTCGCGCTGGGTGCAGTCGTGGCGCGACCTGCCGGTGCAGGTCAACCAATGGGCCAATGTCGTGCGCTGGGAGATGCGCACGCGCATGTTCCTGCGCACCGCCGAATTCCTGTGGCAGGAGGCGCATGCCGCCTATGCCAGCGCCGACGAGGCACGCGCGCAGACGATGGTGGGACTGGAGGTCTATCGCAGCTTTGCGGAGGACGTGGCGGCGATGCCGGTGATCGCCGGGGAAAAGCCCGAGAACGAGCGGTTTCCGGGCGCGGTCGCGACCTATTCGATCGAGGCGATGATGCAGGACGGCAAGGCGCTGCAGGCCGGCACCTCGCACTTCCTGGGTACCAATTTCGCGTCGGCGCAGAATATCCGGTTCCAGAACGCGGCGGGCGAGCTGGAGCTGGCGAACACGATCAGCTGGGGCATGTCGACGCGGATGATCGGCGGCGTGATCATGGTGCATGGCGACGACGATGGCCTGCGCGTGCCGCCGCGCATCGCGCCGTGGCAAATCGTGATCGTGCCGATGCTGCGCGATACCGACGAGGATGCGACATTGCTGGATTATTGCAAGGGCTTGCAGGCCGATCTTGCGAAACTGTCCGCGCTGGGCGAGCCGGTGCGCGCGTTGCTTGACGCGCGGCCGGCCAAGGCGGCGGGCAAACGCTGGGGCTGGGTAAAAAAGGGCGCGCCGGTGGTGATCGAGGTGGGCGGGCGCGACATGGCGGGTGGCAACGTGTCGGTGATTCGCCGCGACCGGCTGTATCGCGAGGATGGCAAGCTCGACAGCGCGGTGGTGGCGAAGGATGTGTTCGTGGGTGATGCGGCGGGGCTGCTGGAGGAGATCCAGACCGCGCTGCATGCGCAGGCGAAGGCGCGGCTGAATGCGAACATCGTGCGCGGGATCGACAGCTTCGATGCGCTCAAGGCGCATTTCGAAGGGTCGGGCAAATATCCGGGCTGGGTCGAGGTGCAATGGGCCAGGCCGAGCGGCGCGGCGCTGGACGCGGTGGTCGAGCGGATCAAGGCGCTCAAGCTGACGTTCCGCAACGTGCCGCTGGATGCCGCGCCAGCGGACGGGAGCTGCATCTTCAGCGGCGCCCCGGCGGTCGAGCGGATCCTGGTGGCGCGGGCTTATTGAGCCGGAAATGAGTGCCCCCGCCTAAGCGGGGGCAGCGAGTGCGTCATTCCGCGCCAGTGCCCGGCTCGGTGGTCTTGGGCGGTTTGCCGTCCTCGACCCGGCCTTCGTTGCGCAGGTCGCGGCCTTCCTGGGCCATGCGCTCGCCCTCGGGCGAGTTGCGGTGCTCGTTCAGCTCTTCCTTCACGAAGCCCGCGGCTTCCTTCAGCTTGCCTTCGACGCTCATGGGATATCTCCTGATTGCCTTAAGTTACGGCAATCAAGCGCGCGACGGCGCGAAAGGGTCCCGCCGTTGATGTGGCGAAACGATTATCTCCCGTCGGTCATCCCACGTCCGCGCGCGAAGGCGGCTGGCGACCATCGAGTCGTTCGTGCAGCGCTTCGGGCAGGCGATCTTCGGGGACGATGCCGGCGTCGCGGCGTTTCCAGATGAATAAAAACGCGGTGGCGAGCATCAAAGTGATGACGACGATCAGGAACTGACGACCATCCATTCGAACCTCCTTCGCAATAGCTCCCCTCGGCCGTCAGGCTGACAGCGCCGTGTTAACGCGAAGTTTCGGCGTTTCCTTGCCGGAGTCCGTGGTGGGGAGGGGCCGATCGCGCGTCACGGGGCGCGGGGTGATGGCCGGGCCGTGCGGCAACGCGGCCAGCGCCGGGGCGAGTTTGGCCAGCGCGTGCTCGGCGAGCGCGCGGGCGGTGGTGATCTTGCCGCCGAACACTGACAGTATCGGCGCGCCGTGCGTGTCCAGTTCGAGCACATAGTCGCGCGTCACCGCACGCGCCTCGCCCGCGCCGTCGTCGTACAGCGCGCGGATGCCCGACCAGGTCGCGGTGACGTCCGCCGGTGCGATGCGGTGCCGGAAATAGCGGTTCGCGGCGGCGCACAGATAGTCGATCTCGGCCGGGTCGATCCCGGCATCCTCGGGCCGCGCCACCGGCACGTCGGTGGTGCCGATCATCGTGCCGCCGCGCCATGGCGTGGCGAAGACGATGCGGCGGTCGGGCTGTTGCAGGATATAGGCGTGGTCGCCTTCCCACAGCGCGGGCACGACGATGTGGCTGCCCTTGACCAGCCGCAGGGCGCTGGGGGTGGAGACGTGGAGGGTATCAAGCAGCGCCTTCACCCAGGGGCCGGCGGCGTTGACGATGGCGCGTGCGTTGACGGTTCGTCCGTCGCTGAGCGCGACGTTCCAGGCTGTGTCGCTTCGTTCGGCGCCGGTTACCGCGACGCCGGTTTCGATCCGCGCGCCATTGGCGGCGGCGTCGGCGGCGTTGGCGCGGACGAGTGCGGCATCGTCGACCTGCGCGTCCCAATAGGTGAAGCCGCCGATATGCCGGGCGATCGGCGCCAGCAGTGCATCGCTGCGAGACAGCGCGCGGGAGCGCGGCAGCGACGAGCCGAGGCCGAGCAGATCGTAGAGGTAGAGGCCGGCGCGGATCATCCACCACGGCCGCACGGCATGGGCGTGCGGCAGGACGAACCGCATCGGCCGGATCAGGTGCGGCGCGGCGGCGATCATGCGCTCGCGTTCGCGCAGCGCCTCGTGCACCAGGCGGAACTCATAGGTTTCGAGATAGCGCAGGCCGCCATGGATCAGCTTGCTCGACGCCGACGAGGTATGGGCGGCGAGATCGTCGCGCTCGACCAGCAATGTCTTGAGGCCGAGCAGCGCGGCTTCGCGGGCGATGGCGCAGCCGTTGATGCCGCCGCCGGCGATCAGGAGATCATAGGTCATTCGCGCCAGCCTATTCGGTTGGGTTTCGGGCGCACAGCCCCTATATTCAGGGCCAATGGCAAGACAGAACAAAGCGAAGAAGCTCGCGCCCGGCATGCCGACGCGGCAACAGATCATCGATTTCATCACAACTTCGGACCAGCCGGCGGGCAAGCGCGAGATCGCCCGCGCCTTCGGGCTGTCGGGGCAAGAGAAGATCGCGCTCAAGGCGCTGCTGCGCGACATGGCCGATGAGGGCCTGATCGACAGCGCGCCGGGGCGGGCGTTCCACAAGATGGGCGGGGTGCCCAAGGTGACCGTGCTGCGCGTGACCGACAGCGATGGCGACACCGTTTGGGCGGTGCCAGAGCGATGGGAGGCCGAGGGCGTCCCCGTGCCGCGGCTGCGTGTGCGCGAGCGGCGGGGGGCCGGGGCGCTGGGTGTCGGCGACCGCATCCTGGCGCGGACCGAGGAGGCCGGGAACGGCTGGATCGCGCATCCGATGAAGAAGCTCGCCAAGGGCGAGGAAGCGATGCTGGGGGTGGTCAAGGAGGAGGGCGGGCGGCTCTACCTCCACGGCGTCGAGAAAAAGGCGCGCGACGCGGTGGTCGTCATTTCCGAGCGCAATGGCGCCGAGCCGGGCGACCTGGTGCTGGCGGAGAAGAGCGGCAAGGGGCCAAGGCTGTTCGCGAAGGTGACGCAGATCCTGGGCGATCCGTTCGCGCCGCGCAGCTTCAGCCTGATCGCGATCCACAAGCACGGCATTCCGAACGTGTTTTCGGAAGAATTGCTGGCCGAGGCGGAGCGAATCGCCAGGCAGGATCTGGGCAAGGGCCGCGAGGATTTGCGCGCGATCCCGATCGTGGCGATCGATCCGATCGATGCGCGCGACCATGACGATGCGGTATGGGCCGCGCCGGACGACGATCCGAAGAATGAGGGGGGGTGGAAGGCGATCGTCGCGATTGCGGACGTGAGCTTCTATGTGCGGCCGGGGTCGCTGCTGGATCGCGAGGCGAGGAAGCGGGGCAATTCGGTCTATTTCCCCGATCGCGTGGTGCCGATGCTGCCCGAGATACTGTCGGCGGATGTCTGTTCGTTGAAGGAAGGCGTCGATCGTGCGGCGCTGGCGTGTCACCTTCAGATCAGCGCCAAGGGCGAGTTGAAGTCCTGGCGGTTCAGTCGGGCGGTGGTGCGGCTGGCGGCGAACATCCCCTATGAACATGCGCAGGCGGCGATCGACGCAGTTGGCGAGAAGGCCGAGGTTGCGTCCTCGCCCTGTTCGATGCCTGTCGAAGAACTGGCCGGGATCGATCCGGCCTTGGTCGACAGCACGTTACGCCCGCTCTGGGCGTGCTGGCGCGCGCTCAACAAGGCGCGCGAGAAGCGCGAGCCGCTGGATCTCGACCTGCCCGAGCGGCGCATCGTGCTCGACGAGATGGGGCGCATCCTGTCGGTCGCGCCGCGCGAGCGGCTCGACGCGCACAAGCTGATCGAGGATTACATGATCGCGGCGAACGTCGCGGCGGCCAAGGCGCTGGAAGGCCGCAAGGCACCGGTGATGTACCGCGTGCACGAGCCGCCGAGCCGCGAGAAGCTGGTCGCGCTCAAGGACTATCTCAAGACGCTGGAGGTCGAGTTCGCGCTGGGCCAGGTGATCCGGCCGGCGACGTTCAACCACGTCATCGCGCGGGTGAAGGACGCCGAATATCGCGAGGAGGTGATGACCCAGGTGCTGCGCACGCAGACCCAGGCCTATTACGGGCCGCGCAATGCCGGGCATTTCGGGCTGTCGCTGGGCAGCTATGCGCACTTCACCTCGCCGATCCGGCGCTATGCCGATCTGGTGGTGCACCGCGCGCTGGTCGAGGCGGACCGGCTGGGGCCGGGCGGCGAGCTGCCCAGCGACGCGGATATGGCCAAGACCGGCGAGATCATCAGCCAGCTCGAACGGCGCGCGATGGAGGCCGAGCGCGAGACGATCGACCGTTATGTCGCGGCCTATCTGTCGGCGCATGTCGGCGAGGTGATGGAGGCGCGGATCACCGGCGTGCAGAGCTTCGGTTTCTTCGCGACGGTCGACGGGGTGGGCGGCGACGGGCTGGTGCCGGCGCGCGATCTGGGGCGCGAATATTTCCGCTATGACGAGGCGTCGCAGCAGCTGATCGGCGAGGAGACCGGCGAGGCGTTTTCGCTGGGGCAGCGGCTGAAGCTCAAGCTGGTCGAGGCGAACCCGGTGTCGGGCGCGCTGCGGTTCGAGCTGCCGGACGGCAAGGGCAGCGGATCGGGGCCGCGTGGTGAGCGCAAGCGCGGCGGGCCGCCAAGGGTGCTCAAGCGGCGCGGCCGGCCGGCGAACATCAGGCATCAGGGCAGGAAACGCTGACTTGAAAGCCGGTATTTTGAAGCGATTTCAAGTGGAACCCGGCGGCGCAGGTATGAATCCGGCGATCTGGCTAACCGGCTATTAACGCCTCGCTGCCATGACTGGACCCCTACGCATTGGGGGCAATGTTGGACGATCTGCTGCAAGAGTTCATCGCGGAGACCCGCGAGACGCTGGAGGCGCTGTCGGGCGAGATCGTCGCCTGGGAAGCGAATCCGGACGATCGCGCGCGGCTGGATGCGATCTTCCGCTTTGTGCACACGGTCAAGGGAAGCTGCGGCTTCCTCGACCTTCCGCGGCTGGCGCGGCTGAGCCACGCGGCCGAGGATGTGCTGGCGGCGGTGCGCGACGGACAGCGCGCGCCCGATCGCGCGCTGGTCAATTCGGTGCTGGGAATCGTGGATCGCATCGGCGAGATCGTGGAGGCGATCGACGCCGGCAGCGCGCTTGACGACAGCGGCGAGGACCTGCTGATCGCCGCGCTGGCCGAAGGATCGCAGGAGATCGTCCAGGGCAATGGCGGCATGGCGCAACGCGCGCCCGCGCGCAGCGTGCGGCTGAACGTCGATCTGCTCGACCGGATGATGAGCGGCATGTCCGACATGGTGCTTGCCCGTAACGAGCTGTCGCGACGGTTGCGCGGGGCGGAGATCGATCCGCAGGTCGAGGCGGCGCTCGAACGGATGTCGGCGACCGTCGCCGAACTGCGCGACACGGTGACGCGCACCCGCATGCAGAAGATCGATGCGCTGTTTTCCGCCTTGCCGCGCATGGTGCGCGATACCGCGGCGGGACTGGGCAAGACGGTCGTGCTGCAGATCGAAGGCGCCGAGGTCGAGCTGGACCGCGAGATGATCGAGGTGCTGCGCGATCCGCTGGTGCATATCGTGCGCAATTCGATCGATCACGGGATCGAGGATGCGGCTGCGCGGCGGACGGCAGGCAAGGCCGAACATGGCCGGCTGACGGTTTCGGCGCGCCAGTCGGGCAACCAGATCATCGTCGAGATCGCCGATGACGGACGCGGCATCGATACCGATCGGCTGGTGCGCAAGCTGGCCGAAACGGGCCGCGACGAGCGCGTGCTGCGGGGATTGAGCGAGCGGCAGAAGCTGGAGCTGGTGTTCGAGCCGGGCCTGTCGAGCAAGGACGAGGTGACCGAGATTTCCGGGCGTGGCGTGGGCATGGACGTGGTTCGCGCCGGGATCGAGCAGATCGGCGGCCGGATCGAGCTCGACAATGCGCCCGGCCAGGGCCTGCGCCTGCTGATCCATGTGCCGCTGACGCTGTCGATCATTCCGACCATCGTGGTCGCCGCGGGCGGCCAGCGGTTCGCGGTGCCGCGCCAGGCGATCGAGGAGATCGTGAGCGAACGCAACGAGGCGATCCGCGTCGACCATGTCGGCACCGCCGAAGTGGCGACGGTACGCGACCGGCGCCTGCCGCTGGTCACGCTGTCGCGCCAGCTGGGGATCGATCCGGCGGCGGTGGGCGAGACCATGCTGGCGATCATGAACGTCGGCGAAGGCAGTTTCGCGCTGCGCGTCGAGGATGTACTCGACAATGAGGAACTGGTGGTCAAGCCGGCCGCGCCGGCGGTGATGGCCAGCGGCATCTATGCCGGGCAGACGCTGCCCGACAGCGGTTGCCCGATGCTGTTGCTGGATTGCGCGGGGATCGCACGCGATGCCGGGCTGAAGTTCATGCGTGAGGTGGAGGCGGTGGACCCGGACGCGGCGGTCGAAACCGCGCGCGGGATCAGCGCGCTGGTCTTCCACGACCTGGACGGGGCGCGGCGCGCGGTGCCGCTGGCGCTGCTCGATCGGATCGAGCAGGTCGACGCCGGTGCGATCCGCTTTGCCGCAGGGCGTCTGCGACTGACCATCGACGGACATATCGTGCCGCTGGTGGCGCGGGCCGAGATCGGCGGAAACGGCGCGTGTTCGGTGCTGCGCCTCAAGGACGGTGAAGGCGAGATCGCCTATGCCATCGCCGAGGCGGCCGATATCGTCACGCTGCCGCGCGACGTGATCCATGCCGAGGTTTCAGGGCCGGTCGCCGGCGTGGCGCTGGTCGATGGAGAGCCGGTCGAGCTGATCGACCCGCACTGGCTGTTCGCGACGCATATCGGCGAAACGCGCGCGGGCGCGGATGGGCCTTTGTGCCTGCTGGCGGGCGAGGATCAGGGCTGGCTGCACAGCTTCGTCAAGCCGATGCTCGAGGCTGCCGGCTATCGCGTCGCCGAGGCATTGCGGCCCGGCGAGCAGGCCGACGTGATCCTGACGACGGACGACGAGGCAGCGACGAGCGATTCGCCGGCGCCGGTGGTGCGCCTGCATGGCCGCGGCGGGGCGGCGGCCGACGGCAGCATCTATCGCTATGACCGCGACGGATTGCTCAGCGCCGTTGCCGATGCGGCGCGAAGGGGGTGAGCGTGGAACAGCTTTTTCTGGTCGCGCATGTCGCGGGCCGCACGGTGGCGATCGATGCCCAGCAGGTCGAATCGGTCGTCGACATCGGCACGGTGGTCGAGGTGCCGCGCATGACCGGACATGTCCGCGGGCTGGTGGCGCTGCGCAGTCGCGTGGTGACGGTGATCGACACCGTCGCCGCGCTGGGCATGGCGTCGGCCGGCGGCGAACCGCGCCGGGCGGTGATCGTCTGTGCCGACGGCCATCATTATGCGTTGCTGGTCGATGCGCTGGACGATGTCGCGCCGTTCGAGCTGCAACCGCTGGCGCAGGGGGTCGCGTTGACCGGCGCCTGGCGTGTTGCGGGACGGGGGCTGGTGCAGCGTGACGGCGAGCCGATCCTGGTGATCGATCTGGCCGCGCTGTTGCCGGGCCATGCCGCCGCGCTCCCACAGGCGGCGTGAGCGCGAGCGGCAGCGATTAACGTAGTGCTTACAACTTGTTGCGATAACGCCTTGACCGGCGCAACTTTCGGGAACGCAAGCGCATGAAGACCTGTCTCGTCGTCGATGATTCCAAGGTGATCCGAAAGGTCGCTCGCCATATCCTGGAAACGCTGAACTTCACGGTTCGCGAGGCGGGCGACGGGCGCGAGGCGCTGGACGCCTGCCTGGCGGAATCGCCTGATGTGGTGCTGCTCGACTGGAACATGCCGGTGATGACCGGCATGGATTTCCTGCGCGCGCTCAAGGAAAGCGGGATTTCGCAAAAGCCCAAGGTAGTGTTCTGCACCACCGAGAACGGCATGGCCTATATCCGTGCCGCGATCGAGGCGGGCGCCGACGAATATGTGATGAAGCCGTTCGACCGCGAGACGCTGCAAAGCAAGCTCGAGATCGTCGGCGTCGCCTGAAGGCCCGGCGGCGATGAGGCAGGGATCCGCCGCGGCCGGTCTGCCGGTTCGCGATGCCGCGCGCATTCGCGTGCTGATCGTCGATGATTCGGCGGTCGCCCGCGCGGTGATCGGCCGGATGATCGAAGCGATGGCGGGGTTTTGCGTCGCCGGATCGGTCAGCGACGTCGGCAAGGCGATGGCGCATCTGGCCTCCAACGAGGTCGATGTGATCCTGCTCGATCTTGAAATGCCTGGCGTGCATGGGCTGGCGGCGCTGCCCGATCTGCTGGCGGCCGGCGGCGGCGCAAAGGTGCTGGTGGTGTCGTCGGCGGCGGAAGACGGCGCGGCGGCGGCGGTGCAGGCATTGGCGCTGGGCGCTGCCGATACGCTGGTGAAACCGGGCGTCGGCAATTTCGCTGGACGGTTCGCCACCGTGCTGGAAGACCGGATGCGGCGGCTGTTCGACGCGGCCGGCGAGCGGGAGCCGGGCATGTTGCCGAGCATGACCGCAACCCATGACTTCGATGTCGTGGCGGTCGGCGCGTCCACCGGCGGGATCCACGCGCTCAGCCAGATGCTGCGCGCGATCCCCGCCGATTTCGAGCTGCCGATCCTGGTGACCCAGCATCTCCCGGCGTCCTTCATGAGCTATTTCGCGATGCAGCTCGCCGTGCTGGCGGGGCGGCCGTGCGACGTCGCCGAAGACCGCATGCGCATCAGACCGGGCCGCATCTATGTCGCGCCCGGCCATGCCCATCTGTGCTGCGTGCGCATCACTGAAGGGGTCGCGATCCGGCTGAGCCAGGAAAGCGTGGCGAGCGGCTGCATGCCGTCGGTCGATCCGATGCTGCAATCGGTGGCGGGGGTGTACGGCGCGCGCGGGCTGGGCGTGATCCTTTCGGGCATGGGCCGCGATGGTGCGGCGGGCGCGCCGCTGCTGGCGCAGGCGGGCGGCAAGGTGATCGTGCAGGACCGCGCCAGTTCGGTGGTGTGGGGCATGCCGGGCGCGGTCGCGGATTGCGCCGCCGCGATCCTGCCCCCGGCCGGGATCGGCCGGATGATCGCCGGTGGACGGGCGGGCGAATGATGCCGGGCTCGCCCGAGATATTCGCTTCGCCCGGCGCGCTGAGCGTGATCGGCGCATTGCTGGAACAGCGGACCGGCCAGCAGATCGTCGCCAACCGCGCCTGGCGGGTCGAGACGGCGCTGGAACCCGTATTGCGCGATCATGAGTTGGAAACGCTGGATCAACTGATCGCGCGATTGTCGCGCGAGCCGGCCGGATCGCTGGCCGACGCGGTGGTCAATGCGCTGCTCAATCAGGAAACGTCGTTCTTCCGCGATGCGGGGGTGATCGAAACGGTGGTCGAGGCGGCGCGGGCGCTGCAGGCCGACGCGCCGTCGCGGCGGCTGCGGATCTGGTCGGCGGGATGTTCGGTCGGACAGGAGCCCTATTCGCTGGCGATGCTGTTCGAGGAGCTGGCCGCCGTACATCGGTTCGCGATGCCTGAGATCATCGCCACCGACGTTTGCCCTCACGCCCTGGCAAGGGCGCGGGCCGGGCGCTATTCGCAGTTCGAGATCCAGCGCGGCCTGCCGATACGGCGCATGGTCAACTGGTTCGAAAGCGTCGAAGGCGAATGGGTGGTGCGGCCCGAACTGGCCCGCCGGGTGCAGTTCCGCCTTCACAATCTGGCACGCGATCCGGCGCCGGTCGGCAAATTCGACATCGTATTGTGCCGCAACGTACTGCTGTATTTTTCGGGGGCGGTGCGGCGGTCGGTGTTCGATACGCTGCGCAGCGCGACCCGCCAGGGCGGACTGCTGGTGCTGGGCGCGGGCGAGACGGTGATCGGACAGACCGATGCGTTCCGGCCGAGCGACCGCTTCCGCGGCCTTTACCAGGCCGATGACGACATGTCGGCGCCGGCACCGGCACGCACCGCCGCGCGCTGAGGTCGCGGACGCTTGCCTTTCGGCGCGGCTCGCCGCATCCCTCGGTTCGATGATGCAGGATCGGGCCGAACTCAACTGGATCGAAGCGCCGTCGCCCAATTTCGACGCGCGCAAGCTGCCGGTCAGCATCATCGTGCTGCACTATACCGGCATGCCGACCGCCGAGCAGGCGATCGAGCGGCTGCGCGATCCGCAATTCGGCGTGTCGAGCCATTATCTGGTGGCCGAAGACGGGCAGATCGTGCGGCTGGTCGATGAAGCCGATCGCGCCTGGCATGCGGGGAAATCGCACTGGCGGGGCATCACCGACATCAATTCCGCGTCGGTGGGGATCGAGATCGTCAATCCCGGCCATGAATTCGGCTATCGCCCGTTCCCGGACGAGCAGGTGGCGTCCGTCATCCGGCTGACCGCCGATATCAAGCAGCGGCACGGCATCACGCGCGGCAATGTCGTGGGCCATTCCGACATCGCGCCGCAGCGCAAGCAGGATCCGGGGGAGCTGTTTCCATGGGGCAGCCTGGCGCGGCTGCGGCTGGCGCTGCCGCGACCGACGAAGAATCTGATGGACCCCGGCTGGACCGATGCCGGCTTCCTGCTGGCGCTCGAACGGTTCGGCTATGACGTGACCGACGGTATGGCGGCGACGGTGGCGTTCCAGCGGCGCTTCCGGCCCGAGCTGATCGACGGCACGATCGACGCCGAATGCCGCATGCTGCTGCTCGCGCTGTTGCTGCCCCGGCCGCAGGGGGATGATTGATTTTGTGACGCTGCGCTGGGCTTCGGCACCGGCTTCCGTTCGGCTGAAAGCCGGACTATAGCGATCAGGCCAGAGGGCCGGGCGGCCGCGTTGCGCATTCGCGTACCGAGGAAAGTCCGGGCTCCACGGGAACACGGTGCCGGGTAACGCCCGGCGGCCCCGGTCCGCCGGGGTCAGGGAAAGTGCCACAGAGAGCAGACCGCTCACCGTCCGTGCCTTGTTCTTCGGGGCGTTGACAGGAGCAAGGGTGAAAGGGTGCGGCAAGAGCGCACCGCGCGACCGGCAACGGAAGCGGCACGGCAAACCCCACCGGGAGCAAGATCGAATAGGGATCGCATATGGGGAGTTCCGCCTCGCGATCCGGGTTGATTGCTTGAGCCGGCAGGCGACTGCCGGCCTAGAGGAATGGCCGCCCATCGCGTGCACCGCCTGCAAGGGTATGGGCCGCGTGGACAGAACCCGGCTTACAGGCCCTCTGGCGACGTGTTTCGATGAAGCGGCGGCTTGCCGTCGCGGGCGGGGGCGGGATCGGCCGATACCCGTATCATTGCCATATGAGAGGCGTAACCATGCTGGGGATCGAGCGCCGGGGACGGTGGCTGGCGCGGGTGACGCTCGCGGCCTGTTATGCGCTGGCCGGTGCGGGGCATCTCGCCTTCACCGATGCGATGGTGCGGATCACGCCCGACTGGGTGCCGATGGCGCGTGAAGTGGTGATCGCGACCGGGCTGTGCGAGCTGATCGGCGCCGCCGCGCTGCTGACGCGGCGCTGGCGGGTCGCGGCGGGTTGGGCGTTCGCGATCTATGCGCTGTGCGTGTTTCCGGCGAACATCAAGCACGCCATGATCGATCTTTCCGGCGGCACCGGGTTGTCCGCCTGGTATCATGTGCCGCGGCTGTTGTTGCAGCCCGCGATCATCTGGTGGTCGCTATGGGCGAGCGGCGCGGTGCGGCGCTCAGACGAGCGCGGCTAGCACCCGTTCGACCAGCCATGCCTGGTCCTGCGGTCGGGCGAAGCTGTGGCTGTGCGTATCGCAGCGGTGCAGCGCGACGCGGGCGCGGCAGGCGGCGAACACGCCGCCCTGCCAATGATCGGCAAAGGCGATGGCGGTGTTGTCGCCGTTCGCCAGCAGGATCGTGGCCGGAGCCGCGCTCTGGCCCAGCGCGGCGGCCATGCGCGCGGGCAGCCCGGCGGCCGGCTGGGCAGGGCGGGCCGATGCCTTGCGCAGGCCGCGCACCAGCTTGCGCAGGTCGACGCCGCCGCTGGCCAGCCGCAGCCATTCGCGAGGACTCCTGAGCTTTGCGAGGTAGCGCGAACGGATCGCGGCGGCGGGGGGCAGCGGGTCGGCCTGTTCGATCGTCCACGGATTGGTCAGCACCAGCGCATCGATCGTGGTGGCCGCGTGGAACAGGATCAGCGCGCTGGCGGCGTCGCAATTGCCGAATGCGACGATCCGGGTGACGTGCGGCAGTTCGCGGCGAAAGGCGTTCGCCGCTTCGCGAATATCCTCAAGAGACGATTCGAACCCCTTGTTTTCGCCGGTCGAATCGCCGATTCCGCGGCGATCGTAGCGGAAGACCGGATGGCCCTGCGCGGCGATCGCCGCGGCCAGCCCCGCCATGCCGCGATGCGCGCCGACGCGGATCTCGTTGCCGCCCGAGACGATCAGCAGGCCGGTGGCGCCCGGCGCCTCGTCGAGCGTGGCGGCGAGCGTGTCGCCCGCGCAGGGAAAGGCGGTCAGCCGGCGCATGTCGCGATCCAGGCGGCGATATCGTCGGCGATGCGGGCGGCGAAGGCGGCGTCATTGTCCGGCTCCGCGCGTCGCCAGAGCGGGCTGCCGGAAAGCCTGGCGTCGGCGGGCCGTGCGTCGGTTTCGAGGCGCACGGTGCGGGTGGATCGGGCGACCGGCACGGCATCGGCGAGGTCGCGAAGCAATTGCGGCGCGACAAGGTTCCCGGCCAGTTCGATCGGCTGAGACGCCATGTCGATCATGCCGGGATCGAACCGTTCGCCGGATTCGCGCGCCGACGCCTGACGCGCGCGGATCAGTTCGCGGCGCAGATCGGCGCCGGTCATCGGCGAAAGATGATAGCGCCCGGCCAGTGCCGCATCGGTATCGAGCAGCGCGCCACTGCGGATCGCCAGACTGACCGCGCGACCGTCCAGGCCGGCGGCGGCGGCGAATGCCTGGCGCAGCGCCGGCAGCGTGGCTTCGTGCGTCGGCAGCGGGCTTTCGCCCTGGCCGGGCAGGTCGGGCAACGCGCCCGCGATGCCGCGTTCGGCCAGCGCGCGCAGGATCGTGACGGCAAAGGCGCGGGTGCGGTTGGCTTCCTCGAACAGCGGCAGCGCGGCGACGACCACCGGGCCGCCATGTTCGTCCGCCGCCGGGCCGAAGCGCAGCATCGCCTCGCGCCCGCCGGGCCATTCATAATGGCCGAACGCCGTCAGGTCAGCGCCTTGGCGGCGGCGAAGGCAGCGAGCGCGCCGAACGTCTCCAGCATCTCGCCGTCCACCTCGTCATCCTCGATCACGATGCCCAGGCGATCCTCCAGCTCGGTCAGCACGCCGGCGACCGCCATCGAATCGAGCTCGGGCAGCGCGCCGAACAGCGGCGTCGCCGCATCGAACGCCGCCGCGCGATCCGCATCGATGCCGAGCACGTCGCGCAGTACGCCGCGTACCGTTTCCTCGACCTCGCTGTATCCGTCAGGCTGCACCTGCTTGTCCCCTGTCATGTTTTCCGCCCGTTACCGGGTGGCGGCGGCGCTGCCAAGTGCTGCACCTGCTAACACCGATTTGGCACTTTATCGTTAACGGATGGCGGCTAAGGAGGGGCATGGTCGAACTCGATCCCCAGCCGCACGTCATCGATGCGCTGCCCGGCATGGGAGCGCCCGGCGACGTGGCGCTGGAGGATCGCGCGGGCGCGTTGACCTTTGCCGAGCTGGAGCTGGCGGTTGGCCGGCTGGCCGGCTGGCTGACCGGCCGGGGATTCACGCCGGGCGCACGGGTCGCGAGCTGGCTGCCCAAGACGCGGACGGCCTGTCTGATGCCGCTGGCGGCGGCGCGTGCGGGGCTGGTTCACGTGCCGGTCAATCCGGTGCTCAAGCGCGCGCAGGTGGCGCATATCCTGGCCGATAGCGGCGCGTCGCTGTTGCTAACCCAGCCCGCGCGGGCGGCCACGCTGGATCGGGGCGACGTGCCGGCGGACTGCCGGATCGCCATGGAAGACGAACCGGCGGGCGCGCAGCCGCTGCCGGTATCGCGCGGCGATCCCACGGCGCTGGCGGCGATCCTCTATACTTCGGGCTCGACCGGGCGGCCCAAGGGGGTGATGCTGAGCCACGCCAATCTGTGGCTGGGGGCGGTCTCGGTCGCGCATTATCTCAGGATCGCGCCGCGCGACCGCGTGCTGGGCGTGTTGCCGCTGAGCTTCGACTATGGACAGAACCAGCTATTCTCGACCTGGGCGGGCGGCGGGCGGGTGATCCCGCTCGACTATCTGACCGCCAAGGACGTGATCAAGGCGGTCGATCGGCATGACGTCACCACGATCGCCGGGGTGCCGCCGCTTTGGGTGCAATTGCTCGATGCCGAATGGCCGGGCGAGGTGGCGGGCAAGCTCAAGCGGCTGACCAATTCGGGCGGCGCGCTGACGCTGCCGATGGTGCGGGGGCTGCGCGCGAAATTCCCCAATGCCGAGCTTTACCCGATGTACGGGCTGACCGAGGCGTTCCGATCGACCTATCTCGATCCGGCGCAGGTGGATGCGAACCCGGAGTCGATCGGCCGGGCGATCCCCTTCGCCGAGATCATGGTGGTGCGCCCCGACGGGTCGCGCGCCGATCCGGGCGAGGCGGGCGAACTGGTCCATGCCGGGCCGCTGGTGGCGCAGGGCTATTGGCGGGATGCCGAGCGGACCGCGCAACGCTTCAGGCCGGCGCCGGATTTTTCGGCATATGGCGGGATGGCGGTGTTTTCGGGGGACAATGTGGTCGAGGGTCCGGATGGTCTGTTGCGCTTTGTCGGACGCGACGACGAGATGATAAAATCGGCCGGCAACCGCATCAGCCCGACCGAGATCGAGGAAGCGGTGCTGGCCGGCGGCGAGGTGCGCGAGGCGGCGGCGTTCGGGGTGAAGGATGCGCGGCTGGGCCAGGCGATCGTCGTGGTGGTGGTGGCGCGGGGCGATGCGGCGGAAGCGGAAGCCGAACTGCGCGAGCGGATGCGGCGCGAATTGCCGAGCTTCATGCAGCCGACGCGCTACGAATGGCGCGCCGAGCTGCCGCGCAACGCCAACGGCAAGTTCGATCGCAGCGCGCTCAAGGTGGCGTTGACGTCATGAAGGCGATCGGCCCGATCCCGCCCTGTTTTGCCGGCCAGCGCGAATTGACGATCGCCGGCAGGACGGCCGCGGACTGGGTGGCCCAACATGGCTCGCCGCTGTTCGTCTATGACGTCGGGATCGTCGCCGATCGCGTGGCGCGGCTGCGCGCGGCGTTGCCGGAATCGTGCGAAATCCATTTCGCGATCAAGGCCAATCCGCTGCCCGAACTGCTGGCGGCGGTGGCGCCGCTGGTGGGCGGCCTGGACGTGGCGTCGGGCGGCGAGCTGGCCAAGGCGCTGGCCGTCAAGGACGCCGCGCACATCAGCTTTGCCGGACCGGGCAAGCGCGACGCCGAGCTGGCGGCGGCGATCGGTGCCGGGGCCACGTTGAACCTTGAATCGGAGGGTGAGGCGGAACGTGCGCTGGCGATCGGCGAGCGGCTGGGGATCGCGCCAAGGCTGGCGGTGCGCGTCAATCCCGATTTCGAGCTGCGCGGGTCGGGGATGAAGATGGGCGGCCGCGCCTCGCCATTCGGGGTGGATGCGGTGCGGGTGCCGGCACTGGTGCGGTTGCTGATCGAGCGGGGTGCGGACTGGCGCGGCTTTCACATCTTTGCCGGATCGCAATCGCTGGATACCGCCGCGATCGTCGAGACGCAGGCGGCGAGCGTGGCGCTGGCCGCCCGGCTGGCGGATGCGGTCGGCGCCACCCCGCCGCTCGTCAATCTGGGCGGCGGGTTCGGCATCCCCTATTTTTCCGGCGACCTGCCGGTCGATGTCGAGGCGATCGGCGCGGCGCTGGACAAGGTGCTGGCGGCGCGGCCGGAGCGGCTGGCGGGTTCGAGCTTCGCGATCGAGCTGGGGCGCTGGATCGTCGGTGAATGCGGCGTGTATCTGACCACCGTGATCGACCGGAAACGGTCGGGCGAGGAGACGTTCCTGGTGTGTGACGGCGGGCTCAACCACCAGCTGGCGGCGTCGGGCAATTTCGGCACGGTGGTGCGGCGCAACTATCCGGTCGCGGTGGCGGGGCGGATGGACGAAGCGCCCGTTGAGCCGGTGTCGGTCGTCGGCCCGCTCTGCACCCCGCTCGACCGGCTGGCCGATCGCGTGGCGCTGCCCGATGCCGGGCCGGGCGACGTCATCGCCATCTTCCTGGCCGGCGCCTATGGCGCGAGCGCCAGCCCCGCGGCGTTTCTGGGGCATGATCCGGCGGCGGAAGTTGTCGCGCGAACCGGCCACGCCTAACGCAATCTTTACCTCTGTGGCGCCATAGCAAGCGCCAATCCCGCGCGCATTCGATCGATCCGCGCGGACCAGGAGGTTTGGCTGATGCGTTTCGGACAGGCGGGCAAGGGGCTGGGGCTTTCGCTGATGGCGGCGGCGGCGCTGTCGGGCTGCGGCGGGGGCGGCGATCGGCCGGAACTGCCGTCGACCACCTTCGTCGCGAGCCGCGAGGGGCCGGGCGAGGCCTATATCATCGGCCCGCTCGACAGCCTGCAGATCTTCGTGTGGCGCAATCCCGAGCTGTCGGCCAAGGTGCAGGTGCGCCCCGACGGCCGCATCACCACGCCGCTGATCAGCGACATGCCCGCGGTCGGCAAGACTCCGGCGATGCTGGCCGACGACCTCAAGATCGCGCTGGGCGAATATATCAAGGACCCGATCGTCTCGGTCATCGTCGAGAATTTTTCGGGCACCTACAGCCAGCAGGTGCGCATCATCGGCGCGACCGAGAAACCGGCCTCGATCCCGTATCGCGCCAACATGACGCTGCTCGACGCGATGATCGCGGTCGGCGGCCTCAACGAATTCGCGGCGGGCAACCGCGCGCGGCTGATCCGTTTCGACAAGGCGAGCGGGCGCCAGCGCGAGTACAAGGTGCGCCTGTCCGACCTGCTCAAGAACGGGGATACGAGCGCGAACGTGCGGCTGGAGCCGGGCGACGTGCTCATCATCCCCGAAAGCATGTTCTGAGGGGCCGCGAACGATGGGTGGCCTATGGACCGAGATTCGCGCCGCGATCCATGCGGTGTGGCTGAAGCGGTGGATCGTCGCGGCGGTCGCCTGGGGCATCTGCCTGCTGGGCTGGCTGGTCGTGTCGCAGATCCCCAATCAATATGAAAGCCGCGCGCGCGTGTTCGTGCAGCTGCGCCAGATCCTGCCCGACCAGGGCATCGCCACGCAGCAGGCCGAGCAGAAGGATATCGACCGGTTCCGCCAGACGCTGGCGAGCGCGGTCAATCTGGAAAAGGTGGTGCGCGGGACCGAACTCGCCAACACCGTCGCCACCGATCGCGACGTGGCGGATCGCGTGGCGGGACTGCAGAAGAAGATCAAGGTCACCGCGCAGCAGGACAATCTGTTCGAGATCACGGCGACCGCCGACAATGGCAAGCTGTCGCGCACGATCGTCCAGAAACTGATCGACATCTTTGTCGAGGACAATCTGGCATCGGGCCGCGACGAGGCGAGCCAGTCGCTCACCTTCCTCGACCAGCAGCTGGCCGAGCGGCAGAAGGCGTTGCAGGTCGCCGAGCAGAAAAAGGCCGATTTTCAGGCGAAATATCTGGGCTCGCTGCCCGGCACCGGCTCGCTGTCCGAACGGCTGGCGACGGCGCGCAGCCAGCTGGCGCAGGTCAATGGCGACCTGGCGGCGGCGCAGAGCGGCCTGGCGGCGGTCAACGGCCAGATGGCGGGGACTTCGGCGACCGTCGCGGGCGGGGGCGGCATGGCCGTCGCCGGACCGGCGCGGGCGCGGCTTTCCGCGATCCAGGGCCAATTGGCCGAGGCGCGTTCGCGCGGCTGGACCGACGCGCATCCCGATGTGATCGCGCTCAAGAGCCAGCTTGCGCAGGCGCAGGTCGCCGCGCGCGGCGAGCGCGTGACCGGCGATGGCGGCGCATCCAATCCGCTCTATCTCAGCCTCAGGGCGATGCAGGCCGACAAGTCGGCGCAGGTCGCCGCGCTGACCAACCGCAAGGGGCAGATCGAATCCGATATCGCCGCGTTCGAACAGAAGATGGCGGCCGATCCCGCCGCCGCCGCCGAGCAATCGGATATCGATCGCAGCTATCAGGTGCTGAAGGCGCAATATGACAAGCTGTTGACCGATCGCGAGCAGGTAAAGCTGCGCAGCCAGGCGGCGAGCCAGACCGATGCGGTGAAGTTCAGCGTGATCGATCCGCCGACCGCGCCGGTCGCGCCGACCGCGCCCAACCGGCTGCTGCTGCTGACCGGCGTATTGCTGGTGGGCCTGGGCGGCGGCGTGGCGGCGGCGTTCGGCCTGTCGAGGCTGATGGGCGGCTTTTCGACCGCGGCGCAGCTTGAGCGCGCCAGCGGCATGCCGGTGATCGGATCGATCGGCGAGGTGATCGGCGACGCGCAGGCCGCGCTGCGCAAGCGCAAGCTGCAGATGTTCGCGGCGGCGATGGGCGGACTCGCCTTCGCCTGGGTGGCGCTGCTCGGGCTGGAACTGTTCCAGCGCGGCGCGGCGGCGTGAGGGAAAAGAGATGAACGACCACACGCCCCGCCGCCTGTCCGGCTCGCTGCTCGAACGCGCGGCCGATATCTATGGCCTGACGCCGCAGGCGCCGTCCGTTCCGGCGGCGCCGAAGCGGGATGCGCCCGTCGCGCCGCCAGAGGCAGCCGTGCCTGCGCATGCCGAGCCGCTTGAGCTTCGTGTGCCGTTGCCGGTGGACGCGCCGGCCCCGGCCGTCATGCCGCCGGTCGTCACGCCGTCACCCGTCGGCCCGGATGCCGGACGTCGCGCGGTGGCGATCGATCGAGAGAAGCTGGCCGATGCCGGCATGATCGTGCCGGGCGCCGCGGTGACCGCGCTGGCCGAGGAATTCCGGCTGGTGAAGCGCCAGCTGCTCAACACCGTGCGCGCGATCCGTGCGCAGGACGGCGAGGCCAATGGCGATCGGGCCCGGATGATCCTGGTCAGTTCGGCCAAGCCCAATGACGGCAAGACCTTCTGCGCGATCAACCTGGCGCTGTCGCTGGCGGCCGAGCGCGATGTCGAGATCCTGCTGGTCGATGCCGATTTCGCCAAGCCCGACATCCTCGCCCGGCTGGGTGCGGCGGAAGGGCCGGGGCTGCTCGACGTGCTGAACGGCACGATCGCGAGCGCGGAAGACTGCATCCTGGATACCGATGTGCCGCAGCTGTCGGTGCTGCCCGCCGGGACCCGATCGGTGGCCGACACCGAATTGCTGGCGAGCGCGCGCGCCCATGCCGTGCTCGACGGGCTGGCGGCCGCCAATCCGCGCCGCATCGTCATCTTCGATTCGCCGCCGATCCTGGCCGCCTCGCCCGCATCGGTGCTGGCCGGCCATGTCGGCCAGGTGATGCTGGTGGTGCGCGCCGACAAGAGCAGCGAAGGCGACCTGCGCGAAGCGGTCGCGCTGCTCGACGCCTGCGATCAGGTGCAGCTGGTGCTCAACAGCGTGTCGTTTCAACCGGGCGGGCGCCGCTATGCGGGCTATGGCGCCTATTATGGGGAGCCGGGACAATGAAGGGGTTGATCGCGGCGGCGGCCGTATCGGCGCTGATCGCGCCGGCGGCGGCGAAGGACCGTTCGAAATCGATCGAGCCCTATGTCCAGGCCGGCCAGGTTCTGGTCGCCGATCTTTCGGGCGGCGGCGAAGTGCTGACCTATTCGACGATCGGCGCCGGTATCGACGCCTCGATCCAGACGCGGCGCGTCGAGGTGCAGCTGTCCTATAATTACGAGCGCCGCATCGCCTATCAGCGCGATGTCGCCGACAGCGACACGCATAGCGGGCTGGCGCGGGCGGCGGTGCGTGTCGCGCCGGGCCTCACGCTCGAAGGCGGCGCGCTGGCGACGCGCGCGCGCAGCGATATCCGCGGCGACGCGCCCGGCAATCTGGCGGGCAATGTGCGCAACACCAGCCAGCTCTATTCGCTCTATGCCGGGCCGACGTTCCAGACGGGCAACGGCCCGGCGAGCCTGAGCGCGGCCTATCGCTTCGGCTATACCAAGGTCGAGGCGCCCGACATCCTCGGCGTCGATCCGCTGGCGCCGCCGATCGACCTGTACGATTCGGCGACCAGCCATCTGGCGCAGGTCACCGCGAGCGTGAAGGCGGGCACGATCCTGCCCGTGGGACTGAGCGTCGCGGGTGCGTGGCAGCGCGAGAAGGCGGGTCAGCTCGACCAGAGTTATGACGGCAAGTTCGCGCGGATCGACGCGGTGCTGCCGGTCGGCCGCGGCCTCGCCGTGGTCGGCGGCGTCGGCTATGAGAAGATCGAGATCACCGAGCGCGATCCGCTGCTCGACGGCGCGGGCAATGTCGTGCGCGACGGCGCGGGCCGGTTCGTCACCGATCCCGCCTCGCCGCCGCGCATCGCCTATCAGGTGGACGGCATCTTCTGGGACGCGGGCGTGCTGTATCAGCCAAGTTCGCGCCTGATGCTGGAGGCGCGCGTCGGCCGCCGCTACGCATCGTGGAGCTATACCGGATCGCTTCAGTGGCAGATGTCGCGGCGCACCGCGTTGCAGGTCGGCGTATATGATTCGATCGACAGCTTCGGTCGCCAGCTTTCGCGCGATCTGGCAGCGTTGCCGACCAGCTTCGAGACGACCCGCGACCCATTCGGCGATGCCTTTAACGGCTGCGTGTTCAGCGCGGCGGGCAAGACGCCGGGCCAGTGCCTCGACAATGCGCTGGGATCGATCGCCAGCGCCAATTACCGCGCGCGCGGCATCACCGGCATCCTGTCGATGAACGCCGGGCCGACCAGCCTGGGCTTTGGCGCGGGCTATTCGAACCGGCGTTACCTGGTGCCGGGCAGCAACCTGGTGCTCGCGGCCACCGACGACGATACGTATTTCGCCCAGTTCTTCGCGTCGCGGCAGCTCGACGCGGTGTCGAACGTCAGCGGCAACATCTACGCGAATTATTACACCAGCGGTATCTTCGGCGCGCCGTCGGTGCTGGGGGCGGGCGCCAACGGTTCCTATGCCCGCAGCTTCGGGCCATTGAGCGCGACGGCGTCGCTGGGCATCTATACCTTCGATGTCGAAGGGGAGGGCAGCACGACGTCGGCGCAGGCGCTGCTGGGGCTTCGTTACGG
Source organism: uncultured Stakelama sp. (assembly GCA_964413495.1). Lineage (GTDB taxonomy): Bacteria > Pseudomonadota > Alphaproteobacteria > Sphingomonadales > Sphingomonadaceae > Sphingomonas. Next base: position 248,654 of record CAYPRW010000001.1, on the reverse strand, counting down.
CTTCTAAACGGCTTGGGGCTAGGGTTCGGTCCGAACAAGGGTGAGACGATGTACGACGAGCATTACGGACTGAGCGGCCGGCCGTTCCAGCTGACCCCCGATCCGGCATTCTGGTTCGATACCGCCACGCACCGCAAGGCGATGGCCTATCTCGGCTATGGCCTGAGCCAGGCCGAGGGGTTCGTGGTGATCACCGGCGATCCGGGCGCGGGCAAGACCACGCTGGTCGGTCACCTGATGAACACGATCGATCGCGACCGGCTGCACGTCGTCAAGCTCGTCACCACCCAGATCGAGGCGCACGACCTGCTGCATCTGGTCGCGCAGGGGCTGGGCGTCGAGACCGGCGGCATGGCCAAGGCGCAGGTGCTGGGCGCGGTCGAGAAGGGGCTGCACGCCGTCGCGCGCGCGGGCAAGCGCACGCTGCTGATCGTCGACGAGGCGCAGGCGCTGCCGATGCAGAGCGTCGAAGAGCTGCGCATGCTGTCGAACTTCCAGGCCGGCGGCCATGCGCTGCTGCAGATCTTCCTGCTCGGCCAGCCCGAATTCCGCGAACGACTGGCCGATCCGTCGCTGGAGCAATTGCGCCAGCGCGTGATCGCGATGCACCAGCTTGAGCCGATGGGCGCCGAGGAGCTGGGGCCGTATCTGGCGCACCGCCTGTCGGTGGTCGGCTGGACCGGCCGGCCCGATTTCACCGACGGGGCGGTGGCGGCGATTCATCGCTGGACGGGCGGTTCGCCGCGCAAGGTCAACCAGCTTGCCGCGCGCGTGCTGCTGTTCGGCGCGATCGAGCGGATCGAGCATTTCACCACCGAGGATATCGAAGCGGTGATCGCCGATCTGGGCAATGATGCGCCGGTGCAGCGCAAAGCGCCGATGGCCGAACCGGTCGTCATGGCCGAACCAGAGCCGGTCGCACCGCTCGCGCTGCGCGGCGACGATATGCTGGCCGCGCGCATCGCCCGGCTGGAAGCGCGGCTGGAGGAGCAGGACGTCGCGTTGCGGCGCGTGCTGACGCTGATGGTCGATTTCATCGAGAATGAGGAAAGCAGGGTGCCGCAGCGCGGAACCGCCGCCTGAACATGATCGCAAACGCGCTTTCGGTGGATGTCGAGGACTGGTTCCAGGTCGGCGCGTTCGAGACGGTGATCGCGCGCGACGACTGGAACGGGCTGGAGCATCGCGTCGAGGCGAATACCCATGCGGTGCTCGACCTGTTCGAGCAGGGCGGGGTGAAGGCGACCTTCTTCACGCTCGGCTGGGTAGCCGAGCGATATCCGGCGCTGATGCGGCGCATTGCCGATGCGGGGCATGAGGTGGCGAGCCATGGCTGGGACCACCAGCGCGTGTTCGACATGACGCCCGCGCAGTTCCGCGCGGACATCGCGAGAACGCGGGCGGTGCTGGAGGATGCCTCCGGGCAGCGCGTCACCGGCTATCGCGCGCCGAGCTTCTCGATCGACCAGCGCACGCCCTGGGCGCACGAAATCCTGGCGGAGGCGGACTATGCCTATTCGTCGAGCGTCGCGCCGATCGGACATGATCATTATGGCTGGGCCGATGCGCCGCGCGCGGCGCATCGGCCGGTGGCGGGCGCCGAACTGATCGAGCTGCCGGTAACCACGGCTCGTTTCCTGGGGCGGAAAATAACCACGGGCGGTGGATTTTTCAGGCTGCTGCCGAGCGAAATCTTTTATCGTGCGATCGATCGGCTGAACACCGCGGGGCAGCCGGCCGTGTTCTATTTTCACCCTTGGGATATGGATCCGGGCCAGCCGCGCGTGCGCAACGCGCCGTTACGGTCGAAGCTGCGTCATTACCCCAGGCTGGGGGCGATGGCGGGCAAGATGCGCATGTTGATGGCCCGGCATCGCTGGGACCGCACCGACCGCGTGGTCGCGGCCGAGGCGGCGCGCCTGTCATGAACGCGCCGGTGCAAATCCGTCCGATCACGCTGCGTTTCGCGGATCTGGCCGATGGAATCGATCGCGCGCGGATCGGCGCCTATATCCACGAGCATCCCGACGGCACGCCGTTCCACCTGCCGGCGTGGAGCGCGGCGGTGGCGAAGGGCTGCGGCCAGACGGCGCATTACCTGATCGCCGAGCGCGGCGTGCAGGGCATTGTCGGCGTGCTGCCGCTGACCGAGCTGCATTCGCCGCTGTTCGGGCGCGTGCTGGCGTCGGCCGGGTTCGGCGTGGGCGGCGGTATCCTGGCCGACAAGCCGGAGGTGGTGCGGTTGCTGGCCGAGGCGAGCTGGGCGCTGGCCGAGCGGCTGAGCTGCGCGAGCATGGAAGTTCGCGGCGGGCCGCTGCCGGGGCCGGAATGGACGGTCGACGATACGCATTATCTGGGCTTCGAACGGCCGCTGGCGGCGGACGACGAGGCCGAATTGCTGGCGATCCCGCGCAAGCAGCGCGCCGAGGTGCGCAAGTCGCTGGAGGCCGAGCTGTCGATCAGCGTCGGGCAGAGTGCGGACGATGTCGCGGCGCAATATGCGGTCTATGCCGAATCGGTGCGCAACCTCGGCACGCCGGTGTTTCCGGCGCGGCTGTTCCATGAGGTGCTGGCCGAGTTCGGGCCGGCTGCCGATGTGGTGGTGGTGCGCCATCGGGGCGAAGCGGTGGCGGGCGTGCTGAGCCTGTATTGGCGCGGCACCGTCTATCCCTATTGGGGCGGCGGCACCGCGGCGGCGCGGAAGCTGCGCGCCAATGACCGGATGTATTTCGAGTTGATGCGGCATGCCCGCGAACGGGGCTGCGCACGGTTCGATTTCGGGCGGTCAAAGGTCGGCACCGGGGCGGCGGCGTTCAAGAAGAATTGGGGGTTCGAGCCGCGCCCGCTGACCTATTATGATCGGGTGGCGGAAGGCGCGGCGATCCGCGACGCCAATCCGCTCAACCCCAAATACCGGTTGCAGGTCGCGCTGTGGCAGCGGCTGCCGCTGGCGGTGGCCAATCGCATCGGACCGTGGATCGCCAAGGGGCTGGGGTGATGGGGGACGTGTTGTTCCTGGCGCATCGCGTGCCCTATCCGACCGATCGCGGCGACAAGATCCGCGCGTTCCATATCCTGAAGCACCTTTCGCCGCGCCGGCGCGTGCATCTGGTGGCCTTTGCCGACGATCCGGCGGATCTGGCGCGTGAGAGCGGGCTGGAGCTGGGCGAGCGCCGGATCGTGTGGCGCGGCAAGTCGCAGGCGGTGGCGGGGGTGCAGGCGCTGCTGACCGGCAAGCCGCTGTCGCTGACCGCGTTCGATCATCGCCAGGTCCGCGACGCCGTCGCCGACCTGCTGGCGCGGCACGATATCGAGACGATCTACGTCTTTTCCGGCCAGATGGCGCAATATGTGCCCGCCGATGCGCGGGCGCGGATCGTGATGGACTTTGTCGACATGGATTCGGCGAAGTTCGAGACCTATGGCGCGACGACGCGCGGCTTTGCCGGCTGGATGATGCGGCGCGAGGCGCGGCTGCTCGCCAGGTTCGAACAGGCAGTGGCGGCGCGTGCCGATGCCAGCCTGTTCGTGAGCGAAGCGGAGGCGGTGTTGTTCCGCGAGCGCACCGGCGCCGATCGCGTGTATGCCGTGGAGAATGGCATCGATACCGCCGGCTTCGATCCCGCCGCGCCGGTCGCATCGGTCGATGCCGGCACCGGGCCGCTCATCGTGTTCACCGGGCAGATGGACTATCGCCCGAATATCGAGGGTGTGACCTGGTTCGTCGAGGCGATCCTGCCGCTCGTGCGCGGCCGCTATCCCGACGCGCGGTTCGCGATCGTCGGGCGCAAGCCGGATGCGGCGGTGACGGCGCTGGCCGCAACGCCCGGCGTCGCGGTGACCGGCGAAGTCGCCGATGTCCGGCCGTGGCTTGCCGCCGCGTCGGTGGTGGTCGCGCCGCTCAAGCTGGCGCGCGGGGTGCAGAACAAGGTGCTGGAGGCGATGGCGATGGCGCGGCCGGTGGTGGCGTCGCGTGCTGCGGCCACGGGAATCGATCATGGCGGCACGATCGCGGTCGGTGAGACGGCCGAGGCGATCGCGGCGAAGATCGGCGAGCTGCTGGCCGATCCGACGCAGGCGGCGGAGCTGGGGGCTGCGGCACGGCGGCGCGTGGTCGACCATTATGGCTGGGACGCCAGGCTGGCGGTGCTCGACGGCATCGTCGGGCTGAGTGGTCCGGCAACGCGGAAGGCGGCGGCATGACGGTCGCGATACCTGGCGCGGCGTTCGAGCCCAGTGCGAGCACGTTCGATGCGGGTTGGAAACGCCATGCGGCGCTGCTTGCCGGGGTCTGGGCGGTGCTGTTGCTGATGTTCGCTGGCGATGTCGGCGATCTCGCGACGATCTATTGGACCAACACGACGTTCGGCCATTGCCTGTTCATCGCGCCGGTGGTCGGCTGGCTGGTGTGGCAGCGGCGGCGCGAGCTGGCGCTGGTGCCGGCGGTGGCGTGGTGGCCGGGGCTGGTCGTGATGGCCGGCGGCGGATTTGCCTGGCTGCTCGGCGATGCGGCCGGCGTGGCGCTGTTCCGGCATCTCGGGCTGGTGGCGATGCTGCAGGGCGCGGTGGTCGCGCTGCTCGGGCCGAACGTGACGCGGGCGCTGCTGTTTCCGCTTTGCTACATGATCTTCCTGGTGCCGTTCGGCGAGGGGCTGGAAGGACCGCTGCAGGATCTGACCGTCGCGATCCTGATGCCGTTGCTGCACCTGTTCGGCGTGCCGGCGCAGGTCGACGGCGTGCTGATCACCACGCCGAACGGGTGGTTCGAGGTGGCTGAGGCGTGTTCGGGCGCCAAGTTCGTGATCGCGATGATCGCCTATGGCGCGCTGGTCGCCAATGTCTGTTATGTCGGCTGGGCGCGGCGTGCGGCGTTCATGGGCGTGGCGCTGATCGTGCCAATGGCCGCCAACGGGTTGCGCGCGTTCGGGACGGTCTATGCCGCCTATCTGACCTCGGTCGAGCAGGCGACGGGTTACGATCACATCGTCTATGGCTGGGTATTCTTCGGCGCGGTGATGGCCGGGGTGATGGCGATCGGGTGGAAATGGTTCGACCGCGATCCCGACGCGCCGTGGTTCGACGCGTCGAAGCTGCAGGGGCGCTGGCCGGGGACGGCGGCGATGCCGGCGGTGGTGGCGCTGAGCGGCTTGTTCGTGGCGAGCCTGTTCCTCGCCTGGGGCGGCGCGATCGCGGCGCGGGCCGATGCGCTGCCGGCCAAAGTGACGCTGCCGCAGGTGGCGGGGTGGACGCAGGTGCCGCCGAGCAGGCGCGCGGCATGGACACCCAACTTCCCCGGCGCGGATCATTTCGTGATGGGCCGCTATTCGGACGGGATGGGGGCGGAGGTCGATCTGGTGCTGGCGGTCTATGGCAGCCAGCGCGAGGGCAAGGAGCTGGTCGGCTTCGGCCAGGGCGCGATCCGTGAGAACGACAAATGGGTGCGGATCGAGGATCTGCCCGAGCTGGATGGCGGCAAGGCGCTGCGCATGACGGCCCAGGGAACCACAGGCGCGCCGGTCGAGCGCGAGGTGGTGACCTGGTACCGCGTCGGCGACGCGCTGACCGGCAGCGACAATCGCGTGAAGGCCGAGACGCTCAAGGCCAAGCTGCTCGGCGGGCGGCAGCGCGCGGTGGCGGTGCTGGTGTCGGCGGAGAAGGGACATGCGCTGCCGACGCGCGCGGCGATCAAGCGTTTCGTCGCGGCGCTGGGGCCGGTGGAACGTGTGGCGGACCGGGCGGCCGGGGCGGAATAGGATTGCAACCGCGACCGTTCCCCTGCGAAAGCAGGGGAACGACTTTAGTTCAATTCTAGCCCGGCAGAGGATCAAGCTTCGCGCATGTGTGGAATCGCCGGCCTCTATTACCCCGCCATCGCCAAGCCGGTCGAGCCGTCGCGGGTGCGCGCGATGACCGACGCGCTGGTGCATCGCGGGCCGGACGGGGCAGGGGTGTGGACCGCGCCGGGCATCGGCCTGGGGCATCGGCGGCTGTCGATCATCGACCTGGCCGGCGGCGCGCAGCCGATGGCGACGAGCGAGGGCGATGTCGTCGTCAGCTTCAACGGCGAGATCTATAATTTCCAGGCGGTGCGCGCCGAGCTGGAGGCGAAGGGCGCGCGCTTCGTCAGCCACAGCGACACCGAGGTGCTGCTGCATGGCTGGCGGGCGTGGGGCGTGGGATTGCTGGGCAAGCTCAACGGGATGTTCGCCTTCGCGCTGTATGACGCGCGGGCGCAGTCGCTGCTGCTGGCGCGCGACCGGCTGGGGGTGAAGCCGCTCCATTATGCCGAGCTGTCGGACGGGGCGGTGGCGTTCGCGTCGGAGATCAAGGGGCTGCTGGCGCATCCGTTGTTCCGGCGCGCGCCGGATTTCGCGGCGGTCGAGGATTTCCTGGGTCTGGGCTATGTGCCCGACGATGCCTCGGTGCTGGCCGGCGTCAAGAAGCTGCCCGCCGGCCATTATATGTTGCTGGAGCGTGGCAAGCCGATGCCAGCGCCGGTCGAGTGGTGGGATGTCGATTTCTCGCGCCGCGCCAAGGGATCGGCGCGCGATCTGGAGGCCGAGCTGGTCGAGCATCTGCGCGCGGCGGTGCGCTCGCGGATGATCGCCGACGTGCCGCTGGGCGCGTTCCTGTCGGGCGGGGTCGATTCGAGCGCGGTGGTCGCGCTGATGGCCGAGGCGAGCCGCGCGGCGGTGAAGACCTGCACGATCGGCTTCGACGAGGCAGGGCATGACGAGCGGTCGCATGCCGCGGTGGTCGCCGAGCGGTTCGCGACCGAGCATCGCGTGCGGACGGTGGCGGCGGACGATTTCGCGCTGATCGACACGCTTGTGCATCATTTCGACGAGCCGTTCGCCGACGCCTCGGCGCTGGCGACCTATCGCGTATGCGAGCTGGCGCGCGAGCAGGTGACGGTGGCGCTGTCGGGCGACGGGGCGGACGAGGCGCTGGCGGGCTATCGCCGGTACCGCTTCCATGCCGCCGAGGAGCGGGTGCGCGGGTTGCTGCCGGCGGGCGTGCGTGGCGTGTTCGGGGCGCTGGGCCGGGCCTATCCCAAGGCGGACTGGGCCCCGCGGCCGCTGCGGGCCAAGACCACCTTGCTGGCATTGGCCGAGGACGGCGGCGCGGCCTATGCCAAGGCGGTCGGCGTGACGACGCCCACGGTGCGCTTCGGGCTCTATACCGACGCGGCGCGGACGCAGCTGGGCGGGCATCGCGCGGAGGACCGGTATGTTGCGACGATGCGCGACGCACCGGCGCGCGATGGGCTGGACCGGGCGCAATATGCCGATTTCAAGCATTGGCTGCCCGGCGACATCCTGACCAAGATGGACCGCACCAGCATGGCGGTGAGCCTGGAGGCGCGCGAGCCGCTGCTCGACTATCGCTTCGTCGAGTTCGCCGCGACCCTGCCCGCGTCGCTGCGCATCAAAGGCGGGCAGGGCAAGTGGCTGATGAAGAAGGCGCTGGAGCCGTATCTGCCGCGCGACATTCTGTATCGGCCGAAAATGGGGTTCGTGACGCCGGTGTCCGCCTGGTTCCGCAAAGGGCTGGCGGACGAGGCGGCGGGGCTGGCGCGGTCGCAGGTGCTGACGGGCAGCGGCTGGTTCGAGCCCAAGGCGATCGCGCGGCTGGCCGAGGCGCATCGCAGCGGGCGGGCTGACCACGGTCGCACATTGTGGCAGCTGGTGATGCTGGAGCGCAGCCTCTCGCGACTGTTCGGCTAACGCGCGCGCATCGCGGTCCAGGTCGCGAACCATTCAAGCCATTTCGCGCCCGGATTGCCGGCCGGCAACCCCAACGCACCGAACCCGTGGCCGCCGCGTTCGAGCAGGTGCGCTTCGACCGGGATGCGGTGGCGGCGGGCGGCTTCGATCAGCGACAGGCTTTGCGTGACCGGGACGGTGGCGTCGTCCATCGCATGGACCAGGAACAGCGGCGGCGTCGCCGGGCCGATCCGCGAGAGCATGTCGTGGCGGGCAAGCGTCGCGGGCGGCGGGTTGGCGCCATACAGGTTCGGGCCGGAGCGACTGGTCGGGCCAGCGGTGCGCGGACTGCTGACCGCATAGATCAGCCCCGAAAAGGCCGGGCGGGCGGACAATCGGTCGGCGGCGTCGATCGGGCGATAGACCGGATCGTCATGCCCCACCGTCAGCACGCCGCCCAGATGGCCGCCGGCGGAAAAGCCGCAAATGCCGAGCCTGGCCGGATCGATGCCCAGATCGGCCGCGCGGGATCGGATCAGCCGCATCGCGCGCTGCGCGTCCTGCAGCGGCACGTCGCTGCGGTTGAACCAGCCTTCGCCGGGCAGGCGATAGGCCAGTACGAACACCGTGATGCCCAGTGGATTGAGCGCGCGCGCGACGTTCACGCCTTCGTTGACAAGGCTGACGAAGATATAGCCGCCGCCCGGAATGACCAGCACCGCGCGGCCATCGGGCCGGGCCGGGCGGAACACGCCGACATAGGGATGGCGGATGCCGCGCGCCCAACGCTGCGCCGTGCCGAGCGGCAGCGGGACGGGCACGCGCGAGGGCGCGATGCCCGGCGGGGTGCCGGGCGGCAGGCTGGGCCACAGCATGAAATGCTCGCGCGGGGGCCAGGGCGGGGCGGGCGCGAACACCGTCGGCCGGGATTGCGCCAGCGCCTCGCCGCTCAGGCCCAGCGCGGCCCCGCCGAGAAAGAACCTGCGGTCGATCGTCGTCGTCATGTCACATTGCTAGCCGACAGGATCGGGCTTTGCATCCCGGGCGTTGAGCCCATATGGGGGCCGCATTCCCAGGACGAGCAGGAAGGACAGGCGCGTGAAGGACGTTCTCATCATCGGCGCGGGCGGCGTTTCGTCGGTCGCGGTGCACAAGATGGCGAAGAACCCCGAGCTGTTCGGGAAGATCACGCTGGCCAGCCGGCGCAAGTTCAAGTGCGACGCGATCGCGCAATCGGTGAAGCAGCGTTTCGGCGTGACGATCGACGTCGCGGAGGTGGATGCCGACGATGTCGCGGCGACCTCGGCGCTGATCGAGAAGGTGAAGCCGAACCTGCTGGTCAACCTGGCGCTGCCCTATCAGGACCTCAATCTGATGGATGCGTGCCTGAACACCGGCACCGACTATCTGGATACGGCGAATTACGAGCCGCGCGACGAGGCGCGATTCCACTATGGCTGGCAGTGGGACTATCAGGACCGCTTCAAGCAGGCCGGGCTGATGGCGCTGCTGGGGTCAGGGTTCGATCCGGGCGTGACCAGCGTGTTCGCGATGTACATCAGGAAGCACCTGCTCGACACGATCCGCACGCTCGACATCCTCGATTGCAACGGCGGCGACCACGGCCAGCATTTCGCGACCAACTTCAATCCCGAGATCAACATCCGCGAGATCACCGCGCCCGCACGGCACTGGGAGAATGGCCAGTGGGTCGAGACGCCCGCGCTGTCGAGCCGGCAGGTGTTCGAGTTCGACCAGGTCGGCGCGAAGAACATGTACCTCATGTATCATGAGGAGCTGGAGAGCCTGGTCAAGTTCATCCCCGAGATGAAGCGCGCGCGTTTCTGGATGACGTTCGGCGAGCAGTATCTGACGCATCTGCGCGTGCTGCAGAATGTCGGCCTGACCTCGATCGAGCCGATCGTATATGAAGGCCGCGAGATCGTACCGCTGCAGTTCCTGAAGGCCGTGCTGCCCGAGCCCTCGACGCTGGGCACGACGACCAAGGGCAAGACCAATATCGGCGATATCGCGACGGGGACGAAGGACGGGGTCGAGAAGACCTTCTATGTCTACAACGTCTGCGATCACGAGGATGCGTATGAGGAAACCGGCAACCAGGCGGTGAGCTATACCACCGGCGTGCCGGCGATGATCGGGGCGGCGCTGATGCTTTCGGGCACGTGGAAGGGCGAGGGGGTGTTCAACATGGAGCAGTTCGACCCCGATCCGTTCATGGCGATGCTGAACGCGCATGGGCTGCCGTGGCAGGTGCATGAGTTGAGCGAGCCGTTGAAGTTCTGACGGCTTGGGTCAGAGTGAGAAGTGAAGAAGGTTTGATTCACGCGAAGGCGCGAAGGGGCTAAGAGGTAGCGTTTGCCGCGCAAGCGGCTCGCCTTCGCATCGGTGGGGTATCATTTCGCCGGTTTTGAGGGCGCTTCGCGCGTGATCTCTTCTTCGCGTCTTCGCGCCTTTGCGTGAACCATCCTTCTTGCATTCTTGTGAGCGAAACGATGACCGAAACCCGCGCCGCACCGCCCGTGATGTCCACCAAGGCCGGCGATCCGGGCGCGTTCGCGCGGTTCGATCTGTCGCGGGTGCCCTCGCCGTGCTTCGTCGTCGATGCGGCGGCGGTGGAGCGGAACCTGCAGACCATCGCCGAGGTGCGCGACCGTGCGGGGGTGAAGATACTGCTGGCGCTCAAGGCATTTTCGATGTGGTCGCTGGGCGATCTGGTCGGGCGCTACCTCGACGGGGTGGCGACATCGGGGCTGTGGGAGGCGAAGCTGGCCGCCGATCACTATCGGGGCGAGATCGCGACCTATTGTTCGGGCTACAAGGCGGCGGACATGGCGGAGGTGTGCGCGCTGTCCGATCATGTGATCTTCAACACGCCGTCGCAGCATGATGCGATGCGCGGCGAGCTGGAAGCCGCGCGGGCGCGGGGCGAGCGGTTCGACGTCGGCCTGCGGCTCAATCCGATGCATTCGGAGGGGGAGGTCCAGAAATACGATCCGGCGCAGCCCCATTCGCGGTTGGGGTTCCCGGCGGACCAGTTGCGGGCGGAGCATCTTGAAGGCGTGGACGGCATCCATGTCCATTCGCTGTGTGAGCAGGATTTTCCGCCGCTGCGGCGGACATGGGAGGCGTTGCGGCCGCGGATCGCGCCCTGGTTCGGGCAGCTCAAGTGGCTCAACTTCGGTGGCGGGCATCATATCACGCGGGCGGATTATCAGCGCGACGAGCTGGTGGCGTTCCTGCGCGAGGTGCGGGCTGAGACCGGGCTGGAAGTGGTGCTGGAGCCGGGCGAGGCGATCGCGCTGGATACCGGGATATTGGTGGGCGAGTTCGTCGATGTCTTTGACAACGGGATGCCGATCGGCGTGGTGGATATCTCTGCCACCTGCCACATGCCGGATGTGATCGAGGCGCCTTATCGGCCGGCGATGCTGGGCGAAGGCGGCGAAGTGCTGGTGCGGCTGGGCGGGCCATCGTGCCTGGCGGGGGATATCCTGGGCGACTATGCGTTCGCGACGCGGCCCGAACCCGGCCAGCGTTTCGCGTTCCTCGACCAGGCGCATTATTCGATGGTGAAGACCACGACGTTCAACGGCGTGCCGCTGCCGAGCATCGCGCTGTGGGACAGCCGCAGCGACGAGCTGCGCGTGGTGAAGTCGTTCGGGTATGCGGATTTCGAGGGGCGGTTGTCGTAATCAGTTCCTCCCCGGTACGGGGAGGTGGCATCGCGCAGCGATGACGGAGGGGCCGCCGTCGCAGACGGCGGTGCTTGCCGCGAGCGTTGACCGCCGTCTGCGCGGCGGCCCCTCCACCAGCCTGCGGCTGGTCCCCCTCCCCGTGCCGGGGAGGAATTGAAAATCGTGCAATTTCGTTCATAGCGCCGCCATGCTGAACCTCTCCGCCATCACCGTCCGTTTGGGCGGGCGCACGATCATCGACCGCGCGAGCGCCGCCTTGCCGCCGCGCGGGCGGATCGGGCTGGTCGGGCGCAACGGCGCGGGCAAGTCGACTTTGGTCAAGGTGATCGCGGGGCAGATCGATCCCGACGAGGGCAGCGCCGAAATGCCGCGCGGCGCACGCATCGGCTATGTCGCGCAGGAGGCGCCCGCCGGAAAGACCACGCCGTTCGAGACGGTGCTGGCGGCGGATATCGAACGCGCCGCGCTGTTGGCCGAGGCCGAGGGGCTGGACGATCCGGATCGGCTGGGCGAGATCCATGAACGGCTGGGGGCGATCGACGCATACAGCGCGCCGTCACGGGCATCGCGCATCCTGGTCGGGCTGGGCTTTGACGAGGACGCGCAGCACCGGCCGCTCGACAGTTTCTCGGGCGGGTGGCGGATGCGCGTGGCGCTGGCCGCGCTGCTGTTCAGCCAGCCCGATCTGTTGCTGCTCGACGAGCCTTCGAACCATCTCGACCTGGAGGCGGTGCTGTGGCTGGAGGATTTCCTGATTTCCTATCCGGCGACGATCGTGATCGTCAGCCATGAGCGCGATTTCCTGAACAATGTCGTCGATCACATCCTGCATCTGGAGCGCGGCAAGCTGACGCTCTATCCGGGCGGCTACGACCAGTTCGAGCGGCAGCGCGCCGAGCGGCAGGCGCAGCAGGCGGCGGCGCGCGAGAAGCAGCTGGTCGAGCGGGCGAAGCTGCAGGACTATGTCGCGCGCAATTCCGCGCGCGCCTCGACCGCGAAACAGGCGCAGTCGCGCGCCAAGGCGCTTGCCCGAATGCAGCCGATCGCGGCGGTGGTCGACGATCCGACGCTCTCGTTCGGCTTTCCCGATCCCGAGCAGCTGCGCCCGCCGCTGATCACGCTGGATCATGCCAGCGTCGGCTATGACGGGACGCCGATCCTGTCGCGGCTGAACCTGCGGATCGATCCCGACGACCGCATCGCGCTGCTCGGGCGCAACGGCAACGGCAAGACCACGCTGGCGCGGTTGCTGGCGGCGCAGCTCGCGCCGATCGAGGGCGCGAAGGCGGCGTCGGGGAAGATGCGCGTGGGCTATTTCACCCAATATCAGGTCGAGGAGCTGCACAGCGACGAGACGCCGTACGACCATATGGCGCGGCTGATGGAAGGACAGAAACCGGCCGCAGTGCGCGGGCAGTTGGGGCGGTTCGGCTTTCCGGGCGACAAGGCGATGACGCAGGTCGGCAAGCTGTCGGGCGGCGAGCGTGCGCGGCTGGCGCTGGCGCTGATCACGCGCGATGCGCCGCACATGCTGATCCTCGACGAGCCGACCAACCATCTGGATGTCGACGCGCGCGAGGCGCTGATCCAGGCGCTGGCGGCCTATACCGGCGCGGTGGTGATCGTGAGCCATGACCGGCACATGATCGAGATGACCGCCGACCGGCTGGTGCTGGTCGATCAGGGGACGGCGCGAGCATTCGACGGCAATCTCGACGATTATATCGCGTTCGTGCTGGCTAGGGAGCCGAAGGCGGAGGGCGCGGGCAAGGGCGGCAACCGCAAGGACGCGCGGCGCGAGGCGGCCGAAGCGCGCGAGAAGGGCAATGCGCTGCGCAAGTCGGCCAAGGCGGCGGAAGCCGAGCTGGCGAAGCTGGGCGAGCAGTTGCGCGCGATCGACCGGGCGATGTTCGATCCGGGCAGCGCGGCGGCGGAGCTCGCCAAGCTGACGATGACCGAGCTGATGAAGCGGCGCGACGGCGTGGCGAAGGCGATCGAGGCGGCGGAGGTCGTGTGGATGGAGGCGAGCGAGGCGCTGGAGGCGCTGGCGGCGTGATATCCCCCGTTCGTGCTGAGCTTGTCGAAGCACGGTCGCCAAGCCCTTCGACAAGCTCGGGGCGAACGGGGTAGGGGAGCTTGTGGCTATCCCCGTCGTCCACCACCCGCTCTATGTCGCCCCGGCGCCGGCGCGCAGCCAGTATCAGTGGAACAAGAACGGGCTGGTGCGCGACCTGCTGATCGAGCAGGGCGATGCGATCGAATGGCACGCGCCCGAACCGATGCCGCGCATTTGGGTCGAGGCGGTGCACGACCCCGACTATGTTGCCGAGGTGGCGCAGGTGCGCGTGTCGCGCGACAAGGAACGGCGGATCGGCTTTCCGGTGACGGCGGCGGTGGCGGCGCGCGCCTTCGCGGTGCCGGGCGGCACCTATCTGGCGGCGAAGCTGGCCCAGGCGCGCGGGTTCGCCGCAAACACGGCGGGCGGGAGCCATCATGCGCTGCACGAAACGGGCGCGGGCTATTGCGTGTTCAACGACCTTGCCATCGCCGCGCACCGGCTGGCCGGCGAGGGCGAGCGCGTGCTGATCGTCGATTGCGATGTGCATCAGGGCGACGGCACCGCGGCGCTGATGGCGGGGCGCACCGAGGTGGCGACCTATTCGATCCATGCCGAGAAGAACTTCCCGGTGCGGAAAGGCCGTTCGACACTCGACGTGCCGCTGGCCGATGGCACGGACGACGCCGGCTATATGGATGCGCTGACCAAGACGCTGCCGGGGCTGGTCGACGCGTTCGAGCCGACGCTGATCCTGTACCAGGCCGGGGTCGATCCGTGGGAGGGCGACCGGCTTGGCCGGTTGAAACTCAGCCGGGAGGGCCTGGTCGTGCGCGACAAATGGATCGCGACGCTGGCCCGGAGACGCGGCCTGCCGCTGGCGAGCGCGCTGGGCGGCGGCTATGGGGTCGATGCGATGGAGGTGTCGGCACGGCACGTCGCCTCGATCCGGGCGTTGGGCGAAACCTGGCTGGCCGGCAGGTAGAAAAGAACCGGTTGCAACCGCTCCCCATCATTCTACCTTTCTAAGCAAGCCTCCCAATGCGTAGAGGGGGCGCGAATTTTGCAGGATGAGACTGAATGGCCAGCGCCGTCCATCAGGTGACGCCCGAAGAAGCATCGGCCGATCCGCAACCCGAAGCGGTCGTGGTGCGCTTTGCCGGGGATTCCGGCGACGGCATGCAGCTGACCGGCGGTCAGTTCACGCTCTCCGCCGCGCTGGCAGGCAACGACCTGGCGACCTTCCCCGATTTTCCGGCCGAGATCCGCGCGCCACAGGGGACGCTGTTCGGCGTGTCGGCGTTCCAGATCAATTTCGGATCGGTGGCGATCGAGACCGCGGGCGACGCGCCCGACGTGCTGGTGGCGATGAACCCGGCGGCGCTCAAGACCAATGCGTCCGACTTGAAGCCCGGCGGGCTGATCATCGCCGACGAGGGCGAGTTCAACAAGCGCAACCTGGAAAAGGCCAAATACGCGGCGAACCCGCTGGAGGACGGCAGCCTGGCCAAGTGGCAGCTGCTGAAGCTCAATATCTCGCAGCTGACGCTCGACGCGGTGAAGCCGTTCGGGCTCGGCAACAAGGAAGCGTTGCGCTGCAAGAACATGTGGACGCTCGGCCTGGCGCTGTGGATGTTCGACCGCGATCGCCAGCCGTTGATCGACTGGCTCAAGAACAAGTTCGCCAAGGCGCCCGAACTGGCCGAGGCGAACATCGCCGCGCTGAATGCCGGCCATGCCTATGGCGAGACTGCCGAGCTGGGCGCGCAGGGCATCGGGCAGCTCCACGTGCCGGCGGCGCCGGTCGAGCCGGGGCTGTATCGTACGGTAACCGGCGCGGATTCCATCAGCCTGGGGCTGGTGGCGGGCGCGCAGCTCGCCAACCTCAAGCTGTTCTATGGCGGCTATCCGATCACCCCGGCGTCGGCGATCCTGCATCATTTGTCGCGGCTCAAGGAATTCGGGGTCACCACCTTCCAGGCGGAGGACGAGATCGCGGCCGTCGCCTCGGCGCTGGGGGCGAGCTATGCCGGGCAGCTCGGCGTCACCTGCTCGTCGGGGCCGGGCATCGCGCTCAAGACCGAGGCGATCGGGCTCGCGATCATGACCGAGCTGCCGCTGGTGATCGTCAACGCGCAGCGCGGCGGGCCGTCGACCGGGCTGCCGACCAAGACCGAACAGTCGGACCTCTATCAGGCGGTGTATGGTCGCAACGGCGACGCGCCGGTGCCGGTGATCGCATCGCGATCGGCGGCGGATTGTTTCGACTGCGCGATCGAGGCGGTGCGCATCGCGACGCAATATATGACCCCGGTGATGCTGCTGACCGATGGGTATCTCCAGAACGCGGCCGAGCCGTGGAAGGTGCCGGACATGAGCGGCTACACGCCGTTCCCGGTCGAGTTCGAGACGCGGGTGCCCGCGGAGGGCGAGACGTTCCTGCCCTATGCCCGCGACGACAAGCTCAAGCGGCCATGGGTCAAGCCGGGCACGCCGGGGCTGCTGCACCGCATCGGCGGGATCGAGAAGGCGCAGGGCACCGGCAATCTCGACTATTCGCCCGACAACCATCAGGCGATGACGAATGTCCGTCGCGACAAGGTGGCGGGGATCGAGGTGCCGGACCAGGAAATCGAGCAGGGCGCGGCCGGCGGCAAGCTGGTGGTGGTCGGCTGGGGATCGACCTATGGCCCGATCACCCAGGCGGTGCGGCGTGCGCGGCGCAAGGGGCTGGATGTTTCGCACATCCATATCCGCCACATCTGGCCGATGCCCGCGAATCTCGGCGCGTTGCTGAAGAGTTATGAGCGTATCCTGGTTCCCGAGATGAACACCGGACAGCTCAAGACCGTGCTGCGCGATCAGTTCCTGGTTGATGCCAGGCCGCTCAACAAGGTCAGCGGCCAGCCGTTCCGCATCCATGAGATCGAGGCGGCGATCGAAGCCACGATCGCGGGGGTGCTGGCATGAGCGAGGGGCGCAGCCAGCTGGCGATCGTGCTGGTGCTGGCCGGGCTGGTCGCGGCCGGCTGGTTCCTGCTGCCGGGCGCGAATCGTCCCGCGCTGGCGCTGGGCGCGCTGGTCGGGCTGCTGACTGCGTTCGTGCTGTTGCCGGCGTTGCGCGACGTGAAGCTGCCGATCGCGGCGGGGATTGCCGCGGGTCTTGTGATCTTCGGGTTCCTGATGGTGCATATGACGCGATCGGAACTCGCTTATATCGACCTCGGCACGGTGGCCGACCGCGTCCATGCCGCGGCGCATGCGGTCGCCGGCCTGTTCGGGGGCATGGCGGCGCGCATCCTGTGGCGCGGGCTGACGAGAAGCCAAGGGGCTGCGAAATGAACGAGATCACCACCATCCGCCCGTCCAACCCCAAGGATTGGGAGACCGATCAGGAAGTGCGCTGGTGCCCCGGTTGCGGCGACTATGCGATCCTGAAGGCGGTGCAGCGCACGATGCCGGAGATCGGCGCGACGCCCGAGAACACGGTGTTCATCAGCGGCATCGGCTGCTCGTCGCGCTTTCCCTATTATATGGAGACATACGGCTTCCATACGATCCACGGCCGCGCGCCGGCGGTGGCGACGGGGGTGAAGCTTGCCAACCCCGACCTCGACGTGTGGATCATCACCGGCGACGGCGACGGGCTGTCGATCGGCGGCAACCACACGATGCACCTGTTGCGGCGCAACCTCGATTGCCAGGTGCTGCTGTTCAACAACGAGATCTATGGCCTGACCAAGGGGCAATATTCGCCGACCAGCCGCGAGGGGACGCGCTCGCCCTCGACCCCGTTCGGATCGGTCGACCATCCCGCCAAGCCGTGCGCGTTCGCGCTGGGCAGCGGCGCGCGGTTCATCGCGCGCGGCATCGACGTGCACAAGAACCTGCCCGCCGTGCTCAAGGCGGCGCATGCCCATCGCGGCGCGGCGTTTGTCGAGATCTTCCAGAACTGCATCGTCTACAATGCCGATGTGTTCGCGCCGTTCACCGAAAAGGCCAATGCCGGGCATCAATTGTGGCTCACGCATGGCGAGCCGATGCTGTTCGCGGGCGGGACCAGGGGGATCGCGCTGGATGTCGAACGGCTGGCATTGAAGGTGGTCGATATCGTCGATGGCGATACCTCCGGCGTGCTGGTGCATGATGTGACCAACCGCGCGGTGGCGCACATGTTGGTCGAAATGCCGTTCGGGCCGTTTCCGATGGCGCTGGGCGTGCTGTACGACGATCCCGCGCCGACCTTTGAAAGCGCGGTGATCGCGCAGAACGCTGCGGCGAGCGAGGGCAAGGTGGCGGACCTGCAAAGGCTGGTGAGCAAGGGGCAGACCTGGATGGTCGACAAGGAACCGCACGCGATCTGATCCCGGCGCCCGGCGGATGGACAACCTGACCCACAGCCTGGTCGGCGCACTGATCGGCCAGACCGGCCTCAAGAAGCTGTCCGGGCTGAGCATGCCGACGCTGATCGTCGCGGCGAACATCCCCGATGTGGATGCCGCCTGCACCCTTTATGGCATCGAATCGCTGGCGATGCGGCGGGGGCTGACGCACGGGCCGCTGGCGATGCTGGTGCTGCCGGCGGTGCTGACGGCGATCATGGTCGCGTTCGATCGCTGGCAGGCGCGGCGTGGCCGGCGGCCCGCCGCGCGCGCGCCGGTACGGCCTTGGCATCTGCTGCTGCTGGCGTTCATCGGCACGCTCAGCCATCCCGCGTTCGACTGGCTGAACAATTACGGCATCCGCCTGCTCGAACCGTTTTCGGGCCGCTGGTTCCATGGCGACAGCATCTTCATCATCGACCCGTGGATCTGGGCGTTGCTGATCGGCGGGCTGGTCTGGTCGCGGCGGGCGGAGAAGCGCGGCGGGAACTGGACACGGCGCGGCGGTTTGGTCGCGGTGATGCTGGCCGGCTATATCCTCGGCAATGGCGTGGCGACCGGGATCGCGGAGGCGCGGACGGCACGCTGGGTTCGCGCCACCCATGGCATCGCGCCGGAGCTGGTGGTGGCGAGCCCGGTGCCGATCGCTTTCTGGCAGCGTCAGATGCTGTGGCGCGGCGCGGGACGGCGCGGGCGCCATGACCTCGATCTGAGCGGCGGATGGCTGCCCACGCTGTTCGGCAAGGCCGCGGCCGGGCCGGATCCGATCGGCATGGACGATCCGCGCATCGCGGCGGCGGCGCAAAGCGATCCGGGGGTGCGCGCCTTCCTGTTCTGGGCGCGCATGCCGTTCGCCGAACATCGCGCGGACGGGAGCATCGTCGTGCGCGACCAGCGGTTCGGCGATCCGCTGGCGGGCGACCGGTTCAGCGTGCGGATCGCGCCCGCGGCCGGCGCGGCGCCCGCCCGCCGATGACGGCGATCGTCTGGTTCCGCCGCGACCTGCGGCTGTCGGACCAGGCCGCGCTGGCGGCGGCGGCGCGTGAGGGGCCCGTGATCCCGGTCTATGTCCTCGACGACGATACGCCCCGCCATCGCGCGATGGGCGGGGCGTCGCGCTGGTGGCTGCACCACAGCCTCGCCAGCCTGGACGCGGCGCTGCGTGACAAGGGATCACGGCTGATCCTGCGGCGCGGCCGTTGTGACGAGGTGCTGGCCGCGATCGCGAAGGAGACCGGCGCGGAGCGGGTGCATTGCCTGCGCCACTATGAACCGTGGTGGCGCAATGCCGAACGCGCGGTGGGCAAGCGGCTCGACCTTGTCTGCCACGACGGCAATTACCTGGCGCCGCCGGGATCGGTGACGAGCGGGTCGGGCGCGCCGTACAAAATCTACACCCCGTTCTGGCGCGCGCTGAAGGACCGGATGCCGCCCGCCCCGCCGCACAACCGCCCGCGCGAGATCGCGGCGCCGCGACGCTGGCCGGCATCCGAACGGCTGGGCGACTGGGCGCTGCTGCCTGAAAAGCCCGATTGGGCGACCGGCCTTGCCGCGCAATGGACGCCGGGTGAGGCGGGCGCGAAGGCACGGCTCGCCGATTTCGCCGACCATGCCGCGCGCTATGATACCGAGCGCAACCTGCCGTCGATCGAGGGCAGTTCGCGCCTGTCGCCGCATCTGCATTTCGGCGAGGTGTCGCCGGCTGCCGTGTGGCATCGCGTTGCGGATGCGGGCGGATCGGTGGACATATTCCTGAGCGAGCTTGGCTGGCGCGACTATGCGCAGCATGTGATCGCGCAACTGCCCGATTACGGTGCGCGCAACGGGCGCGAGAAGTTCGACGCGCTGCCCTGGCGATCGGGCAGGGCGGCGGCCGCCGATCTGCGCGCATGGCAGCGCGGGCGCACCGGCTATCCGATCGTCGATGCCGGGATGCGGCAATTGTGGGCGAGCGGGTGGATGCACAATCGCGTGCGGATGATCGCGGCAAGCTTTCTGGTGAAGCACCTGCTGATCGACTGGCGTGAGGGCGAACGCTGGTTCTGGGACACGCTGGCCGATGCCGATTACGGTAACAACAGCGTCAATTGGCAATGGGTGGCCGGGACCGGGATCGACGCGAACATGTGGGGACGGATCATGGCGCCGCTCGTCCAATCGGAGAAGTTCGACACGGCCGGCTATATCCGCGCATGGGTGCCGGAACTGGCGGCGCTCGACGATGTGGTGATCCACGATCCCGACGCGCATGGCCGCCGCCCCGCCGACTATCCCGAAAAGATCATCGGCCATCGCGAAGCGCGCGAGCGGGCGCTGGCGGCGGGGCGGCGGGTGCGCTGAAGTTTGTTGCTTGCCCGACTCGAACATCGCGTGGTTTGTGCGCGCGATGCGGGTGTCAGTGCGTAACAGAGGCCGCCGGGCTGGCCGGGGCGAGCGTGCGGCGATGCGAGGTGCGGCCGCTGCGCTGCTGATGCCGTTGCTGCACCGGTTGCTGGACCGGATCGACGCGGGCCTGGCCGAGGGCGCGATCGAGGCGACACTGCCCGGCGGGATTGCACGGCGGCTGGGCGGACGCGCGCCGGGGCCGATGGCGGTGGTCGAAATCCGCAGCTGGCGCGCCTTGTGGCGGCTGGTGGCGGGCGGATCGGCCGGCTGGTATGAGGCCTGGCAGGCGGGAGAATGGACCAGCCCCGATCCGGTGCCGCTGTTCGAGCTGTTCGTGCGCAACCGCATGGGCCTGGGCGATGCCGGTCGGGCGCATGGGCCGACGCGGCTGGCGCGGCGGGTGTGGCACCGGCTGCGGCGCAACGACCGCGGCGGATCGCGGCGCAACATCGCCTATCATTACGATCTGGGGAATGATTTCTACGCGCCCTGGCTCGACCCCGGCATGACCTATTCCAGCGCGCTGTTCGCCCGGCCGGACATGACGCTGCAAGCGGCGCAACGCGCGAAGCTGGAGGCGATCTATGCGCGGCTGAATCCCGACACGTGCGATCATGTGCTGGAGATCGGCTGCGGCTGGGGCAGCTTCATGCAGCTGGTGCGCGACCATGGCCTGGGTGTCACCGGCCTGACACTGTCGAGCGAGCAGAAGACCTATGTCGACGCCCGGCTGAATACCGCGGCAGACCCGCGTGCGCAGGTGTTGCTGACCGATTATCGCGACGTCACCGGCACGTTCGATGCGGTGGCGAGCATCGAGATGGTGGAGGCGGTGGGGCAGGATTTCTGGCCCGATTATCTCGGCACGATCGCGCGCGTGCTGAAACGGGGCGGACGCGCGGCGATCCAGTATATCGCGATCGACGACGCGATCTTCGACGCCTATGCGCGCAATGTCGATTTCATCCAGACCTATGTCTTTCCGGGCGGGATGCTGATCTCCGAAAGCCGATTCCGCGTGATTGCCGCGCAGCATGGATTGAGCTGGCAGGACCGGCGTGAATTCGGGCACGATTATGCGCGGACGCTGCAACGCTGGCGCGTGGCGTTCGACGCCGCGGTGGCACAGGGGCGGATGCCGGCCGAATTCGACCGGCATTTCCTGGATCTGTGGCGCTATTATCTGATGTATTGCGAGGGCGGGTTTCGCGGCGGCGGCATCTGGGTGGCGCAGGTGACACTGGTCAAGGACTAGCGGGACGCGGGCGGCGACGATGCGTCACGCACGTGCCATCTCGACCCGGCTAGGCGCGCAGCCGTTCGATCGCCTGGGCGAGCGCGACGTAGAGCTTGCCCATGTCGGACGAGAGCAGCGTGACGCCCAGCGGCGAACCGTCGCGCAACGCGAGCACCTGGCGCAGCATCGCCTCGAAATCGTGGATATAGCGGTTGACCTGTTCGCGGAACTGCGGGTCTCCGTCATAGAGCGCGGCGATCTCGCGCGCCTCGCCATTGTCGAGCAGGCGCACCGCACGGCGGGTAAAGACGCCGCGGTCGCCCTTCAGATAGGCGGACCAGGCGCTGTCGGTCACCTCGTGCGCGAACGCCTTGGCGATATCGATCGACGCGGAATTGAGTGCCTCGACCAACAGCGAGACGCGGCGCGCGAAATTGTCCTGATCGGCCGCCTCGCGTTCGGCGCGGGCTTCCTCGATGCGGCGTTCCACCGCGCTCGATGCCTCGCCGATGGTCAGCATCTGCTGCGTCAGCCGTTCGGACGCGCGCGCCGCGGCGGTGACCGAGGCTTCGGCCACCTCGCCCAGCTCGACCAGCTGCTGGCGCACGCCGGCATCGATCGCGCGGCGCATGGCCGAAGTGCCGGCTTCCTCCAGCTGGCGCGTGGCTTCGGGCACCAGCGCGCCCAGTGTCTCGCGCGCCTGGTCGGCGGCGGCGCGGGCGGTTTCGCGGATGCGCAGCAGCGCGTCGACCAGCTGCGGCGCGGCATCGTCGGCGAAACGGCGGGCATTCTCGACCGCGCGATCGACGATCGCTTCGAGGTCGCCAGTCTTGGCATGGCCCGAATCCAGCGTCTCGATCAGCGCGGCCTGCGTCTTGAGCAGCGTTTCGCGCTGGCGCGAGACGACGTCGGCGATCGCTTCGATCGCGTCATGCGTGCTCTCGGCGGCAGTGACCAGCGCGAGCAGTTCTGGCTTGGCGGTGGCGATCACCGCGCGGGTCGCGCCGATCCGATCCTCCAGCCGCACCAGCGCCTCGGGCATCGTCTCGTCGATCTCGCGCGCCGAGGCGTCGAGCGCGGTCAGCAAATTCTCGGCCGTGGCGATCACGCCCAGCGCGGTCGCATCGCCGACCTTGAGCGTTTCGGTCATCGCCGCGGTCGAGCTGTCGAGCGCGCTGATCGACGCGGCCAGCGCCTGGGTGCGCTCCATCCCGGTGCTGTGCAGCGAAGCCAGCTGCCCGTCGGCCTGGGCGACGCCGCCGGTGACCGAGGCGAGCATGATGTCGATCCGCGTCTGTTCCTCGCCCAGTTTTTCGGCGATGCGGCCGATCGTGTCCTCCACCTCGGCGATGCGCGCACCGACCGTGTCGATGCTGGCGCGCCCCGCGGCGTCGAGCGAGGCCTGGTTGGCGGCCAGCATCGCCAGCATCGCTTCGCCCTGCGCGGCGATGCCCTTGCGCGCCTCGTCCACCGCGGCGGCGGCGCGATCGAGCATCGCATCGACCGTTTCGGTCATCTGCGACGCCACGCCCTCCAGCCGCGCGCCGGCGGTCTCGCTGGTCGCTTCCATCTTGGCGATATGCGCGGCAAGGCGCGTGGCGGCGCCGCCGGCCACCTCGTCGGCGGCGCGACCGCGTTCGGCCAGCGCGGCAAGCTGCGCGTCGAGCGCGGCGGCATGTTCGCCGGCCTTGAGGCCCGCCGCGTCGAGCGTGGCGGCCATGCCGGCCATTTCCTCATGCGCCTTGGGCAGCGAGGAAAGGACGATGGCGACGCTCTTTTCCGCATTGGCGGAACTGTCGACCAGCGTGCGGGCGCTGGTGTCGAGCGCGCGCGCCTCGGCGGCCATGCCGTTGGAGACCGCTTGCAGCCGTTCGGCGGCGCCGTCGCCCATCGCCATCAGCGCCGTGGTCTGCGCGGCGAGCGCGGCGCGGTTCCCCTCGATCTTGCGCGACAGCGTGGCGATCGCGCGTTCGAGGCTGGCGGCTTCGGCGCGCATCGCGCGCGCCGTGTCGCCGAAGCGGCGCGCCTCGGCCCGGCTGCTGCGGCGGGCGAGCAGCCAGATGAGGCAGATCAGCGCGGGTGGCACGCACAGCGCGGCGATGAGCTGGACCAGCTCGGCCGGCGGCAGCGGCGCGGTGAGCGTCGGATGAAGCAGCCAGCCCATCACGCCGAGCCAGATCGCGATCAGGCCGATGGCAAGCAGCGGCACCACCCATTCGCCGCGCGCGCGATAGATTTCATGTTCCTCGGCATCCTCGGCCGGGTCGTAGGCCGGATGCGCGGCCGTGGCCGGTGCTGGTTCCTCGACGAGCAGCAGCTCGTCATCCGCGACAGGCGCCAGGCCGGCCGATGTCGTTCCCCCGTTCATTGTCCCGATCTAGCACGATTCCGGGGATGGCGGAAAGCGGGCAGAAACGGGTCGTTAAGCACGCCATCCTAGGGTTGCGGCATGGCGTATGATCCCGGTGCAATCGATGCGACTCTGGCGGCGGCGGTGGGCGACGAGCCCGGCCTGATCGCCGAGCTTCGCGAGGCGTTTCTCGATAGCGCGAAGCGCGCGCTGGCGCTGTTGTCGGCGGCCGACGACCTTGAGGCGTGGCGCGGATCGGCACTGCGGCTCAAGGGGCTTGCGGCAAGCTTCGGCGCGGTACGGCTGATGGCGCTGGCGCAGGAAGCGGCCGACGCGCCGGCGGGCGACGCGGCGGTGCTGCGCAAGCTGCAGCGCGCGGTGGAGCGGCTCTAGAAACTTCAGGCGAAACCGTTCGACGCGAGGTCCGCGACGATCGCGCCGATGAAGATGCCTTCGTTGCGGAAATGCGTCGAGGTCGATTCCGGTTCGGGCACCCAGCCGCCGCTATGATGCAGGCCGATCAGCTCGAAATCGCCGTTGAACACCGGCGATCCCGATGATCCGGGCAGCGTGTCGGTGAGATACTGGACGATCGTCGCGTCGGCATATTTGACTTCGTTGTCGACCATCGCGATCTGCTTGGGCTGGCCCAGCGGATGCTGGATGATCGTCACCGGCTCGCCGATATTGACCATCGGATTGCCGCCGACCGGGATCACGCCGTAACGGTGGCCGGGCGATCCCGCGACCCCGACGATGCTGTAGTCCAGCTCGACATTGGTATGGAACACCAGGTCGGGCAGAAGGTCGAAATACTCGCTCTGTTCCAGCCGCCCGCCGCGATCATATTGATAGTTGAACCGCGCCTTGGCGATCCCCGCCTCCTGCGCGTTTCGCAGCACATGGTTGTTGGTCATCAGCACGTTGGCGCCGATCAGGAAGCCGGTGCCGCTGCCGCGTCCGGGAATCTGGACGAGCGCGACCGCGGCGGCGATCTGATACGCCCACATCAGGTACGAGATCGGCTTCAGATTGTTGGTGCCGATCAGCTGCTCCTGCACCACCATCGCTTCGTGCTGCGTCTTGGGCAGGGCCTGGCGCTGGGCGAGTTCGGTGTTGCGGGTCGAGCTTCGTCCCGCGCACCAGCGCACCGGCGGCCCTTCGATCGGGCCGTCGGTGCCGCCGGTCAGGACGCGCGGCAAAATCGCGGCGTCCTGCATGCTCAGCTGTCCTGGCCAGGATCGGCGGCCAGCTCCTGCTCGGCGCTGCTCGCCAGTTCGTGACCGCTGACGGCCAGTTCCTGCGCGGACTGGTTGAGCTGTTGCGCCTCGGCCACCATCGCTTCGGCCGTGGCGGCGAGTTCGGCCGCCTCCGGGCCGGCCGGGCCGCCGGTGGTGCCGCCCACTTCGACCAGGTCGGCAAGCTGGCGCAGCGCGGCGGCGATCTCGCCGGGCGAGGCCTGTACGCCGGTCGATTCGAAACCGCCACGGATCGCACCGAGACCGGCCGAGCGGCCGCCCGCCGAAGCGATGGCGACGACCACCGTGCTGGCGCGCGTGCCAAGGCCGGTCAGCGACCCACGGTCGCCCGCCGAAGCGATCGCGATGACGACGGTGGAAGCGCGAGTCCCCGCGCCGGTCAGCGAGCCGCGATCGCCCGCCGAAGCGATGGCAATCACCACGGTCGAGGCGCGTGTGCCCGCCCCAGTGAGCGAACCCCGATCCCCGGCGGAGGCGATGGCGATCACGACGGTGGAGGCACGGGTGCCCGCGCCGGTCAGCGAGCCACGATCGCCGGCCGAAGCGATCGCGATCACCACGGTCGAAGCACGGGTGCCCGCCCCGGTGAGCGAACCGCGATCACCGGCCGAAGCGATGGCGATCACGACGGTCGACGCCTTGGTGCCTGCGCCGGTGAGCGAACCGCGATCGCCCGCCGAGGCGATGGCGATCACCACGGTCGATGCCTTGGTCCCGGCACCGCCCAGCGATCCGCGCTCACCGATCACCGCCTGGGTGATGACGCTGGCCTGCGTGTTGCCCGCGCCGCCGATGCCGCGCTGGCCGGCGGACGCGACCGCCACCACCACCGTCGAAGCCTTGAGCGTGCCGAGAAAGGACTGGGCGTCGGCGATATTCGCGCCGACCAGCGCATTGTAATTTTCCTGCGTCGCGCCGCCATTCTCGATCAGTTCGAGCGTGTTGGCCAATACACGCGCACGCGCGGCGGGGCTCTCGAGCAGCAGCTGCTCGAGGTCGGACGTCGTATCTGTCATGTCAAATCTCCGTCACTGCAGGAAAAAAGGGTGTCGTGTCAGGTCGTAAGCATCTCGCGGATGAGGGTGTCGGCGACATCGTCGCCGCGTTGCGTCCGCACCGCCCGAAGCAGTTCGCGGACCCGATCGCGCTCCTCTTGCGCGAACAGCTCGTGGACGTCGCGGGCGAGCGTCTCGTCGCCCATCAACAGATGGCACAGATGGCAGGGGCCGATCGCCTTGGTGCGATCCGGCAGCCGGCCGGCCAGCGCGGGATCGCGATCCTCGACAAAGCTGTAGAGCCCGTCGAACCCGCCCTGCTTGATCTGCTTCAAGAACAGCGACCCGGCGATCCGGTCCCAGATCGCCGCCAGCGGCTCGTCATAGGCGTTGCCATAGCTGATGCCCGGCGTCGAACGGTTATAGACCGAACAGCAGGGATAGATCTCGCCGTCCCAGAACACCGTCACGTCGTGGTAGAACCGCTTGTAGCAGGCGCCGCCGGGTGAGGTGTCGGTGTTGGCGTAATAGCTGGGCTGGATGTCGCGCTTTTCCGACCGGCCGACCTTGGGCAGCACGACGCGCGTGACCAGGCTGACTTCCGGATTGGCGGCATAGGCCGGGAACATCTCGTTCAAATTGGTCTTGTCGTCATAGAAGCTGCCGCACAGCACCGCGCGCACCCCGCGCGAGAGCACATAGTCGATCGCGCGTTCGACATTGGCGCGCGGGACGAAGCGTTCGTGGCTGGGATCGTAGCTGGCGGTGAACACCGACATGCCCCGATCGATCAGCGGCTGGAGCTTGGCCGCCGCCGTCGCGTCATCGGTCGCCCAGTCGCATGCCGAGATCATCGAGAAGGGCAGGCCATAGCCGGCCATGCGCGTCGTCAGCGCGATGATATCGTCATAATAGACCATCGGTTCGCCGCCGGTGAACCCGCATTCGGCGAATACGCCCAGCGCCGCCGCCTGATCGACCAGGTTCAGCGCGAAATCGAGGTTCATCGTCTCGCTGCGCTTGGGCCCGCATTTGTAGCAGCAATAATCGCATGCCAGCGGACAAGTCATCGTATAGTTGAGGATCAGGATGTTGAACGGGTCGCTTTCGACATATTCATTCGACTGAAATGCTCTGGTCGCTTCAATATCCTGAATATTCGTCACCCGTTGCACAGGGACGGGAAAGTTGGGAATCGATTTTACTGGGCTTAATCGACGTGACAGGTCGATCACGCCAAGCTTACCTTGCGTGTTGCTCATCTGCTGGATCTCCAAGGATCGCCATCAAGTCATCATTATTCATTTTGACTGTCAACGAGATACTGGAGATTTTCGGTCCAAAAAGGTCATCAGTACTATATTAACCTTAATTTCGTCCCGATCTGCTATGGTTACGATGGTCCGTTTTCGAGCCGCGTCGGCACGGCTCGGCCAAGAATGATGTAGCGACGGAAAGATGGCGGCGGCGCGAGCCGCGACTCGCCGGACCAGTCTAGATCTTCCGGCTCAACTCGCGCATCGCGTCGTCCAGACCGGTCAGCGTCAGCGGATACATGCGGTCGCTCACCAGTTCGCGCATCATGCGGACCGATTGCGAATAATCCCATTGCGCTTCGGGAATCGGGTTGAGCCAGATCGTCGCCGGATAGGTGTTGGTCACGCGCTGCATCCAGGCGCCGCCGGCTTCCTCGTTGAAATGCTCGACCGAGCCGCCGGGATGGCTGATCTCGTACGGGCTCATCGATGCGTCGCCGACGAAGATCACCTTATAGTCGTGGCCGTATTTGTGGAGGATGTCCCAGGTGGGCGTGCGTTCGGTGAAGCGGCGGCGATTGTCCTTCCACACGCCTTCGTACAGGCAGTTGTGGAAGTAGAAGAATTCGAGATTCTTGAACTCGGCGGTGGCCGCGCTGAACAGTTCCTCGCACAGCTTGACCCATGGGTCCATCGAACCGCCGACGTCGAGGAACAGCAGCAGCTTGACCGCATTGTGCCGCTCCGGGCGCATGCGGATGTCGAGCCAGCCCTGGCGCGCCGTGCCGGCGATCGTGGCGTCGATATCGAGTTCGTCCGCCGCGCCCTCGCGCGCGAAGCGGCGCAGGCGGCGCATCGCGACCTTGATGTTGCGGGTGCCGAGTTCCTTGGTGGAGTCGAGATTCTTGAACTCGCGCTGGTCCCACACCTTCAGCGCGCGCTTGTGCCTGCTCTCGCCGCCGATGCGCACGCCCTCGGGGTTGTAGCCGGAATTGCCATAGGGCGAGGTGCCGCCGGTGCCGACCCATTTGTTGCCGCCCTGGTGCCGATCATGCTGCTCTTCGAGTCGCTTTTTCAGCGTCTCCATGATCTCTTCCCACGAGCCGAGCGACTTGATCGCCTCCATCTCCTCAGGCGTCAGATATTTCTCGGCGATGGCCTTCAGCCAATCCTCGGGAAGCTCGGCGGTCTGCGTGCCATAGGTCGCGGCGATGCCCCTGAACACCTTGGCGAAGACCTGATCGAAGCGGTCGAGCAGCCCTTCGTCCTTCACGAAGGTGGCGCGGGCGAGATAGTAGAAGGCCTCGGGCGTGCGGTCGATCACCTCGCGGTCGAGCGCCTCGAGCAGCACGAGATGCTCCTTGAGGCTGGCGGGGATGCCGGCGGCGCGCAGTTCGTCGATGAAGGAAAAGAACATGCGCGCTTATCTAGCCGAGCGTTCGTAGAGTTTCCACTGGGTGCCCGAAAGGCCCTGCACGGTGTCGCCGGCGATCTCGCTATAGCGGGCGGCGCAGCGGGTGGGGGCGGTGGGAAAGGGTTCGGCGCCGTCGCGCTCGACGAACAGGAAGCGCGCGGCCGGGCAGGCCTGGCGAATGACGAGCGGGTAGCGGGCGGACGCGGCGGCGGCGATCAGGATGGCGTCGGATCGCGGGCGATCGACTGCCGCATCGGCGCCGGCCGGTGCGCGGGCGGCGATGGCGGTGAGCGCCTGGGCGGGATCGGCGCGGCGGTCGCGGATGACGGCCCAGTCGCGCTGGAGCATCAAGGCGAGCAGGACGGCGAGCGCGGCGATCGCAAGGTGCTTGCGGCCTCCGGCTCGCAAGTCGGGATGCGTAAAGGCGAGCTGGGCGAAGATCAGCAGGCCGACCGCCGCGAGCAGCAAATAGCGCGCGTTGCCGGCATTGGGCAGGTGCAGCAGCGCGATGGCGGCAGGGAAAGCGAGGCATGCGAGGACGCAGAAGATGGCGAGCGAATCGCGCGGGCCGCTTCGCGCGGCGGCCGCCACCGCGAGCAAGGGGATCAGCCCGGCGATATCGCCTAGCGTATAGTCGAGAAGCTGGCGCGCGCCGTCGGCAAAAACACCGACGGTGAACGGCGCGACCGCGCCGACCGCGAGCTTGCCGCCCGCCGCGAACAGGATGACGCCCAGGGTCAGCGCGGCGGCGATCGTCGCCGGACCGAGCAGGCCGGCGAGCGGGGGCAGCGTGCCGCGCAAGCCATGCCTGTGATGAAGCTCGATCGCCGCCCAGCCGATCAGCGCCGCCAGACCGAACAACATGGTGAGGTTGGCGAGCAGGCCGAGCAGCGTGGCGAGCGTCAGTGCGGTGGCGGGTGGCGGCGCGGCAGGCTCGGCGAGCCAGCGGTCGATCAGTCGGATCGCGACAAGCAGCGCGAGCAGCATCGGCGCATAGCCGCGCGCTTCCGAACCGTAGGTGACGAGGATCGGCGACATGGCGAACAGCAGCGCGGCGACAATCGCAGTCGATGGCGCGCGTCTGGCGCCGATCGCCGCGGCGACGAGGATCGCGGCGGTGCCGGTGGCGATGGCAAGGCCGCGCTGGATCAACGGCGACGCATCGAGCCCGACCAGTTGGAGCCATAGCGTGTTGAGGTGGTGATTATTGTCGTGATTGATGTTGAGCAGGATGCCGAGCGGCGTGCCGGCCTGCTGGGCCATGACGGCGGACCACGCCTCGTCTAGCCACAAGCCGCCCTGCGCGGCGGCGATGCGCAACGCCAGGCCCAGCGCGGCGATTGCCGCGACGATCCACCACATGCGGCGTTGGATGATCTCCCCCATCCGCGCCGGTATCGTGCGGGCGCGGCGGGTGCGCAAGTCAGCGCGTATAGGCGTCGATCAGCGATCCGACATAATCGGGGCTTTGCCCGGTGATCTCGGGCGCGGTGCGCGCGCGGGCGACCTTCGCGCCGCTCGCCGGGCGGCCATAGATGAAACCGTGCACCGGATAGGTCGTGCTGCCCAGGCCGCGCGTGTCGCGATACCAGACCTTGACCTGGCTCCAGTCGCCACGCGGCGAGACGTCGTGCAGCGTCACGTCCTGCTCGACCTGCCCGCGCTTGCCGTCGAAGCGCGACCAGTTGGCGTGGGTGACCATGACGACGCGCGGGTCGACCACGCGGCTGACCACTGCGACATGGCCGAGCGGCAATGGGCGCGATCTGGCGAAGGCGACGACGGCACCGACCTCGGGATCGCTGCCGCGCTGGTACTTGCCGTCGGCCTGGCTCCACCAGGTCCAGGCATCGCCCCAGATCTGGATGCCCGACACGGCGCGCGCGAACGGCACGCATTCGCCGACATAATTGAGGATCGACGCCGATGCCGGTGCGGTGGCAAGCAGCGCCGCGCCGAGCATCGCGAGACCGATCCGGCGGGGGGTCCGGTTCGATGACATGGCGCAGCGGATAGCGCGTGGGGCGCTTCGGAATGGTTTGCGGGTGCGGTTAAGGCGACGGTGACCATAGCGTGATCCTCCCCCGCCAGGGGGAGGTGGCAGGCGCAGCCTGACGGAGGGGGCGGACGGCGGACCGTCCGTGTCCTCCCCCTCCGTCGCCTTCGGCGCCACCTCCCCCTGGCGGGGGAGGATTTTTCCGGCCGCCTTTACACGACTCGCCGCGCTTCCTATCGCCCGGCCATGACAGGCCCCAGCGAATCCATCCTCATCGTCGATTTCGGCAGCCAGGTGACGCAGCTGATCGCCCGGCGCGTGCGTGAGGCGGGCGTCTACAGCGAGATCGCGCCGTTCAACGCCGCCGCCGAAGCATTCGCGCGGATGAAGCCGGGCGGGGTGATCCTGTCGGGGTCACCGGCCTCGGTGCTGGAAGAAGGATCGCCGCGCGCGCCGCAGGAAATCTTTGATTCGGGGCTGCCGATCCTGGGGATCTGTTATGGCCAGCAGGTCATGATGCACCAGCTGGGCGGCACCGTGACGTTGGGCGACAGCGGCGAGTTCGGTCGCGCCTTCATCGAGATCGAAGACAGCTGCGTGCTGTTCGATGGCCTCTGGGCCGAGGGCGATACGCATCAGGTGTGGATGAGCCATGGCGACAAGGTGACCGAGCTGGCGCCGGGCTTTCGCTCGGTCGCGACCAGTCCGGGCTCGCCCTTCGCCGTCGTGGCCGACGACAAGCGGCGCTATTACGCCACGCAGTTCCACATGGAGGTGGTGCATACGCCCGACGGGGCGAAGCTGCTGGCGAATTTCGTGCGGCACGTCTGCGGGCTCAAGGGCGAGTGGACGATGGCCGAGTTCCGCCAGACGAAGATCGAGGAGATCCGCCGGCAAGTGGGCAAGGGCCGGGTGATCTGCGGCCTGTCGGGCGGGGTCGATTCGGCGGTGGCGGCGGTGCTGATCCACGAGGCGATCGGCGAGCAGCTGACCTGCGTGTTCGTCGATCACGGTCTGATGCGCAGCGGCGAGGCGGACCAGGTCGTGTCGCTGTTCCGCGGGCATTACAATATTCCGCTTGTCCATGTGAACGCGGAGACGCTGTTTCTGAATGGATTGGCCGGCGTCACCGACCCGGAGGCCAAGCGCAAGTTCATCGGCAAGACCTTCATCGACGTGTTCGAGGAGGAAGCGCGCAAGATCGGCGGCGCGGAGTTCCTGGCGCAGGGCACGCTGTATCCCGACGTGATCGAGAGCGTGAGCTTCACCGGCGGGCCGTCGGTGACGATCAAGAGCCACCACAATGTCGGCGGCCTGCCCGAGCGGATGAACATGAAGCTGGTCGAGCCGCTGCGCGAGCTGTTCAAGGACGAGGTGCGCGCGCTGGGCCGTGAGCTGGGGCTGCCGGACGTGTTCGTCGGGCGGCATCCGTTCCCCGGACCGGGCCTGGCGATCCGCATTCCGGGCGAGGTGACCAAGGAACGCTGCGACATCTTGCGCAAGGCGGACGCGGTTTATCTGGAAGAGATCCGCAACGCCGGGCTGTACGACGCGATCTGGCAGGCGTTCGCGGTGCTGCTGCCGGTCAAGACCGTGGGCGTGATGGGCGACGGGCGCACCTATGACAGCGTGTGCGGGCTGCGCGCGGTGACCTCGACCGACGGCATGACGGCCGATGTCTATCCGTTCGACGCGAGCTTCCTGACGCGGGTGGCGACGCGGATCGTCAATGAGGTGAAGGGGGTCAACCGAGTGGTGTATGACTATACGTCGAAGCCGCCGGGGACGATCGAGTGGGAGTGATCCAGGCGTAACCATTCTAGTCGAAATGGCGCTATCAATCCCTACAATCATCTGAAATAAATGATATTCTTACAGCGGTGCGTAATCTTCGAGCGCGATCCACGTTCGTGACATCGTCGAGCAAATCTGCAGCTTTGCCGTCCTGCACGGCGAGAAGATCGCTAATCCCGCCAATGACGCAGGTCCCGCCTCGATTGCCACCCTTGTGGTGCGCCCGATCTCTCCCGCCGAGCGAAAATCCGGATCCTGCTCAAGACTCCGGTTCTGATCCTTCGTGGGCGTCTCCCCAGCGACGGCGCTAGCCAGCAATATCGCCGCTGTGGAAGCTATGGCGATCCACCACCCTTCAGGCCCCCTCAACCGAAAATGGCTGCGTAATTCTCGCCCCAACCATCAGTTCTCGCACCGCCGCGACGATGGCATTCTGGGACGGAATGACCAAATTCTCGAGCGTTTCGTTGAACGGCATTGGCACGTCGCGCGTGGCAAGCCGGGCAACGGGTGCGTCGAGCCAGTCGAATGCCTTTTCCATCACCATCGCAGCGACTTCGGCGCCGAACCCGCCGGTCAGGCAGGCTTCATGAACGATCAGCAGGCGATTGGTCTTCCTGACGGAGGTCAGAATGGCCTCTTCGTCGAGCGGGCGGATCGTGCGCGGATCGATCACCTCGACGCTGATCCCATCGCGCTCGAGCACGCGTGCCGCCGACAGCGCACGCTCGACCATCACCTGGGTCGCGACGATGGTGACGTCGCTGCCTTTCCGCTTGATGTCGGCCTTGCCGATCGGGATCGCATAGCACGCCTCCGGCACGGGCGAGGCTTGCCCCAAGTAGAACATCTTGTGTTCGAGGAAGATCACCGGATTGTCATCGCGGATCGCGGCGGCGAGCAGGCCTTTGGCATCATAGGGGGTCGATGGCGCGATCACGACGAGACCCGGAATATGCGCGAACCACGCCTCAAGGCTCTGGCTGTGCTGGGCGGCGAGCCGGATGCCGCCGCCCTGCGGCCCGCGGATCACGACCGGAACTTTCGCCGTACCGCCGTTCATGAAACGGAACTTGGCCGCCTGGTTGACGATCATGTCCATCATCAGCGTGACGAAATCGAAGATCTGCACTTCGACGACCGGCCGCAGGCCGGCGATCGCGGCGCCCACGCCGGTGCCGCAGAAGGTCGATTCCGAAATCGGTGTGTCGCGGACGCGCTCGGGGCCGAAGCGATCGACCAGACCCTTTGTAACCTGGAAGATACCGCCCGTTTCCGCGATGTCCTCGCCCATGATGATGACGTCGCCGTCGCGTTCCATCTCCTGGGCCAACGCTTCGTTGAGCGCCTCGGCATAGGTCAGTTCGCGCGTTCCCGCAGCGGGCGGGTCGGGATAGTCGCGATGCGGCGCGTAAACCGCGGAATCGAGAATATCGTCCGAGGGTGGGCCGCTCTCGGTTGCGAAGTTGATCGCCGTCTGGATCTCCTCCTCGACCCGCGCCCGAATGTCCGTCAGCACGGCCGGGGCGATTTCGCCCTGCGCTGCCATGCGCTCTTCCAGGCGGATCAGCGGATCGCGCGCCTTCCACATCGCCATCTCTTCGTCGGTGCGCGGCTCGCGCAGGTTCGCCCGCATGCTGTGCGGACCCCAGCGCCAGGTCATCGCTTCGATCAGGCTCGGTCCTGCGCCAGTGCGCGCCCGTTCGATCGCCTCGGCTATCACGTTATGGACCTCCACCGCGTCGTTGCCGTCGATGGTCAGCCCGGGAACGCCATAAGCCGATGCCCGGTGCGCGATCTGCGGAACGGACGTCGTCTGCACATAGGCGGTGTTGAGCGCGTACTGATTGTTCTCGCAGACGAACAGCATCGGCAGCTTCCACACCGCTGCGAGATTGAGCGCCTCGTGAAAGACGCCCTGGTTGGCGGCGCCGTCGCCGAAGAAGGCGACCGCGACATCGCGCGTGTCCCTGAGTTTGGCGGCGAGCGCGGCACCCGTTCCAAGCGGCATGGTCGCACCGACGATACCGTTGGCGCCGAGGATATTCAGGTCGAGGTCGGCGATATGCATCGAACCGCCGAGCCCGCCGCAATAACCGTTCGCCTTGCCAAGCAGTTCGGCCATCATGCGATCGACCGCTGCCCCCTTGGCGATGCAATGGCCATGGCCGCGATGATAACTGCCGATATAGTCGCGCTTGGTAAGATGGGCGCAGGTGCCCGCGGCAATCGCCTCCTCGCCGGCATAGCTGTGCGCCGTGCCCTTGATGATCCCGCGCTTGAACAGGTCGGTCGCGCATTCCTCGAAACGACGAATCCGAAACATTGACTCATAGAGCGCCAGCATCACCTGGGGCGCAGCCCGCTGGTTACGCATCTCAAGCGACTTCGTTTCCTCAGCCATGAGCGCGCGTTCGCGAAAGGCTGGCCGACCGGTAACGGCGCCCGGACAGCGGACCGGGACAACTGGACATAAGGATCGACACTGCTCGGCCCGCTCCCGCTCGACGATGACAAGAGGGTAATATCTGATATATCTTTACCGTCAAGCTGCTGGCTGCGGACTGGCGCACGAGCGGGCCCGACAACCGTCGTCAGACGCGCGTGATGTCGATCGGTGCAACGTCGTTCAGCGTCTGCATCAGGTCTCGAGAGCGGCGGATATGGGCGGTCAGCAATGCGATGGCCGTCCCGGTGTCGTTCGCGGTCAGCGCCCTGACCAGCTTTTGATGTTCGTCGAGCGAGAGCGCCTTGAGGTTCGGGAGCGGCTTGATCAGCGTGGTCCTGAGCGTGCTGACCTTCGCTTCGATGCTTTCGTAACTGCGCGTAAGATAGGCGTTGCCGGCATGGACAAAGAATGCGCCGTGAAACGCGCTGTCGAGTTCGCGGTAGCTTGCGGTGTCGTTGGCGCGGATCGCTTCCGACATCTTTTTCACGATCCCATCGAGTTCCGCGGTCAGCGCACCGGGCGCGCGATGGAGGGCGATCTGAAGCGCGTTGGTCTCAAGGATCAGGCGCAACTCGCACAGGTCGCGAAGCGCACTGTCGTCGAGCGAGAAAACGAACGTTCCCGAGTGCGGAACGATGACGACAAGCCCATCATGCTGAAGTTGAACCAGTGCTTCGCGCACAGGGGTCTTGCTGATCCCGAACTCCTCCGCCACCACCTTCTCGAACAGCGGCGATCCCATCGGATACTGCCCCGAGCGAATCCCATCCCGGATCCTTTCGAGCGCCAGCGTGGTCAGCGACTTTGGTTTGGCAATCCTGTTCTGTGTCATTCGAGATACCGCCTGCAGCCCTCCAGGGCGATCGTGCGATATCTGTGCCCGACTGCATGTCATATTTCAATAAATTGACGACAAGTGGTATCAGATATATCGGTAACAACTCGAATCCGCCCGCTAGGCGGGTCCAGGTTGGGAGGGTCATGGTTTGAAGGTCTATACGCCCGACGCCTTTTACGACGACGACGGCGTTCTTGAACGCTTGGTCGCTGGCGATGCGATCGAGTTCATAGCCGAAAAATGGCGCGGCCAAAACACGCTCGACCCGTCCCTGCTTGGCGATGTCGACGCACTCCTCGCCTGGCAGATGGTGTCGGTCGATGCGGCGCTGATCGCCAGGCTCGACCGCTGCCGGATCATCGTTCGCGGCGGCGTCGGCTACAACAACATCGACCTGGCCGCGGCGGCGGCGCGTGACATCCCGGTCGCCAACACCCCCGATTACGGCACCTGCGAAGTCGCCAACCACGCCATCGCGATGCTGCTGGCGCTAGATCACGGCATCATCCCGTTCGACCGCGCGCTGCGCAAATCGCTTTCCACCGGCTTCGATCACCGCGTCTACATGGAGGGGCGCCGCATCGGCGGACGCGCCCTCGGCCTGCTCGGGCTCGGGACGATCGGCACCGCGGTGGCGCTGCGCGCCAAGGCCTTCGGGATGCGCGTGCTGGTCTATGACCCCTATCTGCCCTCGGGCCAGGAACTGGCGCTCGGCGTCACCCGCCTCGAGCGCCTCGACGAGCTGTTGCGTGAAGCCGACGTGATCAGCCTCCATGCGCCGCTCACCCC
The DNA here is from genome assembly GCA_964413495.1 of uncultured Stakelama sp. GTDB lineage: Bacteria > Pseudomonadota > Alphaproteobacteria > Sphingomonadales > Sphingomonadaceae > Sphingomonas. Next base: position 212,033 of record CAYPRW010000001.1, on the reverse strand, counting down.
GGACACGGCCAACATCATCGATGCCGCGGCGATCGCCCGGATGAAGCCGGGCGCGATCCTGCTCAACACCGCGCGCGGGGGGCTCGTCGACCTCGATGCGCTCCATGACGGACTGCGCGATGGCCACATCCGCGCGGCCGGGCTCGACGTGCTCGCGGTCGAACCTCCGGCGGAGCCGTTTCCACGCCTGCTCCAGGCCTTCGCCGACAACGAAGCGTGGCTCGAGGGGCGTCTCGTGCTCACCCCGCACGCGGCGTGGTCGAGCGTCGAGAGCCGCAACGACACGCGCACCAAGTCGATGGAAACCGTGCGGCGGTTCCTGATCGACGGCGCGCTGCGGAACTGCGTCAACGCCAACCTGCTTGCCCCTGGGTGGCGGGAGCGGCGTGTCGATGCGATCGAGCGAACGCCGGCATGAGCGACTTCACTTGCGCCTGGCCAGCCAGCGCGGGCCTGGGCGAGAGCCCTTGCTGGGATCCTGTCGCCCAGTGCTTGTGGTGGATCGACATCTATGGCTGCGAGATCCATCGCTTCGATCCTGCTGGAAACGCCGGGCAGCACTGGCGGACACCGCAGCGCCCGGGGAGCCTCGCGGTCGATGCGCGCGGCGGCCTCGTGCTGGCGATGGGCGACGGGTTCCATCATTTCGACCCTGCCACGGGTGCGTTCCAGCCGCGCGCGATGGCCGAGCCCGATATGCCCGAAACCCGCATGAACGATGGGCGGACCGACCGTCAGGGCCGGTTCTGGTGCGGCTCGATGTTCGAGGTGGAGGGCGCGCCGCCGCGGGCCGCTGGCGCGCTCTACCGCTTCGATGCCGATCGCGGCTGCCACAAGATGGTCGATGGGATCGGCTGCTCGAATGGGCTCGCCTGGAGTCCCGACGGCCGGACGATGTATCACACCGACAGCCATATGCCGCGGATCTGGGCATGGGACTATGATCCTGCGACAGGCGATATCGCGGGTCGGCGGGTATTCGTCGATCTGAGCGCCATCGGCGCGGTCGCCGATGGCGCGACGGTCGACGCCGAGGGTTGTTACTGGGTGGCATTGCCCTTTTCGAGCCAGGTTCATTGCTATGACCCGGCCGGCCGATTGGTGCGAGCACTTCCAACGCCGGTCGACGTGCCGACCTGCTGCGAGTTCGGCGGGCCCGACCTCGACATTCTCTATGTGACCACCGCGACGCTGGGGCGCCCGTCCGACCAGCTCGCGGGCCAGCCGTGGGCGGGGTCTCTCCTGGCAATCGATGTCGGCGCCAAAGGGCTGGCGGCCGCGCCCTTTGGCGGACACTGAGGCGGTGCCCGGCCACCCGATCGCGACGGCCACGGTGTCCGCCGTCTCGCCGGCGAACGCGATCCCCGCATCGCGCCTGCCCGCCCGGATCAAGGTCAGCCCGCTCGCGCGGCGCCTGGCTGGCGCGTCGGGCGTCGATCTCGCACAGCTGGCGGGGCGCGGGCCGGGCGGCCGGATCGTCAAGGCCGATGTTTCCCGCGCCGTGCGCGCCGCCGTGTCTGCGCCCGGCACGAGCGATGCCCGGTCCGCTCCCGCGCCAACCGTGTCGTGGGCGGTGCCGGACGATATTCCCGCCGAGACCGTGGCGCTTTGCGGCATGCGCAAGACGATCGCGCGCCGGCTGACCGAATCCAAGCAGTCGATCCCGCACATCTACCTCACGCTCGACATCCGGCTCGATCCGCTGCTCGTGCTGCGCGCCGAGCTCAATCGGGTTCTCGAACGCCGGGGCGTCAAGCTCTCGGTCACCGACCTGCTGATCAAGGCGCTTGCCTCGGCCCTGATCGAAGTGCCCGACTGCAATGTCGCGTTCGCCGGCGACGCCCTGGTCCGCTATCAGCGGGTCGACGTCGCGGTCGCGGTCGCCGTGCCCGATGGGTTGACCACGCCGGTCATCAAAGGCGCCGAGCGCAAGAGCGTCGCGGCGATCGCTGCCGAGATGCGCGATCTTGTGGCCCGCGCGCGCAAGGGCGCGCTGCGTCCCGATGACGATGCCGGTGGGACGGCGACACTCTCGAACCTCGGAATGTTTGGGGTCAAGCAATTTGGCGCGATCCTCAATCCGCCACAGGCGGTCATCATGGCGGTCGGCGCGGCCGAGAAACGGCCTTTCGTCATCGACGATGCGCTTGGCATCGCCACGGTCATGTCCGTTACCGGCAGCTTCGATCATCGCGCGATCGACGGCGCCGTCGGCGCCCGGCTGATGGCGGCGTTTCGCCGTCACGTGGAAAATCCGCTGGAGGCATTGGCCTGATGGCAATCGAACGGACGTCGTCGCGGAGCGCCAATGCGCAGCTGCTGAGAAGGCTGCTGCTGGTGCCCGAGAGCGGCGTGGCCCTGGCGCTGCTCTGCGCCGTCATGCTCTTCGTCGCGATCGAGCCGGCGTTCCTCTCCGAACGAAACGTTGCGGCGATGCTCAACATCGTCGCCTTTGTCGGCATCATCGCGGTCGGCCAGACCCTATTGCTGGTCAGCGGCGAATTCGACTTGTCCGTCGGCTCGATCGCCGGCTTGAGCGCGGTCGCAGCAGCCAAGTTCATGACCGTGCTGCTCGTGCCCGTGCCGCTTGCGCTTGCTGCCGGCGTGGCGGTCGGTGCGCTCATCGGGCTCGTCAATGGGCTGGCGGTGGTGCATTTGCGCATCCCGGCGTTCATCCAGACGCTCGGCATGCTGTTCATCGGCCAGGGGCTGATCCAGGTCGTCACCGGCGGCTATCCGGTCTATCCGCTGCCGCCCGCGGTCGGCGCGATCGGCGCGTTCCAGATCGCTTTCGGGCTCGGCTATGCGTTCCTGTTTTTCCTCTTGCTGGCGCTTGCCGCCGACTTCTTTCTGCGCAGGACGGTATCCGGGCGGAATCTCTATGCGACCGGCGGCAATGCGGTGGTCGCGCGCTTGGTCGGCATCAACACCGCGGCCTACCGGATCGGCGCCTTCGTGCTTGTCGGCGCGCTTGCCGCGATCGCTGGCATGTTCGTCATGGCCGACCTCGCCAGCGCGACCACGGGGATTGGTAGCGGGTGGGAGTTGACCGTGATCGCGGGCGTGGTGGTCGGCGGAGTCAGCCTGTTTGGCGGCTCGGGCACCATCCTTGGCGCCATCCTCGGCGTGCTGCTGTTGCAGGCGATCCAGAGCGGGCTGGTCGTGATCGGCGTCGGCCCTAACTGGCAGCAAATCTCGGTCGGACTGATCATGATCCTTGCGGTCGGGCTCGATGCGCTGCGGCAAAGGCTGTCGCTGAGCGGGGCGCTCGCCGAGGCGGCCTCGCAAGGGCGTGGGCGACCGTCGCCCCGACACCGTGCGATCGGCGCCGTGGTCGGGGTCGCAGCACTCGCCGGCTTGCTCGTCTACACGATGCGCCCGTCGCCGGTGCCTTTACAGTCGGCGAGGAAGTCGATGCTGTGGGTCAATCCGCTGCGCGACCATCCGGTCAGCCGCATCTGGCAGGCCGGCTTCCTCGCCAAATGCCGCGAGCTCGACATGGCGTGCGAAATTGTCGGCAACGCCAGCGCGACCAAGCTCGACGTCGCCGCGACCATTCCGCTCGCCCAGGCCGCGATGGCCCGGCGGCGCTTCGACGCGGTGGCGGTGCTGTCGCTCGACACCGCGATCCATCCCTTCATCGCCAGACTCGCGCGCGAAGGCATTCCGGTGGTGACCTGGCACGTCCTGCCCGCGCCTGGCGAGATCCCGGGCCTGCGCGCCGCGACCGGCGAGGATGTCGCCGTCGCCGGGCGCGATGCGGCGCGCGCGATGGGCGCGCGCCTGCGCGGGCGCGGCGTGGTCGCGGTCAGCCAGGGCAGCTTCAATACGCTCGAAAACGCCATGGCGCAGGCGTTCAAGGACGAGATGACGCGGCGCCATCCCGCCATCGCGGTGCTGGCGCCGCAGCTCGAAGGCTTTGAGCCCGCCGACGCCAAAGGCAAGGCGATCGCCATGCTCCAGGGCAACGGCGCGATCACCGGCGCCTTCTCGACGACCGGCAATGGCGCGCAGACCTGGTCGGGCGCAAGCCGTTCGGCCGGGCGCCCGCTGGTCATCATCGGCATGGATTATCTGCGCCACAATCTCGATCTGGTCCGCTCGGGCGCGGTCCATGGCCTGGTCGCGCAGCCGCTGTTCGAAGAGGCGGCGCGCGCGACCGAGATCGGCTTCGACCTCGCCCATGGCCGGCCGGCGGCGCTGCGCAATCCTCTGCCCGCGCCGGTGATCACCGCGCGCGATCTGGCGCCCTATTACGCGATCCTCGATGAGGCCGGGCAATGACGACCGGGGCGGCGCAAACCGGCTTCGCGGTCGAGGCGCTCGGCATCGTCAAGCACTTCGCCGGCGTTGCCGCGCTCAAGGGCTGCGACCTGCGGGTGCGGCGCGGCGAAATCCACGCGCTTCTCGGTCAGAACGGCGCGGGCAAATCGACGCTGGTCAAGATCGTCAACGGCGTTCACCCCGCCGGCAGCTTCGACGGCATGCTGCGCGTCGGGGGAGACGAGGTTCGGTTCGCGTCGGTCGCGGCGGCGCGGCGCTGCGGCATCGGCTATGTGCCGCAGGAGATCGAGATCTTCGAGCGGCTGAGCGTCGCGGAAAACATCTTCGCCGGGCAGCTGGCGAGCGAAGGGCGGGTCGTCGACTGGAACGACCTGCGCCGTCGCGCCGCGACGCTGCTGGGCGAGCTGGGGCTGGAGTTCGATCCGGCGGCGCCGGTCGCCACGCTCTCGGCGGCCGAGCGGCATCTGGTCATGATCGCGCGGGCGCTTGCGGCCCGGCCGGTCCTGCTGGTGCTCGACGAGCCGACCGCATCGCTGTCGGAGCGCGAGATCGAAGCCCTGTTCGCGCTTTTGCGGCGCCTGCGCGAACAGGGAAGCTCGATGATCTACATCACGCATCGCCTGCCCGAGGTGCTGGCGATCTGCGACCGCGCGTCGGTGTTGCGCGACGGCGTCATCACCGCCGAATTCGATGCCGCGCAATTCGACGTCGGAACGTTGGTCCGCGAGATGTCGGGACGAAGCCTGGGGACCTTGTTTCCCGAGCGTTCCGCAGGCGCGGCGCAAGGCGCGCCGTTGCTCGCCGTCGAACGGCTGATGGTGCGCGTCAACGGGCGGACGCGCGTCGATGCGGTCAGCTTCGAAGTGCGCGCGGGCGAGATCCTGGGACTCGCCGGGCTGTTGGGCGCGGGGCGCACCGAACTGATGAGCGCACTTGCCGGGGCCTTGCCCCATTCCGGCGAAGTCCGGGTTGCCGGCGCCATGCGGCGCCTGCGCTCGCCCGGTGACGCGCGCGCGGCCGGGATCGTCCTTCTGACCGAGGATCGCAAACGCAGCGGCTTGCTGTTCAATCTCGCGGCCAGCGCCAACATCACGATCGGCAACCTGAAGGCTCTGGCCCGCCTGGGGATCGTCGACGCCGCTCGCGAACGCGGCGCGGCGGTCGCGGCGATGGCGCGCCTCGCGGTGCGCAGTTCCGGGCCGGACGCATCCGTCGCACATCTGAGCGGCGGGAATCAGCAGAAGCTTCTGCTGGCGCGGATCATCATGGCGCGGCCCGCCATCCTCCTGCTCGACGATCCCAGCAAGGGGGTCGATGCGGCGACGCGCCAGGAGATCTACCGATTGGTCGCCGAACTGGCCCAGCAGGGGTGCGCGGTGATCGTCACGTCGTCGGAGATCGAGGAAGTGGTCGGTCTGGCGGACCGGAGCCTGGTCATGACCCAAGGCCGCATCGTCGGGGAAGTGCGGCGAGGCGAGGCCGATCCCGAAGCGATCCTCCATATGATCGCGATGGCGTCCAACTGGAACGATGCGACGCAAGCTGATGTCCGGCGCACAGGATGAGGAAGGCTCGATGGATCTGAACCTTGGCGACAAGACCGTGCTGGTCACCGGCGGCGCGACCGGCATCGGCCGCGCGACCGTCGAATATCTCTGCGGCCAAGGCGCGACCGTCATCGCCACGGGACTCGACGCCGCCGAAGGCGCCTCGCTCGAAGCGGCGCTTGGCGCGGCCGGGCGCCGTTGCCGCTTCGTCGAGACCGATGTTCGCAGCACCGAGCAAGTCGAGCGCGCCGTCGCGGTCGCGCACGAAATGTCCGGCGCGCTCCATGGACTGGTCAACGGCGCTGCCGTCCACAATCCCGGCAAGCGTCTCGAAGACTTGAGCGACGCCGAATGGGCGCTGACCATCGACGTCAATCTGGGCGGCACGTTTCGGATGTGCCGTGCCGCGCTGCCGGCGATCCGCGCGGCGGGCGGCGGCGCGGTGGTCAACATCGCATCCGTGCATGCCATCGCCACTGCGGGCGGACTTGCCGACTATGCCGCCAGCAAGGGCGCGGTGCTCGCGCTCTCGCGCCAGCTCGCGATCGATTACGCATGCGACAATATCCGGGTGAACGCGCTGATCCTCGGTTCGGTCGACACCCGCATGTCGCGGGGCGCGTTCGAAGCGGCGGGGGGTGCGGAAAAGCTTGGGCTGTCCTTCGACCCGAACGCCTTGCCGCGCATCGGAACACCGCAGGAGGCGGCGCGGACCATCGCCTTCCTGCTTTCCGACGCCGCCGCCTACATCAACGGCAGCGGCCTGGTCGCCGATGGCGGGCTGCTTGCCAGGCTTTTGTGATGAAAGGCGAGAGGCGGCCATCGAAGCATAACAATTGCAGTTCGGAAGATATGTCATTGAAATTAGGGGATATGTAATGATCAGATCTTTGATTTCGTCACTGCTGGGGTTAATCGTGCCGTTATTGTTTTCGCAGCCGGCAAATGCTCGGCAGATGGCATCTTATGAGCGCATGGCTGAATTCGATATCAAACTCTCAAAGACCTATTCCGACCCCTTCAATGACGTCGATCTGGATGTGATTTTCAGCCGCGGTGACTTGACCTGGCGTGTTCCGGCATTCTGGCGAGGTGGAAACCGTTGGACCGTGCGGTTCGCGCCCCCCGCGCCCGGCACATACACATATCGCCTTGAGGGGGATAATCTCGGCATTGCCGACAAAGAGGCGAATGAAGGTGCTGTTTCAATCAAGCAATATCGCGGGCCTAACCCGCTACTTCGCCAGGGGCCACTGAAAGTAAGTGAAAATAAGCGGTATTTCGAACATTCTGACGGCACGCCGTTCTTCTGGCTTGGCGATTGGCTGGTCGCAGGATTGTCGGACCGAATGGACTGGAATGCCTTCAAGACTTATGTGGATGACCGGAAGGAAAAGGGATTTACCGTCGTTCAGATCGGTGTAATGACCTGCTCGAATGAAGAAACTGCGCCGGTGGACGCGGGATTCAGAAATGAAGGGGGCGCGGTCTGGGATCCTGAGTTCAAGAGCATCAATCCGAAATATTTCGATTACGCTGATCGCCGAATCGAATATTTGATCGATGCAGGCATTACACCTGCAATCTGGGGTGCATGGCGACAAGCACTCGGGCAAATGGGTCAGGCGGCAATGAAGAAACATTGGCGCTACATCATCGCACGCTATGGTGCCTATCCCGTCTTTTGGCTGGTCGGGGGCGAGGTCTATGATCCGCCGGCCGATATGGGGGAGAAATTTCCAGGAATAGCATTGAACGAAGGTCAAGCCTTTCTGGACGGCCGTCGGAAATTCTATGACCTGATGCAGCCTGGCTGGACGGACATCGTCAGATTTGTACGTCAGACCGACCCGTATCGTCATCCGACGACGGTTCATGAGATAAACCAGCCCTTCGACGCCCCCCTTCAGGATGAAAGCCTGACCGATTTCGATATGTTCCAGATGGGGCATATCGGCTGGCCCGCAATCGGCGTCGAAGTCGCACAGCTGAACATGCACTATGCGCGCCAACGCGTGACGAAGCCGCTGGTCGTCGGCGAAATCGGATTCGAGAATTTCGGGCAGTCGCAATTCGCTGATTTTCAGCGCGCGGCATTCTGGCTGGCCATGCTCAACGGCGCGGCGGGCCACAGCTATGGCGCGGACAACCTGCCCATGGCGGGAACCTCTCCAACGCGCGACCTGCCACGCGGACTATACTCGTTCGCGACCTGGCGTGAGGGTTTGAATCTTCCGGGTTCCTATCAACTTGGCCTCGGGGCGAAGCTGTTGCGCGATCTCCCGTGGTGGAAGATGACTCCGCATCCTGAATGGGTGACACCCCGCGGGACCACGTTGCTCGAGCCTCGATCCGCCAACGGCGGCTATGATCTGGGCGACTGGTCGAGGTCCGTTGTAAGCTCCGAAGCTTTGACGGAGGAAAATTACCCGGGCGGAGAATGGCGCGCTCGAAAGGGCACATTCCGCCTGCCTTATGCGGCAGGTGTTCCCGGCACCTTCAGGATGATTTATATTCCATATTTCGGATTCATGTCCCTGACTTACCCGCCTCCCACGATCCTGGCGCTCGAAGAGGGCGTAGCCTATGATAGCTATTATTGGCAGCCCAGCACCGGCGTGAAGATCGATCTGGGCGTGGTTCGGCGGCCAGCCCCTGGCGCCCTGTTGGACCAGCAGAGTTTCGAAGCGGGCGATCAGACGGCCGTTACCGAAACTGGCTCGGCCTGGGTTTCGGCCGGCCGGTTGAAGTCAAAAGGCGGCACGACGGTTCCGATGTATGAAGCTGCGCAGCCGAATATCGTCGCGGCAGTGGACGTCGACGCCAAGCATGATGCGACGTTGATGCTTCGATATCGGAATGCCGACAATTTCGTCGCAGCGAGATATGACCCGGCGAAGGCGGCACTTTATATATTCGAACGCAAAGACGGCAAAACGTCACCCGAACTTGCCAGCGTAACGCTGCCCGCTGCAACTGGCGTCATACGATTGACTGCCGAAGTACGGGACAACAACATGGCGGCGTCCGCCATGGTCGCCGGACGTGCCCATACAACGCCCATCATAGCCATAGGCAACAACAATTCGGGGACGGTCGGACTTTCGCACAGCGGTACCGACGGCTCGCAGAGCTTCGACAATTTTGAAGTCCGCTTGGCCCCGAAGCTGTGCGATCGCACAACCCTCCCGGCCTCGATATATGATGCGCAGGGCAATCATCGCGCGGAACTGGCGCCCCCGCGATGGCATGAATACCGCAAGGACAAGGCCATTCTTCTGGATGCGTATCGGCCAGAGCGCACCCCCACGCCAGGCGATTGGTTGCTGGTGCTCAAAGCAAGTGGATCGCAATGCCCGTCGTGATTCGATGCCCGGTTCTGGAGGCGTTGGTGTAGGTGCCGTAGCGTCGCGCTTGATCCGTCGATCCAGGCCGGGCCGTTGAGAAGATGCGCGCATCTTTGAGATTCGCGCATCTTTGCGCTGATGTTCGGTCGCCTTAAGGACTTGCGCTGCCTTGCTACTCGCGACGATCGGTGCCTACGGCCTTCTTCTCCGCCATTGCGCTCAACGCCACCGTCATCTTCCGGCTTTGACCAACAAGTCCTGTCTAGAACAGTAGGTTGGGTCAATTTTGAACAATGAAGCAGGCATGGGGTGAAAGGGTGAAGACGCTAAGACGCGAAGAAGATTTGGTTCGCGCAGAGCCGCAGAGCCGCAGAGCCGCAGAGGCGCAGAGATGTGTTTCTGCCGCGTCAGCGGCTTTCTTCATTTAGCGGCTTCGCCTGCCGCACCAGTGAAATGGGTGAGGCGCTACGTGCCCATCAAAAACCCCTCTGCGTCTCTGCGCCTCTGCGCGAACCAAATCTTCTTCGCGTCTTAGCGTGAACCAAACTCAATAATCCGCCCGCACGAAATACAGCCCATCCGGCGGCGCGTTGAACCCCAGCCGCGCGCGATTCCTCGCCGCCAGCGCCGCCGCCAGATCGTCCGCCGTCCATTGCCCGCGCCCCACCATCGCCAGGCACCCGACCATCGACCGCACCTGGTGATGCAGGAACGAGCGCGCGGAGGCGAACACGCCGATCGCGTCGCCCTCGCGCACCACGTCCAGCCGGTCGAGCGTCTTGACCGGGCTCGCCGACTGGCAATGCGCCGATCGAAAGGTGGTGAAGTCATGCAGCCCCACCAGCAATTGCGCGGCCGCATGCATCGCATCCGCATCCAGCGCCGCCGGCACGCGCCAGCGCAGCCCCTTGTCGAACGTCAAAGGCGCGCGGCGGCAGACGATCCGATATTCATAATGCCGCGCGACGCACGAAAAGCGCGCATGCCAGTCGTTCGCCACCGGCTCGCACGCTAGGATCGCGACCGGCACCTGCCGCAGATGCGCGTTCAGCGCCGCCATCAGCCGGAACGGCGCGATGTCCTTCGCCACGTCACAATGCGCGCGCATCGCCAGCGCGTGCACGCCGGCATCGGTGCGCCCGGCGGCATGGACCGACGCACCCTCGCCGGTGATCGCGTGCAGCGCGTCCTCGATCGCCTGCTGTACCGAGGGGCCGTGGTCCTGATGCTGCCAGCCCATGAACGGCCGCCCGTCATATTCGATGGTGAGCGCGAACCGCGTCACAGCCGCGTTCCCGGCGGGATCGGCAGGCCGCGCAACAGCTCGTCCGCCGTCATGACGCCACGCCCCGCGCGCTGCACGCGCGTCGCGCGGATCGCCCCGCCGCCACAGGCGATGGTCAGCGCCCCGTCCAGCACCGTCCCCGGCGCGCCGCTTCCTGCCACGGCCTGCGCCGCCAGCACGCGAATGCGCTCGCCCGCCAGTTCGACGAACGCGCCCGGCGGATTGAACGCCAGCACCTGCCGCGCCACCGCCGCGGCCGGCTGCGCGAAATCGATCCGCGCCTCGGCCTTGTCGATCTTGGCGGCATAGGTGACGCCAGCCTCCGCCTGCGCCACCGGCGGACAGGCGGCCGGATCGGCCAGCACCTCGACCATCAGCCGCGCGCCCAATGCCGCCAGCTCGTCGGTCAGCTCGCCCGCCGTCTTGCCGGCGACACCGGTCCGCGCCTCCAGCCGCACCGGCCCGGTATCCAGCCCGGCGGCCATCTGCATGATCCCCACGCCCGTCTCGGCATCCCCGGCCAGGATCGCGCGCTGGATCGGCGCCGCCCCGCGCCAGCGTGGCAACAGCGAGGCATGGACGTTCAAACACCCCAGAAGCGGCGCCTCCAGCACGCGCACCGGCAGGATCAGGCCATAGGCGGCGACCACCGCCACATCCGCCGCCAGCGCCGCAAAGCCCGCCACCGCGTCCTCATCCCGCCGGAACGACGCCGGCGTGCGCACCTCGATCCCCAGCGCCTGCGCGCGGGCATGGACGGGGGAGGGGGTCAGCGCCTTGCCGCGCCGTCCGCCCGCGCGCGGCGGCTGGCTGTATGCCGCCACCACCTCGTGCCCGGCGTCCACCAGCGCATCCAGCACCGGCACCGCGAAATCCGGCGTTCCCATGAAGATCACACGCATGCCGCCCCATCGCCGCTTGGCAGGGGCGGGCGCAAGCCCCTATGTCCTGCAAATGGCCTCGCCCGAGATCGAAACCCTGACGCAAGCCCTGTCGCGGCTCCCCGGCCTCGGCCCGCGTTCGGCACGGCGCGCGGTGCTGCACCTGCTCAAGAAGCGCGAGACCGCGCTCGACCCGCTGCTCGCCGCGCTGACGGCGGTGAGCCAGCGGCTCGCCACCTGCGCGACCTGCGGCAATGTCGATACGACGGACCCGTGCGCGATCTGCGCCGATCCGCGCCGCGACACGCGCCAGCTGTGCGTGGTGGAGGAGGTGGCGGATCTGTGGGCGCTCGAACGATCGCGCCTGTTCCCCGGCCGCTTCCATGTGCTGGGCGGCAGGCTGTCCGCGCTCGACGGCGTGCGGCCCGAGGATCTGGCGATCGACGCGCTGGTCACCCGCGTCGCGAACGGCGGGATCGACGAAGTCGTGCTGGCGATGAACGCCACGCTCGAAGGCCAGACCACCGCGCACTATATCGCCGAGCGGATCGAAGGCCATCCGGTGCGCGTCACCCAGCTCGCCCACGGCCTGCCGGTCGGCGGCGAGCTCGACTATCTCGACGAGGGCACGCTGGCCCAGGCGCTGCGCGCGCGCCGTCCGGTGGCTTGAAGCGGCAGGCCGTCAGGGCTAAATCGCGGCGATGGCCATCCTTCCCATCCTCGAAGTTCCCGATCCCCGGTTGAAGACCGTTTCCGCCCCGGTGGAGAAGGTGGACGACGAATTGCGCGCGCTGATCGCCGACATGTTCGAAACGATGTACGCCGCCCCCGGCATCGGCCTCGCCGCGATCCAGGTCGGCGTGCCCCGGCGCGTCATCGTCATGGACCTGCAGGAGGAAGAGGACGAGGACGGCAACCCGATCAAGGCGCCGCGCGTCTTCGTCAATCCCGAGATCCTCGACCCTTCCGAAGACCGCAACAGCTATACCGAGGGCTGCCTGTCGGTGCCCGATCAGTTCGCCGATGTCGATCGCCCGGCCACCTGCCGCGTCAAATGGCTCGACGCCGACGGCACTGCGCATGACGAGGTCTTTACCGGCCTGCTCGCCACCTGCATCCAGCACGAGATGGATCATCTGGAAGGCATCGTCTTTCTCGATCACCTCTCGCGGCTCAAGCGACAGATGATCCTGAAGAAGCTCGAAAAGGCGCGCCGCATCGCGGCCTGAGCGGCGTCGGGGCGGTTTGTCGCATTGGCCCTGTCCTACGCGGCGCGTTCGAGCTATGTTCCAGAACCGCCCGCGTCGGGCGCCAGAACCGCCCGCGTCGGGCGATCGCCGCCTCGCGCGTGGGCGGTGTGACTTTTGGGACGTTTCGGAGTGATCGTGACCCTTGAGATCGTCATCGCCTTTGTCATCGCCCTTGTCCTGGCGCTGCTGGCGGGCGCCGCATTGGGCGGGTTCGCCGCCGCCCGCCGGCTTGCCGAGGTCCGGGCCGAACGCGACCGGCGCGAGGCCGATTTCAAGGCGGCGATCGTCGATCTTGCCGCCGCCCAGGAACGGCTGGGCGAACTGCCCGAACTGCGCGCCCAGCTTGGCGCGATTCGCGATGAGCGCGATATCGCCCGGCTCCAGCTCACCGAACTGCGCGTCAAGGCGGACGGGTTCGAGCAGCGGCTGACCGGCCAGTTCCGTGAGCTTGCCGGCGAGATGCTGTCGCAGACGCAGGAGGCGTTCCTCAAGCGCGCCGAAGATCGTTTCAGCCAATCGGAGACCGCCGCCGGCCAGAATCTCAAGGCGCTGCTCCAGCCGGTCAACGAACGGCTCCAGCGGTATGAGGAAGGCGTGGCGAAGGTCGAGGCCGAGCGCCGCGACGCATTCGGCGAATTGAAGGGCCAGATCGAACAGATGCGGATCGGGCAGGAGCGGGTGAGCAGCGAGGCGGCCAAGCTGGTCAATTCGCTGCGCAACGCCCCCAAGTCGCGCGGCCGCTGGGGCGAACAGCAATTGAAGAACGTGCTCGAAAGCTGCGGCCTTTCCGAACACACCGACTTCCAGACCGAGGTGAGCGTGGGTACCGAGGACGGCCGGCTGCGCCCCGACGCGATCGTGCGCGTGCCGGGCGGCAAGGCGCTGGTGATCGATGCGAAGGTATCGCTCAACGCCTATCAGGACGCATTCGGCGCGGTCGAAGAGGGCGAACGCCAGGCGGGCCTCGGCCAGCATGCTGCCGCGATGAAGGCGCACGTCAATTCGCTGGGCAACAAGGCCTATTGGAACCAGTTCGACGACGCGCCCGATTATGTCATCATGTTCGTGCCGGGCGAGCATTTCCTGTCCGCCGCGCTGGAGCATGATCCCCAGCTGTGGGACTTCGCGTTCGAAAAGCGCGTGCTGCTGGCGACGCCCACCAACCTCATCGCCATCGCGCGCACGGTCGCGGCGGTGTGGCGGCAGGAAAGGATGGCGAAGGAGGCGCGCCAGATCGGCGAACTGGGCAAGGAGCTGTACGACCGGCTGGCCAAGGCGATGCAGGACCTGCGCGTCGTCGGCACCGGCCTCAACACCGCGGTCAAGAATTTCAACACCTTCGCCAGCAGCATGGAAAGCCGCGCGCTGGTCTCCGCGCGCAAGCTGCGCGACTATCATATCGAGCCCGGCACGCGCGAGATCGAGACGATCGCGCCGGTCGAGCTGCTTGCCGGCCATGCCGAACAGCCGGGCGACCCCGACCATGCCGAACAGCCGGGCGACCCCGACCGTGCCGAGGCGGCGGAATAGGATGGATTTCGACGATCAGCTGCGCCGCTATTTCGGGACGGCCGATCCGGCGGCGATCCCGTCCGCCGCGCTCGCCGCCGGGGCCGAGCGGATGCGCGTCGACCTGGGGCTGGAACGCGATTCGGGCCGGCGCTTCGCGTTGTGGGTGGTGCTGCACATGCTGGATGCGGCGCCCGATCCCGACAGCGCCTTCGCCGATCCCGCCGAGCGGAAGGCAGCGCGCGAGTTCATCGCGCTGACCGCGCCGCCGCGCGAGACATGACGGGGGAATGGAGGCCCGAGCCGGAATCGAACCGGCGTGCAAGGATTTGCAGTCCTCTGCGTAACCACTCCGCCATCGGGCCGTCTGGAGCGCGTGCGGGCAGATGCGCGGGGCAGCCATTGATGTCAACCGCTCGCGGTGAAAATAGCCGCGCGCATCGCTTGGCGTGCGGCGTCGCACAAGATAGAAGCGCAAGGGAATGACGAACTGTATTGCATGACTAATACGGTTGTGTGAAAAGCGGAGTGAAGATGACGGCAACTGCCCCCGCCCCCGATCTGGAAGCGGCCCGCCACGCGATGGTGGCGAGCCAGCTGCGCACCAGCGGCGTCAGCGACGCGCGCGTCGTCGCGGCGATGGCGCAGGTCGAGCGGGAGCGGTTCCTGCCCGAATCGCAGCGCGCCCTGGCTTATCGCGACCGCGCCCTGCCGCTGGGCAATGGCCGCGCGCAGAACCCGCCGCTCGCGACCGGCCTGTTGCTGACGCAGGCCGCGATCCGGCCGGGCGATTCGGTGCTGGTGATCGGTGCGGCCGGCGGATATGCCGCGGCGGTCGCGGCCAGGCTCGCCGCCCGTATCGTCGCGGTCGAGGCGGACGCCGATCTTGCCGCATTCGCCCGCATCGCGCTGGGCGACACGGTCGAACTGGTGAACGCGCCGCTCTGTGAAGGGGCGCCGGCTCAGGGGCCGTATGACGTGCTGGTGGTGGACGGCGCGGTCGAAGAGCTGCCCGATGCGCTGGTGCGGCAGGTCAGGCCGGGCGGCCGCATCGTCGCCGGCCTGGTCGATCGCGGCGTGACGCGGCTGGCTTCGGGCGTCCGGACCGAGGCCGGCTTTGGCCTTTCCGCCTTTGCCGACGGCGAATGTGCGGTCTTGCCGGGGTTTGCGCGTTCGCAGGGATTTCAATTTTGAAAGAGATGATGCCGATCATGCGATTCAGCCATTTCCTCGCCGGCGTCTGCGCCGCGGGTCTTGCCTTGCCGGCCGCGGCGCAGACAGCCGCCACGCCGCCGCCGACTGCCCCGCTGCCGCCGCCTGCCCCGCCGCCGCCTACCGCCGCGCCGACCGAGACGCTGCGCGAGGCGATGGTCAAGGCCTATAACAGCAATCCGGACATCATCGGCGATCGCGCCAGCTTGCGTGCGAACGACGAGAATGTGCCGATCGCCCGCGCTGCAGGATTGCCCGGCGTCGGCGCGAATGCGGGCTATAACGAGAATCTCTATGATACCGACAGTTCGGGCGTCGGCTCGCCGCGCACCGGAACCGCCGGCGTCAGCTTGAGCGTGCCGGTGTTTTCGGGCGGGCGCGTGCGCAATGCCATCCGCGCGGCCGAAACCCGCGTCGAAGCCGGCCGGGCCGCGCTGCGTACGTCGGAAACCCAGCTTTTCGGCGATGTCGTCGCCGCCTATCTCGACGTGCTTCGCGATGAGGCGATCGTTCAGCTCAATCTGCAGAATGTCCGCGTGCTCGACGTGAACCTGCAGGCGACGCGGGACCGGTTCGAGGTCGGCGACCTGACCCGCACCGACGTCGCCCAGTCCGAAGCCCGGCTCGCGATTTCGCAGAGCCAGCTGCGCGGCGCGGAGGCGCAGCTCATCAGCAGCCGCGAAAACTATATCCGGGTGATCGGCTCGCCGCCAGGCGTGCTCGCGCCGCCGCCGCCGCTGCCCAACCTGCCCGCCAGCCCGGAACAGGCGGTGCAGGTCGCGCTGGCCGAGAATCCGTCGCTCGCCGCCGCCGGCAAGCTGCGCGATGCGGCGGGCTATGACGTCGGCATCGCCCGCGCCGGGCGGCTGCCGCAGGTCAGCGTCGGGGTGGGCGGCGATTATTACAACCGCTTTGGCGGGGTGAGCTCGATCGGTCAGGCGCTGGGCACGCCGAATGACGGTTTCGCGGCGTCGGCCGGTGTCAACCTCACCCTGCCGCTGTTCCAGGGCGGGCGTCCGGCGGCTCAGGTGCGCCAGGCCCAGGCACTGCAATCGGCGGCGATCGAACAGGTCACCGCCACCGAACGTGGCGTGATCGCACAGACGCGCTCGGCCTTTGCCGTCTACCAGTCGGCGCTGCGCGTGATCGACAGCAGCACGGTCGCGGTCAGCGCCAACCGGCTGAGCCTGGAAGGCGTGCGAGCGGAGAACAGCGTCGGCACGCGCACCATCCTCGATATCCTGAATGCCGAGCAGGAATTGCTCAATTCGCAGGTCGGGCTCGTCCGGGCGCAGCGCGACGCCTATGTCGCCGGTTTCACGGTGCTCGCGGCGATGGGCCGGGCCGAGGCGCAGGATCTGGGGCTGGACGGCGGGCCGCTTTACGATCCGCTGACCAACTATAACCGCGTCCGCCGCAGCCTTTCTGACTGGCGCGACAATCCCAGGCCGCAACCGCAAGCGACGCGCACGGTGGACACGCCGGCACAGACCCCGGCGGTTGCCGGCCCGGTCGATCCGGTAAATCCGCGCTGACAGGTTGACAGCGGGCGGACAAATCCGACAGGTGGCGGGACCACGAATAGCGTTAATGCGGGAATGACGAATGGGGGACGTCAGCAACGAACCGTCGATGGAGGATATCCTGTCCTCGATCAAACGGATCATCGCCGAGGAAGGTGACGGCGCCGCGCCGGGCCGCGCCCGCCGCGCCGCGCGTCCGTCCGCGCCCCCGCCGTCGCCGGACGAGGAGGTCCTGGAACTGAGCGAGCCCGCGCCCGCCGAACCGGCGAAGCCCGCCGCCGCGCCGGCCGAGCCGATCCTCTCGGCGGTCACGGCCGAGGCGACGCGCGGCCCGCTGGAGGCGCTGTCGCGCATGATCGTGAAGCCCGACGTCGCGGGCAGCGACACGCTGGAGGGCATGGTCCGCGACATGCTCCGCCCGATGCTGCGCGAATGGCTCGACGCCAACCTGCCGCGCATGGTGGAAGAGATGGTGCAGCGCGAGATCACGCGGATCACCAGCCGCTGATCTTGCCATCATGATCCGGCCCGTTAAGGGCAGGGCATGAGCGAGCTTCCCAAGACCTTCGACCCTGCCGAGATCGAATCGCGCTGGTATGCGCATTGGGAGGCGAACGGGCTGTTCCGGCCCGACCGGCCGGGCGCGCAGCCATGGACGATCGTCAACCCGCCGCCCAACGTCACCGGATCGCTGCATATCGGCCATGCGCTCGACAACACGCTGCAGGACATCCTGGTCCGCCACGCCCGGCTGCAGGGCAAGGATGCGCGTTGGGTGGTGGGCATGGACCATGCCGGCATCGCCACCCAGATGGTGGTCGAGCGCCAGCTCAACGAACGTCAGCAGCAGCGCACCGATTTCACCCGCGAGCAGTTCGTCGAGAAGGTGTGGCAGTGGAAGGCCGAGAGCGGCGGCGCGATCACCGGCCAGCTACGCCGGCTGGGCTGTTCGATGGACTGGTCCGACGAACGCTTCACGATGGACGAGGGCTTTTCCAGGGCCGTGCTGAAGGTGTTCGTCGAACTGTATCGGCAGGGCCTGCTGTATCGCGACAAACGGCTGGTCAACTGGGACCCCGGCCTGGGCACCGCGATCAGCGATCTCGAGGTGGAGACGAGGGAGGTCAGGGGCGGCTTCTGGCGCCTCAGCTATCCGCTGGAGGACGGCAGCGGGCAGATCGAGGTCGCGACCACCCGGCCCGAGACGATGCTGGCCGACATGGCGGTGGCGGTGCATCCGTCGGACGAACGCTATGCCGCGCTGGTCGGCAAGCATGTCCGCCTGCCGATCACCGGCCGGCTGATCCCGATCATCGCCGACGAGCATGCCGATCCCGAACTGGGATCGGGCGCGGTCAAGATCACGCCTGGGCATGACTTCAACGATTTCGAGGTGGGCAAGCGCGCCGGGATCAGGCCCGCCGATATGCTCAACATGCTGGATGCCGGGGCGAACATCGCGCAGACCGCCGACGGCCTGATCCCGGCCGGGCTGATCGGCCTTGAGCGGTTCGAAGCGCGCAAGCGCGTGGTGGAACTGCTCAAGCAGGCAGGCCTGCTGATCCCGCATGTCGACAGTGACGGCAACGAGCACGACGCCGAGCCGCGCACGATCGCCACCCCGTTCGGCGACCGATCGGGCGTGGTGATCGAGCCGTGGCTGACCGATCAATGGTATGTCGACGCCGCGACGCTGGCGAAGCCGGCGATCGAGGCGGTGCGATCGGGCGCGACGAAGATCGTGCCGAAGGCCTGGGAAAAGACCTATTTCAACTGGATGGAGAATATCCAGCCGTGGTGCGTGTCGCGGCAATTATGGTGGGGGCATCGCATTCCGGCCTGGTTCGGGCCGGAGCCTGGGGAACTCAACAGTTTTGGCCATAATCGTGGTCCGGTCTTTGTCGGCACGGCCGAGGAGGAGCTTCGGGCGGAAGCTGCGCAACACTATGGCGTTGCGGCCGATCGGATTTTCCTTGCCCGTGATGCGAGGCAAGCGAGCGCGCGCTGGATTGAGGAAAGCCTGGCGGGAGAAGCGGTAATTCTCTGGCAGGATGAGGACGTTCTCGACACCTGGTTCTCGTCCGCCTTGTGGCCGTTCGCGACGCTGGGCTGGCCGGAGAGCGATGATCCTTCGCTGGGCGGGCGCTATCCCAACGACGTGTTGATTTCCGGCTTCGACATCCTGTTCTTCTGGGATGCGCGGATGATGATGCAGGGTCTGCACTTCATGAAGCAGGTGCCGTTCAGGACGCTGTATCTCCACGGCCTGGTGCGCGCGGCGGATGGGCAGAAAATGTCCAAATCGAAGGGCAATGTCGTCGATCCGCTGGGGCTGATCGATCGCTATGGTGCTGATGCGCTTCGGTTTTTCATGGCGGCGATGGAAAGCCAGGGCCGCGATGTGAAGATGGACGAGAAACGGGTCGAGGGATATCGCAATTTCGCGACCAAGCTGTGGAACGCGGCGCGGTTCGCGCAGGGCAATGGGATTCGCGCGAGCGAACATGTCGAGGCTCCACGCGCCACGCTCCCGGTGAACAAGTGGATCATCGCGGAGGCGATGTCCACGATGTCCACGATCGATCTCGCCTTTGCCGACCATCGTTTCGACGAGGCGGCCAACGCGATCTACCAGTTCACCTGGAGCCGGTTCTGCGACTGGTATCTGGAGCTGATCAAGCCGGTGTTGCAGACCGAGGGCGCCGAGGGCGCAGACGAGACGCGGCAGGTCGCGGGCTGGGTGCTCGACCAGATCCTGGTGCTGCTCCACCCGTTCATGCCGTTCATCACCGAGGAGCTGTGGTCGAAGCTGGGCGACCGGCCGCACTATCCGCTGATCACCGCGAAATGGCCGATGGCGGATGCGCGGGCGATCGATGCGGAAGCGGTGAAGGAGATCGACTGGCTGATCCGCGTGGTCAGCGAAATTCGCGCGGCACGTACCGAACTCAATGTACCGCCCGGCGCGCGGATGGAATGCTATGTCGCCGGCGGCGGCGAGGCGGCCCATCAGCGCGTCAGGCGGAACTGGCCGACCATTCTCAAGCTCGCGCGGGTCGACTGGGCCGATTTCTCGCAGGACCGGCTGGGCAAGGGCAACACCGTCCAGATCGTGGTGGACGAGATGACGTTCGCGCTTCAGCTTGAAGGCGTGATCGACCTCGACGCCGAGCGCGCGCGCCTGGCCAAGGCGATCGCGGCGGCGGAGAAGGAACGCGACAGCCTGGATGCGCGCCTGTCAAATCCGGCCTTCGCCGAAAGGGCCAGGCCCGAAGCGGTCGAGAAGGCGCGGGCGGATCATGCCGAGAAATCGGCCGATGCCGCCCGGCTGCGCGCCGCACTGGAAAGGATCGGCTGATGTCGCATTATCCCGCCCTGCGCCTGCGCCGCACGCGCGCCGCCGCCTGGAGCCGGCGCATGCATGCCGAGACGGTGCTGACGCCGGCCGACCTGATCTGGCCGCTGTTCGTGACGCAGGGCGAGGGGGTCGAGGAACCGATCGCCACGCTGCCCGGCGTCTCGCGCTGGTCGGTCGATGCGCTGGCCGCGCTGGCGCGCGACGCGGCGGCGCTGGGCATTCCGTGCCTGGCGCTATTTCCCAACACCCCGCACGATCTGCGCACCGATGACGGGCGCGAGGCGCTCAACCCGGACAACCTCATGTGCCGCGCGATCCGCGCGATCAAGGATGCGGTGCCGCAGATCGGGGTGCTGACCGACGTCGCGCTCGATCCCTATACCGCGCATGGCCATGACGGGCTGGTCGATGCGGCGGGCGATGTGCTGAACGACGCCACCGCCGAGGTCCTGGTCGAACAGGCGCTCAACCAGGCGCGCGCGGGGGCCGACATCATCGCGCCGAGCGACATGATGGATGGCCGCGTCGGCCTGATCCGCGCGGCGCTGGAGGACGAGGGGCACCACAATGTCCAGATCATGTCCTATGCCGCCAAATACGCCTCGGCCTTTTACGGCCCGTTCCGCGACGCGGTCGGCTCGCGCGGGCTGCTCAAGGGCGACAAGAGAAGCTATCAGATGGACCCGGCCAATGCGCAGGAGGCGCTGCGCGAGGTCGAGCTGGACCTGGACGAGGGCGCCGACAGCGTAATGGTGAAGCCGGGCCTGCCCTATCTGGATATCGTGGCGCAGGTGAAGGCGCGGTTCGAGGTGCCGGTCTTCGCCTATCAGGTCAGCGGCGAATATGCGATGATCGAGGCGGCGGCGGCGGCCGGCGCGGGGGATCGCGATGCGCTGATCCTCGAAACGCTGATGGCGTTCAAGCGCGCGGGATGCAGCGGCGTGCTGACCTATCACGCGCCGCATGCGGCGCGGCTGCTGGGCGAGCGGCCGGCGAGCGGCGCGTAGCGGGGGCAGGCAATGAGCATTGAGGCGATCGCCGACCCCGCCGCGATGCCGACCGCCCCGCGCCGCATCATCGGACCGTTGTTCGTCGCGACGATCCTGCTCGGCAGTTTCCTGCTGTTCCTGGTCCAGCCGATGGTGGCGCGGATGGCATTGCCGCGGCTGGGCGGCGCGCCGGCGGTGTGGAACAGCGCGATGCTGGTCTATCAGGCGCTGTTGCTGGGCGGCTATGCCTATGCCCATCTGCTCGGCCGCGTGCCGGTGCGGCGACAGGCGATGATCCATCTGGCGGTGCTGGCGATGGCCGCGCTGTGGCTGCCGCTGGGGCTGATGGCGATGCAACTGCCCGCCGATGCCGAACCGGCGCTGTGGGTGCCGTGGCTGCTGGGGGCGTCGATCGGGCCGTTGTTCTTCGCGATCTCGGCCCAGGCGCCGCTGCTGCAACGCTGGTTCGCCGTGGCGGCGAGCGGGCGCGATCCCTATGCGCTCTATGCCGCGTCGAACGCCGGCAGCTTTGGCGGGCTGATCGCCTATCCGCTGCTGGTCGAGCCGGGGCTGGCGCTCGATGGCCAGAGCTGGCTGTGGACCGGCGGCTATGCGCTGGTGGTCGTGGCGGTCGCCGCCTGCGCGCTGTTGCTGCCGCGCGGCACGGCGGGCGCGCCGCATGTCCACGCCGCCAGCGCGCCGCCGTCGCGCGGCCGCGTCGTCCACTGGGTGACGCTGGCGTTCGTGCCGTCGGGCCTGATGCTGGCGACGTCGAGCTTCCTGACCACCGATATCGTCGCGGTGCCGATGCTGTGGGTGCTGCCGCTCGGCCTCTATCTGCTCAGCTTCACCATCGCCTTTGCCGCGCGGCGCGGGCCGGCGCAGGTGCTGACGCGGTTTGCCGCGCTCACCATCCTGATGTTCGGCGGGCTGATGATCGCGGGCAACCATGCCAGCCCGGCACTCAACGCGATCATGGCGCTGGGCCTGTTGTTCATGGCCGCGGTCGCGCTGCACACGCGGATGTACGATCTGCGGCCCGATCCCGACCGGCTGACCGGATTCTACCTGGCGATGTCGGTCGGCGGCGCGCTGGGCGGGGTGTTCGCCGGGCTGATCGCGCCGATCCTGTTCGACTGGACCTGGGAATATCCGATCCTGATCCTGGCCGCGGGCTGGCTGGTGCCGCAAGCTTTCCTGTTGCCGCCGGTGGCGCGGCTGTGGGATGCGGCCGGCCAGGGGCTGCGCATCCGCGTGCTGGCGGTCGCGCTGATCGTGGCGGGGATCGTCACATTCGGCCTGTTCGGGCCGGCCGATGCGCTGGGCGGCGAGCCGCGGGGCATGCTGTACCTGCTGATCGCGGCGATCGGCCTGGGGGTCGTCGGTACGCGCGTGCCGTTCATGATCGTGCTGGCCGGCGCGCTGTTGCTGTTCGGCGGCTATCGCTCGCTGGCGATGAGCTGGCAGGGCGATATCCGCACGCGCAGCTATTTCGGCGTCTATACCATCACCGACCTGCCTTCGCAGAAGCGGCTGGCGCACGGCACGACGCTGCACGGCGTGCAGCTCAAGGGCGGGGCGGAAAAGCTGCGCATGCCGACCACCTATTATGTGCCGGGATCGGGCGTGGGGCAGGCGATGGGCGCGCTGGGCGATCTTTACGGACCGGGCGCGCGGGTGGGCGTGGTGGGCCTGGGTACCGGCACGCTCGCCTGCTATGCGCTGCCGGGCCAGTCATGGCGTTTCTACGAGATCGATCCGGCGGTGGTCGCCCTGGCGCGCGGGCCGTTCCGTTTCCTCGAACAATGCCTGCCCGACGCGGATATCGTGCTGGGCGACGCGCGGCTGCGGCTGGCCGAGGCGGGGCCGGCGAGCCTCGACCTGCTGGTGCTCGACGCCTTTTCCTCGGACGCGGTGCCGATGCACCTGATGACGCTGGAGGCGTTCCGCAGCTATGACCGGGTGCTGGCGAAGGACGGGCTGCTGCTCGTCCATATCTCGAACCGCTTCCTGTCGCTCGAGCCGGTGGTCGCGGCGGCGGCGCGGGCGGGCGGGTGGCACGCCGCCGGCCTTACCTACCGGCCGTCGATGATGGATGAGTTCGACGAGGCGGCGACGTCGGACTGGATCGCGCTGTCGCGCTCACCGCGCGCGCTGGCCCGGCTGACGGCGCGGCAGGACGGGTGGCGCCGGTTGCGCACGACGCCGGGCTTCACGCCGTGGACCGACGATTATGCCACCATCCTGCCGGTGCTGCGCAGCCTGCACGACGACCTGCCCGATTGAGCGCGGGCGTTCAGCCGCCCAGCGCGCGTTCGAACTCGGCCACGCGGTCGCCCTGTGCCGTCGCGGCGCCGCCGATCTCGGCAATCGCGGCGTCGAGCGCGGGATAGGCGGGTTCGCCGGCGGCGGCGCGTGCGGCCGCCAGTTCCTCAAGCCCCGAAACGATCATGACGGTGTCGCCGCGAATCGGCGCGAGTTCGGCCAGCGCGGTCTGCGCGCGCACCCAGGGTTCGGACCCCACCGCCAGGCCGCGCGCGAGCGCGACGCGCGTTTCCGCCTCAAGCGCCGCCGACTGGAACCGCTTCGCCGCGGCATCGGCCAGCGCGCGCTGTTCGGCGATGCGCCGGTCGAGCGCCGCGTCGGGCGTGGCGACCGGGTCGGGCCGCACCGGTTCGGCGTCGCCGCGGCGTTCGATCGGGCGCGGGAGCAGCGAGGGATAGCCCTGGTCCGATACCGTGCAGGCGGCGAGGGCGGGCAAGGCGGCAAGCGCGGCGAGGGGGGGCGAAAAGCGTCGCATCGGGGCCGGTCTATGCCGCCAAGAAACTGTGCGCAACGGGGTTGCGTTTATCAGGAAGCGGACCTATCTGCGCGCTTCCAATGCGCACCCGTAGCTCAGCTGGATAGAGCATCAGACTACGAATCTGAGGGTCGGACGTTCGAATCGTTCCGGGTGCGCCATTTTTCCCCGATCGGAATTGCTGCGCGGCAGCCTGCGCCCCAAAGCCGGCGGCGCGTCGTCCGGAACAATCTTCAGCTCGCCTTTACAGGCGCGGGATGTCGCATCGGGTGCTGGGGCGCCAAGGCCTTGTTGCAATCGCGGCGAGGCGTCGCGAAACAGCCGCATGGCTGATGCCGACCCGCCCGAGTCGCCGCAAATCACTTCGCCCTTCGCCGTGCCGATCTTTCGATCGGTGTGGCTGGCCAGCATGGCGTCGAATTTCGGCGGGCTGATCCAGTCGGTCGGGGCGTCGTGGACGATGATCTCGCTCGGCGCCTCGCCGCAGCTGATCGCGCTGGTTTCCGCCTCGGTCACCTTGCCGATCATGCTGCTGGCGCTGGTCGGCGGCGCGGTGGCGGACAATCTCGATCGCCGCCGCGTGATGCTGGTGGCGCAGGGGTTCATGCTGGCGGTGTCGCTGGGGCTGACGATCTGCGCCTGGGTGGGCGTGCTGACGCCGTGGCTGCTGCTCGGCTTTACCTTCCTGATCGGCTGCGGTGTGGCGTTCGCTGCGCCGGCCTGGCAGGCGTCGGTGGGCGAGATGGTGCCGCGATCGGTGCTGCCGACGGCGATCGCCTATAACAGCATGGGCTTCAACATCGCGCGCAGCCTGGGGCCGGCGATCGGCGGCGCGATCGTCGCGTTCGCCGGGGCGGCGGCGGCGTTCGGGGTCAATGCGGTGAGCTATATCGCGCTGGTCGTGGTGCTGCTGCGCTGGCGGCCGGTGGAGACACCGCGCCTGCTGCCGCGCGAGACGCTGGGCGTCGCGATGGCGGCGGGGGTGCGCTATGTGCTGCTGTCGCCCAATATCCTGAGCGTGCTGCTGCGCGCGGCCTTGTTCGGGCTGGTGGCGGGCGCGATGATGGCGCTGATGCCGCTGATCGCGCGCGATCTGGTGCGCGGGGGACCGCTGGCCTATGGGCTGTTGCTGGGCGCGTTCGGCGCCGGCGCGGTCGGCGGGGCGCTGGGCAGCCGCCGGCTGCGGCAGCGGTGGAGCACCGAATTGCTGGTGCGCGGCGCGTCGCTGGTGATGGCGGCGGGCGCGGCGGTCTGCGCGCTGAGCGGCCATCTGCTGCTGACGATGGCCGCGCTGGCGATTTCCGGTACGGGCTGGGTGCTGGGGCTGTCGTCGTACAACGTCAGCGTCCAGTTCGCCGCGCCGCGCTGGGTGGTGGGGCGCGCGTTGGCGCAATATCAGATGGCCGCATTCGGCGGGATGGCGGCGGGCAGCTGGATCTTCGGCTGGATCACCGATCATCACGGCGTGGCGGCCGCGCTGCTGGTCGCCGCGGTGGGGCTGGTGGCGAATGCGCTGCTGGGGCTGGCGGTGCCGCTCCCGAAGCTTGAGAGCGTGAACCTCGACCCGCGCGGCCAATGGACCGAGCCACAGACCGAGGTCGCGGTCGAGCCGCGCAGCGGGCCGATCGTGGTCACCATCGAATATCGCATCGCCGTGGCCGATATCCGCGCGTTCCTGGGGGTGATGAACGAGCGGCGGCGAATCCGGGTGCGCGACGGCGCGCGGGGCTGGACGCTGCTGCGCGACCTGGGCGAGCCCGAGCTGTGGATCGAGCGTTATCATGTGCCGACCTGGCTGGAATATGTGCGCCACAACACGCGCCGCACCCATGCCGACAGCGCCAATAGCGACGCGATCGCGGCGCTGCATATCGGTCCGGAATGGCCGCGCGTGCACCGCATGATCGAGCGGCAGACCGGGTCGCTGCCGGGCCTGCGCCTGCCTTCGGCGCGCGAGCTGGCCGATCCGATGACCGATCCGACGCGCGCGGTGTGAAGGTTCGGCTTGCGCCGAACGCGGCACCGGCCCGCGCTTAGCGGCTTAGAACGTGTAGGGCACAGGCGCGCGGATGTCGGGATCGATGCGGATCTCGCTCGCTGCCGGCGGAAAGGCGCGCTGGTCGCAGTCGGCGCGCGGGCAGATGCGGCAGCTGGTGCCGATCGGCGTGGCAATGCCGTCGGTGCGCAGACCGTCGGCATAGACGAAATCCTGGGCGTGCGCTTCCTCGCACCCTAGCGCCACGGCATAGCGGCGTGGCGGGCGGGCGTAGCTGGCCGAAGGTTTGACGAGCCCCTTGGCCATCGACACGTAACGCACCCCGTCCGGCGTCTGCGCGAGCTGGACCAGGATGCGGTCGGGGATGGCCACCGCCTCATGCACCATCCATAGCGGACAGGCGCCGCCGAAACGGGCGAATTCGAGGCGGGTGGCCGAGTGCCGCTTGGTGATGTTTCCGGCCATGTCGACGCGGCAGAAGAAGAACGGGATGCCCTGCGCGCCCGGCCGCTGCAGCGTCGAGAGGCGGTGGCAGGTCTGTTCGAAGCTGGCGCCGAAGTGCTGGCGCAACCGATCGATATCGTGGCGCACCTCGCGCGCGGCATCGCGGAACCGGCCGTAGGGCATCAGCAATGCGCCGGCGGCGTAATTGGCGAGCCCGAGCGACAGCAACTCGCGCGCCGCGGCGGAGGACAGCCCGCTATGATCGCCGACCGCGCGCATGACCGCATCGAATTCGAGCACGGCGAGCCGGTGGGCGAGCAGGAAGGCGCGACTTTCCGGGGGCAGCACGCCGCTGACCGTCAACCGGCGGGCGTCCGCGTCGAACCGGGTCAGCCGGCTGTCGTCGTCGCGTGCATCCTCGATGCGGACGCCGTGCGCGTCGCGCAGCCGGTCCTCGATCGCGCGCGGGCCGGTGAAGCTGGCGGCGAGCGCCTCGGCCGCGCGATCGAGCGGGTCGATGTAATTGCCCTCGGCCTGATACCAGTCGCGCACCTCCTCCCAGGGCAGCGCGCCGCCACCGCCCGCGCCGCTTTCGACCTTGTCGTCGAGCACGCGCAGTTGCGCCTGGCTGCGCCGCCACGCATCGTGCAGCGCGACCATGCGGCGGGTGAGGGCGGGATGCTTCTCGACGCCGCGCTGCACGGCCGCCTCGTTGAGCCCCGCGCCGGGGATGCTGCTATCGGTGCCCGCGTCGATCGCGCACACCAGTTCGGCGACGCTGTGATCCTCGCCGACATCGCCCCATTGTTCGGGAAACTCGCGGGTCAGCGCGATCAGCACCGATGGGGTGAGCGGGCGTTCCTCATTCTCGATCTGGGAGAGATAGCTGACCGATACGCCGAGCCGCTGCGCCATCGCCGCCTGGGGGATGGCGAGCCGCTTGCGCAGGTCGCGGACCTTGGCTCCGGCGAACAGGCGGCGGCGGGCGGGTTCCATGGGCGGGATTATATCTGCGGATATGTGCGATGCAACTTCGCAACATTGCATTTGCATGTCGAGACCTGTCCTGTGAAGGCGCATGTTCCAAGGAGAGCTGCATGTCGTCGACGATCGGGGAACTTGAACGGCGTCGCGCCGCGGCTCGGCTGGGCGGCGGGCAGAAGCGGATCGACGCGCAGCATGCCAAGGGCAAGCTGACCGCGCGCGAGCGGTTGGAAGTGCTGCTGGACGAGGGATCGTTCGAGGAACTCGACATGTATGTCGAGCATAATTGCGTCGATTTCGGCATGCCGGAGCAGGTCGTGCCGGGCGACGGCGTGGTGACCGGCAGCGGCACCGTCAATGGCCGGCTGGTGTTCGTGTTCAGCCAGGACTTCACCGTGTTCGGCGGATCGCTGTCCGAACGGCACGCGCAGAAGATCTGCAAGATCATGGACATGGCGCTGAAGGTCGGCGCGCCCGTCATCGGCCTGAACGACAGCGGCGGCGCGCGCATCCAGGAAGGCGTCGCCTCATTGGGCGGCTATGCCGAGGTGTTCCAGCGCAACGTGCTGGCGAGCGGGGTGGTGCCGCAGCTTTCCCTCATCATGGGGCCGTGCGCGGGCGGCGCGGTGTACAGCCCGGCGATGACCGACTTCATCTTCATGGTGAAGGATTCAAGCTACATGTTCGTCACCGGCCCGGACGTGGTGAAGACCGTGACCAACGAGGTGGTTACGCAGGAGGAGCTGGGCGGCGCGGTCACCCACACCACCAAGTCGTCGGTCGCCGACGTCGCGTTCGAGAACGATATCGAGGCGCTACTGGCGGCGCGCGATTTCATCGACTTCCTGCCCGCGTCGAACCGCGAGCGCGCGCCTGAGCGGCCGTGCGACGATCCGTGGGACAGGCTTGAGGACAGCCTCGACAGCCTCATCCCGCCGAGCGCCAGCCAGCCCTATGACATGCACGAGCTGATCGGCAAGACGCTGGACGAAGGCGATTTCTTCGAGGTGCAGCCGGCGCATGCGGCGAACATCATCTGCGGCTTCGGGCGGATCGAGGGGCGCACGGTGGGCGTCGTCGCCAACCAGCCGATGGTGCTGGCGGGCGTGCTCGACATCAACTCATCGAAGAAGGCGGCGCGGTTCGTGCGTTTCTGCGATGCGTTCGAGATCCCGATCGTGACGTTCGTGGACGTGCCGGGTTTCCTGCCGGGCGTGGGGCAGGAGCATTCGGGCATCATCAAGCATGGCGCGAAACTGCTGTTCGCCTATGCCGAGGCGACGGTGCCCAAAATCACGGTGATCACGCGCAAGGCCTATGGCGGCGCATATGACGTGATGGCGTCGAAGCATCTGCGCGGCGATTTGAACTATGCCTGGCCGACCGCCGAAATCGCGGTGATGGGGGCGAAGGGCGCGGTCGAGATCATTTTTCGCGGGCGGACGCCGGAGGAGATCGCGCTGAAGACCGCCGAATATGAGACGCGCTTCGCCAACCCGTTCGTCGCGGCGAGCAAAGGGTTCGTGGACGAGGTGATCATGCCGCATTCGACGCGGCGCCGGATCGCGCTGGGGCTGCGGAAGCTGAGGAACAAGCGCCTCGAGAATCCGTGGAAGAAGCATGACAATATTCCGCTGTGATGGCTGCGTTGCAACCGGCGCGTCCGATCATTACAATGTCATTGTAATGTGAAGGAGGCGGTATGCAGACCGAACGCGTGACATTTCTTACGACCCCCGATCACAAGGCCGCGCTGGATGCGTTTGCGGCAAAAACCGGCCAGTCGGTCGGGCATGTCGTTCGCGAGGCGACCAGCCGATACATCTCGCAACCGTTGATGCAGGATGAGGAGGAGGCGCTACGTCTGCTGACGCAGGAATTGAACGAAGCGGTCCCGAAGATGCGGGAAAGCCTGGAGCGTTCGATTTCGAAGCTGGAGGTGACCCGCAAGGAAGTCGATCAAATGCTTCGTGACGCGGGTGTCCGCAAATGAGCACCGTCAGCGATATTCTGAAGGCGGTGAGGGAAGTGCTTCTGCTTCAATCTCAAGTCGGCAGGCTGGAGGAGCAGATCGATGAACAGAATGATGAACTCAAACAGATCGGCCGTGATGTGATCGCCCTGGACAAGCGCGTCGTCCGCATCGAGGCGATGATCGAGATGAGTGGCCGTTCCGGTCGCGCAGCACCAAGGATCGAAGGATGAAACTCGGCCGCCTCAACCATATCGGCGTCGCCACGCCGTCGATCGAAGCGTCGATCGCCTTTTATCGCGATGTGATGGGCGCGGAGACGGTGCATATGCCGTTCGACCTGCCCGATCAGGGCGTGAAGGTGTGCTTCGTCGATACGCCCAACACGCAGATCGAACTGATCGAGCCGTTGGGCGAAGGGTCGCCGATCCATGGCTTCCTCGCCAAAAATCCGGCCGGCGGGCAGCACCATGTCTGTTACGAGGTGCCCGATATTCATGAGGCCAAGGCGTGGTTCGAGGCCAAGGGCGCGAAGGTGCTGGGCGAGCCGCGCATCGGGGCGCATGGGACCCTGATCTTCTTCGTCCACCCCAGGGATATGGGTGGTGTGTTGACCGAGATCATGGAAAGTCCGCAGTCGGATGACGTGCATTGAGCGGCGATAGCATCCTCTATGCGCTGCATGGCGGCATCGCGACGATCCGGCTGAACCGGCCCGATCGCTTGAATGCGGTCACTGGCGAGATGCTCGTCCTGCTGCGCGCGTCGCTGTTGCGCGCGGTGAAGGATGGGGCGCGGACGGTGCTGCTGACGGGCGAGGGACGCGCCTTTTGTTCCGGCGCCGATCTGGCCGCGCGAGGCGTCGAGGGATTGAGCGCCGATCTCGCCGAGAGTCTCGAATTCCATTACAATCCGCTTGCCGAGACCTTGTCGAAGCTGCCGATCCCGATCGTCGTCGCGGTCAACGGCCCCGCCGCCGGCGCGGGCGTGGGCATCGCGCTGGGCGGCGACATCGTGGTGATGGCGAAATCGGCCTATCTGCTGCTCGCCTTCGCCAATATCGGGCTGGTGCCCGATTGCGGCGCGACCT
The DNA here is from genome assembly GCA_964413495.1 of uncultured Stakelama sp. Lineage (GTDB taxonomy): Bacteria > Pseudomonadota > Alphaproteobacteria > Sphingomonadales > Sphingomonadaceae > Sphingomonas. The sequence goes on along the minus strand of CAYPRW010000001.1, from coordinate 181,562 downwards.
GGCTGGTGGCGAAATCGGCGGGGCGCGCCAAGGCGCTGGAGATGGCGTTGCTGGGCGAACAGCTGAGCGCGCAGGATGCGATGGACTCCGGGCTGGTCGCGCGCGTGGTCGAGGACGCGGCGCTGCTGGAGACCGCGCAGGGCATCGCGGCCAAGCTCGCCGCGATGCCGACCCAGGCGCTCGGGCTGATCCGCGCGCAGGTGAAGGCGGCGCTCAACAGCACGCTCTCCGAAACGCTGAGCATCGAAGCGAACAACCAGCGCCAGGCCGGACGCACCGAGGATTTCCGTGAGGGCGTGACCGCGTTCCTCGAAAAGCGCGCTCCTGAGTTCAAGGGCAAGTGAGATGACCGGAGCCAGCAATTCCGGCCCAACGCTCGATCAATGGGCGGTCGCACGCGACAAGGAGGTCAAGGGCAAGGACCTCACCTGGCAGACGCCCGAAGGGATCGTGGTCAAGCCGTTATACACCGCGGAGGATGTCGCGGTGGACCCCGGCCTGCCGGGCTTCGCGCCGTTCACGCGCGGGGTGCGCGCGTCGATGTATGCCGGGCGGCCGTGGACCATTCGTCAGTACGCGGGATTCTCGACCGCCGAGGCTTCGAACGCCTTTTATCGCCGCAACCTGGCCGCCGGGCAGAAGGGGCTGTCGGTCGCCTTCGATCTCGCCACCCATCGCGGTTATGACAGCGATCACCCGCGCGTGACCGGCGATGTCGGCAAGGCGGGCGTGGCGATCGACAGCGTCGAGGACATGAAGATCCTGTTCGACGGCATCCCGCTCGATCAGATGAGCGTCAGCATGACGATGAACGGCGCGGTGATCCCGATCCTCGCCTTCTTCATCGTCGTGGGCGAGGAGCAGGGGGTCGAGCGCAAATTGCTCGACGGGACTATCCAGAACGACATCCTCAAGGAGTTCATGGTCCGCAACACCTATATCTACCCGCCCGAGCCGAGCATGCGGATCATCTCCGACATCTTCGGCTATACCTCGCGCGAGATGCCGAAGTTCAACAGCATCTCGATCTCCGGCTATCATATGCAGGAGGCCGGGGCGACACAGGTGCAGGAGCTGGCGTTCACCATCGCCGACGGCATGGAATATGTGAAATATGGCGTCAATTCAGGGCTTGATATCGACAAGTTCGCGGGGCGTCTGAGCTTCTTCTTCGCGATCGGCATGAACTTCTTCATGGAGATCGCCAAGCTGCGCGCGGCGCGCGTGCTGTGGCATCGGGTGATGACGAAGCTGGGCGCGAAGGACGAGCGGTCCAAGATGCTGCGCACGCATTGCCAGACCAGCGGCGTCTCGCTGACCGAGCAGGACCCCTACAACAACGTCATGCGTACCACGATCGAGGCGATGGCGGCGATGCTGGGCGGGACGCAGAGCCTGCATACCAATGCGCTGGACGAAGCGATTGCGCTGCCGACGGATTTCTCCGCGCGGATCGCGCGCAACACCCAGCTGGTGATCCAGGAAGAGACCGGCATGTGCAATGTCGTCGATCCGCTGGGCGGCAGCTATTATGTCGAGAGCCTGACGCAGAGCCTTGTGACAAGCGCGTGGGAGATCATCGAGCGGGTCGAGGCCGAGGGCGGCATGGCCAAGGCGGTCGCGGCGGGGTGGCCCAAGGCGATGATCGAGGAAGCGGCGGCGGCGCAGGCGGCGCGGGTCGATCGCGGGGAACAGGTGATCGTCGGCGTCAACAAATACCGCAAGGCGCAGGAAGATCCGATCGACATCCTGGATGTCGACAATCACGCGGTGCGCGAGGCGCAGATCGCGCGTATCCGCAAGATGAAGGCGGCGCGCGACGAAGCGGCGTGCCGGGCGGCGCTCGACGCGCTGCGCGAGGGCGCGCGGGGCGACGGCAACCTGCTGGAACTGGCGGTCGAATGCGCGCGGCGGCGGGCGACGCTGGGCGAGATCAGCCTGGCGATGGAGGATGTGTTCGGGCGGCACGGCACCTTCCCGACGCCGGTGCAGGGCATCTATGGCGGCGCCTATATCGGCGACGCGCGGTGGGAGCGGCTGAAAGAAGGCGTCGCGGCGACCGAGCGGCGGCTGGGGCGCAAGCCGCGCATGCTGGTCGCCAAGATGGGGCAGGACGGGCATGACCGCGGCGCGAACCTCGTCTCGTCGGCCTTCGGCGATCTGGGCTTTGAGGTGGTGCCGGGGCCGTTGTTTCAGACGCCGAAGGAGGCGGCCGAGCTGGCGTTGGCGCAGAGCGTCGACATCGTCGGGGCGTCGAGCCTCGCCGCCGGGCACAAGACGCTGATCCCCGAACTGATCGGGCACCTCAAGGACGCGGGCCGCGCCGATATAAAGGTGATCGCGGGCGGTGTGATTCCGGCGCAGGACTATCAATATCTGCGCGACGCGGGGGTGCAGGCGATCTTTGGGCCTGGAACGAACCTTGTAAATGCGGCGGCGGAAGTGCTTACGCTGCTTGGACACAATATGCCGCCTGAGCAGGAAGCCGCAGAATGACGAATAACTTCAGTTCTCCTTTGAAAGCAGGCGCCCGGAGCCAAGAACGAATCGCTGGTGGCCCTGGGCCCTTGCCTTCGCAGGGGCGCGCCGCGAGCGTGCGGCGCGACTGGACCCGCGACGAGATCGCGACGCTGTTCGACCTGCCGTTCATGGAACTGGTCTATCAGGCTGCGACCGTGCACCGTGCCAACCATGCGGCGAACGAGGTGCAGCTGTCGACGCTGCTCTCGATCAAGACCGGCGGCTGTCCGGAAGATTGCGGCTATTGCAACCAGTCCACGCATGCCGAGACGGGGCTCAAGGCGACCAAGCTGATGGACGTGCGCGCCGTGCTGCAGGCGGCGGCGCAGGCGAAGGACAATGGCTCGTCGCGCTTCTGCATGGGCGCGGCGTGGCGCAACCCCAAGGACCGCGACATGCCCGCCATCGTCGAGATGGTGAAGGGCGTGCGCGGCATGGGGATGGAAACCTGCATGACGCTCGGCATGCTCAGCGAAAAGCAGGCCGGCATGCTCGCCGATGCGGGCCTCGATTACTACAATCACAATATCGATACTTCACCCGAACGCTATGGCGAGGTGATCACGACGCGGACGTTCGAGGACCGGCTGGAGACGCTGGAGCATGTCCGTGAGGCGGGCATCAACGTGTGCTGCGGCGGGATCGTGGGCATGGGCGAGACGCGGGCGGATCGGGTGGGCTTCATCCATGCGCTGGCGACCTTGCCCAAGCATCCCGAAAGCGTGCCGGTGAACGCGCTGGTGCCGGTTAAGGGCACGGTGCTGGGGAATATGCTGCACGACACGCCGCTGGCGAAAATCGACGAGATCGAATTCGTGCGGACGGTGGCGGTGGCGCGCATCACGATGCCGGAGAGCATGGTGCGGCTTAGCGCGGGGCGCGAGAGCATGTCGGACGAGACGCAGGCGCTGTGTTTCATGGCTGGGGCGAACTCGATCTTCACCGGCGACAAGCTGCTCACCACCGGCAATGCCGGCGACGACAAGGACGCGGCGCTGTTCGCCCGGCTCGGCGTGCGGGCGATGCAGGCGGAAGTGAAGGTGGAGCTGGAGGCGGCGGAGTGAAATCCGTCGTGACTGCGTTTGCTGTGCTCCTCCTGGCGGCTTGTGATGCGCGGCCGGAATGGAAGGGATGGGTATACCCAAACGGGTCTGATCTAACTCGCAGTATTCCTCTCGGAGCCTTCAAGTCATTGGAAGAGTGTCGCAATAGCGCACGACCAGTTCTCGCAAACTTCAACCTCTACGAGGACGGCGAGAAGATCGAAGGTGATTATGAGTGTGGGTACAAATGTAAACAGGACGGGAGCCTCGGCGGCTTGAACGTCTGTGAAAAAACCGAACGCTGAGGGCCGTTTAGCGATGTTCAAGAAAATCCTGGTCGCCAATCGGGGTGAGATCGCTTGCCGCGTGTTTCGTACCGCCAAGCGGATGGGGATCGCCACGGTGGCGGTCTATTCGGATGCCGATGCGCGGGCGCCGCACGTATTGATGGCGGATGAGAGCGTGCGGCTGGGGCCGGCGCCGGCGGCCGAGAGCTATCTCAAGGCCGATCTGATCCTGGCCGCGGCGAAGGCGACCGGGGCGGACGCGATCCATCCGGGTTATGGGTTTCTGTCCGAGCGTAAGAGCTTCGCCAAGGCGTGCGCCGAGGCGGGGATCGCCTTTGTCGGGCCGCCGCCCAATGCGATCGCGGCGATGGGGGACAAGATCGAATCGAAGAAGCTGGCCAAGGCGGCCGGGGTCAATGTCGTGCCCGGCTTTGTCGGGGTGATCGAGGATACCGAGCATGCCGTGAAGATCTCGAACGAGATCGGCTATCCGGTGATGATGAAGGCCTCGGCCGGCGGCGGTGGCAAGGGGATGCGGCTGGCTTATTCCGAGAAGGACGTGCGCGAGGGGTTCGAGGCGACCAAGCGTGAGGGGCTGGCGTCGTTCGGCGACGACCGCGTGTTCATCGAGAAGTTTATCGAGAGCCCGCGCCATATCGAGATCCAGGTGCTGGGCGACCAGCATGGCAACATCCTCTATCTCGGCGAGCGCGAATGCTCGATCCAGCGCCGCCACCAGAAAGTGGTCGAGGAAGCGCCTTCGCCCTTCGTCAGCCCGGAGATGCGGCGCAAGATGGGTGAGCAGGCGGTCGCGCTGTCGCGGGCCGTCGGTTATTACAGCGCGGGCACGGTCGAGTTGATCGTTTCCGGCGCCGATAAGACCGGCGACGGCTTCTACTTCCTGGAGATGAACACGCGCCTCCAGGTCGAGCATCCGGTGACCGAGGCGATCACCGGGCTCGATCTTGTCGAGCAGATGATCCGTGTTGCGGCGGGCGAGAAGCTGGCCTTCACGCAGGATGAGGTGAAGCTGACCGGCTGGGCGATCGAGAACCGCGTCTATGCCGAGGACCCGTATCGCAGCTTCCTGCCCTCGACCGGGCGGCTGGTGCGGTATCAGCCCCCGGCGGCGGGCGACACGCCCTACGGCAATGTCGGGGGCGAGGCCTATGTTCGCGTCGACGATGGCGTGAACGAGGGCGGCGAGGTCAGCATGTTCTATGACCCGATGATCGCCAAGCTGATCACCTGGGGCAATACGCGCGACGAGGCGGCGGATTTGCAGGTCGCGGCGCTCGACCGGTTCGAGCTGGAGGGGCTGGGCAACAATATCGATTTCCTCTCGGCGTTGATGCAGCATCCGCGCTTCCGCTCGGGCGAGCTCACCACCGGCTTCATCGCCGAGGAATATCCCGAAGGGTTCGCGGGCGCGCCGGCCGACGCGGCGCTGACCCGGCAGCTGGCGGCGGTGGCGGCGACGCTGACCGCGCGGCAGGCGGCGCGGGCGGCGGCGATTTCGGGCCAGCTTGGCGAGCCTCGCGCGGCCGCGATCGACTGGGTGGTCCGGATCGGCGATGCCGAACATGCCGTGACGCTGGGCGAGGATGCGCTGGTGGACGGCGAGATCGTGCGCGGATCGATCATCTGGAAGCCGGGCGACCGGATCGCGATCGCAGATGCGGCCGGCGGGGCATTGGCGATCCGCGTCGCGCGCACCCGTGCCGGCTGGACGATGACCGCGCGCGGCGCGGCGCATCGGGCGCAGGTCCATTCGCCGCGCATCGCCGAACTGGCGCGGCACATGATCGAGAAGATCCCGCCGGACATGAGCCGTTTCCTGCTGTGCCCGATGCCGGGGCTGCTCACCCGGCTGGAGGTGGCGCAGGGCGACCGGGTCGAGGCCGGGCAGCCGCTCGCCGTGGTCGAGGCGATGAAGATGGAAAACATCCTGCGCGCCGAAAAGACCGGCGTGGTCAAATCGGTCAACTTCGCCGCCGGCGAAAGCCTGGCGGTGGACGCCGCGATCCTCGAATTCGAGTAATCCACCGAAATCCGGCCGATCCGGCCGGCATTAACCATATCGCTTTGGACAGGATTTACTGCACTGCACAAAAAAGGGTCGAAGGCCAACTGGGGGCACCAGAAAAGGGCTTACGATGCGGTTTTACAAGGCGACGCTGTTCCTGTTCCCGCGCGACCTGCGCATGCGGATCTTCGCCGTGTGCTTTGCCGGCACGCATGTCCCGCTGCTCAGCTTCATCGCCTGGGGCGCCTGGTCCGGCAGCTTCGATTTTGCCGAACTGGGGCTGGTGCTGGCGGCGACGCTGGCCGGCACCGGTTTCACGCTGTTCTCGATCAACGGCCTGCTGGCCCCGGTGCGCGAGGCGACGGCCGCGATCGCCGCGCTGGAGCGCGATCAGTCGGCGGCGCTGGCTACTGTGCGCAGCAGCGACATGCTGGGCGAACTGATCGCCAGCATCGATCGCGCGTCGGAAGCGACGCGATCGCGCATCGCGGTGCTGGACAGCGCCGCGCATCGCGACGCGCTGACCGGGTTGTGGAACCGGCGTGGCTTTATGACCCAGTCGTCGACGATATCGGCGGGCGCGCTGGCGCTGATCGACATCGACCGGTTCAAGCGGATCAACGACCGCGCCGGGCATGCCGCGGGCGACGAGGTGCTGCGCAGCTTCGCGGCACGCCTCGAACAAGCGTTGCGCCGTGACGACATCGTCGCACGCTGGGGCGGTGAGGAATTCGTCGCGCTGTTCCCCGGCGCTGCCGAGGACGAGGCCGCGGCGGTGCTGGCCCGGCTGCGCGCGGCGTTTGCACAGGACCCGCTGACCGCAGGCGACGGCGTGCCGGTCACCTTCTCGGCCGGGGTGGTGGAGCTCGATGCGGCGCCGCTGGAAGACAGCGTGATCCGCGCCGACGCCGCGCTGTATGCCGCAAAGGATCAGGGCCGCAACCGGATCGAAACCGGAACGCGCGAACGCCAGGCTACGGCGCGCTGAAGTTCAGCGCGCCTGCATCGCCTCGATCGCTGCGCTGCGCCGCAGGGTGCGCGCCATCGGATCGGCCACGATATGGGCGCCGGGCGGCACGTCGATCGTTTGCGAGCCGCCGGCCATCGCCAGTCGCCGGACCTGGCCATCCACCGCCACGTCGATCGGCAACGGGAAGGGCAGGCCGCGCGGCGCGGCCCAGCGCAACGTGACCCGATTGCCGTCGCGCGTCTCGATCAGTTCGGGCAGCGCCGCTTCGCGCAGATAGACGTCGAAGAACCAGCCCAGGTCGCGCGCCGCCGCGGCGCTCATCAGCGTTTCGAACTCGCGGGTCGAAGCGAAACGCGGCCTGAAATTGCCGGGCCGCGGATCGGGGCGGCCATAGACGAGGCGACGGGTGGCGTCGAAAAAGGCGGCGTCGCCAATCAGGTAACGCAACGTGTGCAGCACCCAGGCGCCCTTGAAATAGATGTCCTGGCCCGGACCGCCCTGTGACTCGCGATACACGTCTTCGGCAGTGCGTGACGTGCCGGAAACCAGGGGCCGCCGGTTGAACACGCGCTGACGCTGGATTGCCATCATCGCGGCATAGCGCGCCTCCCCCTCGCGCCATTGGCCGTAGAGCGGCTGCATGTACTGGGCATAGCCTTCGTGCAGCCAGAAATCGTCCCAGTCGGCGGCGGTCATCTGGTTGCCGAACCATTCGTGTGCCAGTTCGTGCTGGAACAGCCAGTCGAAGCCGGTGTCGTCCTTGCGGTAGTCATTGCCATAGGCGTTCGCCGTCTGGTGCTCCATGCCCATATGCGGCGTCTCGACCACGCCGAGCTTCTCGTCGGCGAAGGGAAAGGGGCCGATCATCGCCTCGAAGAAATCGAGCGTCGGGGCGAATTCGGCGAAGAGGCCCTGCGCCTGGCTGTCCTTGCCGATCAGGTGCCACAAATGCAGCGGGATCGCGTTGCCATAGCGGCTGGCATAGCCGCCCTTGATCTCGCGATACGGGCCGATGTTGATCGCGACGAGATAGGGATTGATGTGCCTCGCCTCCCAGGTCCAGCGCGCGGGCTGGAGCCCCCGCGCCGGCAGGAAATCGATCAGCTTGCCGTTGGCGATGGCCATGACGTCGCCGCGCGTCGTCAATGAGATGCGGATCGTGTCGATCTCCCCCGCCGGAAAGTCGAGGCACGGCCAGAACAGGTCGCAGCCATAGCCCTGGGCGGTGGTCGCGACCCACGGTTTGCCCTGCCAGTTCGACCAGACGATGCCGTCGTCCCACGGCGCATTGACCGCCTCGTGCGGGCGGCCGGCATAGCTGATCTTCGCGGTGATCCTGCCGCCGGCCGGGATCGGGCGGGGCAGGTCGATGACCAGCCGGCCTTCGGGATTGCGCCACGCGCCGGGCGACAGCTTGGCGTCGTCGATCTCGATTCCCGAGACGAGGAAGTTGCTGTCGAGATCGATCAGCAGGCGGGTCTGTCTGGCGCTGGTGGTCAGGCGCAATTGCGCGACGCCCGACAGATATTTGCGGGCGGCGTCGATATCGAGATCCAGGTCGACGCGCTCAAGCCGCAGCGCCGCGCGCTCGGGCTCGATCTCGCCGCCCGATCGCATCGTCAGCGTGGTGACCGGCGGCTCGCCCTTCTGCGCGGCGGCGGGGGCGGCGAGCGCCATCACCAGCAGTGGAACGATCAGCGGATTGATGCGACGCACCGACACCCCATATAGTTGGGCGAATCCGCCCTTCGCGGGCGGCACTGGAGTGCTCATGAAGTCCAACTATCCCGTTCTGCCGCTTCGCGACATCGTCGTCTTTCCACACATGATCGTGCCGCTGTTCGTCGGCCGCGACAAGTCGGTCGCCGCGCTGGAAGCGGCGATGGCCGACGACAAGGAGATTTTCCTGGTCGCCCAGCTCGACCCGGCGCAGGACGATCCGGGCCGCGACGACCTGTACGACATCGGCGTTTCGGCCGAGGTGATGCAGTTGCTCAAGCTGCCCGACGGCACGGTGCGCGTGCTGGTGGCGGGCAAGGAGCGCGGGCGGCTGGAAGAGCTGACCGAGAGCGGCGAATATCTGACCGCGAGCGTCTCGCCGGTCGAGGAGTCGGTGCCAGAGGGCAAGGAAGTCCAGGCGCTGATGCGATCGGTGGTCGACCAGTTCGAGAATTACGCCAAATTGAACCGCAAGTTGCCCGCCGAGACCGCGGTGCAGCTGAGCGAGATCGAGGAATCCTCGCGGCTCGCCGATGCGGTGGCCGGCAACATCGCGGTCAAGGTCGCCGACAAGCAGGCGTTGCTGGTCGAGACCGACCCGCAGAAGCGGCTGGAGATGGTGTTCGCCTTCATGGAAGGCGAGCTGGGCGTGCTGCAGGTCGAGAAGAAGATCCGCAGCCGCGTGAAGCGCCAGATGGAGAAGACCCAGCGCGAATATTATCTCAACGAGCAGTTGAAGGCGATCCAGCGCGAGCTGGGCAATGAGGGCGAGGAAGGCGAAGGCGACGAGATCGCCGAGCTGACCCAGAAGATCGCGACGCTGAAGCTGTCGAAAGAGGCGCGCGCCAAGGCGCAGGGCGAGCTCAAGAAGCTGAAGACCATGGCGCCGATGAGCGCCGAGGCGACGGTGGTGCGCAACTATCTCGACGTGCTGCTGGGCCTGCCGTGGGGCAAGAAATCGAAGCTGAAGAAGGATCTGGTCGAGGCCGAGGCGGTGCTCGACGCAGACCATTACGGGCTGGAGAAGGTCAAGGACCGCATCGTCGAATATCTCGCGGTGCAGGCGCGGACCAACAAGCTGAAGGGGCCAATCCTGTGCCTGGTCGGCCCGCCGGGCGTGGGCAAGACCTCGCTGGGCAAGAGCATCGCCAAGGCGACCGGGCGTGAATTCATCCGCCAGTCGCTGGGCGGCGTGCGCGACGAGGCCGAGATCCGGGGCCACCGCCGCACCTATATCGGATCGCTGCCGGGCAAGGTGGTGTCGAACCTGAAGAAGGCCGGCACCAGCAATCCGCTGTTCCTGCTCGACGAGATCGACAAGCTGGGCCAGGATTTCCGCGGCGATCCGGCCTCGGCGCTGCTCGAGGTGCTCGATCCCGAACAGAACGGCAAGTTCAACGACCATTATCTGGAGATCGACGTCGATCTTTCAGACGTGATGTTCGTAACGACCGCCAACTCGCTGAATTTGCCGCAGCCTTTGTTGGACCGGATGGAGATCATCCGCCTCGAAGGCTATACCGAGGACGAGAAGGTCGAGATCGCCCAGCGCCATCTGCTCGACAAGCAGATCGAGGCGCATGGGCTGAAGGACGGCGAATTCACGCTGACCGACGAGGGGCTGCGCGCGCTGATCCAGAAATACACGCGCGAGGCCGGCGTGCGCACGCTGGAGCGTGAGATCGCCAAGCTCGCGCGCAAGGCGCTGCGCCGCATCCTGGAGGGCAAGGCGCAAAGCGTGACGATCACGCCGGACAACCTCCACGAATTTGCGGGCGTGCAGAAGTACCGACATGGCCTGTCCGAGGAAGAGCATCAGATCGGCGCGGTGACCGGGCTGGCCTGGACCGAGGTCGGCGGCGAATTGCTGACGATCGAGAGCGTGACCGTGCCGGGCAAGGGCGCGGTGCGCACGACCGGCAAGCTTGGCGACGTGATGAAGGAATCGGTTGAGGCGGCGTTCAGCTTCATCAAGGCGCGCGCGCCGGCCTATGGCATCAAGCCGTCGATCTTCGCGCGCAAGGATGTGCATGTGCACTTGCCCGAGGGTGCGGTGCCCAAGGACGGGCCGTCGGCGGGCATCGGGCTGGTGACGGCGATCGTCTCGACGCTGACCGGCGTGCCGGTGCGGCGCGAGGTGGCGATGACCGGCGAGGTGACGCTGCGCGGCCGCGTGCTGCCGATCGGCGGGCTCAAGGAAAAGCTGCTGGCGGCATTGCGCGGCGGCATCGAGACCGTGCTGATCCCGCAGGAGAATGAGAAGGACCTGGCCGAAATCCCGGCGAACATCCGCGAGGGGCTGAAGATCGTGCCCGTCAGCCATGTCGACGAGGTGTTGAAGCTGGCGCTGACCGAACCGCTGACCGCGATCGATTGGAGTGAGGCGGACGAACTCGCCGCACAGCCGCCCGTTGCCGCCGCTGCCGGCCCGGAATCGCTGCGACACTAGGCTCCAGGGCCGTTTTTCGGGTCGTTTCGCGCCTGTCCTCCGCTTTCCCTTTGACAGCGGGGGCCGGAACCGTTTTCCTGCGCGACCGGTGCGGAGAGCGCCGAGTCTCTTTTCGCTAGGCCAAGAACAACTAGGGGTTCAACGGGCATGAACAAGCAGGAACTGATCTCGACGGTCGCGGACACCGCGGGCCTCAGCAAAGGCGATGCAAGCAAGGCGGTCGAAGCGGTATTCGATGCCGTGACCAGCTCGCTCAAGAAGGGCGACGAGGTCCGCCTGGTCGGGTTCGGCACCTTCTCGGTCAGCAAGCGCAAGGCGTCGACCGGCCGCAACCCGCGCACCGGCGAGCCGATGACGATCAAGGCTTCGTCGCAGCCCAAGTTCAAGGCGGGCAAGGGCCTGAAGGATGCGGTCAACTGAACTGACGGATTTGGCGCGCTTGTTTGGCTCCCTTTGGGGGCTGGACAAGCCGGCACGCGCCTTTTAGAGGCACCGCTCCCCGGGCCACTCCGGGGCGCTCCGGCTTGCCGGAACGGCCTGTTTCGACGGGTACGCCGCTTGATGGGTAGGGGCGCGTAGCTCAGTGGTAGAGCACTGTGTTCACACCGCAGGGGTCGCAAGTTCAATCCTTGCCGCGCCCACCATCGCAAAAGCCCGCCGGGGAAACCTGGCGGGCTTTTTCGTTGGCGATTGCTTAGGGCGGGCTTTGCGCCACGTCCTGACTGTCAGCCCGTCATCCTGAAACAAGTTCAGGATGACGGCGAAAGGCAAGAAGGCTTTCCTTCCACCAAAATCCGTCGTCATATTGTTGGAGACCGCCAGGTGCGATCCACCGGTCCCGTGCTTTGCCATCGTAATCCAATGCTCGCGTCCGCACAGTTGAGAAGGCCGATCGGCTGGATCACCGACATTGCCGACCGGGTGTCAACTTCACCCAAGGGCAGGCGACGCCGTCCGGCCCGTCGGATGATTGAGCGCCTGCTCGCGCGCCCGTAACAATCTCGTCACATCACCGTCACGCAACCTTCTCCAAACTCGCATCGAACTGTCACGCGCGGCCCCTAGCGGCGTGCATGCGATCGGCAGGGGGATGATCCGAGTCGATCCGGGCACGCGCCCGGCATCCTGACCAGCAGGACCGATCGAACGGAGATTTTCATGGCCGACTTCAAGCGTATCAGCCTCATCCTGATGACCGGCGTGGCGGGCGCGACGCTCGCGGCGTGCGATGGCGCGACCAGCATCGCGACGCCGGGTGCGGGCAATGTCGTGATCAACCCGCCGGCTCCGGCGCCCACGCCGACCCCGACGCCGCCGCCTGCCGCGATTCTCCCGGCCGAATTCGCCGGCACCGGCGGTCAGGTCGATGCCGCCTTCACCATCACCGCCGCCGAGCAGCTGGGTATCGTCACCGGCACGCCGGGCAGCAACAACAACGCCAGCGGCACGCGCGTATACGTTGCCGGTTCGGGCCCAGTCGCGGCGGCACCGACGATCTCGGCACTGACGCCGACTCCGGTCGCGACCGACCCGACGAGCTTGAACGCCACCGTCGGTGCCGGTTCGTTCTTCACTGCGGGCAGCTATCTCGGTGCGTTCAGCGGATCGGGCGACACCGCCTTCCAGCAATGGACCTGCAACTCGCCATCGGCGAACTTTGGCTCGTCCAGCGCGTCGTGCAACGCCCCGCCGCTCACCGTCGCGGCCGCCGCCACGCCGGCGGCCAGTGCCTGTCCGGCGGGCACCACCGATGGCGGCACCAACACGAACGTTCGTCTGTGCCGCCTGCCGAATGCGATCACCGCGAATTTGACACTGCCGCGCATCACCGGCGTCGCCTACCTGCTCGACGGCAATGTCGAGGTGGGTACCGATGCGGGGACGACCGGCGCCGCGACCGGCCCGACGCTGACGATCGAAGCCGGCGTCACCGTCGTGTCGAACCCGACCGACGCCGTGCCCGACGTGCTGCTGATCAATCGCGGTTCGAAGATCGATGCCGTCGGCACCGCCTCCGCCCCGATCGTCTTCACCTCGCGCCAGAACCTGTCGGCGACCGGCACGTCGGATTCGACCCAGGGCCAGTGGGGCGGCATCCTGCTGCTGGGCCAGGCGCCGACCGGCGTGTGCCGCACCGGCACCGGGCCGAACGACGCCAACGGCACCAGCACGACCTGCGACAACACTGCCGAGGGGCTGACCACCACGCGCCTGTATGGCGGCCCGGACAAGGCGAGCAGCAGCGGACGCATGGCCTATGTCCAGATCCGCTTCACCGGCATCGACATCTCGGCCGGCGGCGGCAACGAGCTGCAGGGCCTGACGCTGGCCGGCGTGGGTTCGGGCACGCAGCTCGACCATATCCAGTCGCACAATTCGGCCGATGACGGCATCGAAGTGTTCGGCGGCACCGCGAACCTGAAGCATATCGCGATCACCGGGGCCGACGACGACGGCTTCGATTACGACAACGGCTATCGCGGCTTCATCCAGTTCCTGGTGGTCGCGCAGAAGCCGGGCGGCGCCACCAGCGACTCGTTCACGCTCGAGGTCGACTCGAACGGCAACGAGGATTTGCTGCCGCGCACCAACGCAGTGATCTCGAACTTCACCTTCATCCACACCGCCGCCACGACCGGCGCGCTGCGGATCCGCGGCGGCGCGGACAGCCGTTACGTCAACGGCATCCTGCAAAGCTCGGTACCGTGCCTCAACATGATCGCGGGTACGGCGGCGCGATCGACCTTCCGCGCGGCGGACTCGGCGCTGCAGGACAACGGTCCGCCGATCTTCACCTCGGTCTACTTCGCCTGCAGCAACCGCTGACCGGCGTCGGGCACGCGGTTCCCGCCGGGACGATGGGGTCGCCCAGCGTCCCGGCGGCTTTCAATTCCAGGATTTTGAGCGGGGCATAAGCTCATGAAGAAGCCTTTCGCATTCGGAGCCATGCTCCTGCTGACCACCAACCTCGTCGCACCGGCGGCATTCGCGCAGGACAGCGCCCCGCAAGGCACCCCCACGCCGGCCGCGCCGCCATCGGGCCAGCTCGCGCAGGACGAAACCCTGCAGGCGCAAGAAGCGCAGGAAGAGGTCGAGATCTCGACCCCCGGCGCCGATGCGTCGGACGGCGGCGAGATCGTGGTGATCGGGCGCAATATTCCGAACGTCATCCGCGCGACCCCGCAGGTCGTGTCGGTGCTGTCGGCGGAGGATATCGCGCGCACGGGCGAAGGCGACATCGCCGGCGCGTTGCAGCGCGTGACCGGCCTGTCGGTCGTCGGCAACGGCTTCGTGTTTGTGCGCGGCCTGGGCGACCGCTATTCCTCGGCGCTGCTCAACGGCTCGCCGCTGCCGTCGCCCGAGCCGCTGCGGCGTACCGTGCCGCTCGATATCTTCCCGACCAGCGTGGTCGGGTCGGCGCTGGTCCAGAAGACCTATTCGGTCAACTATCCGGCCGAATTCGGCGGCGGCGTCATCAACCTGACGACCAAGGCGATCCCCAGGGAGGGCTTCGTCTCGCTGGGCGGCAGCGTCACGCTCGATACCGAGACGACCAGCGAATATGGCTATACCTATCAGGGCGGCAGCAACGATTGGGGCGGCTATGATGACGGCACGCGCAAGGTGCCGGGGTTCATCAAGGATGTCGGCCTCAATGGCGCGCAGATTCCGGCGAACCAAGTGGCGCAGCTGACCAACACGCCGACCACGATCATGCAGGGCAATTTTCACATCCCCGCGAACTTCTCGGGCGAGTTCAGCCTGGGTCAGCGGTTCAACGCCGGCGACGTCCAGTTCGGCATCGTCGCCTCGGCCGGCCTCAGCAACAGCTGGCGCACGCGCGACGCGGTCCAGCAGGACACCAACGACGAGACCGGCATCCTGCGCAGCGATTACCGCACGATCATCACCGACAACCGCGCGGTGGTGAACGGCCTGATCGGCCTGGGCGCGGAGTTCGGCGAGCAGACGATCCGCTGGACCAACGTCTATATCCACGACACGGTGAAGCAGGCGCGCGGCGCATCGGCGACGCTCTATCCCAACACTTCGGGCTTCGAGCGGTTCAATCAGACCACCGCGTGGTTCGAGCGCGAATTGTTCGAATCGCAGCTGGTCGGCGAGTTCAAGTTCGACGATCTCAGCCTCGACATGCGCGGCGCCTATGCCAAGACGCGGCGCGATTCGCCTTACGAGCGCAGCTTCGTCTCGCGCTACGACCCGACGGTGAACGGCTGGGTCAATGCGCTCAACGCGTCGAACGAGCAGGCGCAGATCGCATTCAGCGAACTCGACGAGACCTTGTGGAGCGGCCAGGCCGACCTGTCGTACAAGCTCGACATCGGCATCCCGGTGCGGCTGTCGGCGGGCTATTATTATCAGGACCAGCAGCGCAGCTCGAGCCGCTTCAGCTTCGCCTATCGCTACGAGCCGGGCGGCGCGCTGCCGCTGGGCTATCGTTACCTGCGGCCCGACCTGCTGCTGACGCCATCGGTGCTGCAGGCGATCAACAGCCAGCTTGGCGGTTGTCCCAATGGGCTGTGCCTGGTGCTCGACAATATCTCGGGCGGGCAGGGCGCGGCGGTGTACGACGCGGGCCTGACCATCCATGCCGGCTATCTGCAGGCCGATATCGAGCCGATCGACGGGGTGAAGGCGACGTTCGGTGTGCGCTACGAGACCGCCAAGGAATTCGTCGGCACCAATATCGCGGGCGCGGGCACCAACCTCGACAACGACTATTGGCTGCCGGCCGCGACGGTGACGTGGAACTTCGCGCAGAACATGCAGCTGCGCGTGCACGGCTCGAAGACGATCGCGCGTCCGCAATTCCGCGAGCTCGCGCCGCAATTCTATCAGGATTTCGACAGCGACCGGCTGTTCTTCGGCAACCCCGCGCTGATCGATTCGCAGCTCTACAATGCCGAGGCGCGCTACGAATGGTTCTTCGGCCGCAACGAGCGGGTGACCGCGGCGGCCTTCTACAAGAAGATCAAGAACCCGATCGAGCAGGTCTCGGCCTTCCCGACGCTCGACTCGCGCATCACCACCGGCTTTTCCTATGTGCCCGAAGCGCAGCTCTATGGCGGCGAGGTCGAGCTTCAGAAATATGTTCCGCTCGATTTCCTGAACGGCGATTTCTGGTCGACGCGGCGTTTGCTGCTGGTGGCGAACTATACCTATACGAGGTCAAGCATCACCGCGGACGCGACGCTGGTGCCGGACATCAACGCCGGTCCGGGCGGGATCGTGTTCCGTCCGGCCAACCTGCTCTATCGCGACGGCGCGCCGCTGACCGGGCAATCGGATCACCTTATCAACTTCCAGTTCGGGATCGAGGATAGCGAGACGACCTCGCAGCTGACCGTGCTGGTCAATTATGCGAGCAGGCGGGTGACGGCGCGCGGCGCGTCGAATGCGTCGGGCGTGGACTTCCTGCCCGATGTGTATGAGCAGCCGGGCATCCGCCTCGACGTGGTCGCGCGGCAGGTGATCAAGGTGCTGGACGGCGAGATCGAGGTGAAGTTCGAGGCGCGCAACCTGACCCGCACGAAATACCAGGAATATCAGGACTTTGCCGCGCGCCGCGTCTTTGTGAACCGTTACGACCAGGGCCGCACGTTCAGCCTGGGCGCGACGGTGAAATTCTGATCCGCCAGGGTCAGCGCAAAAAGGGAGGAGGCCTCGGACGTCATGCGCGGCCGGGGCTTTTTCGATATGTCAGATCCTCCCCCGCCAGGGGGAGGTGGCATCGCACAGCGATGACGGAGGGGGAGGGCGGCGGGCGGTTCGTGTCCTCCCCCTCCGTCGCCTTCGGCGCCACCTCCCCCTGGCGGGGGAGGATTAGAGGGCAATCAGCCCCAGGGGCGTTCGCGGAACCATTTGGTGACGACATATTTGCGGCCTGCGCGCACCTTCATCGCATGGTGCAGGGTCGCCGGGTTGGGCGCGCCGTCGGGCGTGAGGTTGCTCCAGGCGAGCAGCTTGCCGGTTTCGGGCTGGACGATCTTGTCGATCGTCTTGAACCGCGTCGCGCCGCCCGCCTCGACCGCGTTGAGATAGATCATCGCCGTCCATGTCCGCTGGCCGGCGACGGCGCAACATCGCTCGAAATCCACGCCGTGCGGCTCGAAATAGTCGGTGTGCGCCTTGAACTCCTGCCCGACCTCGTAACGCTGGCCCTGAAGCGGTTCGCCATGTGCAAGGTCGATTCCGGTCAGCGCGGCGATGCGACGCTCCACGTCCGTCACATCGGGATCGCTGTCCGGCAGGTCGCAGGTCTCGCTGGTCCGAAAGGCGTTGTCGCCATTATCGTCCGAAACGGTCGAGGGGCGGCGCTTGGCGTCGATCCGGGCGATCAGCCGCGCGCACAATTCCGGTTCGAGGAAGCCCTTGCGGATGAACAGGGTGAGCCTGGCGTTGGGCACGCGCTGGACCGCGGGCGTGGCGGACAGGCGGGCGATCACGGGCTCGATCGGAAAGCCGGATGCGGGGATGCTCGAATCCATGCGCGGCGCTTTGCCAGAAAGCGCGGGGCGGGGCCAGCGCGGTGCTTGACGGCGGCCCCATGCCCCCGCTAAGCGCCCCGCTTCACGGCGACCGTAGTTCAATTGGTTAGAGCACCGGCTTGTGATGCCGGGGGTTGCGGGTTCAAGTCCCGTCGGTCGCCCCATCTCCTCTCTCGCGAATTTGGGCTGGCACAGCGCCGCTCAAAACAATATTACGCGATCGAGAAATAAAATTATCAGGAGCGAGCGATGACCGCGGTGTGGGACCTGCCCGATTTCGATGCCCATGAAGGCGTGCATTTCGTCACCGATCCGGCAAGCGGCCTGCGCGCGGTCATCGCGATCCACAGCACCGCGCTGGGACCGTCGGCGGGCGGCGTGCGGTTCTGGTACTATTCCGACAATGCCGCGGCGGTGACCGACGCATTGCGCCTGTCGCGCGGGATGAGCTTCAAGAACGCGATGGCGGGGCTGCCGCTGGGCGGCGGCAAGGGTGTGGTGCTGGCGCCCGAACGCGGCGCGACGATCAGCGAGGCGCAGCTGGCGGCGTTCGGCGACGCCATCGAATCGCTCGGCGGGCGTTACGTGACGGCCGAGGATGTCGGCATGTCGGAAGCGCGGATGAAGGTGATCGCCACGCGCACGCGCCATGTTTCCGGCCTGCCGGTGGCGGGCGGCAGCGCCGGCGGCGATCCCGGCCCGTTCACCGCGCATGGCGTCTATCTGGGCGTCAAGGCGGCGGCAAGGCGCGCGCTGGGCACCGACCGGCTGGCGGGCGTGCATGTCGCCATCCAGGGCGTGGGCAGCGTGGGCGGCGGCCTTGCGCGGTTGCTGGCGGCGGACGGCGCGAAGCTGACGCTGGCCGATGTGAACCCTGACAAGGCGGCCGCGCTCGCCGCCGAACTGGGCGCGGACGTCACCGGCGCGGACGCGATCCTGCGCGTGGCCGCCGATATCGTCAGCCCCAACGCGCTCGGCGCGATCCTGACGGCGGAATCGATCGCGGCGCTCGACTGCAAGGCGGTGGCCGGGGGCGCGAACAACCAGCTCGCGACCCGCGCCGATGGCGATCGCATCCATGCGCGCGGCATCCTCTATGCGCCCGATTACGTCATCAACGCGGGCGGGATCATCAATGTCGGGCTGGAATATCTGGGCCAGGGCGATCGTGCCGAGGTGGAGGCCCGCATCGCGCGCATCCCCGGACGGCTGATCGAGATATGGAACGAAAGCGACCGCACCGGCGCCCCGGCCAGCGATGTGGCGGACGCGATCGCCCGGCGGCTGATCGGGCGGAGGGCATCTGCGGCGCTTACCGGCCCTTAAGCCTGTTCCGCTACACCGCGAATCGGGGTGGTGCGGGAGTAGGCGGTTGAACGACAATGCGGTGATGGAAAAGGATCGGTCGGGACGGCAAAAGCTGCTGTTCGCGCTCGCAATCGCGGTTGCGGTGATGACCGGGTGGATGTTCGGCCGCAATGCCGAGCGCGAGCGTTTCTTTGCCGAAGCCGCCGCCTCGCCGTTGCCGACCGCGCCGGTGCCGGCATCGGGACGCGGCTGTACGATCTGGTTCATCGGCAGTTCGTCGATCGCCCACTGGAAGAGCATGCCCGAGGACATGGCCCCGTGGGAGGCGCGCAATCGCGGCATCGGCGGCGCGACGATGCGCGAGATCACTCAGCGTTTCAAGAACGAGCCTGTCGGCGCACGGCCTGCGGCGATTGTCTATTATGCCGGCGAGAACGACATCGCCTTTGGCGGTTCGGCCGATCGCGCCTTTGCCGATCTCAAGGCGTTCATCGCCGCCAAGCGCCTGCGCTATGGCGACATGAAGCTGGCGATCGTGTCGCTGAAACCTTCGCCAACGCGGTGGACCGAACGCCCGGCGCAGATCGAGTTCAACCGGCTTGCCCGCGCGCTTGCCGCGCGACAGCCCGACCTGGCCTTTATCGACATCCAGCCGCTGTTGCTGACAAATGGCCGCCCCGGCCCCTATTATCGCGATGACGGCATCCATCTGAACGATGCGGGCTATCTACGCTGGGCGCGGGCGATCGGCGGCGCGTTGCCGCAGATGCTGCCCGATGCGGCGCAACGGTGCGTTAAATCCGCCCGGACCTGAGCTATGGATGACCGCCATATCGCCGGACTCGACGTCTGGCGGGCCGGGTTGCTGATCGGCGGCCTGTTCTATCACGGCACGATGCTGCATCAGGATCTGCCGGTGTTCGATGTCGTCGAGGCGATATCGACCGCGTTCCGCATGGCGGCATTCTTTGCCATTGCGGGATTTCTGGCCGAACGTACGCTGCGCCACCGCAACCCGGAAATGTGGATTGCCCGCCGCTCCTTGCGGATCGGCATTCCGGCGGTGTTCGGCGTGGCGGCTATCTCCCCGCTGATCTGGATCATGCTCACGACCTTGTTGCCGGCGCGGCGCCGGCGTGCTGCCATTCGAATGGCATCACCTGTGGTTCCTGTTCGCACTGCTGTTGTACCAGGTCGCCGCCTATCTGCTGTTCGTCAAGGTGTCGCCGCGCCGCGCGGCGGGTTGGCTGGTCCGGTTGCGGCGGATGGGACAGGCGCGGCTGATCCAGCTGCTGGCCGCCGCCTCGCTGGTGCTGATGATCGTGACGATATGGGCCGTGCTGGGACTGGCGCCCACGCGCTATCGCCCGATGCTGATCGAGCTGCGACTGATCGCGGGGTATCTGCCGCTCTATCTGCTCGGCATGGCGCTGGCGCGGTCGCGCGCGTTGCGGCGGACGATGCTGGCCGGCACCGCATTGCCGGTATCGATCCTGATCGTGGCGACCGGTGGCTATGGCCTGTGGCGCCTTGGACTGGCGCCCTGGCTTTCGGCCGATGCGGCTGCGAATGCGGAAACGCAGATCCGGTTCGTCATCGCGGCATTGTGCCCGCCCGCGGCGGTGCTGCTGGTGCTGAGTTCGGCCCTGCGCATCCGGACCCGCGCGCGCGTGGTGCGCAATCTGTGCGATGCGTCTTTCACGATCTATATCGTTCACTTCCCGCTGCTGATCGCCATCAATATCGCCGCCCTGCGCTATGGATTTACGTCGCTGGTCGAATATGTCGCCGCGATCGCGCTGGCCGGTCTGGCGAGCTATGCCTTTCACATCGGCGTGGTGCGCCGCTGGGCATGGGCGGGGCTGCTGTTCAACGGCCGGTTCCCGAATGCGCCCGCCCCGGCGCCGCGGTCGTTCGCGGCGGGCTGACCCAAACAGCGTTGGATTCGACCGCCATTGTGCCTTAAGGGCGGGGCGACCGTGATCCACGCCCTCGCCAATCCTACGCGCTTCCTAAAAATCGCGCGTCCGCTGACGCCGATCCTGTTCTGGGGCGGGCTGGTGCTGGTGCTGGTGGGCGCATGGGGCGGGCTGACGCGGGCGCCGCCCGACTACCTGCAGAAGGAAAGCGTGCGCATCCTCTATATCCATGTGCCGAGCGCGTGGCTGGGGATGGGCGGATGGAGCGGGCTTGCCATAGCGTCTTTCGCCTATCTGGTGTGGCGGCATCCGCTTGCGGGCCTCGCTGCGCGGGCGATCGCGCCGGTCGGGGCGGTGTTCGCCGCCTTGTGCCTCATCACCGGATCGATCTGGGGACGGCCGACCTGGGGCACCTGGTGGCAATGGGACGGGCGGCTGACGTCGATGCTGCTCCTGTTTTTCATCTATATCGCGTGGATCGCGCTGGAGCGCGCCGACCGCGAGCGCGGCGGCGACGGGCGCATTCCCGCGCTGTTCGGCATCGCGGGCACGGTGCTGCTGCCGGTGATCCGCTATTCGGTGGTGTGGTGGAACACGCTGCATCAGGGGCAGAGCCTGACGCTGACCAAATCGACGATCGACACGTCGATGCTGTGGCCGCTGCTGGTGACGCTGCCGGGGTTCACATTTCTGTTCGGCGGGATCGTGCTGATGCGGATGCGCGCCGTGCTGGCGCAGCAGCGGGTCGAGGCGCGGATGCGGCGGATGGCGGCATGAATCATTGGCCGTTCATCATCGCCGCCTATGGGGTGGTCGCGATCGGCGTCGGCGGGCTGTCGCTGGCGAGCTGGCGCGCGATGCGGCGCGCCGAAGCCGCCGCCGATGCGTTGAAGGCCACAGGATCGAAGGCACGCGATGAAGCGTAAGCATCAGCGATTGTTCCTGGGGCTGGCGGCGCTGGCCGCGATCGGCGGGGCGAGCGCGCTGGCGCTGTCGGCGCTGCAGGATCAGGCCGCCTTTTTCTATACGCCCGGCGATGTCGCGACGAAGGCGCCGCCGGTGGACAAGGCGGTACGGCTGGGCGGCATGGTCGAGCGCGGCTCGCTCAAGCGGCTGAGCGACGGGGTGACGATCGCGTTCGTCGTGGCCGACGGCGCGGCGAAGGTGCCGGTGCGCTTCACCGGCGTCGCGCCCGATCTGTTCAAGGAAGGTTCCGGCGTCGTGGCGGAGGGCAAGTTCACCGCGGACGGCGGCTTCGTCGCCGACAATCTGCTCGCCAAGCATGACGAGCGTTACATGCCGCCGGAGATCGCCGACAAGATGCCGCCGCCGGACACGCTCGCAAAATGATCGGTAGCGCATGATCGCCGAAGCGGGGTTGGCCGCGCTGTGGCTCGCGGCGGCGATGGCGCTGTTGCAGCTCGCCTGCGCGGGGCTGGGGCTGCGGCTGAAGCAGGACGAGCTGGTCGCCGCGGTGCGGCCGGTGGCGATCGTGCAGGGGTTGCTCGCGGCATTGTCGTTCGGCTTGCTGATCGCCTTGTTCCTGCGATCCGACATGTCGGTGATGCTGGTGGCGCAGAACAGCCATTCGGCCAAGCCGCTGATCTACAAATTCGCCGGCACCTGGGGCAATCACGAAGGGTCGATGCTGCTATGGGTCACCGTGCTGGCGCTGGCCGGCGCGGCGATCGCGCTGCTGGAGCGCAAGCTCGACCGCGCGACGCTGACCGCGACGCTGGGCGCGCAGGCGTTCATCGCGCTCGGCTTCTATGCCTTTCTCGTCATGGCATCGAGCCCGTTCACACGACTCGATCCGCCGGCGCAGGACGGCATGGGGCTCAATCCGCTGTTGCAGGACCCCGGCCTCGCATTCCATCCGCCGACGCTCTATTTCGGTTATGTCGGGCTCTCGATCGCCTTTTCCTTCGCGGTCGGCGCGATGGTCACGCGGCAGGTCGGCCCGGCGTTCGCCCGCGCGATGCGGCCGTGGGTGCTGGCGGCGTGGATCTTCCTGACGCTGGGCATCACGGCGGGCAGCTATTGGGCCTATTACGAGCTGGGCTGGGGCGGCTGGTGGTTCTGGGATCCGTCGGAGAACGCCTCGCTGATGCCGTGGCTGGCGGCGACGGCTTTGCTGCATTCGGTCAATGTGCTGGCGGCGCGCGACGGGCTGCGGGCATGGACGCTGATGCTGGCGGTCACCGCCTTCTCGATGTCGATGCTGGGCACGTTCCTGATCCGGTCGGGCCTCATCACCAGCGTGCATGCCTTTGCCGTCGATCCGACGCGGGGCAGCTTCATCCTCGCGCTGCTGGGCCTGTATGTCGGCGGCGCGCTGGCGCTGTTCGCGCTGCGCGTCGGCAAGGTGAAGGCGGGGGAGGGGTTCGATCCGGTCAGCCGCGAGGGCGGGCTGGTGCTCAACAACCTGTTGCTGACCGTGTTGCTGGGCATCGTCGTCATCGGCACCTTCTATCCGCTGGTCGCCGAGGCGATGGGGCAAAGGCTGTCGGTCGGGCCGCCCTTCTTCAACAAGACCGCCGGGCCGATCGCGCTGATCCTGGTCGCGGCGATGGCGGCCGGGCCGGTGCTGCGCTGGCGCCGTGACGCGCCGCGCGCGGTGCTGACGCGGCTGATCGCGCCGATCGTGGCGACGGCGATGGTGATCGCCGCCGTGCTGGTGCTGGCGCCCGGCACGGGGTGGATGGAGGTGGCGGGGCTGGGCCTGGCCGCGGGCCTTGCCATCGCCAGCTTCGCGCCGGTGTGGCGGCGCAATCCGCTGCGCACGCCGCTGTTCACCTGGGGCATGGTGGTGGCGCATTTCGGGGTTGCGGTCAGCCTGGCCGGGATGGCGGCCGACAGCGGCTTCACCAGCGAACGGCTGGTCGCGGCGCGCTATGGCGAAGTCTATCGGGTCGGGCCGTGGCGCGCGGTGCTGAGCGGCGTGGCGCCGGTGGTGGGCGACAACTGGTCGGCGGTGGAAGGGCGCGTCGTCGCGCGCCGCGGAGAAGGTGGTGCGACGATCGTGCTGCGGCCGCAGCGCCGCTTCTACAGCTCGCCGCCGACCGACACCGCCGAGGCGGCGCTGGTCACGCGGATCGACGGCCAGCTTTATGCCGTGCTGGGCGCGCAGGATGCGCAGGGGCGCTGGCAGCTGCGGCTGTGGTGGAAGCCGTTCGTCAGCCTGATTTGGCTGGGCGGCGCGCTGATCGCGATCGGCGGCGCGCTGGCGCTGATCGGGCGGGTGGCGCGCGAACGGCGCGGCGGCAGGCGGCGCGAGGCGGCGGCATGAGGCGCTGGCTGCTCTGGGCGCCGTTGCTGGTGTTCGCCGCACTGGTCGCGCTGGTCGGGCGCGGGCTGATGGCGCCGGCGGATACGGCGGTGAAATCGGCGCTGGTCGGCAAGTCGCTGCCGGCGTTCGCGCTGGAACCGATGCTGGCCGGCAAGCCCGGCGTGAAGCGTGCCGATTTCGCGACGGGCAAGCCACGGCTGCTCAATGTGTTCGCCAGCTGGTGCTTACCGTGCATCGCCGAGGCGCCGCAGCTGATGAAGCTCAAGCAAGCGGGCGTCGAGATCGACGCGATCGCGATCCGCGACACGCCGGCGGCGGTGGCCATGTTCCTGGCGCGCAACGGCGATCCCTATACCCGGATCGGCAGCGACCCGCAAAGCCAGGTGCAGATCAGCATCGGATCGTCGGGCGTGCCCGAAACCTTCGTGATCGACGGGCGGGGGCGAATCGCCGCGCAGCATATCGGCGACATCCGCGCGGACGACGTGGAAAAGCTGCTTAAGGCGCTGGAGGATGCGCGGTGAGCGTGGCGATCGCCCTGGCGCTGGCGGCGGCGGCGGTGCCGGCCGATCTTGGCTATTCCCAGCTGCCCGACGCGGCACGGGAAGCGCGGGCGGCCGAGCTGATGGCGGAACTGCGCTGCCTGGTGTGCCAGGGCCAGTCGATCCATGACAGCGACGTCGACATGGCCGCCGACATGCGCCGCATCGTGCGCCAGAAGATCGCGGCGGGCGAGACGCCGGCGGCGGTGCGCGCCTGGCTGATCGAGCGTTACGGCAATTACGTGACCTATGATCCGCCGCTGGGCTGGGCGACCGCGCCCTTGTGGTTCGCGCCGCTGCTGTTGCTGGGCGCCGGGCTGTGGCTGGCGCGCGGGACGCTGAAAAGGCGGCGGCGATGACGGGATGGATCACCCTGGCGGCGATCGGCGCGGCGGCGTGCGCCGGCTTGTGGGCGTTGCGCCTGCCACGCGGGCTGTGGTCGTTCGCCGGCGCCGCGCTGATGCTGGGCGCGGCGGGCTATGCGCTGCAGGCCCGCCCCGACCTGCCCGGCGCACCGGTCGTCGCGGCGAAGCAGGCGCAGGGCGACGACCTGATGCTGCGCGAGCTGCGTGGCGCGATGTTCGGGCGGTTCACCTATATCGACAATTACCTCTTCCTCGCCGATTCGCTGGTGCGCGGCGGCGATCCCGAAAAGGCGGCGAAGGTGATGCTGGGCGCGGTGAACGCCTCACCGCGCGACATGGCGCTGTGGACGTGGCTGGGCGTGACGCTGGCCGAAGCGGACGGGCGCACCGTGTCGCCCGCCGCGGGCGTCGCCTTTCGCCGCGCGATCGCGCTGGCGCCGCGGCATCCGGGGCCGCGTTTCTTCCAGGGCCTGGCCTATGTGCGCGCCGAACAGTTCGCGGCGGCGCGACCCTATTGGGCCGATGCGCTGAAGCTGACCCCCGCCAGCGCGAGCTATCGCGGCGAGATCGCGACGCGGCTGGCGCTGCTCGACCGGCTTCTGGAGATGCAGGCGCAGGAACAGGCCGCGCCGCCGGCCGATTAGCCAGCCTTTGCCGCGCGCTGTTTCTCGACCAGCTCGATCGCCTTTTGCACTGCCGCCTCGATCGACAGGAAGCTGGTGTCGAGCACCGCCGCGTCGGGAGCGGCGAGCAACGGCGCGGCGCTGCGCTGGGTATCGCGATCGTCGCGCGAACGGATGTCGGACAGCACCTTGTCGATGCTGATATTCGATCCGTTCTTCCTCAATTCGGCATGGCGGCGTTGCGCACGGATCGTCGGGGTCGCCTTGACGAACAGCTTGGCGTCGGCGTTCGGCGCGATCACCGTGCCGATATCGCGTCCGTCGAGGATCGCGCCGCCCGGCTGAAGCGCGAACCGCTTCTGCCGCTGGAGCAGCGCGGCGCGCACCAGCGGATGCGCCGAAACGATCGAGGCGACCTTGCCGACATCGTCGGTGCGCAGATATTCGTCGGCGAGCAGCAGGTCGTCGAACCCGCATGAGGCCACCGCATCCGCCTCACGCTCGGGATCCAGCTCCTCGCGCAGCACCGTGGCGGCGACCGCGCGATAGAGCAGGCCGGTGTCGAGATGCGGCAGCTGATAGTGGCGCGCCAGCGCGCGGGCGATGGTCCCCTTGCCCGATGCGGCGGGTCCGTCGACGGCGATGATCATGGGCGTTCGCTTCGGCCGGTCAGGTGATCGAGGGTCTGGAAGAAACCCGGATAGCTGGTCGCGACCGGGGCGGCATCGTCGATGCTCACCGCGTTCTTCGCACCGAGCCCGGCCACCGTCATGCTCATCGCGATACGATGATCGAGTTTCGAGGCGATTTGCGCGCCGCCGGGGATCGGATCGCCGCCGGTGCCGGTGATGGCCAGGCCGTCCTCGAATTCCTCGATCCCGACGCCGTTGGCGCCCAGCGCGGCGGCCATCGCGGCGATGCGGTCCGATTCCTTGACGCGAAGCTCCTCGGCGCCGCGCGCGACCGTGCGGCCGTTCGCAAAGGCGGCGGCGACGAACAGCGCGGGATATTCGTCGATCATACTGGGCGCGAGATCGGGCGGTACCTCGATCGCGCTGAGCGGCGCGTGGCGGACGCGCAGGTTGGCGACCGGTTCGCCGCCGACGGTGCGCGAATCGAGCTCGGCGATGTTCGCCCCCATCAGGCGCAGTGCGGCGATGATCCCGGTGCGGGTCGGATTGAGCCCGACATTGGCGATGGTCACGTCCGATCCCGGCACGATCGACGCGGCGACCATCCAGAAGGCGGCGGACGAGGGATCGCCGGGCACGACGATATGCTGCGGCTTGAGCTCGGCCTCGCCGCGAATCGCGATGACGCGGCCTTGCGGCGATTCCTCGACGGTCAGTTCGGCGCCGAATCCGGCCAGCATCCGTTCGCTATGGTCGCGCGTGGGCACCGGCTCGATCACGCGCGTGATCCCGGGCGTGTTGAGGCCGGCGAGCAGCACCGCCGACTTGACCTGCGCCGAGGCGACGGGAAGCATATATTCGATCGGCACCGCCGGATTGAGCCCGCGCATCGTCAGCGGCAGGCGCCCCCCCGGACTGGCCGTGAATTCGGCGCCCATCAGCGACAGCGGGTCGATCACCCGACCCATCGGCCGTTTGGAGAGCGAGGCGTCGCCGGTAAAGGTCGCGGTGATGCCGTGGCTGGCGATCAGGCCCATCAGCAGCCGGGTCGAGGTGCCCGAATTGCCCATCTCGAGCGCGGTTTCGGGCTGGAGCAACCCGCCGACGCCGACGCCCCGGACATGCCAGACTCCATCATCGTCACGCTCGATCGTCGCGCCCATCGCGCGGATCGCGGCGGCGGTGGCGAGCACATCCTCGCCCTCCAGCAGCCCCTCGATCCGGCTCTCGCCGACCGCGAGGCCGGCGAACATCAGCGCACGGTGGCTGATCGACTTGTCGCCGGGCACGGCAAGGGCGCCGCGCAACGGACCGCGCGCGGAAATGGCGTAGGGGAAGGGCGACGAAGCACGCATCGGCGGCGGCTTTGACAGGGGGCTTGCGCTATGGCAAGGCGCGCGCCACTTCCACGGGGACACAAATTCCCGTCACCCTTGAAAATCGAAGAAAAGGCTAGAGCGGCACTATGGTGAAGCCGGAATGGGGCACGAAGCGGACCTGCCCGAAATGCGCGACACGCTTCTATGATCTGGAAAAGGACGAACCGGTCACCTGCATCGCCTGCGGCTTCGCGTGGGAGCCGGAACCGATCCTGAAGTCGAAGCAGCCGCTGCCGTTCGAGGCGGTGAAGGCCGAGACCGTCAAGAAGGACGACGATACCGATCTGGATGCGGATCTGGATGTCGATGAGGATGCCGAGGGCTCGCCCGACGACGATGTCGATCTGGGCGGCGACGACGATCTGGGCGTCGACACCGGCGACGATGATGACGAAAGCTGAAACGCACGAAAGCTGAAAAAACCGGGGAAACCCGATTGCAAAGCGTGGCGTGGCTGCTAAACGCCATCGCCTTCCCGGAACGGATGGGGCCGTAGCTCAGCTGGGAGAGCGTCGCAATGGCATTGCGAAGGTCAGGGGTTCGATCCCCCTCGGCTCCACCAGTTCTACGATCGTAGAACTGGCTCACCTCGGGTTTCTGGTTTTCCCTGGGGGCTCCACCAGTTCTACGATCGTAGAACTGGCTCACCTCGGGTTTCTGGTTTTCCTTGGGGGCTCCATCAGTTCTACGATCGTGGAACTGGTTCACTTCGGGTTGCTGGTCCCCTGGGGCTCCACCACCGGTAAGGCCCGCAGCGATGCGGGCATTTTCTTGCCCGTGCGCGGCGTCCCGAATTCGAACGCCGGTTAAGCATCATTGCCGGTGGCTTGAATCGTAAACGGCGCGTTTACTGTCCGCCATGCCAAGCCCCGCTCCGATCAACGGCCGACCCGCCGGCCATCCGTTCCGCAAGCGCATGCCACAGGTGCGCGCGGCGGTGCGGCGGCGCGAGGACGAGAGCGACGTCAAGCTGTTCGCGCTGAGCTTTGCGGCGTTCTTCGTGTGCTTCTACACGTTCCTGCTCTGAGCGGGATCAGTCGCAGGCGCGGTGCAGCTTCTGCGCGATCCAGGCCGAGATCAGGCACATCGCCGCGACCAGCAACAGCATGTCCGCCGGGCCGACGCCCGCCGCCGTGATGAGCATCACCGCCACCGCGCCCAGCGTCATCGCCCCGGCATTGACGATATTGTTCGCCGCCACGGTGCGCGCGGTCTGATCCTTGGTCACCGTCGTCGTCAGAAAGGCGTAGAGCGGCACGACGAACATGCCGCCGGTGATCGAGATGCCGATCAGCGTCGCCAGCACCAGCCACGCCTGCGGCATCACGATGAAGTCGCTCACGCCATAGAGGCCGCCGTTCGGGGCCGGTACCCACATCCGCGATTCGATCGAGAAGCCGATCACGATTCCCGCCATCAGCAGTACCGACATCGGCGCGTATTTCGCCGAAATGCGCCCCTTGAGCATCGCGTTGATGATGACCGACCCGATCGCCACGCCGACCGAGAAGATCGCGATCATCAGGCTCGCCACCTTTTCGTCGGCGGTGAGGATGTTCTTGGCGAGCGGGGGGAAGATCACGATCAGCACCGATCCGATCGTCCAGAAGAAGCTGATCGCGCAGATCGCCAGGAACAGCCGGGGGATGTGCATCGTCGCGCTGACCAGCCGCCACGACGAGGTCACCGGATTGTAATTGACCTTCAGCATCGGTCCGGCGCGTGGGGCGGGGGGCACCATCCGGCCGGTGAACCAGCCGATCGCCGCGACCGCCAGCGTCAGGAACCCCGCCGTCTCGACCGACACCCAGCCGGCGATCACCGTGCCGAGCAGGATCGAGAGATAGGTCGCCGCCTCGACCAGGCCGGTGCCGCCCAGCACTTCGTCGTCCTTCAGATGCTGCGGCAGGATGGCGTATTTGATCGGGCCGAAAAAGGTGGAGTGGGTGCCCAACATGAAAACGGCCGCCAGCATCATGCCGATGCCCAGATGGGTGTGGCCGCTCTTCGCCACCGCGATGCCGGCCAGGCCGAACAGCATGATGCCGATCTCGACCGTCTTGACGATACGGATGATCCGCGCCTTGTCATACGTATCGGCGAGCTGGCCCGACAGCGCCGAGAGCACGAAGAACGGGATGATCGCCAGCGCGGTGGCCAGCGCGTTGAAATAGCTTTCCTGCGTGGCGTCGTTGAACACCGAATAGGTGGCGAACAGCACCAGCGCGGTCTTGAACAGATTGTCGTTGAACGCCCCCAGGAACTGCGTGACGAAAAGGGGCAGGAACCGGCGCTCCCTGAGCAGTCCGAGCGCGTTGTTCATAGAGTTGGCGGGCCTTCGTCCGTCGATACCGGTACCGGGCATAGCCGCGCCGGCGGGGTGGCGGCAACCGCTATCGCCGCGACATGACATTCGCATGGCAGCGCCGTCGCGGGGGATGATTGCCGCGCGCCAGGGTGCTAAGGCGTGCGCAGATGCTGACGCTGCCCAACATCCTCACCCTGTCGCGAATCGTCGCGGTGCCGC
Source organism: uncultured Stakelama sp. (assembly GCA_964413495.1). Taxonomy (GTDB): domain Bacteria; phylum Pseudomonadota; class Alphaproteobacteria; order Sphingomonadales; family Sphingomonadaceae; genus Sphingomonas. Next base: position 151,455 of record CAYPRW010000001.1, on the reverse strand, counting down.
TGCTGCTGTTCTTTCTGTGGTGGCGCGAATGGGAAGCGGGCTATGCGCTGGGTTTCGCGACCTATTGCCTGATGGGCGTCACCGATTATTTCGACGGCTATCTCGCGCGGTCGCGCGGCACGGTGTCGAAACTGGGCGTGTTCCTCGATCCGATCGCCGACAAGATCATGGTCGCGGCGGTGATCCTGATCCTGTGCGCCAAGGGAATCATCCCCGGCGTGCACATGATCGCGGCGCTGGTGATCCTGCTGCGCGAGATCGCCGTATCGGGGCTGCGCGAGTTCCTGGGCGGGATCCAGGTGTCGGTGCCGGTCTCGGCGCTGGCCAAGTGGAAGACGACGCTGCAACTCGCCTCGCTGGGCGGGTTGGTGCTGGCGGGCGCGGTGCCCGATCAGGCCTGGGTGCATCAGACCAGCCTCGCAATGCTGTGGGGCGCGGCGGTGCTGACGCTGATCACCGGCTGGGACTATCTGCGCGTCGGCCTCAAGCATATGGACAGTTGATGAAGCTGCTGTACTTCGCCTGGGTTCGCGAGCGTATCGGGATCGGTGAGGAGCAAGTCGAACCGCCCGAGGCCGTGCGCACCGTGGCCGATCTGGCCGATTGGCTGCGCGGACGAAGCGCGGGGCATGACGAAGCGTTAGCCGATGTGACCAAGCTGCGCGCGGCGCTCGACCAGCGGTTCGTGCCGCTCGACACGCCGCTCGGCGCGGCGAAGGAAATCGCGCTGTTTCCGCCGGTGACGGGCGGATGATCCGCGTCTCGGTCGATCCCGCGCCGATCGACATCGGCACCGAACTGGCCGGAGTGGAAGAGAGCGGCGCGGGGGCGGTGGCGAGCTTTACCGGGATCGTGCGCGGCGACGATGGCGTCACCTGTCTGGAGCTGGAACATTATCCGGGGATGACGCAGGCGGCGCTGTGCGAGCTGGCCGAGCAGGCGATGGCGCGCTGGTCGCTGCTCTCGGCGGTGATCGTGCACCGTGTCGGGCCGATGACGCCGGGCGACCGCGTGGTGTTCATCGCCACCGCGGCGGCGCATCGCTGCGCTGCGCTGGAGGCGTGCGCCTTTCTGATCGACCGGCTGAAGACCGACGCGCCGTTCTGGAAGCGTGAACATCGCGGCGCGGCGACGAGCTGGGTGGAAGCGCGGGCGGGCGATCATCAGGCGGCAGCGCGCTGGGAAAGTTGATCGTCAACTTTATTCCACTATATCGATACGTGGAGGCGACCATGGCGACGACGTTGAATGTTCGGGTGAATGGCCCGCTGGAAGATTTCATCGCCCAGAATATCGGCGAAACCGGCGCGTATGAGAATGCCAGCGAATATGTGCGCGACCTCATCCGCCGTGACCTTGAACGTGTGGAGGCCGAGCGGTTCCAGGCGTTGAAGGCGGAATTGCAACGCGCATTCGCTGCGCCGACAAGCAGCTATCGCAAGGTCACTGCCGAGGAAGTCATCGAACGCGCCAGGCGGCGTCGCTCGAGATGATCGACGTCATCGTCCAGGAATGGGCGGAACTGGCGATCGAGGACATCTATATCTACACCGCCGAGAAATGGGGCGATGAGCAGGCGCGGGAATATGTGCAGGGCCTGTTCGTCCGGTTTGAGGAAATCGCAGCCGGAAACGCGCCTCTTCGAACGATCCCGGCATCATTCGGTATCAATGGCTATGTCGCCCGCTATCGTCACCATCTGATCTACTGGCACATGCTGGATGAAACGACGATCGGCATCGCCGCGATCCTGCACGAGCGGATGAATCCGGAACTTCACCTGGGAACTGCGTTCAACCCTTTCGGTCAAGGCGCCGCACCCGATTGAGCCAGCACCTCAGCCAGCAGGCGGAAGTCGCGTTCGCGTGGGGAAGCCTTGCGCCATACCAGCGCGATGCGGCGCGAGGGATTGTCGGCCTGGAGCGGCCGCGCGGCGACATGCGTGTGATCGAGGATGCCGGCGTCAATCGCCATTTCGGGCAGCATCGTCACGCCCAGGCCATTGTCGACCATCTGCACCATGGTGTGCAGCGAGGTGCCGAGCATCGTCGCCTCGGCGCGCAATTCGGGACGGTTGCACGCGGCGAGCGCATGGTCCTTGAGGCAATGGCCATCCTCAAGCAGCAGCAGCCGAGTCTCGTCGATTTCGTTCGGCGTCACGGCTTCGTGATCGGGTTCGAACTCGCCTTCGGGAAAGGCGACGAACAGCCGGTCGTCGAACAGCGGCGCGGTCTCGACGTCGCCACAGGCATAGGGCAGCGCGAGCAGCACGCAGTCGGTCCGCCCGGTATTGAGGCTCTCGCACGCCGCGCCGCTCGGCTCCTCGCGCAGGAACAGCTTGAGGTCGGGATAACCCTGGCGCAGCCGCGGCAGGATGCGCGGCAGCAGGAACGGCGCGATGGTCGGGATGACGCTCATCCGCATCTCGCCCGACAGCGGGCGTCCGGCGGCGCGCGCGAGGTCGGCGAGCTCGTCGGCCTCGCGCAGCACGCGGCGCGCCTTGTCGACGATGCGCTCACCCAGGGGCGTGAAGCGGACGACGCGGCGGGTGCGCTCGACGAGGACGACGCCGATCAGCGTTTCGAGTTCGCGCAGGCCGGCGGAGAGGGTGGATTGCGTGACGAACGACGCCTCGGCGGCGCGGCCGAAATGGCCATGATCCTTCAGCGCGACCAGATATTGGAGCTGCTTGAGCGTGGGAAGATAGGTCGCGGCCATTGATCGTTCCAGACGATGAATGGCGGCGATATAAGTGATATCGGCGATGAATGCCAGTGACGGTTCAGGCCGCCGCGGCCTGCGCGTCCTCCGCGGGCAACCGGATCAGATAATCGAACGCCGAGAGCGCGGCGGTGGACCCCGCGCCCATCGCGATCACGATCTGCTTGTAGGGCACGGTCGTCGCGTCGCCGGCGGCGAAGATGCCGGGCTGGCTGGTCTCGCCGCGCGCATCGATCTCGATCTCGCCGCGCGGCGTGAGCGCGATCGCATCCTTGAGCCATTCGGTGTTGGGGACGAGTCCGATCTGGACGAAGATGCCGTCGAGCGCGACATCGTGCTCGCTGCCGTGGTCGCGGTCCTGGTAGCGCAGGCCAGTCACCTTCTCGCCATCGCCGCTGACCTGGGTGGTCAGCGCGGAAGTGACGATCGTGACATTGGGCAGGCTCGCGAGCTTGCGCTGGAGCACCGCGTCGGCGCGCAGTTCGCCGTCATATTCGATCAGCGTGACGTGCGCGACGATGCCGGCCAGGTCGATCGCCGCCTCGACGCCCGAATTGCCGCCGCCGATCACCGCGACGCGCTTGCCCTTGAACAACGGGCCGTCGCAATGCGGGCAATAGGCCACGCCCTTGTTGCGATAATCGTCCTCGCCGGGCACGCCCATCTGCCGCCAGCGCGCGCCAGTGGAAAGGATGACCGTCCGCGCCTTGAGCTTCGCGCCATTGGCCAGCACCACCTGGTGCAGCCCGCCTTCGTGCGCCGCCGGAATCAGTTGTTCGGCGCGCTGCAGGTTCATGATGTCGACGTCATTGTCCTTGACGTGCTGTTCGAGCTGCGCGGCGAGCTTGGGGCCTTCGGTATAGGGCACCGAGATGAAGTTCTCGATGCCCATCGTGTCGAGCACCTGGCCGCCGAACCGCTCGGCCGCGATACCGACGCGCAGGCCCTTGCGCGCGGTGTAGATCGCCGAAGCGGCGCCCGCGGGACCGCCGCCGACGATCAGCACGTCATAGGGCGCCTTCGCGCTCAACTTCTCCGCCGCCTTGGCGTCGGCGCCGCTGTCGAGCTTCGCGACGATCTGCTCGAGCTCCATGCGGCCGGAGCCGAACGGCTCGCCGTTGAGGAACACGGTGGGGACGGCCATGACCTTTCGGCTGTCGACCTCGTCCTTGAACAGCGCGCCGTCGATCGCGACGTGACTGATCCTGGGGTTGAGCACGGCCATCAGGTTGAGCGCCTGCACCACGTCGGGGCAGTTCTGGCAGCTGAGCGAGAAATAGGTCTCGAAATGCAGTTCGCCGTCGAGCTCCCTGACCTGCTCGATCACCTCCTGCGCCGCCTTGGACGGGTGACCGCCGACCTGAAGGAGGGCGAGCACGAGGCTGGTGAATTCATGGCCCATCGGAATGCCGGCGAAGCGCACGCCGATATCGGTGCCGGCGCGGCGGATCATGAAGCTTGGGCGGCGGCGGTCGTCGGCCTGCACGACCGCGATCTTCGGGCTGAGCGCCGCGATCTCATCGAGCAGCCCGGCCAGTTCGCGCGATTTGGCGTCGTCGCCCAGGCTGGCGACGAGCTCGATCGGCTCTCGAATGTTCGCGAGATAGGCTTCGAGCTGTTGCGTCAGATGGGCGTCGAGCATCGGCGAGTCCTTGTTCGGTCCCGGCACCGGCCCGCTCCCCCCACCCGGCCACCCATTTCAGGATACGCTGTGGGGACCCCGTGGGGGAGCGGGCCGGTGGCGCTCTCCGCGTGAGCGGAGCAAACGATCAACAAACGGCCCGGGGCGGACAGAATGCGCGCCCCGGGCCGCGTAAAGCACCCCCAAGAGGGAGGGGAGGGTGCCTTAGATCTTGCCGACCAGGTCGAGCGACGGGGCGAGCGTGGCTTCGCCCTCTTCCCACTTGGCCGGGCAGACCTCGCCCGGATGGCTCGCCCAATATTGCGCGGCCTTGACCTTGCGCAACAGCTCGGCGGCGTTGCGGCCGACGCCTTCCGGGGTGATCTCGACCAGCTGGATCACGCCTTCCGGATCGAGCACGAACGTGCCGCGATCGGCCAGGCCCACGCCCTCACGCAGCACGCCGAACTGGTTCGACAGCGCATGGTTCTGATCGCCCAGCATGTAATAGTCGATCTTGCCGATCGCGGGCGAGGTGTCGTGCCACGCCTTGTGGCTGAAATGCGTGTCGGTCGACACGGCATAAACCTCGACCCCCATCTTCTGCAGCGTCGGATAGATGTCGGCCAGATCCTCGAGCTCGGTCGGGCAGACGAAGGTGAAATCGGCCGGATAGAAGAAGAAGACCGCCCATTTGCCCTTCACGTCCGCGTCGGTGACGTCGACGAACTTGCCTTGCCTGAACGCGGTCGCCTTGAACGGCTGAAGCGGGGTTCCGATAAGCGCCATGAGGGTCTTCTCCAAATCATCTGCGGTGCATCTTGTGCGCTGCGGCATATAGCTTGCGGCAGTGCGGCGGAAAAATGGGAAGTCTCGCTCGGCCTGATCGAGATAATCACTCAAAAAAGTGAGATTGAGCGATCGGTTAGATCAACGCGCGATAGACGCTGTAGCTGCTGGTCAGCGTCAGCACGATGCCGACCAGGATCAGCAGCGTCTTGGTCGGCACGCGCTTGGCGATCATCGCGCCGAACGGCGCCGCCAGCACGCCGCCGATCAACAGGCCGACCACCGCCTCGGTAAATGCCGAAAAGCCGAGGTGGAAGATGAAGGTGATCGACACCGACAGCGTCAGAAAGAACTCGACGCTGTTGACCGTGCCGATCGTATAGCGCGGCTGCGTGCCCTGGATCAGCAGGTTGCTGGTCACCACCGGGCCCCAGCCGCCGCCGCCCGCCGCATCGAGGAAGCCGCCGGCCAGGCCCAGTGGCTCGACGATCCGGGGTTCCTTGTGGTGGCGGGTCGGAAAGCTGATGCCGCGCCACAGCAGATAGATGCCGATCGCGGCGAGATAGGTCATCACGAACGGCCGCGTCACCGATGCGTCGAGCGAGGTCAGCAGATACGCCCCCGCCACCCCGCCGATCACGCCGGGGACGAGCAGGCGGAAGAACAATTTCCAGTTCACGTTCCTGTGGATCGCATGGCTGATCCCGGAAACGCCGGTGGTGAAGCATTCCGCCAGGTGCACGCCCGCCGACGCCGTTGCCGGCGGCACGCCCAGCACGCTGACCAGCAAGGTGGACGAGATCACGCCGAACGCCATGCCCAGCGCGCCGTCGACGATCTGCGCGGTGAAACCCACCGCGATGAAGGGGAGCAAGGCCTGGAAGTCGATACCGAACAACATCAAAACCCCTTTTCGACCGTCACAGGCGCGGCGTTTCTGGCCCGTCGCGGCAATCCCTACAAGATACATCGTGTTTAGCGGCGACAAGCACGAAACGCACGACGCTGGAAAATGCGCGCGTTCATGCCTAAATAGTGCCGCAGACAAAAGGGGTCTGTTCATGTCCGGTGGCCTGGGAGCCTATCTCGATTCGATTCGCGCGCGCGATCCCGCGCCGCGCAGCCGTGCCGAAATCCTGCTGTATCCGGGCGTATGGGCGCTGTTCTGGCACCGCATCGCGCATCGCCTGTACCGGAACCGGCTGTTCTTCCTCGCGCGTGCGGTGAACCACCTGGCGCGCTGGCTGACGGCGATCGACATTCATCCGGGCGCCGTGATCGGCCGCAATTTCTTCATCGACCACGGCTTTGTCGTGATCGGCGAGACGGCGGTGATCGGCGATGATGTCACCATCTATCAATGCGTGACGCTGGGCGGCACCAGCCCGGACAATGGCGTGGCGGGCAAGCGGCACCCCACGTTGGCGGACGGCGTGATCGTCGGGTCGGGCGCGCAGGTGCTGGGGCCGATCCTGGTCGGCGCGCGCGCGCGGATCGGCGCCAACGCCGTGGTGACCAAGGAGGTGCCCGAGGGCGCGGTGATGGTCGGCATCCCGGCCAAGCCGACGCTGGTCGAGGCGGACAAGTGGCAGAAGGATTTCGTCCCCTATGGCACGCCGTGCAGCGAGATGTTCGATCCCGCGACGCAGAAGCTGGAGATCATGCGCTGCGAGATCGAGGCGATGCGCAAGCGGCTCGACGCGCTGATGGCGGAGCGTGACGCGCTCGAGAATGCGGAGCGGCGCGACCGGGCGTGACGGCGACGATCACGCCATTTCCGCAGCGTGGGGCAGACCAGGTCGGGTTCGAGCGCGCGGAGCTGACCCGCATCCTCGACCTGTACGGCCGCATGGTCGCCGCCGGGCATTGGAAGGATTATGCGATCCGGCTCGATCGTGACGCCGCGGTGTTCGCCGCGTTTCGCCGCACCGCCGAGCGGCCTGAATTTCGCGTCGAAAAGCGTCCGGCGCTGCGCAATCGCCAGGGCATGTGGGCGCTGGTCAACGAGGCCGGCGTGGTGCTCAAGCGCGGGCACGAGCTTGGCCCGGTGCTGGCGCCGGTCGAGCGGCGGCTGATGAAGCTGGTCGAGGATTGAGCCCGATCAGGCCGTGAAGCGTTTGGTGAAGCCCTTCACATTGCCGCGTTCGGCCGGCATCGCGTCGATCCGTGCGACTTCGGCGAGCATCGGGCCTTCGCGGCAGCGGTCGACAAAGGTGTCGAGCGCCATGTCCTCGCCATCCGCCAGGATCTCGACCCGTCCGTCCTGGAGGTTGCGGACCCAGCCTATCACGCCGAGTTGAAGCGCCGTCCGCACCGCCCAGTCGCGATAGCCGACGCGCTGGACGCGCCCCTCGATCAGCAAACGCTGTGCCGTCATTTCGATAATCCCCGCAAACAGATGCGCAAACGCCGCGCATGCCGCTGTCATAAATCACCTCGGGGTGGTCCGCGAAGGCCGCTCAGGCGCGATTACGGGGCGTTTCGGCGCGCTTTATTGCCTGCTAGGACAAGTGGCATGAAGATCGACCTTCGCGATTATGAAGCCGGCGACAAGTTCGACGGCGATTACGACACGGCGCTCAACGGCTTGCAGGAACGGCTCGACCGGATCCAGGTGGCGCATATCGTCCACAAGCGCCCCGCGATCGTCGTGCTGGAAGGATGGGACGCGGCGGGCAAGGGCGGGATCATCAAGCGGCTGACCGCCGGCTGGGACCCGCGCTTCTTCGAGGTGATGCCGATCTCGGCACCGAGCGAGACGGAGCTGGCGCATCATTTCCTGTGGCGCTTCTGGACGCGGCTGCCCGCCAGCGGTCATGTCGCGATCTTCGACCGCAGCTGGTACGGCCGCGTGCTGGTCGAACGGGTCGAGGGCTATTGCGCGAAGGCGGATTGGCGGCGCGGCTATGACGAGATCAACGATTTCGAGGCGCAGCAGATTGAGGCCGGCGCGACGATCGTGAAGCTGTTCGTCCATATCACCCAGGAAAAGCAGGACGAGGAACTGCGCGAGCGGCTCGACGATCCCTGGAAACGCTGGAAGACCGGTGCGGACGATTACCGCAATCGCGCGCGGCGGGCCGATTATCTCGACGCGCTGGACGACATGTTCGCCAGGACCAGCCCGAAGCACGCGCGCTGGACGGTGATCGACGGCAACCACCGCAAATCGGCGCGGATCGCGGCGTTGACCGCGATCGCCGACCAGCTTGAGGCAAAGGTGCCGATGACGCCGCCCCCGATCGATCCCGCGTTCGAGAAGATGGCGCGGGCGGCGCTGGCGGGAAATCCTTGAGCGGGCACGATCAGCGCCGGATCGGGCGCCGATCGGCCAGCATGTTGCGGATCGCGGTGGCGGCGACGCCGGCCGCGCCCATCGCATGGCTGATCTGGTCGAGCCCCTTCACCACATCGCCCGCCGCGAACAGGCCGGGAACCGAGGTGCGCTGGTGATCGTCGCACTCCAGGCAGCCGTCCTCGCTCGCCCGCGCGCCCGCCGCGATAGCGAGATCGGAGCGGATGCGCGAGCCGAGCGCCGGATAGATGCTGTCGAATGCCAGCCGGCCCCTGGCGGTATCCAATGCGATCCGCTCGCCCTCGATCGCATAGCCGCCGCACGGCCCGTCGATGCGCATTACCCCGGCCGCGTCGAGCGCCGACATGCATTCGGCGTCCAGTTCGTGCTCCGCGCCGGGTGCGATCAGCGTGACGTCACGGCTATATCCGCGCAAGAACAGCGCCTCGCGCATGCCATGGTCGCCCGTGCCGATCACGCCGATGCGCCGGTCGGTGACTTCATAGGCGTCGCAGATCGGGCAATAGCGCAGCAGGCCGCGCGCCAGTGCCTCGGCATGGAGCGGATCGTCCAGACCATCGGGCCGATGGTTGACGACGCCCGTGGCGAGCAGCACGGCGCGGGCGGGAAAGGCGCGGCCCGCGGCATGCACCGCGAACCCTTCCGCCAGCGGTTCGATCCGCGTCACTTCGTGCCGCTCGCGCACCGCGCCATATCGTTCGGCCTGCGCCAGCATGCGGTCGAGCAACTCCTTGCCGCCGATGCCTTTGGGAAAGCCGGCATGGTTGCGCGTTCTGGGGATCAGTGCGGCGCGGCTCGATCCGCAATCGAACAACCGGATCGAGAGGTGGAAGCGCGTGAGATAGATTGCGGCGGTAAGGCCAGCGGGTCCGGCGCCGACGATGATGCAATCTTCCATCAGCCGCGAAACGGCGGTGGAGGTAGATCGTTCCTTGACATTGAGGGTGACGTATATACATGTCGTATATACAGGAGGTTTCGATGACCAAGGAATATCGCGCCAAGGTATTCAAGTCGGGCAATTCGGTCGCGCTTCGGCTGCCCAAGGCGATGGGCATCGAAGAGGGCACGGAAATGCGCGTGCGGGAGGCACCGATGGGGTTTCAGATCGAGCCGGTCGAAGCGCCGCGGCGCAAGATCGATGTCAGCAAATTCGCCGGTAAGGCGCCGTGGCTGAAGCCGATACCGCCCGAGCTTCGGGAATTGGAGGACGATCCCCGGCCTTGGGATCATCCCGATTGGCCGAATTGGAAGTCGAGTGAGTGAAATATCTCCTCGACTCCAACATCTGCATTTTGTTGCTGGGCACCGATCATCCGGTGTTGCGCGCCCGTGTCGCTGACTGCGATCTGGGCGACCTTGCGATATCGGCGGTGACGTTCGCGGAAATCGCCTTGGGTAGCCGGAACGGCAAATTGCCTTCGCTGTCGACGCTCGATGCTTTCGTTCAGCAGGTGCCGACGGTGCCGTTCGATGAACTGGCAGCAAGATATTACGCTCAGCTTCCCTTCAAACGCCGAAGCTTCGATCGACTGATCGCCGCCCATGCGCTCGCGCTGAACACGACGCTCGTTACCAATAACGAGCAGGACTTCGCCGAGATTCCCGGCCTGCGCGTCGAGAACTGGACCAGGTGACCTTCGCCGCCACCGTCCTGACGCTCTATCCGGAGATGTTTCCCGGTCCGCTGGGCGTCTCGCTCGCCGGGCGGGCGCTGAACGAGCGCGTGTGGTCGCTCGATACGGTTCATATCCGCGACTTCGCCACCGACCGCCACCGCACGGTCGACGACACGCCGGCCGGTGGCGGGGCGGGAATGGTGCTCAAGGCGGATGTGCTGGCGGCGGCGTGCGACAGCGTCGGCTATGACCGGCCGATGCTCGCCATGACGCCGCGCGGCGCGCCGCTGACCCAGGCGCGGGTACGTGCGCTGGCGGCGGGACCGGGGGTGTCGATCCTGTGCGGCCGGTTCGAGGGGTTCGACGAGCGATTGTTCGAGGGGCGCGCGATCGAGCCGGTTTCGATCGGCGACTATGTGCTGTCGGGCGGGGAGATGGGGGCGCTGGTGCTGCTCGACGCTTGCATTCGGCTGCTGCCCGGCGTAATGGGCGCGCCTTCCAGCGGGGACGAGGAAAGCTTCGAAAGCGGCCTCCTCGAATATCCGCAATATACCCGGCCCGTCGAATGGGAAGGGCGCACGATCCCGCAGGTGCTGCGATCGGGGGATCATGCGAGGATCGCGGCCTGGCGCAAGCAAATGGCCGAGACCGATACACGGCTAAGGAGGCCGGATCTGTGGGAGCGCCATGAGGGCGCTCGGGTCCAGTCTCCCTCTGGCGCGCGGCGACAGAAGGACGAATGAGATGAACCTCATCCAGCAGATCGAGGCCGAGAACGTCGCGAAGTTCTCCGCCGACAAGAAGATTCCCGATTTCCGCCCCGGCGACACGCTGAAGGTCGGCGTGAAGGTCGTCGAAGGCGAGCGCACCCGCGTCCAGAATTACGAGGGCGTGTGCATCGCGCGCTCGAACAAGGGCATGGGCAGCAACTTCACCGTCCGCAAGATCAGCTTCGGCGAGGGCGTCGAGCGCGTCTTCCCGCTCTATTCGCCGAACATCGACAGCATCGAAGTGGTCCGCAAGGGCGTGGTGCGTCGTGCGAAGCTCTATTATCTGCGCGGCCGCACCGGCAAGTCGGCGCGCATCGCCGAGCGCCGCGACAACCGTCCGGCCAAGGACGTCGCAGCGGCCGAATAAACGGCTTCCCAAACCGAACGTGCGGGGCGCGAAGGGCACGGCCTTTCGCGCCCCCGTTTGCGTCACGTCGCGTTGATTTCGCGCCGAGTCGCCTTATCTTGGAGCCATGGCGACACGCGCGATCCCGGTGAGCAGGCGGCAGACCCCGCCGCTGCGCGCCGCGCCGATCTGGCTCGCGCTCGCCGGCGCGTTGCTGTCGTCGCTGATGATCGGCGGATTGCCACGCACCACCGCGCTCGGTTCCGCCTTCAATCCCGCCACCACCGCCGTCGCGCTGCAGCCGACGCGCGCGCAACCGCGCACATCGATCGAAACGATTCGCCGGGACGATGGCCCGGCGAGCGGGCAGGGCGATGCGATCCCTGCCGCAATGCTGCCCGTCCAGCCCGGTGCGCGGCCGCCTGCCGCCGCTGACGCTCCCAAGCCAGCGGCGGAGCGGTTCCCGATCGCGCCGCGCGTCGGGCTGGACGGCAGCCCGCGCGGGCCGCCGCCGACCTGACCTTCGCCAACCCCGCGCGTGCGCGCGCAGGCATTGGAGATCCGTCATGGAAAACTTACGCAAGAAGCGGCCGCCCTGGTGGTTCGCGCCCGCCATCTGGAGCGGCATCGCCGGCAGCGCCGCGATCGCCGCTGCGGTGATCGGCGCGGCGACGGAGTGAGCCTCCCGCCCGGGCCGGAAGCGGTCCGGGCGCAGGGAAGGAAATAGATGCATCACACGCCCCTTATCGCCACCATCGTCGCGGGCCTCGTCATCGCCTTTGTGATGGGCGCGATCGCGCATCGCCTTAAGGTCTCGCCGCTCGTCGGCTATCTCGCCGCCGGCATCATTGTCGGGCCGTTCACGCCCGGCTTCGTCGCCGACAGCAGCCTGGCGTCCGAACTGGCCGAGATCGGCGTGATCCTGCTGATGTTCGGGGTCGGTCTGCATTTCTCGCTGCGCGACCTGCTGGCGGTGAAGAACGTGGCGGTGCCGGGCGCGATCGGCCAGATCGCGGTGGCGACGTTGATGGGGATGGGGCTGACCTGGACGCTGGGCTGGGACCCGCTCGCCGGGTTCGTGTTCGGCCTGGCGCTGTCGGTCGCCAGCACCGTGGTGCTGCTGCGCGCGCTGCAGGGCCATGGCATCGTCGAGACCGAGCGCGGGCGGATCGCGGTCGGCTGGCTGATCGTCGAGGATCTGGTGATGGTCCTCGCGCTGGTATTGTTGCCGGCGCTGGCCGGAGTGATGAAGGGCGATGGGCCGATGACCTGGTCCGCGCTGCTGGTGCCGCTCGCGCAGACCGCGTTCAAGGTGACCGGCTTCCTCGCCGTCATGCTGCTGGTCGCGCGGCGCGTGATCCCGCTGGCGCTGCATTGGGTGGTGCATACCGGCTCGCGCGAGTTGTTCCGCCTGGCGGTGCTGGCGATCGCGCTGGGCGTGGCGTTCGGTGCGGCGGTGGTGTTCGACGTGTCGTTCGCGCTCGGCGCCTTCTTTGCCGGGATGATCCTGGGGGAGACGCCATTGAGCCGTCAAGCGACCGAGGAGACGCTGCCGCTGCGCGACGCCTTTGCCGTGCTGTTCTTCGTTTCGGTGGGCATGTTGTTCAACCCGGCGGTGGTGATCGAGCAGCCGCTGCTGCTGGTGGCGACGGTGCTCATCATCGTGGTGGGCAAGTCACTCGCCGCCTATGGCATCGTCCGCCTGCTGCGGCACGATCACCGGACCGCGATCACCGCGGCGGCCAGCCTGGCGCAGATCGGCGAGTTCTCGTTCATCCTCGCCTCACTCGGCACCGGACTGCAGATCCTGCCGCCCGAGGGACGCGACCTGATCCTTGCGGGCGCGCTCATCTCGATCTTCGTCAACCCGTTCGTCTTCAACGCTTTCGTGCCCAAGCGGCAGGAAAAGGCCGATCCGGTCGAGCCGCCGACGCAAGCCGCGCGGCAGCGCGATCATGTCGTGCTGGTCGGCTATGGCCGCGTGGGCAAGCTGATCGCGCACGACCTCAAGGCGAAGGATCGCCCGTTCATCCTGATCGAGGATCAGGCTGACACCGCGAAGGCGGCGAAGGAAGCGGGACTCGACGTGGTGCGCGGCAACGCGCTCGACCCTGAGGCGTTGCGAGCTGCGGGGATCGAACATGCCAGCAAGCTGCTGATCGCGATTCCCGAGGGCTTCGAGGGCGGCGCGGTGATCGAGGCGGCGCGGGTGATCCGCCCCGACATCGCGATCATCGCCCGCGCGCATTCGGACGCCGAGGTCGCGCATCTCGAAGCCGCCGGGGCGGGCGAGGTGGTGATGGGCGAGCGCGAGATCGCCAATCGCATGCTGAGCCTGTGCGCGGTGCCGTTGCCGCGCTAACATGCGACGGTGAGGGGAGCGGCGTTGACGAGGATGGACAGGCATGTGGCGGGCATTGGGCGCACTCGCGCTGGTGGTGATGGCGGGCGCGATGCGGGCTGAGGCGCAAGACACGGCGCTGACGCTCGAGCGCGTGTTCGCCAGCCCCGACCTGGCCGGCAGTGCTCCGCGCGCGCTCAAGCTGTCGCCGGACGGCAGATATGTGACGCTGCTGCGCAACCGCGCCGACGAAAGGGAGCGGTTCGACCTGTGGGCGATGGACACCGCCAGTGGCGAATGGCGCATGCTGGTGGACAGCAGGAAGGTCGGTACCGGCGCCGAACTGTCCGAAGCGGAGAAGATGCAGCGCGAGCGCGCGCGGATCGGCGACCAGCGCGGCATCGTCGCCTATGACTGGGCGCCTGACGGCCGGGCGTTGCTGGTGCCGCTCGACGGCGATCTCCATCTCGTCGCGCTGGATGGCAAGGCGGTGAAGCTCGACGGACCGCCGGGCCAGCGGTTGAACGCCGAGATCAGCCCGCGGGGCGACTATGTCAGCTATGTGAGCAATCGGCGGCTGGTGCTGTTCGGTCTGAACGGCGATGGCGGCGGCGGGGCCATCACCCCAGCCGAGCAAAGCCCTACCGTCCATTGGGGCGAGGCCGAGTTCGTCGCGCAGGAGGAGATAGGCCGTACGACCGGCTATTGGTGGTCGCCCGACGACAAGCGCATCGCCGTGCAGCGGTTCGACGAAGCGCCGGTCGGCATCGTCAGCCGCGCCGCGATCGGGGCGGAGGGGACGCGCGTTTACGACCAGCGTTATCCCAAGGCCGGAACCGCCAATGCGCTGGTCGAACTCCATGTGATGAACCCGGACGGCAGCGGTCGGATCAAGGTCGATCTGGGCAAGGAAACCGACATCTACCTCGCCCGCGTCGACTGGACGCCGGACGGCAGGACGCTGCTCGTCCAGCGCCAGAACCGCGCACAGACCGTGCTCGACATGCTCGCCGTCGATCCGGCGACCGGCAGGTCTCGCATGCTGTTCAGCGAGAAATCGGGGCCGAAAAGCTGGATCAACCTCTCCAACGCCTATCGCCCGCTCAACGACGGCGGCCTGATCTGGTGGTCGGAGCGTGACGGGCACGGGCATCTCTATCGCTTCCGCGACGGCAAATGGACTCAGTTGACCCAGGGCGAGTGGGAAGTCGCCGAGCTGGTCGGCGTGGATGAGGCCAAGGGCCGCGTCACCTTTCTGGGCAACAAGGACGGCGTGCTCGAACGGCATCTCTATGCCGTCGATCTGAACAAGCCCGGCGCGATCACCCGTCTGACCGAGCCCGGCTGGTGGCATGCCGCCAGCGCCAACGGCCCGGCCAGCCGGATCATCGTCACCCGATCGAAGGGCGACCAGCCCGCGCAGGTCATGCTCACCGACGCGGCGGGCAAGCGGCTGGCCTGGGTGAACGAGAATGTCGTCGCCGGCGATCATCCCTATGCCCCTTATCTCGCGAGTCATCGCGACAAGCGGTTCGGCACGATCAAGGCGGCGGACGGCACCGTGCTGCACTGGGAGATGATCACGCCGCCGCTGGCGCCGGGGCGCAGATATCCGGTGTTATTCCAGCATTATGGTGGCCCGCATTCGCAGCAGGTGAGCAAGACGTGGGGCGGGGCGCTCCAGCAATATATCGTCGATCGCGGCTATATCTGGTTCGCGCTCGACAATCGCGGCGCGGCCAATCGCGGCAAGGCGTTCGAGGATCATCTGTTCCAGGCGATGGGCGGGGTCGAGGTGGCGGACCAGCTGGCGGGCGCGGCGTATCTCAAGTCGCTCGATTTCGTCGATCCGGCGCGGATCGGCACTTATGGCTGGTCGTACGGCGGCTATCTGACGCTCAAGCTGCTCCAGGCCGCGCCCGGCACATTCGCGGCGGGTGTCGCGGGCGCGCCGGTGAGCCGGTGGGAACTCTATGACACCCATTATACCGAACGCTATATGGGCGATCCGCGCCGGGTGCCGGACGCCTATCGCAAGTCGGACACGGTGCAGGACGCGGCGAAGATCGCCGATCCGCTGCTGCTGATCCACGGCATGGCCGACGACAATGTCGTGCTGGAACATTCGACGGTGATGATGGCGCGGATGCAGGCGGCGGCGGTGCCGTTCGAGGTGATGCTCTATCCCGGCCAGACGCACCGCGTCGCCGGTCCCGGCATCAGCGTCCACCTGTGGACGACGATCCTCGACTTTCTCGACCGCGCGATGCCGCCGGGCGATGCGCCGGCACGGTGACCGGAACGACGCGCCGCTTGGCGATCCGATCCGGATCATGTAGATACGAAGACCCAAGCGATCGGCCCCGCCCGCGGCTTGACAGCCGGGCGGCGACGCCATATTTGGCGCATCTTCCGAAACGCATCCGCCCGGCAACGCTTTCCAGCGTGTGCCGCGCATCTGCGTTTCGGGTCAACGCGACGAGATGGGGTTGGCTGCCATGCAAACCCCGTGGAGCTGGGAGAATATCGTTCATGGCACGTATTGCGGGCGTCAATCTGCCCACCAACAAGCGCGTGCTGATCGCGCTTCAGTATATCCACGGCATCGGTCCTTCGAAGGCCAAGGAAATCACTGAAAAGCTCGGCATCACGACCGAGCGCCGCGTTCAGGACCTGACCGATCAGGAAGTCCTGCAGATTCGCGAGGCGATCGACGCCGGCTACACCGTCGAGGGCGATCTTCGCCGCGAGACCGCGATGAACATCAAGCGCCTGATGGACCTGGCCTGCTATCGCGGCCTGCGCCATCGCAAGGGGCTGCCGGTTCGCGGCCAGCGCACGCACACCAATGCGCGCACCCGCAAGGGCAAGGCCAAGCCGATCGCCGGCAAGAAGAAGTAAGCCGCTGGGCCGCCCGCATGCGGCCCGCCTGCTTCGAATTTCGAAGGACATCTGAACAATGGCACAAGCACCACAGCGTCTTCGCCGTCGCGAACGCAAGAACATCACCGCCGGCGTCGCCCATGTGAACGCCAGCTTCAACAACACCATGATCACGATCACCGACGCGCAGGGCAATGCGATCAGCTGGTCGTCGGCCGGCATGATGGGCTTCAAGGGCTCGCGCAAGTCGACGCCGTACGCGGCGCAGGTCGCCGCCGAGGATGCGGGCCGCAAGGCTGCCGAGCACGGCGTGCGCACGCTCGAGGTCGAGGTGAAGGGTCCGGGTTCGGGCCGCGAGAGTGCCCTTCGTGCCCTCCAGGCGGTCGGTTTCCAGATCACGTCGATCCGCGACGTGACCTCGATCCCGCACAACGGCGTGCGCCCTTCGAAGCGTCGCCGCGTCTGATCTGACTTTCCGCCTGCCGTCGCGGTCCGGGGTGCCGGATCGGGTGGCAGGCGGCTTACAATCCTGGCGGGACCGCCCTTGTCCCGCCCAACCCAGGGGAAGCCTGTGTCTGTCAACGCAAAGAACTGGCAGGAACTGAAGAAGCCGAACGGCCTTGAGAAAAAGGGCGGTGACGGCAAGCGCAAGGCGACGTTCGTCGCCGAACCGCTGGAGCGCGGCTTCGGCCTGACGCTCGGCAACGCGCTGCGCCGCGTGCTGCTCTCGTCGCTTCAGGGCGCCGCGGTCACCTCGATCAAGATCGAGAACGTGCTTCACGAATTCTCGTCGCTCGCCGGCGTGCGTGAGGACGTGACCGACCTCGTGCTCAATGTGAAGCAGATCGCGCTCAAGATGCAGGGCGAGGGCGCCAAGCGCCTCCAGCTCAGCGCCACCGGCCCAGCCGAGGTCAAGGCCGGCGACATCGCCGTCTCGGGCGATATCGAGGTGATGAACCCCGAGCTGGTGCTGTGCCATCTCGACGATGGCGCGACGCTGAACATGGAGCTGACCGCGGACACCGGCAAGGGCTATGTCCCCGCCGCCGCCAACCGCCCGGCCGACGCGCCGATCGGCCTGATCCCGGTCGACGCGCTCTACTCGCCGGTGCGCCAGGTGAGCTACAAGGTCGAGAATACCCGCGTCGGGCAGGAGCTCGATTACGACAAGCTTAGCCTGTCGATCGAGACCGACGGCACCGTGACACCCGAGGACGCGCTGGCCTATGCCGCGCGCATCCTGCAGGACCAGCTGGCGCTGTTCGTCCATTTCGACGACTCCGCGATCACGCGCTCGGCGCCGATCGGCGTGGCGGCGCCCGCCGCGGCGGAAGGCGGGGCGGGCGATACGGCGACGATCAACCGCTATCTGCTCAAGAAGGTCGACGAGCTGGAATTGTCGGTCCGTTCGGCCAACTGCCTCAAGAACGACAACATCATCTATATCGGCGATCTGGTCCAGAAGACCGAGGCCGAGATGCTGCGCACGCCGAACTTCGGCCGCAAGTCGCTCAATGAGATCAAGGAAGTCCTCTCTTCGATGGGGCTGCGTCTGGGGATGGAAATCCCCGGCTGGCCGCCCGAGAATATCGAGGAAATGGCCAAGAAGCTTGAGCAGGAGATCATGGGCTGAGCCCGGCGTCCGGGATTAGCCACGCTAATCCCGGATTAATCGCCGGGCCCGGCCAGCGGGGCCGAAGGTTCCGTCTGACGCCGCGGCTTTGCCGCGGCGGGCTTCTTGGAAGAAGGGTTATCGGCAGCCACCCCAAGTGCTGCCTGGTCCGGGGTACCTGATACGGCCCCCGAACGAACAAAAGGAAGATCCCATGCGCCATAAATACGGCGGCCGTAAGCTCCAGCGCACCTCGGCGCATCGCGCCGCGCTGTTCCGCAACATGTCGGCTTCGCTCATCAAGCACGAGCAGATCCTGACCACGCTCGCCAAGGCGAAGGAACTGCGTCCTTACGTCGAAAAGCTGGTGACGCTGGCGAAGAAGGGCGGCCTCTCCAACCGCCGCCTCGCGCACGCCCGCCTGCTCGACGATGCGCAGCTGGTGAAGCTGTTCGATACGCTGGCCGCGCGCTATGCCGACCGCAATGGCGGCTATACCCGCATCATCAAGGCCGGCCCGCGCGCGTCGGACGCCTCGCCGATGGCCTATATCGAATTCGTCGACCGCGACGTTTCGGCCAAGGGCCAGGATTCGGGCCCGGTGCTGGTGGACGAGGATTTCGACGAGGCCGCGTGATCCGCGACCGATCGATCCGATAAGGGGCGGTGGCAGCGATGCCGCCGCCCCTTTTGCTTGTCGCCCGGCGCTTGACCGCGATCCGCACGCCCATAGGGTGCGCCATTTCCGTTTCAGGAGATGCCGATGCGCCGCGCGCCGTTTCCCGCCCTACCGCTGCTTCTCACCGCCATGCCCTTTGCCATGGCGGCCGCCCATGCCAATCCGGAGTCGCCTGCCGCCATGCCTGCCATCGCCTATCCCGAGACCAAGCGCGTCGATATCGTCGAGGCGCAGTTCGGCGAAAGGATCGCCGATCCCTATCGCTGGCTGGAAAACGACGTGCGGAGCGACAAGGCCGTCGCCGCCTGGGTCGCCGCGCAGAACAAGGTGACCGACGCCTATCTTGCCACGCTGCCCGGCCGCGACCTGTTTCGGGCGCGGATCAGGCGATTGTTCGATTATGAGCGGTTCGGCGTGCCCATTCACAAGGGCGGCCGTTATTTCTACGCGCACAACACCGGGCTCCAGAACCAGGCGGTGCTGTGGGTGCGCGACAGCCCGAACGGCCCGGGCCGGGTGCTGATCGACCCCAATGGCTGGGCCAGCGACGGCGCGACGGCGCTGTCCGAATGGGTGCCGTCAGAGGACGGCCGGCTGCTCGTCTATGGCATCCAGGATGGCGGCAGCGACTGGCGCACGGTCAAGATACTCGACGTCGCCATCGGCAAAATGCTGGACGACGAAGTGAAGTGGATGAAGTTCAGCAACCTCAGCTGGGCGAAGGACGGGTCGGGCTTCTACTACAGCCGCTTTCCCGCGCCGGCAGAGGGGCAGGCGTTCCAGCAACTGAATGAGAATCAGGCGGTCTATTTCCACCGTATCGGCACGCCGCAAAGCGCCGACACGCTGGTCTACGCCACGCCCGAAACGCCCAAACGCGGCCATTTCGCGCAGGTCACCGACGACGGCGCGTGGCTGGTCATCACCACCAGCGAGGGCACCGACGACCGGTATGAGATCACGCTGCTCGACCTCAAGACGCCCGGCGCCAGGCCGCGCACGCTCATCAAGGGGCTGGAACATAGCTGGAGCCTGGCCGGCAATGTCGGCACGCGCTTCTATTGGACGACCGACAAGGATGCGCCACGCCTGAAGCTGGTGGCGATCGACGTCGCCGCCGCCGATCCCGCACCCGTCGACGTGATCGGCGAGGATCAGGCGACGCTGAACGCCGCCAGCATCGTCGGCGGCCAGTTGCTGCTCGGCTATCTGGTCGATGCGCGGGACGAACTGCGCCGTTTCGCGCTCGACGGCAGGCCGCTCGGCACGGTCGCGCTGCCCGGCATCGGCAGCGTCGCCGGCTTCAGCGGCGAACCGGGGCGCAGCGAGGCCTTTTACGCCTATACCAGTTTCAACGCGCCGACGACGATCTACCGTTATGACATGAAGACGGGGGAGGCCGCCGCCTGGGCCACGCCCAAGGTCGCGTTCGACCCCGCAGACTATGCCGTCGATCAGCGGTTCTTCGCGTCGAAGGACGGGACCAGGGTGCCGATGTTCATCGTCCGGCGCAAGGATGCGACCGGCCCGGCGCCGACATTGCTATGGGGCTATGGCGGGTTCAACATCCCCTATGGCCCGGCCTTTTCGGCGGCGCGGCTGGCCTGGATGGAGCAGGGCGGGGTGTTCGTCCTCGCCAACATCCGCGGCGGCGGCGAATATGGCAAGGCGTGGCATGACGGCGGGCGGCTGGCGAACAAGCAGAATGCGTTCGACGACTTCATCGCCGCGGGCGAATATCTGATCGCCCAGGGCATCACGAAGCGGGACGGTCTCGCCATCCAGGGCGGCTCCAACGGCGGGCTGCTGGTCGGCGCGGTGGTCAATCAGCGGCCGGATCTGTTCGCCGCCGCGCTGCCCGCGGTGGGCGTGATGGACATGTTGCGCTTCGATCGCTGGACCGCCGGCCGCTATTGGGTCGACGATTACGGCTATCCCTCGAAGCAGGCGGACTGGAAGGTGCTGCGCGCCTATTCGCCCTATCACAATATCGCGCCGGGCAAGGTGTATCCCGCGATCCTCGTCACCACCGCCGACACCGACGACCGCGTGGTGCCGGGCCACAGCTTCAAATACACCGCCGCGCTGCAGGCCGCCGACATCGGCCCCAAACCGCATCTCATCCGGATCGAGACGCGCGCCGGCCACGGAGCGGGCAAGCCGACCGACAAGATCATCGACGAGACATCGGACCTGTGGGCGTTCGCGGCGAAATGGACCGGGCTGGCGGTGAAGCCGGTGGAATAAGGGCGATCAATCCTCGCCCGGCGCCCCGGCGCGCGGTTCGAGCCAGCTTGCGACCCATGTCGGCAACAGCATGGCGCCGGCCTGAAGCCCGAAACCGAGATTGACCCAGTCATAGCCACGCGGATGCCACAGCCGCAGCGCCTCCGCGCCGGCCATGTAGAAACAGCCCAGCCACGCCAGCGCGGCCAGCACCGCCCCGCTGATACCATAGGCCTGCGCCTTTACGATCTGCTCGCGCTCGTCCAGCGGCTGGCGCTCGGTGCCGATCATGCGCGGGCCAAACACGCGGACGAAGCCCGCGGCCACAACCCCGCAATAGAAAAGCAGCGCCGCGAGCACCAGCTCGCGAACATGACCATATGTCGCCGCTCTCGCCATCAGCACATAGCCTGTGACCAGCGCCACCAGGACAAACAACGGCGTCCAGCGCAGCGAGCGCGGCGGCATCTTCATGAAGATGACGCGGTCGATACGCGTCGCATGGACCAGTCGGTCCATTCTTTCGAGCAGGGTCATGACGGGGTTTCTCCTGCCGCGGCGATGCGGCGCAGGCTGTCGGCAACGGATACGAAGGGGCGAAAGGAAAACAGGAGTTCGATCGGCACGTCGAAATAGGCCGCGATCTTCATCGCCAGTTCCAGGCTGGGCTTGTAATCGCCGCGTTCGAGATAGCCGATCGTCTGGTTGTTGACGCCCACCGCCTCGGCCAGCTCGCGACGCGAAACGCCGCGCTCGGCGCGAAACAGGGCAATGCGGTTATACAGATTTATCACCGAACCATCGCGAATCATGTAAGATATGTTGTGTTTACACAACGAGTTTGTGCGTGTCAATCATGTCAGTGCGCGAATAGGGCGGGCCGATTGCGCCGATCGGGTGCGATGATCGCATCGAGAACAAAAAAAGATCGTTTCCGACTTGTTCCTAAAGAACAAAGGGTATACACAATCCAACAACAGGCGTTGAACGATAGCGGCAAAGCCTTTAGCGACGGAGACTTCGGATGGCGGCTTCCCTCAAGGTGATCGACGGAAACATGGTGATTTCTTCGGACAGGCAGAAGGCGCTCGACGCCGCATTGGCGCAGATCGACCGCGCGTTCGGCAAGGGTTCGGCGATGAAGCTGGGCTCGAAGGAGACGATGCAGGTCGAGGCGATCTCGACCGGCTCGCTCGGGCTCGACATCGCGCTCGGCGTCGGCGGCCTGCCGCGCGGCCGCGTGATCGAGGTCTATGGCCCGGAAAGCTCGGGCAAGACTACGCTGGCGCTGCACGTCATCGCCGAAGCGCAGAAGAATGGCGGCACCGCGGCGTTCGTCGATGCCGAACATGCGCTCGATCCGGTCTATGCCAAGAAGCTGGGCGTCAATATCGACGAACTGATCGTGTCGCAGCCCGATACCGGCGAGCAGGCGCTCGAGATCGTCGACACGCTGGTGCGCTCGAACGCGATCGACGTGCTGGTGGTCGATTCGGTCGCCGCGCTGGTGCCCCGCGCGGAGATCGAGGGCGAGATGGGGGACAGCCATGTCGGCCTTCAGGCGCGGCTGATGTCGCAGTCGCTGCGCAAGCTGACCGGCTCGATCAGCCGCTCGCGCTGCATGGTGATCTTCATCAACCAGCTGCGCATGAAGATCGGCGTGATGTACGGCAATCCCGAGACGACGACCGGCGGCAACGCGCTCAAATTCTACGCCTCGGTCCGTTTGGACATCCGCCGGACCGGGCAGATCAAGGACCGCGACGACATCATCGGCAACGCGACGCGCGTGAAGGTGGTGAAGAACAAGGTCGCCCCGCCGTTCAAGCAGGTCGAGTTCGACATCATGTATGGCGAGGGCATCTCGAAGATCGGCGAGATCCTCGACATCGGCGTCAAGGCCGGGCTGGTCGAAAAGTCGGGCGCGTGGTTCAGCTATGACAGCATCCGCATCGGCCAGGGGCGTGAAAACGCCAAGACCTTCCTCAAGGAGAATCCGGAGCTGTGCGAGCGCCTCGAACAGGCGATCCGCACACGCACCGAAAAGGTCGCCGAAGAGATGATGGTCGGCCCCGACGTCGAGGATGACGGCGAGGACTGATACCCACTTTGGGCCGCGCCATGTCCTTGCGGGCTGGCGGCGGTCACGGGACTGGTTTCCCATTGGAAGACCCGGCGTGTCCACGCCGGGTCTTTCCATTTGGCGCGTTCATCGTCACCTTCGGGGACATATTGGACATGAGGGACATTCGATGATCACCGTCCACCATCTCGAAAATTCCCGCTCGCAACGCATCCTCTGGCTGCTCGAGGAACTCGGACTGCCCCATGAAATCAAACGCTACGCGCGGAACAAGGCGACGATGCTCGCCCCGCCCGAGTTGCGCGCCGTCCACCCGCTCGGCAAGTCGCCGGTGATCGTCGACGCCGCCGCCGATGGCGGGCAGGGCGTGATCGCCGAGACCGGCGCGATCGTCGAATATCTGGTCGAGAAGGCCGATGGCAGGCTCGGCCCGCCGGCGCATCGCGACGCGGTGCTGCGCTACCGTCATTTCCTGCATTATGCCGAGGGCTCGCTGATGCCGCCGCTGCTGGTGAAGCTCGTCCTCGGCCGCGTGCCGCTGCTCGGCAAGGCGGCGCAGAAGAAGCTCCAGCCGATGATCGACGTGCATCTCGACTATGTCGAGGCGCATCTTGCCGCGCATGACTGGTTCGCCGGCGACGCCTTCACCGCCGCCGACGTCATGATGAGCTTCCCGCTCGAAGCCGCGCGCAGCCGCGCCGGACTCGACGGTTCACGCCCGGCAACGATCGCGTGGCTGGCCAAGGTTCATGCCCGGCCGGCCTATCAGACGGCCCTCGCCAAGGGCGGTCCCTATGCCTATGCCTGACGCACGCACGGCTTGGGGGGCGACATGGGGGACGGCATGAGCGGCACGGACGACGGCATGGCGCAGGGCGGTGAGGATCGCCGCGAATCGACGCTGCAATGGCAGATGCTGGGCGGGTTCCTGCTGGGTCTGGCGCTGGGCCTGATCGTTCATTTCACCGCCGCCGATGCGCCATGGGTCAAGACCGTGACGAGCTATGTCACCGGCCCGATCGGCCAGATCTTCCTGCGCCTGTTGTTCATGCTGGTGATCCCGTTGTTGTTCTCCGCGCTGGTGATCGGCGTGGCCGAGATGGGCGAGATTCGGGCGTTGAAGCGCGTCGGCCTGCGCACGCTGCTGCTGACGGTGGTGGTCTCGGCGATCGCGGTGCTGGTGAGCCTTGCCTGGGTCAATCTGCTGAAGCCTGGCGCTGGCGTCGGGCGCGACACGGCGCGGGCGATGCTCGCGCAGTCGGGCGACAGCGCCGGCGCGATCCTGGAAAAGACCGCCACCGCCCCGACCGGGATCGACGCGCTCCTCAACATCGTCCCCAACAATGTCGTCGCGGCGATGACCGCCAACGACATCCTTGCGATCATGTTCTTCGCGCTGTTCTTCGGCATCGGCATCCTGCTGACGCTCGACCGGCCGCATGTCCGGACGCTGAAGGCGGGTATCGAGGGCGTGTTCGAGGTCGCGATGAAGCTGATCGGCCTCGTCATCCGCCTCGCGCCGATCGCGGTATTCTGCTTCATGTTCAACCTGGCGGCGCTGTTCGGCTGGGAATTGCTGGCGCGCCTGCTGGCCTTTGTCGGCGTTGTGCTGGCCGCGCTGGGCACGCAGATGTTCGTGGTGTTCCCGATCCTGCTGCTCGTGCTGGCGCGCAAGAGCCCGGTCGCGTTCTTCCGCCAGACGCAGGAGGCGAGCGTGATGGCGTTTTCCACCGCCTCGTCCAACGCGACGCTGCCGACCTCGCTGCGCGTCGCCGAGACCCGGCTCAAGCTGCCGCCCAAGGTCGCGCGGTTCGTGCTGACGATCGGCGCGACCGCCAACCAGAACGGTACCGCGATGTTCGAGGGCGTGACCGTGCTGTTCCTCGCGCAGTTCTTCGGCGTCGATCTTTCCTTCGGACAGCAGGTCACGGTGATGCTGGTGTGCATCCTGGGCGGTATCGGCACGGCGGGCGTGCCGGCCGGATCGCTGCCGGTGATCGCATTGATCCTGGGCATGGTGGGCGTGCCGCCCGCCGGCATCGGGCTGGTGCTGGGGGTCGATCGCTTTCTCGACATGTGCCGCACCGTGCTCAATGTGATCGGCGACCTGGTGCTGGCGACGATCGTATCGTCGGGTGAGCCGGAATATCGGACGACGGATCCATGATGCGCGGCCTGGCATGGCGGGCCGGGTGACCGCCCCTGCCGCGACGGCAAGGGAGCGGCGATGGGAACGCGAAAAGCTGCGATTGGCCTATGCCGCGGAAACGCGCCGATTCGAGATCGAGCGTTTCTGGCAACGCTCGCTGTTCTTCTGGACGGTGCTCGGTGCCGCCTTTGTCGGCTATGGCGTGATCGAGGGCAGGTCGCGGGACGCGCAGATCGTCTTGTCCTGTTTCGGCTTCATCGCGGCGCTGGCCTGGACGCTGCAGAATCGCGGCGCGAAATATTGGCAGGAGGCATGGGAGCAGAAGACCAAGCGCGTCCAGCGCGCGGTGCTGCGAAACGATCTCTTCTCCGGGCAGGAAGCTCTGCTGCCCAAGGGCGCGTTCGGCGCGGCACGCTATTCGGTCAGCCGGATCGCGATCATGCTCAGCGATTTCACGCTGATCGTCTGGATGGCATTGACCGCGCGCGCGGCCGCCCCCGAAATCCGCGCGATGGCCCGCCACATCGATCCTTTCGTACTGAAGATGTGGGACGGGTTGGGGCGCGACTGGATCTACGTGGCGCTGGCCGGAACGATGACGTTCGCGCTGATGATGTTGAGCTTCGGCCTGTCCGATCTGCGTGGCGGCGAGAAGGAAGACTGACGTGGCCGATCGCCGTGATCGAACCGTTTCGCTTGAGCGAAACCGCACACGCCCTTAAGTCGGCGCGATGACCTCGACCAACGATATCCGCCGCAGCTTCCTCGACTATTTCGAAGGCCAGGGCCATGCGCGCGTGCCGTCCGCGCCGCTGGTGCCGCACAACGATCCGACGCTGATGTTCGTCAACGCCGGCATGGTGCCGTTCAAGAACGTGTTCACCGGCCTGGAGACGCGGCCCTATTCGACCGCCGCGTCGAGCCAGAAGTGCGTGCGCGCGGGCGGCAAGCACAACGATCTCGACAATGTCGGCTATACCGCGCGGCACCACACCTTCTTCGAGATGCTCGGCAACTTCTCGTTCGGCGATTATTTCAAGGAACAGGCGATCACCCATGCGTGGACGCTGCTGACCCGCGAATGGGGCATTCCGGCGGACAAGCTGACCGCCACGGTCTATCATACCGACGATCAGGCGTTCGAGCTGTGGAAGAAGATCGCCGGCCTGCCCGACGAGCGGATCATCCGCATCGCGACCAAGGACAATTTCTGGGCGATGGGATCGGACGGGCCGTGCGGGCCATGTTCGGAGATCTTCTACGACCATGGCGATCATATCCGCGGCGGCCCGCCGGGCAGCCCGGACGAGGATAGCGACCGCTTCGTCGAGATCTGGAACCTCGTCTTCATGCAGCATGTGCAGGAGCATGACGAGATCGTCGGCGATCTGCCCCGGCCGAGCATCGACACCGGCATGGGGCTGGAGCGCGTCGCGGCGGTGCTGCAGGGCGTGCACGACAATTACGACACCGACACGTTCAAGGCGCTGATCGCCGAAAGCGGCGCGCTGACCGGTGCTGCCACTACCGGCGAGCATCAGGCGAGCCATCGCGTGATCGCCGATCATTTGCGTTCGGCGGGGTTCCTGGTGGCGGATGGCGTGCTGCCGGCGAACGAGGGCCGCGGCTATGTGCTGCGCCGGATCATGCGTCGCGCGATGCGCCACGCGCATATCCTGGGCGCGAAGGAGCCGCTGATGCACCGCATGGTGCCGAGCCTGGTGGCGGAGATGGGCGCGGCCTATCCCGAGCTGGTGCGCGCGCAGCCGCTGATCGAGGCGACGCTGCTGCAGGAGGAGACGCGGTTTCGCCAGACGCTGGCGAACGGGCTCAAGCTGCTCGACGAGGCGACCGCTGGGATGGGCGAGGGCGACACGCTGCCCGGCGAGACCGCGTTCAAGCTCTATGACACGTTCGGCTTTCCCTATGACCTGACCGAGGACGCATTGCGGCCACAGGGCATGGCGGTCGATCGCGCGGGCTTCGACGCGGCGATGGCGCAGCAAAAGGCGGCGGCGCGCGCGGCGTGGAAGGGCAGCGGCGCCAAGGCTTCGGACGAGCTGTGGTTCGATCTCGCCGAGGAACTGGGCGGCACCGAGTTCACCGGCTACACCGCGGTCGACGGCGAAGGCCAGGTCGTCGCGCTGGTCAAGGACGGGGCGCGGGTGGACAAGGCCGGCGCGGGCGACGAGGTCGTCATCCTGACCAACCAGACGCCCTTCTATGGTGAAAGCGGCGGGCAGATGGGCGATGCCGGCCTGATCGTCAGCGACCGCGCGCGCGCGACCGTGAGCGATACGTCGAAGCCGCTCGGCCGGCTGCACGCGCACCAGGCGAAGATCGAGGCGGGCGAGATCGCGGTCGGCGATACGGTCAAGCTGGCGATCGACGTGGCGCAGCGCGACGCGATCCGCGCCAACCATTCGGCCACGCATCTGCTCCACGCCGCGCTGCGCAACCGGCTGGGTGGGCATGTCACGCAAAAGGGATCGCTGGTCGCGGCCGATCGGCTGCGCTTCGATTTCTCGCACCCCTCGGCGCTGACGCCGCAGGAGATCGCGGCGGTCGAGGCCGATGTGAATGCCGAGATCCGCGCCAACGAAACCGTCGGTACGCGGCTGATGACCCCGGACGACGCGATCGCGGCCGGCGCGATGGCGCTGTTCGGCGAGAAATATGGCGACGAGGTGCGCGTCCTGTCGATGGGCCGGCTGACCGACAAGCATTATTCGGTGGAACTGTGCGGCGGCACGCACGTCCGCGCGCTGGGCGACATCGCGATCTTCAAGATCGTGAGCGAAAGCGCGGTGTCGAGCGGCGTGCGCCGGATCGAGGCGCTGACCGGCGAGGCGGCGCGATTGTGGCTGGCCGACCGTGACGCCAAGCTGCGCGAGGCGGCGGCGGCGCTCAAGACCGCGCCGGACGACGTGCCGGCGCGCATCCTGTCGCTCGTCGATGAGCGCCGCAAGCTCGAGAAGGAACTCGCCGAGGCCAGGAAGGCGCTGGCGCTGGGCGGGGGCTGTGGCGCGGCGGCGCCGGCCGGGCCCGAGCAGGTCGGCGGGGTGAACTTCGTCGGCCAGATCCTCGACGGGCTCGATCCCAAGGCGCTGCGCGGCGCGGTGGACGAGGCGAAGGCGCGGATCGGTTCAGCTGTGGTAGCTTTTGTCGCGCTAAACGAAGGGCGTGCAGCGATCGCGGTCGGCGTCACTGATGACCTGACCGGACGCCTGAACGCCGTCGAACTGGTCAAGCGCGGAGTCGCTGCGCTGGGCGGGCAGGGCGGCGGCGGGCGGCCCGACATGGCGCAGGGTGGCGGCCCGGATGGCGGAAACGCCGCCGCCGCGATCGAAGCCGTGAAGGGGGCGCTGGCCGAGGAGAAAGAAGCTGCGTAACCGTCCGTTCCTGACCGCAACCGTCGCGGCTGCGGCCGCGTTGTTCCTGACGCACGACCTGGTGTCGGCACAGGGCCAGTTGCCGCCCTATCCCGAGGCGCTGCGCTGCGCCGGGCTGACCGGCGCCGCCGCGAGGATCGGCAAGGACACGCCGCAATCCTCGCAATTGTTCGATCAGCTCATCTTCTGGAGCATGGCGGCGGCGGATTCCGGCCGCGCGGCGGGCAAGACCGCCAAGGCGGTGGACGCCGACACCACGCGCGAGGCGGCGGCGGCCGAGGCGCGGCTGCGCGCCGGCGACGCCACGACATCGGCCGCGCTGGCCGACTGCGCGCGGCGCGTGCCGCCGCTGGATAAGTAACGTCGATCTCATTTGAGTGGAATCGTTCCCCTGCGAAAGCAGGGGCCCAGAGCCACCGCCGATATCGCTCGTGGTTCTTGGCCCCTGCTTTCGCAGAGGAACAAATGCATTGAACGGCCGGTCTAGCCTTCCGCCTTGCGCACGCGGCGGATGCGGGGATCGCGGTCGAGGCTGGCGGCGTCCTTGATCGTGCGGCGCATCTCGTCGCGCTTTTCGTGGATCGAGGCGATGACCGGGCCGACCGCGACGCCAAGGTCGACCAGCACCGCTTCGGACAATTGCAGCGAGCTTTCGAGCGTTTCCGGCACCGCATCGGTCGCGCCGGCCTTGTACAGCTCGGCGGCGTGCGCGGCGTCGCGGGCGCGGGCGATGATCGGGATGTCGGGCACCCAGCCGCGCACGCGGCGGGTGAGCCGCACGGTCAGCACCGGATCGTCCATCGTCAGGATCAGCGCGTCGGCATGGCCGAGGTTGAGCCGGTCGACCATTTCGCTGCGCGACACGTCGCCGAACATCACCGAATAGCCTTCGCGCCGCGCGGCGGCGACGCCGTCGATATCGGCGTCCACCGCGATATAGGGCTTGCCGTGGGCGGTCAGCATGTCGGCGACGGTGCGGCCGACCCGGCCGAAACCGATGATGACGGTGCCGCCGATCGCAACCTCCGACACGTCCGGCGCGCGCTGCTGGTCGCGCGCCTCCAGCTTGCGCGCGATGACCTTGCCCGCCTGGGCGAGCAATGGCGTGATGGTGAGGCCGATCGCGGTGACGGTGGTCCAGAACGCGGCGGTCGAGGGCAGGATCAGCCCCGCCGTCGCCGCGACGCCGAGCACGATCAGCGTGGTTTCGGACGGGCTGGCCATCAGGATGCCGGCTTCGGCGGCGGTGCCGGTGCGCGCGCCTGAAAGCTTGAGCAGCGCGATCGTCATGCCGACCTTGATCGTCATCACGCCCAGGATCGCGGCGAGCAGCAGCACCCAGTCCTGCAGCACCATGCGCAGGTCGAGCCGCATGCCGACGGTGATCAGGAACACGCCGAGCGCCAGCCCCTTGAACGGCGCGGTGATCACCTCGACCTCGCTGTGATATTCGGTCTCGGCGATCAGCAGCCCGGCGAGCAGCGCGCCGACGATCGGCGACAGGCCGACCGCGGTGGTCGCCATGCTGGCGACGATCACCACCAGCAGGCTGGCGGCGAGGAACAGCTCGGGCGATTTGGTGCGCGCCGCCTGGCCGAACATGCGCGGCAGGATGAAGCGGCCGCCGATGAACAGCACGGCGACGACGATGCCGCCGCGCCCCAGCGTGCCGACCAGTTCGCGCCAGCCGGCATCGGCCGCAGCCGGGGCGAGCGCGCCGAGCAGGAAGACGATCGGCACCAGCGCCAGATCCTCGAACAACAGCATGGCGAAGGCCGATTTGCCCACGGGACTGGTGGTGCCGGCGATCGGCAGCACCAGCGCGGTCGAGGACAAGGCGAGCGCGAGGCCGAGGCCCAGCGCCCCGGCCCAGTTCTGCCCCAGCGCGAGCAGCCCGCCGCCGATCAGCAGCGCCGCGCCGAACAGCTCCGCCGCACCGACCCCGAACACCAGCCCGCGCATCGACCATAAGCGCCGGAACGACAGCTCCAGCCCGATCGAGAACAAGAGCAGGATGATGCCGAATTCGGCGAACGGCTCGATCGAATGCGGATCGGTGATGGTGATGTAATAGAGCCAGGGCATGCGGTCGACGAGCTGGCCAAGCCCGGCCGGGCCGACCAGCGCGCCGACCAGGATGAAGCCGATCACCGGGCTGATGCGGAAGCGGGCGAAGGCCGGGATCACCAGCCCCGCCGCGCCGAGGATCACCAGCGCATCGCTGAATCCGCTATTTGTCAGGTCGAGGGCCATGGCCTAACCTTAACGGGCTGCGAAATGATTTGTCATCGGGGAAGCCATGGATTTCGACATTATTGTCGCGGGTGGCGGTCCGGCGGGGATGATGGCGGGGCTGTTGTTCGCGCGCGCCGGGCTGCGCACGGTGGTGCTGGAGAAGCATGGCGACTTCCTGCGCGACTTCCGCGGCGACACGGTGCACCCCTCGACGCTGAACCTGTTCGACGAGCTGGGCCTGCTCGATGCGTTGCTGGAGCGGCCGCACGACAAGGTGCCGGATGTTTCGGCGGTGGTCGGCGGGCGGACGTGGCGGGTGGCCGATTTCCGGCATCTGCCGGGGGCGGGCAAGTTCATCGCGCTGATGCCGCAATGGGAGTTCCTCGATTTCGTCGCGCAGGCGGCGCGGCGCTATCGCGCGTTCGAACTGCGGATGAACGCCGAGGCGGCCGATATCGTGGAGGACGGCGGGCGCGTGTCCGGCGTGCGGCTGGCGGACGGGTCGAGCCTGACCGCGCGGCTGGTGATCGCGGCGGATGGGCGCGGATCGGCGCTGCGCAAGGCGGCGGCGCTGCCGCTGGAGGATCTGGGCGCGCCGATCGACGTGTTCTGGTTTCGCGTGCCCAAGGCGCGGACGGCGGAGTACGACACTCAGGGCTATATCGCGAATGGCGAGATGGTGGTGGCGATCGACCGGGGCGACTATTTCCAGGGCGCGCGGGTGATCGCCAAGGGCGCGGCCGAGACGATCCGGGCCAAGGGGATCGCGGCATTCCGCGACGATGTCGCCGCGACCGCGCCGGTGATGGCGGGGGGAATCGCGGCGGTCGCGGACTGGGACGACGTCAAGCTGCTCAGCGTGTCGCTCGACCGGCTGACGCGCTGGTTCCGGCCCGGCCTGCTGGCGATCGGCGATGCGGCGCATGCGATGTCGCCCGCGGGCGGCGTGGGCATCAACCTCGCCATCCAGGACGCGGTCGCGGCGGCGAACATCCTGTGCGAGCCGATGCTGCGCGGCGAAAACCCGGACCGCCGGCTGGTGCAGGTGCAGGAGCGGCGGATGCCGGCGGTGCGGGTGATCCAGGGGATGCAGCGCATCGTCCATCGCAACGTGATCGGCGCCGCGCTGGGCAATCGCGCGGTGCGGGCGCCGCTGGCGCTGCGGCTGCTCGACCGGTTTCCGGTCTTGCAGCGAATCCCGGCGCGTGTGCTGGGGCTGGGCGTGCGGCGCGAGCATATCCGTTCGCCCGCCGCCCGATAGCGAAAGGCGCCGCGATCCTTCAGGGATCGCGGCGCCTTTCGCGTCAAGCCGGCGGGCTTACTGCCAGCTCGCCATTTCGGCTTCGAGATTCTCGCGGATCGCCTCGAAGAACTGCTCGGTGGTCATCCACGGCTGGTCCGGGCCGATCAGCAGCGCCAGATCCTTGGTCATCTTGCCGCTTTCGACCGTCTCGATGCAGACGCGCTCCAGCGTCTCGGCGAACTTCACCACATCGGGCGTGTCGTCGAACTTGCCGCGGAACTTGAGGCCGCCGGTCCAGGCGAAGATCGAGGCGATCGGGTTGGTCGAGGTCGCCTTGCCCTGCTGGTGCTGGCGATAATGGCGGGTGACGGTGCCGTGCGCCGCCTCGGCCTCGATCGTCCTGCCGTCCGGCGTCATCAGGACGGAGGTCATCAGGCCAAGCGAGCCGAAGCCCTGCGCGACCTGATCGGACTGGACGTCGCCGTCATAATTCTTGCACGCCCAGACGAACTCGCCGCTCCACTTGAGCGCGGACGCGACCATGTCGTCGATCAGGCGATGCTCGTAGACGATGCCGGCTGCCTTGAACCTGTCCTTGAACTCGGCCTCGAACACCTCTTCGAAGATGTCCTTGAAGCGGCCGTCATAGGCCTTGAGGATCGTGTTCTTGGTCGAGAGATAGACCGGCCATTTGAGGTTGAGGCCGTAGTTGAGCGAGGCGCGGGCGAAGTCGCGGATCGATTCGTCCAGATTGTACATGCCCATCGCGACGCCGGCGCCGGGGAAGTCGAACACTTCCTTCTCGATCTTCTCGCCATCCGCGCCTTCCCACACCATGCGCAGCTTGCCCGCGCCGGGCACCTTGAAGTCGGTCGCGCGATACTGGTCGCCGAATGCGTGGCGGCCGACGACGATCGGCTTGGTCCAGCCCGGGATCAGCCGCGGGACGTTGGAGATCACGATCGGTTCGCGGAAGACCACGCCGCCCAGGATGTTGCGGATCGTGCCGTTGGGCGACTTCCACATCTCCTTGAGCTTGAACTCCTCGACGCGCGCCTCGTCCGGCGTGATCGTCGCGCACTTCACGCCGACGCCGTACTGCTTGATCGCATTGGCGCTGTCGATCGTGATCTGGTCGTTGGTCGCGTCGCGGCTTTCGACGCCCAGGTCGTAATATTTGAGGTCGATGTCGAGATAGGGCTTGATCAGGCGTTCGCGGATCCATTCCCAGATGATCCGCGTCATTTCGTCGCCGTCGATCTCAACGACCGGCGTCTTCACCTTGATCTTCGCCATGCTGTCTTTCCTGTTGCGTAGGGAGGTTGGCCGAGCGTCTAGGAGGAAGGGGCGGGGGGATCAAGCCGCGCGCGCGATCCCGGCGATGTGTTGGCGGAACAACACCCTAGCGCGCGCGGGACGCCATGGCTAAAGCCGTGAACCATGGCTTCGCTCGAACCGCCGCCGGCCGGCACCAGCACCGTCAAATGGCGGTTCCCTTCGGTCCATCCCGAAGGGCGCAAATATGTGATGATCTCGGCGGCGGTGACGCTGCTGTTCCTGTTCGCGATCTGGGACGAGCTGGGGTTCGCGCTGATCGGACTGACCATCTGGGTCGCGGCGTTCTTTCGCGATCCCATTCGCGTGACGCCGCAGGGTGAGGGGCTGATCGTCTCGCCCGCCGACGGGCTGGTGACGATGATCGAGCGGGTGCCGGTGCCGCGCGAGATCGCCGGGCCGGACGGATTGAACGAAGAAACCCGGATACGCGTTTCGATCTTCATGAGTGTGTTCGACGTCCATATCAACCGCACCCCCGTCGCGGGTACGATCCGGCAGGTGGTGTACATCGCCGGCAAGTTCCTCAACGCCGATCTCGACAAGGCGAGCGACGAGAATGAGCGTCAGCATTTCGTGATGGAAACGCGCGACGGCACGCGCGTCGGCTTCACGCAGATCGCCGGGCTGGTCGCGCGGCGCATCGTCACCTTCGTGAAACCCGGCGACATCCTGGTCGCGGGCCAGCGGTTCGGCCTGATCCGCTTCGGCAGCCGGCTGGACGTGTTCCTGCCCGACGATCATGCGCCGCAGGTCGCGCTCGGCCAGCGTTGCCTGGCGGGCGAGACGATCGTGGGCTTGAAGGGCGGCGCGGCGGCGGTGGGCGTGGCGCAATGAGGTTGACGGCGTGAGCGCGAGGCCGCGACCGCAGCGCCGCGGCATTCCGCTGCGCGCGGTGCTGCCCAATGCGGTGACCGCGCTTGCGCTCTGCTCGGGCCTGACCGGGGTGCGCTTCGCCATTTCGGAAGATTGGGAACGCGCGGTGATGATGATCATGCTGGCGGGCGTGCTCGACGGCATCGACGGGCAGATCGCGCGGATGATCCGGGGCGAAAGCCGCTTCGGCGCCGAGCTCGACAGCCTGTCCGACGCGATCTCGTTCGGCGTGGCGCCGGCGCTGATCCTCTACCTGTGGGCGCTGATCGCGGTGCCCAAGGTCGGCTGGATTGTGGCGCTGCTCTATGCCGTGTTCTGCGCCCTGCGGCTGGCGCGGTTCAACGCACAGATCGACAATGACGCGCAGCCGCGCAAACTGGCCGGTTATCTCACCGGCATTCCGGCGCCGGCCGGGGCCGGTCTGGCCATGCTGCCGATCTATATCTGGCTGTGGAGCGGTGAGGCGCTGGCGCGCTCGCCGTGGATCGTGACGCCCTGGGTGGCGCTGATCGGGTTGCTGATGGTGTCGAGCCTCGCCACCTATTCGTGGAAGTCGCTGCGGCTGCGGCGCAACGTGCGGTTCGAGGCGCTGGTGGTGGTGGCGATCCTGCTCGCTGCCCTCGTCACCGCGCCATGGCAGACGCTGACCGTGATCTGTGTCGGCTATCTCGCGACGCTGCCGTTCAGCTTCCGAGCGTATCGGCGGACTAGGCTACCGCGCGGAGCGGCCGGAGCGTCATCGTCGACACCGCCGCCGGGCGCATGACGCCGCGCCCACGCGGCGCAACGGCCGGGGCCAGATCGGGAATCGTGCCACCGTTCAGCAAGGCGCGCATATAGCCGATGCGCGGCGCGATCGTGATGTACATCGCCCAGAACGATGCCGTGAACGCAGCGGAGAACAGCAAAGCGGCCAGAATCGAAACCATGAAAGCCTCCCGGATCACCCCGACGGTCAGAATCCTGAAATCCCAGACGCTTAGCCTGTGGATAAGTTCCGTGTCCGCCTCTTGAACCTTATATGTTCCAATAATGTTCTATCGTCAATAGTCACTTTCCGCTTTTGTTCGCTTGCGCTTGCGGCCTGCCTCGACTAAGGGCGCTGCCTTCAAACCCACATGGGAAGCATCATAACCCGGTGCCGCGGGCCGTTCAGGCCATCGGTCACTCGCTTCCCAGAGGCTCAACCGGAAGGAGTTATCCCTATGGCGGCACCCGTCGTCTCCATGCAGCAGCTGCTCGAATCGGGCGCGCATTTCGGTCACCAGACGCATCGCTGGAACCCGAAGATGAAGCCGTACATCTTCGGCGACCGCAACGGCGTGCACATCATCGACCTCAGCCAGACCGTGCCGCTGTTCGCGCGCGCGCTGGAATTCGTCAGCTCGACCGTCGCGGCGGGCGGCAAGGTGCTGTTCGTCGGCACCAAGCGCCAGGCGCAGGAAGCGATCGCCGACGCGGCGCGCAAGTCGAACCAGCATTTCGTCAACCACCGCTGGCTGGGCGGCATGCTCACCAACTGGAAGACGATCAGCAACTCGATCAAGCGCCTCAAGACGCTGGAAGAGCAGCTGTCGGGCGACACGCACGGCCTGACCAAGAAGGAAGTGCTCAACCTGACGCGCGAGCGCGACAAGCTGGAGCTGTCGCTGGGCGGCATCCGCGACCTGGGCGGCGTGCCGGACATCATGTTCGTGATCGACGCCAACAAGGAAGAGCTGGCGATCAAGGAAGCCAACACGCTGGGCATTCCGGTCGTCGCGATCCTCGACACCAACGTGTCGCCCGACGGCATCGCCTTCCCGGTCCCGGCGAACGACGATGCGAGCCGCGCGATCCGCCTGTATTGCGAGGCGATCGCCGTCGCGGCGACGCGCGGCAACCAGAACGCGCAGATGACGCGCGGCGATTTCGGCGCTTCGGAAGAGCCGCCGGTCGAGGCGGCGCTGGCCGAGCCGGTTGCCGCCGAGCCTGTGGCCGCGGAGCCGGTCGCGGCCGAGCCGGAGCATCCCGCCGCTTCGACCGAGCCGGAAACGGCCGCCGAGGGCGAGCGCCAGATCGACGCCTAAGCTTCGTCACGAACACGTAATTCGGGCGGGGCAGGGCAAATCGCACTGTCCCGCCCGCATCATATTCAGACCAAACTCGAGGAAACGAACATGGCCGAGATCACAGCAGCAGCCGTCAAGGAACTGCGCGAGAAGAGCGGCGCCGGCATGATGGATTGCAAGAAGGCGCTGGCCGAAACCAATGGCGACATGGAGGCCGCGGTCGACTGGCTGCGCACCAAGGGCCTGGCCGCCGCCGACAAGAAGTCGAGCCGTACCGCCGCCGAAGGCCTGGTCGGCGTCGCCGTCGCCGGCACCAAGGGCGTGGCGGTGGAGGTCAATTCACAGACCGATTTCGTCGCGAAGAACGAGATCTTCCAGGGTTTCGTGCGTGACGTCACCGGACTCGCGCTGGAGCAGGGCGACGATGTCGAGGCGCTGAAGGGCGCGGCGATGCCGCAGGGCGGCACGGTCGGCGAAGTGCTGGTCAACAACATCGCCACGATCGGCGAGAACCAGGTGCTGCGCCGCGCCAAGGCCGTGTCGGTCGGCAAGGGCGCGGTGATCCCGTACGTCCACAACGCGGCGGCGCCGGGCCTGGGCAAGATCGGCGTGCTGGTCGCGCTGGAGAGCGATGCGGGCGTCGACGTGCTCGAGCCGCTGGGCAAGCAGATCGCGATGCATGTCGCCGCCGCCTTCCCGCTGGCGCTGTCGGTCGACGATCTCGATCCCGAAGTGGTCGAGCGCGAGGCCGCGATCCTGCGTGAGAAGAACGCCGACCGCACCGTGGGCAAGCCGGCCGATGTGGTCGAGAAGATCCTCAACGGCCCGATCGAGAAGTTCAAGAAGGAGAACGCGCTGTTGACGCAGGCGTTCGTGATCGACGGCAAGACGCCGGTCGGCGACGTCATCGCCAAGGCGGGCAAGGATGCCGGCACGGCGATCGTGCTCAAGGACTATGTCCGCTTCCAGCTGGGCGAGGGCATCGAGAAGGAAGAGAGCGACTTCGCGGCGGAAGTCGCGGCGACGGCGGCAGGCAACTGAGCACTTTCGCCTGACGGATAGTGGGGCGCGGCCGCCGGAAAGGTGGCCGCGCCCTTCGTCATTTTCGGGCCATGTTGACGCTGCGCCCATACCGGCGTTAGCAAGTGCATCGCATCTGACGGGATGCATCGGCGCCCGCCGTCGAAAGGGCCATGCCCGCCCGCTGAACGCTTTCAGCCGGAGCATGCCGTGTCGAAACTCTCAACCTATCAGAAACGCGCCAAGCAGATCGTCCGCTGGCATCGCGCGCGCGATCATTCGGTGGGCGGCACGCTGCGCCTGTTGCCGCGTCTGCGCCACCTCACCGATGTCGAGCTGCTCGACATGCCGCTGCCGCTCGCGCTGGCGCAGGAGGCGGTCGCGGCGGCGGAAGGCTTTGCCGACTGGGCCGCGCTCAAGGCGTCGACCGACGGCATGGCGGCGCCGGCGGCATCGCCGCCCGCGCTGCGGCTGGGCAGCGCGGTGCCGGTGCTGTTCGTGCGCGATGTGACGGCGGCGGCCGACCATTATGTCGAGCGGCTGGGCTTCACCGTCGATTTCCTGCACGGCGCGCCGGCATTCTATGGATCGATCTCGCGCGACGAGGCGCGGCTGCATCTGCGCTTCGTCCACGCGCCGAACTTTCGCGAGCTGGCCGCGCGGGAGGAATCGCTGATCGTCGCGGCGATCGAGGTGCGGAACGTGAAGCAGCTGTTCGCGCAATACTCGGCAAGCGGCGCCGACATCGTCCAGCCGCTGGTTCAGCACCCCTGGGGCGGGCTCGACTTCATCGTGCGCGACATCGACGGCAATTGCATCGCATTCGTCGAGCAGCGCGGGTAACGAGCAAGTCGGGCCGCCGCCGGCCGAACCCGGCCCGGCGGCGGCCCCTACGCCTTACAGACCCTCGACCGCCTTGCTGACGAGGATGTTCACCGCGACGCGGCGATTCTGTGCCTTGCCCGCTTCGGTCATATTGTCCGCCGCCGGATCGGCTTCGGCCATGCCGGTCGGGGTCAGCATGCGATAGGGCTTCCAGCCGCACGCCTGCTGCAGATAGTTGACGACGCTGGCGGCACGCTTTTCGCTGAGCGTCTGGTTGAGTTCCTGGCTGCCGGTCGAATCGGTATAGCCGACGACGAGCAGCAGGGCGTTGTCCATCCCCTGGGCGCTGGTCGCGGCGGCGCACAGGTCGGTCTTGGCCTGCGCGGACAGCACCGCCTTGCCCGTGTCGAAGTTCACATTCGTCGTGCCCTTGACATTATACTGGTCGATATCGCCCATCCGGCCGCGCAGCGCCTCGGTCGCCGCGGTCTGTTCGGCGAACCGCTGGTCGGTGCCGTTGCGGATCATCGATGCGGTGCGCAGATCCTTGTTCTGCAGGTTGATCTGGCTCGCCACCAGGCCGCCGCTCCATTGCAGCGTCCTGACGCTCACCGGCAGGCCGTTGAGCAATTGCGTCGAGGCGAGCTTGCTGCTGCTGAGCCCCAGGAAGCCGCCGCTCGACTTGATCCGCGTGGTGTCGGTGACGGCGATGACGGTGTTGCTGCCGTCGGGCGTCGTCACCTGCACCCGGTTGCCGTTGCGCGCGGAGATGATGCCCTGAACGTCCGGCCCCCTGGTCATTTCCGAAACATCGGGCATGACGCCGGTGACGACCACCGGATCGTCGGCCTGCGGCGCGTCCTGCGCCTGCGCGGCAAGGCTGACCGATGCGGCGCCGGCCAGGGCGGCGAGCATCAGCACGTTGCGGGGGGTATTCGACATTGCACGCATATATCTCTCCTCACAGTCCCCCGCCGGACCCGATCGCCATGGGAGGTGTTCGTGCGAACCTTGCGGAGAGATGAACGCATGACGTCAGCACGGTCGTTGCAGGGGCGATTCGAGCGTATCGCGCGATGAACCGACGCCAATGCCGGTCGGGCCGGGCCGGACGCGCGGCGCGCCGGTTTCCCCGCTTGTTCCCGCGCGGCGCCCCGCCTAAGGTCCGCGCCGCTCCCGCAACCGTCAGAGAATCAAGGGCCAGATGACCGCGCCACGCTTCAAACGCATCCTCCTCAAGCTGTCGGGCGAAGTGCTGATGGGGCAGGGGCAGTTCGGCATCGATCCCGCCACGTGCGAGCGAGTCGCGCGCGAGGTGAAGGCGGCGACCGAGACGGGCCTGGAAATCTGCATGGTCGTCGGCGGCGGCAACATCTTTCGCGGTCTCGCCGGCGCGGCGCAGGGGTTCGAGCGGGCGAGCGCGGACTATATGGGCATGCTGGCGACCGTCATGAACGCGCTGGCGATGCAGAACACGCTGGAGCGGCTGGGCGTCGATACGCGCGTGCAGTCGGCGATCCCGATGGCCTCGGTCAGCGAACCCTATATCCGGCGCAAGGCGATGCGGCATATGGAGAAGGGGCGGGTGGTGATCTTTGCCGCCGGCACCGGCATGCCGTTCTTCACCACCGACACCACCGCCGCGCTGCGCGCCGCCGAGATGAATTGCGACGCGCTGTTCAAGGGCACCAGCGTCGACGGCGTCTATAATGCCGACCCCAAGAAGGTGCCGAGCGCGACGCGCTATGACGAATTGAGCTTCGACCGGGTGCTGGTCGACAACCTCAAGGTGATGGACGCGACCGCGGTGGCGCTGTGCCGCGACAACGACATTCCGATCGTGGTGTTCAACATCCGCGACGAGGGCAATCTGGCGGCGGTGCTGAAGGGCGACGGCACATCGACGATCGTCCGCAACGAAATCAAGGACGCATAAGAGGAGCCTGACGATGGCCGCTTACGACAAGGCCGACCTGGAACGCCGCATGGCGGGCGCGGTCGAATCGCTCAAGCATGACCTGCAGGGGCTGCGCACCGGGCGGGCGAGCATCACGCTGCTCGATCCGGTGAGCGTCGAGGTCTATGGCTCGCACATGCCGATCGTGCAGGTCGCGACCGTCTCGGCGCCCGAGCCGCGCATGCTGTCGGTGCAGGTGTGGGACAAGTCGAATGTCGGCCCGGTCGACAAGGCGATCCGTTCGGCGGGCCTCGGCCTCAATCCGATCGTCGACGGGCAGACGCTGCGCCTGCCGATCCCCGACCTGACCGAGGAGCGGCGCAAGGAACTGGCCAAGCTGGCGTCGAAATATGCCGAGAACGCCCGCATCGCCGCGCGCAACGTGCGCCGCGACGGGATGGACAACCTCAAGACCGACGAGAAGAAGGGCGAATTCGGCGAGGACGAGCGCAAGCGCCACGAGACCGAGGTGCAGAAGCTGACCGATGCGACGATCGCCGATATCGACGCGGCGGCGGCGGCGAAGGAAAAGGAAATCCTGGGCAAGTGACGTCCTGTTCGTCATCCCGGCGGACGCCGGGATCTCCCCATGACGAAGCGAGCGCAGTGCCGCACGCGACTCCGGCTTTCGCCGGGGTGACGGGATAGCGCCGTGGCGGCGAATCCCGAAGCCGTCGCGGCGGTCATCCCCCGCCATGTCGCGATCATCATGGACGGCAATGGCCGCTGGGCGAAGGCGCGGCGGCTGCCGCGACTCGCCGGGCACAAGCAGGGCGTCGAAGCGGTACGGCGCGTGTCGAGGGCGGCGCGCGAACTGGGCGTCGAGGTGCTGACGCTCTATGCCTTCTCGTCGGAAAATTGGCGGCGGCCGGAGGCGGAAGTGCGCGACCTGATGGGATTGCTGCGCCACTTCCTGAAGAACGAGCTGAACGACCTGGTCGCCGAAAATGTGCGGCTGCGGGTGATCGGCGACTATCGCGCGCTGTCGGGCGATCTGGTGACGATGATCGACGATGCGATCGCGCGCACCGCGGGCAACGTCGGATCGACGCTGGTGATCGCGCTGAATTACGGCGCGCAGGCCGAGATCATCGGCGCGGCGCGGCGGCTGGCGGCGGCGGCGAAGGCCGGCGAGATCGAGCCCGACCGGATCGACGCGGCGATGTTCGACGACACGCTGACCACGCACGGCCTGCCGCCGCTCGACCTCTTGATCCGTACCTCGGGCGAGCAGCGGCTGTCCAACTTCCTGCTGTGGCAGGCGGCCTATGCCGAATTGCTGTTCGTCGATACGCTGTGGCCCGATTTCGACGGCGCGGCGCTGGGCGAGGCGATCGCGCAATTCGCGCAACGGCAGCGACGGTTCGGCGGCCGGTGAACCAGCTCTCGCCCCGCAGCAATGCCGATCTGGGCACGCGCACGCTCGTTGGCCTGGCGCTGATCGCGGTGGCGGCGGCGGCCTTGTGGTTCGGCGGGTTCGCCTTCTGGCTGCTGGTGACGGTCGCGGCGCTCGTCATGATCCATGAATGGGGCGGGCTGTGCGGCGCATCCGCCGAGCGCAAGCGGCTGGCGCAATATGCGCTGACGGTGCCGCTGGCGATCCTGGCGCCGATCGCCGATGGGCCGACATTCCTGGCGCTGGGGCTGATCGGCGGCGCGGGCTTCTTCATCGCCATCGTCACGCGCAATGGCAGGTTGGGCGCGGGCGCGGCCTATGTCGGCCTGCCCGTGCTGGCGCTGCTGTTCCTGCGCGGGCAGGACGGCGGCCTGCTGCTCGCCTTCTGGGCGATGGCGCTGGTGTGGGCGTGCGACATCGGCGCCTATTTCGCCGGGCGCGCGCTGGGCGGGCCGAAACTGATGCCGGCGGTCAGCCCCAACAAGACCTGGGCCGGGCTGATCGGCGGCGTGCTGGCGGCGGGCATGTTCGGCGTGGCATTGACGCGCTGGGGCCTGCCCTGGCCGCTGGCCTTCGCGACGCCGGTGCTGGCCGTGCTGGCGCAGGGCGGCGACCTGTATGAAAGCGCGCTCAAGCGACGCGCGGGGATCAAGGATTCGAGCGATATCCTGCCGGGACATGGCGGCGTGCTCGATCGGCTCGACGGGCTGGTGCCGGTCGCGCCGGTGGCGGCGCTGCTGGTGATCGCGCTGCGATGAAGACCGTCACCATCCTGGGCGCGACCGGATCGGTCGGCAGCTCGACGCTCGACCTGATCGAACGCGCGCCGGATGCCTTTGAGGTGGTGGCGCTGACCGCCAATTGCGATGTCGAACGGCTGGCCGATGCCGCGCGGCGCGTGCGGGCGAAGCGCGCGGTGGTGGCGGACGAGCATCGCCTGCCGGCATTGCGTGAGGCGCTTTCCGGCAGCGATGTCGAGGCGGCGGGCGGCGCCGATGCGGTGTGCGAGGCGGCGCGGATGGGCGCGGACTGGACGATGGCCGCGATCGTCGGCACGGCGGGCCTGAAGCCGGTGCTGGCGGCGCTGGACGGCGGCAAGGCGGTCGCGCTCGCCAACAAGGAGGCGCTGGTCTCGGCCGGTGACATCATGACGAATGCCGCCGCCCGGCACGGTGCGACGCTGTTGCCGGTGGATTCGGAACACAATGCCGTGTTCCAGTGCCTTGATCCCGACAATGCCGACCGGGTCGCGCGGATCGTGCTGACGGCGAGCGGCGGGCCGTTTCGCGAACGTTCGCTGGACGAGATGCGCGAGATCACGCCGGCAGAGGCGGTGGCGCATCCCAACTGGTCGATGGGCGCCAAGATCAGCGTCGATTCGGCGACGCTGATGAACAAGGGACTGGAGCTGATCGAGGCGTTTCACCTGTTTCCGGTGACCGCCGCGCAGCTCGACGTGATCGTCCACCCGCAATCGGTGATCCACAGCCTGGTCGAATATGTCGACGGATCGATGCTGGCCCAGCTCGGCGCGCCGGACATGCGCGTGCCGATCGCGCATGCCCTGGCCTGGCCGCGGCGGATGGAAACGCCATGCCAGCGACTCGATCTCGCCGCGATCGGCCGCCTCGATTTCGCGCCGCCGGACGAACAACGCTTCCCCTGCCTCCGCCTCGCGCGTGAGGCGCTGGCGGCGGGCGGTGCGCGGCCCGCGATCCTCAACGCCGCGAACGAAGTGGCGGTGGCCGCCTTTCTCGACGGGCGCGCGCGATTTCTTGAAATTGCCGCAATCGTCGCGGATACGCTGGCGCGCTATAACCCGGTCGCGCCGGACACGCTCGATCAGCTATTGGCGATCGACGCGGCCGCGCGCAGACTGGCGGGCGAGCGTGTGAAGGACTGCGTCGTTTGACCGAATCCCCGGCTTTCATCTTGTATCTCCTCGCCTTTTTGCTGGTGATCGGCCCGCTGGTGTTCGTGCACGAGCTGGGCCATTACGCCGCCGGCCGCTGGTTCGGGATCAAGGCGGAGGTGTTCTCGATCGGCTTCGGGCGCGAGATCGGCGGGTTCACCGACGCGCGCGGCACGCGGTGGAAATTCGGCTGGCTGCCGCTGGGCGGCTATGTCCGCTTTGCCGGCGACATGAACCCGGCGAGCCAGCCCAGCCCCGAATGGCTCTCGCTTCCCGCCGCACAGCGCGCGCTGACGTTTCAGGCCAAGCCGTTATGGCAACGCGCGATCGTCGTGGCGGCGGGTCCGGTGACCAATTTCGTGGTGGCGATCGCGATCCTGGCGGCGTTTGCGCTGGCATTCGGCGAAAACCGCACCCCGGCGGCGGTGGCCAGCG
The DNA here is from genome assembly GCA_964413495.1 of uncultured Stakelama sp. Taxonomy (GTDB): domain Bacteria; phylum Pseudomonadota; class Alphaproteobacteria; order Sphingomonadales; family Sphingomonadaceae; genus Sphingomonas. The sequence goes on along the minus strand of CAYPRW010000001.1, from coordinate 107,623 downwards.
TGGCGCAGGAAAGCGCGGCGGCGCGGGCCGGGCTGGTCAAGGGCGACCGCATCACGGCGATCGACGGACGGGAGGTGGCGACGTTCAACGACCTGCGCCGCTATATCGTGATGCGGCCGGACGAGGCGGTCGAGCTGACGGTGACGCGCGACGGCGCGCAGATCGAGATGCAGGCGCAGATCGGCGCGCGCATCGAACGCGACCGGTTCGGCAACGAATACAGGATCGGCCAGCTGGGCGTCAGGCCGGGGCCGCCGGTGCAGGTCCGTGTCGGCGCGCTGGGGGCCATTCCCGCCGGCATCCGCATGACCGGCGACGTCATTCAGGGCACGATCGACGGCCTGGGTCAGATCATCACCGGCCGCCGTTCGGTCGAGGAATTGGGCGGACCGCTGCGAATCGCGCAGGTCTCCGGCGAACGCTTTGTGCTGGGGCCGACCGAATTCGCGTTTCTGATCGCGCTGATCTCGATAAATCTGGGGTTCATCAACCTGCTGCCAGTGCCGGTGCTGGATGGCGGCCATCTTATGTTCTATGCGGTCGAGGCGGTGCGGCGCAAGCCGGTCGAACCGCGGGTGATGGAGTGGGCCTATCGCGGCGGGATGATGGCGATCCTGGCGCTGATGCTGCTGGTGACCTTCAACGATCTGGGCGCGTTCGGCGTTTGGCGGAACCTGGCCGGGTTGATCGGCTGACGTGGTTGGGGCAGGGCGTTGCAACGCGGCCCGTTTCGGCCTGAATATTCTCAAATCCGACTTGGGGTGGGATGTGACTGCGATTAAGGTTTCCAAGATCGGCGCGCGCGCCACCGCCCTGCTGCTGACCGGCACGATGCTGTCGGGCCTGACCACTGCGGCCCATGCGCAGGACGCCGCGCCGCCCGCGGCGCAGGCCCCGGCGCCGGTCGCGCCGCTGACCTCGCGCACGATCCGCACGCTGCGGGTCGAGGGCACGCAGCGGCTGGAACCGGAAACGGTGCTGTCCTACACCCGGTTGCGCGTCGGCAATGCCTATACCACCGAGACGCTGGACCAGGCGATTCGCGACGTGTTGGCAAGCGAGCTGCTCGCCGATGTCAGCATCGAGGGCGTCGAGAGCGGCGACATCGTGCTGCGCGTGCGGGAAAATCCGATCATCAACCGCGTGGTGCTGGAAGGCAACAAGCGGCTCAAGAGCGACAAGATCACCAAGGAGATCAAGCTCGCCCCGCGCCAGATGTTCACGCGCACCGCGGTCCGCGCCGATGTGGCGCGCATCGTCGAGCTGTATCGCCGCCAGGGCCGCTTCGCCGCGGTGGTCGAGCCCAAGATGGTCAGCCTCGACCAGAACCGCGTCGACGTGATCTTCGAAATCCGTGAGGGTGCCAAGTCCAAGGTCCGCCAGATCAACATCATCGGCAACGAACAGTTCGGCGACGGCGAGCTGCGCGGTGAGATGGTGACCAAGCAGGCGCGCCTCACCAGCATCTTCAGCTCGAACACCAGCTACGACCAGGACCGGCTGGCGTACGACCAGCAGAAGCTGCGCCAATTCTACCTGACGCAAGGCTATGCCGATTTCCGCGTCGTCTCGGCCGTTGCAGAGCTGACGCCGGACAAGCGCGACTTCATCATCACCTATGTGGTCGAGGAAGGATCGCGCTACAAATTCGGCCCGGTGACGGTGGACAGCGCGATCCGCGATTTCGACGACAAGGCGCTCGCCGCCAGCCTGGCGGTCAAGGAAGGCGACTGGTACGACGCCAAGAAGGTGGAGGACACGGTCGACGGGCTGCAGGAAGCGGCCGGCATGCTCGGCTATGCCTTTGCCGATGTGCGCCCCGAATTCCAGCGCGACCGCGAGAAGTTGACGATGACGCTCAACTTCAACATCGCCGAGGCGCGGCGGACTTATGTCGAGCGGATCGACATTACCGGGAACACCCAGACGCAGGACAAGGTAATCCGCCGCGAAATGCGCATCGCGGAGGGTGATGCGTTCAATACCTTCCTGGTCAAACGGTCGCAGGACCGCATCAATTCGCTCGGCTATTTCGGCGAGAAGTTCGAGATCGAGCAGAAGGAAGGCTCGGCGCCCGACCGCGTCGTGCTGACCGCCAATGTCGAGGAGAAGTCGACCGGCGAACTGACGCTGTCGGCCGGTTTCTCCAGCCTCGAACGCTTCATCTTCCAGGGATCGATCCGCCAGCGCAACTTCCGCGGACGCGGGCAGGATCTGCGGCTGTCGGCGGATTATTCGAGCTATTCCAAGTCGGTCGAGGTCGGCTTTACCGAACCCTATCTGTTCGACCAGAATGTCGCGCTGGGCGGCTCGATCTTCCGCCGCGACTATAATTCGTTCAACTATCTTGGGTCCGACCGCCGCACCACCTATGAACAGGTGTCGACCGGGGCGCAGCTCGTCGCCGGCGTGCCGCTGACCGAATATTGGACGGCGTCGGCCACCTATCGCCTCACCTATGACCAGGTCGGGCTGGATGAGGGCACCTTCTTCCGCAACGGCCAGTGCGATCCGCTGCTTGCCGGCCGCTATCTGTGCGAGGCGCTGGGCAATCGCTGGACGTCGAGCCTGGGGCTGTCGCTGATCTATGACAGCCTGAACAGCCGCCTGCGTCCGACGGCGGGCCAGCGGCTCGTCCTGGGCGGCGATTTCGCGGGGCTGGGCGGCGACGTGCGCTATCTGCGCGGCCGGGTCGACGCCGACAAATACTGGAATATCGGCAGCGGCTTCGTCTTTTCCGCCGGGTTCGAGGGCGGCTATATCCACAGCCTGGAAAAGGGCAGCGCGACGGTCGATCCGGTGCGCATCACCGACCGCTTCTTCCTGGGCGAGCCGCAGTTCCGCGGCTTCGACATCCGCGGTGTCGGCCCGCGCATCCAGCGCATCGGCTATTCCGGCGCGGCGGGGTCGGACAACCAGCTGCTCATCACCGATCGCGAACAGATCTTCGACGATGCGATCGGCGGCCGCGCCTATTATCTGGGCAAGCTGGAGCTCGAGATCCCGCTGGGCGCCGGCGCGCGCGAGATGGGCATCCGCCCCTCGATCTTCGTGATGGCGGGCGCCAATTGGGGCGTGCGCCAGCCGGCCAGGACGGCCGCGTTCACCCAGGCGCGCTTTGTGAACAATCCCGGCGGGGGCAGAACGATCCTGACCGATCCCAACGATTCCCGTTGGGCCACCGCGCAGCCCGCGTTCAATGCCGACGGGTCGCGCACGCTGCTGCCGCTCGCCATTCCGCAGACCACGGTGCTCAACGGCGCCACCGTGCCCCTCTATACCGTGCCGGCGACCGATACGGTCGCGCCGGGCCAGGTGACGACGTGCACCGTCGGCTATTCCACCTCGCTCGGCGGCCCGTGCTCGGGCACCTCGATCAACGCGGTGTTCAACCAGATCACCGATCCGTTCGAGGAACGGTTCCTGGGCAATTCGCCCCGGCCGCGCATGTCGGTCGGCGTCGGGGTCAACTGGAACTCGCCGTTCGGGCCGCTGCGCCTCGACCTTGCCTATGCCTTTCTCAAGCAGAAGGGCGATGACGACAAACTCTTCAGCTTCAACGTAGGGACGTCCTTCTGATGCGTAACACCAAGACCCTTTTCGCCGCGCTCGCGCTCGCGGGCGCCGCCTTCGGCGCCGGAACCGCCGCCGCGCAGGCGCTTGTCGACGCCAAGGTGGCGGTCGTCGATGTCGATCGCGTGATGAGCCAGTGCACCGCCTGCGTCGCCGCCAACGGCCAGTTGCAGAGCCAGCGCACCGCGCTCCAGCAGTTCGCGCAGCAGCAGGGCCAGCCATTGCAGGGCGAGCAGACCTCGCTCGAGGCGGCGCTGAAGGCCGCGAACGGCAAGCCCGACGCGGCGCTCCAGCAGCGCGTGCAGGCGTTCCAGACCAAGGCGCAGACCGCGCAGCGCGCCATCGCCGAGCGCGAACAGACCTTCCAGCGCAACGTCCAGTTCGTGCAGCAGCAGATCGGGCAGAAGATGGTCCCGGTGGTGCAACAGATCGCGCAGCAGCGCGGCGCGAGCATCGCCTTGGCCAAGGAGAGCCTGTTGTTCTCGGCCACGTCGGTCGACATCACCGACGCGGTGCTGGCCGCACTCAATTCGCAGCTGCCCAGCGTGAGCGTCACCGCGCCGCCGCCGCCGGCCCAGCCCGCCGCACAGCCAGCCCCCGCGCAGCCCGCCCCTTCGGGCCGCTGATGGGCGAGACGGCGCCGACGGGGGAAGCGACGGGCCCGCTGGATATCGTGCGGGTCATGGCGGCGCTGCCGCACCGCTATCCGATGCTGCTGGTCGATCGCGTCGAAAGCCTCGTCCCCGACCAGCGCATCATCGCGATCAAGGCGGTGTCGATGAACGAGCCGTTCTTCCAGGGCCATTTCCCGGGACGGCCGATCATGCCCGGCGTGCTCCAGGTCGAGGCGCTGGCGCAGGCGGCCGGCGTGCTGGCGGTCGAGAGCCTCGGCCTCGCGGGATCGGGCAAGCTCGTCTATTTCATGTCGATCGACGGGGTGAAGTTCCGGCGGCCGGTCGAGCCCGGCGTGCTGCTGCGCCTGGAGGTCGAATTCGTGCAGAAACGCGCGCGGATCTGCAAGTTCGCGGGCAAGGCGTATCTGGGCGATGATCTGGCGACGGAATGTGAGTTCACCGCAATGATCGCCGACCCGCCCAGCACGTGAGGCGTGGAAGATTGTCCACGCGGAGGCGCGGAGACGCGGAAGAGGTTGTCCTGCCGCGTCAGCGGCGCTCGTTCTTCATCATTTGCCGCCTGCCGCAATGTCGAGGGGAGAGAGGGCGCTTCGCGCCAAGCGAAACATCTCCGCGCGTCCGCGTGAACCAAATCTTCCTTTGCCAACCACCCCAAATCCCGGCGGTTGCGCCGTCCGCTCGTCTCTGCTAGGCGCGCGCCCTCTTGCTGCCGGTCGGAAACCGGGGGCCTTCGAAGGAATTTACCCGTGAAGAAAGACACGCACCCCGACTATCACATGATCAAGGTGCAGATGACCGACGGCACCGTGTACGAAACCCGCTCCACCTGGGGCAAGGAAGGCGACACGATGCAGCTTGAGATCGATCCGCTGGCGCATCCGGCCTGGACCGGCGGCCGCGGCCAGATGCTCGATTCGGGCGGGCAGGTGGCGCGCTTCAACAAGCGGTTCGGCGGGCTTTCGCTCTCGAAGAAGTGAGTGGCCAAGAAATGAACCGGGTGCGGCGCGTCGTTAACGCGCCGTTAGCCATGCTGGACTAGCGTTGCCCGATGACATCATCGGGCAAGCACTCCTTCGCAGCAGAATTCGAACCCGCGGTGCTGGGCCGGCGGCGCAGTCCGCGCGCGCCGGTGTCGCTCGACGCGCGGGTGGGGCGCGGCGGGCTCGATCGCGCGCTGTGCCGCGTGACCGACCTGTCGCTGGGCGGCGCGCGGATCGAGATGTTCTCGGAACTGCGCCGCGACAGCATGATCTGGCTGACGCTGCCGCATGTCGGCCATTGGGCGGCGCGGGTGGCGTGGTCCAACGATTTCGAAGCGGGCCTCGAATTCCAGATCCCGCTGACCGAGGACGAACTCGACCGGCTGATCGCCGCCTGACGCGATTTGGGTTGCATGCGATCCGCCAACCCGACATCCTCCCGCCAGGATTTGGGGGAGGCGGCGATGCGCATGGGCATCATCGGCTTGTCGATCACGGCGTCGATCATGACGTTGCCGGCGGTCTCGCACGCGCAGCACGGCATGGCCGGTCGCGCCGCGACGCATCTCACGCTGATGGACCAGCAGGTGGCATCGCTGCAGGAACGCCGCATCGCCATCGTCCACATCGCACCGCCCGCCCCATCGCCGCTGCGTCCCGCGCCCGAAATAGCGGCACATCGCGGGGAATATCGGATCGCGCCGTCATTCGCCGCCGGCCGGTCGCCCCATATGCGCGCGATGGACGAGATGAACGCGCTGAACAACCGCCGCCCACGCATCTTCCGCTTCCGCCCGGTGATGGCGCTGACGCTTGATCCCGCACGCCTTGGCGCGCCGGCGCGGATGAGCGGCATCGCGCCCAATCTGATGGGCGTCAGCGCACGGCGCTGAACCCTCGGCAGCGGGCATTTTCCACCTGGGTGGCGCGAACGCCACCCTGGCGGCGGCCGCGCGATCCCGGATCACGCCCCCTTCGGCATGATCGTCGATCAGCCCCATGGCCTGCACGAAGGCATGAAAGGTCGTGGAAATAAGGTCTAACGCAGTGCCAAATGCGGGAGGGAAATCCCGCAAGGCCGTCATTTGCCGATCTGCGCAGCGGGCAGCGTTCGGATGGGCAGCCTGATCGCTAGGCGCACTTCTCCCATTCCATGATGAGGAAGTAAGGGACGCGGCGATACCGCTCCGCTTTCGCGCTGTCATCACCAACAGGCGCGGGCTCGTCGAAATGCCGAAGAACGAAACCGGCGGCCAGCAAGGCGGCCATGTATCGGCCAAGCGGACGATGCCAGTTGACGATGGAAATTCCCGCCCACTCGGCACGCACCGCCCGCTCGTCAAGATAATGGTCGAAGGAAAAACGGCGCGCGCCGTCGCGCTCGTTGCGCCATCCCAAGCCGACCGCCGCCGTGTTGAACGCCTGCAGATTGGCGATGAGAAGCCGGCCGCCGGGCCGCAGCACGCGATGCGCTTCCGCGATCGCGGCATCGAGGTCCGGGATATCGACGAGCGACAGATAGAAGATCGCGAGGTCGACCGACTCATCCGCCAGAGCGATGGCCGAAGCGTCGCCGATGCGGTAGTCGCCCGCGGGGTGGCGCTTGCGAGCGTGCTCGATCAGGGCGGTGGTCGGATCGATCCCGATCGGGTCGATCCCCTCTGCCGCCAGCATTCGGCAGAAGCGGCCCTCTCCGCATCCGACATCGAGCGCGCGGATGAACCCGCGGTCGCGGCACCGCGCCAGCATGGGACCGTCGAGGACGTGCCGGCGGCCCCAGTCGCCATATCGGCCGATCGTTTCGATCCACGCCGCGGCCGAGGCGTTCCAGCCATCATCCATCGTCATCGTTCTTCCGCATGCGTGAATGCCTTGCGCATCAGCACGACGCCAAGCCACAGCGCCCAGATCGCGTTCGCGATATAGGCGATCATCGCGCCGGCGACGTGCATGTCGATCCGTCCGGACAGCAGCAGCAGGGCGGGAAGCATCCCGGCCAGCAGTCCCAGCATTGCGGTGGCGCGCCATCCCAGACGCCACAGATCCAGCGACCACAGGCCGAACGCCGCCGCCGTCGCGACGATCCCGATCGACGCCAGCACCTGGTTGGATGTCCAGAGCAGCTCGCCATAGGATCCGATCCCCCGCGTCACCAGTCCCGGCGCGATGAAGCCGTTGATGGTCCCCGCGCCAAAGCCGGCGATTGCGCTCACGACGAACGGGACCAGTCCGATCACCGCCAGCAAGCTGCGCCGCCACAGGACGAACAGCGCGAACCCTGCGGTCGTCGTCACGATCATCAGCATCAGCAGGCCATGGATTCCGCGATGAACGAAGAGGCCGGAGCCCGCGGTCGGATGATTCGCCATCAACGCGATGAAAAGGATCGTTGAAGCGGTCAGGATAAGGCCGCCGGCACGGCCCGCCGCCGCGCGATCGCGTTCACTTGTCATCTTGCAGTCCCCCGTGTCATCTGCGCCGCACAAGACGATGACGGGAATGCGATGACAACCGACAAACATGGCGCAGAGTCGGCAGGATCGGGGTCGGCGACGCCTGCGCGGGACCGCTTGGTCGCAGCGTTTGACGCCATGTTGCTGGCACGAAACGGCGAACGCGGGCGTGCGAAGGCCATAGCGGCGCACGCCGGCGTTTCACGCACGACCTTCTATGACCATTTCCAGAGCCCCGACGACCTCGAACTGGTGGCGATGCGCCGCCCGCTGGGGGCATTGGCGGCACTGTGCGAAGATCAGAGCGACATCGGCGCGGTCGGGCGTTGGCTTGCGCATTTCTGGGAATATCGGAGCGAAGCCCGCAAATTGTTTTCCGGACCGAAGCGCGCGCGCCTGGAACGAGAGCTGGAGGCGCTGATCCGCGCACGCATGGCGGAGGGTGAGGGCGCGGCACTGTTCCCGATACAGGCGGCGGCGACGATCATCTCGTCGGTGGAGGCCTGGGTTCATTCGCGTATCGTTGCAAAGCCGGTCGAACTTGCTTCGCAGCTTCATGCGTCGTGCACGGCGTTACGGCGCGCAGGCCATTGCAACGGTTAGATCGAGATGAGGGACAAGGTTCGAACCCGCAGGGTTCGCAAGCGCGACCGCGCGCCGGCCGTCAGGCCGCCCCATCGGAGCGTTCGCGAAGCGAACAAGCGCGAGATCAGGAACAAGGTTCGAACCCGCAGGGTTCGCAAGCGCGACCGCGCGCCGGCCATCAGGCCGCCCCATCGGAGCGTTCGCGAAGCGAACAAGCGCGAGATCAAAAGGCCTTGGCGGAGAGGGTGGGATTCGAACCCACGGTGAGCGTGAACCCACGGCGGTTTTCAAGACCGCTGCCTTAAACCACTCGGCCACCTCTCCGCGCGGCCCTGCGCTTTGGGCGTTCGCCGTCTTTTCCGCAAGTGGGGACGCAAAGGGGGATTCCGCCGGGCGCGGGGCTGTGCCAGAATGCCGCGATGCGTAAATTCACGGGTATCGTACGGCATCTCCACCTTATCGGCATCGCGGCGGTGGCCGGGCTGATCGGCGGGGTGCCCGCCGTGGCGCAGGACGAAAGCGGGTTCCGCGCCTATCTCGACGGTCCTCTGCGCCAACAGGCGCTGCGTGAGGGGGTGAGCGCGCGTACGCTGGACCGCGTGCTGCCGACGCTGACCTACAACCAGCGCGTGGTCGATCTCGACCGCGATCAGCCCGGCGGGCCGCCGACCGCCACCGCGTCGATCCCCAGTTTCGCGCCCTACAAGGCGCGCCATGTCGATGCCGCGCGGATCGGGCGCGGGCGCACCACCTATCAGCGGCTGCGGCCGCTGCTGGCGCGGGTCGAGCGCGAGACCGGCGTGCCCGAATCGGTGATGGTCGCGATCTTCGGGCACGAGACCAATTACGGCAGCTATACCGGCAATTTCGATCTGCCGCGCAGCCTGGCGACGCTGGCCTATGAAGGCCGCCGCCGCGATCTGTTCGCGGGCGAATTCATCGCGACGATGAAGATGGTCGATCGCGGCGTCCCGCGCGAACGGCTGTTGGGCAGCTGGGCGGGGGCGTTCGGCTATCCGCAATTCCTGCCCTCGGTCTATCTGCGGCTGGCGCGCGACGGCGATGGCGACGGCATCGCCAACATCTGGTCGAACGAGGCCGATACGCTCGCCTCGATCGCCAATTATTTCGTCAATGCCGGCTGGCGTCCGGGCCAGCCCTGGGGCTTGGCGGTCGATGTGCCGGCGGGGTTCGATCGCGCGGCGGTGCGCGGCCGCACCGCCTCGCCACGCTGTCCGCGCGTGTTCGACCGGCATTCGCGCTGGAAGACGATGGCGGAATGGCGCGCGCTGGGCATCGTGCCGCAACAGGGCGCCTGGCCGGGCGGCGAGATTCTGGCGACGTTGCTCGAACCCGATGGACCGGGCAAGACCGCCTATCTGCTGACCGGCAATTACCGGGTGATTCTGGATTACAATTGTTCGAACTTCTACGCGCTTTCGGTGGGGCTGCTGGCCGATGAGATCGAAAACTAGGCTGATCGTTGCGGCGGCGGGCCTCGCGCTGGGCGGCGCGGGCGGCGCGGATGCCCAGGCCGGCGCGCCATCTTCCCCGCCGCAGGACGAGGGCGGTCCGCCGCCGTCGGACGGCCCGCAAGGCAGCTCGCGCGTCCAGCCGGGGGAGGAACGGTACGACCGCGTCGGCCATGCCGGCTATGCGGGGGAGGGCGCGGGCGTGTTCGCGCTGAGCGACGAATTGCCGCCGAGCAGCCATGCCGAAGTGACCGCGCTCGACAGCGGGCGGACGATCCTGGTGGCCGTGCGCGGCGGTGGCGGCAGCGGGCTGATCGATCTGTCGAAGGCCGCCGCCAGGCAGCTTGGCGTGACCGGCACTCCGGCGGTGCGGGTGCGGCGCGTGACGGCCACCGCGCAGGACGCGGCGCTGCTGGCGGCCGGGCAGGCCGCCGCGCCGCGCGCGGATGCGCCACCGGTATTGCTGGCCGGGCTGCGGCGGCAGCTTGGCGGGACGAAGGCCTCGTCCGGGCCGCAGGCCGCGCCGCCGCGCACGCCCCCCCGCCTCACGGCGCAACCCCAGGCCGGTAAGGCGCCGCGGCGACCACCGCCGGCCGTTTCATCCGCCAGGGGCATGTTCGTTCAGGTCGCCGCGCTGTCGAGCCTCACACGCGCCCGCGCGCTCGCCGATCAGCTTGGCGGCATCGTGCGCAGCGCGGGCAATGTGCATCGCGTGCAGACCGGCCCCTATCCCGACGCCGCCGCCGCACAGCGCGCGCGTGCGGATGCCGCCCGACGCGGCTATGGCGATGCGCGAATCGTCACCGTCCCCTGAACCCCAGCGTTTCGAGTATTCCGCCCATGAAGAACCTTCCGCTCTCCGTCGCCCCCCCGTTGATGCTGATCGCCGCCGCCGCCATCGCGCCTACCGCCGCGCAGACGCCGCCATTGCAGGCCCCGGCATTCCAGACGGTGGCGCCGGTCGCCTATATGGAGGATCTGTCCTCCAACGCGGTGCTGTATGCCAAGGATGCCGACCGCCGCATGCCGCCGGCCTCGATGGCCAAGATGATGACCGCCTATGTCGCGTTCGACCTCATCCGGCAGGGCAAGCTCAAACTGTCCGACATGGCCGATGTCCGCCCGGAAACCTGGCGGAAATGGCATGGTCCGTCAGCGGGTTCGACGATGTTCCTGTCACCGGGTCAAAAGGTGAGCGTCGAAAACCTGCTCAACGGCATCATGGTCGTTTCGGGCAACGACGCCTGTGTCGTGCTGGCCGAGCATGTCGCGGGGACCGAGGCGGCGTTCGTCAACCTGATGAACCAGAAGGCGCAGGAACTGGGCCTTGCCAACAGCCGGTTCGGCACCTCGAACGGCTGGCCGGACGAGGGCCGCACCTATGTGACCGCGCGCGACCTTGCCACGCTGGCCAAGGCCACGATCGTCAACCATCCCGATCTCTACAAACGCTTCTATTCCAAAGAGAGCTTCACCTTCGGCACCACGATGGGCGGCGCGCCGATCACCCAGGCCAATCGCGATCCGCTGCTCGGCCGGGTCAAGGGCGCCGACGGCCTCAAGACCGGGCATACCGAAGAGGCGGGCTATGGCTTCACCGGATCGGCCGAACAGAATGGCCGGCGGCTGGTGATGGTGGTGGCCGGGCTCACCAGCTTCAACGGGCGGATCGAGGAATCGGTCAGGTTCATGGACTGGGGCTTCCGCGCCTGGGCCGCGCACAAGGTGGTGGGCAAGGGGCGCAAGGTCGACAGCGCGCAGGTGCAGCTGGGCGACGCGGCGCAGGTCGGGCTGGTCGCGCCACGCGACCTGGCGGTGGCGGTGCCCGCCGGCACCTCGCCCCAGCTGCGCGGCGCGGTGGTCTATGACGGCCCGGTCAAGGCGCCGATCAAGGCCGGGCAGCATATCGCCGATCTGGTCATCACGGCGCCGGGCATGCCCGAACAGCGCGTGCCGCTGGTGGCGGAGGCGGATGTCGGCGAGGCCGGCTTCTTCGGCCGCGTCTGGGCCGGCCTCAAGTCGCTGTTCGCATGATCGGCCGCTTCCTCAGCCTTGAGGGCGGGGAAGGGGTCGGCAAATCGACTCAGGTGAAACGGCTCGCCGCCGCGCTGGCGGCACGCGGGCTGCATGTCGTGCTGACGCGCGAACCGGGCGGGACCGAGGGGGCGGAGGGCGTGCGCGGCCTGTTGATGCAGGGCGATGTCGCCCGCTGGAGCGCGCATGCCGAGACATTGCTGTTCGCCGCCGCGCGCGCCGATCATGTCGAAAAGCTGATCCGCCCCGCCGTCGCGGCGGGAAGCTGGGTGATCTGCGACCGCTATGTCGATTCGACCCGCGCCTATCAGGGCGCGCAGGATATCGACGACGCCGCGATCCTGGCGCTGCACGGCTTCGGATCGAAAGGGCTGCTGCCCGACCGCACGCTGATCCTTGACCTGCCCGAGGGCGAGGGGCATGCGCGGTCGCTGGCGCGCGACGGCGGCGCGGCAGATCGGTTCGGCGCACGCGGTCCCGACTTCCATCGCGCGGTTGCCGCGCAGTTCCGCCGCATCGCCGCCGCCGAGCCGGAACGGGTGCGGCTGATCGACGCCTCGGGCGCCGAGGATGACGTCACGACGTCACTGATCGACGCGCTGGCCGATCTGCTGCCATGACGTCATTTGTCGGCAACGCCGCGGCCAGGGCCGCGTTCCGCGCCGCCATGTCGGGCGCGCAGCTGCACCATGCCTGGCTGTTCGCCGGGCCGGAGGGGGTGGGCAAGGCCGGGTTCGCGCGCGCCGCCGCCGCGCGCATGCTGGCCGAAGCGGCGGGCGCGAGCGGCCTGCCCGGCGACTTCGATCTGCCCGAGGATCACCCGACGCGGCGCATGATCGAAGCGGGCGCGCATCCCGATCATCGCGTGCTGGAACGGCTGCCCAAGGACCCGGACAAGCCCGAACAGAATATCGCGCGATCGATCACGATCGCTCAGGTGCGCGGCCTCAATCCGATGTTCGCGACCAAGCCGAGCATGTCGGACCGCCGAGTCGTGGTGATCGACGCGATCGACGATGTCGAACGCCCCGGCGCGGCCAACGCGCTGCTCAAGAATCTGGAGGAACCGCCGCACGGCACGATCTTCCTGCTGGTCAGCCATTCGCCCGGCCGGCTGCTGCCGACGATCCGATCGCGCTGCCGCCTGCTGCGGTTCGATCCGCTGGGCGATGGCGAGGTCGCCGGCGTGCTGCGCGCGCAATTGCCCGAGGCGAGCGCGGCCGAGATCGACGCGCTGGTCCGTGCCGGGGGCGGATCGCCGGGCCGGGCGCTGGGCTTTGCCGGGCTCGATCTCGCCACGCTGGACGGCGAGATGGCGGCGATCGCGGCGCGTGGCGATACCGACAATGCGATCCGGTCGCGCCTCGCCAGGACGTTGGGCGCCAAGGCCGCGCAGCCGCGCTACGAGGCGTTCCTGGCGCGCGTCCCCGCCTTCATCGCGGGCGAGGCGCGCACGCGGCACGGGCGCGCGCTGGCCGATGCGCTCGACGCCTATGAAACCGCCGCCCAGCTCGGCCCGCTGGCGTTGGCCCAGTCGCTCGATGCGCAGGCGACGGTGTTCGAGATGGGCGGGATCATCGCGCGGCTCGCCCGGTAACGGCGCTTCAAACCCCGCGCGCATTGCTCTAGAGCCGCGCCATGGCCGAACCCTATTATATCACCACCGCGATTCACTATCCCAACGGCAAACCGCATATCGGCCATGCCTATGAGATGATCGCCGCCGACGCGATCGCGCGCTTCCAGCGCCAGCAGGGCCGCGACGTGCGCTTCATGACCGGCACCGACGAACATGGGCTGAAGATGGCGCAGACGGCGCGCGCGCGTGATCTGACCGCACGCCAGCTTGCCGATGAAATGTCAGCCTATTTCAGTGATATGGCACACGATCTCAATATCTCATATGATCGTTTCATCCGCACCAGCGACGCCGATCACTATGCCGCCAGCCAGGCGATCTGGCAGGCGATGGCCGACAAGGGGGATCTTTACCTCGATCGCTATGAAGGCTGGTATTCGGTTCGCGACGAGGCCTTTTACGAGGAAAAGGAGCTGACCGACGGGGAAGGGGGCGTCAGGCTGTCGCCCCAGGGCACGCCGGTCGAGTGGACGGCGGAGGAGACCTGGTTCTTCCGCCTGTCCAACTATCAGGACAAGCTGCTGCAACTCTATCAATCGCAACCCGATTTCATCCGGCCCGAACGCGCGCGGAACGAGATCGTGAAGTTCGTCGAGGGTGGGCTGGTCGACCTGTCGGTCTCGCGCACCAGTTTCGACTGGGGCGTGCCGGTGCCGGGATCGCCGGGGCATGTGATGTATGTGTGGGTCGATGCGCTGACCAATTACCTGACCGGCATCGGCTATCCCGACCATGGCAGCGATCTGGCGCGTTACTGGCCCGCCAACCTGCACCTGATCGGCAAGGACATCACGCGCTTCCACACCGTCTACTGGCCGGCCTTCCTGATGTCGGCCGGGATCGAGCTGCCCAGACAGGTGTTCGCGCACGGCTTCATCCTCAATCGCGGGGAAAAGATGTCGAAATCGACCGGCAACGTGGTCGATCCGATCGATCTGGCGCGGCTCTATGGGGTCGATGCGCTGCGCTATTTCCTGCTGCGCGAGGTCGCGTTCGGCAGCGACGGCAGCTTCAGCGACGAAGCGATCGTGACCCGCGCCAATGCCGATCTCGCCAACAGCTTCGGCAATCTGGCGCAGCGCACGCTGGCGTTCATCGCGAAGAATCTGGATGGCGCCTTGCCCGATGCCGGACGGGCCGATCCCGCCGATGCCGAGCTGGCCGGCGCGGTGGATGCGGCCTGTGCCCAGTTCCGGCTCCAGTTCGAAGGGCTGGCGATCGGCCAGGCGATCGAACACTGGATGGCCGGGGTGTTCGCCTGCAACCAGTATATCGATGCGCAGGCCCCCTGGGCGCTGCGCAAGACCGATCCCGATCGCATGCATGCCGTGCTCGGCACGCTGGTGCGCGCGATCCGCGAGCTGGCGATCGTCATCTGGCCGGTCATCCCGGATTCGGCCGAGCGGCTGCTGGCGCAGATCGGTGCCAACCCCGCGGATTCGCCGGGGTCGGACTGGTATGACGTCAAGGCGGCGGCGGGCTTTCGGATCGATCCCCCGACCGGCGTGTTCCCCCGTCTGGAGCTTCAGGACCTGCCCGTATGAGGCTTGCCGACAGCCACTGTCATCTCAACTACAAGGGGCTGGGCGAGCGCCAACCCGAAGTGTTGGCCAGAGCGCGCGATAGCGGCGTCGTCGCGATGCTCAACATCGCCACGCGCGAGCGCGAATGGGACGAGGTCGTCGCGACGGCCGAGCGCGAGCCGGACGTATGGGCCACGGTCGGCATTCACCCGCACGAGGCGGACGAGCATCCGCATATCGACACGGCCAAGCTGGTCGCCCGTGCGGCACACCCGCGCGTCGTCGGCATCGGCGAAACCGGCCTGGATTATTACTATGATCACAGCGATCGCGCGCGCCAGCAGGTCAGCTTTCGCAGCCACATCGCCGCCGCACGGGAAACCGGCCTGCCGCTGATCGTCCACACCCGCGATGCCGAGGACGATACCGCCGCGATCCTGGCGGACGAGATGGGGAAGGGCGCCTATCGCGGCGTGATCCATTGTTTCACCGCCAGCGGCGCGTTCGCCGATCGGGCGCTCGACCTCGGCTTCTATATCTCGATCTCGGGCATCGTGACGTTCAGGAATGCGCGCGATCTACAGGAAACCGCCGCGCGGCTGCCGCTCGATCGCCTGCTGATCGAAACCGACGCGCCGTTCCTCGCCCCGGTCCCGCATCGCGGCAAGACGGGTGAGCCGGCCTTCGTCGCCGACACCTGCCGGTTTCTGGCGCAACTGCGCGGGCAGGATGCGGATGCGCTGGCGGCAGCGACGCGGGCGAATTTCCACAAGCTGTTCGCCAAGACGCTGGCGCTGGGTTGATGCTCGCGCAAAGCCACAAAGGCACGACCAAGGGGAATTTGCAGGCGCAAAGTGCCTCGATTCTTCTGTTCTTCGTGCCTTCGTGGCTTCGTGCGAGAAAACCCGCCCCATGCTGAAGGTCCGCATCCTCGGCTCGGGCACATCCTCCGGCGTGCCGCGCATCGGCAATGACTGGGGCGCATGCGATCCCGCCGAACCGCGCAACCGCCGCACCCGCGCCTCGATCCTGGTCGAAAGCGCCACAACCCGCATCCTGGTCGACACCAGCCCCGATCTGCGCGAGCAGCTGCTGATCGCGAACATATCGCATGTCGATGCGGTGATCTGGACCCACGACCATGCCGATCACACGCACGGCATCGACGATCTGCGGCAATTGATGCAGGCGCGCGGCGCCCCGGTGCGCGGCATCGCGCCGGCGGCGACCGCGCAGGGGCTGACGACACGTTTCCGCTATGTCTTCGAAGGCGGCGGCCCCTATCGCGCCGCCGCGACGATCGAGCCGCTGGTCGACGGCATGAGCGTCGGCGACATCGTCGTGAACTCCGCGGAACAGCCGCATGGCGGCATCGTCTCGGCCGGACTGCGCTTTCGAACCGCTTCCAGGTCCGTTGGTTATGCCACTGATTTCAATGATTTTACGCCAGCCATGGCGCAACTGTACAGCGGCGTCGATCTATGGGTCGCCGACGCGCTTCGCCGGCACCCGCACCCGACGCATCCGCATCTGGCGCAGACGCTGCGCTGGGCATCGGAATGCGGCGCCGCGCGCACGGTGCTCATTCATATGGACGCCAGCATGGACTATATGACGTTGCGCGCCGAATTGCCGGCACAGGTCGAACCGGGGTTCGACGGGATGGAGATCGTCGTTTGAACGAGATGCAGGTCGTTCAGCTGGTTTCGCTGGTCGGGTTCCTGATGCTGATCCTGGCGTCGCTCGGCGCGCGCCGGTTGCGGCTGGGCTTCCTGGTCAAGACGGTGCTCGGCTGGGCGGCGATCGGCTTCTTCATCTGGGCGGCGGTCATCAACAAGGATCGCATCGCCGACCAGTTCGACCGGATCGGCGCCGGCATCGGCATCACCGAACCGGCCCAGGTGGCGCAGGGGGAAACCGTGCGCATCCGCCTGTCGCCCGACGGCCATTTCTGGGCGCGCGCCACGATCAACGGGGTCGAGCGCCGCATGCTGATCGACAGCGGCGCGACCGTCAGCGCGATCGGCGAGGAAACCGCCCGCGCGGCGAACATCGATTTCGAAAACGGCGCGCTGGTCAGCGTATCGACCGCCAACGGCACGGTCGACGCCAAGCGCGCGCAGGTGCGCCGGATCGACGTGGCGACGCTGGGCACCGACGATCTCACCGTGTTCGTCGCATCGAATTTCGGCGATCTCGACGTGCTGGGGATGAACTTCCTGTCGCGGCTCAAATCCTGGCGGGTCGAGGGGAACGTGCTGATCCTCGAACCGCGGACCTCAGAGTAATTTAACATAATGTATATTATCGGACTTATTGCTTGACCGACCGGCAGGGCGCCCCCGGCCATGAAGATCATCGAATCGACGCCTCCGGCATCGAGCGCCTGGTCGCGATCATGGCACGGCTGCGCGATCCGGTGAGCGGCTGCGAATGGGATCGCGCACAGAGCTTCGCGACGATCGCGCCCTATACGATCGAGGAAGCCTATGAGGTCGCCGACGCATGTCTGCGCGGCGACTTCGACGATCTCAAGGACGAGCTTGGCGACCTGTTGCTCCAAGTGGTCTTCCACAGCCGCATTGCCGAGGAATCCGGCCATTTCGCGCTACCCGACGTGATCGCCGCGATCAGCGACAAGATGGAGCGCCGCCATCCGCACATCTTTGCCGGCGCGGCCGATGGCGGCCATCGGCAATGGGAACAAATCAAGGCCGCGGAACGGGGGAGCAAGGGGCGGGCCGGCGCGCTGGACGGGGTGGCGATCGGCCTCCCCGCCCTGCTCCGCGCCGAAAAGCTCCAGAAACGCGCCGCGCGCACCGGTTTCGACTGGCCCGACCCGTCGGGCGCGCGCGCCAAGATCGACGAGGAACTGGCCGAGGTCGAAACCGCCGGCGATGCGACCCGCGCGGAGGAAATCGGCGACCTGCTGTTCGCGGTGGTCAACTGGTCGCGCAAGCTGGGCATCGACCCCGAAGCCGCGCTGCGCGCCGCCAACACCAAGTTCGAAGGGCGTTTCCGCGCGATGGAGGCGATCGCCGGCGACGGTTTCGCGGCGCTCGACCTGGCGGCGCAGGAAGCCCTGTGGCAACGGGTGAAGCGCGACGATGAATCTTGATATAGTTCTTGATATGTTCCGATCGGGCGATTAATCCCTCTCCAAAAGGGGAACGCACGCGATGATGGCCTATATGATGATCGGGGCGACGGATTGCGAAGCGTCCAACCGCTTCTATGACGCGGTGCTGGGCACGATCGGCTGGGCCAGCCATGCGCAACATTCCGGCTCACGCGGCTATTCGCAAGGCGGCAGCGGTAAGGGCCTTACGCTATGGGTCTCGCCGCCCTTTGACGGTGGAACGGCGAGCGGCGGCAACGGCTCGATGATCGGGCTGCCCGCCGCCGATCGCGCGCAGGTCGATGCGTTTCACGCGGCCGCGCTCGCCAATGGCGGCAGCGATGAGGGGGCGCCGGGCCTGCGCGTGCATTATGGGCCCAACTGGTATGCGGCCTATGTGCGCGATCCGGCCGGCAACAAGCTGGCGGCGGTCTGTAACGATCCCGTCTAGCCGGCCGCCACGCCCTGCTCGACCTTCATCAGCGTCTGCCCGTCATATTTCTCGGACTCGGGCAGGAACAGATGGCTGATGCGGAACTCGCGCTCGGTGATCGCCAGTCCTTTCAGCCCATCGAGCTTGTACGTCCCGAACTTCTCGTCGCGCGGGATCACGAAATCGCGCGAAACGACCGCGGCATCCATGTAGAGCGATCCGGCGCGAGTATAGAGGATATGCGGCGCCAGCACCATGCGCGTGCGGTTGTAGCTCGCGGTCACGCACCGCTGCCGCACGATCCCCTCCAGCACGATCGGTGTCGGGTTGACCCCCACGTCGTTCGCAATGTCGTCGCTCATGGACGATATGTGGCGCTCATATTGCATTGCAGCAAGAGTGAAAATGCCGGTCCCGATCAAAAACAGGACAACGGCGCGCGCCGCCCGGAATTTCGGAACAGCCGATCACGGCCGATGCCACGGCATGCGCAACAGCCACGGTTTGGGCCGCCCGCTCGGTCGCGCGACGCCGTCGAGCCGTTCGGCGCGCAGGATCCGTACCGGTTTCAGGATCATCTGCCCGCGCATCACCCCGCGTCCGCCGCCGGTGGGCATCGCCAGCATCCGCCGCACCACGTCCATCCCGCCCGCCACCTTGCCGAACGCGGCGAAACCGGGGCCGGTCCGCGATGCGTCGAGCCCCGGATTGTCGCCGACCATGATCGAGAAATTGCCGGCGCCCGAATCGGGATCGGCGCCATGCGCCATCGAGATCGCGCCGTCGAGATGCCGGATGCCGGTGCGGTCGGTGCGTTCCAGCGGCACCGAAGGCAGGATCCGGCGCGCATCGGTGGCGATGCCGCCCTGCACCAGCCCAAGGCGCGGATTCCCCCGGCGCCGCGCCGAGCGATAGAATTCGGTCCCCGCGAACCGGCCGTCATCGACATACAGCATGAAATTGGCGACCGTCCGCGGCGCGCGGCGCGCGTCCAGCGCAAGGATGATGTCGCCGGCCGAGGTCACCAGCCGCACCCGCACCGTCGCCGGTTCGGGCGGCGCGGCGGCGGCCAACGCCATCGCGGCCGACAACATCCCCGGCAGCAACAGAAAAGCACGTCGAACCAACATCATGCGCCGCGGGTTTCAAACCTTTCATGATCCTTGGGCGCCATCCGCACCTCATAGATTGCGCGCCCCTTCTCCACGCAGTGCCCGATCACCTCGCCATGCTGGTGCAGCCACGCCGCGCCCGCGCCATCGCTGGGATCGAGCGCGATGCGATAGCGGCGATGCCCCTGCGTCAGCCGGGCGGCGACCCGTTCGACCAGCGCGTCCACCCCTTCCCCGCTCAGCGCCGACACCGCAACGACATCGTCGCGCTTTTCCGCCTCGGCCAGCACCGCCGCGCGCGCCGCGCCGTCGATCAGGTCGAGCTTGTTCCACGCCTCGAACCGCGGCGTCGCGGGGTCGACGCCGATATCCTTGAGCACCGCCTCGACATCGTCCCTCTGCGCGATCGTATCGGGATGCGCGATGTCGCGGACATGGATCAGCAGGTCGGCCGACACCACTTCCTCCAGCGTCGCCTTGAACGCCGCAACCAGTTGCGTCGGCAGCTCGGACACGAACCCCACCGTGTCGGACAGGATTGCCTTGTCGATCCCCGGCAATGAAATCTGCCGCAATGTCGGATCCAGCGTGGCGAACAACAGGTCTTCCGCCATGACGTCCGCCCCGGTCACCCGGTTGAAAAGCGTGGACTTTCCGGCATTGGTATAGCCGACCAGCGCGATCACCGGCCACGGCGCGCGCTGCCGCCGATCGCGGTGCAGCCCGCGCGTGCGGCTGACCGAATCGAGCTCGCGCTTCAGCCGCGCCATGCGATCGCGGATCAGCCGCCGGTCGGCCTCGATCTGCGTTTCGCCCGGCCCACCCAGAAAGCCGAAGCCGCCGCGCTGCCGCTCAAGATGGGTCCAGCTGCGCACCAGCCGCCCCGCCTGATAGTCGAGATGCGCCAGTTCGACCTGCAACCGCCCCTCGGCGGTGCGCGCGCGCTCGCCGAAAATCTCCAGGATCAGGCCGGTACGGTCGATCACCTTGCAACCCAGGCCGGTCTCCAGGTTGCGCTGCTGCACTGGCGTCAGCGCGGCGTCGAACACCGCCAGGCCCAGTTCCCGCGCCGCCACCGTCTGCGCCAGCGCCTCGACCTGGCCCGATCCGATCAGCGTGCCGGGCTTGGGCGCGCGGATGCGCAGCGCGACGCGCTCGGCCACCTCCACCCCGATGGCGAGCGCCAGGCCGGCGGTCTCCTCCAGCCGCGCCTGCGCATCGCGCGACGATCCGCCCAGGTCGGGATAGACGACGACCGCCTTCGCGCCCCGAGCGAACTCGTCAGGATCGCGATCGAACCCGGTACTCATCGCGTTGCGCTCAGCCGTCCTCGCCCTGATCGGTCAGGTCGAGCGGATGCGCCGGCTGGATCGTCGAAACGGCATGTTTGTAGACCAGCTGATACGCCCCGTCGCGATGCAACAGCATGCAGAACAGGTCGAACGCCGCGATCCCGCCCTGCAACATGACGCCGTTGATGAGGAACATCGTGACATGTTCCTGCTGACGCTTCACCGCGCCCAGGAAGATCTCCTGCAGCACCGGGCTCTTCGACGCGCTTTCCGGCACCGCGTCGACGATCGACGCGACATCCACCGCCCCCGACGGCATGATGGTCGAAATCGCATGCTTGTAGATCAGCTGCGACTGGCCGTCCCGGCGCAGCAGCACGGAGAAATTGTCGAACCAGGTGACGATCCCCTGCAGCTTGACGCCCTTGACCAGGAACATCGTCACCGGGGTCTTCGATTTGCGCAGCGCGTTGAGGAACAGGTCCTGAAGCGAGGTCTGTTTGTCGGCCATCGCGAGCGGCTTTCATGTTCTTGGCGGGTTTTTCCCGCATGGCGCCGTTTCCCGGCGTCGGAGACGCGCCCGTGCGGCGCGTGGCGGCAATGTAGGCCCGCGCGCGCACAACGTCCATAGCCGCAGCGGGGGCGATCGTGGCAAGCGGCGCACGATTAGAAAGTCGCCAGTCTAACCTATGATCGTCACCCCGGGCTTGACCCGGGGCCTAGCTGCCTTTCCACGGCTGCGTGAAGAAGAAGCTGGGCCCCGGGTCAAGCCCGGGGTGACGAGAGCTGGGAATGGCGGCAGTGCATCCGCTGCCCCTACTCTTCCCGCCCCTCGTGAATTCCCAGCAGCTTCAATTTCCGGTGCAGCGCCGATCGCTCCATCCCGATGAAGTGCGCGGTGCGCGAGATATTGCCCGAAAAGCGCCGGATCTGGATGCGCAGATATTCGCGCTCGAACGTCTCGCGCGCTTCCTTCAGCGGCGCTCCCATCATCGCCGCCGCGCCCGCGCCGTCGCCGTCGCCCTTGGCGCCCAGCACCTCGGTCGGCAACAGGTCGAGGTCGATCCGCCCGATCCGGTCGCCCGGCGCCAGGATCACCGTCGCCTCCACCACGTTGCGCAACTGGCGGACATTGCCCGGCCATTCATAGCTTTGCAGCGCCACCATCGCCTCGGGCGCGACCTGCGGCGTCGGCACGCGGCGCTCGCTGGCGTAATGCGCGACGAAATATTCGACCAGCGGGGGGATGTCCTCGCGCCGGTCGGCCAGCGGCGGGATCGCCACCGGCACCACGTTCAGGCGATAGAACAGGTCCTCGCGGAACCGCCCCTCGCCGATCTCGGCCTGCAGGTCGCGCCCGGTGGCGGAGACGACGCGCACATCGACCTTCACCTGCCGCTGGCCGCCGACGCGGTTGAACTTCTGTTCGGTCAGCACGCGCAGGATGCGGCCCTGCGTCGCCACCGGCATGTCGGCGATCTCGTCCAGGAACAGCGTCCCGCCATGCGCCTGTTCCAGCAGGCCGGGATGGACCAGGTCGCCCTCCTCCACCCCGAACAACTCCTCCTCGACCCGCTCGGGCGTCATCCGCGCCGCGCTGACGATCACGAACGGCGCGCCGGCGCGCGTGCTCCATTCGTGCAACAGCCGCGCCGCCACCTCCTTGCCGGTGCCCGGCCCGCCGGTGATCATCACGCGGCTGCCGGTCGCCGCCACGCGCTTCAACGTCGCGCGCACGCCGTTGATCGCGGTCGAACCGCCGGTCAGGTCGTTCTCGCGCCCCACGCTCGCGCGCAGCGAGGCGACTTCGCGCCGCAGCCGCTCGGTCTCGGTCGCGCGCTCGACCAGCAACAACAGCCGCTCGGCCTCGAACGGCTTCTCGATGAAGTCGGATGCCCCGCGCCGGATCGCCGCGACGGCGGTGTCGAGATTGCCATGGCCCGAAATCACCAGCACCGGGATCGACGGATCGCGCCGCTTGATCTCGTCGAGCAGTTCCAGCCCGTCGAGCCGCGATCCCTGCAACCATACGTCCAGCAGCACCAGGCTCGGCCGCCGCTCGGCGATGGCTTCCAGCGCCGCGTCGCTGTCGGCCGCGCCGCGCGTCTCATAGCCCTCGTCCTCCAGCACGCCCGCGACCAGCTCGCGGATATCGGCTTCGTCGTCGACGACCAGGATATCGAGTGTCATGGCTTCAATCCGTTCTTGGTTCGGGTAAGCGCGGCGGGCGAGACTTCGTCCCCTTCCCCGCCGGTGCCGGCCATCGGCGCCAGCGTTGCGTTGTCGAAACACAGCGTGACGATCGTGCCGCCGCCCGGCCGGTCGGCGAAGGCCATCGTGCCGAAATGCTCCTCGACGATCTTCTTGACGATGGCGAGGCCCAGGCCCGTGCCGCGGCTGCGCGTCGTCATATAGGGTTCGACGATGCGCTCGCGCTCGGCGGGCAGGCCGATGCCGTTGTCGGCGATGTCGAGCAACAGCTGGCCGTCCGCGTCCTGGCGGATCGCCATCTCGACCACGCCCTGCCCCTCGCCCTCGCGCGCCTCGACCGCCTCGATCGCGTTCTTGACCAGATTGGTCAGCGCCTGGCCCAGCTGGCGGCGGTCGCACACCAGCGGCGCCGGGCCGTCATGGTTCAGCGCGAAACGGATCTCGGGCTTGGCGACCTCGTGCAGGAACAATGTCTGGCGCGCGATGTCGAGCAGCGATTCCTCGCGGAACACGGGCTTTGGCATCCGCGCGAAGGACGAGAATTCGTCGACCATCCGGCGCAGGTCGCCGACCTGCCGCACGATCGTATCGGTCAGCTTGGCGAAGGTGCCGTCGTCGCTCTCGATCTTCTTGCCATATCGCCGTTGCAGCCGTTCGGCGGCAAGCTGGATCGGCGTCAGCGGGTTCTTGATCTCGTGCGCGATGCGCCGCGCCACGTCGGACCAGGCGGCGCGGCGCTGGTCCAGCAATTGCTGGGTGATGTCGTCGAACGTCAGCACCTGTCCCGCTTCGTCGCGGGTGATCTTCACCGCCAGCGTGCGCGCCTCGCCGCCGCTGACGAGCTGGACGATATCCTCGCGCGCCTCGCCGCCCAGCACCGCGTCCAGCTCGGGCGCGACCTCGGCCAGCAGCCGCCCGACCGGCGCCTCGCCCGGCCGCAGCAGCGCCATCGCCGAACTGTTGATCAACCGGATACGATGCTCGGCATCGATCGACAGCACGCCCGCGGTCACGCCCGACATCACCGCCTCGATCAGCGCGCGGCGGCTTTCGGACTGGGCGTTGGTCGCGACCAGCGCGTTGGTCTGTTCCTGCAACCGGTCGGTCATGCGGTTGAAGGCCGTCGCCAGCGTGCCGATCTCGTCATCGGCCTTGGGCGTGGGCACGCGCGTGCCCAGATCGCCCTGCGCCACGTCGCGCGCCGCCTTCACCAGATCGCCCACCGGCCGCACCAGCCGGTCGGCGATCTCCAGCGCCACCCACACCGCGATGCCGACGATCAGCAGCGACAGCAGCAGCAATGCGATGTTGAACTGCAATTGCAGCGTGCGCGAACGTTCGGTCAGCGTGCGGTATGCGCTCACCACCGATTCGGCGCGGTTCTTGCGCTCCAGCAACGCCGGATCGACCACGCGCGCGGCATAGAGATAGGTGTCGGCCGCCTGCGGAAACCGCGTCAGCGCGCGGATGCGCCCGCCGGTATCCTCGACCACCACGGTCTTGCGCCCGGCCTTCAGCTCCTGGATCGCCTTGGCGCTGACCTGTTCCTCGATCAGCCGTTCATAGGGGTTGAGGATCGCCAGCGTCTGCAATTCCCCGGTCGGCGACTGCCGCACGATCGCCGCTTCGGAAAGCTCGCGCTGCGTGGTCTGGACCAGCAGGAAATTGATGAAATTGCGGCTGTCGATCGGCCATTCGGCCAGCCCCTGTGCCAGGTCGATCGCCATCGCCTCGGCATTCAGGCCGACCCGGTCCTTGAGGTCGTTGAAACTCCCCGCCGCCACCGTCGAGGCATTTTCCAGCATCGAGCGCGCCCGGTCCGAATACCAGAATTCGACGCCATACTGGAACAACAGCGACGCGACGATCGACACGAAGATCGTCGGCACGCTGGCCAGGATCGAAAAGATCGCGACCAGCCGCACATGCAGCCGCCCGCGCCCGCCCAGCGGCGATCGCGCCGCGCGCTGCATCGCCACGCGCCGCCCGATCAGCACGATCAGCGCGACCAGCGGCACCAGATTGGCGACCAGCAGCAGCGCCACCAGCGGCGGCGTCAACAGCCGCTGCGACCCGTCATTGCCGGAAATTACCAGATAGGTGGTCACCGCCATGCCGACGGCGATGCCCAGGATCACCAGCTCCAGGATCGGCGTGACGGTAAACCGCCGCGGCGACGTCGAGGGCTCGATAATCTCGGCGACGGCATTCATCGTTGCACGGCTACAACAGCGCCGTTGCAATTGGAACACACGAATTCAGTCAATTCGGCCTCAGCCCGGATCGTCCTGCCGCGTCCCCCCGACATCGATCCCCAGCGTATCCAACCGCTTGCGCAATGTGTTGCGGTTGATCCCCAGCGCCCGCGCGGCGCGCAACTGGTTGTGGCCGTGGCGCGCCAGCATCGCCTCGATCAGCGGCCGCTCGACCTCGCCGATGATGCGATCATACAGCGTGCCGTCCTCCAGCACCCTCGGTTCCTCGATGCCCAGCCGCTGGAGCCGCGCCGTCACCGCCGCCTCGATCCCCTCGTCGCGCGCGGCGGGCAGCAGCGCCGCGCTCTCGCCCAGCATCGCGCGCACCGCGCCGGCATCGATCCACTCGTCGCGATGCAGCGCCGCCATGCGCCGCATCAGATTCTCCAGCTCGCGGACGTTGCCGGGCCAGTCATGCGCTTCCAGCGTCACGATCGCATCGTCGCCGATCGCCTTGCGCGGCAACCCGTCCTCCGCCGCGCGATCGAGGAAGTGCCGCGCCAGCAGCCGGATGTCCTGCCGCCGTTCGCGCAGCGAGGGCAGCGCGATCGGCACCACGTTCAGCCGATAGAACAGATCCTCGCGGAACGCCCCCGCCGTCACCTGCCCCAGCAGGTCCTTGTTGGTCGCCGCGACGATGCGCACGTCCGCGCGGATCGCCCGCGCGCCGCCGACGGTGGTGAATTCGCCCGATTGCAGCACGCGCAGCAGCCGCGTCTGCGCCTCCATCGGCATGTCGCCGATCTCGTCGAGGAACAGCGTGCCGCCCGACGCCTGTTCGAACTTGCCCGCCACCCGCGCCGCCGCGCCGGTAAACGCGCCCTTCTCGTGCCCGAACAGCTCGGCTTCGATCAATTCGCGCGGGATCGCCGCCATGTTGATCGCGACGAACGGCGCGCGGCGTCTTGGCCCCAGGTCGTGGATCGCCTGCGCCACCAGCTCCTTGCCGGTGCCGCTCTCGCCGGTGATGAGCACGGTCAGCTCGTTCGAGACGACCCGCGCGATCACGCGATACACCTCCTGCATCGCCGGCGATCGGCCGATCAGCGCGACGGCATGATCCTCGCTCGCCGCGACATCGTCGACCAGCCGCCGTCCGCGCGACAGCGCGCTCGCCACGGTGGTGGTCAGCGCGTCGAGATCGAACGGCTTGGGCAGATAGTCGAACGCCCCCGCCTCGGTCGCGCGCACCGCGGTGGCCAGCGTGTTCTGCGCCGACAGCACGATCACCGGCAGGTCGGGATATTCGCCGGTCAGCGTCGCCACCAGATCGAGCCCGTTGCCGTCGGGCAGCACCACATCGGTCACCACCACATCGGGCATGGCGGACCGCATTTCGCGCTTGAGGTCCCCCAGCGACGCCGCGGCGGTCACGCGATGCCCCGCGCGGCGCAGCGCCTGGGTCACCACGGTGCGGATCGCCGCATCGTCGTCACAGATCAGCACCGCCCCGGTAACGCTCATGCCGTCCGCCCCCGATGCTTCACCAGCACATAGATGCCGATCCCCATCCAGATCAGGTTGAGCGCCGCCGACGGCAACGCCCCGCGCACATAGCCGTTGATCAGCATTCCCATCGCGCCCGCCACGTTCATCAACTGATAGACCACGCCCTTCGCGTCCAGCCTACCCGCCGACAGCAAGCCATAGGCGAGCACCACCAGCCCCGCGCCGATCCATCCCACCACATCGACCCACAGCGGCGTCATGCGAAACCCTCGATCCTCCCCCGCCAGGGGGAGGTGGCGCGCGCAGCGCGACGGAGGGGGAGGAAACTCCAACGCCGGTGGCCGTGTCCGCCCCCTCCGTCAGCCTGCGGCCGCCACCTCCCCCTGGCGGGGGAGGATAGGAAGTGAAAAGCACTCACCCGTCCGCCCTCGGCAGATTCACCCGGAACACCGTCATCTCCGGATCGCCGGCACGGGCATATTCGACCACCCCGCCCATGTCGCGCACCAGCTTCTCGACCAGCGGCAGCCCCAGCCCCTTGCCCTCCGGCTTGCCCGACACGAACGGCTCGAACAGATGGCTGGCGATATCGGCCGGCGCGCCCGGCCCGTTGTCGCTCACCGACAATTCGATCGGCAGCCAGCGGCGCGGCTGATCGGGCGCGGGCCGCATCGCGACGCCATGGCGATATTGCGTCGCCAGCACGATCCTCGGCTCGGGCATGTCGCGCAGCGCCTCGGCGGCGTTTTTCAGCAGGTTCATCACCACCTGCTGGAATGCGTCCTTGTCCATCATCACCGGCGGCAGCGAAGGATCGAACCGCTCCTCGATCACGATCCCGCGCGCGAACCCGGCCAGCGCCACGCGGCGGCTATGGTCAAGCAGCGGATAGATATTGTGCGGCGCCAGCTTGGGCGGCCGCGTATCGGTGAAATCCTGCATGCGATCGATCAGCGCGGCGATCCGATCGACTTCGGTGGTGATGAGCGCGGTCAGCTCAGCGCGCGCCGCCCCGTCATCGCCGCCGCCATCATCGCCCGCCAGCAACTGCGCCGCGCCGCGAATGCCCGACAGCGGGTTCTTGATCTCATGCGCCAGCATCGCCGCCGCGCCCACCGCCGCGCGCGCGCCGGCGCTGCGATCCGCCCCCACCGACAGCCGGCGCGAGGTCGGCGCCTGGTGCAGCGTGACGATGCGCCAACCGGGATGTTCGGGCACCGGCGCCTCGATGAAATCGACGCGGGTGCGCGGGGATCGATTGGGCTCGATCTCCACGTCATAGGCGGCAAAGCCATGCCCGTCGCGCCGCGTGGCATAGCCTTCGGGCGGCGCGAAGATCCGGTCGATCCGCTGCCCCAGCATCGCCTTTTCGCTGTGGTTGAGCAGATGCTCGCACGCCATGTTGGCGCGCACCACGCGATCCTGCGGGTCGAGCACCAGCGCGGCCACCGGCAACCCGCCGAACAGCTCGGTCAGGTCCGGCTCGCCCGGCTGCGGCGGCGGCCTCAGGCCGCTTCGGCTTGCGGCCATGATTCGATCAGCGGGGCATAGAATTCGTCGAGCATCGCCAGCACGGTGGCGGCCCTTGGCTCCTGGTTCACCTTGTTGCGGAACTCGGCCGAACCGTGCAGCCCCTTGGTGTACCAGCCGATATGCTTGCGCATCAGGTTGACGCCGGTCACCTCGCCATAATGCTCGACCATCATCGCATAATGCTCGGCGATCAGCGCATATTGCTCGGCGAGCATCGGATCGGGCCTTTCACCCTTGTCGGTCAGCGCGTCCATCACCTGCCGCAACAGCCACGGCCGGCCATAGGCCCCACGCCCGATCATCACGCCATCGGCGCCCGATTGCGCCAGGGCCGCGCGCGCATCGTCCGCGCTGCAGATATCGCCATTGACGATGACGGGAATCGACACCGCATCCTTGACCTTGCGCACGAACGCCCAGTCGGCCGACCCCTTGTACATCTGATAGCGCGTGCGGCCGTGCACGGTGATCATCCGCGCGCCGATCTCCTGCGCCACCCGCGCCAGCTCCGGCGCGTTCAGGCTGTCATGGCACCAGCCCATGCGCATCTTGACCGTCACCGGCACCTTCACCGCCTTGACGCACGCCTCGATCAGCTGCGCGGCAAGCTGCGGCACGCGCATCAGTGCCGATCCGGCATCGCCATTGGTCACCTTGCGCACCGGACAACCCATGTTGATGTCGATGATCGCCGCGCCGCGATCCTCGTTGAGCTTCGCCGCCTCGCCCATCTCATAGGGCGTGCAGCCGACCAGCTGCATCGACACCGGCTCCTCGATCGGGTCCCATGCCGCCTTCTGCACCGATTGCCGCGTCTCGCGGATCGCCGCCTGGCTCGCGATCATCTCGGTGACGTTGAGCCCCGAGCCATAGCGGCGCACGAGCCGACGGAACGGCAGGTCGGTCACCCCCGTCATCGGCGCGAGCAGCACCGGGGTCTCGATCGTCACCGGACCGATCTGGATAGGCGAAAGCGTCGTCATGATTGCCCGAAAAATAGGCAGCGGCCTCTACAAGGGCAATGGCGCAAGCGCAAGTTCCCCAGATCCCCCCGGCGGGAGAGGGATCGCGCGCTTTCCTACACGCCGCCTTGCCGCTAGGCCGTGCCGATGCCGACCGACGCGCCTTCGCCCTTCCATGACGCGCGCATGCGTAGGGGTGTGACCATTGTGACTTTCCGGCCCCTGGAACCCCGCCAATGACCACCGCCGCGCTGATCGTCGCCGCCGGAAAGGGTCTGCGTGCCGGCGGTTCGATACCCAAGCAGTTCGCCCGGCTGGCGGGCAGGCCGCTGCTCGCGCACAGCGTCGCCGCCTTCTCCGCTCACCCCGCCATCGACGACATCCTCGTCGTGATCGGCGCAGGGCAGGAAGCCGAGGCGCGCTCGGCACTCGGCGATACGGTCAATTTCGTCACCGGCGGAACGGAACGCCGCGATTCCGTGCGGGCCGGCCTCGAAACCCTGGCAGCGCGCGGCGTCACCCGCGTCCTGATCCACGACGCCGCCCGCCCGTTCCTGCCCGCCGCCGTCATCGACGCGCTGCTCACCGCGCTGGCGCAAGCTCCCGGCGCCGTCCCCGTCCTGCCGCTCGCCGACACGCTGGCGCACGGCCATGACACGCTCGGCGACAATGTGCCGCGCGCCGGCCTCAACCGCATCCAGACGCCGCAGGCGTTTCACCTCGCCACCATCCTCGCCGCCCACCGCGCCTGGCCCGCCGGCGAGGAAGCCACCGACGACGCCCAGATGCTCCGCCGCGCGGGTCATGACGTCGTGCTGGTCCCCGGAGACCCGATGCTCGAAAAGATCACCCACCCCGCCGACTTCGCCGCCGCGGAGGCACGCCATGCCGCCAGCCTGATCTCGCGCAGCGCGACGGGCTTCGACGTCCACCGCTTCGAAACCGGTCAGCAACTCTGGCTCGGCGGCGTCCTGATCCCGCACGACCAGGGCCTGTCCGGCCACAGCGACGCCGATGTCGCGCTCCACGCGATCACCGACGCGCTGCTCGGCACGATCGGCGCGGGCGACATCGGCATGCACTTCCCGCCCAGCGACCCCAGATGGCGCGGCGCGGCGTCGGCGCAGTTCCTCGATCACGCCGCCGGGCTGGTGCGCGCCAAGGGGGGCATCATCGATTTCGTCGACGTGACGCTGATCTGCGAGGCACCCAGGATCGGCCCGCACCGCGAAGCGATCCGCGCCAGCATCGCCAACATCCTCGGGATCAAAACCGCCGCGATCAGCGTCAAGGCGACGACGACCGAGCGCCTCGGCTTCACCGGCCGTGGCGAAGGCATGGCGGCACAGGCCGTCGCCACGGTGCGCCTGCCGGAGTGATCGCGATTCGTTACAATCTCTTTCGCCGCACTGTTCCCCTGCGAAAGCAGGGCCCCAGGGTCACAAAACGGATCGCCCACGGCTCTGCGCTCCTGCTCTCACAGGGAAGCAAGCTGCTGCTCGGCATTGCCGTTACGCTCTCCGCCACCGCCCACGCCCAGCAGCCCGCCCGCCCCTGCATCAGCGAGGCGGAGGGTGAGGCGCTGTTCCAGGTCATGCTGCCCGACGTCATCCGCGAAATGGGCCGCATCTGCGCCGCGCTCCCGCCGCGCAGCTTCCTGCGTCAGCCCGGCGCCGCCTTCATGGCGCGCATCAACGCGGGCGTCGCGCCGGCCATGCCCGCCGCGCAGGGCGGCATCCGCAAGCTGCTCGGCCCGCAAGGCGCGGCATTGGCCGATTCGCAATTCGCCATTCCGATGGCCCGCGCGGTCTTCGTTCCGCTCGCCGCGCAAGCGATCAAGCCCGCCGACTGCCCCGGCCTCGACAGGATCGTCAGCAACCTCGCGCCGCTGCCGCCGCGCAATCTTGCCGCGGTGTTCGTCGCGCTCGCCCAGCTCAGCCGGAATGACGAAAAACGCGGGCCAAGGCTGCCGATCTGCCCTATGGGCCGCTCGCGATGATGGACACGATTCTTCCCCACGAGCTGGTCGAGGCGGCACGCAAGGTCGTCGACGCGAATCGAGTGGCCGGCCGCACCGTCGCCGTCGCCGAAAGCTGCACCGGCGGCCTCGTCGCCGCGGCGATCACCGAAATTCCGGGCTCGTCCGAAGTGCTCGACGCCGGCTACGTCACCTATTCCAACGACGCCAAGATGACTCAACTGCGCGTCAGCCGCGACGTGCTGGAGACGTTCGGCGCGGTGTCGATCGCCACCGCCTGGAGCATGGCGCAGGGCGCGCTCGAAGCGAGCGGCGCGGATGTCGCGGTGGCCATCACGGGCATCGCCGGCCCCGGCGGCGGCAGCGACAAGAAGCCGGTCGGCCACGTCGTCTTCGCCCGCGCCGAGAAAAATGCCGATCCGGACGTGATCGTGGCCGATACCCGCGAATTCGGCGATCGCGGCCGCGGCGGCGTGCGCCTTCAGGCGGCGCTGTGCGCGCTCGAACTGCTGCTGCCCGGCGAACCGGCGGCGCCGGAAGCCGAATCGCCATAGAGCGCCGCGGCGCGTGCCTCGAACGCACCGATCATCATCCGCAGCGCGCGGTCGAACACCTGCCCCGCCAGCATCTCGAACACCCGGCTCTTGAACGCGAAATCGACCTCGAAATCGATCATCACCCCGCCTTCGCCATCGGAACGGAATTTCCAGTCGTTATGCAGATGCTTCAGCGGCCCGTCGAGATAATCGACCCGGATATGCTCCGCGCGCCGCTTCTCGACCCGGCTGCTGAACGTCTCCCGCAGCCCCTTGAAGCCGACGATCAGGTCCGCGACCATCTCGGTCTCATTGTTCGACCGCACCCGCACCGCGCTGACCCAGGGCAGGAACTCGACATAGCGCCCGACATCGGCGACCAGCTCGTACATCTGCTCGGGCGAATAGGGCAGCCGGCGGGTCTCGCTATGCTTGGGCATCCTATCCTCCCCGGCACGGGGAGGGGGACCGCCGCGAAGCGGTGGTGGAGGGGGCCCGCCACGAAGCGCAGCGTCTGCGGCCCTCCCCCTCCGTCAGCGCATCGCGCTGCCACCTCCCCGCGCCGGGGAGGATGTTCATGCCGTAACCTTCGCCAGCTTCGCGTCGCGCGCCGCCTTCATCTTCGCGAAATCATCCCCGGCATGATAGCTCGACCGGGTCAGCGGCGACGAGGCGACCAGCAGGAAGCCCTTGGCCCGGGCGATCGCGGCATAGGCGTCGAACGCCGCCGGCGTCACGAAATCCTGCACCCTGGCATGGCGCGGCGTCGGCTGGAGATACTGGCCCATCGTCAGGAAATCGATGTCGGCGCTGCGCATGTCGTCCATCACCTGATGGACCTCCAGCCGTTCCTCGCCCAGGCCAAGCATGATGCCCGATTTGGTGAAGATCGACGGGTCGAGCTTCTTGACCGTCTCCAGCAGCCGGATCGACGCATAATAGCGCGCACCCGGCCGGATCGTCGGATAGAGCCGCGGCACCGTCTCCAGATTGTGGTTGTACACGTCCGGCCGCGCCGCGACGATCATCTCGACCGCCTGCTCATGCTTGTTGCGGAAATCGGGCGTCAGGATCTCGATCGTCGTGGTCGGCGACGCCTTGCGGATCGCCTCGATCACCTTGACGAACTGCTTCGCCCCGCCATCGGGCAGGTCGTCGCGGTCGACCGAGGTGATGACGATATGCGTGAGGCCCATCTGCACCGCCGCGTCGGCGACGTTGTTGGGTTCCATTGGATCGACGGCGCGCGGCATGCCGGTCTTGACGTTGCAGAAGGCGCAGGCCCGCGTGCAGGTGTCGCCCAGGATCATCACCGTCGCGTGCTTCTTGCTCCAGCACTCGCCGATGTTCGGGCAGGCCGCTTCCTCGCACACCGTCGTCAGGCTTTTCGACCGCATCAGCGCGCGCGTCGCGGCGAAACCGGCCGAGGTCGGCGCCTTGACGCGGATCCAGTCGGGCTTGCGCTGGCGTTCCGGACGAGCGACGGGCGTGGGATCGTTCATATCGCGCAGATAGCGGCCCTGCGCGCCGCTTGCCAGCCCCCAGCTTGCAACACGGGGGGGGCTGCGCCAAGGGAGGCGGAATGACGCACTTCAACGACCTGATCGACGGCTATCGCCGCTTCCGCACCGCCGACTATCGCCGCCAGCACGAACGCTGGGCCCAGCTGGCGGAGGGCCAGTCGCCCAAGGTGATGGTCATCGCCTGTTCCGACAGCCGCGTCGAACCCGCACAGATCTTCGACACGCTGCCGGGCGAGATCTTCGTGGTGCGCAACGTCGCCAACCTGGTCCCGCCGTTCGAGAATGACGGCGGCCGCCATGGCGTCTCGGCGGCGCTCGAATTCGCGGTCACCAAGCTGGATGTCGAGGAAGTGGTGGTGATGGGCCATGGCATGTGCGGCGGCGCGCATGCCGCGCTGACCGAGATGTTCCATGACAGCCCGCCGGGTGAAGGCGGCTTCGTCCATGCCTGGGTCAGCCTGCTCGATGCGGCGCGCGAACGGGTGAAAGCGAGGTTCGGCGACGGCCCCCAGGCAGCGCGCGAGATGGAACTGGAGACGGTGCGCACCTCGAT
Source organism: uncultured Stakelama sp. (assembly GCA_964413495.1). Lineage (GTDB taxonomy): Bacteria > Pseudomonadota > Alphaproteobacteria > Sphingomonadales > Sphingomonadaceae > Sphingomonas. The sequence goes on along the minus strand of CAYPRW010000001.1, from coordinate 73,774 downwards.
CGCGAACCTGCGCACCTTCCCGTTCGTGCCCGAGCGTGAGGCGGCCGGCCGGTTGACCGTCCACGGCGCCTATTTCGCGATCAGCGACGGCGTGCTGCACCTGATGGACGAAACGGGCGCGTTCGCACCCGCCTGACGCCGGATCAGGCGATGCGGCGCCCAAAGGCCGGGCGGCGTTCGACCAGCGGATTGGCCTCGCGCTCCAGCAGCGCCAGTGTGGCGTCGAACAGCGGGCGCAGCCGCACGACATGCTCCAGCGCCTCGCTCGGCTGGTCGCGATTCTCGACGCACTGGCGGGCGATCGTCTCGATCGCCTCGGCGCACTCGGCCAGCGGCTCCGCGCCGAACTGGCGCGATTCGCCCTTCAGCGTATGCGCCGGAATCACCAGCGCGGTGGCATTGTTGCCGCGCATCGCTTCCTCGATCCGCTCGAGCGACTTGACGCCATCCTCGTGGAAATATCCCAGGATGCGCACGAAGTTCGCACCAAGTTCGGCGCGCGCCTGTGAAAATGCCGTCCAGTCGACCAGTGTGTCCTGATACTGTGTCGCCATCGCTATCCTCCCGCAACATGCGGCGTCATGGGATATGAATATGGGCAAGACGTAAACGTCAGGTTGACGCCATGTGCCGCAAACAGCCGAGATTCCCCTGGATCGGCGCGCGGCGCGGCGCGGGGTCAATCCTTGTCGAACGGGTTCTTCGACGGCCGCATCGTCAACCGCACCGGCACCGCGCCAAAGCCGAATTCCTTGCGCATGCTGTTGACCAGATAGCGTTCATAGCTGGCCGGCAGCAGATCGACCCGCGTGCCGAACAGGATGAAGCTGGGCGGCCGCGTCTTGGCCTGGGTGACGTAGCGCGGCTTGATCCGCTTGCCACCGGGCGCGGGCGGCGGATTGGCCTCGATCGCGCGCTCGAACCAGCGATTGAGCTGGCCGGTGGTGATGCGCCGCGACCACGCCTCGCGCGTTTCGAACGCCACCTGGATCAGCGTGTCGAGCCCCTTGCCGGTCGCCGCCGATACGGTCAGCAGCGGCACACCCCTGACCTGCGCCAGCCCCTTGTCGAGCGCGCCCTTGACGCCGTTGAACAGGCTCGACGCATTCTCCGCCACATCCCATTTGTTGAGCGCGATCACCAGCGCGCGCCCTTCCTGCAGCACCTTGTCGGCGATCTTGAGGTCCTGCACCTCCAGCCCTCGCGTCGCGTCGAGCAACAGTACCACCACCTCGGCGAAATCGATCGAGCGCAACGTGTCGGCGACCGACAGCTTCTCCAGCTTCTCCTCCACCTTGGCGCGCTTGCGCATGCCGGCGGTATCGATCAGCCGGACCGGACGCATCTGTCCCTCGAAATCCTCCCACAGCCATTCGATCGCGATCGAATCGCGCGTGATTCCCGCTTCGGGGCCGGTAATCAGCCGGTCCTGCCCGATCAGCCGGTTGATCAGCGTCGACTTGCCCGCGTTCGGCCGCCCGACCACCGCCAGCTTGAGCGGCGCGTCGGGCGCATCGGCATCTTCCTCGACCGCATCATCCTCCCGGTCGATGAACGGCAGCAGCGCCTCGAACAGGTCGGCGATCCCCTCGCCATGCTCGGCCGAAAACGGCACCGGATCGCCCAGCCCCAACGCCATCGCCTCATGGATGCCGGGCTCGGCCGCGCGCCCCTCGGCCTTGTTGGCCAGCAGCACGATCGGCGTGCCCGAGCTGCGCAACCACCGCGCCACTTCCTCGTCCAGCGGCGTGATGCCCGCACGCGCATCGATCATGAACAGCGCGACGTCCGCCTCACGCACCGCCGCCTCGGTCTGCACGCGCATCCGGCCCGGCAGCGTCGCCGCGTCCTCATCCTCGTACCCGGCGGTATCGATCACCCGGAACGGCACGCCGAGCAGGTCGGCGTCACCCTCGCGCCGGTCGCGTGTCACGCCGGGCTGGTCGTCGACCAGCGCCAGCCGCTTGCCGACCAGACGGTTGAACAGGGTCGATTTGCCGACATTGGGCCGGCCGATGATCGCAACGGTGGAACGCATCCGCGCGCTCTACCGCATGCGATCGTTCAGCGATAGGCGGTCAGCTTGCCCTTGTCGGTCAGCACATAGACGGTGTTGTTCGCCACGATCGGGCTCAGGCTCACCGGTCCGTCCAGCTCGATCGTCGACCCGACGCTGCCGTCGGCCGGCGAGACCGATACCAGCTCACCGCGCGAATTGGCGAGCCACAACCGGTCACCGGCCAGCACCGGCCCGACCCAGCTGACCGGCCCCTTCTTGTCCTCCTCGTCGCGCCACGCGCGCAGCTGCGAGATCCAGCGGATCTTGCCGGTGCCGCGCGCGATCGCGATCAGCCGTGCGTCATCGGTGACCAGGAACAGCCATTCGCCCGCCACCCATGGCGTCGAGATGCCGGCGACATTCTGTTCCCACAGCCGCTGGCCGGTGGCGAGTTCGATCGCCGCCATGCGCCCGCCCTGCCCGACCGCATAGACGCGACCCTGGTCGATCACCGGCTCGGCATCGATGTCCGCCAGGCTGGAAACGGAGGTTGAGATGGTCGAGCGCGACAGCGTGTCCGACCATAGCGATCGGCCATTCTCGTAACGATAGGCGCCCAACTCGCCCGACGAATAGCCGACGACGACCGTGCCCTGCGCCGAAGCGGGCGCCGCCACGCCGAACACGCCCTGCGATTCAAGCGTGCCCGATTGCTGCCAGATCACCGCGCCATCGGTCTGCGACAGCGCGAACATCTGATTGTCCTGGCTCAGCACATAGACATTGCCGCCGTCAACGGTCGGCGCGCCGCGCAACGGCCCGCCTGGCTTGACGCGCCACGCCTCGGCTCCCGTGGCGGCGTCGATCGCGATCACCTCGCCCAGCCCGTTGGCGGCGAAGACGCGATTGCCGTCGACGCTCACCCCGCCGCCGAATGCGGCGTTGCGATTCTCCTTGCCGCCGGCGGTGGCAAGCCGCCATTTCTGCGCGCCGTTCTGCGCGTCAAACGCATGGACCACTGCATCGGCGTCCATCACATACAGCGTTCCGCCCGCCACCACCGGCGACGCGCCCAGCCGCGTGCGGCCGGTCGATCCGGCGATGTTCGCGCTCCACGCGCGCGCCGGCGCCGCCGCCAGCGTCAGATGGCCCATCGACTTGGCGGCATTGCCCCCGGGCTGGGTCCAGCCCACATTGGTCGCGGCGGGCGGCAGCACGACCTGCACATCGGCGATCGACTTGTCGGCGACGATGCCGGTCTCCGCCGCCAGGATCGGCACGCGCTGGCCAAGCACCGGGGTCTTGTCGCCCTTGCCCTTGAAGATCCCGCATGCGCTCAGCGTCGCCAGCGCGAGACACGCGACCGGCACTCGAACCGACTTCATCATTTCGCCTTCTTGTCCTCACCCTGATCCACGATCGCATCGACCCCGAGTACGCCGGCCATCTGAACCGCGCGTTGACGGATCGAGCGCGGGACGCCCTCGTTCTTCGCTATTTCGCCGTAAAGCTTGCCGGCGTCGCCGCGCTTGCCCTGCCGCAGATACGCCACCGCGACCATTTCCCCGGCCGAACCGAACCAGGTGCCGTCCTTCACCGCCAGCCCCTTCAGCCGCTCGACCACCTGCTCGGGCTTGAGCGTGTCATATTCGGCCGAGGTCTGGCGGATCAGCGCCAGGTCGCGAAATTCCTGCGCCAGCCCGGTATCGGCGGCGATCGCGCCCAGGATGGCAGCCGCGCCCTTGAGATCGTTCTTCTGCAGCAGCACGTCGGCCTGGGTAAAGCGCGCCATCGCGCTGAACCCTTCCGAGCTCGACGCCGCCAGCGCCTTCAATGGCGCTTCGGTTTCCTGCACCTTGTTTTCGCTCAGCGCCTTGAACGCGGCCTTGAACGTCTCGCCCTCTTCGCCGCGACGGCCCTCGCTATGGCTCTGCCAATAGAGAAACCCCGCAAACGCGATCAGCCCGGCGATCACCGCACCGATGATCCAGCGCCCGTAATTCTGCCAGACATGCAGCGCCTGGTCCTTGCGCAGCTCTTCATCGACTTCGCGCAGAAAGGCTTCGTTGCTCTGGGGGCTCAGCGCCAAGGGGAACTCCGTGGGAATGGGATGCGGGCGCGGACCTTAGCGGCGGTCATCGCGAAACGAAAGCGGTCAGTCCTTGGGCTTGTACACCTGTTCGTCGCCGGGGAAGCTCCGGTCGCGCACGGCGGCGGCATAGGTCTCGACCGCGGCGGAAATGCGGCCGGCCAGATCGTCGAACTTCTTCACGAAGCGCGGCGTGCGCTCGAACATGCCCAGCATGTCCTCGGTCACCAGCACCTGCCCGTCGCACTGCGCCGACGCGCCGATGCCGATCACCGGGCACGATACCGCCGCGGCGATCTCGTTCGCCAGCGTCTCGACCACGCCTTCCACGACCATGGCAAAGGCGCCGGCCTGCGCCACCGCCTTCGCGTCGCCGATGATCTTGGCAAATTCGGCATTGCCGCGCCCGCGCGCGCCATAGCCGCCCAGCGCGTTCACCGCCTGCGGCGTCAAGCCGACATGCCCCATCACCGGAATGCCGCGCCGCGTGAGGAACGCGACCGTCTCGGCCATCGCCTCGCCGCCTTCCAGCTTGACGCCGGCCGCGCCGGTTTCCGCCAGGATCCGCGACGCGGATTCGAACGCCTGTACGGGACTCGCCTCATAGCTGCCGAACGGCATGTCGATGATCACCACGGCGTGATAGCTGCCGCGCACCACCGCTGCGCCATGCGCGCACATCATGTCGAGCGTCACCGCCAGCGTCGAGGGCAGGCCATAGATCACCTGCCCCAGGCTGTCGCCGACCAGCAGCAGATCGCAATGCGGATCGAGCAGCTGCGCCATCCGCGCCGTGTACGCCGTCAGCATCACCACCGGATCCTTGCCCTTGCGGTTCTGGATCGCGGGAATGGTCAGCCGCTTCATCGGCGCCGGCGTCGGCGTCGCACGGCTGGTCGAGGTGTCGATCGTGAAGGTGGTGGACATGGCGCCGCTCTTAGCCGTCCGCGGCGGGAACCGCCAGCCTCGGCAAGCTCAGCGCAGCCAGCCCATGTTCCCGGCCTTCTTCGCCAGCCAGAGCTGAATTGCCTGCATGGCGAAGATGAAGGCGGGGAAATAGGTGACCCATACGCCCTTCACCACGATGATATCGGTCGCCAGGAACATCCAGCCGAACTGGATCACCACCAGGATCAGCGAAATCGCCGACAGCGGCACGGTCCAGCTCCGCCTCAGCAGGAGCCCGATCGCGCCGCATATCCCGCACGCCACCGCCCCGATATAAACCAGGTTCAACCACATCGGCATCGTATCATAGAGTTTGCGGTCGTAATCCGACGCCTCCGGCCCCGGCCCGATGCCGAAATGCAGATATAGCGTCGCGCAGCCCATCAAGCCCCACAGGATCAGGACGATCACGGCGACGGTGAACCAGGCCGGCGGCTTGGACGAGAATGCCATCGGATCTCTCCCCAGGACTTCAGCGGCGCACCCTAGCCGAAACGAACGATTTGCCAATCATTTCGTTACAGCAACGTCGCGGCCCATTCGTCAGCCTTGAACCCCACGAGGATGCCGCCCGGCACTTCGACCACGGGGCGTTTGATCAGCGACGGGTTGGCGGCCATCAGTCGCAGTGCCTTGCCCTCGTCGATATCGGTCTTGTCGGCGTCGCCAAGCTTGCGGAACGTGGTGCCGGCGCGGTTGAGCAGCTTTTCCCACCCCACCATTCCCGCCCAGCGCGCCAGACGTGCGGCATCGGCGCCTTCCTTCTTGTAGTCGTGAAAGCTGTACGCGATCGAATTGGCGTCGAGCCAGACGCGCGCCTTCTTCACCGTGTCGCAATTGGGGATGCCATAGAATGCGATGCTCATGATCAGGCGTCCGCCTGCGCATCGGCCGATCGCGCCGCGAACACGCGATGGCACATCGGCACGAACGCATCGAGCGGCATGGCGTCATAGGCCGGATCGAAGCTGTTCTGGTCGTATATCTCGCAGAAGCGGGCGGTCGCCTCGAAATGTTCATGCCCGCGAAACCGTTCCCGAACGTCGCGATCCAGGCCGATATGATGAAAGAAATAATAGCCCTGGAAGATGCCGTGATGCTCGACCGTCCAGTGCAGTGCCGCCGGCACATAGGGTTTGAGGATCGCGGCCGCGATATCCGGATGGTTGCCCGACGCCAAGGTATCCCCGATGTCGTGCAGCAATGCGCACACGACATATTCCTCGCTCTCGCCCGCCCGATGCGCGCGCGTGGCGGTCTGCAGGCTGTGCTGCAACCGGTCGATCGGAAAGCCGCCGGTATCGCCATCCAGCAATCGCAGATGCGCCAGCACGCGATCGGGCAGCTCACGATGGAACGGGGTATAGGCGGCCATGATATGCCCCCAATCCTCGGCCGTGCCCTCGGCCATCGCGGTAAAGCTCGCCCGTTCCATGCCTCTCACCCACTATCTATCGTTGGGATGAGCATAATCGTTGGACGGGGAAAGGCCAAGATATGCCGGCCAGCGCAGATATCAGCTAGCCCTTGCGCGGCTCTTGGCTCAGATGTTCGTGGACGATCTTCCACCCATCGCGCTCGCGCCGCAGGACGTTCGTACCCCGCCCTCCACCCGAAATTTCTCGTCCGCCCGGCTTTGCGGTCCAACGGAACTGGTAGACGCAAGCTGCAGCGGTGTCCCCAAGGACGATCCAGTTGATATCTTCCAGCCAGTACCGCTCCAGCGGAAAAGAGACAAAAGTGCGTTCAAATGCGCCCCGGATCGCAGTCAGACCCGCATAGGATCCATCATTGAACCAGAACACCGCTTCCGATGAGATCAGAGGCTCGACGGTGTCGAAATCGCGCGCGCTCAAGCGGCGCTCATATTCTACCATCAGCTTTTGCGGACCCATTTTTGCTCCTACAGACGAGGCGGCCCGCACATTGGCTTCATCGGCGGAGAATGCGCTCGCGATTGACCAGGCGAGCGTCACCCCCACGCCAGATAGGCAGTCGCGGCGACCGAAATTCATCAAAACAGTCTGCCGTCGTAGCGATGCCTTAGCAACAAACTCACGTCCTGCGACGCTCATCGCTTCCCTCACAAGCCAATAGGCCTGTCTTCAAACCGCCGACGGCCTCCGGCGTCATGTCGAATGAGCCTGCACGCGCTTTTGAAAATCCGCAGTGCCGCCGAAGGTATTCGGCTCACGCGCTAGGGTGATCGGATGCCAGTCCATCAGCCCCATCGGCGAAGACGGAGAAAACCGCAGCCGATGCGCCCGCGCGTATAAATACGGGGATATGTTCCAGAGGCGCATCCACTTGAACGCTTTGGCCTCCGACAAACCTCTCGCCGCTCCAGGCGTCGACCCACTCCGCATCCTGTGGGAGATAAACCGCCCTTGCGCGTGACTTGAATTGTGTGATCGGCGCCACCAGTAGATCGGCTCCGAACAGGAATTCGTCCTCGACCGCGGCCACGTTGGGGTCGCCGTCATGATCGAAGAACAGCGGCCGCATCGGAGGAATGCCGACCTTCGAGGCCAGATCCATCTGCGCCATGATATAGGGACGCAATCGTTCGCGCAGGAGGATCGCCGCGCGAATGTGACGATAGGTATCGCCGCCTATCGACCAAGGCTCGTTGTTCTTGCGATAGCCGTGCGTGCGAAACACGGGCGTAAACACCCCGTACTGATACCAACGCACGACCAATTCGCGGAAATACTCGCTCTCGGTGTCAACCGTATAGAATCCGCCGATTTCGCTCGCACCCCAAGGGATGCCGCTCATCGCCAGATTGAGCCCCGCCTTCATATAGTCTTCGAGATGCTCGAAGGACGACATGATGTCATGCGCGGCAGGCGAAGCGCCATAGCGTTGCGACCCGGCCCAGGCGCTGCGGCAGATGGTCACGACCTCATCTTCGCCGGCGGCGCGCAGGCCTTCGTAGACGTTCTTCTGATGCGCCACGGGAAAATAATTGTGAACCTCCGTGCCGGATCCGATGTGGAAGCGCACCCGATCATATTTGGCGATCGTGTGGAAATCGTCGCACGGGTCCAGCCAGAAGGTGCGAATCCCCAGATCGAAATAATTCCGCTTCCACGCATCCCATAGAAATTCCGCCGCGGCGGGATTGGTGGGGTCATATTGCAGGAAGCGGTCCCCCGGGCTCCAGATCTGGAGCGTGTCGTCCGGATCGATCGATCCGGTGAAAAGACCGCGTTCCTTCATGGCGGCAAAATTCTCGCTCCGCTCTTCGACCAGGATCCAGGGGGAGATCATGATGCGGATACCCAACCCATCCATCTCTTCGACCATCGCTCGAGGGTCCGGCCAGAAGTTCGGATCGAACTTCCAGTCGCCGAGATGTTTCCAGTGCATATAGTCGATCACGAGCACCGAAACCGGCAATTCGCGCCGTTTGAACTCTCGCGCTGCCTGCAGGAACTCCTCCTGCGATTCATAGCGCAACTTGCACTGCCACAATCCGGCAGCCCATTCGGGAAAGGCGGGAGCATGGCCTGTGGCGTCGGCGTAATTCGCCATGATGTCGGCATAGCTGCTGCCGGCTGTGACATAATAGTCGATCTGCCGACAGCCTTCGGAGACCCAGCGCGTCCGGTCATTGGCGAATTCGACGCGGCCCAGCGATGGGTTATTCCACAGGAAGCCATAATGCTCGCTCGACACCACGAACGGCACGACCTGCTTGATGTGCCGCTGGTAGAGATCGATGACCGTACCCTTCAGGTCGACGCTACCAGTCGCATTCAACCCCATGCCGTAAAGACGCTCGCCGGCGCGGCCTGCAAAGTGCACCTCGGTATGCGAGAGGCCGTCGAGGGTGGGTTTGTAGATCCGGGTACCGGGATTGTGCGCGGGCACGATGTAATCCTGCTCCCTCAGGATTTCGCTTCTTTCGTCACCCTCATGCCGAAAGAACTGCAAACGCCCCTTTTCCGAATAGGGCACATCGGGGATGCCGGCAGAGATGTCGCGGATGCGAGCCGAGATCTTGCCGTTCCGAATATCCGCATGAGTTGAAGTGATGTCGAAGGAAAGATCGTCTGGACAGTTGCGAACTGCCTCGGTCAGCGCCCAGGGCGTGTCCAGAATCTCGGCACCGATGGTCGACCGCACCCGCAGCCCGTCGCAGCCCCAAGGCTCGATGACCAGCAGTTCCGAATTGTGCCGATAGACAAGCGCATCCCGAACCCGGCTCACACGCTGGTGTAAATCATCCATGATTGTTCGACCGCCCCCCATGATGCCGGAAACTAAGATATCAGAATGTCAATTTCACGCCAACTTTCCAAGAATGGTTTGGAGGTTTTTCATGAGGCGACTGCCGGACCCATGCCGATTCTGACATATTAGATCATCAATGAAGGTAGCGAGAGGCTGTCGCTCGCGTGAATCAATTCTATCGACCAAACCGCGCCGCCAGCTCGACATGGGTGGACCAGCGGAACTGCCCGACTGGCACCACCCAGTCCAGGCGATATCCGCCCTTGCACAATATCTCAGCATCACGCGAAAATGTATTGGGATTGCACGAAACATAGGCGATCACCGGCACGTCCGCGCCCGCCAGCTGTTCGGCCTGTTCCCGCGCCCCCGCGCGCGGCGGATCGAGGATGACGGCGCCGAACCGGTTCAACTCCGCCGGGATCAGCGGGCGGCGGAACAGGTCGCGATGCTCCGCGAACACCTGCCGCCGGGCCGCGCCCGCCGCCGCCTTGAGCGACAGGATCGCATCGCGCGCGCCCTCGCCCGCATAGACCCGCGCGGTCGGCGCCATCGCCAGCGCGAAGGTGCCGAGGCCGGCGAACAGGTCGGCGATCACGGCCGCGTCGCCCACCGCCTCGCGCACCGCGCCGGTCAGCGCCGCCTCCCCCTCCGGCGTCGCCTGGAGGAAGCCGGCCGGCGGAAACGGCACCGGCACCCCGGCGAAGCTGACCGTGACCGGCTCCGGCGCCCAGCGCGGCTCGGGACCGAGGCCGTCGTCGACCGACAGCCGCGCGAGGCCATGGCGGCGGGCGAAGGCGGTGATCGCCTCGACCGCGCTCAGGCTGTCGGTGGCGAGACCTTCGACCAGCACGTCCGGCCCCTGATCGGTTAGCGTCAGGTGGAGGTTGACGCGCCGATTCTGGGGCAGATGCGCGGCGAGCAGCCCGCGTAACGGGTCCAGCAGCGCGAACAGGCGCGGGTCGAGGATCTCGCATTGCCGCAGGTCGATCAGGTGGTGGCTCGACCGTTCGCTGAAGCCGAGCCGCACCTGCCGCCCGCGCCGTTCGACATGCAGCGCGGCGCGGCGGCGGGTGCGCGGGGACGAGAGGACGGGCGGGCGGATGTCGGCTGCCAGGCCGTGCTGGGCGAGCGCGCCATGAATGCGTGCCGTCAGGAATTCGGCATAGGCGGCATCGTCGAGATGCTGAAGCTGGCAGCCGCCGCATTCGGGGAAGTGGCGGCATGGCGGGATCTGGCGATGCGGGCCGGGCGAGATGGTGCCATCGACGAGCAGCCGGTCGCCGGGCGCCGCGAGCGGGACATGGCGGCCATCCGCCGTGACGCCCTCCCCCCGTGCCGCGACACGAACGATCTCATCGTCCATGCGCGCGCTCCAAAGCGCAGGGCAGGCTGTCGGCCAGCTCGTCGGCGAGGAAACAGCGGTCGAGCGCGTCGGCGGCGGCGGCATGCAGCCATACCCCGGCCGAGGCCGCCTCGAACGGCGCATGGCCGGCCTGTGCCAGCATCGCGCCGATCGCGCCGGCCAGGACATCGCCCGTGCCCGCCGCCGACAGCCAGGGATTCGCCCCGCCCAGCACATTGGCCCAGCCATCGTGCTGCGCCACGACGGTGTCCGCGCCCTTGAACACGATCACGGCGCCGCTGCGGCGCGCGGCCTCACGCGCGCGGTCGATCTTGCTCTGCACGCCCTCTCCGAACAGCGCGGCGAACTCGCCGGCATGCGGGGTGAGGATGGTGGGCGCGCCTCGGCCCGCCAGTTGGCCCGGATCGAGCAGATGCAGCGCATCGCCGTCGATCACCAGCGCATGCGGACAAGCGAGCGCCGCATCCAGCTTTGCCCGCGCCCGTTCGTCCCGCCCCAGACCGGGACCGACGACGACCGCACCGATCCGTTCGTCCGCCAGCGCCTCGGCGCTCCAGTTGCGGCGGACGATCGCGTGCGGCGGATGCGGCAACCCCCCGCTGAGCAGCAGGACATAGCCCGCCCCCGCGCGATACGCCGCGCGCGCCGCCAGCTCCGCGGCGCCGTGCATGGCGCCGCCGACGACCGCGACCATGCCCCTGCTGTATTTGTGCGAATGCGGCTGCGGCCCCGACAACCATGGTCGGCCGATCGTTTCAACCGGACTGAGATTTTCGCGCGGCGCGGCGACGCGATCCAGGCCAAGGCCGATATCGATCACGCGCACCTGGCCGCAATGCGCCGCGCAGGGCTGGAGCAGATGCGCCGGCTTGCGCGCGCCAAGCGCCAGCGTGAGTGTGAAGTCGGCCAGCGCAGCGGTGCCGAAATCGCCGCCGGTATCCGTCTGCGCGCCGCTCGGCAGATCGACCGCGATAGCCACTCGCGCGAAATTCGCGAGTATCCGGATCGCTTCCGATAGGGTGGCGTCGAGCGGCCGGGTCAGGCCCGTACCGAATACGGCATCCAGCACGACTGGCGCATGGACATCATCATCCGGCAATCCCGTGGGAAAAGGTTCGACAGGCCCATTCCAGCGCGTTCGCGCCGCCGCCGCCGCTTGCGTGCGCGGCTCACCCAGGGCGGCGACGCGCACGGCCATGCCCCGCGCGCCCAGGATGCGTGCGGCGACATAGCCGTCGCCGCCATTATTGCCCGGCCCGCACAGGACCAGCACCGGCGCGCCCGTCGCCAGGCGATAAGTCCATTCGGCGATACCGGCACCGGCCCGTTCCATCAGTTCGCCAACGCTGGATCCGGCGGCGATCGCCCGGTCTTCCGCAGCGCGCATCTGCGCGGCGGTGAGGACCGGATCGCCCATGAGGATCATTTCGCGGGTGCGCGGACGGTCGCGGGCAGGCGGTAGCGGGCGTCGTCGATGCTCACCTCGATCGCGTCCTTGTCGATCACCGACACCTTTGCCTCGACCGCGCCATCGGCGGCGATCACGCCGCGCCCGTCGGTGGCGACCTTCAGCCGGTGAAAGCCCCCGTCGGGGTGGCGGATCGTCAGGATCAGGCCGTCCTGCGTGCGTTGCCGGTCGATCGTGCAGGCCAGGTCGAACGCGGCCTTGCCGTGCAGCGCGCAGGGCACGCGGCCCTCGGCGGCGGCGCGGGCTTCGTCGCCGCGCTTGATCGCCGCCGCATCCGCCTTGGTTTCCGCTTTCCGGTCGCAGCCCGCCAGTATCAGGCCGGCGAGTGCGATCGCGCTAGATATCCGCGTAGACATGCGTTTCCGACCTGGCTCCAGGATGCGTCACCGCCCCCTGATAGGCCGGACCGACATTCCGCGCATAGCGCCACAGCGCCCCCGCCTGATAGTCGTTGGTCCGCGGCCGCCATTTCGCCCGGCGTTCGGCCAGCACGGCCTCATCGACCAGCAGATCGATCGTGCCCGCTTCCGCATCGATGCGGATCGTGTCGCCATCCTCGATCAGCGCGATCGGCCCGCAATCGGCGGCTTCGGGACCGACATGGCCGATGCAGAAGCCGCGCGTCGCGCCGGAGAAGCGCCCGTCGGTGATCAGCGCCACGCTCTCGCCCATGCCCTGACCATAGAGCGCGGCGGTGGTGGAGAGCATTTCGCGCATGCCGGGGCCGCCCTTGGGCCCTTCGTAACGGATGACGATGACCTCACCCTCGTTGATCGTCCGCGCCTCGACCGCGGCGAAGCAGGGCTCCTCGCGGTCGAACACGCGGGCGGGGCCTTCGAACACCAGATTGTGAAGCCCCGCGACCTTCACGATGGCACCTTCGGGCGCGAGGCTGCCGCGCAGGCCGACGACGCCGCCGGTGGGCGTGATCGGGGTGCGGGCGTCGTAGATCACCTTCTGATCGGGGTTCCAGGTCACTTCCTCGATATTCTCGGCGAGCGTGCGACCCGTCACCGTCATGCAGTCGCCGTGGAGGAACCCCTCGGCCAGCAGCGACTTCATCAGCATATAGACGCCACCCGCGTCATACATGTCGCGCGCCAGATACTGGCCGCCGGGCTGAAGATCGGCGCAATAGGGCGTGGTCTTGAAGATCTCGGCCACATCGAACAGGTCGAAATCGATCCCCGCCTCGTTCGCCATGGCGGGCAGATGCAGCCCGCCATTGGTCGATCCGCCGGTCGCGGCGACGATGCGTGCGGCATTTTCGAACGCTTCGCGGGTGCAGATGTCGCGCGGACGGATATTGGCGGCGAGCAATTCCATCACCTGGGCCCCGGCGGCGACCGCAATCTGTTCGCGCGTGGAATAAGGTGCGGGCACCATATTGCTGTTCGGCAAGGATAAACCGATCGCTTCCCCGACGCATGCCATGGTGTTTGCGGTGTACTGGCCGCCGCACGCGCCATGGCCGGGGCATGCGACCCGTTCCAGTTCGTGCACCTCGCCGATCGGGCAATTGCCGGCGGCGTAGCGGCCGACGACTTCGAACACGTCCTTCACGCTCACGTCACGCCCATGGAAACGGCCGGGCAGGATCGATCCGCCATAGACGAAGATGCTGGGCACGTTCAGCCGCAGCATCGCCATCATCATGCCGGGCAGCGACTTGTCGCACCCGGCAAAGCCGACCAGCGCGTCATAGCAATGGCCGCGCACGCTGAGCTCGACCGAGTCCGCGATCACTTCGCGGCTGGCGAGCGACGAGTGCATGCCCTGATGGCCCATCGCGATGCCGTCGGTCACGGTGATGGTGTTGAAGCGGCGCGGCATGCCGCCGCCCTGTTCCACGCCCTTGCGCGCGGCATCGGCCTGGGCGTCGAGCGTGGTGTTGCACGGCGCGCTGTCGTTGCCCGCGCTGGCGATGCCGACGAAGGGCCGTGCGATATCTTCCTCGGTCAGGCCCATCGCGTAATAATAGCTGCGATGGGGCGCGCGTTCGGGGCCCACGGAAACGTGGCGCGACGGCAGGCGGGATTTGTCGAAACGCTGGGTCATCGCGCGGCTATGGCCCCGGCACGGCCGCTTGCGCAAGGTGGTCGCGCACGGCTGATACCAGATGTGCACAACTTTTTGCCCAACGTTCGACGCCGGCCCGGTCGGCGATCAGGTCGTTGCGGATTTCCAGGCCCAGATAGGGGATGCCGTTCGCCTCGCCATGGCGGTTCATCGTCGCGTTGAGCAGGCGGCCCGAATAGGGCTGGTTGTCGCCGGTCACCACGCCGGCGCGCCGCAGCAGATCGATGCCGATCCGCGCGGCGCGGGCGTCGCGATTGTAGAGGACGCCGATCTCCCACGGCCGGTCGGCGCCGTCGTGCAGCTCGAGCCGCGGGGTGAAGCTGTGCACCGCGACCAGCAGGCGCGGGCGGCGGGCGCGGATGTGCGCGGCGATGGCGGCGTGATAGGGCGCGTGGAAGCGGGCGATGCGCGCGGCGCGATCGGCGGCGGCATTGGCGGGGATGGCGTGGCCGTCGCTGAGCTGTGGGACCAGGCCGGGGCTGTCGGGCTCGCGGTTGAGATCGATGACCAGGCGCGAGACGGTGGCGAGCAGCGCGGGCGCATCCAGCGCGGCGGCCAGCGCCTCGCTGAGCGCGGCGGCGCCGAGATCGACGGCGATATGCTTGTCGAGCAACGCGGGATCGATGCCCAGATCGATATCCGGCGGCACCGCGTTCGAGGCGTGGTCGCACAGGATCAGCACATCGGCGCTGCCGTCGATCAGGCGCGGGCCGCTCATCGCCCGCCATCCGGAAAGGCACCGGGATCGCCGGATGCCCGATCATGATGCCCGGAAGGAGAATGGCGCCCGCCACCGGCAAGCCGGGGCGGGGGCCATCCGCGGACGTCTCGCTCCCGGCGCATGATCCGCTTGATGTCTTCAGCAAGAACAGGGCCAGTTGCGTTGCGCAAGGGGGCGGTACGGCGATCTGCCCGCAGCTGCGCCGCTTTGGGACGGGAAACCGTCACGACAGTGCCGTTTCGAGACACCACCAGCCGCGCCGGGCGGCGGCGATCGCGGCGGCGGCGGCGGCACGCGCATCGGCCTGGTCGAACAGCGCGAAGCAGGTGGCGCCCGATCCCGACATGCGGGCAAGGGTGACGCCCGGCTGCCGGTCGAGCAGGGCCAGCACCTCGCCGATCGCCGGGGCGATGGCGCGGGCGGGCGGCTCCAGATCGTTGCGGCCGCGGCGCGCGATATCGAGCATGCCGCCCCGCCCGAGCGCGCCACGATCGATCCCGTCCCAGGCCACGAACACCGCGGCGGTCGCGACAGCGACGCCGGGATTGACGAGCAGCGCCGGCGTTCCCGGCGCGCCCTCGATCCAGTCGAGCCGTTCGCCGCGCCCGGTGCCGATCGCGGCGCGGCTGTAGAGACAGGCCGGCACGTCGGAACCCAGCGCGTCGGCGCAATCGAACAGGCGCGGGTCGTCGAGCGCCACGCCATGACGCCGCGCCAGCAGCCGCAGCGTCGCCGCCGCATCGGCCGAGCCGCCGCCCAGGCCCGAGGCGACCGGGAGGTTCTTTGTCAGGGTGATGCCGCCCGTCGCGCTGACGCCGAACGCATCGGCGAAGCGGGCGGCAGCGCGCGTCACGAGGTTGTCGCCCTCCGCCAGTGCGCCCGCGAAGGGGCCGGTGACGGCGAACCCCTGCCCCGCCCCGTCCAGCTCCACGACATCGCCATCGGTGACAAAGGCGAACAGCGTCTCCAGCTCGTGATAGCCATCCGCCCGCCGCCGCCGCACATGCAGCGCCAGGTTGAGCTTGGCGGGGGCGGGTTCGATCAGGGTCAGTTGAGGATCGTCCGCTGATCGGCGCGCGCGCCGCCGCCGGGCGTCAGTCCGTCGGACAGCTTGCCGCCGATCCGCGCCAGTTGCTCGCCCTGCGCATAGACCGCCGCCGCGCGCCAGGCATAGCGCGCCTCGAACCGGCGACCGGTCCGCCAATAGGCGTCGCCGAGATGCTCGTTGATCGTCGCGCTCGACGGATCGCCCTGCGCGGCGCGTTCCAGAAGCGGCAGCGCCGCGGCGGTGTCGCCCGCGCGGAAATAGGCCCAGCCCAGCGAATCGGTGATCGCCGGATCGTCGGGCCGCAGCTTGCTGGCGCGTTCGAGCAGCGCGCGCGCCTCGGCCACGGCCTCACCGCGATCGACCAGCGCATAGCCGAGATAGTTGAGCGCGACCGGCTGTCCGGGCGCAAGTTCCACCGCCTTGCGCAGATGCGGCAGCGCGTCCGTCCACCGCCCCGCCCGTTCGAGCGCGCCGCCGAGCTGGAGATGATGGACCCAGGTCGCCCGGCCGCCGGCGCCCTCCAGCACGGCGGCATAGATTTTCGCCGCTTCGGCATCGCGGCCCTGTTCGGCGAGCAGGTCGGCATAACGCTGGCGGTCGGCGATGCCCGCGCCGGCACGTTGGGCGAGCGCGGCGGCGATGTCGAGCGCCGCCGCGCCCTCGCCCCGCGCCTTGACGAGCGCGATCCGCTCGGCCTGGGCGGCGTCGTACGCGGCGCTGTCGCGGCGCACCGCGGCGAGCACCGCCAGCGCGCTGGCGAATGCCTGCTCGCCCTGCAGCGCGTCGGCCAGCAACAGGCGCGCGCGATCGTCGCCCGGATCGAGCGACAGCGCGGCGCGGGTCAGCGTGATCGACAGCGTCCGCGTCTGTTGCCCGGCCAGATCGGTGGCGAGCCGGGTGAGCGCGCGGCTGGCGCCGAATGCCGCGCCGGGCCTGACCCCGCGCCGCAGACCGGCGCGCATCGCGGGCAGATCGGGATCGTCGCCCGCCAGCAGCGCCAGCGCCGCCTTGCGCTCGCCCCGCGCGGCGAGCAACAGCGCGGCGTTCCAGCGCAGGTCGATATTGCCGGCATCGGTCAGCAGCGCGGCGCGCAATGCCGCCAGCCCTTCATCGGTGCGTTTCGACGCGATCAGCAACAGCGCGCGATGTTCGGCGACATAGCGGCGGCTGAGCCCGCTTTCCCGGACATTGTCGAGGATGGCAAAGGGGTCGGCGCCGCGATCATAGGCCAGCCAGGCGCGAATGACCGGGGCGAGGAAATCGAGCGGCCCCGCGCCGATCCGGCCCAGCGCATCGTCGGCGGCGGTGCGGTCGCGGGTGCGGATCGCCTCCGCCAGGTCGAGGATCGAGACGTCGGCCGGGGCGACCTGCGCCGCGCTCAGCACCGCCGCCGCGCGCCGCGCCAGCACCATGTCGCCCGACGCCAGCGCGTTGCGATAGGCGCGCATCGCCACCACTTCGTCCCCCGGCGCCGCCGCCATCGCCGCGGCATAGCCGATGGCGGCGGTCTCCACCGCCCCTTCCGCCGCCGCGGCGCGCGCGCGCGCATAGGCGCCGGCATCGGCATGCGCGACGGCAGGCAGGCCGACCGCCAGCACCGCCAGCCACGCGAAGGAACGCTCACATATTGGGATAGTTCGGTCCTCCGCCGCCCTCGGGCACCACCCAGTTGATGTTCTGGGTCGGGTCCTTGATGTCGCAGGTCTTGCAGTGGACGCAATTCTGCGCGTTGATGACGAATCTGGGCAGCCCTTCTGCCTCGCCGACGATCTCGTAAACGCCCGCCGGGCAGTAACGCTGCGCCGGTTCGTCATAGATCGGCAGGTCGTATTCGACAGGGATGTCGGGGTCCTTCAGCGTCAGATGGACCGGTTGATCCTCCTCGTGATTGGTGTTCGACAGGAACACCGAGGACAGCCGATCGAAGGTCAGCACGCCGTCGGGCCTGGGATAGTCGATCGGCTTGACCAGATCCTTGCGCCACAGGCTCTCATGGTCCGGGTGATGGCCAAGCGTGAAGGGCATGCGGATGCCCCAGCTTTCCAGGAACATCGTGGCGTTGGCGAGACCCGATCCGATCAGGTCGCCGAACTTCTTGACCAGCGGTACGACGTTGCGGACGATGCTCAATTCCTTGTGCATCCAGCTCGCCTCGAACGCCGCCGGATAGGCGGTGAGCTCGTCGCTCGTGCGATCGGCCTGGACCGCCGCGAACGCCGCCTCGGCGGCGAGCATGCCCGATTTCATCGCGGTGTGCGTGCCCTTGATCCGCGGCACGTTGAGGAAGCCGGCGCTGTCGCCGATCAGCGCGCCGCCGGGGAAGGTCAGTTTGGGGATCGACTGAAGCCCGCCGTCGCTGATCGCGCGCGCGCCGTACGAGACGCGCTTGCCACCCTTCAATATCTCCGCGATCGCCGGATGCGTCTTCCACCGCTGCATCTCCTGGAACGGCGAGAGATAGGGGTTGGTATAGTTGAGCCAGGTGACGAAGCCGAGCGCCACCTGCCCGTTCGCCTGGTGATAGAGGAAGCCGCCGCCGTTCGAGCCCTCGGTCTCGGACAGCGGCCAGCCCTGGGTATGGATCACGCGGCCGGGCTGGTGCAGCGCGGGGTCGATATCCCACAATTCCTTGACGCCCAGGCCATAGACTTGCGGCTCGACGCCTTCGCACAGCCCGAACTGGCGCTGGAGCTGCTTGGTCAGATGCCCGCGCACGCCCTCGCCGAAAAAGGTGTAGCGCGCGTGCAGCTCCAGCCCCGGCTGGTAATCGGGCTTGCGCGTGCCGTCGCGCGCCACGCCCATGTCGCCGGTCGCCACGCCCTTCACCGATCCGTCGTCATGGTAGAGGATTTCCGCCGCCGCGAAGCCGGGGAAGATTTCCACCCCCAGCCCCTCGGCCTGTTCGGCGAGCCAGCGGCACAGGCTGCCGAGGCTGCCGGTATAGGTGCCCTTGTTGTGCATGAAGCCGGGCACGATGAAATGCGGGACGCCGATCCTGCCCTTCCTGGTCAGCATCCAGTGCTGGTTGTCGGTCACTGGCACCTGGGCGAGCGGACAGCCGGCATCGCGCCAGTCGGGCAGCAGCTCGTCCAGCGCCCTGGGATCGATCACCGCGCCCGACAGGATGTGCGCGCCGACCTCCGACCCTTTTTCCAGGATGCACACACTGATCTCGCCGCCATTTTCCGCCGCCAGCTGCTTGAGCCGGATCGCGGCGGACAGGCCGGCGGGCCCGGCGCCGACGATCACCACGTCATAGGGCATCGACTCGCGTTCGCTCACTTCTCTGTCTCCCTGGGCGCATGTCGTCGTATACGGCGCGCGCCCTGTCCCCCATCGGATGAAAGCAGATTGACGGTGGCGTCAAGGCATGACTGTGTGCGCGCCATGGGTATCGAGGGGGCGACCGACTGGCGTGAGGCCGCGGCCAGCGCGTTGACATGGTGGCAGGACGCCGGCGTCGACATGGTCGTCGACGAACTGCCGCGCGACTGGACGGTACGCGAAAGCGCGACGCCGACACAGGCGGCCGTTCCGCAAGCCGCGATCGTCGAAGCGGACGTGCCGCTTCCCGCGACGCTGGCGGCGTATCTCGATTGGCGTTTCGGCGGCGACGCGCCCGAATCGGCCTGGGGCGAGCCGATCGTCCATGCCGCCGGCGACCCCGCTTCGCCGCTGATGGTCGTCACCGACATGCCCGAAGCGGGCGATTGCGATGCCGGCGCGCTGCTGTCCGGCGATGCGGGGCGACTTTTCGACCGGATGCTGGCGGCGATCGGGCACGATCGCGGGTCGGTGTACCTGGTCTCGCTGTGCATCGCGCGGCCGGTGACCGGGCTGGTGCCGCGCGAGATCGAGGATCGTCTTGCCGAATTGGCGCGGCATCATGTCGCGCTCGCCGCGCCGAACCGGCTGCTGCTGCTCGGCCAGACGGTGAGCCGTGCCATTCTCGGGGCGGATGCGGGCGCGGGACGTGGCCGTTTACAGCCGGTTAACTATCAGGATGGACAATCGGAGGCCGTCGCAACCTTTCATCCGCGGTTCCTGCTGACCAAGCCCGCGGCGAAGGCCGATGCATGGAAGGACCTGCAATTGCTTATCGGGGGGCACAAGCCGTGAAGACCCGTTTCCTCCTCGCCGCGCTGGCGCTGGCCGTGCCGGCCGCCGCGCAGGCCGAGGACCGCGCCGCCCAACGATCCGCCGACCGTGCGGCGGGCGACGGCGTGCCCGCGCAACTCGATGCCGCGCAGCGCGCGGGCTATCGCGCCGCCTTCGCCGCGATCCGCGAGGGTCGCTGGAGCGACGCGCAGATCGCGCTCGATTCGATGAAGACCGGCCCGCTGCACGCGATCGCCCGCGCGCAGCTCTATCTGGCCAAGGGATCGCCCAGGGTCGAGCTGCCGCAGGTTATCGCGCTGCTGGCCGAGGCGCCCGAACTGCCGCAGGGCGAACAGCTGGCGCGGCTGGCGCAGCTGCGCGGCGCGGTCGAGATGCCGGCGCTGCCCGCCGCCCAGCGCCTGATCTGGTACGATGCGCCACCGGTGCGCACCCGCGCGCGATCGGTGCGTTCCGACGCCGCCGCCGCGCTGATCGCCGCCGCGATGCAGCCGCTGATCAAGGCCGACGACGCCGCCGGGGCGGAGGCGCTGGTCGAGGGCAAGGCGCTGGAGCTGACGCCCGAGGCGCTGACCGAATGGCGGCAGAAGGTCGCCTGGATGTATTACACGATCGGCCGTGATGCCGATGCGCGCCGCATCGCGGCGCTGGCGCAGACCGGCAGCGGCGAGTTCGCGCCGCTCGCCGACTGGGTGCAGGGCCTCGCCGCGTGGCGGCAGAATGATTGCGCGGGTGCGCAGGCCGCGTTCGGCGCCGTGGCGCAGCGCGCGTCGGATATCGAGAAACGCGCCGCAGGGCTCTATTGGGCCTCGCGCGCCGACATGGCGTGCGGGCGCCCCGATCTGGTGGGCCAGCGATTGAAGGTCGCCGCGCAGCATGGCGAGACCTTTTACGGCCTGCTCGCGCGGCAGGCGCTGGGCATCCGCGACGTGCCGAGCAAGGCCGAACAATTCGTCGCCGCCGACTGGCGCGCGCTGGAGCGGCGGCCCAATGTCCGCGTCGCCGCCGCGCTGGTCGAGATCGGCGAGGAAGGCCTTGCCGCCGACGTCATCAAGCAACAGGCGAAGATCGGCGACGCGAACGAGCATGGCTCGCTCACCCGTCTTTCAGGCCGGCTCGGCCTGCCCGGCACGCAATTGTGGCTGACGCACAATTGCCCGGTCGGCGCACGGCCGATCAGCGAGGCGCGCTATCCGACGCCGAACTGGACGCCCGATGGCGGCTGGCGCGTCGACAAGTCGCTGGTGTTCGCGCACACGCTGCAGGAATCGCGCTTCAACCCGACGGTGCAGAGCCCGGCCGGGGCCTATGGCCTGATGCAGATCATGCCCGCCGCCGCCACCGATATCGGCCGCAGGCAGGGCCGCGTCATCGCCCGCACCGATCTGTCGCGCCCGTCGACCAATATCGAGGTCGGCCAGGCCTATATCGAGCAGTTGCGCGACCAGTCCTTCACCGGCGGCCTGCTGCCCAAGGTGATCGCCGCCTATAATGCCGGCCCGCTGCCGGTGAGCAACTGGAACGTCCAGATCCGCGACAATGGAGATCCGCTGCTGTATATCGAGAGCATCCCCTATTGGGAGACGCGCGGCTATGTGATGACCGTGCTGCGCAATTACTGGATGTACGAGAAGAAGGACGGCCGCGACAGTTCGAGCCGCGCGGCGCTCAGCCAGGGGCTGTGGCCCAAGGTGCCCGGCACGAGCGGCGGCGCGGCGGTGCGGATGCAGGCGTCGATATCGGGCGCGGCGAGCATCGCGCGTGCCAATTGACGAACGCGCCGCGTTCCGCCCGGTGCGGATCGCGGTGCTGACGGTATCCGATACCCGCACGTTCGACGACGACCGTTCCGGCGATACGCTGGTCGAGCGGCTGACCGGCGCGGGACATGTACTGGCCGACCGCGGACTCGTGGCCGACGATCCCGAGCTGATCGTCGGCAGGCTGCACGCCTGGATCGACGACGAGACGATCGACTGCGTCATCACCACCGGCGGCACCGGCGTCACCGGCCGCGACGTGACGCCCGAGGCGCTGGAGCGCGTCGCCGACAAGATGATCCCCGGCTTTGGCGAACTGTTCCGCTGGCTGAGCCATGCCAGGATCGGCACCTCGACGATCCAGTCGCGCGCCACCGCCTGCGTCGCGCGCGGCACCTATATCTTCGCGCTGCCCGGCTCGACCGGCGCGGTGAAGGACGGCTGGGACGATATCCTCGCAAGCCAGCTCGACAGCCGGTTCAGGCCCTGCAACTTCGTCGAGCTGATGCCGCGGCTCACCGAACGCAAGCTTGATAACAGTTGATAACGCGAGTATCTTACAGGCGGAGGTCCGTTATGATCAGCGCCGATCTTGGTCAACAGCTTGAGTGGTTCGTTTCGCAACTTGTCGAGACGGGGCGTTACAATTCCAAGAGTGAGGTATTGCGCGAAGGCGTTCGACTGATCCAGGACCGTGAAGCGCGGCTTGCTGCTTTGGATGCTTCGATAAAGCGCGGGCTTACCGATACCCGCGCTGGCCGAGTCAAACCGATCGATGAAGTATTTGATCGTCTCGATGCGAAATTTCGAGCCATGCTGCCGAGCGAGTGAAAATTCTTCTATCGCTGGAAGCGGAAAGCGATCTGGAAGCGATTGGCCTGTTCATCGCGCAGGACAATCCGGCGCGTGCGATCAGCTTTCTGTCCGAGTTGCGCGCGAAGTGCGAGGCGCTTGCCGAATTGCCAAGGGGATTCCCGCGGGTTCCCCGCTATGGAGATGCCGAGGTTCGGCGCCGAATGCACGGCAATTATGCGATCTTCTATCGGGTCGATGACCGGACGGTCACCATTCTTCACATCCTTCACGGCGCTCGCGATTACGCGGCGATACTCTTTCCGGACTGACCTCAGCCGCAAAACTTCATCAGCCCGCCCAGCGCCACATCCGCGCCCACGCGCTGCCACAGCCACCAGCCGCCGCCAAGAACCAGCGCCAGCGCGACCAGGCCGATCGCCTTCACGCCGCTTGCAGCCTTGCCACGGGCTGCTCGCGGATCGGCAGGTGGATCAGCGCGGCGAACAGGCCGAGCGCGACCGAGACCGCCCAGATGCTGTCATAGCTGCCGGTCAGGTCGAACATCAGCCCGGCCGTCCACGCGCCGAAGAAGCTGCCGATCTGATGGCCGAGGAACACAATGCCATAGAGGGTCGAGAGATAGCGGACGCCGAACATGCCGCTCACCAGCCCGCTGGTCAGCGGGACCGTGCCGAGCCACAGAAAGCCCATCGCCGCCGCGAACGCCAGCGCGGTGGCCGGGGTGAGCGGCAGCGCCAGGAACGCCGCCATCGCCACGCTGCGCGCGGTATAGAGGATGGCGAGCAGCCCTTTCCGGCTGCGCCGGCTGCCCATCATGCCAAAGAACCAGGATCCGAAGATGTTGAACAGCCCGACCAGCGCGAGCGCCTTGCCGCCCAGCGCAAGGCCGAGGCCCTGGTCGGTGAGATAGGCCGGGAAATGCGTGCCGATGAAGGCGATATGGAAACCGCAGACGAAGAAACCGGCGTTGAGCAACCAGAAGCTGCGCTCGCCCGCCGCCTCGCGCAGCGCCTCCCGCAAGCTCTGCTCACCGCCCGGCGTGGCGGCGCTGTCCGGCCGTCCCGCCACCGCCGGCGCCAGCGCCAGCATCAGCGCGACCAGCCCGGCGAGCGCCGCCAGCGCCATGCGCCAGCCCAGCTCGTCGATCAGCAGCTGTCCGGCCGGTACGACCAGGAACTGGCCGAGCGAGCCGCCGGCGGTGACGATGCCGAACGCCATGCTGCGCCGCTCGGGCGACACCACCCGGCCGACCGCGCCCAGCACCACCACGAAGGTCGTCGCCGACAACGCCATGCCGACCAGCACGCCGAACGAGAGGTGCAGGCCGAGCGCGCCGCCCGCCAGCGACGCGCCGATCAGCCCGATCGCATAGACCAGCGCCCCCACCGCCACCACGCGCCCCGCGCCATGCCGGTCGGCGATCGCGCCGACGAACGGCTGCGCCAGCCCGAAGATCAGGTTCTGCAGCGCCAGCGCCAGGCCAAAGCTCGACCGGCCGATGCCCAGGCCCACGCTCATGTCCGGCAGGAACAGGCCGAATGTCTGGCGCACCCCCATCGCAAGGGTGACGATCGCGGCGGCGGCGAAGACGGTGATGGCGGTGCGGCGAGACGACATGGCTACGAGATGCGACAATATTGCTGTCTTGTCACCTGTTCCCACATGCGCATTCGACAATCGCACGGTCGATCGACGCAATCAATGTTCTTGTAATGTTCCTGCGTGGCGCTAAATCGGGGCATGGCAAAGACCCGTCCGGTCCGCGGCGCGACGCACAATGACGGCAGCGTCCGGTTCAACCTGCCGCAGCGTGAGGCGGATGGCGACTGGCTTGACGATCGCGACGCGGTGGATGGCGCATTGCCGCCGCTGCGCACCACGGTCACGGTCGAACGGCCGAGGACGATCATCGCGCGCAACCAGTCGCCCGACATCGGCTTCGACCGATCGGTGAACCCTTATCGCGGGTGCGAACATGGCTGCATCTATTGCTTCGCGCGGCCGAGCCACGCCTTCCACGATCTGTCGCCGGGGCTGGATTTCGAGACGAAGCTGTTCGCCAAGCCCGACGCGCCCGCCCTGCTGCGCGAGGAACTGGGCAGGCGCGGCTATGCCTGCCAGCCGATCGCGTTCGGCACCAACACCGACCCTTATCAGCCGATCGAGGCGCGGTGG
Source organism: uncultured Stakelama sp. (assembly GCA_964413495.1). Taxonomy (GTDB): domain Bacteria; phylum Pseudomonadota; class Alphaproteobacteria; order Sphingomonadales; family Sphingomonadaceae; genus Sphingomonas. Next base: position 48,950 of record CAYPRW010000001.1, on the reverse strand, counting down.
CGGATCACGCGCGGCTGTATCGAGGTGCTTGCCGACTGCGGCCATCCGATCACCATCACCACCAAGTCGGACCGGGTGACGCGCGACATCGACCTGCTGGCGCCGATGGCGGCGCGCGGGCTGGCGGCGGTGATGATCTCGGTCACCTCGCTCGACCCCAGAATCGCCGCCACGCTCGAACCACGCGCGCCGCACCCGGAACGGCGGCTGGCGGCGGTGTCCCGGCTGCGCGCGGCGGGCATTCCCACCTATGTCTCGCTGTCGCCGGTGATCCCGCAGATCACCGATCACGAGATGGAGCATATCATGCAGCGCGCGGCAGAGGCCGGCGCGCTCGGCTGTTTCTATCTGCCGATGCGCCTGCCGCACGAAGTGGCGCCGCTGTTCCGCGCCTGGCTCGAGGCGCATTTCCCCGATCGCGCGGCCAAGGTGATGACAACGATTCGATCGATCCGCGGCGGGCGCGACAACGATCCGAACTTCCATACGCGCTTTCGCGGACAAGGTCCCTGGTCCGATCTGCTGCGCACGCGGTTCAGGATCGCCGCGAAACGCTACGGCCTCGACACGCCCCATATCGCGCTGCGCCGCGACCTGTTCCGCCCGCCGCCCGGCGCGCAAGGCGAACTGTTTCAGCCGGTCACCCCGCCGACAGCTTGAAGTCCCTGAACTGCTCGCGCAGCGCGGTCTTGAGCAGCTTGCCGGTCGCGGTGTGCGGCAGCGAGTCGACGAACACGATCTCGTCGGGCAGCCACCATTTCGCGACCTGCGTGGCCAGATGCGCGCGGATCGCGTCGGCGGTCACCATGCCGCCGGGCTTGCGTACGACCACCAGCAGCGGGCGCTCATCCCAGCGCGGATGCGCGATGCCGATCGCCGCCGCTTCGGCGACGCCCGCGCAGCCGATCGCCGCATTCTCAAGCTCGACCGAGCTGATCCATTCGCCGCCCGACTTGATCACGTCCTTGGCCCGATCGGTGATCTGCATCGTGCCGTCGGGATGCAGCACGGCGACGTCGCCGGTGTCGAACCAGCCGTCCTCGGTGAGGCAGGGTCCATTCTCGTCCTTGAAATATTGCTTGAGCACCCACGGCCCCCTGACCTGGAGCCGCCCCGACGTGGCGCCGTCGCGCGGCTGGACCGCGCCCGCGTCATCCACCACGCGCAGTTCGACGCCGAACGGCGGACGGCCCTGATGGACGCTGCGGTCGAGCTGCTGTTCGAACGTCAGATCGTCCCAGTCCCAGCTCGGCGCGCCGGCGGTGCCCAGCGGCGAGGTTTCCGTCATGCCCCAGGCATGGTTGACGCGCACGCCCATCTTCATGATCCGTTCGATCATCGCGCGCGGCGCCGCCGATCCGCCGATCGTGACGAGTTTCAGATGCCGCGGCGCATCGCCCGTCGCATCCATATGCTGGAACATCGCCAGCCACACCGTGGGCACGCCGGCGGTATGAGTCACCCGTTCCTGGTTCAGCAGGTCGCACAGCGTCTTGCCGTCATAGGTGGCGGAAAAGACCAGCTTCATCCCCACCATCGGCGCGGAAAAGGGCATGCCCCAGCCCACCGCATGGAACATCGGCACGATCGGCAGCGACACCGCCTTGCTCGACAGTTCGAACACATCCGGCTGGATCACCGACAGGCCGTGCAGCATCGAGGAACGGTGGCTGTACAGCACGCCCTTGGGATTGCCGGTCGTGCCGCTGGTATAGCACAGCATGCACGGCTCGCGCTCGTCGCCCTCGATCCAGGCATAGTCGCCATCCTCGGCGCCGATCACGCTTTCGAAGCTGTCGGGTCCCTCCGCATCGAAGGCGATATATCGCTCGATCGTGGTCCATTGCGGCTTGAGGCGATCCACGATCGGCTGGAACGCCTTGTCATAGATCAGCACGCGGTCTTCGGCATGGTTGGCGATATAGATCAGCTGATCGTCGAACAGCCGCGGGTTGATGGTGTGGATGATGCCGCCCATGCCGATCGCGCCATACCAGGCGACGAGGTGGCGGCTGTGGTTCATCGCCAGCGTCGCGACGCGGTCGCCGGGCTTCAGCCCCATCCGCTCGAGCGCCTGGGCGAGCTTGCGCGCGTCGCGGGCGACTTCGCCCCAGGTGGTGCGCGTCTCGCTGCCGTCGGCCCAGCGGCTGACGATCTCACGCCCGCCATGCTCGCGCTCGGCATGCTCGACCACGCGCGGCACCCGAAGCTCGAAATCCTGCATCGCGCCCAGCATCGCCCTCTCCATCGCCGCATGGGTTTCCGTGTCCGGAAACCATCCTGCGGATTCGAGGACGGGGATGCAAGGTCGATCCATCCCGGTCGTTGCGCATCATCAGACGATCATTTGCCGAAATGGCATCGTTCCCCTGCGAATGCAGGGGGCCAGGGTTTCAGGCGCACCGCCTGTGACCCTGAGCCCCTGCTTTCGCAGGGGAACTGATCCGCTCAACTCGAAAGACGTAACGCTAGCTCGCCAGCGCCAATCTCGGCTGCTCGGTCGGCTTCAATTCGGCGCGGGCGATGCCGGGCAACCCTTCGATCCGGGTCGCCAGCTCGCCGTCGAGGCGGAAGTTGCGGCCCAGCACCAGTTCCGCCTCGCCACCCGCCGGCAGCGGCGCGTCGACGATCACCTCGCAGCGCCCGCCGCGCGCACCGCCCAGCAGCCGGCCGATATCCGCAAACACGGCGGCATCGCTCACCGTCATCCGCAGGGTCAGCCGCACGTCCTTCGCCATCCCCTCGAACGGTTGCACCTTGCGCACCGTCACGCGCGCCGTATCCTCGCCCGGCCGGCGATCGAGCTCGATCGTCAGGATGCCGCAGCCGCCGACGCGCGACGCTTCCTCCATCTCCTTCGCGGTCAGCTCGTCGAAACAGGTGCAGGGCACCGTCCCGCTGGCGTCGGACAGCGTCGCCATCATGTAACGCTTGCCGCGCGCCGAGGTCCGCCAGCGCGCATCCTCGATCAGCGCGGCGATCGTCGCGCCGGCGCGGCCGCCCTCGGCGACCTGGATTTCACCCAGGCTGGCGATGGCGCGCGCCGCATGCAGCCGCGCCAGATGCTGGTAACAGTCGAGCGGGTGGGCCGAGAAGAAGAAGCCGAACGATTCCTTTTCCGCCTCGATCCGCTGGCCCAGCGTCCAGTGCGCGCTCTTGGGCAGTTGAATGGCCATGCCGACCGGCTCGGCCTCGCCGAACAGGCCGCCCTGCCCGCTGGTGCGGTTGGCATGGGTGCGCTGCGCGACGGCCAGGATCGTCTCGGCGGCGGCATGCACGCCCGGCCGATCGGGCGCGACGCCGTCGAACGCCCCCGCGCCCGCCAGCGCCTCGACCTGGCGCTTGTTGAGCAGGCGCGGATCGACGCGGCGCGCGAAATCGTCCAGGCTCTGGAAACGGCCCTTGGCATCGCGTTCCTCGACGATCAGCTCCATCGCCTTCTCGCCCACGCCCTTGAGGCCCGCGAGCGCATAGCGCACCGCGAACCCGTCATCGACCGCCTCGACCGAGAATTCGGCCTGGCTGGCGTTGATGTCGGGCGGCAGGCACGGCACGCCCAGCCGCTTCATATCCTCGACGAACACCGCCAGCTTCTCGGTCTGGCCGAGTTCGAAGCACATCGACGCGGCGTAGAATTCATGCGGATAATGCGCCTTGAGCCAGCCGGTGTGATAGGCGAGCAACGCATAGGCGGCGGCGTGCGACTTGTTGAAGCCATAACCGGCGAACTTGTCGATCAAGTCGAACAATTCGTTCGCCTTGCCCGCGGCGATCCCGTTCACCTTCGCGCAGCCTTCGACGAACAGCGCGCGCTGCGCGTCCATCTCGGCCTTGATCTTCTTGCCCATCGCGCGGCGCAGCAGGTCGGCGCCGCCGAGCGAATAGCCCGCCAGGATCTGCGCGGCCTGCATCACCTGTTCCTGATAGACGAAGATGCCGTAGGTCTCTTTCAATATGCCTTCGAGCAGCGGGTGGGGGTATTCGATCGGCTCCTGCCCCTGTTTGCGCCGCCCGAACATCGGGATGTTGTCCATCGGGCCGGGGCGATAGAGCGAGACGAGCGCGATGATGTCGCCGAAATTGGTCGGCCGCACCGCGGTCAGCGTGCGGCGCATGCCTTCGGATTCGAGCTGGAACACGCCGACCGTGTCACCGCGCTGGAGCAGTTCGTACACCGCCGGATCGTCCCAGGCGAGCGCGCCGAGATCGATGTCGATATTGCGTTCGGCCAGCAGCTCGACCGCCTTTTGCAGCACCGACAGCGTTTTCAGGCCGAGAAAGTCGAACTTCACCAGCCCCGCCCCCTCGACATATTTCATGTCGAACTGCGTGACCGGCATGTCCGATCGCGGATCGCGATAGAGCGGCACCAGCTCCGCCAGCGGGCGGTCGCCGATCACCACCCCCGCCGCATGGGTGGAGGAATGGCGCGGCAACCCTTCCAGCCGCATCGCAAGGTCGATCAGGTGGCGGACGCCCTCGTCGGCGTCATATTCCGCCTTGAACTCGCTGACGCCGTTGAGCGAGCGCGGCAGCGTCCACGGATCGGTCGGGTGGTTGGGGACGAGCTTGGCGAGGCGGTCGACCTGGCCATAGCTCATCTGGAGCACGCGCCCGGTGTCCTTGAGCACCGCGCGCGCCTTCATCGTGCCGAAGGTGATGATCTGTGCCACCTGGTTGCGGCCGTATTTCGCCTGGACGTAACGGATCACCTCGCCGCGCCGCGTTTCGCAGAAGTCGATGTCGAAGTCGGGCATCGACACGCGCTCGGGATTGAGGAAGCGTTCGAACAGCAGCCCCAGCTCCAGCGGATCGAGATCGGTGATCGTCAGCGCCCAGGCGACCACGCTGCCCGCGCCCGATCCGCGCCCCGGCCCCACCGGAATGCCGTTCGCCTTGGCCCATTTGATGAAATCCGCGACGATCAGGAAATAGCCGGGAAAGCCCATCTGGATGATGATGTCGCTCTCGAACGCCAGCCGATCGAAATATTCCGCGCGCTTCTCCGGATCGGTGATCCCGGCATATTCCAGCCGCGCCTCCAGCCCCGCGCGCGCATCGTCGCGCAGCTGCGCCGCCTCGCCCTCCAGGTCGCCGGCCAGGCTGGGCAGGATCGGCTTGCGCTTGGGCGCGGCGAAGGCGCAGCGTTTCGCGATGACGAGCGTGTTGTCGATCGCCTCGGGCAGATCGTCGAACAGCCGCTTCATCTCGGTCGCGGGCTTCATCCAGGCGTCGGGCGAGGATCGCGCGCGATCGTCGCTCGCGACATAGGCGGAGCCGGCGATGCACAGCATCGTGTCATGCGCCTCGTGAAAGGTCGGCTCGGCATAGCAGGCGGGGTTGGTCGCGACGATCGGCAGGTTGCGGGCGTATGCAAGGTCGAGCAGCCTGGGCTCGGCCTTGCCCTCGATCTCGTCCAGCCGCCGGACGATCTCGATATAGAGCCGGTCGCCGAACAGCGCCTGCAGCCGGTCGGCATAGGCCAGCGCGGCGCCGTCCTGCTCCTCCGCGAACAGCCGGGCCAGCGCGCCCTCCCGCCCCGCCGTCAGCGCGATCACGCCGTCGGTGCGGCCCGCCAGATCCTCGAACCGGACATGCGCGTCCTTCTCGATCGGCCGGTCGAGATGCGCGCGCGAGACGAGGTCGCACAGATTGGCATAGCCGCGCTCGTCCTGCGCGAACAGCGCCAGCCAGTCGAGCAGTGGCTCGACCCCGTCGGGCATGTCGGGGCGCTGGACGCACAGCAAGGTGCCGATCACCGGCTGCACCCCCGCCTTCTTCGCCGCGTCCGAATAGGGCATCGCGGCATACAGCCCGTTGCGGTCGCACAGCCCCGCCGCCGGAAACCCCAGCTCGCGCGCCCGCGCCGCGATCGCCTTGGGCTCGATCGCGCCTTCCAGCATGGTGTAGGCGGAGAAGACGCGCAGCGGGACGAAGCCGGAATGAGGCATGGCGCGGACTATAGGTTCGTCGGCACGCGGCGGTCAAAGCGGCCCGGCGCGTTTTCCACACCTAATTCCTCCCCGGCACGGGGAGGGGGACCGCCGCAGGCGGTGGAGGGGCCGCCCTGCAAAGGGCGGTTGGACGCTGCGGCCGAGCACCGCCGTCTGCGCGGCGGCCCCTCCGTCACCGCTTCGCGGCGCCACCTCCCCGTGCCGGGGAGGAGCTGAAGTCAGAGCAACTTCTCGATATCCCCCGCGATATCCTCCGGCTTCGTCGTCGGCGCGTAACGCTCGACCACCTGCCCGTCGCGATCGATCAGGAACTTGGTGAAGTTCCACTTGACCCCCTCGGTCCCGAACAGCCCCGGCGCCGCCTTCTTGAGATAGCGGTACAGCGGCGCGGCGTCGTCGCCGTTGACGTCGATCTTCGCGAACACCGGGAAGGTCACGTCATAGGTCAGCGAACAGAAGCTGGCGATCTCCGCCGCATCGCCCGGCTCTTGCGCGCCGAACTGGTTGCAGGGGAAACCCAGCACCGCAAAGCCGCGGTCGGCATGGTCGCGATGCAGCTTTTCCAACCCCGCATATTGCGGCGTGAACCCGCATTTCGATGCGACGTTGACGATCAGCAGCACCTTGCCGGCATAGGCCGACAGGTCGCTCTGGCCGCCATCGGCCGTCTCGACCGGAATTTGCGTGATCTCGCTCATGTCCTTCTCCCGCCGCGCGCCGTCATTCCAGCACCCCATCGTGCAGGCGGACGACTCGATCCATCTTCTCCGCCAGCCGCTCGTTATGCGTCGCGATCAGCGCCGCCGATCCCTCGCCGCGCACCAGCCGCAGCAATTCGGCCAGCACCACGTCCGCCGTCTTCTCGTCAAGATTGCCGGTCGGTTCGTCGGCCAGCACCAGCGCCGGCCGGTTGGCCAGCGCGCGCGCCACCGCCACGCGCTGCTGCTCGCCGCCCGACAGCTGGCTCGGCCGGTGCGTCAGCCGCGCGCCCAGGCCCAGCGCGGTCAGCAATGCTTCCGCCCGCGCCCTGGCATCGGAAAAGCTCGCGCCCTGGATCAGCTGCGGCAGCTCGACATTCTCGACCGCGTTGAAATCGGGCAGCAGGTGGTGGAACTGATAGACGAAGCCGAGCTTGTCGCGCCGCGTGACCGTGCGCTCGTGGCTCTCCAGCTTGCCGACCTCGGCCCCGGCGATGCGGATCGATCCTTCGAACCCGCCCTCGAGCAGACCGACCGCCTGCAGCAAAGTCGACTTGCCCGAGCCCGACGGCCCCAGCAGCGCGACGATCTCGCCCGGCCCGACCGCAAGATCGACGCCGCGCAGCACATGGATCGTCGCCTCGCCCTGGGTGAAGGCGCGTTTCAGGCCGATCGTCTGGAGGACCGCCTCACTCATAGCGCAGCACCTGCACCGGATCGGTGCTCGCCGCCTTGAACGCGGGATAGAGCGTGGCGAGGAAGCTGAAGAACAGCGCCATCAGCGCGATCCCCGCCACCTCGACCGGATCGGTCCGGGCCGGCAGCTCGGTCAGATAGCGCATCGACGGGTCCCAGATATTCTGCCCGGTGAGAAAGCCGATGAAGCCCAGCACGCCTTGCCGGAAATAGAGGAAGACGAACCCCAGGATCAGCCCCGCCAGGATACCGAGCGAGCCGATCACCGTCCCCACCGTCACGAAGATCCGGATCAGCCCGCCCCGCGTCGCCCCCATCGTGCGCAGGATCGCGATGTCGCGCGTCTTGGCGCGCACCAGCATGATGAGCGAGGACAGGATGTTGAACACCGCGACCAGGATCAGGATCGACAGCACGGTGAAGGTGACGATGCGGTCGACCGCCAGCGCCTCGAACAGCGTCGCGTTGAGCGTGCGCCAGTCGGTAAGCTGTCCCACCCGCGCGACCTTCTGCGCCAGCGGCGCGGTGATCTCGCCGACCTTGTCGGGGTCGGTCGTGTCGAGTTCCACCATCCCGACCGAATCGCCCATCAGCAGCAATGTCTGCGCGTCCTGCATCGGCATCACCACGAACGCCTTGTCGTAATCATAGACGCCGACCTCGAACACCGCGGCGACGCGATAGGCGACGATCCGCGGCACCGTGCCGAACGGGCTGGTCAGCCCCTGCGGGCTGAGCAGCGACACGCTGCTGCCGACCGACGCGCCGAGCGCGTTGGCGAGCCGCGATCCGACCGCGATGCATTCGCACCCGGCGGTCAGCGTCTTGAGGTCGCCGATCAGCACATTCCTGTTGATCGTCGGATTGGCGCGGATGTCGCCGACCGTCATGCCGCGCACCAGCACGCCTTCCACCCGGCCCTGGAAACTCGCCATCAGCGGCTGTTCGATCAGCGGCGTCGCGCCGGTGACGCCGGGCGTCTTGCGCGCTTCCTCGACGATCTGGCGCCAGTCGCGCAGCTGCCCGCCATAGCCCTGGACCACGGCATGGCCGTTGAGCCCGGTGATCTTGTCGAACAGCTCGGCGCGAAAGCCGTTCATCACGCTCATCACGATCACCAGCGCGGCGACGCCCAGCATCACCGCCACCAGGCTGATCGCCGCGACGAGGAAGATGAACGCCTCTCCCCGCCCGGGCAGAAGGTAGCGGCGGGCGATGGTGCGCTCGTATCGGGAAAGCAGCATAGGAGCGGTTGTTAGGACGTGTTCGAGCATTCGCAAAGATGCGAATGCAGCTGCGGCACCGGCCCGCTCCCCCACCCGGCCACCCAACGGCAGTATCATATGGGTGGCCGGGTGGGGGAGCGGGCGGAGCAGCCAGGCTCCAGCGATCGAAGATCGATGGAAGCTGCGGAGGGCGGTGCCGCTATGCGCCGTGAGGCGCATCTCAAATCCGCCACGCAATCCGCCGTGTTGCCGATTCACCACAGGGTCGTGGCAAAGCGATTCATCCATGTCGGTTGTATCGTGACAACCCCCGTAACGCTCCCTAGGCAAACGCTACGAAGCGCAGGCAATGGCCGTGGTTCGGGGAGGCTCTTGTGCCCCGCCTTTCGAGGCGCGCGGGCGAAGTGGCCACAAGGGGGCTGACGAGGCATCGTCACGCAGGGGCCCGGGTCGGAAACGGCCCGGGCCTTTGCCGTTCTTGGGGTTCAGCCCCTCGCCGCTATCATTCTCCCACATCGTCACCCCGGGCTTGACCCGGGGCCCAGCTTCTTCTTTCCGACCGCAGTGGCTCCCCAAGGCAGCTGGGCCCCGGGTCAAGCCCGGGGTGACGAGAATGTAACAGTAAACTCGCTTCGATAAGTTTCGGGGAGGAAGCTGCAGGAGCCTGGTTGCGGCCCCCTCCCCTGGCTTCTGCCGTCCCGCGCTGGCCTGTGTATGTTCAATGCGGGGGGCAGTTGCGTCGCTTAAAAACTCAGGCCCAGCGTCACGCCATAGGTGCGCGGATCGCCGACATTGCCCGAGATCAGCCCGGTATTGCCTGGCGTGGTGGCGAGGATGTCGAAATATCGCTCGTCGAACGCATTGCGCACCCAGGCGAACAGGTTGAAGCCGTCATCGGTGCGATAGCCCAGGCGGAAGTTCGCCAGCGTATACCCCTCGATATCGGTGTAGATCGAACGCGAGGCGTTGGACGAGAATTTGGAACGATAGTTCGCGTCCGCGCCCAGATACACCTCGCCGTCCTTGCCGAAGAGGCTCACCGGCTGGTTGACCTCACCGCCGAACGAGAAGGCCCAGTTCGAGATGCCGGGCAGCCACTGGCCGGAAATGTCGCACGCGATCGGGCTGGGCTGGCCGGGGACGCCGGGCTGGCCGTTGCCGACCGTGGACCCGCCCGACCGCTCGGGCGGGCACGGCGCGTTGGTGAACTCGACATATTCGTGATCGGTATAGGCGCCGTTGACGTACAGGCTGAGGCGCTCGCTCGGCCGGATCGAGAAATCGGCCTCGATCCCGCGCACGCGCACCTCGCCGGCATTGGCGAGATAGCCGCGCAGCGTCGAATTCTGCCCGTCATTGACCAGTGCCTGATAGTCCTTGATCGAGGTCCAGAAGCCGGTGACGTTGAGCGTCGCCTTGCGATCCCAGAACTGGGTCTTGGCGCCGATCTCGAAATGATCGACCGTTTCCGGATCGACCTGCGCGAACTGGGTCTGCGCGACGCCGTTCGCGACCGGCACGCCGTTGAGGTTCAGCCCGCCCGATTTGAAGGTGTGGGCATAGGTCGCATAGATCAGCACGTCGCGCGACGGCTTGTACGAGGCGGTGAGGTCGTACGACACGTTCCACGCGCGATAGGCTTCGTCCTCGAAGACCTGCGGCGTCAGCGCGGTGCGCTGTTCCACCTGGCGCGGCGTGCCGCCGGTGGCGGGGACGAGGTTGCCCTGCCCGTCGCGCACGATCGAGACATAGCTGCCGACCTTGTCGTCATAGTTCAGCCGGATGCCGGGCGAAAGCGTGATCTGGTCGGTCACCTTCCAGTTGAGCTTGCCGAACAGCGCGCCCGAGAAGTTCTTGAGGCGGATGTCGTTCGACGCGGTCAGCCCGTCGAGCACGGTCGGATCGTTGGCCAGCGCGTTGCTCGGGTTGATGAGCCAGCGGCTGGCGTCCGGGCCCTGGCGCTGGGTGCCGGTGGTGTGGATATTCTGGTAGAAGGCGAAGGCGCCGATCACATAGTCAAAGCCGTTGCCCTCGCCGGCATAGCGCAGTTCCTGCGTATACTGGTCCTGCCGCGTCGGATTCTGCGACAGGGTGGTGACGCGCAGGCCGGTGAAGTCGCGATCGTTGGCCGGCAACCAGTCCCAGAAGCGCCACGCGGTGACCGAGGTGAGCGTGCCCGACCCCAGTTCCAGCTCGCCACGCAGCGACACCCCGCCCAGCACGTTCTTGGCGTTGAGGTCGGCGTCGAGATCGGTCAGCCGATCGAACGGATTGGTACTCGGCACCGCATAGTTGAACGCCGCGGTCAGCGCCGGATATTGCCGGTTGGCGGCACGTTGCGTGGGGCCATAGCGCACATAGATCTGCGCGCAGCATTCCGGATCCTGGCGGTTGTAATCGGCGCTCAGCGTCAGGTCGAGCGTATCGCTCGCGCGCCACAGGATCGCGCCGCGAAAGCCGATATTGTCCTGTTCGTTGACGTAGTTGCCGGTGGCCACGTTGAACACGGTGCCGCGGCGGCTGGTGGTGGCGACGCCAAGGCGCGCCGCGACGGTCTCGCCCAGCGGGCCGCTGATCGACGCCTTGGCCTGTTTGAAGGCGAGGTTGCCGGCGGTCACTTCCGCGCGTCCCTCGAAGTTGAAGCTTGGCGCCTTGGACGTGATGTTGATCGCGCCGGCGACGGTGTTCTTGCCGTACAGCGTGCCCTGCGGCCCGCGCAGCGTCTCGACCTGCTGTACGTCGAGGAAATCGAGCGTGGCCACCGCGACGCGGCTGAAATAGACCTGGTCGATATAGACGCCGACGCCCTGGTCGATGCCGTCATTGGTGAGGCCGAGCGGCGCGCCCAGGCCACGCACGTTGACCGACGAGTTGCGCGGGTTGGTCGAATAGAATTGCAGCGTCGGCTGAAGCTGCGCCAGGCGCGCGACGTTGAAGCTGCCGGTATTGTCGAGCTCCTTCACCCCGACCACGCTGATCGGGATCGGCACGTCCTGCACCTGTTCCTGGCGGCGGCGCGCGGTGACGATGATGTCGGACGCCGCCGAACTGCGCTGCACATCCTCCGCATCGCGGCCCTGCGCGCCCGGCACCTGCTGGGTGGCCGGTTGCTGCCCGGTGACGACCGGCGGCTGCTGCGCCGCGTCCTGCGCGAAGGCAGTGGTCGATGCGCTGGCCAGCAGCGCGAAGGCGATCGGTTTCAGACTCACTTGTTGGTCCCCTCATGGTGTCCAGGCTAAATTCCACCATTTCGATAGGCTTTAGCGACAAAGCGATTCTATTCCTATCTGATCGATAGGCTTTACATCGCGCATTCGACACATTTCGTCGGACTTGAAAGCGCGCGAACGCTTCCCAAATCAGCTTGGCACGGCGCCTTCGGGGCTGGGCTGGCAGCGCATCGCGGATCGTCCGGATGCGGCCAAGACGTTGAAATTGCTCACAAGAGGATTCCCAAATGCGTCAGATTGATTTGACCCCCTTCCGCCGCTCCGCAATCGGCTTCGACCGGCTGTTCGACATGCTCGAATCGACCGCGCGCCAGTCCGGCGGCGAGAATTACCCCCCCTTCAATCTCGAGCGGATCTCGGACGACCGCTATCGCATCACCATCGCCGTCGCCGGTTTCAAGGCGGACGAGATCGAGATCACGGCGCAGCAGAACCTGCTGCTGGTGGCCGGCAGGAAAGCCGAGTCGCAGGACAACGAAACGGCGCAGATGCTGCACCTGGGCATCGCCAATCGCGGGTTCGAACGCCGGTTCGAACTGGCCGATTTCGTGCGGGTCGACCGCGCCGACCTGAGCGACGGCCTGCTGGTCATCGAACTGGTGCGCGAAGTGCCCGAAGCGATGAAGCCAAAGAAGATCGCGATCGGCGGCGGTAGCGAGGGCGAGGCCATCGAACATCGTTCGGTCGCGTAACGCTCAGCGAAAGGCGGCGCGCTGACCCCTTGCGCGTCGCCCCACGGGGCGCCCGGATCACCCTCCGGGCGTCCTAGGTCGCCAGCTCCTTGAGCGGCGTCTCCGCATCGGCCAGCTTCGCCGGATCGGGCGAGAGCCGCTCGACCACCAGCTTGCGGCCCTGCACATAATCCCTGGTCGCATTGACGCAGTCGAGCGCGATGACGCGTCCGGCCTTCAGATAGATCACCGAAAAGCTGCGGCTTGCCGGATCGCCGCGCAGCACCGTCGCGTCATGCCCGGTGGACAGGCCCACGGTCTGCAGCTTGAGGTCATACTGGTTCGACCAGAACCACGGCACCGCGTCATAGCTCAGCTCCTGCCCCATGATCGTCCTGGCCACCAGCGTCGCCTGGTCGTTGGCGTTCTGCACCGATTCGAGGCGGATCGGCAGGTCGCCGGCAAAGCCGTTGGCATGCAGCGCGCAATCGCCGATCGCGAATATATCGGGCAGCGAGGTGCGGCACTGGTGATCCACCGCCACGCCATTTCCGCCTTCCGCCCCCGCGGCGATCAGCGGCTCGACCGCGGGCACGATGCCGATGCCGACGATCACCATCTGCGCCGCGATCAGCTCGCCGTCCGTCATGCGCACGCCGGTGACCCTGCCGTCGCCCTCGATCCGATCGATCGCCGCGCCCAGCCGCACATCGACCCCGTGCGCGCGATGTTCGGCCTCGTAGAAGCGCGACAGGTCCGGCCCCGCGACCCGCGCCAGCACGCGGTCGAGCGCCTCGAGCAGCACCACCTGCTTGCCCAGCTTGGCCAGCACCGCCGCCGCCTCCAGCCCGATATAGCCGCCGCCGATCACCACCGCGCGCTCGACCTGGGCAAGGTCGGCGATCATGCGATCGGCATCGGCGCGGGTGCGGACGGTGTGCACCCCGGCCAGATCGTTCCCGGCGCAGGCGATGCGGCGCGGGCTGCCGCCCGCCGCCCAGATCAGCCGGCCATAGCCGATCGTCGCGCCATCCGCCGTGGCGACCGTGCGCGCCGCGGCATCGACGGCGACGACGCGGCGGCCCAGCAGCATCGCGACATCGCGTTCGGCCCAGAACGCGGCGGGGCGGATCATGATGCGCTCGAACGCCTTTTCGCCCTGAAGATATTCCTTGGACAGCGGCGGGCGCTCATAGGGGAAGTCGGGCTCGTCGCCGATCACGCCGATCGTGCCGTCGAACTTGTTCTGCCGCAGCGCGATCGCGGCCTGCGCACCGCCATGCCCCGCGCCCACGATCACCACGTCAAACCGCATGCGAAATTCTCCCGCCCATATGCGGAGCGGTTAGCAGCGCCGGCGGCAAGGACAAGATACAAAGCGCGCATGGCGGCCATGCCGCGCGCGACGGGTCAGGCCATGGCCATCAGGCTGGCATTGCCACCCGCAGCGGTCGTGTTGGTCGATGTCGACACCTCCTCCACCAGCCAGTCGAGCCGCGGTTCGCCTGCCTGCGCCAGCAGGATCGCGCCGGGCAGGTCGGCGATCCGCGCCAGGGCGTCGATCCGCGCCGCCGCGTCGCCCTCGATCAGCGCGCCGCCATAGGGCCCGGCCGCGCGCCAATCGTCGGTCCATTCGATGCGGCCGGCCACGCGCGGCGGCAGGCCGGCCAGCTCGCCGCGCAGGCCGGCATTGCCGATCACCGCATGGTTGCCCGTCGCCAGCACCGCGCCGAGCTGCTCGATCAGCCCGGCGCGCGTTCGCGGCAGCAACAGCACGCGGCCGCGCGGATGCAGCGCATACAGGTTGCGCTCCCCCACCGGCCCCGGCAGCTCGACCTGGGCGCCGATCCGGCGGCGCGCGATCGCCCGCGCGGCATCCCCCTGCGCGTTCAGCCAGGCCGCCAGGTCGCGCGCCGCCGGATCGGCGCGGTCCGAAACGATGCCGGGCGGCATCCATCCCGTTCCCGGCACCGCCCGCACCAGCCGCCCCAGATACAGCGGCCCGCCCGCCTTGGGCCCCGTGCCCGAAAGCCCGCGCCCGCCGAACGGCTGAACGCCCACCACGGCGCCGATGATGTTGCGGTTGATATAGATATTGCCCGCCGCGATCCGCGCGCTCACCTGCGCGATCGTCTCGTCGAGCCGGGTGTGCAGGCCGAAGGTCAGGCCATAACCGGTGGCGTTGATCGCATCGACCAGCCGGTCGAGCTCGCGGCGGCGATAGCGCACCACATGCAGCACCGGGCCGAACACTTCGCGGTCGAGATCGGCGATGCCGTCCAGCTCGACGATCGTCGGCGGAACGAAGGTGCCGTGCGCGGTGTCGCCGGCCAGCGCGATCCGCTCGACCGTGCGGCCCAGCGCGCGCATCCGCTCGACATGCCGTTCGATCCCGTCCCTCGCCTCCGCCGTGATGACCGGGCCGATATCGGTCGCCAGCCGGTCGGTGCGGCCGATCGACAATTCGTGCAGCGCGCCCTTCAGCATCGTCAGGATGCGGTCGGCGACCTCGTCCTGCAGGCACAGGATGCGCAGCGCCGAACAACGCTGGCCCGCGCTGTCGAAGGCCGAGGCGATGACATCGGCCACCACCTGTTCGGCCAGCGCCGACGAATCGACGATCATCGCATTCTGCCCGCCGGTCTCGGCGACGAACGGGATCGGCAGGCCGTCCGCCGTCAGCCGCGTCGCCAGTTGCCGCTGGATGATCCGCGCCACCTGCGTCGATCCGGTGAACATCACCCCCTGCGTCCCCGGCGCCGCCACCAGTGCCGCGCCGATCGCACCGTCGCCGGGCAGCAGTTGCAGCACGTCCGCCGGAACCCCCGCCTCGTGCAGGATCGCGACGCCCTGCGCGGCGATCAGCGGCGTTTCCTCGGCCGGCTTGGCCAGCACCGGATTGCCCGCGACCAGCGCCGCCGCGACCTGGCCGG
Organism: uncultured Stakelama sp.; assembly: GCA_964413495.1. Lineage (GTDB taxonomy): Bacteria > Pseudomonadota > Alphaproteobacteria > Sphingomonadales > Sphingomonadaceae > Sphingomonas. Next base: position 33,542 of record CAYPRW010000001.1, on the reverse strand, counting down.
TAAAGATCGCCAGCGGGAAGTTCCACGGGCTGATGCACGCCACCGGACCCAGCGGCCGGTGCGCCGCGCCCAGCGTGGCGCGCGCCTGTTGCGCGTAGTAGCGCAGGAAATCCACGCCCTCGCGCACCTCGGCGATCGCGTTGGCCGCGGACTTGCCCGCCTCACGCATGATCAGGCCCATCAGGGTCGGCATGCGATGCTGCATCAGGTCGGCGGCGCGATCGAGGCACGCGGCGCGATCGGCCGGCGGCACCGCCGCCCAGCCCGCAGCGGCCCGCTCCGCGGCTTCGACCGCGCCGCGCGCCGCGTCTTGCGCGACCTCGATCACCGTGCCGACGATATCGCGGTGATCGGCCGGATTGCGAACCGGGCGCGCCGTCCCCCGCCCGTCCGCCGCCGCCGCACGCCACGCCACCGCCGCGCTCGCCCGCAGCGCATCGCCCAGCGTGGCGAGCGCGGCCTCGCTCGACAGGTCGATCCCCTCGGAATTGCGCCGCTCGCCATGGAGCGCGGCGGGCAGCGCGATCATCGGATGCCCGGCGCCGACCAACGCCATCGACCGCGCCGTCTCGACCGGATCGGCGACCAGTTCGGCCACCGGCACCTCAGGATCGGCGATGCGGTTCACGAACGAGGAATTGGCCCCATTCTCAAGCAACCGGCGCACCAGATAGGCGAGCAGCGTCTCATGCGTCCCCACCGGCGCATAGATGCGGCACGGGCGGTCCAGCTTGTCGGGCCCGACCACCTCGTCATACAGCGGCTCGCCCATGCCGTGCAGGCACTGGAACTCATGGTCGCCGATCGCGAAATCGGGGCCGGCCAGCTGGTGGATGGTGGCCAGCGACTGCGCATTGTGCGTCGCGAATTGCGGGAACACGCGGTCGCGGTTCGCCAACAGCTTCCGCGCGCAGGCGATATAGGCGATGTCGGTGTGGACCTTGCGCGTATAGACCGGGAAATCCGCCAGCCCGTCGACCTGCGCGCGCTTGATCTCGGCGTCCCAATAAGCGCCCTTGACCAGCCGGACCATGATCCGCCGGTCCGACCGCGCGGCCAGGTCGACGATCCAGTCGATCACATAAGGGCATCGTTTGCCATAGGCCTGCACGACGAAGCCGAGCCCGTTCCAGTCGCCAAGATCGGGGTCGAGCGCCAGGCTTTCGAGCAGGTCGAGCGACGGTTCGAGCCGGTCGGCCTCCTCGGCATCGATGTTGAAACCGATATCATATGCCCTGGCAAGCAGCGCCAGCGCCTTCACCCTGGGCAGCAGTTCGGCCATCACCCGTTCGGCCTGCGCCCGCGAATAGCGCGGATGCAGCGCCGACAGCTTGATCGAGATGCCCGGCCCGCCATAGACGCCGCGCCCCGCCGATGCCGTGCCGATCGCATGCACCGCATGCTCGTAATCGCGATAATAGCGTGTCGCGTCGGCCATGGTGGTCGCCGCTTCGCCCAGCATGTCGTAACTATACTGGAACCCCCGCGCCTCCAGCGTCCGCGCGCGCTTCAGCGCCTCGGCGATCGTCTCGCCGGTCACGAACTGCTCGCCCATCATGCGCATCGCCATATCGACGCCGCGCCGGATCACTGGCTCGCCCGCGCGCGCGATCAGCCGCGTCAGCGCCGCGCCCAGCCCGGCATCGTTGACGCTGCCGGTCAGCTTGCCGGTCACCACCAGGCCCCAGGTCGCGGCGTTGACGAACAGCGACCGCCCGTCGCCGATATGCGATCTCCAGTCGCCGTCGGCGATCTTGTCGCGGATCAGCGCGTCGCGCGTGGCGTCGTCGGGGATGCGCAGCAGCGCCTCGGCGAGGCACATCAGCGCCACGCCCTCCTGGCTCGACAGCGCATATTCCCGCACCAGTCCCTCGACCCCGCTGCCCCCACCCTTCCCGCCGCGCTTGGCGCGCAGCGCGGTGACGAGCGCCACCGCCGTCGCCTGCGCCGCCGCCCGCATGCCGGCGGGCAGCGTCGCCTGGTCGAGCAGCGGCGGCAGGCAGTCGCGCTCGGGCCGGCGGCAGGCGGCGGTGATCGCCGCGCGCAACGGCGTGGCGGGGCGGATCGGCGGCGCGAAATCGGCGAAGGGCGCGGGCATGGCGGACCTCACAAACGGGGCGGAGGCCAGGATGCTAGCAGATCGTCGTGCGGCGATTCGACTTATCGATGCGAGAAATGCTAGTGAATGGTCTTCATCTTCACGATATTCAGGACGATCGATCCATGGAAATCCCACCCGACAGCGAAATCGACCTGTTCGATCGCAAGATCATCGCAGCGTTGCGGCAGGATGGGCGGATGTCGATCACCGATCTGGCGCAGCGCGTCGGCCTGTCCAAGACGCCGTGCCAGGTCCGCGTCAAGCGGCTGGTGGCGAGCGGCACGATCCGCGGGTTCCGCGCGATCGTCGATCCGGCGCGGCTGGGGCTCGACCATATCGCCTTTGCCGAGGTCAAGCTGTCGGACACGCGCGAGGCGGCGCTCGCGGCGTTCCGCGGCGCGGTGCTGAAGGTGCCGGAAGTGGAGGAATGCCACATGATCGCCAGCAGCTTCGACTATCTGCTCAAGGTGCGCACCGCCGACATCAGGCGTTATCGCGAGGTGCTGGGCGAACGCATCTCCAGCCTGCCGCATGTCGCCAGCACCTCGACCTTCGTGGCGATGGAAACGATCCGCGACGCCTCGACTTAGGGTTGGCAGGCGCGTCGGCACGCCATTAAGACCGGCATATGTTCCGATCCCGCCCGTTGCTCACGGTTCTGCTCGCGCTCGCGACCCTGGGGTGCGATCGGCGGCGGCCGGACGATACGGCGGTGGTGGTCAGCGTGATCGGCGGCGTCGCGCAGCTTCGCGATGCGGCCAAGGGGCCGATGTCCGAACCGGCGCGCGTCCATACCGCGGCGACCGCGCAGGGGCTGGTCCGCTATGACGCGGCGGGCGGCATCGAACCGGGCCTGGCCGAACGCTGGATCGTCACCGATGGCGGGCGCAGCTACATCTTCCGGCTGGACGAGGCGCAATGGGCCGACGGCACGCCGGTCACCGCGCGCCAGGTGGTGGCGAGCCTGCGCCGCGCCGTCGATGTCCGCAGCCGCACCCCGCTCGCGCCGTTCCTGGCGGTGATCGACGAGATCGTCGAGATGACGCCCCAGGTGATCGAGGTGCGTCTGAGCCGCCCGCGCCCCGATCTGCTCAAGCTGTTCGCCCAGCCCGAACTGGCGGTGATCCGCACGCGCGACGCGTCGGGCACCGGCCCGTTTCGCCGCACCGAGACCGCACCGGGCTGGCTCGCGCTGCGCCCGGCCGCCGATCCCGCATCCACCGCCGCGGCGCCGGCCGCGCCGGACGCGAGAGACATCGTGCTGCTGCGCGGCGAGCGCGCGGCAAGCGCCGTGACCCGCTTTGCCCAGCGCGAATCGGATCTGGTGCTGGGCGGCGGCGTGCGCGACTGGCCGTTGCTGGCGCACACCGAGATCGCGCCGGCCAATGTGCGGATCGACCCGGCGGCCGGGCTGTTCGGGCTTGCCGTGGTGTCGCGTGGCGGCTTTGTCGCCACGCCGGAAAACCGCCGCGCGCTGGCGATGGCGATCGACCGCGCGGCGCTCACCGCCCTGTTCCGCCCGGAATGGCAGACGGTGGAGACGCTGCTTCCCGCCCGCCTCGATTCGGCGGCGGACCCGGCCCTGCCCGATTGGCATGCGCTGCCGCTCGACGGCCGCCGCATCCTGGCGCGCAGCCGGGTCGCCGTGTGGCATGCCGCCAATCCCGATGCGCCGCTGGCGATCCGCGTCGCGCTGCCCGATGGCCCCGGCGCCACATTGCTGTGGAGCCGGATCGCACGCGACCTGCGCGACATCGGGCTGCGGCCGCAACGGGTCGGCCTCGCCGCCCCCGCCGATCTGCGGCTGATCGACGAGGTCGCGCCCTATGACAGCGGCCGCTGGTATCTCGTCACCGCCTGCCGCGCCTGCCCCGACGGGCTGATGGCGATGGTCGACGCGGCGCGCGACGCCCCCACCCTGCCCGAACGCGCCTCGCGCATTGCCGCCGCCGACCTGGCGCTCACGCAGGACGGCGCCTATATTCCGATCGCCCAGCCGTTGCGCTGGTCGCTGGTCGCACTGCGGCTGCAGGCATGGCAGGAAAATGCCCGCGCCTGGCATCCGCTGATGCACTTGCGGCCCTGAAAGGAAGACGATGCCCAAGGCGACGCGCATGACGGACGCGCCCGGCCCGCCGGCCGCCAGCCTGCCGCTCGGCCGCGACGCGCCCGCGGTCCGCCGCCGGGTCGAGGCGCTGGAGAAATTGCTGGAGCGCAGCTTCACCGTCCCCGGTACGCGCCAGACGGTGGGGCTCGACGCGCTGATCGGGCTGGTCCCGGTCGGCGGCGACGTCATCGCCGCGGCGCTGGGCGCCTACCTGATCTGGGAGGCGCGCAACATCGGCATGTCAAAGGGCGCGATGGCGCGGATGGCCGGCAATGTCGGGTTCGACTGGCTGATCGGCCTGATCCCGGGCGTCGGCGATGCGGCAGATTTCTTCTTCCGTTCCAATTCGCGCAACCTCAAGCTGATCCGCCGCCATCTCGACCGGCACCACCCCGCGACCGCGACGATCGAGAGTTAGGCGCATCATGCGTCATTCGACGGGTGGCGGCGCCGCCACCGCCCCGCCGCGCATCCATGCCTTCGCATCGGGCTGGAACAGCATCCACACCGCATAGGCGTTGAGCGCGAAGGCGAGCAATGTCAGCCCCGCGCCCAGCGCGCCGACCGCGGCGAACTGAGTCACCGCCGACGCCACCCCGACCAGCGAGACGAGCAGCAGCACGACGAGGCACCATTTGGCGATCTCGCTGCCGCGCCGCGCCGCGAAATACCACAGCAACAGCGAGATCAGCACGCCCAGCGCGGCCATTCCAACCATCATCCACCCGCCGATCTCGACCATCTGCGGATTGCCGCCAAAGCGCGGATCGCGCTCCATCGTCATCAGCTTGGTCTTCCAGCTCAGCGCCAGATTGACCAGCCCGACCAGCACCGACGCCAGATAGGCCTGTTCGAAACGGATAATCGATTGCGGGCGCATGACATTCCCCTCCTGCCGCGCACAGCTAAGGCTCAAGCCGGGGCGAAGTCCAGCCCGATATCGGCAGCGGGCGCCGACTGGGTCAGCCGCCCCACGCTGACGAACGTCACGCCGGTTTCCGCGATCGCCCGGATCGTCTCCAGCCGCACCCCGCCCGACGCCTCGGTCGGCACGCGCGCGCCGACCAGCGTCACCGCGCCGCGCAGCGTCGGCGGATCCATATTGTCGAGCAGCAGGTGCGTGGCGCCAGCCGCCAGCGCGGGCTCGATCTGGTCGATGCGGTCGACCTCGACGATGATCCGCGCGATCCCCGCCGCCACCGCGCGCCGCACCGCCTCGCCCACCGATCCGGCGACGGCGACGTGATTGTCCTTGATCATCGCCGCGTCCCACAGCCCCATACGATGGTTGGTCGCCCCGCCCATGCGCGTCGCATATTTCTCAAGCCGGCGCAGGCCCGGAATGGTCTTGCGCGTATCGAGCAGCGTCGCGCCGGTACCCGCGATCTTGTCGACATAGCCGCGCGTCAGCGTGGCGATACCCGACAGATGCTGCACCGTGTTCAGCGCCGAACGCTCCGCCGTCAGCAGCGCGCGCGCATTGCCGCGCAGCCGCATCAGATCCGCTCCGGCGGCCATTCTCGCCCCCTCCTGCGCCAGGATCTCGATCTCCACATCGGGATCGAGCGCACGAAAGAACGCCGCCGCGATCGGCAATCCCGCGACCACGATCGCATCGCGGCTGTCCATCACCCCGGTGAACGCCGCATCGGCCGGGATCACCGCGGCGGATGTCACGTCGCCGCCCTGCACATCCTCGGCCAGCGTCGCCGCGACGAAGGCGTCGAGGTCGAGCCCCTCGATCCGGAACGCATCCATGGGCACGCCATCCTTTCATCCTGAACGCGCGGGCTATACCGCAACCGCGCCGATCGCAAAGCCCGTCGCGGCGGATTCAGTCTCCCCGTTGCCATGCCGCCGCCGCCCACCTATCTCGCAAGCCCACCGTGCAGCCTCAGGGGACAGTTGATGACCACCTTCGACGATCGCGAACGCGCCTTCGAATCCAAGTTCGCGATGGACGAGGAAATGGCGTTCCGCGTCACCGCGCGCCGCAACCGGCTGCTCGGCCAGTGGGCGGCGGGCAAGATGGGCCTGACCCCGGAAGAGACCGACGCCTATGCCAAGGCGGTGGTCCAGGCCGATTTCGAGGAAGCGGGCGACGAGGATGTGATCCGCAAGCTGCTGGGCGACCTGACCGCCGCGGGCGTGGAGATCGACGAGGCGGCCGTGCGCCAGGCGCTCGAAGCGCAAACGGTCGAGGCCCGCCGCCAGCTGATCGAGGCCAAGTAGCCATGCCGATGACCGCCGACGAGATCCAGGCGATGATCGTCGCGGCCATCCCCGATGCGCGGGTCGAGATCACCGATCTGGCCGGCGACGGCGATCATTATGCGGCGCGCGTGGAAAGCGAGAGCTTTCGCGGCCGTTCCCGCCTGCAGCAGCAGCGCGCCGTCTATGCCGCGCTGGGCGGCAACATGGGCGGCGTGCTGCACGCGCTGCAACTGACCACCGCCGTCCCCGCGGCCAAGGAATCCATGGAGTGAATGCGATGACCGACGAGACCCACAGCCGCATCCAGGGCCTGGTGGACGGCAACGACGTGCTGCTGTTCATGAAGGGCACGCCGCTGTTCCCGCAATGCGGCTTTTCCAATCGCGCGGTGTCGATCCTCAACCATCTGGGCGTCGAATTCGAAAGCGTCGACGTGCTGCTGGATCAGGGCGTCCGCCAGGGGATCAAGGCGTTTTCCGACTGGCCGACCATCCCCCAGCTCTATGTGAAGGGCGAATTCGTCGGCGGATCGGACATCATGATGGAGATGTACGAATCCGGCGAGCTGGCGCAGCTGCTGGAGGAAAAGGGCGTTTCCGCCGCCTGAAAAAACGGGCGGGCGGACAACCCAAGGTTGCCCGCCCAGAAGCGTTACACACCAGGAAGGGTGTGCACCATCCGTCGCAACGCGCGTGCCAATTCGCACGACCCGCGCAAAACCGCGCCTTTGCAGGGTTAGCGCCGATTAACCTCTTTCGCCGCTGTAAGTTTTTCCGACAGGCCGACGGCATGGCCGACGCATTGTTCATCGGCCGTTCACGCAATCGTTTACAAATGTGGTCGACACGATTACGGCTGTAATCGAAAGGGAGGCCCATGGTTGAACGGATCAGCGACGCCGAACATGCGGTGATGGAGGTGCTGTGGGACGAAGCCCCGCTCACCGCCCAGGATGTCGCCGAGCGCGCCGCCCCCGCGCGCGGCTGGAGCGCGAACACCGTCAAGACGCTGCTCGGCCGGCTGCTGGCCAAGAACGTCATCGCCGCGCAAGAGGATGGCCGCCGCTATCTCTACCGGCCGCTGGTCGAACGCGGCGACTATGTCGAGGATGAATCGCGCCGCCTGATCGACCGGCTGTTCGGCGGCCGGCTGACCCCGCTGGTGGCGCATCTCGCCGAACGCGACGCGCTGAGCGACGAGGATATCGCCGAGATCGAGGCGCTGTTGAAGGAGATCAGGTCATGATCGGCTGGCTGCTGGAAACATTCGTCGCCACCACCCTGCTGATGCTGCTGATCCTGGCGATAAGAAAGCCGGTCGGCCGCCATTTCGGCCCCGATATCGCCTATGCGCTGTGGCTGCTGCCGGTCCTGCGCCTCGCGCTGCCGCCTTTGCCCGAAAGCTGGCGCGTCGGTGCCCGCGCGCCGGTCGAGGTGGCCAGCGAAGCGATCACCTATTATATCGTCGATCCGCTCGCCGTGCCGCAGGCCCCCGCCGCGCCGCTCGCCGCCCCTGCCGCCGCGTTCGACTGGCTGCCGCTCCTGCTGGCGGCCTGGGCGGCCGGCGCGCTGATCTTCCTTGGCTATCACCTGCTCGCGCACCGCCGTTTCTGCGCCGATCTGCTGCGCCGCGCGCGCGTCGCGCGCAGCGTCGCCGAGGGCCGGGTACAGGTGATCGAGACCGATGCCGCCACCGGCCCGCTCGCCTTCGGCATCCGCCGCAAATATGTCGCCTTCCCGCGCGATTTCCACGGACGCTACGATCCGCTGGAACGCAACCTGGCGCTCGCGCACGAGCTTGGACACCATCTGCGCGGCGACCTGATCGCCAACTGGATCGCGCTGGCCGTCCTCGCGCTGCACTGGTTCAACCCGGTCGCGTGGCGCGCCTTCCGCGCCTTTCGCGCCGATCAGGAACTGGCCTGCGACGCGCTGGTGCTCGCCGGCCGGCCGCCCGCGCTGCGCCACGCCTATGGCCGTGCGATCGTGAAGTCGGCGCGGGGCGGGGCGGTGTCGGCCGCCTGCCACCTGCACAGCATCAACGAGCTCAAGGCGCGGCTGAAAATGGTTTCGAAACACGATCGCAAGTCGCCCGCCCGCGTCGCTTCGGGCGTGACCGGCGCGACGCTGCTGACGCTGGCCGGCCTCGCGCTCACCGCGTCGGGCACGCAGGCCGCCGCCAATCTGCGTGCCGATGTCGGCGCGGCGATCGGCGTCGATCTGGCGCAGGCAGCGCCGGTCGTTCCAGCGGCACCGGCGGCTCGGCCCGCCGCCGCGCCATCCGTGCAGCGACAGGTCCGGCAGGCGCGCATCGTCGCCCCGGCCGGCAACGGCCAGGTCACGATCGTTCAGGACGGGCCGGATGCGCCGATCCGCATCTCGGCGCCGCGGATCGTGATGAAGGACGACAGGCTGGTCGTCTCTCCCGACGCGCTGGCCGGCATTCCCACGGTCGCTTCGGCCCGATGCGGCGGCGACAAGGACGACGACGTCCGCATCGAACGCCGCGAGGGCGACGCGCGCCGCATCGTGATCTGCACCGATCGGATCGAACTGCGCGCTGCCGAGGCGATCCGCCGCGCCAAGCTCGCCGACGCGATGGCCAGCCGACAGCGCGCCCTCGCCAGTGTCCGTGCAGGCATGGCCAATCGCCAGGCGATGTTCGGCCTCAAGATGGCGCGCAGCTCGATCGAGACGCAGGCCGATCTCGACGCCGCGCAGAAATCCGCCGCGCTGAAAGGCATCGACGACGCGATCCGCGAACTCGAATCGGCGGGCAAGGACTAAACGCCGACCTGAAAAAACGCGGACGTCACCGTCGCGCAACGGGCGCAATCCTCCCCGGCACGGGGAGGGGGACCGCGCCCACAGGGCGTGGTGGAGGGGGCTCGCCACGCCGCACAACGCCCATTGGCCCCACCCCCGCCATCATCGCGCTTGCACCCGCGCGCATCCCTCGCCATCTCACGGCGATGACGCAGACACCGACCGGGCAAATGGTCCAGCTCGAACCGCTGGTAACGCGGGTCCTGGCGGCGAACCCCTCCCCCTTCACCTATACCGGCACGCAAACCTATCTGGTCGGCACCACCGATCTGGCGGTGATCGACCCCGGCCCCGATCTGCCCGAACATGTCGACGCATTGCGCGCCGCCATCGCCGCACGCCCCGTTATCGCGATCCTCTGCACCCACACCCATCGCGACCACAGCCCGGCGAGCCGCGCGATCCAGGCGGCGATCGGCGCCCCGATCATCGGCTGCGCGCCACTCGCGCTCACCGACGACGGCCCCCGCGCCGACGCCGCCTTCGACCGCGACTATGCCCCGGATCGCGTGCTGGCCGATGGCGAGCAGCTCCACGGCCATGGCTGGACGCTCACCGCGGTCGCCACCCCCGGCCACACCTCCAACCACCTCTGCTTCGCGCTGGAGGAAAGCGGCGCATTGTTCACCGGCGATCATGTCATGGGCTGGTCGACCAGCGTCGTCGCCCCGCCCGATGGCGACATGGGCGCCTATATGGCCAGCCTCGACAAGCTGCTCGCGCGGCAGGATCGCGTCTATTACCCCGCGCACGGCGATCCGGTCGACAAGCCGCAGCGGCTGGTGCGCGGCATGATGGGCCACCGCAAGCAGCGCGAAGGCCAGATCCTGCGCCTGCTCGACCAGCAGGTCGGCCAGATCCCGGCAATGGTCGAGAAGATGTATGTCGGCCTCGACCCGCGCCTTGCCGGCGCCGCCGGCCGCTCGGTGCTGGCGCATCTCATCGACCTGCGCAATCGCGGCCTCGTCCATGGTGAGGGCGAGGCATGGACCAGGGCCGCGTGAAGCCTGGCGCATCGCGCGCGCTGCTCGCCGCCGCGGCGCTCATCATCGCCGCGCTGACCGCCTGGATCGCCTGGGATCGCTACGCCGAGACCCGACTGGAAACGCTGCCCGACGACGGCGGTTCGCCCGTGACACAAATCGTCACCGCACGGCTTGCCGGCACCAGCGCGCTCAAGGTCGCCGAACTGACCGGCACCGTCCAGGCCACCGCCTCCGACACGCGCGGCCTTGGCATGCTGCGCAGCGGCCAGACGGTGAAGATGCCCTATTCGGTCGGCTATCTCGTCGATCTCTCGCGGCTGAACGCCGATGACCTGCAATGGAACGCGGCGACGAAGACGCTGATCGTCGACGCGCCCGATGTCGTCGCCGCCCCGGCCAACACCGACGAGGGCCGCCGCACGCTGATCGAGACCAGCGGCCTGTTCGTGACGCGCCAGGCCGCCGAAACGCTCAGCCAGCGCACCTCCGCCCGCGCCACCGCCGTCGCCGAGCGTGAGGCGAACAGCCCTGAACGCATGGCGCAGGCGCGCGAACATGGCCGCGCCGCCATCGCCCGCCTGCTCGGCCAGCCGCTCGCCGCCGCCGGCCTGGGCGAGGCGCGCGTCGTCGTCACCTTCCCGCCCGAACGCGCCGCGCGCAATCGCGAGCGATGGGATGTCTCGCGCTCCCCCGGACAGGTGATGCAGGACCAGGCGGCGCGCGAAAACAACTAGCCGGGACCGCAACGAAATGTGATAGATCGGGCCGTCGAAACAGCGGGGGCTGATCACATGGCGACAGTTGCACCAGCGGCGCGATCGCGGTTCGCGCCGGACACGCGCTTCTTTCTGACGATGGCGATCGTGATGGCGGCGCTCAACGTCCTCGCTTTCTCGCTCTTTGCGCTGATGGGTATCTCCAGCTTCGGCGCGCCGCTCTATGTCCACGTCCATGCGCTGACCTTCTTTGGCTGGGTGGCGATCTATGTGACGCAGAATGCGCTGGTCGCGACGGGTTCGACCGCGCTGCATCGCAGGCTGGGCTGGTTTGCGGCCGGCTACACGCTGTGGATGATCGCCGTCGGAACGCTGACGACAGCCTATACGGTTCAACGCGGATTGACGCCGCCGATCTTCACGCCGGCATTCTTTCTGGTGTTGAATCCGCTCGGCGTGACCTGCTTTGCGGCGATGGTCTGGGCCGCGGTGGCCGTGCGCGCGAACACGGGCTGGCATCGCCGCCTGATCTATTGCGCGATGGCTTCGATCATGGGCCCGGCATTCGGCCGGCTGCTGCCGCCGCCGCTCACCATGTCGGCGAACGGTATCGTCATCCTGGTTGCCGCGCTGTGTTCGTTCATCGCGATCGGCATGATCCGCGATCGGATCAGGCACCGCCACGTCCATCCGGCATGGCTGGTGGGGCTTGCGGCAATCATCCTGCAATGGGTTGCGTTCGATCTGATCGCGAAAAGCCCGATCGGCGTGTCGATCCATGACGCGGTCGTGGCAGGCACGCCGGGCGCCGCCCAGCCGGCATTGCAAAAGCGTCCATTCCCCGGTTGAACCTGGGCGCCGACAGGGCCATTGGGGACCAAAGCATGAAGGGTCCCGGAATGAACGCTCCCACCAGCCTGTCCGGCGTCGATGTCCGCGCGCAGATCGACCGCCTGCGCAAGGAACGCAACGCGGTGATCCTGGCGCACTACTATCAAAAGCCGGAGATCCAGGACCTCGCCGATTTCGTCGGCGACAGCCTCGAACTCGCGCGCAAGGCGGCGGAGACGGACGCCGAGGTGATCGCCTTTTGCGGCGTGCGCTTCATGGCCGAAACGGCGAAGATCCTTTCGCCCGACAAGGTCGTCGTGCTGCCCGACATGAACGCCGGCTGCTCTCTGGAAGACAGCTGCCCGCCGCAGCAATTCGCCGCGTTCCGCGCGCAGCATCCCGATCACATCGCGCTGACCTATATCAACTGTTCGGTCGAGGTGAAGGCGCTCAGCGACATCATCGTCACCAGCTCGTCGGCCGAAAAGATCTTGAGCCAGATCCCCAAGGACCAGAAGATCATCTTCGGCCCCGACAAGCATCTGGGCGGCTATATCAACCGCAAGATGGGCCGCGACATGCTGCTATGGCCCGGCGTGTGCATCGTGCACGAGGCGTTCAGCGAGACCGAACTGTTGAAGCTCAAGGCGCAGCACCCGAACGCCCCGGTCGCCGCGCATCCCGAATGCCCGCCGCACGTGCTCGACCATGCCGATTATGTCGGATCGACCAGCGGCATCCTCGCCTATGCCAAGGACTTCGACGGCGACACGATGATCGTCGCCACCGAGCCGCACATCATCCACCAGATGGAAAAGGCGGTCCCGGAAAAGACCTTCATCGGCGCCCCCGGCGCGGACGGCAACTGCAACTGCAACATCTGCCCCTATATGGCGATGAACACGCTGGAAAAGCTCTATGTCGCCCTGCGCGACCTCGAACCGCGGATCGAGATCGAGGAGGAAATCCGGCTAAGGGCCAAGAAGAGCCTCGACCGCATGCTGGCCATGGCGAGCGGGACGGTCGGGCTGGGCGATCTGGGGCCGCTGCGGGTGACGGGGGATTGAGCGCGTTTGGCGATCCGACGATCTATGCTACGATAATCATATGACCGAGACCGTTCCCATCACGACAGAATGGAAGCCGGTGAAGCTGCGTGTCGAGGATTATGTAATGCTCGACGATGCCGGGGCGTTCAACGCCTATGGCCGGACCGAGCTGATCGAGGGGGAAGTGGTTTATATGAACTCGCAGCATCGCCCGCATGCGCGTGTTCAAACCCGCCTTCTCATATCGCTTGCCGGCGAGCTTGCGAAGCGCGTGGACGGATTAGAGGCCTTGGTCGAGGGCTCGGTATCGATGCCGCCCTACAATGTTCCTGAGCCGGACATCGCGGTCACCAGCGAACCCGAGGGAGAAGGATTGATCCCGCTCGCGTCGCTCGCGCTGGTGATCGAGGTCGCCGATACGACGCTGCGTAACGATCTTGGACGCAAAGCGAAGATCTATGCGCGAGAGGGTGTGCCGGAATATTGGGTCGTGGACGTGAATGGGCAGTCGATTCATCAGCTGTGGTCACCCACGGGTGAAGAATATGGCCAGCGTCGCGAAGTTCCCTTCGGTGACGTGATCACCGCCGCCACAATCACCCAGCTCAAGGTGGAAACGAGCGGCCTCGGCTAAGGCCGCTCGTTCTTAAATCTCACCGCGTCAGCTTCTTGTAGGCCAACCGCGTCGGCCGATCCGCCGCATCGCCCAGACGACGCCGCTTGTCCTCTTCATACGCCTCGAAATTCCCCTCGAACCATTCGACGTGGCTATCCCCCTCGAACGCCAGGATGTGCGTCGCCAGCCGATCCAGGAAGAAGCGGTCGTGCGAAATCACCACCGCGCAGCCCGCGAAATTCTCGATCGCCTCCTCCAGCGCGCCCAGCGTCTCGACGTCGAGGTCGTTGGTCGGCTCGTCGAGCAGCAGCACGTTGCCGCCGCGCTTCAGCATCTTGGCGATGTTGACGCGGTTGCGCTCGCCGCCGGACAGCTTGCCGACATTCTTCTGCTGGTCCTGCCCCTTGAAGTTGAACGCGCCGACATAGGCGCGCGTCGACTGGTCGTGGCCGTTGACCTTCATGTAATCGAGCCCGTCCGAGATTTCCTCCCACACGTTCTTCGACGGATCGAGGTGATCGCGGCTCTGGTCGACATAGCCCAGCCGCACCGTCGTCCCCATCTCGATCGTGCCATTGTCGGGCGTCTCCTGCCCGGTGATCAGCTTGAACAGCGTCGATTTGCCCGCGCCGTTCGGACCGATCACGCCGACGATGCCGCCCGCCGGCAGCGTGAAGGACAGATTCTCGAACAACAGCTTGTCGCCATAGGCTTTCGAGACGTTCTCGACCTCGATCACCTTCCCGCCCAGTCGCTCGGGCACCTGGATGACGATCTGCGCCTTGCCGGGGGTACGCTGCGACTGCTGCTCGACCAGCTGCTCGAACCGGGTGATGCGCGCCTTGCTCTTGGTCTGGCGCCCCTTCACGCCGGCGCGGATCCACTCCAGTTCGTCCTTGATCGCCTTTTGCCGCCCGGTCGCCTCGCGGTCCTCCTGCTCCAGCCGCTTGGCCTTCTTCTCCAGATAGGTCGAATAATTGCCTTCGTACGGGAAATACTTGCCGCGATCGAGCTCGAGGATCCAGTCCACCACATTGTCCAGGAAATAGCGGTCGTGAGTGATCATCAGCACCGCGCCGGCATATTCCTTGAGGTGGTTTTCCAGCCACTTGACGCTCTCCGCGTCGAGATGGTTGGTCGGTTCGTCGAGCAGCAGGATCGACGGCTTCTGGATCAACAGGCGGGTCAGCGCCACGCGGCGCTTCTCGCCGCCCGACAGATTGTCGACCGACCAGTCGCCCGGCGGACAGCGCAGCGCCTCCATCGCGATCTCGAGCTGGTTGTCGAGGCTCCAGCCGTCCACCGCGTCGATCTTGCCCTGAAGCTCGCCCATCTCCTCCATCAGCGCATCGAAATCGGTGTCGTCCTGGGGATCGCCCATCTCGGCCGAAATCGCGTTGAACCGTTCGACCAGGTCGGCGGTCTCGCGCGCGCCGTCCTTGACGTTCTCCAGCACCGACTTGCTCGGGTCCAGCTGCGGCTCCTGCTCCAGATAGCCGACGGTGATGTTCTCGCCCGGCCACGCCTCGCCGCTGAAATCCTTGTCGATGCCGGCCATGATCTTGATCAGCGTCGACTTGCCGGCGCCGTTGGGACCGACGATGCCGATCTTCGCACCCTGATAGAATTGCAGGTTGATGTTGCTCAACACCGGCTTGGGCGCGCCGGGGAAGGTCTTGGTCATATCCTTCATCACAAAGGCGTATTGGGCGGCCACTGGTCGGGTCTCCGGTTCGAGAAAATCGGGTGCGTCGGGATGTGCCGCGCATGTAGCGGCGGGCATCGGCAATGGCAAACGCGCCGCGCATGCCGCGGCGGTGCGGCGCAACAACCCCTGCCACATTTTCGTCGCATTCCACCTTGCTGCAAGATGAATTTCCATTGACGGATGCGTAACGGGCGTTATTCCGACTAACTCGCACGGCAATCGCGCCGGGGCGAACCGATATAGTTTTGCTTGGGAGCAAACGAATGAAGAAGATCCTCATCGTCGCTGCCGCGACCGGCCTGATGTCGCTCGCCGCCTGCAACGAGACCGTGACCGCCAACAACACCGCCGAGAACGTGGCCGAGGCTCTGGAAGAGAGCGCGGACAACCTCGAAGCGGCCGCCGACAACGCGACCAACGAAGTGGCCGAGGACGCGCTCGAGAACGCTGCCGACGCGACCGAGGAAGCGGCCGACGCCGCCGGCAACGCCGCCGAGTAATCGGCCGGCCGTTCGGTCCGTCACGGACTGGAGACATGAAAGGGCGTC
The DNA here is from genome assembly GCA_964413495.1 of uncultured Stakelama sp. GTDB lineage: Bacteria > Pseudomonadota > Alphaproteobacteria > Sphingomonadales > Sphingomonadaceae > Sphingomonas. The sequence goes on along the minus strand of CAYPRW010000001.1, from coordinate 17,841 downwards.
CCTGCGGGGGCGCCCTTTTTTGCTGCCCTCCTGTTCTCGCGGCCACCCGCCGCGGCGGAACCGCGCGCCGTTCCACCCGTTCGGACTGCAACTCGTTTTTGAGGAGCAGTCCCATGCCAAGTCCGCAGGAACTCGAACAAAAATTCTGGAAGGCGCTCAAGGACGATCGCACGATCTTCCTCGGCCTCGACGGTGTCGACGATGGCCATGCCCAGCCGATGACGGCGCTGACCGAGGGCGATCACGGCCCGCTCTGGTTCTTCACCACCAGGGACAACGGCCTCGTCCAGTCGCTGACCCAGGGCAGCCGCGCGATGGCGCATTTCGCCTCCAAGGGGCATGAGCTGTGGGCGACGCTGCACGGCGATCTCTCCATCGACCATGACCGCGCCGTCATCGACCGGTTGTGGAACCCGTTCGTGGCCGCCTGGTATGAAGGCGGCAAGGACGATCCCAAGCTCCAGCTGCTCCGCCTCGACGCCGAAAGCGCACAGATCTGGCTCAACGAGAACAGCCTGTTCGCCGGCATCAAGACCCTGCTCGGCGCCGATCCCAAGCAGGATTATCAGGACAAGGTGGCCGAGGTCGCGCTGTCCTGACCTTATCCCTCACGCAAAGGAATTTGCGATGCCCTATGTAAAGACGAAGGACGGCACCGATCTCTACGTCAAGGATTGGGACGGCGGCGGCCGTCCCGTCGTCCTGATCCATGGCTGGCCGTTGTCGGCCGACAGCTGGGATCCGCAGGGCATCGCCCTTGCCGAGGCCGGTTTCCGCGTCATCGCCTATGACCGGCGCGGCTTCGGCCGCTCGTCGCAGCCATGGGCCGGCTATGATTACGACAGCTTCGCCGACGATCTCGCGCAAGTGCTCGAAACGACCGGCGCGACCCGCGACGTCAGCCTCGTCGGCTTCTCGATGGGCGGCGGCGAGATCGCGCGCTACATGTCGCGCCATGGCGGCAAGGGCGTGGTGTCGGCGGCGCTGATCAGTTCGGTCGTGCCGTTCCTGCCCCAGCGCGACGACAATCCCGACGGCGTGCCGCAGGCCCAGCTCGACGCGATCCTCGAAGCGGTGACGAAGGATCGCGCCGCCTTCTTCCGCACCACCTTCTTCAAGCAGTTCTTCGGCGTCGGCCTGATCTCGCATCCGGTCAGCGACGAGGTGATCCACTGGGCGTGGAACATCGCGATGCAGGCCGGCCTGCATTCGACGATCGAAGCGGCCAAGGCGTTCAGCTCGACCGATTTCCGTGGCGATCTCGCGGCGTTCGACGTGCCCACGCTCGTGCTGCACGGCACCGCCGACGCCACCGTGCCGATCGACCCGACGGCGCGCGCGGCGGCGGCGGGTATCCGCAACGCGCAACTGGTCGAATATGACGGCGCGCCGCACGGCCTGTTCGCGACCGAAAGCGACCGGCTGACCAGGGACCTGCTGACCTTCCTCGGCGGCTCGGCCAGAGGTTCGGTGGGCGAACGCAACGAATCCTTCATTGCGCAACCCGGCGCGGACGCCCTAGAGACCCGCTGAATCGTCACGCGATCGGGCGGGCGGCTCTGCAAGGACATCATGGCCGCCCACCCCTTCGCCGTTCACAATTATCGCGCCTACTGGATCGCCCGCCTCGCTTCCAACCTGGCGGGGCTGTCGATGGTGGTGGTCATCGGCTGGCAGGTCTATGACATCGCCCGCCAGACGATGGGGGTGCGACAGGCCGCGCTGCAACTCGGGCTGGTCGGCCTCGCGCAGTTCCTGCCGCTGCTCGTGCTGTCGCTGGTCGCCGGCTGGGTCGCCGATCGCATCGATCGCCGCTGGATCATCCGCGGCGCGCTCACGCTCGAACTGCTCTGCGCCGCCACGCTCGCCTGGCTCACGGCGAACGACGCCATCACCCTGCCCGCGCTGTTCGGCGTCGCCGCGCTGCTCGGCGTGGGCCGCGCATTCATCGGCCCGGCGCAGTCCGCGCTGGCGCCCAATCTCGTCCCGCCCGCCGCGCTGCCGACGGCGATCGCGCTGAGCGGCCTGGCCTGGCAGGTCGGTTCGATCGGCGGGCCGGCGCTGGGCGGCTATCTCTATGCGGCGGATCACGCCCTGCCCTATCAGGTCTCGGCCGGGCTGTTCCTGCTGTCGCTGGCGATGATGATGCTGATCACGCCGGTGCCGCGCGCCAACATCAAGACCGGCGCCAACCCGTTCCGCCAGATGGCCGACGGCCTCAACTATGTGCGCCGCAACCGTCTGGTCTATGGCGCGATCTCGCTCGACATGTTCGCGGTGCTGCTGGGCGGCGCCACGGCCATGCTCCCCATCTACGCCCGCGACATCCTCCAGATCGGCGCCGACGGGCTCGGCCATCTGCGCGCCGCCCCGGCGGTGGGCGCGGTCGCCGTCGCGATCGTCTTTTCCTGGCGCCCGCTCAAGACCGATGTCGGGGCCAAGATGCTGTGGTCGGTCATCGGCTTCGGCGCCGCCACGACGATCTTCGGCTGGGCGGGACCGGTGATGACCGCTTTATGGGGCCCGTCGATGATCGGCGGCGATCTCGCCCCCGCCGTGCTGGTCTCGCTGATCGCGCTCGCCGCGCTGGGCGCGTTCGACATGGTGTCGGTCTATGTCCGTTCGTCGCTGATCCAGCTCTACACGCCCGATGCGATGCGCGGCCGCGTCGGATCGGTCTCGACGCTGTTCGTGTCCAGCTCGAACGAGTTGGGCGAAGCGCGCGCGGGCTTCCTCGCCGCCGCGATCGGGCCGGTGATCGCGACCGCGGGCGGCGGCATCCTCGCCATCTTGGTAACCGCGCTCTGGGCGCGTATCTTCCCCGAACTTGGCCGGGCCCGAACCTTCGATCTTCCGGTCGACCTTGTGGAGCCTATTCCTGAGGAGACGAAGACGTGAAGGCCAACACCATCCTCGAGACGATCGGCAACACGCCGCACATCCGCATCCAGCGCCTGTTCCCCGGCGCGGAAGTGTGGATCAAGTCCGAACGCGCCAATCCCGGCGGCTCGATCAAGGATCGCATCGCGCTCGCCATGATCGAGGCGGCCGAGGCGGACGGCAGCCTCAAGCCCGGCGGCACGATCGTCGAGCCGACCAGCGGCAACACCGGCGTCGGCCTGGCGATGGTCGCGGCGGTCAAGGGCTACAAGCTCATCCTGGTGATGCCAGAGAGCATGAGCCTTGAGCGCCGCCGCCTGATGCTGGCCTATGGCGCCAGCTTCGACCTTACCCCGCGCGAAAAGGGCATGAAGGGCGCGATCGAACGCGCGCTCGAAATCGTCGGATCGACCCCCGGCGCCTGGATGCCGCAGCAGTTCGAGAATCCGGCGAACATCGACGTCCATGTGAAGACCACGGCGCAGGAGATCCTGGCCGACTTCGCCGATTCGCCGCCCGACGCGGTCATCACCGGCGTCGGCACCGGCGGTCACATCACCGGCGTCGCCGAAACGCTCAAGAAAAGCTGGCCGAACCTCAAGGTCTATGCCGTCGAGCCCGAGCTCTCGCCGGTCATCTCGGGCGGCCAGCCCGGCCCGCACCCGATCCAGGGCATCGGCGCCGGCTTCGTGCCGCGCAACCTGCATACCGACGCGATCGACGGCGTGATCCAGGTCGATGCCGGCGATGCCAAGGAATATGCCCGCCGCGCCGCGCGCGAGGAGGGGCTGCTCGTCGGCATCAGCTCCGGCGCGACGCTGGCCGCCATCGCGAAGAAGCTGGGCGACCTGCCCACCGGCTCGCGCGTACTGGGCTTCAACTACGACACCGGCGAACGGTATCTCAGCGTGCCCGACTTCCTGCCGGAAAGCTGAGCCCGCTCATTCCATCGGACGGCGGTCCGCCGCCGTCCGATGATCATGACCGCCGCAAGCGCGGTGACCCGAGTTCAGGACCCTTTCCCGCGTGACCAGCGACGCTCGACCACCCTCTGCCCGCCCGATCTCGCCCGCGCTTTGGGTCGCGCTGGCGCTGACCGCGCTCGCCCTCACGCTCGCGCCGCTGGCGATCGTGCTCACCACCCCCCGCATCGCCGTCACCGATACCGAGCTCGCCAAGGTCAGCCGCGCCAAGCGCGTGGTGCCGCAGGCCGAGCTGCCGCAGGTCGAGCCGGTCGAGCTCGCCGCGCTGCCGCTGGACAAGGCACGCGCGTTCAACGCCGCGATCCCCTTCTCCACCGCGCCCAACCCGGCGGCGCGGCCGTTCGTCATCACCGGCTCGCCCGACGATCAGGCGCGCGCGATCGACTGTCTCGCCGCGGCGACCTGGTACGAGGCGGGCGACGATGCGGTCGGCCAGCGCGCGGTGGCGCAGGTGATCCTCAACCGCATGCGCCACCCCGCTTTCCCCAAATCGATCTGCGGCGTGGTGTTCCAGGGGCAGGAACGCCGCACCGGCTGCCAGTTCACCTTCACCTGCGACGGCGCGATGGCGCGCACCCCCTCGCCCGCCGCCTGGGTCCGCGCGCGCGAGATCGCCCGCCTGGCGCTCAATGGCGGCGTCTATGCCAGGGTCGGCCACTCGACCCACTATCACACCGACTGGGTGGTGCCGTACTGGAGCGCCAGCCTCGACAAGGTGGCCGAAGTCCATACCCACCTCTTCTTTCGCTGGACCGGCTGGTGGGGCACGCCGCCCGCCTTCCGCCGCGGCTATGCCGGCGCCGAGCCGGTGATCGCCAGGATGGCGCGGCTCTCGGCGGTCCATGCCGTGGCCGGAGCGGTCGACCCGGCATTCGCGCTGATCGACGGCGCGGTCGACCCGGCCTCGATCCCCGACGCCGCCGTGCCCAAGCCGGCTGTCGGCGGCGATCCCAACAGCTTCTACGTCGCGCTCGACCGCAAGCTCGGCGAAGACGGCTTCGCCGCGCTCGCCATCCGCACCTGCGGCGATCGGCCCTATTGCAAGTTCCTCGGCTGGAGCGACCCGCGCAAGGTGCCTCCCGCCGGCGCGCAGCTCACCGCGGCCCAGCTCGAAACCATGTCGTTCAGCTATCTGCGCGATCAGGCGCAGGGCTACGGCAAGGCGCTGTGGAACTGCACCGAATACAAGCGGCCAAGCCCCATCCAGTGCATGCGCCGCACGCTCCCCGCCGCCGCGCCGGCGCCCGGCGAAGCGGCGGCGGTCAAACGCGCCGCGGTCCCTGACGGTCTCACCGGCATCCGCCGCAAAGGCGAGGTCACGCCGCCGACCATCGCCGCACCCATCCCGCAACCGACAGCGACCCCCCGGCCGACGACGCCCGCCGGCTGATCGCCGCGCCGGCACGGTAGTTGTTCGGGCAGGGGCGACACTGCTACGCTATGCATATGCTTCGCCCGCTCGCCATTCTCGCGCTGGTCCTGTCTGCCGTCGCGGCGCTGGCATCCGATCCGCCGCCGTCGCGCGAAGCGGCGATGCGGGCGCATGTCGCGGTCCTCGCCTCGGACACGATGCGCGGGCGCGCCGCGGGCAGTCCGGAGTTCGACGCGGCCGCCCGCTATGTGGCGGTGCAGTTCCGCTCGGCGGGACTGAAGCCGGGCGGCGATGCGGGCGGATATCTTCAGCGCGTGCCGATGGTGCGCTATTTGTCGGCGGACGGCGGGACGGCGATCTGGACGCCCGCCGGCGGAACAGCACGGCCGCTGCGGTTCGGCGACGATTATGTGCCGATCGCCAACCCCGCGGCGGCCAGGACCCGCGTCTCCGCGCCCGTCATATTCGTCGGCTATGGCGTCGACGCGCCCCGATCGGGCCATAATGATTATGCCGGCGTCGACGTCCGGGGAAAGATCGTCGCGATCGTCGGCGGGCTGCCGCCGGCGCTCACCGGTGACGAACGGACCTATTGGAACTGGTCGTCATCGGCGAAGGCCGACACGGCCGCCCGGCATGGCGCGGTCGGGCTGGTCGCGATCAACAATCCCGCGTCCAATCCGGCGATCGCGCCATTGCGCATCGTCGCGCCGTCGCGGAACCTGATCCATACCAGCTGGTCGAATCCGAACGGCACCGGCGGGATGCACGAACCGATTCCGATCCTTGCCGATCTGTCGCCGGAGGCGGCCGCGCGGCTGTTCGGCGACCGCTGGCCGGGCATCGCCGCGCAAGCCGCGAAGGAGACGCCCCGCTACACCCCGGTGGCGGCGCGCGGCATCCTGTCGATCGCGCTCAACACGCGCTTCACCCCCACGGCCAGCAGCAACGTGATCGGGCTGATTCCCGGGCGCGACCGGCGGCTGCGGCGCGAAGTCATCGTGCTGACCGCGCATCTCGACCATGTCGCGCCGCTGACATTCGGTCAGGGCGACCGGATCAACAACGGCGCGCTGGACAATGCGGTCGGCGTCGCGACGCTGATCGACGTCGTGCGGCAACTTGCCCGCGCGCCGGCCCGGCGGACGGTCATGCTGCTGGTGACGACCGGCGAGGAAGCCGGCAAGATCGGCTCCGAATGGTTCGTCCATCGCCCGACCGTGCGATTCGATCGCGCAGCAGCCGATCCTGTGGGATCAGGGCGTGCGCTATGCCGACCTCGTCCGGCACCTCACGCGCGAGGTCGCCGATGCCGCGGCACGCCCGACCTGGAACCATGGCGATTATTTCGCGGAACGCTATCGACCGACAAAGGGCCGCTGAACAGCGTTCGACTGCCGATCTCACGCCGCGCGGAACATCTCCGGCGGCAGCGCCATCACCGTCTCCGCCCCGCCCTCGATCTTGCGGCGCAGCGCGCCGGCATCGGGCATGATCCGCTCGGCATAGAAGCGCGCCGTCACCAGCTTCGCCTCCAGGAACGGCTTGTCCTCACCACCCTCCGCCAGCGCCGCGACCGCCGCCTCGGCCATGCGCAGCCACATCAGCCCGATAGCCACGATCCCCATCAGCTGCATATAGGGATAGGCCCCCGCGCCGACCTGGTTCGGGTCCTTCATCCCGTTCGCCATGAACCACATCGTCGCCGCCTGAAGCTGGCCATTGGCCTTCTCCAGCGCCTCGGCGAAGCTCGCCAGTTCGGGCTTGCCCTTCGCCGCCGCGACCTCTTCGCCCACGATCCGGAACAACGTCTGCACCGCCCGGCCGCCATTCTGCGCCAGCTTGCGGCCGACCAGGTCCATCGCCTGCACGCCGTTGGTGCCTTCATAGATCATCGCGATCCGCGCATCGCGGACATATTGCTCCATCCCCCATTCGGCGATGTAGCCATGCCCGCCATAGACCTGCTGCGCGTCGGTCGCGATCCGGTAGCCCGCATCGGTCCCCACGCCCTTGATCACCGGCGTCAACAGCCCGACCAGATCGTCGGCCAGCTGCCGCTCTTCCTCGCTCGCCGCGGCATGCGCCAGATCGACCTGCAAGCCGCCCCACAGGCACAGCGCGCGCAGCCCCTCGGTCATCGCCTTGGCTTCCATCAGCATCCGCCGCACATCGGGATGGACGAACAGCGTATCGGCCTTCTCGTCAGGCTCCGCCGCGCCGGTCAGCGCGCGCCCCTGCCGCCGGTCGCCGGCATATTGCACCGCATTCTGATAGGCGACCTCGCCCACCCCCAGCCCCTGCAACCCCACGCCCAGCCGCGCCGCGTTCATCATGATGAACATCGCGGCCAGGCCCTTCATCTCCTCGCCGACCAGCCAGCCGGTCGCGCCGTCATAGTTCATCACGCAGGTCGAATTGGCGTGGATGCCCATCTTGTGCTCGATCGATCCGCACGACACCGCATTGCGGTCGCCCAGCGATCCGTCGTCGTTCACCATCACTTTGGGCACCACGAACAGCGAGATGCCCTTGCTGCTCTCCGGCGCGCCCGGCGTCTTGGCCAGCACCAGATGGATGATGTTGCTTGTCAGATCATGCTCGCCGGCCGAGATGAAGATCTTCGTCCCCGTGATCGACCAGCTGCCATCGGCATTCGGCTCGGCGCGCGTCTTGATAAGGCCGAGGTCCGTGCCGCATTGCGGCTCGGTCAGGTTCATCGTCCCGCCCCATTCGCCCGAGATCATCCTGGGCAGATACTTCGCCTGCTGCTCGGGCGATCCCTTGACCAGCAGCGCCGAGATCGCGCCATGCGTCAGCCCTGGATACATGGCGAACGCCATGTTGGACGAGATCATATATTCCTGAAACGCGGTCGAGATGACATGCGGCATCCCCTGCCCGCCAAATTCCTCCGGCGCGGAAAGCGTGCCCCAGCCGCTCTCGACGAACTGGGCATAGGCCGCCTTGAACCCGTCCGGCGTCGTCACGCTGCCGTCGGCATGGCGCGTGCAACCCTGCCGGTCGCCCGAATGGTTGAGCGGAAACAGCACCTCGGCGACGAACTTGCCGCCCTCCTCCAGCACCGCGCTCACCACATCCGGCGTCGCGGCGGCGAACCCCGGCAGATTGGCATAGCGGTCGATCTTCAGCACCCGGTCGAGCACGAAGCGCGTATCGCGCACCGGCGGCGTATATTGCGGCATCCTTCGGCTCCTTCGTTCTAAATCCTCCCCCGCCAGGGGGAGGTGTCAGCTGCAAGCTGACGGAGGGGGCGGACACGGTGTCGAACGTCGGGGAAACCTCCCCCTCCGTCACGCTTCGCGTGCCACCTCCCCCTGACGGGGGAGGATTTGAACACTTCGCTCACTTCCCAGGCATGGCGCGGCCTTCCAGCACGGCCACGAAATCTTCCAGCTCGGCGATATGCGCGTCGATATCGAGCTTCTGCCGCTCGAGCAGCTCGATCCGCGCGCGGCACTTGTCCAGCGTCACCTGATGCTGCGTGCGCCGCCCGTCGCCGACATCATAGAGGTCGATCATCTCGCGGATCTCGGCCAGGCTGAACCCCACGCGCTTGCCGCGCAGGATCCACGCCAGCCGCGCCCGGTCGCGATGCGAATAGATGCGCGCCAGGCCCCGCCGCTCGGGCGCGATCAGCCCCTCATCCTCATAGAAACGCAGCGCCCGCGCGGTCACCTCGAACTCGGCGCACAGGTCCGAGATCGAAAAGCTCTCCTTGTCGTGCCGGCCTTCGATCGGCGCAAAGCTCGCCACCGGCTTCAGGGTCGTCGCCATGCCGCCAGCTTATCGCAGCTTTACGTTAACGTCAATCACTATGACTTCAATCCTGGCAGAGCCGCTCGCCCTCGGCGGTGCGCAACGCCTGCGCTTCCGCGTCGGATTCGCTCAGCCGCTCGACATCCAGCGCGGCGAGCGACGCGCGCGGCCCGCACAATTTCCTGCAGCCATCGGGCAAATTCGCCGGAAAGGTGATCCGCTCGCCATCGAACCGCGCCTCGAACGCGCAAGTCCCGCCACCCTTGCCCCGCAGCTCGACCGCCAGCCCCTCGCCGGATCGCGATGCCGTGCCCCGTCCGCTACAGCTCAGCCCATCGCCATAATCGGCGAACACCCCGATCCGATAGCCGCCGCCACGCCGCACCACGCACACGCGATCGGTGTCGCGCGCATACAGCCCGATAACGTCGCCCTCCCCTAAATCGCGCACCAGCCCGCGCTCGATCGCGGCGGTCTCCAGGTCGGGCGGCGCGGCAGACTGCTCACCGCCACCGCCGGAGCATGCGGCGAGGAGGAGCAACGGCAAGATCCGCCCCGGCACGGGGAGGGGGACCGCCGCGAAGCGGTGGTGGAGGGGGCGCGCCACGAAGCGCACCGCTTGTGGATAGCCCCCTCCACCAGGGTTCGCAGGGTCCCCCTCCCCGTGCGGGGGAGGATATGCGTCCGGCTCGGTCACCCCCGCACCAGCGCCCCATCCTCGATCCGCCGGAAAAAGCACGACCGCTCACCGGTATGGCAGGCCGGTCCCGCCGCCTCGACCTTCAGCCATAGCGCGTCCTGGTCGCAGTCGATCCGCGCCTCCACCACGCGCAGCACATGGCCGCTGCTCTCGCCCTTCTTCCACAGCCGCCCCTTGCTGCGCGACCAGAACCACGCCTCGCCGCTTTCCAGCGTCCGCGCCAGCGCATCGGCGTTCATATGCGCGAGCATCAGCAGCTCGCCGGTCGCCGCGTCGGTGGCGACGGCGGTGATCAGGCCGTTGGCGTCGTATTTGGGGTCGAGCGCCAGGGTGGAATCGCGGGGTTCGGTCATGTGAGCGTGATAGTGCGCCCACCCGATCCCGTCACCCACCCTTCTCCCCTCCCGCTTACGGGAGGGGCCGGGGGAGGGCCTGTTCGATGGAGGGCGCACCGCGTGCGGACACGCCCTCCCCTAGTCCCTCCCGCAAGCGGGAGGGGAACTGAAAACCCTACCCCCGCAAATCGAACCGATCCGCGTCCATCACCTTGGTCCATGCCGCGACGAAATCCTTGACGAACTTCGTCTCATGCCCGGTCTCGGCATAGACCTCGGCCACCGCGCGCAATTCGGCGTTCGATCCGAAGATCAGGTCCGCCCGCGTCGCCCGCCAGGTCTCGCCGCCGCCCTTGCGGTCGGTCGCGACATATTCCTGGTCGTCCGACCCCTCGACCGCCTTCCACACATTGGTCATGTCGAGCAGGTTGACGAAGAAGTCGTTGGTCAGCTGCCCCGACCGCTTCGTGAAATGCCCATGCCCGCGCTCGCCATGATTGGCGCCCAGCACGCGCAGCCCGCCGATCAGCACCGTCATCTCCGGCACCGACAGCCCGAGCAGCGAAGCCCGGTCGAGCATCATCTCCTCGGTCTTCACCGCCAGCTTCTTCTTGCCCAGATAGTTGCGGAATGCGTCGGCGTCCGGCTCCATCACCGCAAAGCTGTCGGCGTCGGTCTGGTCATCGGTCGCATCGCCACGCCCGCCGGTAAACGGCACCGCCAAGTCGAACCCGGCATCCTTGATGGCCTTTTCCAGCCCGACCACGCCGCCCAGCACGATCGCATCGGCCATCGACAGATCGCCGCGCAGCCCGTTCAGCGTCTCCAGCACCTTGGCCAGCATCGCCGGCTCGTTGACTTCCCAGTCCTTCTGCGGCGCCAGCCGCACGCGCGCGCCATTGGCGCCGCCGCGATGATCGGACTTGCGATAAGTGCTGGCCGAGGCCCAGGCGGTCTTGACGAGCTGGCTGACGGTCAGCCCAGATGCCGCGATCGCCGCCTTCACCGCCTTCACCCGCGCGTCGGACGGCGTCGTCCCGGCCGGAACCGGATCCTGCCAGATCAGATCCTCGTCCGGCACGTCCGGCCCCAGATACCGCACCTTCGGCCCCATGTCGCGATGCGTCAGCTTGAACCAGGCGCGCGCGAAGGCGTCCTTGAACGCTTCATGGTCGTTCCTGAACTTCTCGCTGATCACGCGGAATTCGGGATCGACCTTCAGCGCCATGTCGGCGGTGGTCATCATCGTCGGCACCTTCTTCGACGAATCCCAGGCCGCCGGAGCCTTGTCTTCTTCCCGCTGGTTCACCGGCTGCCATTGCTGCGCCCCGGCCGGCGATTTCACCAGCTCATATTCATAATCGAGCAGCAGCCGGAAGTAATTCTCGCTCCATTGCGTCGGCGTGTTCACCCACGATCCCTCGATCCCGCTGGTCACGGTGTGCTCGCCGATGCCGCCGCTCTCATGGCCGCTGACCCAGCCGAAACCCTGCGCGATCAGGTCGCCGCCGGACGGGGCATGGCCCAGCAGCGACGCGTCGCCATTGCCATGCGCCTTGCCGAACGTATGCCCGCCCGCGGTCAGCGCGACGGTCTCCTCATGGTTCATCGCCATGCGCTCGAACGTCGCCTTCATGTCGCGCGCCGATTGCAGCGGGTCGGGATTGCCGCCCGGTCCCTCGGGATTGACGTAGATCAGCCCCATCTGGATCGCCGCCAGCGGCCCTTCCAGCTCGTGCATGCCATGCTCGGGCGCGATGCGCGTCTGCACGCCCTCGTTCACCCATTTGTCTTCCGAACCCCAATAGATGTCGCGCTCGGGCTCGAACACGTCGGCACGCCCGCCGCCAAAGCCGAACACCGGCCCGCCCATGCTCTCGATCGCGACATTGCCGGTCAGGATGAACAAGTCCGCCCAGCTGATATGCTTGCCGTATTTCCGCTTGATCGGCCACAACAGCCGGCGCGCCTTGTCGAGGTTGCCGTTGTCGGGCCAGCTGTCGAGCGGCGCGAAACGCTGCTGCCCGCTATTCGCCCCGCCGCGCCCGTCGGCGGTGCGATAGGTGCCGGCGGCATGCCACGCCATGCGGATGAAGAACGGCCCGTAATGCCCGTAATCCGCCGGCCACCACGGCTGGCTGTCGGTCATCAGCGCGACGAGGTCGGCCTTCAGCGCATCGTAATCCAGCGCCTTGAACGCCTGCGCATAGTCGAAATCCTCGCCCATCGGATTGGACGGCCCGTTGGGATTGAGGATCTCGGTCGCCAGCATCTCGGGCCACCAATCCTTGTTGGTGCGCCCCAGCAGCGCGCGAACGCCGCCTTCGCCGTGAAACGGGCAACCGCCGCCGTCGATCGATCCAGTCTTGGCGTCCATGTGCCGGTCCCTCCTATGTGATTATGTGGGGGAAGCGTAGACGGGCGGCTCCGCTCCCGGAAATTGGATTAACAGGTCAACGAAAGTGGCGAAATCGATCAAGGGGCCAGGCCTTGATCGATCCCGTCAGCGCAAATGGGATTTTCGCGTCATCGATCGCGAATGGCATCGACCAGCTCGTCCTTCGTCATGCCCGATCGCCCGTCGATGCCGATTTGCTTCGCCTCGTCGTCAAGTTCGGCCTTGCTGCGATCCTCAAGATGCGTGCTCTTGCGGTCGAGCGATCCGCCGGCCTTGGCATTCGCGATGCGCGCGGCCTTTTCCTTGGATGCGCCGTGCTTGCGCAATTCCTCGTAAAGCTTGTCGTCCTTGATCTGCGGTCCGTGGTCCTTGGCCATGTCTGCCTCCTGCAATACGCCACCAACGCAGAAGAAATTCGGTGGTTCACCGCGTGGCATGTGACAAACAGGCGACAAAGCCGGATCGCACCCCTATATGGCCGCCCATCGACACCGATTCCCCGCGAAGGGCCGATGCTGACCACAAACCCGTTCGATGACGACAAGCTGCGCGAAGAGTGCGGCGTATTCGGCGTTTCCGGTGCCGAGGGCGCCGCCGCGCTCGTCGCGCTGGGCCTGCACGCGCTGCAGCATCGCGGGCAGGAGGCCGCCGGCATCACCAGCTGGGACGGCACGCATTTCCACACCCATCGCGCGATGGGCCATGTCGCGGGCAATTTCGACCGGGACGAGGTGATCCGCGCCCTCCCCGGCACCGTCGCCTGCGGCCATGTCCGCTATTCGACGACGGGCGAGACCGCGCTGCGCAACGTCCAGCCGCTCTATGCCGAACTGGCCAGCGGCGGCTTCGCGGTGGCGCATAACGGCAACATCTCCAACGCCATCCACCTGCGCCGCGAACTGGTGCAACGCGGTTCGATCTTCCAGTCGACCTCGGATACCGAAACGATCATCCACCTCGTCGCGACCAGCGGCTATCGCGACCTGCTCGATCGCTTCATCGACGCATTGAAGCAGATCGAGGGCGCCTATTCGCTGATCTGCATGACGCCGCAGGGGATGATCGCCTGCCGCGATCCGCTGGGCATCCGCCCGCTGGTGATGGGCAAGCTCGGCGACAGCTTCATCTTCGCCTCGGAGACGGTCGCGCTCGACGTGGTCGGCGCCGAATTCGTGCGCGCGGTCGATCCGGGCGAACTGGTCATCGTCAAGGACGGCGAACTGCGCTCGCTGCGCCCGTTCAGCGCGATCGCGCCGCGCCCGTGCATCTTCGAATGGGTCTATTTCTCGCGCCCCGATTCGATCGCCGAGAACCGCTCGGTCTATTCGGTGCGCAAGGCGATCGGCGCGCAACTGGCGATCGAATCCGGCGTCGATGCCGACCTCGTCGTTCCCGTCCCCGATTCGGGCGTGCCCGCCGCGATCGGCTTCGCGCAGGAATCGGGCATCCCGTTCGAGCTTGGCATCATCCGCTCGCACTATGTCGGCCGCACCTTCATCCAGCCCAGCGCCGAGGTCCGCCGGCTCGGCGTCAAGCTCAAGCACAACGCCAATCGCGACCTGATCGCCGGCAAGCGCATCATCCTGGTCGACGATTCGATCGTGCGCGGCACCACCAGCCTCAAGATCGTCGAGATGATGCGCGAAGCCGGCGCTGCGGAGGTGCATATGCGCATCGCCAGCCCGCCGACCACGCACAGCTGCTTCTACGGCGTCGACACGCCCGAACGCTCCAAACTGCTCGCGGCCAAGCTGAACGTCCAGGGCATGGCCGATTTCATCAAGGCCGACAGCCTCGCCTTCATCAGCATCGACGGCCTCTACCGCGCGCTGGGCGAGACGGAGCGGACCAGCGTGCTGCCCCGCTATTGCGACGCCTGCTTCACCGGCGATTATCCGACGCCGCTGACCGATCATAACGAACAGGCGCTGACTCAGCTCGCGCTGCTCGACGAACCGGCATGAGCGGCGAACAACAAGCGCGCGTCGCATTGGTCACCGGCGCGAGCCGCGGCATCGGCGCGGCGACCGCCACGGCATTGGCGGCACAGGGCTATCATGTCGTGCTGACGGCGCGCACCGCGGGCGGGCTGGAAGAGGTCGAGGAAGCGATCTTCGCCGCCGGCGGCACCGCGACGATCGCGCCGCTCGACCTGATCGAGACCGATGCGATTCCCCGCCTCGCCGCCGCGCTGGCGGAACGCTGGGGCAAGCTCGACCTGCTCGTCCTCAACGCCGCCGCGCTCGGCACGCTCGCCGCGATCGGCGCCTATGATCCCAAGGAGGTCGCCAGGGTCCTCGCACTCAACGTCAGCGCGCAGGCGGCATTGCTCGGCGCGTTCGATCCGCTGTTGCGCAAGTCGGATGCCGGCCGCGTGATCGGCCTCACCTCCGGCGTCGCGCGCCAGCCGCGCGCCTTCTGGGGGCTCTACGGCGCGACCAAGGCCGCGTTCGAGAATCTGTTGCTGAGCTATGCCGAGGAAGTGCGCAACCTCACCCAGGTCCGCGTCGCCATCGTCGACCCCGGCGCCACCCGCACGAAAATGCGCGCCCGCGCCTATCCCGGCGAGGCGCCCGAAAGCGTCAAGCCCCCCGAAATCGTGGCCGAAGCGATCGCCGCGCTCGTGGCACGGGACTTCGAAACCGGCGCGTTCGAACGCATCGGCTAAGCTCGCGCTGACGAAGGTGGAGTTCCCCTGCGAAAGCAGGGGCCCAGGGCCGGACAGCGCCTCGCCGATGGATCTAAATCTCTATGCTCTCCGGAACATACCCGCTGTAAAAAATTAGCGTCGCTCCAACGGCGCTTCTATGACGATCACGATATCCTCGTCGACCGCCGCTTCGTCATCCAGCTCGTCGGCGGCAAAGGTCTCGCGGTTCATCACGAAGCTGCCGTGATAGCCGGAAAAGCGCCACTCGCCGGCCACCTCGGTGCCGTCGTCGCTGATCGTCCCAGCATAGGCCACCGAATGCGCCAGCGCCCCGGCCGGATCATATTGTTTGGTGAATTTCAGCTGTTTGCCCATGCGGTCGCCATCGACGAAGGCGCGGCGCACCTCGTCGGTCCCGGTGGTGTCCGGTTCGGTGATCGTCCCGCTCACCTCGCCCGCCATCTCCTCCAGATGCGCGATGAAGCTGTTCGCCTCGACCCCCGCCGAGCTCGCGAAATAGCGGCCATACCATACGCCGCTCACGTCATGCGGATCGCCCGTCAACTGCTGTGATCCGCCACGATCTTCCATCTCCCACCCTCGCGCCTGAACAGCAGCGAGGTCATGCCGGTCAGCGCGGCACCGCCCGCGGCAGGGGTCAACGTCCAGCGCGCGACCAGATGCGCATGGCGGCGCCCGATCATCTGGAATTCCTCCAGGCCGAACGTCAGCACGGTGCGCTTTGGCCGTTCGCCCGGCCCGAACTGGTCGGGATAATTCGTCGCATAGCGCGCCCGGATCGTTCCCAGCCCGCGCTCGATCCCCTTCGATCCGGTGAAGGTGATCCCCGGATCGTCCGAATAGATCGCCAGGAACGCGCCCAGGTCGCCACGGTCCCACCCCGCCGCGCTGTCCTCCATCGCCGCTTCGATCTGGATGCGCGGATCGGGGCGTTCCCTGGCCGCGACGGGCCACGCCATGACGAGCATCGACAATGCGAGCAGCCAGCGCGTCATTCGCTTCCTCCCATCCGCGCCGCCAGCTCGTCCACGGTCAGCGGCTCGGCGCACAGGAACCCCTGATAGAATTGGCACCCCTCCTTGGCGAGCAGTTCCAGCTGTTCGGCGGTCTCGACCCCCTCGGCCACCACCGCCAGCCCCAGCGATCGCGCCATGTCGATCACCCCGCGCACCACCACCCGGTCGCGCACCGATCCGGCGATGTCCTGCGTCAGCTTGCGGTCGATCTTGAGATAGTCGAGCGGCAAAGCCTTCAAATAGGCCAGGCTGGAATAGCCGGTCCCGAAATCGTCGATCGCCACCCGGCACCCGGCGGTGCGCAGCTCGGCCAGCAATCGCGCGGCCTCGCCGATATCGGCGATCAGCCCGCCCTCGGTGATCTCGACCGTCAGCCGCGCGCGCGGGAAGCCGCTGCTGTCGAGCCAGTCGAGGAACAGGTCGACGAAGTTGCTGCGCGCCACATCGGCCGAGGTGACGTTGATCGCCAGCCGCAGCCCGGCCAGCGCCGCCGGCCAGCGCGTCGCCTGGACCAGCGCGAGCCGCTGGACATGTTCCGACACCGCCAGCGCCAGCCCCGCGCGCTCCGCCGCGGCGAACAGCGCCTCCGCCCCGATCTCGCCCTGTTCGGGATGCCGCCAGCGCGCCAGCGCCTCGACCCCGACGATTGCGCCGGTCGCGACCGCCACCTGCGGCTGGAAGCGCAGCTCGATCTCGCCCGCGTCCATCGCCCGCCGCAGGTCGACCGCCAGCGCATCCACCCCTTCGCACGCCCCACGCGCCGCTCCCGTCAGCATTTCGCCGGCGCGCGCCAGCAACCCCGCGACATCGTCCCCCGCGCGCGTCCGCGCCGTCGCCACGCGCGCGCCGATCGGCGCGATCTCGTCGCCGATCACGAACGGCCGTGCCAGCGCCTCCTCGATCCGCGCCGCCGCGGCGGCGAGCGCGGTCTCGTCCGCATCCTCCGCCGCCGCCAGGAACTCGGCGCCGCCCATGCGCGCGACGATCGCCCGCCGGCCCAGCACCTCGCGCGCGGCGTCGGTCAGCCGGGCGGCGGCGGTGCGCAACACGGCGTCGCCCGCCGCGCGGCCATAGGCGGCGTTGACCACATCGAACCGGCTCAGCGCCACCAGCACCACCCCGGCGGAACGGCCCTCCGTCAACCGCCGCTGCAGCCAGCGCCGCGCGCCCGCCGCGTCGCGCGCGCCGTCCATCGCCTCGCGCACAGCGGCTCCGGCGTCGACCCGGCCAAGCCGCTCGATCAGGGCATGGACGCGGCCGGTGCGCGGATCGACCTGAAGATGCTCGACCACCCGTCCCGCGCCGGCCAGTTCATGCGCAAAGGCGGTCGCCTGCACCCCGTCGCGCAATCGCAGCAGCGCCGCGCGCAGGGCCGGGCGATCGCCCGCCGCCACGCGGCGCAGCAGGGCGCGCACCGACGGCGCCTCGCCCAGCCCCAGCAGCGCGGCCAGCGCCGGCGTCACCTGCACCGATGCCAAGGCCGGATCATAGCGCCAGCCCAGCGCCTCGACCGCCCCCGGCGCGGCGTCGCGTTCGCCGCCCACCCGCTCGGCATGGCGCGCGGCAAAGCGCAGCGTGTGCACCAGCTCGGCCTCGCGGAACGGGCTGGCGAGGAAATGGGTGGCGCCCGCGTCATAGAATTCGCCCAGCCGCCCCGCATCGTTGCGCGAGACGAGCGCGAGCAGCGCCCCGCCCGCCGCGCCGAC